>NZ_JBIVKH010000010.1:204012-248552 GCF_044750685.1 Streptomyces sp. NPDC088785
GGGAGGCCCGGCGGTTCCCGCCGCCGGTCGCCCGGGCGGGGGCCCCGGCGGGCCCGGGGGGCCCGGGGGGCGCCCCCCCCGGCGGCCGCCCCGCCCCCCCCGGCCCCCCCCGGCGACCGCTCAGGCCACGGACCCGATGCGCGCCGTCGATCCCGCCTCGTGGTGGATCGGGGTGTGCGCGCCGGTCAGCGAGACGCCGCTGCCGCCGCGCCGGGCGGCGACGATCTCGGAGGCGATGGACACCGCCACCTCCTCCGGGGTGCGGGCGCCCAGGTCGAGGCCGATGGGCGAGCGCAGGCGGGCCAGCTCCAGTTCGCCGACGCCGACGTCGCGCAGGCGTTCGTTGCGGGCGAGGTGGGTGCGGCGGGAGCCCATCGCGCCGACGTACGCGACCGGGAGCCGCAGCGCGAGCTGGAGCAGGGGGACGTCGAACTTGGCGTCGTGGGTGAGGACGCAGAGCACCGTGCGGCCGTCGACCTCGGTGCGCGCGAGGTACTTGTGCGGCCACTCGACGACGATCTCGTCGGCGTCCGGGAAGCGGGCGGCCGTCGCGAAGACGGGCCGCGCGTCGCAGACGGTGACGCGGTAGCCGAGGAACCTGCCCATGCGGACCAGCGCGGAGGCGAAGTCGATGGCGCCGAACACGATCATGCGGGGCGGGGGCACGGACGACTCGATGAGCAGCGTGAGCGGTGCTCCGCAGCGCGAGCCCTGCTCCCCGATCTCCAGGGTGGCGGTGCGGCCGGCGTCGAGGTGCGCGACCGCCTCCCCCACAACGGTGCGGTCCAGCTCGGGATGGGCGCCGAACCCGCCCTCGTGGGAGCCGTCGGGGCGGACGAGCAGCGCCCGGCCCATCAGGTCGGCGGGGCCCGACACGATCCGGGCGAGCGCCGCCGCCTCCCCCCGTGCGGCGGCGGCGAGCGCGGACCCGAGCACCCCGCGCACGGCCGTGTCGGCGGCGCGTACCGGCGTGACCAGGATGTCGATGACGCCGCCGCAGGTGAGCCCCACGGCGAACGCGTCGTCGTCGCTGTACCCGAACCGTTCGAGGACGGGCTCGCCGTCCTCCAGGGCCTGCCGGCACAGTTCGTACACCGCGCCCTCCACGCATCCGCCGGAGACCGAGCCGATCGCGGTGCCGTCGCTGTCGACGGCGAGGGCCGCTCCCGGTTGCCGGGGTGCGCTGCCGCCGACGGCCACCACGGTGGCCACGGCGAAGTCGCGTCCCTGCTCGACCCACCGGTCGAGCTCGTCGGCGATGTCCAGCATGTCTCGGTCTCCTTACGGATGCGCGGGTGAGGGGGCGGGTGCTACTTGACGCCCAGCCAGCTCTCGATCGGGTGCAGGCCGAAGTAGACGAGGAAGACGAGGGTCAGCACCCACATGAAGGCGCCGATCTCGCGGAACTTCCCCTGGGCGGCCTTGATCGCCGTGTAGGAGATGACTCCCGCGCCGACGCCCGCCGTGATCGAGTAGGTGAAGGGCATCAGGGCGACGGTGAGGAACACCGGCACCGCGACGGACCGGTCGGACCAGTCCACGTGCCGGGCGTTCTGCATCATCATCGCGCCGATGACGACGAGGGCGGCGGCGGCGACCTGGCCGGGGACGATCTGGGCCAGCGGCGTGAAGAACAGGCCGAGGGCGAAGAACAGGCCGGTGACGACGGACGAGAGGCCGGTGCGGGCGCCCTCGCCGACGCCGGTGGCCGACTCGATGAAGACGGTCTGCCCGGAGGCGCCCGCCACACCGCCGATGGCGCCGCCGGCGCCGTCGATGAACAGCGCCTTGGACAGGCCCGGCATGCGGCCCTTGTCGTCGGCGAGCTTCGCCTCGGTGCCGACGCCGATGATGGTGGCCATCGCGTCGAAGAAGCCGGCGAGCACCAGGGTGAAGACGATCATGCCGACGGTCATGCCGCCGATGGAGTCCCAGCCGCCGAACTCGACGTGGCCGAAGAGTCCGAAGTCGGGCATCGAGACGGCGCTGCCGGACAGCGCGGGCGGGCTGCCGCCCCAGACCTTGGGGCTGAGGTCGAAGACCGCGTTGACGATGACGGCGAGGATCGTGCCGACGACGATGCCGATCAGGATCGCGCCGGGGATGTTGCGCGCCTGGAGCATGAAGATGAGCAGCAGGGTGACGCTGAAGAGCAGGACGGGCCAGCCGGAGAGCTGTCCGCCGACGCCGAGGGTGACCGGGTTGCCCTTGCCGACGAAGCCGGCGTTGACCAGCCCGATCAGGGCGATGAACATGCCGATGCCGATGGTGATGCCGTGCTTCAGGGCCAGCGGTATCGCGTTCATGATGATCTCGCGCAGCCCGGTGAGGACGAGCAGCACGATCACCACGCCGTAGAGCACGCACATGCCCATGGCCTGCGGCCACGTCATGTTGGGCGCCACCTGGGTGGCGAGGACGCCGGAGACGGACAGGCCCGCGGCGAGCGCGAGCGGGACCTTGCCGACGAAGCCCATCAGGAGGGTGCACACGGCGGCGGCGAGCGCGGTGGCCGTGATCAGTCCGGCGTGGCTGAGCTTGTTGCCGTCCACGTCGGGGCCGCCGAGCAGCAGCGGGTTGAGCAGCAGGATGTAACACATCGCCATGAAGGTGGTGATGCCGCCGCGCACTTCGCGGGCGAACGTCGACCCTCGCTCGGAGATGTGGAAGTAGCGGTCGAGCCAAGAGCGTCCGGCGGGCTGGCGCGTTCCCGCGCCCGCGTCCTCCGCGGCGGTCTTCGGCTCCACGGACTGCTGGGTCATGGTGCCTCGTTTCCCAAGGTTCACAGGGGCACCCGCGCACTTCTGTGGATCGCGCGGGTTTTGGGATGGCTGCACGACCCGGGGGACGGCCCGAGACGCAAGTGGGGGGAGACGGGGTGCCGGTACCGGGACCGGCACCCCGTGGACGGGACTAGGCCGGAGCCGTGCCCGTCAGGTGCTCGGGCCGGACCGGGGTCCGGTTGAGCTCGAGCCCGGTCGCGTTCCGGATCGCCGCGAGGACGGCCGGGGTGGACGACAGGGTCGGTGCCTCGCCGATGCCGCGCAGCCCGTACGGGGCGTGCTCGTCGGCGAGTTCGAGCACGTCGACCGGGATGGTCGGCGTGTCGAGGATCGTGGGGAGCAGGTAGTCCGTGAAGGAGGGGTTCCTGACCTTCGCCGTCTTGGGGTCGACGACGATCTCCTCCATCACGGCGATGCCCATGCCCTGGAGGGTGCCGCCCTGGATCTGGCCGACGACGGACAGCGGGTTGAGCGCCTTGCCGACGTCCTGGGCGCAGGCCAGTTCGATGACCTTGACCAGGCCGAGTTCGGTGTCGACCTCGACGACGGCGCGGTGCGCGGCGAAGGAGTACTGCACGTGGCCGTTGCCCTGGCCGGTGACCAGGTCGAAGGCCTCGGTGGGGCGGTGGCGCCACTCCTCCTCCAGCTCGACGGCCTCGCCCTCCAGGACGTCGACCAGGTCCGCGAGGACCTCGCCGCCGTCGGTGACGACCTTGCCGCCCTCCAGGAGGAGTTCGGCGGTGGCCCACGCCGGGTGGTAGGTGCCCATCTTGCGGCGCCCGATCTCCAGGACCCTCTCGCGGACCAGTTCGCAGGCGTTCTTGACGGCGCCGCCGGTGACGTACGTCTGCCGGGAGGCGGACGTCGAGCCGGCCGAGCCCACCTGGGTGTCGGCGGGGTGGATGGTGACCTGCGCGACGCCCAGTTCGGTGCGGGCGATCTGCGCGTGGACGGTGATGCCGCCCTGGCCGACCTCCGCCATCGCGGTGTGCACGGTGGCGACGGCCTCGCCGTTGATGACCTCCATGCGCACCTTGGCGGTGGAGTAGTCGTCGAAGCCCTCGGAGAAGCCGACGTTCTTGATGCCGACCGCGTAGCCGACGCCGCGGACGACGCCCTCGCCGTGCGTGGTGTTGGACAGGCCGCCCGGCAGCTGGCGTACGTCGGAGCCCTCGCTGGACTCCCACTGGCGCTCCATCGGCAGCGGCATCGCCTTGACGCGGCGCAGCAGTTCGGCGACCGGCGCCGGGGAGTCGACCGGCTGGCCGGTCGGCATGATGGTGCCCTGTTCCATGGCGTTGAGCTGCCGGAACGCGACCCGGTCCATGCCGATGACGTCGGCGAGCTTGTCCATCTGCGCCTCGTAGGCGAAGCACGCCTGGACCGCGCCAAAGCCGCGCATGGCGCCGCAGGGCGGGTTGTTGGAGTAGAGCGCGACCGCCTCGATGTCGACGTCGTCGATGACGTACGGGCCGACGCTCAGCGAGGACGCGTTGCCGACGACCGCCGGGGAGGCGGAGGCGTAGGCGCCGCCGTCGAGCACGATCCGGCACTTCATGTGCGTGATCTTGCCGTCCTTGGTCACACCGTGCTCGTAGTGGAGCTTGGCGGGGTGGCGGTGGACGTGCCCGAAGAAGGACTCGAACCGGTTGTAGACGATCTTGACGGGCTTGTTGGTGCGCAGGGCGAGCAGGCAGGCGTGGATCTGCATCGACAGGTCCTCGCGGCCGCCGAACGCGCCGCCGACGCCGGCCAGCGTCATGCGCACCTTGTCCTCGGGCAGGCCGAGCACGGGCGCGATCTGCTGGAGGTCGGAGTGCAGCCACTGGGTGGCCACGTACAGGTCGACGCCGCCGTCCTCGGACGGCACGGCGAGACCCGACTCGGGGCCGAGGAACGCCTGGTCCTGCATGCCGAAGACGTAGTCGCCCTCGACGACGAAGTCGGCGCGCCGCGCGGCCTGTTCGACGTCGCCGCGGACGATGGGCTGGCGGTGCACGATGTTCTGGTGCGGGACGTGGCCGGCGTGGTGGTCGTCGCGGCCCTCGTGGACGAGGATCGCGTCGGGTGCCGTCGCGGACGCCTCGTCGGTGATGACGGGCAGCTCGCGGTACTCGACCTTGATCTTGGCGGCGGCGCGGCGCGCGGTCTCCGGGTGGTCGGCCGCGACCAGCGCGACGGGCTCGCCGTGGTGGCGGACCTTGCCGTGCGCGAGGACGGGGGTGTCCTTGAACTCCAGGCCGTACCGCTTCACGTCGGTCGGCAGGTCGTCGTAGGTGAGGACCGCGTAGACGCCGGGGGTCGCGAGGGCCTCGCCGGTGTCGATGGAGACGATCTCGGCGTGCGCGGTCGTGGAGCGCAGGATCTGGCCCCACAGCATGTCCTCGTGCCACATGTCGGACGAGTACGCGAACTCGCCGGTGACCTTGAGGGTGCCGTCCGGGCGGAGCGTGGACTCGCCGATGCCGCCCTTGGTCGGGGCGCCCTGCGTGACGTTGAAGGGGATGCCCGTCGTACGTGTGTCAGCCATGTCCTCAGACCTCCTCGGACTGGCGCGCGGCGGCGAGCCGTACCGCGTCCATGATCTTCTCGTAGCCCGTGCAGCGGCACAGGTTGCCCGAGAGCGCCTCGCGGATGTCCGCGTCCGACGGGTTCGGGGTGCGCTCCAGCATCTCGTCGGCGGCGACCAGCAGGCCCGGGGTGCAGAAGCCGCACTGGACGGCTCCGGCGTCGATGAACGCCTGCTGGATGGGGGCGAGTTCGGTGCCCTCGCCGGTCTGCGAGTCGGTGCCGTGCGCGGCGGACCAGCCCTGCGCCTCCTGGAGCGAGGTGCCGCAGGCGCCGCCGGTCCCGTGGGAGCCGCACGCGCGGTTCTTCGCGAAGTCGGCGAGCCCTTCGACGGTGACGACCTCGCGGCCCTCGACCTGTCCGGCGGCGACCAGACAGGAGCAGACCGGCACGCCGTCGAGGCGGACGGTGCAGGAACCGCACTCGCCCTGCTCACAGGCGTTCTTGGAGCCGGGAAGGCCCATCCGCTCGCGCAGCACGTACAGCAGGGACTCGCCCTCCCACACGTCGTCGGCTTCCTGGCGGCGGCCGTTGACCGTGAAATTGACGCGCATTACGCCGCGCCCCCCATCGTGTTCGTGGTGCGGAAGGACTCCCAGGCCCAGGTCAGCGTGCGCCGGGCCATGATGCCGACCGCGTGCCGGCGGTACGAGGCGGTGCCGCGTACGTCGTCGATCGGGTTGCAGGCCGCGGCGCACAGGTCCGCGAACTGCTTGGCGACCGAGGGGGTGATGATCCGGCCGTTGTCCCAGAACCCGCCCTCGTCGAGCGCGGCGTTGAGGAACTGCTCGGCCTCCTTGGCGCGGACCGGGGTGGGCGCGGCGGAGCCGATGCCGGTGCGCACGGTCCGCGTGTCGGGGTGCACCGCGAGCCCGAAGGCGCACACGGCGATCACCATGGCGTTGCGGGTGCCGACCTTGGAGTACTGCTGGGGGCCCCGCGCCTTGGGCAGGTGGACGGCGCGGATCAGCTCGTCGGGGGCGAGCGCGTTGCGCTTCACGCCCGTGTAGAACTCGTCGATCGGGATCATGCGAGTGCCGCGCACCGACTCGGCCTCGACCTCGCAGCCGCCGGCGAGCAGCGCGGGGTGGGCGTCACCGGCCGGGGAGGCGGTGCCGAGGTTGCCGCCGACGCCGCCGCGGTTGCGGATCTGCGGCGAGGCGACGGTGTGCGAGGCGAGCGCGAGGCCGGGCAGTTCGGTCCGCAGCTCCTCCATGATCTTGGTGTAGGGGACGGAGGCGCCGAGCCGGACCGTACCGTCGGCTCCCTCTCCCACCTCCCACTGGCTCAGCTCGCTGATGCGGTTGAGGTCGAGCAGGTACTCGGGCCGCCGGTGGTCGAAGTTGATCTCGACCATCACATCGGTGCCACCCGCAATCGGCACAGCCGTGGGGTGCTCGGCCTTGGCGGCGAGCGCCTCCTCCCAGCTGGCGGGGCGAAGGAAGTCCATGAGCGGCTCTCTTCTTCGTAATCGTTAGGCGTCGTGCGTGGATCGTTCGATGATCGTCTGGCGATGCGATCGAGCCACGGATGTGCGGATCACTGAGGCTCGTTCATGTTCTGTTCACGCGGAGTGGGCCCAGTACACAGCGGTGTACCGCACCGGGGTCAGTCACGGAAACCATGAAGGAGTTGGCTGACCAAGACGGGTGTCTTGTAGATTCGTATGAACAGAGGACATCAGTAACCTCTCCGTTTCCCCTGGGAAACGGGCGGCGTACTCCCTCACGCACACTTCGAGACAGATCGGCGGCGACGAAGACATGCGGCTGCGCGCATTGCTGGACACGGACGCGCTGGGCCTCAGGCTCCTCGGCGGCGAGGACGAGCTGGACCGCACCGTCCGGGGCGTGATGACCACGGACCTGCGGGACCCCAGCCGCTATCTGTCCGGCGGCGAGCTGGTCCTCACGGGTCTGGCCTGGCGCCGGGACGCGGCGGACTCGGAACCCTTCGTACGGATCCTCGCCGCGGCCGGGGTCACGGCCCTGGCGGCCGGCGAGGCGGAGCTGGGGGCGGTGCCCGACGATCTCGTCCGGGCGTGCGCCCAGCACCGGCTGCCGCTCTTCGCGGTGAACGAGTCGGTGGCGTTCGCGACCATCACGGAGCACGTGGTGCGCCAGGTCTCCGGCGAGCGCGCGGGCGACCTCGCCGCGGTCGTGGACCGGCACCGGCGGCTGATGACGTCCGGGCCCACGGGCGGCGGCCCCGACGTCGTCCTCGACCTGCTCGGCAGCGACCTGGACCTGCGCGCCTGGGTGCTCTCCCCCGCGGGCCGGGCGATAGCGGGCTCCGGCGCCGGCGGGCCCGAGCTGGACCGCGCGGTCTGCGCCCGGCTGGCCGCCGAGCACCTGTCGGCGACCCGCACGGGCCGCCGCGCCCCGCACCGGGTCACCGTCGGCGGCAGCCCGTACTCGCTGTTCCCGATCCGCTCCGGCGCCCGCGGCGCGGCCCTCGCGGGCTCCCGTGACGTGCGCGAGACGGTGCTGTCGGACTGGCTGCTCGCGGTCGAGGCCGACGCGGGCGACTGGCCCGAGGAGCGGCTGGACCTGCTCCAGGGCGTCACCCAGCTGATCTCCGTCGAGCGCGACCGGCGCGACGCGGCCCGCACGGTGCGCCGCAGGCTCGCCCAGGAGGTGCTCGAACTGGTCCAGTCGGGCGCCGCCCCCGCCGAGATCGCCGCCCGGCTGCGGGTCGCCGCGCCGGTGCTGCTGCCCGGGCTGGGCACGGCCCCGCACTGGCAGGTCGTCGTCGCGAAGGTCGAGTGGGAGGGCGGCGACATCGAGGGCGGCCCGGTCGCCCAGTCGCTCCTGGAGGAGATCCTCGTCGACCCGCTGTCGTCCGGCCCCGAGCCGTCCGACCGGATCGCCGTGGCGCACACCGGCGACGAGGCGATCGCGCTCGTCCCGCTGCCCGCGGTGCCGACGGAGGAGGACGGGCCGGACCAGGGCCTGATCGCCGACGCACTGCTGACCTCCGTACGGGACCCGCTGTCGGCCGGGCTCGCCGACGACGGGCGGCTGACCATCGGCGTCAGCGCCGCCGTGCACTCGGCGGAGGGGCTGCGCGGCGCCCTGGAGGAGGCCCGGCACGCCCGCCGGGTCGCGGGGGCGCGCACCGGCCTGGTCTGCGCGGCCGGGCACCAGGAGCTGGCGTCCCACGTCCTGCTCCTGCCGTTCGTCCCGGACGACGTGCGGCGCGCCTTCACCGCCCGGCTCCTGGACCCGCTGCGCGACTACGACCGCAAGCACCGCGCGGAGCTGATCCCGACCCTGGAGGCGTTCCTCGACTGCGACGGTTCGTGGACCCGCTGCGCCTCGCGGCTGCACCTGCACGTCAACACGCTGCGCTACCGCGTCGGCCGGATCGAGCAGCTGACGAACCGTGATCTGGCGCGCCTGGAGGACAAGTTGGACTTCTTCCTGGCCCTGCGGATGAGCTGACGCGCCACCCCACGCGTTTGTGAATTCTTTCACCCACCCCCTTGGCCGGGTGCCGTGATCCGTGCTGAGATGCCCCTCATCATCTCGGCTCGATGGCGTGCTCGGGGAGGGCAACGTGGCGCATCCCGCCATGTCTGGTACGGGAACGAACGCAGGGGACGATCCACTCCAGACCGCGGTGTGGCGGCTGCGCTCGCGCGGCTGCTGGGCCGACGCCGCGGCCCTCCTCGACCCGCACGCGGCCGCCGACCCGGCCGCCGCGCTCCAGCGGGCGGGGCTGCTCGGGGAGCGCTGCCTGTACACGGAGCAGGGCTGGGCCGAGGCCGAGGACGCCCTGCGGGCCGCCGAGGCGCTGGCCCACACCGACGAGGAGCGGGGGGCCGCGGCCTGCGAGCGGGGTCAGCTCGCCTACGCGGCGACGTTGCTGAGGGTCCGGGACCGGGTCGACGAGGCCCGTTCGGCGTTCGGGCGGGCCGCCGCGCTGATCGCCCCCGGCGCCGCGGGGCGGGCGCTGCTCGACTTCCGGCGCGGCCTGATGGCGGAGAACCTGACGGACGCGCCGCAGGCCGCCCGGGCCGCGTACCGCCGGGCCCATGCCGGGGCCACCGCCCACGGCGATCCGCTGCTGCTGTCCTTCACCTGGCGGCATCTGGCCGGGCTCGCGCTGCGGGACGGGGAGTTGGCCGAGGCCCGGCGGGGGTTCGCCGAGTCGCTGCGGCTGCGCGAGGAGCTGGGCTATCTGGTGGGCACGGCCCCCGCGCTGGTCTCGCTGGCCGAGGCCGAGCCGGAGGCGGAGACCAAGGCCCGCCTCACCGCCGAGGCCGCCCGCCTCTTCCGCCTGCTGGGCGGGGTGCCGACCTGGCTGGCCGCCGTCCTGCCCGCGGCGGCCTGACCGGCTTCCCCGGCCGGGACCGCCGCAGGCCCCGACGGGAGCGCGGGGCGCCGGGCCGCGGAGCGGGTCAGGAAGCGTGGTAGTGGGCGTCCAGGACGTGGTGGAGGGACGGGACGTCCTGGGATTCCAGGGCGTCGAGGAGCGCCACGTGCTGCCCGGCGTCGGCCGCGAGGTCGCAGGCCGACCAGACCACCCGCCGCCGCAGGTCATCGGCGACCCGCACCAGCTGCTCGTTCCCCCCGAGCCCCAGCAGGGCCCGGTGGAAGGCCCGGTCCGCCTCGGCGTAGCGCGCCACGTCCGCGCGCGCGGCCACGGTCACGGTCTCCTCGGCGGCGGGCCGCAGCGCGGCCCAGCGCCCGGCCGGCAGCGCGCGGGCGAGCCGCAGCACGACCGGCACCTCGATGAGCGCCCGCACCTCGGCCAGCTCGGCCAGCTCCCGGGCGCTCCGCTCGGTGACCCGGAACCCCCGGTTCGGCACGACCTCGACGGCGCCCTCGCGGGCCAGCAGCTGCATGGCCTCGCGCACGGGCGTGGCCGAGACCCCGAACCGCTCGCCGAGCAGCGGCGCCGAGTACACCTCGCCCGGCGTCAGCTCACCGGAGAGCAGCGCGGCCCGCAGGGCGTCGAGGACCTGCCCGCGCACGGAGGTCCGCTCGACGGCGACCCGTGGCGCGGGCGGCTCGCTGTGGGTGTGGTCACCGCGGCTGCGGCCGGCGGAGGCCGAGGAGTCGGAGGAGGCGGCGGAGGCCGGGGAGCCGGGGGAGGCGGCACCGCGCTGCTCCGGCACCGCGAGAGGTGCCGCGCGCGGTCTGGTCCGCTCCACCCCGGTCATCCCCATCGCCGCCGTTCCTCGCCGTTCGTCGCTCTTTGTCCCCATCCCAACCCAGAACCATAGGGCGCACGGCCCGCAGTTCAAACCCCGAGAACGTCGGGTAAGGTAAGGCTTACCTGCAAACGATCGCGATTCGGTGGTCCCCGCATGACTCTGCTCACCCCGGCGCACGCCACGACGGACAGCGCGGTGTCGGCCGCGTACGCCCGCCTCACCGAGGTGTTCCCGAGCCTGCGGATCAGCGAGCTGGGCCCGGACGAGCCGCTGCCGCACGGCGCCGGCTGGGTCCGCACCGAGGACCTGGCGCAGCCGGGCCCCGCCCTCGACGCGTTCCTGGCGTGGGACAACGCCCAGGTCCTCAAGGACTACGGCCAGCAGGCCCGCCCCGACGTCATCGCCAGTTTCGGCCTGCACCGCTACGCCTGGCCGGCCTGCCTGCTGATCACGGTCCCCTGGTTCCTGCACCGCAGGGTCCCGCGCTTCCCGGCCGCCCAGGTCTCCTTCCAGCGGGCGCTCGGCCGGATGGCGGTACGCGTCACCGATTTCGCCTGCCTGCCCGGCGACCCGGCGGCGGACCGGCCCGGCGCGCACGTCGTCCCCGATGAGGAGGCGCTGCGCGCGGAGGTCCGCGCGGCGGTCGCCGACCACCTCAGGCCCGTCCTGAGCGGCTTCGGCCCCCGGATGCGGCGCGGCCCGCGCGCCCTGTGGGGCATGGCCACGGACGAGATCGTCGAGAGCCTGTGGTACGTCGGTCACCTGCTCGGCGAGGAGCGGCGCGCGATGACCGAGCTGGAGGAGCTTCTCCCCGGCACCACGAAGCCGTACGTCGGCCGGGCCGCCTTCCGCGAGCTGACCGGACCCGCGGGCGAGACCCTGCCCACCCGGGACCGCGCCAGCTGCTGCCTCTTCTACACGCTGCGCCCCGAGGACACCTGCGTGACCTGCCCGCGCACCTGCGACGCGGACCGCGTCGACCGCCTCACGGCAACCGCGGCAGCCTGAACCACTCGTACGAGTGACGTAAATCGAACCCAACAGCCCATTCCGCGGCGGGAGTTCGAGCGTACGGCCGCTTGACGCGCCCCCTCGCACTCCAATGGCGTTCTCTTGTCCCGAAACCCCCTGCGGGCTCGGACGGCTGGGCCACTATGGCGCCCGAAAGCCCTACCGCAACGCAAGGGACCCCAGATGAGACTGACCGACATATCGCTGGACTGGCTGCTTCCGGGCGCCGTACTGCTCCTGGGCGGACTGGCGGCGGTTGCGGTCCTCGCGCGCGGCAGGCGCTCCGGGGACGGGAAGAAGGGCGGATCGGCGATGGACGAGTCCTGGGAACGCAGTGAGGAGCGGCGCAGGCGCAAGGAGGCCGTCTACGGCACCGCCTCGTACGTGCTGCTGTTCTGCTGCGCCGCCGTCGCCGCCGCGCTCTCCTTCCACGGCCTGGTCGGCTTCGGCCGGCAGAACCTGAGCCTGACCGGGGGCTGGGAGTACCTGGTCCCCTTCGGCCTCGACGGCGCCGCGATGTTCTGCTCGGTGCTCGCGGTGCGCGAGGCCAGCCACGGCGACGCCGCGCTCGGCTCGCGGATACTCGTCTGGACGTTCGCCGGCGCCGCCGCCTGGTTCAACTGGGTGCACGCGCCGCGCGGGCTCGACCACGCGGGCGCCCCGCACTTCTTCGCCGGGATGTCGCTGTCGGCGGCCGTCCTCTTCGACCGCGCCCTGAAGCAGACCCGCCGCGCGGCGCTGCGCGAACAGGGCCTGGTGCCGCGGCCGTTGCCGCAGATCCGGATCGTCCGGTGGCTGCGCGCGCCCCGGGAGACGTACAGCGCCTGGTCGCTGATGCTGCTGGAGAACGTCCGGACGCTGGACGAGGCGGTCGACGAGGTCCGCGAGGACAAGCGGCAGAAGGTGCAGAACCGGATGCGGCAGCGCGAGCACCAGAAGCTGGAGCGCGCGCAGCTGCGGGCGCTCAGCCGGGGCCACGGCGGCCTGCCCGGGCGCGGTGGCCGCCAGGTGGAGGTGCCGGCCGTGACCGCGTCGGCGGGCTCCGCGCAGGGCGGCCAGGACCCCGCCATACCGGAGGAGTCCCCGCCCTCGCCCGAGCAGCTCCCGCTGCGGTCGCGGCCCTCGCTCCAGGCCGTGCGGGGCGGCACCGAGCCGCCGTCCACGACCGTCGACCTGACGGCGGAGGACGACACCCAGGCGCTGCCCCGGCTCGACACCCTGGAGCGCAAGCTCAAGGACCTTGAGCAGCAGTTCGGCTGACGGTCCGTCACCCGGAGGCGGGCGGTGTCACACGGCGCCGCCGGCCTCCGGGGCCAGCTCGAACCACACCACCTTGCCGGACCGCCGTCCGACGCCGAGCGCCGTGACGCCCCAGGCGTCCGCGAGCGACTGCACGAGGATCAGGCCCCGGCCGTGCGTGCTGTGCGTACCGGTGTCGGCGTCCGGTACCCCCAGCTCCGGCCGGTGCGCCACCTTGTCGCGCACTTCCACCCGCAGCCCCCGGGGGCCCACGGTCGCGACGAGTTCCGCGTCGCGCCCGGTGTGCACCAGCGCGTTGGTGACCAGTTCGCTGGTGAGCAGCTCGGCTATCTCCGCCCGTCCCGGCCTGCCCCAGTGCCGGAGCAGTTCACGCAGCGCGCGCCGGGTCTCCGGTACCACCCGCAGGTCCGCGTGCCCCAGTTTCCTGCGCAGCTGCCGCGGCGCCCCCTCCCCCGTTCCGGTCACCCTGTCCCTGACGTCGTGCACCTGCCGTCTCATGACCCCCGCCCACACGCCGATCCCCATTCCCTTCTCGCCCTTGACCCGTACTCCTCGGCCTGTCCGTCGAACGCGTACACGGGCATGCATTCCCCGCTGCTCTGTCCGCACTCCTGTTGATTCGTCCATCGCGTCCGGGCCGCCCCGGGCGGGTGCGGGGCGGGGAAGCGGGGAACGCACCCCCGCAGGGGGACCGCACCCCGGCCGCAGGAGTGGGAGGGAGCCGCCGTGCACGACGACCGACAGCACGTGGAGGACCGACTGGAGCGGGCGATGCGCCAGTTCGTCCGGCCCGCGCAGTACGCGCGGCGCACACCGCTGGCCCTGAGCGTGTGGCACGCGCCCGGCGAGCCCGTGCCCGTCGCCGAGGCGCTGAAGGCCGTGTACGAGCCCTTCGAGACCGGCACCGACTGGGGACCGCCCTGGTCGACGAGCTGGTTCCGGCTGGAGGGGGCGGTGCCCGAGGAGTGGGCGGGGCTGCGCGTCGAGGCCGTCGTCGACCCCGGGTTCACCGGGCAGGGGCCCGGCTTCCAGGCCGAGGGGCTGCTCCACGACGCCGCGGGCGTCCCCCTGAAGGGCATCCACCCGCGCAATCGGCACCTGACCGTCGCGGAGCGCGCGGCCGGGGGCGAACCGGTGCGGCTGCTGCTGGAGGCGGCGGCCAATCCGACGGTCGCCTGGGACTTCACACCCACTCCGCTCGGCGACGTGCTGACGGCCGGGGACCGCCCCCTCCACCGGTTCCGCTCCGCCGACCTGGCCGTGCTCGACGAGGCCGTGTGGCATCTCGTGCTCGACGTCGAGGTGCTCTCCGAGCTGATGCACGAGCTGGACGCGGACCGGGGCCGGCGCCATGACGTCCTGCGCGCCCTGGAGCGGATGCTGGACACGCTCGACCTGCACGACGTGACCGGCACGGCGGTCGCCGCCCGCGCCGAGCTGGCCGAGGTCCTGGCCCGTCCCGCGCACGCCAGCGCCCACCGGATCTCGGCGGCCGGGCACGCGCACATCGACTCGGCGTGGCTGTGGCCGCTGCGCGAGACCGTCCGCAAGGCGTCCCGCACCTTCGCGAACGTCACGGCGCTCGCCCGCGACTACCCCGAGCTGGTCTTCGCCTGCTCCCAGGCGCAGCAGTACGCGTGGGTGAAGGAGCACCAGCCGCACCTGTGGGACCGGGTCAAGGAGGCGGTGCGGGCGGGGAACTGGGCGCCGGTCGGCTCGATGTGGGTGGAGTCGGACGCCAACATGCCGGGCGGTGAGGCGCTGGCCCGGCAGCTGGTGCACGGCAAGCGGTTCTTCCTGGACGAGCTGGGCGTGGAGACCGAGGAGGTCTGGCTGCCGGACTCCTTCGGATACACCGCCGCTTTCCCGCAGTTGGCGCGGCTGGCGGGCGCCAAGTGGTTCCTGACGCAGAAGCTGAGCTGGAACCGGACGAACAAAATGCCGCACCACACCTTCTGGTGGGAGGGCATCAACGGCACCCGGGTCTTCACCCACTTCCCGCCGGTGGACACCTACAACGCGCAGTTCCACGCGCGTGAACTGGCGCACGCGGAGCGGAACTTCGCGGAGAAGGGCGGCGCCTCGCGCTCCCTGGTGCCGTTCGGCTGGGGCGACGGCGGCGGCGGTCCGACCCGCGAGATGCTGGAGAAGGCGCGCCGGCTGCGCTCGCTGGAGGGGTCGCCGACCGTGGCGATCGAGTCGCCGTCGGCGTTCTTCGAGGCGGCGTTCGCGGAGTACGGGGAGCGGGCGCCGGTGTGGTCCGGGGAGCTGTACCTGGAGACGCACCGGGCGACCTACACCACGCAGGCGAAGACGAAGCAGGGCAACCGGCGCAGCGAACACGCCCTGCGCGAGGCCGAGTTGTGGTGCACGGCGGCGGCGCTGCGCGATCCCTCGTACGGGTACCCGTACGAGGATCTGGACCGGATCTGGAAGACGGTGCTGCTGCACCAGTTCCATGACATCCTGCCCGGTTCGTCGATCGCGTGGGTCCACCGGGAGGCCCGGGAGACCTACGCGGGTGTGCTCGCCGAGCTGGACGCGCTCACCGCCGACGCGGTGGCCCGGCTCGGCGGCGGCGCGCCCTCGGCGCTCAACGCCTCCCCCTACCCGCGCCGCGACGTCGTCGCGCACGAAGGGCGGTTGGTGCAGGTGGAGGTCGGCGGGCTCGGCGCGGCGCCGCTGACCGGCGCCGCCGGGCGCCCGCAGGATCCCGGCGCGCACGCGGCGGCGACCCGTGGGGCCGACGGGAGGATCGTCCTGGCGAACGGGCACCTGACGGTGGCCGTCGACGCCGACGGGCTGCTCGCCTCCGTGCGGGACCTGGCGCACGGCGGCCGCGAGGCGCTGGCCCCGGGCGCCCGGGGGAACCTGCTCCAGCTGCACCCCGACCACCCGACCCGGTTCGACGCCTGGGACCTGGACGCCCACTACCGGCACACCCGGACGGACCTGACCGGCGCGGAGTCGGTGGAGCTGGTGGAGGACGGGCCGCTGCGGGTCGCGGTCCGCGTCGTGCGCTCCGTCAACCGGTCGCGGATCACCCAGGAGTACCGGCTCGCGGCGGGCAGCAGGCGGCTCGACGTCGTCACGGAGATCGACTGGCAGGAGTCGGAGAAGGTCCTGAAGGCGGCGTTCCCGCTGGACGTGCACGCCGAACGGTCCACGGCGGAGATCCAGTTCGGGCACGTGCACCGGCCCACGCACGTCAACACCGGCTGGGACGCCGCCCGTTACGAGATCTGCGCGCACCGCTGGCTGCGGGTGGCCGAGGAGGGGTACGGGATCGCGCTGGTCAACGACTCGACGTACGGGCACGACGTGACCCGCACCCGGCACGGCGGCGAGGGCGACGGCGACGGCGAGCGGGACGGCGACCGGGCCGGGGTGCTGGGCACCACGGTGCGGCTGACGCTGCTGCGGGCCCCGCACTCCCCCGACCCGGAGACCGATCTGGGCACGCACCGGTTCACGTACGCGCTGCGGCCGGGGGCCACGACCGGCGACGCGGTCGCGGAGGGGCTGGCCCTGAACCTGCCGCTGCGGATCGCCGATGCACCGCCGCTGACGCCCGTGATCACGGTCGACGATCCGGCGGTGACGGTGGAGTCGGTGAAGCTCGCCGAGGACCGCAGCGGCGACGTCGTGGTCCGGCTCTACGAGTCGCGGGGCGGGCGGGCCGCGGCGACGCTCACCGCCGGGTTCCCGGTGGCGGGCGCCGACGTGACCGACCTGCTGGAGCGGCCGCTGCACCCCGCCGCCACCTCGGACAGCGGCCTGTCGCTGACCCTGCGGCCGTTCCAGATCCTGACGCTGCGGCTGCGGCCCGTCTGAGCCGGGACGCCCGCACCGCGCCCGGCCGACAGGCCGTCAGGGACGGGGCACGTTGCGCAGGTTGGAGCGGGCCATCTGCACCATGCGGCCCACCCCGCCGTCCAGGACGATCTTGGAGGCGGAGAGCGCGAAGCCCGTGACCATGTCGGCGCTGATCTTCGGCGGGATGGACAGCGCGTTCGGGTCGGTGACGATGTCGACGAGCGCGGGGCCCTTGTGCTTGAAGGCGTCCTTCAGGGCGCCGGCGAGCTGCTTGGGCTTCTCCACGCGGACGCCGTAGGCACCGGCGGCGCGGGCGACGGCGGCGAAGTCGGGGTTCTTGTTGGTGGTGCCGTACGAGGGCAGCCCCGCCACCAGCATCTCCAGCTCGACCATGCCGAGGGCGGAGTTGTTGAACAGGACGACCTTGACGGGCAGGTCGTACTGGACCAGCGTCAGGAAGTCGCCCATCAGCATGGAGAAGCCGCCGTCGCCGGACATCGAGATGACCTGCCGCTCGCGGTCGGTGAACTGGGCGCCGATCGCCATCGGCAGCGCGTTCGCCATCGAGCCGTGGGAGAACGAGCCGATGACCCGGCGCCGGCCGTTGGGCGAGATGTAGCGGGCCGCCCAGACGTTGCACATGCCGGTGTCGACGGTGAACACGGCGTCGTCGGAGGCGAGTTCGTCGAGGACGGAGGCGACGTACTCGGGGTGGATCGGGACGTGCTTGTCGACCTTGCGGGTGTAGGCCTTGACGACGCCTTCGAGGTGGTCGGCGTGCTTCTTCAGCATCTTGTCGAGGAAGCGGCGGTTGCTCTTGGGCCGGACGCGCGGGGTCAGACAGCGCAGCGTCTCGCGGACGTCGCCCCACACCGCGAGGTCGAGCTTGGAGCGGCGGCCGAGGTGCTCGGGCCGGACGTCGACCTGGACGATCTTCACGTCCTTCTGCGGCAGGAACGCGTTGTACGGGAAGTCCGTGCCGAGCAGGATCAGCAGGTCGCACTCGTGGGTGGCCTCGTAGGCGGCGCCGTAGCCGAGCAGGCCGCTCATGCCGACGTCGAAGGGGTTGTCGTACTGGATCCACTCCTTGCCGCGCAGCGCGTGCCCGACCGGCGACTTGATCTTCTCGGCGAACTCCATGACCTCGGCGTGCGCGCCGGCGGTGCCGCTGCCGCAGAACAGGGTGACCTTGTCGGCCGCGTCGATCATCTCGACGAGCCTGTCGATCTCGGCGTCGCCCGGGCGGATCGTGGGCCGGGATGTGACGATCGCGGTCTCGACGCCGCCGTCCGGGGCGGCCTCGTCGGCGACGTCGCCGGGCAGCGAGACGACGCTGACACCCGAACGGCCCACAGCGTGCTGGATCGCGGTCTGGAGCACGCGCGGCATCTGCTTCGGGCTGGAGATCATCTCGCTGTAGTGCGAGCACTCGGTGAAGAGCCGGTCGGGGTGGGTCTCCTGGAAGTAGCCGAGGCCGATCTCGCTGGACGGGATCTGCGAGGCGAGGGCGAGCACCGGCGCCATGGAGCGGTGCGCGTCGTACAGGCCGTTGATGAGGTGCAGGTTGCCGGGGCCGCAGGAGCCCGCGCAGGCCGCCAGCTGCCCGGTGACCTGCGCCTCGGCGCCCGCGGCGAAGGCGGCGGTCTCCTCGTGGCGTACGTGGATCCAGTCGATGGCGCTGTTGCGGCGGATGGCGTCGACGACCGGGTTGAGGCTGTCGCCGACGACGCCGTACAGGCGCTTGACGCCGGCGCGGACGAGGATGTCGACGAACTGTTCCGCGACGTTCTGCTTGGCCATGACGTGTGTGCCCCTTCGGAACCCGGTTTCGGTCTCGGTCGCGTGCCGATCACTGCTTCCGGGTTCCATGAATTCACACGGGGCGGTGTTACGCCTCCCAAACGGCGGCGGCCGTGCGGTCGTCCGCGTACCCCTTGACCCGGATCTGGGTGTCCGCGAGGAACGCGGCGAGGCCCGGCGGCTCGGCGTCCGCCCAGCGGTCCGCGAGGTGGCGGGCCAGGTCCGGCTCGCCGCGCAGCGGCTCGGCGAGGCCCGCCGTGCACAGCAGCAGGGTGTCGCCCGGGCGGGCGACGGAGGCGCGGAACCGGAACGGGTCGCGGGGCGGTCGCGGCGCGGGTTCGTAGGGGCTGGGCGGGGTGGTGATGCCCAGGTCCATGGTGAGGCGGTCGCCGCCGGGCGGTTCGGCGGACGGCGGCGAGCCGTAGCCGACCACGGGGGCGCCGGTGCGCTGCTCCACGTTCGGCTCGATGTCCTGCCAGGCGCCGCCGCGGAGCCGGAACAGGCCGCCGCCGCCGACGCCGAAGTAGACGCGGGTGCGGCAGTCGGGGTCGGCGGGGACGAGCAGACAGCGCAGGGTGGCGCTGTACTCGTCGGGGTCGAGGCCCTGTTCGGCGGCGGCGGCCCGCAGCTTGCCCAGGCTGCGGTCGGTGAGCCGGTGCAGCCCCGATTTGAGGTCGCCGCGGCGGCCCGCCCTGATGTCCTCGGCCAGCCGGGCGTGGCTGAGCCCGACGGCCCGCCCGATCCAGTCGCACACGTCGGCGGCGGCGCGGTGGGCGCCCGGGGTGGCGCGGGCGCCGGTCGCGAGGGCGACGAGGATCAGCGCGCCGGGCCCGCTGCCGAAGCGGGCGGTGAGCATGGTGTCGCGGCGCGGTTCGCCCCGGTAGCGCGCGGAGTCGCCGCGCACCGACGCCACCCGCAGCACGCAGGAGCCGTACCGGGCCCCGTCGAGCACGGTGTCGGCGACCAGGCCGTCCAGGTCGTCGGGGTCCGCGGCGGGCAGCGTGGTGGGCTCCGCCTCGTAGGTGGGCGGGCCGTCCCCCACGTACGGAACGACCCGCTCCGGAGGCTCGGCCGGGAACGGCGGCGGGCTCGCGGGGGCGGGCACGGTGGGCCGGGGCGGGGTGCGCGGGGCGGGCCCCGCGGTGCCGGGGGGCGGCGTCCCGGCGACGGGGGCGGGCGGTTCGGAGGGCGGCGGGCCCCAGGGCGGCGGGGACGGACTCATCACCGGCCCCGCCGGTGCCGGTGCCGGTGCCCTGCCGGGCGCCATCGGGGTCCTCGGGTCCTTCGGGGCCGCGGAGCCTTCCGGCCCCGCCCGGCCCGCCGGGATCGCCGGGCCCACCGGCTCCGCCGGGCCCGCGGGGTCCACCGAGGCTTCCGAGCTTCTCGGGGCCACCGGGTCCGGAGCGCCGGGGACCGACGGGTCCGCGGAGCCCACCGCGCCCACCGAGGCCCCTGGGCCCCTCGGGGTCGCCGGGTCCGGAGCGCCTGGGGACAGCGGATCCGCAGCCTCCGCCGAAACCGGTGAGCCCGGCGAGCCCGGCGAGCCCGCAGAGCCCGTCCGGACGGGAGGCCCCGCCGGCACCGCAGGGTCCTGGCCCTCCACCGGAGCCCCCGGCCCCCACGGTCGCACCGCGTCCGCGGACCCGGAGGACGCCGGATCCGCCGGGAGCCTCGGACCCGTCGGCACCCCAGGCGCCGGTGAGTTCGCCGAAGCCGCCGTGGTCCCTGTGCCCTCGGGCGCCGTCGGGGCCGCATCCCCTGGATCCGCCTGATCCGCCGGGCCCGCCGCCGTCATGGGATCGGCGGCAGCCGACGGATCAGCCGATGCCCCCGGAACCGTCGCAGTCGCCGCAGCGCCTGGGGCTGCCGGGGGCGCCGGAGCATCTGGGGCCTCCGGTGTCGCCGCAGCACTTGGGACCGCCGGGGGCACCGGAGCGCCTGGGGCCGCCGGGGCGCCTAGGACCGCCGGGGGCGCCGAAGCGCCTGGGGCGGCCGGGGCTGTAGGAACGCCCGGGGTCACCTGCGTCGCCGGAGCACCCGGATCGTTGGGGACCGTCGGGACTGTCGGGACTGTCGGGACTGTCGGGGCCGTCGAGGGCGGTGGTGTGGGTGGGGCGGGTGGGGTTCGGTGGGGTGGTGGGGTGGTCACCGAGCCGACCGAGGCGAAGCGGTCGTCCAGCGTGTCGGCGGCCGGGACCGCGCCGGTGTCGGCGGCGGCGCCCTCGTCCTCGTACAACTGTCCCCACCAGTCGTCCTCCCAGGACTCCTGCACCTTCTGGGACTCCCGGGACCGGTGACCGGTGGGCCTCTCCCCCTGCTGGCTCATGCCCTTATTGTCCACAGGTCGGGGCGCGCGAAAACGGTGCATCGGGAAAATCCCCCGCACAAAGATCCGCCGGGCGGTCCCACCCCCCACGGGGAGACCACCCGGCGGACCGGTTCGTGTGACGGTTCGAACTAGCGCACGTCGTACGCGCGGGTCACGGTCTGGATGACCGAGGCCCCCTTCGCGTCGGTGAGCCGCACCTTGAGCGTGACCTGCCGGCCTGCGGCGCCGGCGTGGTCCAGGGTCGCGGTCCAACTGCCGTCGTGACGGGCGGTCCTGGCCTGCGTCCAGGTCTCCCCTCCGTCGTAGGAGTACGAGACCGCGGCCTCGGTGAGGCGCCCGGGCCGGTACCCCGCGTGGCCGGTGGCGGTCAGGGTGATCCGTCGGCCGTCCCGCGCGGCGACGGTCTTGAGCCCGTCCTCGGGCAGCGCCACGTGCGGGAAGAGCAGCGGAATGCCCTGCGAGAAGGCGCTCTCGTCGAGGTGCGAGCGGAACGACCAGGTCGTGCTGGTCCGCGTCGAGCGGTTCCAGACCTTGGAGCCGATCTTGCCGGTCTCCAGGGTGAGTTCGTACGCGGCGTCGTCGGCCGGGACCTCGAACACCCCGTACGGCCAGCCGCTCTGGCCGACCTCCTCGCCGTCCCGCGTCAGCCGGACACTGCCGATGTCGCCGAACGAGCCCTGGACGCCCTGGTGTTGCGCGTCGCCCCAGAAGCCGGGGGCGACGCCGATCAGGTTGCCCTGCCGCTCGGCGGCGAGCGCCTGCTCACCGGTGGCGGTCAGCGGTGTGGTGGGGGCGAGCACGCCGCCGTACCACTCCTCGGTGCGCCGTTCGCCCTTCTTGTAGGTG
Organism: Streptomyces sp. NPDC088785; assembly: GCF_044750685.1. Taxonomy (NCBI): domain Bacteria; kingdom Bacillati; phylum Actinomycetota; class Actinomycetes; order Kitasatosporales; family Streptomycetaceae; genus Streptomyces; species Streptomyces sp. NPDC088785. Next base: position 225,587 of record NZ_JBIVKH010000010.1, read on the forward strand.
CGCGCGGGGTCGCTCATGAACTCGCCGAACGGGAAGGAGCTGGACACCTCGTGCCCGAATCCCGTGCCGCCCGTGGAGTACAGCTCGGTGCGGGTGGACGGCGCGGCGATCGTCATGAGGTCGCCGAACCCGGCGCTCAGGCCGTTCGGGCGGGAGACCGACGGGAAGTCGAGGTAGTCGGCGGCGGTGCCCATCGCCCGGTACGTCGCGGTGTCGGCGGCGAGGTCGCGGTCGGCGACGCGGTAGGTGCGGTCGGCGCGGAGCTGGCCGCTCTCGGGGAAGGCCAGGGTGTAGCTGTACGGGCTCGTGGCCGTGGCCTTCCAGTGCAGCGTGGTGGGGCCGGAGGCGACGCGGGCGGCGAGCGCGGCGCCCTCGGCGGACTCCAGGGCGAGCGTCGGCAGGGTGGCGCCGGTGAAGCCCGCCGTCGGGTACCAGCGGCCCGCGGCCTCGCGGTAGAACACCACGCCCCGCGCGCCCGCCGTGGCCGCGGCCTGCGCGACGGCCGCCACGGAGCCGCCCTCGGGCAGCTTCACCAGGGCCATCCGGCCCCGGGCGGCGGCCAGTTCGGCGGCGGTGCCGGAGCCCGCGTCGACGACGGCGGCGCTGCCGGTGCCGTCCAGGTTCGCGGAGTTGGTGGAGCCGGTCACCGGGTGCAGGGCGGGTCCGCCGGTCACGCCGAACGCGCTGATCTGCGGGGCGGCGGCCCGCCAGAAGCTGTCGAACTCGAAGGTGCCGTCGGTGGGGCGGCCCCGGACGTCGGCGTAGTAGGCGCGCACCGTGCGCGAGCCCTGGATGGTCGCGGCGTGCAGCCAGTTGTCGGCGCCGAAGGTGCGGGCGAAGCCGAGGGAGGCGCCGCGCACCTCGCTGTCCCGGTCGGTCCTGACGCTCAGCCGGTGGGCGTCGCGGGCGTCGAGGACGACGGTGGTGTCCTTGGTGAGGGTCAGCTGGGGGCGGGCGAGGAAGGACGCCGAGTCGACGAGGGTGCCCGCCGCGGCGGGTGTCGCGACGAAGCTCGACAGGAAGTAGGCGCCGGGGCGCAGCCGGTAGGTCTGGTCGGCGGCGCCGTCGTTCACGCGCCGCTCGCCGGAGGCGTCGTCGGTCCCGATGACGTCGAGGGAGGAGGCGCCGGCGGCGGGGTGGCCCTGCCGGTCGAGGACCTTGACCCGCAGGGTGACCGTCTCGGGCTGCACGTACATCGAGAACGGGGTGCTCAGGTGCGTGCCGCCCGGCCCGGTGGCGAGGATCCGGCCGGTGACGTCGCCGTACTGGGCGGCCTTGAGGCGGGCCGCCGGGTCGAGGGTCAGCGGTACCCGGGCGGTGCCGCCCGCGGGGACCGTGACGGTGCGCGCGCCGAGGGCGGCGACCGCCGAGCGGACGGTGGAGCCGTCGTTGCCGGTGACGCGGGCGACGGACAGGGCCAGCTTCACCGGCTTCCCGGTGGTGTTGGTGTACGGGACCTGGACGGTGGTGCGGTCGCTCCTGTCCTGCGGCCAGTCGAAGCTGCCGCCCTGGACGGCGTCGGCGCCGAGGACCGTCTGGTCGACGGCGGCCTTCGCGTCGAGCCGGCCGCCGCCGGTCTCGCGCACGTCGCCGGGGATGCCGGCGTCGGCCGAGGAGACGAGGGCCTGCTTGATCCGCTGGGCGCTCCAGTCGGGGTGGCGCTGCCGGACGAGGGCGGCGGCGCCCGCGACGTGCGGGGTGGCCATCGACGTACCGCTCATCGCCTGGTACGCGTACACGCCCCGGCCGCCCGCGGCGGCGGCCGTGATGGCGACGCCCGGCGCGGCGATCTCCGGCTTCAGGGTGTGGGTGCGCCGGACGGGGCTGCGGCTGGAGAAGCTCGCGGTGGCGTCGTCGCCGTCCACGGCGCCGACGGTGAGCACCTCGGGGACGCAGCCCGGCGAGGAGACGGTGTTGTTCTGCGGTCCCGAGTTGCCCGCGGCGATGACGAACAGGGTGTTCTTCGCGGACCGGGCGAGTTCCTGGGTGGCCTGCGCCATGGGGTCGGAGCAGTCCAGCTCGGAGGGGTTGCCGAGGCTGAGCGAGACCACGTCGGCGCCCTCGTCGACGGCCCACTGCATGCCGGCGATGATCCACGACGTGGCGCCGGAGCCGCTGTCGTCGAGGACCTTGCCGTTGAGCAGGGTGGCGGCGGGGGCGACGCCCTTCTCCTTGCCGCCGCTGGCGGCGCCGCTGCCGCCGACGGTGGACGTGGTGTGGGTGCCGTGGCCCTGGTGGTCGTCGGCGTCGGCGGAGTCGGTGAAGTTCTTCGACTCGGCGACCCGGCCCTTCAGGTCGGGGTGCGCGGTGTCGACGCCGGTGTCGAGGACGGCGACCTTGGTGCCCTTGCCGTCGTAGCCCGCGGCCCACGCACGGTCGGCGTGCACCTGCCGGGTCGACTCGGCGAGCAGCGACGTCGCCCTGGCGTCCAGCCAGAGCTTCTTCAGGTCCCCGGCCGCGCGGGAGCGGGGGGTGGCGATGTCGGCCCAGAAGGCGGCGGCCTTCTTCTTGTCGGCCTTGAGGGCGACGCCGTCGATCGCGTCGAGGACGAGGCCGCGGGTGGCGCCGCGCGGGGTGGCGGGCGCGGCGCGGGCGACGTCGACGGTCGGGGCGTAGGTGGCGATGAGCGGGAGCGTCGCGCTGTGCTGGTCGTCGTAGCCCTGCCGGATCAGGCCGGTGACGTTGAAGAGTTCCTCGTCGACGCGGCCCGCGGCGAGCGCCTGCGCGGCGCCGTCCGGGTAGGCGTAGAGGTTCTTCCCGGCGCGGCGGGTCTGGAGCAGTGGCGTGGTGCCGTCCTCGGCGGGCAGCGCCGTCGCGGAGCTGGTGCCGTCGGCGCCGGTGGTGACCAGGACGCGGTCCCCGGTCACCAGGGTCACCGTCGCGGTCGTGGCCGTGCCGGCCGTGCCGGTGCTGCCGACGAGTGGACGGGCGTGGTCCGGAGCGGTCCCCTCCACCGCTCCGGACGGCACGGCCGCCGTAGCGGCCAGGACGGCGGCGGTCGCCGCCACCAGGGCCGTACGCGCTATCGGGCGCATCGCTCTCCCCAGGTGAATGCGCAGGTGAATTCCGGGCAAAGCCCGTATTCCCGGCGGGTGTTGGTGCTGCGGTGGCGCCACATTGGCAGAGTGGCGGCAGGTGCGGGGAAGATGAGCGCGGCGGGAATGTGCCGTGGCTGTTTCCCGCCACGGGGGCGACGAACGCGAGCCGAGGGAGGGGCGTCACCGCATGCTGGGCGCGATAGGTCTGGACGAGGCGCACGAGACGGCGTACCGCGCGCTGGTGGCGGTGGGGGCCGCCGACGTGCCGGATCTCGCGCTGCGGCTCGCGCACGCCGAGTACGACACCGAGCGCATCCTGCGCCGCCTCGAACGGCACGGTCTCGCCGCCCGGTCGTCGGCGCGGCCGGGCCGCTGGGTGGCGGCGCCGCCGGGGATCGCGCTCGGCGCCCTGCTCGCCCAGCAGCGGCACGAGCTGGAGAAGGCGGAGCTGACGGCCGCCCGGCTCGTCGAGGAGTACCGGGCGCAGGCGTCCGAGACGGCCGTGCACGACCTGGTCGAGGTGGTGACCGGGGCGGCCGCCGTCACCCAGCGCTTCCTCCAGATCCAGCTCGGGGCGACCGAGGAGGTCTGCGCCCTGGTCACCGACAGCCCGGTCGCGGTGACCGGCTCGGACAACGTGGCGGAGCCGCAGGCCGTCAGCCGCGGGGTCGGCTACCGGGTCGTCATCGAGCGCGAGGTGCTGTCGCTGCCCCGGGGGCTGATCGAGCTGTCGGCGGCGATCCGCCGGGACGAGCAGGTGCGGCTCGTGGACCGGGTGCCGACGAAGCTGGTGATCGCCGACCGGTCGCTCGCGCTGGTGCCGCTGACGTCGCGGTCCGCGGAGCCGGCGGCGCTCGTGGTGCACGCGAGCGGGCTGCTGGAATCGCTGAGCGGGCTGTTCGAGGCGGTGTGGCGGCAGTCGCTGCCGCTGCGGCTCGGCACGGACGGGCAGGTGTCCGAGGAGGGCCCGGACGGCCCCGACGCCGTCGATCTGGGGATCCTGTCGCTGCTGCTCGCCGGGCTGACCGACGCGAGCGTCGCCAAACAGCTCGATCTGGGCCTGCGGACGGTGCAGCGGCGGGTGAAGCGGCTGATGGAGCTGGCCGGGGTGACGACGCGGCTCCAGCTGGGCTGGCACGCCTTCGAGCGGGGCTGGGTCGCGCGCTGACGCCTTTCTGGCCGTGCCGCGCGGGCATGATCATGGCAGGCTTCCCGCATGGGAACGTGGGAACTCCTGCTGGTCGGGGCGGTGCTCCTGCTCGGTCTTGCCGGGGTCTTGGTGCCGGGCGTGCCCGGGTCGTGGCTGGTGTGGGCGGCGGTCGCGGTCTGGGCCCTGCGCGAGCCCGACACCCTCGCCTGGGGGGTGCTGGTCGGTGCCACGGTCGTGCTCCTCGCCGCGCAGGTGCTGCGCTGGCAGCTGCCGCCGCGCCGGCTGCGGCAGGCCGGGGCCACCTGGCGGCTCGCGGTGTGGGCGGGGCTCGGGGCGCTCGTGGGGTTCTGCGTGCTTCCGGTGATCGGCGCGATCCCCGGATACGTCGGCGGGATCTACCTCTGCGAGCGGCGGCGCTTGGGCAGCCACGGCGACGCGGCCGCCTCGACGCGGACGGCCCTGCGGGCGGGCGGCTCCAGCGTCCTGGCCGAGCTGTTCGCGTGCTTCCTGATCGTGGGCGCCTGGATCGGCGCGGTCGTCTGGGGCTGAGCCCGCGCGGCGGGCGGGCCGGGAACTCCTGACTTTGCCAGGCGTTTACCTTCATGGCGGCGCCGGGCCGCCGTTCCCCCCTGCCTGGAGACCCCCTATGCATCTCGTGACCCTGGCCGCCGGCTCCGGCGGCGACTCCGGCGAGCCGACCTCCGGGATCGCCGGGTGGGCGGCGCGGCTGGTGGAGACGATGGGCGGTCCCGGCGCCGGTCTCGCGATCGCGCTGGAGAACCTGTTCCCGCCGCTGCCGAGCGAGGTCATCCTGCCGCTGACCGGGTTCGCGGCGGGGCGGGGCGCGATCGGCCTTGCCTCGGCGCTGTTCTGGACGACGCTCGGTTCGGTGGTGGGCGCGGCGGCGCTGTACGGCATCGGCCGGGCGGTCGGGCGCGAGCGGATGTTCGCGCTGTGGGACCGGCTGCCGCTGGTGAAGGTCTCCGACCTGGAGCGGACGGAGGCCTGGTTCCAGCGGCACGGCACCAAGGCGGTGCTGCTGGGCCGGATGGTGCCGCTCTTCCGCAGCCTGGTGTCGGTCCCGGCGGGCGTGGAGCGGATGCGGCTGCCGGTCTTCCTGTCCCTCACGGCGCTCGGCTCGTTCGTGTGGAACACGGTGCTGGTGCTCGCCGGGTACTGGCTGGGCGACCGGTGGGAGCTGGTCGAGCGGTACGTGGGCGTCCTGTCGAAGGTGGTGCTCGCCGCGGCCCTCGTCGCGGTCGTCGCCTACGTCGTCGTACGGGTCAGGGGGCGTCGCCGCACGGGCCGTCACCGGGCCGAAGAAGGCGGGTAGGGTTCCTCTCCGTGCAGGTGACATGGACGGTGTGAGGGAGCTGGCGCCCCGGGACCGGGCCCGGCTGTGGCTGGCGCGGACGGACGGGCACGCCACCGACGGCGGGGACGGCGGGGGCGGCGCCGACGGGGCCGGGGTGCTCGACGCGGACGAGCTGCGGCGCGCCGCCGGTTTCCGGTTCGCGCGGCACCGGGTGCGGTACGTCGCCGCGCACCTGGCGCTGCGCGGCATCCTCGGGGAGCGGCTCGGGTGCGCCCCGGGCGCGGTGCGGTTCGTGCGCGAGCCCTGCCCCCGGTGCGCCGAGCCGCACGGCCGGCCGGCCCTCGCGGACGCGCGCGACCTGCACTTCTCGCTCTCCCACAGCGGTGACCTGGCGCTGATCGCGCTGGCGCCCGTCCCGGTCGGCATGGACGTGGAAGAGCTGCCGTCGGCCGAGGCGGCCCGGGAGCTTGCGGCGGTCCTGCACCCGCGCGAGCGGGCCGAACTCGCCGCGCTGGCGGACCCGGTGGAGCACCGCGACGCCCTCGCCCGCGCCTGGGTCCGCAAGGAGGCCTATCTGAAGGGCATCGGCACCGGCCTGTCCCGCGCCCCCGACCTCGACTACGTCGGCGCGCTGCCCGGCGTGCCCGGATCGCCGGACGGCTGGACGGTGCGGGACGTGCCCGTGCCGTCCGGCCATCTGGCGGCGGTGGCCCTCGCCCCCTAGAGGGTCCCTTCCAGGGTCAGCAGGGTCACCTTGCGGTCGAGGCCGCCCGCGTACCCGGTGAGGGAGCCGTCGGCGCCGATGACGCGGTGACAGGGACGCAGGACGAGCAGCGGGTTGGCGCCGATCGCGCCGCCGACGGCCCGCACGGCGGCGCGCGGCGCGCCGATCCGGGCCGCGATCTCGCCGTAGGTGGCGGTGGCGCCGTAGGGCACGGCGTCGAGCGCGTCCCACACCCGGCGCCGGAAGTCGGTGCCCTCCGGCCTCAGCTCCAGGTCGAACTCCTTGAGGTCCCCGGCGAAGTAGGCGGTGAGCTGCCGGACGGCCTCGGCGAACGGCGCCGGGTCGCGCACCCAGCCGTCCTGGACGGTGCGCCCGCCCTTCTGGCCGGGGACGGACAGGGACGTCAGGGCGCCGGACGCGTCGGCGGTGAGGAGCAGTTCACCGAGCGGGCTGTCGAGCGTGGTGTGGCGGACGGTGGTGTCGATGGCGGTGAGTACGGGGGTGGCGTTCACAGCTGTCCTTCCGGGGAGAGGTGTTGGCGTGCGTAGGACCGCCAGGGCCGCCACGCCGCGATGTCGCTGCCGGGTGCGGGCGGGGGGTCGCCCGGCACCGTGACGTCGGGGTCGCCGAGGGCGCGCAGCCGGATCAGGGCCGCGGTGCGGGCGTCCATGCCGGGCAGGGCGCGCAGGGCGGCCTCGGCGTCGTCGCGGTCGGCGCCCGCGTCGAGCCGCAGGGCGCCGTCGGCGAGGGCGCGGGCCAGCGCGCCGAGCGTGCCGGGTTCGCCGCCGAGCGTGTCCGGGGCGGGGAAGAGCCGGTCGAGGGCGCCGCAGGGCACGTCGAGCCGCTTGCCGTGGCGCTCGGCGAGCCGGGCGGACTCGGCGGGCCCGGCGACGATGCGCAGGGCGAGTTCGTCGGGGTCCGCGGCGCCGGGCGAGCGCAGGCCCGGGCGGGCGGCGACGAGCGGGGCGAGCCGGGGGTCGGCGGCGAGCCGTTCGTCGATCGCGTACGGATCGGAGTCGAGGTCGAACAGGCGGCGCAGCCGGCCGACGGCGGTGGTCAGGTCCCGCAGGTCGGTGAGGTGGATCCGGGCGTCGAGCCAGCCGCCGCGGTGCTCGGCGCGGGCGCCGGGCTGCTCGTGCCCGGTCTCGTCGACGGAGACGATGCCGGTGCCGCGGGGCAGGCGCAGGGTACGCCGGAAGGTCCGGGACCCGGGTGCGGCGCCGGTCATCTCCTCGACGCCGGGGACGAGTTCGCGGGCGAGCAGGTCGAAGACGGGCCGCGCCTGGTAGACGCCCCGGTGGGCGAGGCGCAGCGGGATGCCCGCGCTGGAGGCGACGGCCCGGTGCCGGTCGGGGGCGTCGGCCCGCAGCTCGGTGGGGGTGCGGGCGTACACCTCGCGCATGGTGTCGTTGAACTGGCGGACGCTGGCGAAGCCGGCCGCGAACGCGATCTCGGTGACACGCAGCGGTGTCGTCTGGAGCAGGACGCGGGCGGTGTGCGCGCGCTGGGCGCGGGCGAGCGCGACGGGTCCGGCGCCCACCTCGGCGGTGAGCTGGCGCTGCACCTGGCGGGCGCTGTAGCCGAGCCGTCCGGCGAGTCCGCCGACGCCCTCGCGGTCGACGACGCCGTCGCCGATCAGCCGCATGGCCCGGCCGACGACGTCCGCCCGCACGTTCCACTCCGCGGAGCCCGGCACGGCGTCCGGGCGGCAGCGGCGGCAGGCCCGGAAGCCGGAGCCCTGGGCGGCGGCGGCCGTCGTGTAGTAGCAGACGTTCTGCCGCTTGGGGGTGACCGCGGGGCAGCTGGGCCGGCAGTAGATCCCCGTGGTCCGCACGGCGAAGAAGAACTCGCCGTCGAACCGGGCGTCCCGGCTGCGCACGGCCTCGTAGCGCGTGTCCTCGTCGATCATCACGCTTCCAGTGTCGCCGCTCCCGCATCCTCCGGCTGGCGGGAATCGGACACGGCGTTGGCCTCGCGGGCAGTGGGCCCGCGAGGCCGCGGCCGGGTCCTACCTCAGGTGCCCGCGCTTGGCCTCCAGCGCGGCACGGCCCTGCTGTCCGCGCTGCTTCCAGACCTTGCGCATCTCTCCGCGCAGCCGGGCGTCCGTCCGGGCGGCGAGGCGGCGGTTCTCGCGGAGCAGTTTGCGGTAGCTGTCGAGGCGGCGCTGCGGGAGCGTGCCGTCGTCGAGGGCGGCGAGCACCGCGCAGCCGGGCTCGGCCTGGTGCCCGCAGTCGTGGAACCGGCACCGCTCGGCCAGCTCGGCGATCTCGGCGAACGCCTGCTCCACGCCCTCCTCCGCGTCGTAGAGTCCGACCCCGCGCAGTCCCGGGGTGTCGATGAGGACGCCGCCGCCGGGCAGCACGAACAGGTTCCGGGTGGTCGTGGTGTGCCGGCCCTTGCCGTCCTGGTCGCGGACGGTCCTGACCTCCATGACGTCGGTGCCGACCAGCGCGTTGGCCAGGGTGGACTTGCCGGCGCCGGACTGGCCGAGGAGCACGGACGTGCCGCCCGAGACGATGGCCCGCAGCACGTCGATCCCGTCGCCGTCCTGGGCGCTGACGGCCAGGACCTGGGCGCCGGGGGCCGCGGCCGCCACGTCGGAGACCAGGTAGGACAGGCCGACCGCGTCCGGGACGACGTCGGCCTTGGTGAGGACGACGAGGGGCGGCGTCGCCGGTGCGGGGGCGTGTCCCGCGCCGGCCAGCAGGGCGTCACCGCTCGCGCTGGCGTGGGCGAGGGCCAGGAACCGCTCGATGCGGCCGAGGTCCAGCTCGGCGGTGAGGGAGACGCAGATGAGGATGTGGTCGACGTTGGTCGCCAGCACCTGCCCCTCGGACCGCTTCGACGACGTGGACCGGACGAAGGCGGAGCGGCGCGGGAGCAGCGTGCGCACGTAGCGCGGATCGTGGCCGTCGGGGTCGACGGCGACCCAGTCCCCCGTGCACACGACCCGCATCGGGTCGCGGGGCACGACGAACTCGGTGTCGGCGCGGACGACGCCCTCGGGCGTGGCCACGTCGCACAGTCCGCGGTCGACCCGGACGACCCGGCCGGGCAGCAGGCCCTGCGCGCCGTACGGGGCGAACGCGGACTCCCAGTCCGGGTCCCAGCCGTACGCGGCGAGCGGGACCGGAGCGTCATCAGGAGACGCGGGAGAAGAGGGCGAGGCCGAAGAAGGAGAAGAAGAAGGAGAGGAGAACGGAGACGGAGACAAGGGGGACCCTTCACAGGGGTGGCCCCGGCGCCGCGTCCTGGGACGCGGAGAAGAACGAGAGTCTGGGGATCAGCCGGTGGCCACGGAGATGGACGTGACGGACTTCCGAATGCGGGCAACGCCCGGCGCGACGACAGCCATCGGTCAACACCTCCACATCACACGGCCTGGTGCGGCGGCCCGAAGGCGCCGCGGGATCGGAGCAGACGTTAGTCACCCGCGCCGGGACGGCGCCAGTGGTTTTTCACGTCGTCCGCCTCCGCGGCCCCCCGTGGCGGGTCAGCGGCGGCGCAGCCGTCCGAGCCAGGCGCGGGCCTGGGCCTGGCGGCGCGGGTCGGAGGCGGTCCGGCGTGCCGTCGCGATGGTCCGGCGGCCCTGCGGCGTGCGGCTGTACTGCTTGATCCGGCTGAGGATGCCCGGCATGTCGCCTCCAAGATGAACGGTCGTTCGTCGGTGTGTCGCTCTCCTGTGGTTACCGATTACCCGGGATGCCGTACACCACACGATCGGGGGCACACGGGCGTCAACACCCCGACGAGGAACTGGAGTTCCCATGTTCGCCATCGCCGCCGCCGTGCTGTTCTTCCTGGCGTTCCTGATCAACGCCGCCGACATCGCGACGAACGACGTCTTCGCCTCCGTCAACATCATGCTGCTGGGCCTCACCGCGCTGGCCCTTCATCTGGCGGGTGCGGGCGGCTGGGCGCGCGGCCGTTCGTCGCGCCGCCGCTGATCCGCCGACCACGGCGGGCGGCCGGGCACGCGAGCGGTCCGAGGGGCGGTGCGGGGTGATCCGCACCGCCCCTCGGGCGTTCCCGCTCAGACCGGCAGGCCCCGCGGCTCCTTGACGCGCTTCATGATGATCTGGGAGTTCACCTCGGTGACCCCGCCGAGGGTGGTGAGCCGCTCGATCCACAGGCGTTCGTACGCGGCGAGGTCGGCGACCGCGATGCGCAGCAGGCAGCCGGGGCTGCCGAACAGCCGGTAGGCCTCGATGACGTCGGGGATGTCCTGGAGCGCCCGCTCGAAGGCCTCGACGGACTCGCGGTCGCGGCGGACCTCGATGGAGACGAGGACCTCGAAGCCGCGGCCGACCGCCGCCGGGTCGACCACCGCGCGGTAGCCCTGGATGACGCCGTCCTGTTCGAGCTGGCGGACCCGGCGCAGGCAGGGCGACGGGCTCAGCCCCACCCGCTGGGCCAGTTCCTGGTTGCTGAGCCGGCCGTCGTTCTGAAGCTCGCGCAAGATATGCAGGTCGATCGCGTCCATGGCGCAATCATCCACCACACTTTTGCCGCATGCAGGCCAGAACTGGCAATCATATTGCGTGGTTTTCGATTTATCCTTGCGATGCTGACCCATGTCCCCATCCCCCCATTCCCCTCCCCCCTTCGCGAGGCACCTCTTCATGAAGCGCATCACGCTCCTCAGCACCGGCGGCACGATCGCCAGCCGCTGGCAGGGCACCGGCTACGCCGCCGACGCCGGCGGGGACACCGTCCTGGCCAGCGCCGCCGTGCCGGACGACGTCGAGGTGAAGGTCGTCGACCTCTTCAACATCAACAGCTCGCAGATGACCAGCGGGCGCCAGCTGACACTGCTGCGCGCGGTGCGGGACACCCTGGCCGACCCGGACGTCGACGGCGTCGTCGTCACCCACGGCACGGACACCCTGGAGGAGTCCGCGTTCCTGGTGGACCTGCACCACGACGACCCGCGCCCGGTGGTGTTCACCGGCGCGCAGAAGCCGCTCGGCGCCCTCGACGGGGACGGCCCGGGGAACCTGTACGACGCGCTCCAGGTCGCCGCGACGGTGCGGGACCTGGGTGTGCTGATCGCGTTCGACGGCGCGGTGTACGCGGCGCGCGGCACGGTGAAGACGCAGACGCTCGCGGCGAACGCGTTCGGCGACCCGTCGCGGCCGCAGCCGCTCGGCCGGCTCGGCTTCGGCCGGGTGGACATCCGCCGCGCCACGCGGCGGCCCGAGCCGCTGCCCGTACCGAAGACGGACGACGGGGAGCTGCCGCGCGTCGACATCGTGATGCATCACAGCGACGCGGACCCGGCGCTCTTCGACGCGGCGCTCGCGGCGGGCGCCCGGGGCGTCGTGCTGGTCGCCACCGGGGCGGGGAACGCCACTCCGGCGTTCGCGGAGGCCGTCGCGGGCGCCGTGCGGCGCGGGGTCCTGGTCGCCGTCACCTCGCGCGTCCCGGCCGGCCCGCTCGCCGAGATCTACACCGGCGGCGGCGCCGTGGACCTGGTCGCCGCGGGCGCCGTGCTCACCGGGACGCTGCGCGCGGGCCAGGCCCGGATCGCGGTCCTGGCCACCCTGCTCGCCGAGGGCGACGCCGGGCTGCTGGAGCGGCTGGTGACCGACCCGGAGCAGTGAGCGGTCGGGGCGGGCGCGGGGTGTCCCCGCGCCCGCCCCGACCCCGCGTCTCCCGGCTCCGGGCCTCCCGGCCCTAGAACTCCACGCTCTCCTCGTTGGGCGCGAGGCTGTCCATGAAGGAGCTGACCGAGAACACGGCCCGGCCGGCGCCGGCGGGGCCGTATCCGGGCGGCGACGACAGGCCGTACTCGTCCATGGTCGAGCGGTAGGCGTCGAGCAGCCGGATGTGGTACTCCAGCGGCGCGCCGTTCGGGTTCTCCTTGCCGAGTGGCGTCGTCGGCTCCGGGCACCAGGTGGTGAAGCGCGGCGTGATGCCGTTCGACATGAAGAAGCGCAGGCCCTCCGTGGTGGAGGCGATGGCCTCGTCGACGGTCTTGAAGCCGAAGGGCTCGGCCATCTCGACGCCCGCGACGAAGTTCGGGATCACGTTGCGCGCGCCGAAGACGTCCCGCGAGTCCAGGATGCGGCGGTGCCACTCGTCACGGCCGACGTAGCGCTCCTTGCCGGGGCAGTACATCTTGAACAGGTACTCGTCCCACACCTCGTAGTTGGGGTGGTAGATCTGGACGCCGTAGTCCTTGAAGCGCTGGACGTCGTCCTTGGGCAGCGCCTGCGCGACGACCTTGCCGATCCAGCGGCCGGGGAAGTACTCCTCGATGGCCTTGGCGTAGCGGCCGTAGAAGTCCGCCTCGTCCAGGCCCTGCACCTTCGACGTGATCGCGCCGCCGGTCAGCGTGTACGCGGTCGACGCCTTCGCGGTGTCGTACTTGTCGATGATCTCCAGCGCTTCCAGGACCTCGTCGACGTCCTTCACGCCCGTGTACGGGCGGCCGGCCGCCTTGTGCTGGCGCCAGTTGTGGTTGATGTCGCAGTACTGGCACTCCTCCTTGGCGCCGAAGTACTGGCAGACGCGGAACGCGGTCAGGTAGATCAGGTAGCCCCACTGGATCGTGGGCGCCACCTCCATGACCGACTTCCCGTTGGAGAGCTTGTGCCGGTAGTACTCCGGCATGGGCGGCACGCCCACGTCCGAGATGCGCCTGCCGTCGAGGTACAGGCCGAGCATGCCCTCGTCGTCGGCCGCGACGCGGTACGGGGACGACGGGTTCACCCGGACCGAGACGACCGTGCGGCGCAGGTCGTAGGGGCCGCCGGTGAGGACGATCTCCTCGGGCGGGCGGCGCAGCGCGGCCTCGCCCAGCTCGGGCAGGGTGCCGTGGTCGAAGGAGAAGATGAAGTACGACTTCGGCTTGACCTCGCCGTCCTCGTTGTCGCTGAGAGCCGAGGCGTCGAACGCCACACCGCCGCGCAGCAGGTCCTCCTTGAAGACCGCTTCCTTCGGCACATGCGGGAAGCGCTCCATCAGGTCCTCTACCAGCGCCGTACGGCTCTGCATCCCGTTCTCCTTGCTCGATCGACGGCCACAGTCCTTCCCACGGTATCCCCCGCCCGCGGGTCAGCCCTGCCGGGTCCCCGCTCGGGCCACGATGTGCGCGGGGGCGGTGCGGGAGGCGGGGAGCATGGGGTCGGCGGTGGGTGCTCCCCAGCGCGTGGTGAGCGGCAGGGTGCCGGCCCACAGGCCGAGGGCGGCGTCGGCCGAGTCGCCGTCGTCCGGCGGGCCCGCGCTGATCTTGACGGAGGCCTCTTCGAGGGAGAGGGCGAGGACGGTGGTGGCGGCGAGTTCCTTGCGGTTGGGGCGCCGCGCGTAGTCCCACTGGCCCGGCGCCGCGTGCTCGGTGAGCAGGCGCAGCGCCTCGGTCTTCTCGGTGTCGTCGGTGAGGACGCGCGGGACGCCGTAGAGCATCGCGCACCGGTAGTTCACGCCGTGCTCGAAGACGGAGCGGGCGAGGACCAGGCCGTCGACGTGGGTGACGGTCACGCATATCGTCGCGTCGGCGCCGTCCCCGGCGCCGGTCAGGCTGCGGCTGGCGACCGACCCGTGCACGTACAGGTACCGCTCGTCACGCCCGTACACCGTCGGTACGACCATGGGGACGCCGTCGACGACCACCCCCAGGTGACAGACGAAGCCCGCGTCGAGGATCGCCTCCAGGTCGGCCCGCTCGAAGCTCGCGTTCTCCTTGAAGCGACGCAGGCGCGTGCGGTCGGTGGGCGTCAGCGTGCGGGGCAGGTGCGAGTGCGTCATGCGCCGGACAGTACTCCCGGGTGATCGCCCCGCCCGGGGGCAGGGGGACCGGGGGCGGCGCCCACCGGCTGTCGGGCGCCCGGCCCGGCCGTGATCCAATCGGCCCATGCCCGACACCCGCCCCATGAACTGGGCCCGCAACATCACCTTCTCGGCAGCCGCGGTGCACCGCCCGGCGACCGCCGACGCCCTGCGCCGGCTCGTGGCCGACAGCCCCCACGTCCGGGTCCTCGGCAGCGGCCACTCCTTCAACCGGGTCGCCGACGTGGACGGGGACCGCGACGGCGCCCTGGTGTCGCTGGGCGGCCTGCCCGGCACGGTCGACGTCGACGCGGCGGCCCGCACGGTCCGGGTCGGTGGCGGCGTCCGCTACGCCGAGCTGGCGGCGCGGCTGCACGCCCACGGTCTGGCGCTGCCCAACATGGCGTCCCTGCCGCACATCTCGGTGGCGGGTTCGGTGGCGACAGGCACCCACGGCTCGGGCAACGGCAACGCGTCGCTCGCGGAGGCGGTCCGCGCCGTGGAGATCGTCACCGCGGACGGCGGGACCGTCACCCTCGCGCGCGGCGACGCGGGCTTCGAGGGCGCCGTGGTCTCGCTGGGTGCGCTCGGCGTCGTCCTCTCGCTCACTCTGGACGTGCAGCCCGCCTACCCGGTGAGTCAGCACGTGTTCCGCGAACTGCCCTTCCAGGGGCTGGACTTCGAGGCCGTCACGGCGGCGGCGTACAGCGTGAGCCTGTTCACGAAGTGGCGCGGGCCGCACTTCGACCAGGTCTGGCTGAAGCAGCGGCACCCGCACGCCGCCGGTCCGGCGGTCGACTTCCCCTGGGCCGAACCCGCCACGGAGAAGCAGCATCCGGTGCCCGGCATGCCCGCGGTGAACTGCACCGAGCAGTTCGGGGTGCCGGGGCCCTGGCACGAGCGGCTGCCGCACTTCCGGGCCGAGTTCACCCCGAGCAGCGGCGACGAGTTGCAGTCGGAGTACCTGCTGCCGCGCGGGCACGCGCTCGCGGCGCTGGCCGCGCTGGACGGCGTACGGGACCGGATCGCGCCGGTGCTCCAGGTGTGCGAGGTGCGGACCGTGGCCGCCGACACGCAGTGGCTGAGCCCGGCGTACGGGCGGGACACGGTCGCCTTCCACTTCACGTGGGTGGCGGACACCGGGCGCGTGCTGCCCGTCGTGTCCCTGGTCGAGGACCGCCTGCGGGAGTTCGACCCGCGCCCGCACTGGGGGAAGGTCTTCACCGTCGCGCCCGCCCGGGTCGCGGCGCGCTACCCGGGGGTGGCGGACTTCGCCGCGCTCGCCGAGCGCCTCGACCCCGCCGGCAAGTTCACCAACGCCTTCGTGCGGCAGGTCGTGGCGCGGGCCTGAGTCACGGTTGCGCGAGAACCGCCCGCCGCCGGGCAATCTCCGCTCTCATGGAACCCGGGCGAGGTCCAGGGGCACGGGAGGGGGGCCGCCATGGCGGAGAGCGAGGGGGCGGAGGTTCCGCTCGGGCTGAGATCGCCGTTCGAGCGGAGCGTCTACCACGGTGCGCTGGAGAAGGCGCTGGACGCCCCCGGTGTGCAGGACCGCATGGGGGTGCGGCCCGGCGTCACCCGGCCGGTCGTCCGGCACATCATGACCACCGATCCCGCCCGGATCGGGCGGGCGCTGCGCCACCACAGCCGCTTCCTGGCGGCGGCCCGGCGCACGGAGGCCGTCGCGCTGCGCCGGCACCGGTCGGTGGTCCTGCTGCGGCTCTGGGCGCGCCGGGAGCGCGCCCGCGGCCCCGCGCCGTCGCGCTGGTGGCGGCTGGGCACCCGCCGGCTGCGCTGGCTCGTCCTGTGCGCCGTCCTGATGGCCGTTACCCTCCCGGGCCGCAGCTCGGGAGGAGTGGCCGTCCTCATCACCATGCTGGCGCTCGGCCCGCTCGGCCTGTGGCTGACCGACCGCAGCACGCGCGAGCGCATCGCCGACCCTCTCGCCCAGGGCCTGGTCGGCGCGTTCCTCCTGGCCGTCGTCTGCCGGCTCGCGCGCCCGCTGCCCGGCATCGTGCCGTTCTCCCTCACCGTCGCCGTGCTCACCCTCGGCTTCGCCACGGCGCAGCACCCCGCATCGCGGGACGGGTTCGTGAGACTGCGCGACGCGGCGGGCGGCCTGCTCGCCATGGCACCGCTGCTGCTCTTCCGCGAGCTGCAACTGCGCCTGTGGCAGCGGCAGTTCCGAGACGCCGACCTCACCGCCGACGTGCACAGCGTGATCGCCTCGCTGCTCGGCGCGGACCCGGACTCGGTGTGGATGCCCCTGGACCCCGCCGGTCTGCGGCAGGGGCACGCCGCCGAACTCGTCGTCCCGGTCGACTCGATGAAGCGCCTGAAGGCCAAACTCGGGCAGTTGCAGGGCGGCACCGTCGCCGTCAGCGGACCGCGCGGCGCGGGCAAGTCGACCCTGCTCGGCGGCACGGCCCGCCCGGACGACTTCTCGGTGCTCGTGCAGGCGCCCGCCGGATACGTGGCGCACGACTTCCTGCTCATGCTGTTCACCACCGTCTGCGAGCGGTACCTCGTCTGGCGGGGCCAGGAGGTGCCGCGCTACGACGACCTGTCCCGGTTCCGCCGGATGCTGCGCAACGCCGCCGGCGGACGCCGCCGCGGAGCCGGCCGCGCGGGCCTGCTCCTCCTCTCCGGGGCGCTGCTGGTGCTCGGCGCGGCGCCCGGGGTGCGGGCGCTGCGCGACTGGAACGGCGGTGTCCTCGTGCACGCCGCCGACGGCGTGGCCGGCCTGTTCGGGGCGGCGTCCGCGCACGCCTGGGCCGGCAGCACCCCGGCCCCCACGTTCCTCGCGCTCCTGCTCGCCGCGCTGCTCTTCCTGTTCAGCAGAGTGGCCTGGCTCGGCCCCGGACTGCGCTCGCTGTGGAACGCGGCGTGCGTCGTCGCGGGAGCCGTCCTCCTCACGTGGTGCCTGGTCGACCTCCTGCACGACGACACCATCCGCCGGTTCGGCACGCAGTTCATGGCCAGCGGCCCCAAGGACCCGCAGGGACGGCCGACCAACCGGCCGTTCCTGCTCCTCGTGGTGAGCTTCGCCCCGCTCTTCATCGCCGCGCGCTGGTACGACAAGTGCCGGACGGCCGACCCGGAGGACGGGGTGGATCCGAGGGGCTGGACGGCCATCGTGATCACCGTGGTCTCCGGTGCCGCCGGCATCGTCCTGCCGCTCGCGCTGCTCTGGCACGACCGGCACACCCGCCCGATGCTCCTCGACCCGGACAACCTGCCCCGCTCGGCGCTCGCCGTCCTCGGCCTGGCGCTGCTGCGCCTGCGGGTCCCGGTGAGCGCGCGGGTGGCCGCGCCCGACCTGGTGCAGGACTGCCGCGCCCAGCTCCTGCGGCTCCAGACGGTGCAGACCATGTCGACGACGCTGACCGGCGCCGTCGCTCCCGTGGCCTCCTTGAGCGGCTCGCACGCCGCGGCCGTCACCTCCGTGCCGCCGCGCTTCCCCAAGCTCGTCAACGACTTCCGCGAGCTGCTCGCCCGCATCGCGCTCGACGCCCACGGCAGGGGGAAGCGGGTGGTGATCTCGGTCGACGAGCTCGACCGGCTCGGCACCGACACCCGGGCCCTGGAGTTCCTCGGCGAGATCAAGGCGGTGCTGGGCATCCCGCACGTCCACTTCCTGCTGTCCGTGGCCGAGGACGTCGGGGCCGCGTTCGTGCGGCGCGGGCTGCCGCACCGCGACGCCACCGACAGCTCCCTCGACGACGTCCTGCACGTGCAGCCGTGCACCCTGGAGGCGTCCCGGGCCATCCTCGACCGGCGCGCCGACGGCATTCCCGAGCCCTATGTGCTCCTCGCGCACGCCCTGTCCGGCGGCATCCCGCGCGACCTGATCCGGTACGCCCGCCGGATCGTGGAGATGCAGCAGCACACGAAGTCCCACGAGCTGGCCACGGTCTGCCGCCGACTGGTGGTCGAGGAGCTCGCCGACACCCTCGCCGGGTTCCGGATCCTGCTCGGGAAGGAGGAGTGGACGGCGCCGAGCAGTGACGTGCTCACCCGCTTCCGCGGCCTCACCACGCTGCTGCGGACCACCGCGTCCGCGACCCCGGCCCACCAGGAGGCGCTCACCGAAGCTTTGCGGAACTTCGCGTTCCGTCCGCTGCCCCCCACGCCGGGCGTCCCGGAGAGCGCGGTCCGGCTGGTCGACGAGGCGACGGCCTACGCCTATCTGGCCCTGACGTTCCTCGACGTGTTCACCGCCCCGGCGTTCCGGGAGCGGCGGGCCGCGGCCGCGGCGACCGGCCCCGACGGGGACCCCCACCTGCTGGCCGAGGCGCGGCAGGAGCTGGCCGTGTCCCCGCACAGTGCCCGGACGCTCCTGGACGCGGTCCGGCGCGCCTGGGGCCTCCAGGTGCCGGCCGGCACGCCGCTGCGCGCCGTCGTCCCGGCGCCCGGCGGGGCGCCGTGACCCCGTCCCCGCCCGGCGCCGGGGACCACCCGGGCGTCCCGTGGCCCGCGCCGCGGGACGGCCAACGGCACCGGCCGTGCGGCGACTTGGGGCGGGGCGCCGCGGCGGGAAGCGTTCCGCGCGGCGCCGCTCCCCCGCGCGGGCCCGGGCCGGGAGGTGGCGGTGCCCGCCGGGAGCGGGGCGCGACCAGCCACGACGCGGGCGGCGCGGGGCCCCCGGCAGGCACCGCCGGCGCCCGCTTGACATCATGGGCCGGGTGAACTTCCGGTCGATCTACAGTCAGGGATTCGCGCGGGTGGCGGCCTGCACCGGCCACGCCGCCATCGCCGATCCGCACGCCAACGCCGAGGCGATCCTGCGCCAGGCCCGCGAGCGCGCCGCCGACGGGGTGGCCGTCGCGGTCTTCCCCGAGCTGGGGCTCTGCGGCTACTCCATCGAGGACCTGCTGTTGCAGGACGTCGTGCTCGACGAGGTGGAGCAGGCGCTGGCGGCCGTCGTCGCGGGCTCCGCCGAGCTGCTGCCGGTGCTGGTGGTCGGCGCCCCGCTGCGCCACCGGGACCGGATCTACAACTGCGCGGTCGTCGTGCACCGGGGCCGGATCCTGGGCGTCGCCCCGAAGTCGTACCTGCCGAACTACCGGGAGTTCTACGAGCGGCGCCAGATCGCGGCGGGTGACACCGAGCGCGGCGGGACGATCCGGCTCGGCGGCGCCGAGGTGCCCTTCGGCGTGGATCTGCTGTTCGCCGCCGAGGACGTGACCGGGCTCGTGCTGCACGTCGAGATCTGCGAGGACATGTGGGTGCCGGTGCCGCCCGCGGCGGAGGCGGCGCTGGCCGGTGCGACGGTCATCGCCAACCTGTCCGGCAGCCCGATCACCGTGGGCCGCGCCGAGGACCGCAGGCTGCTGTGCCGGTCGGCGTCGTCCCGCTACCTCGCCGCCTACGTCTACGCGGCGGCCGGGCTCGGCGAGTCGACCACCGACCTGTCCTGGGACGGGCAGACGATGATCTACGAGAACGGGGCGCTGCTCGACGAGACGGAGCGCTTCCCGCTCGGCGACCGGGCGGCGACCGCCGACATCGACCTGGACCTGCTGCGCCAGGAGCGCCAGCGCCAGGGCACCTTCGACGACAACCGGCGCACGCACGCCGCGCGCACCGCCGACTTCCGCCGGGTCTCCTTCCGGCTGGACGCGCCGGCCGACGACTTCGGGCTGCGCCGCACCGTGGAGCGGTTCCCGTTCGTGCCGGCCGACGCCGAGCGGCTCGCCCAGGACTGCTACGAGGCGTACAACATCCAGGTCGCGGGCCTGATGCAGCGGCTCGGCGCGATCGGCGGTCCGAAGATCGTGATCGGGGTGTCCGGCGGGCTCGACTCGACGCACGCGCTGATCGTCGCCGCGCGGGCCATGGACCGGGCGGGGCGGCCGCGCAGCGACATCCTCGCCTTCACCATGCCGGGGTTCGCGACCGGCGAGCACACGAGGAACAACGCGCACGCGCTGATGAAGTCGCTCGGCGTCACCGCCGCCGAGCTGGACATCACGGACACCGCGCGGCTGATGCTGAAGGAGATGGACCACCCGTTCGCGGGCGGCGACCCGGTCTACGACGTCACCTTCGAGAACGTCCAGGCGGGCCTGCGCACCGACTACCTGTTCCGGCTGGCCAACCAGCGCGGCGGCATCGTGCTCGGCACCGGCGACCTGTCGGAGCTGGCGCTCGGCTGGTGCACGTACGGCGTCGGCGACCAGATGAGCCACTACAACGTGAACAGCGGCGTGCCGAAGACGCTCATCCAGCACCTGATCCGCTGGGTGGTCAGCAGCGGGCAGTTCGGGGACGAGGCCGGGGCGATCCTCACCGCGATCCTGGACACGGAGATCAGCCCGGAGCTGGTGCCGGGCGAGGAGTTGCAGTCGACCGAGGACAAGATCGGTCCTTACGCGCTGCACGACTTCACGCTGTTCTACGTGCTGCGGTACGGGTTCCGGCCGACGAAGATCGCGTTCATGGCGTGGCACGCGTGGCGGGACACGGCGGCGGGCGCGTGGCCGCCCGGCTTCCCGGACGCGGACCACACGGCGTACGAGCTGGCGGAGATCCGGCACTGGCTGGAGTACTTCTGCCGCCGCTTCTTCCAGTTCGCCCAGTTCAAGCGGTCCGCGATGCCGAACGGGCCGAAGGTGTCGGCCGGTGGTTCGCTGTCGCCGCGCGGTGACTGGCGGATGCCGTCGGACAGTTCGGCGCGGGCCTGGCTGCGGGACCTGGAGCGCTGGGACCCCGCCCGCATCGACGGCTGACGGCGCCGCGGGCCTCCCGGACGCGCCGCGGGGCCCGCCCGCGCTCAGACGCGGGACTCCTGCGGGGCGCCCGCCCTGAACGTGCGGCGGTAGTCCCGGGGCGACACTCCGATGGCCGCGTGCAGGTGCTGGCGCAGGGAGGTCCCGGTGGCGAAGCCGACCTCCGCCGCGATCCGGTCCACCGGCAGATCGCTGGTCTCCAGCAGCTGCCGGGCCCGGTGCACCCGCTGCTGGATGAGCCAGCGGCCGGGGCTGGTGCCGGTCTCCTCCTGGAAGCGGCGGGCGAACGTGCGCCGGCTCATCCGCGCGTGATCGGCCAACTCGCCGAGCGTCAGGGCCCGTTCGAGGTTCAGCAGGGCCCAGGAGCGGGTGTCGGCGGTGCTGGTGCCGTCCTCGTCGGGCATCGGCTGCTCGATGTACTGGGCCTGGCCGCCGTCCCGCCACGGCGGCACCACGCAGTGCCGGGCCACCCGGTTGGCGATCGCGCTGCCGTGGTCGGCGCGGACGATGTGCAGGCACACGTCGACGCCGGATGCGGCGCCCGCCGAGGTGAGGAGGTCGCCGTCGTCGACGAAGAGCACGTCCGGGTCCAGGGCGACCTGCGGGAACATCCGGCGGAACAGGTCGGCGAGCGCCCAGTGCGTCGTCGCCGGCCGCCCGTCGAGCAGGCCCGCGGCGGCGAGCGTGAACGCACCGGTGCAGATCGAGACGACGCGGGTGCCGGGCCGGATCCGGGCGAGCGCGGCGCGCACCGGCTCCGGCAGTTCGGCCGACAGGAAGCGCAGGTCGAACGGGGGGACGACGACCGTGTCCGCCGTCTCCAGGGCCTCCGGGCCGTGGGCGACGGTGAGGGTGAAGTCGGCGTTCGTCGCGACCGTGCGGTCCTGCGCGGCGGCGCAGGTCACCACCTCGTACGCCCCGGGGACCATCGGGAAGACCCGGTTCGGGATGCCCAGCTCGAAGGGGTAGACGCCGTCGAGGGCGAGCACGACGACGCGGTGCGGCGGGGCCGCGCGCAGCTCGACCGGCCGGGCGGTGCGGGCCGGGGCGGGGGTGGCGGGGATCCGGGTCATGGCACGATCCTATCGCTTAATGACCATCTTGCCATTGCCGGACCGGAGGGCCTGCCGCAGGCTGGAGACATGACCAAGAACAGCGGCGAGCAGCCCGCACAGCCGACCATGAAGGCCATCAGCCAGGACGCCCTCGGCGAACCGGACGTCCTGAAGGAGATCGAGGTCGCCCGGCCGAAGCCCGGCGTCGGCCAGATCCTGGTGGCCGTGCACGCGACGGGCGTGAATCCGACGGACTGGAAGCACCGCAGGACCGGCGCCTTCCTGGGCGAGCCGCCGTTCACGCTCGGCTGGGACGTGTCCGGCGTCGTGGAGGCGGTGGGCGTCGGCGTGGCCCTGCACCAGCCCGGCGACGAGGTCATGGGGATGCTGCCGTACCCGTACGGCGCCGGCGCGCACGCCGAGTACGTCACCGGGCCGGCCCGCGCCTTCGTGCCCAAGCCGGCCGGGCTCGGCCACGTCGAGGCGGGTGCGCTGCCGCTGGTCTCGCTGACCGCGTGGCAGGCGCTCGTCGACCTGGCGGACGTGCGGCCGGGGCAGCGCGTGCTGGTGCACGCCGCCGCGGGCGGCGTCGGGCACGTCGCCGTGCAGATCGCGAAGGCGCGCGGCGCGTACGTCATCGGCACCGCGTCGGCGCCCAAGCACGACTTCGTCCGGTCGCTCGGCGCCGACGAGGTCATCGACTACCGCACCCAGGACTTCGTCGCGCAGGCCCGGGACGTCGACGTCGTGCTCGACACGCTCGGCGAGGAGACCCGGCTGCGTTCGCTGGAGGTGCTGCGCCCCGGCGGCATCCTCGTCTCGATCCTGCCGAACGGGTTCGCCGAGGTCCCCGCCAGGGCGCGGGAGCTGGGCGTGCGGGCCACGGCGATGCTGGTCGAGCACGACCAGGCGGGGATGCGGGCCGTCGCCGGTCTGGCCGAGTCGGGCGAGCTGCGGGTGCACGTCTCGGAGACCTACGCGCTCACCGACGCCGCGAAGGCGCACGAGAAGGGCGAGACCGGCCGGGTCACCGGCAAGCTGGTGCTCACCGTCCGCGCGTGAGCGGCGCGGGGGGGGGGGGGCGCGCCCCCCCCCCCCCCCCCCGCGGGCCCCCCCCCCCCCCCCCCGAGGGGTCGTTTGACTAAAGCCAACCGGGTAAAGAGTTCCCAGCACCCGGACCCAA
>NZ_JBIVKH010000011.1:0-238644 GCF_044750685.1 Streptomyces sp. NPDC088785
AAGACGACCCACCAGGGGCGCGGGGAACTGCGCGACCAGCCACGACGGCGGCGCACCCGAAAGACGACCCACCAGGGGCGCGGGGAACTGCGCGACCAGCCACGACCGTGGCGCACCCGAAAGACGACCCACCAGGGGCGCGGGGAACTGCGCGACCAGCCCCCCACCCAGCCGCACCCGAAAGACGGGCCCAGGGGCGCGGGGGGCTCCGGTGGGGAGGGGCGGGGTTCGTCGGCGGGGGGTTAGGCCTGGATCAGGGGCTCCTTGGTGAACAGGGCGCCCAGAGCGGGAGCGTTCAGGCGGCGGCCCGCCAACCGCAACGCCTCCCAGACGGTGACCTGGTTGGCGGTGAGCACCGGCTTGCCGAGTTCGCGTTCGAGGTCGGCGACATACGCGGCGGTGTGCAGCGCGGTGTCCGGCAGGAGCACCGCCTCGGCGTCGGGATGGTCACCGGCCCGCGCCATGGCGAGCACCTCGTCCCAGCCCCAGGTCCCCACCTCGGCCGCGGTGATGACACCGCTGCCGCGCACGGAGAGCACCTCGGCGCCGGCCGCCTTCAGGAACGCGGCGAAGTGGTCCGCGACGTCCGACGGATAGGTCGCCGCGACCGCCACCCGCCGCACCCCCAGCTCACCGATCGCGTGCGCGAAGGCGAAGGAGGTGCTGGACGCGGGCAGCCCCGCGGCCTGCGCGAGGCCGCGGACCTGGTCCTGGGCGCCGTCCCAGCCGAAGACGAAGCTGCCGGACGTGCACGCCCAGACCACCGCCTCGGCGCCGGACAGCCGCAGCTCCTCGACCCCGGCCGTCAGCCGCTCCGGCGCGCCCATGCGCAGCAGCGCGTCGACGCGGTGCGCGTCCTCGCCGATGTCGGTGTGCACGACGGCCAGCCGTACGTCGCTGTCGATCATCATCTCGATCCGCGGGTAGTCGTCCTCCGCGGAGTGTCCGGGGTAGAGAAATCCGAGCGCTGTCATGCTCTAAGCCCACCCTTCCTGGCCCTCCGGAAGTTCCGGGAGCCCCTGATCCGGTACGGGCCACTGCCGGCGTGCAGCGGGATCGAGCAGCGCCTGGTAGGGGCCCACCGCTCGCGTACCCAGTCGGGCGAGGGCTGCCCACATCGTGACCTGATTCGCCGAGATCACCGGCATCCGCAGCTCGGCCTCCAGCTGCGGGATGACGTCGTAGGTCGGCAGGTTCGTACAGCTGATGAACAGCGCGTCCGCGCCGTGGCCGACCGCCGCGCGCGCCATGCCGGCGACGTCGCGGTAGGGGACCTTCCAGATGTGCCGGGTCAGCCCCAGGTAGGCCCGGCCGGCCACCGTGATGCCCGCCTCCGCCAGATACTCCTCCAGCGATTCGGTGACGGAGCGGGTGTAGGGGGTGACGAGCGCGATGCGGCGCGCGCCGAGGTCGGCGAGGGCGTCGAGCAGCGCCCCCGAGGTGGTCACGGAGGGAAGCTCCCCGGCCCTGCTCATGGCCTCGCACATGGCGCGCTCCCCGGCGAGTCCGCCGACGAAGCTGCCCGAGGTGCAGGCGTACGCGAGGACCTGCGGTTCGGCGGCGCCGAGCGCCCGGACCGCCTCGCCGAGCGTCTGGTGCTCGCTGACCAGGCGGGCCAGGTCGAGGCTGACCTCGACGGGCACGAACGGGGTGCGGGTGAGGTGCAGGGAGATGGAGTCGGGTACCCAGCGCCACAGTTCACGGTCGAGGGCGAAGTCGAACGGTGCGACAACGCCGACGCCGCGCTGCGGCTGCGGTCCCCCCAGGAATGAGACGTCCATAGAGCATGCCCCAGGTTCAGCTGACGTGATGAGTGCCGATGCGGTGCTTGAGCCGGCAGAGCGCCGGGACGTCGGGACAGCGACGAGGGCGGGAACCCGCGTACGGGGTACCGCTGTTGACGAAGGTAGGTTCAGGTGCCAGCGTGGTCAATCCGCGCATGTCAGTCGGGATGCCGTGAGACGGCGCACTCCGCCCACAGCTCATGATCCCGATGTTTCGGACTTGTCCATCACCAGGAAAGCGGACCTTCGTTGCGAACCGATTACCCCTCGATGTCCGGTCCGGACGCGCGCCGGCCCACGGTGCTCGTCCTCGGCGCCGCGCCGCCCGCCCCGCCGCCCCGGCTGGGGGTGCTGACCGGGCGGGCGCGGCTGCTGCACGCCGCGGACGCCGCCGAGCTGCGCGACCGGCTCCCGGACGCGGACGTCCTGTTGGTGTGGGACTTCCTGTCGGACGCGGTGCGCGAGGCGTGGCCGGGGCGGGGTGCGCGCCCCGCGTGGGTGCACACGGCGAGCGCGGGCGTGGACCGGCTGATGTTCCCCGAACTCGTCGCCTCGGACGCGGTGTTGACCAACGCGCGGGGCGTCTTCGACCAGCCCATCGCGGAGTACGTCGCCGCGCTCGTCCTGGCGATGGGCAAGGACCTGCCCGCCACGATCGGCTTCCAGGCGGACCGGCGGTGGCGGCACCGCGAGACGCAGCGGATCGGCGGGACCCGCGCCTGCGTGGTCGGCACCGGCCCCATCGGGCAGGCGATCGTCCGGCAGCTGACGGCGCTCGGGATCACCACGGCGCTGGTCGGGCGGCGGGCCCGGGCCGGGGTGCACGGCCCGGCCGATCTGGACCGGCTGCTCGCCCGGGCGGACTGGGTGGTGTGCGCGGCGCCGCTGACCGACGAGACGCGCGGGATGTTCGACGCGCGGCGGTTCGGGATGATGCAGCCGTCGGCCCGGTTCGTCAACGTGGGCCGGGGGGCGCTGGTCGTGGAGGCCGACCTGGTCGACGCGCTGCGCAAGCGGTGGATCGCGGGCGCCGCGCTGGACGTCTTCGAGCACGAGCCGCTGCCGGACGACAGCCCGCTGTGGACCGCTCCCGGACTGCTCGTCTCGCCGCACATGAGTGGCGACACGGTCGGCTGGCGGGACGAACTGGGCCGCCAGTTCGTGGAGTTGTTCGGCCGCTGGGAGAACGGGGAGCCGCTGATGAATGTAGTCGACAAGAAACGTGGGTATGTCCCCGGCAGCTGATCGATGAACCACTGACGCACCGGACCCCTGGCACTGGAGGACGGATGACGGCCGAGCTCACCGGACTGACCGCGCAGGATCTGCTCGACGGCTACCGCAAGGGCGAGTTCAGCCCCGTCGACGCCGCCGGGGCCGTGCTCGCCCGGATCGAGGAGACCGGGCCGGCGCTGAACGCGTTCGTCCGCGTCGACGCCGAGGGGGCGCTCGCGGCGGCCCGGGAGAGCGCCGAGCGCTGGCGGCGCGGCGAGCCGCGGGGCCTGCTGGACGGGGTCCCGGTGACGGTCAAGGACATCCTGTTGCAGCGCGGGGCGCCCACTCTGCGGGGGTCGCGGACGGTGCGGCCGGAGGGGAGCTGGGCGGAGGACGCGCCGTCCGTCGCGCGGCTGCGCGAGCACGGCGCGGTGTTCGTCGGCAAGACGACCACGCCCGAGTTCGGGTGGAAGGGCGTCACCGACTCGCCGCTGTCGGGGGTGACCCGCAATCCGTACGACACCTCGCGCACCGCGGGCGGTTCCAGCGGCGGCAGCGCGGCGGCGGTCGCGGTCGGGGCGGGCCCGCTGTCGCTGGGCACCGACGGCGGCGGCTCGGTGCGCATACCGGCCGCCTTCTGCGGCATCTTCGGGTTGAAGCCGACGTACGGGCGGGTGCCGCTGTATCCGGCGTCGGCGTTCGGCACGCTCTCGCACGTCGGGCCGATGACGCGCACCGCGGCAGACGCGGCGCTGCTGATGGACGTGGTCTCCGGCCCCGATCCGCGCGACTGGTCCGGGCTCTCCCCCACGGGCAGCTTCCGCGAGGGGCTGCGGGGCGGGGTGCGGGGCCTGCGCGTCGCGTTCTCGGCGACGCTGGGCGGGCAGGTCGCCGTGCGGGCGCCGGTCGCCGCCGCGGTGCGCTCCGCCGTCGAGCGGCTCGCCGGGCTCGGCGCGTACGTGGAGGAGGCCGACCCGGACTTCAGCGACCCGGTGGCGGCCTTCCACACCCTGTGGTTCAGCGGGGCGGCCCGGGTGGTGCAGCGGCTGTCGGCCGCGCAGCGCGAGCTGCTCGATCCCGGGCTGCGGGAGATCTGTGCGCAGGGGGCGCGGCTGAGCGCGCTCGACTATCTCGCCGCCGTGGACGTCCGGATGGAGCTGGGCCGCCGGATGGGCGCCTTCCACTCCGCGTACGACGTGCTGGTGACGCCGACGCTGCCGGTCACCGCGTTCGAGGCGGGGGTGGAGGTGCCGCGGCGGTCGGGGTTGCGGCGGTGGACGGGGTGGACCCCGTTCACGTATCCGTTCAACCTGACGCAGCAGCCCGCCGCGACGGTCCCCGTCGGGGTGGACGGGGACGGCCTGCCGGTCGGCCTCCAGATCGTCGCCGCCCGGCACCAGGACGCGCTGGTGCTGCGCGTGGCCCACACCCTGTACGAGGCGGGCGCGGCCGGGATCGCGCGCCCCTGAGGGAGGACGCCGGGGGATTCCGTGCGCGGGCCCTAGATCCGGCGGAAGCCCAGGGTCTCCCCCACCGCGCCGCTGCGCCAGAGGTCCTGGCACGCGTCGGCCATCGCGTCGAGGCCGTCGACCACCTGGCCCCAGACGATGCCGGGCACCCAGCCCACGTCGCCGTTCATGAGCAGGTTGTTGCGCTCGTAGAACAGGGCGAGGTCGATCACGGGCGCTCCGGCGCTCAGGCCCGCGCCGCTGCCGTACCCGTAGGACTGGGAGCCCAACTGGGTCCCGTTGAAGGAGAAATAGCAGAGATCGCCGGGAATGGGGGTCACCGTCGGGTTCTCCAGCGGGGGCTCCTGCTCCGCGAACGCGGGGAACAGGGCGTAGATCTCGTTGCGCGCGTATTTGGCGTGGTAGACGTCGGAGACGAGCGGCAGCGCGTCCCAGACCGCCGCGCAGGTCAGTGGAGCGCGGTCGTCGAGGAGCCGCGCCGTGCAGGCCACTCCCCTTTTGGCCAGAGAGATTTCGATGTGCCGGACGCCGGATGCGGTCGTGGAGTCAGCCATGCGTGCCATGGTCGGCCCCGGTCACCCCGTGCGGTCAAGACCGCATCCGCCGCGCCAGGGGCGTGAATTGATCGGCATGGATCGGTTCCGTTCGGGTAGCCGCGCGCCCATGGCTCCACCAATAGAGATACGTACGACCGGGAGACCGGTCGGAAGACAGGGCGTCCGCAGACGATCGCTGCTCGCCGGTGTCGGAGCGCTCGGCGCGGCCGGTGCGCTCGGCGCGGCGGGCTGTAGCCGGATACCGAGCGGTGACACGCTCGCCCGGCTCCGGTCGCAGGGAACCGCGCGACTCGGCATCGCGGGAGAGGTGCCGTACGGATATATCGACGACAGCGGCAAGTTCACCGGCGAGGCGGTGGAACTGGCCAAAGTGATCTTCAAGCGGCTGGGGGTCGCCAAGGTCCAGCCGGTCGCCACCGACTTCGCCTCGCTCATCCCCGGCCTGAACACCCAGCAGTTCGACGTCGTGTCCGCCGGGATGTACATCAACAAGGAACGCTGCGAGCAGGTCATCTTCGCCGACCCCGAGTACCAGATGCTGGACTCGTTCATCGTCGCCAAGGGCAATCCGAAGAACCTGCACGACTACGCCGACGTGGTGAAGGCCGGGGCCAGGTTCGGCACCGGCACCGGATACGCGGAGATCGCGTACGCCGTCGACGCCGGGTACAAGGAGTCCGACATCGTGATCCTCCAGGATCAGGTGGCCGGCCTCAACGCGGTCGAGTCGGGCCGCATCGACGTCTTCGCGGGCACGGCGCTCACCACGCGCGAGGTCACCCGCAAGAGCCGCAAGGCGGAGCACACCACGCCGTTCGCCCCGACGGTCGACGGCAAGAAGCACGTGGACGGCGGCGGCTTCACCTTCCGGCCCACCGACACGAAACTGCGCGACGCCTTCAACGTCGAGATCCACAAGATGAAGAAGAGCGGCGAACTGTTCCGGATTCTCCAGCCGTTCGGCTTCACCAAGGCGGAGATGACGACGCTGACCGCCGAGGAGCTGTGCCGATGACCTCCGGACTGTGGGAACACTGGGTACTGCCCGGCATCTGGATCACCCTTCAGCTGACCCTCTACAGCGCCGCCCTGGCGACCGCCGTCGCCTTCGGCGCGGGCATGGCGCGCA
Organism: Streptomyces sp. NPDC088785; assembly: GCF_044750685.1. Taxonomy (NCBI): domain Bacteria; kingdom Bacillati; phylum Actinomycetota; class Actinomycetes; order Kitasatosporales; family Streptomycetaceae; genus Streptomyces; species Streptomyces sp. NPDC088785. Next base: position 6,155 of record NZ_JBIVKH010000011.1, read on the forward strand.
CGCACCGGCTGTGGATCGTGCGGTTCGCCGCCGGTCTGTACACCGAGGTCTTCCGCGGCACGTCGGCGCTGATCCTGATGTTCTGGATCTTCTTCGTGCTGCCGCAGCTCGTCGGCTGGTCGCTGGTCCCGATGTGGGCCGCCGTCCTCGCCCTCGGACTGTCCTACGGCGCGTACGGCGCGGAGATCGTGCGCGGCGCCCTGAACGCGGTGTCGCCCGCGCAGCGCGAGGCGGGGGTCGCGCTGAGCTTCACGCCGTGGCAGCGGATGCGGCTCATCCTGCTGCCGCAGGCGGTGCCGGAGATGATCCCGCCGTTCTCGAACCTGCTCGTCGAGCTGCTCAAGGGCACCGCCCTGGTCTCGCTGCTCGGCATCGGCGACGTGTCGTTCGCCGCGTACCTGGTGCGGCTCGCGACGACGGAGAGCGCCCAGATCTACTCGCTCACCCTCGTCATCTACTTCGTGATCGCCTTCCTGCTGACCCGCGGGATGCGCGCGCTGGAACGCAGGACCAAGGCGGCGCTCGGGCAGCGGCCCGCGACCGGGGGCGGAATCATGGGCAACAGGCTCACCCTTCGACAGCAGACCGACGTGTCACAGGTCCCGGCGAGCTCGGGAGGCGGTGGCGCATGATCGTCTCCGCCGCGGCGAACTGGGACTGGTCCGCCGTCTCCGACTTCATGCCGCACTTCTGGGACGGGGTCCTGGAGACCCTGAAGATCCTGGTCCTCGGCTCGCTCATCTCCTTCAGCCTCGGACTCGTCTGGGCGCTCGCGCTGCGCGCGCCGACCCGTTTCGTGCGCTGGCCGGTCGGGATCGTCACGGAGTTCATCCGCAACACCCCGCTGCTGGTCCAGCTCTTCTTCCTGTACTTCGTGCTGCCGGACCGGGGCATCCAGTTCTCCGCGCTGACCACCGGCGTCGTCGCGATCGGCCTGCACTACTCGACGTACACCGCGCAGGTCTACCGGGCCGGCATCGAGGCAGTCCCGGCCGGCCAGTGGGAGGCGGCGCGTGCGCTGAGCCTGCCGTACGGCAGGACGTGGACCGCGGTGATCCTGCCGCAGGCGATCCGCCGCGTCGTGCCCGCGCTCGGCAACTACGTCATCGCGATGCTGAAGGACACCCCGCTGCTGGCGGGCATCGGCGTGCTGGAGCTGCTCCAGCGCTCGCGCCTGGAGGCGGCCCAGACGTTCCAGTACACGGAGGCCCTCACGGTCGTCGGTGTCGCCTTCATCCTCATCGCCTACCCGTCGTCCCTTCTGATCCGAGCCCTGGAGCGCCGCCTTGTCCGCTGACACCCATCCCGCCAAGGACCAGCCGAATCCGAAGGTGGACGGCAGCGAGCTGATCCGCTTCGACAAGGTCGTGAAGCGGTTCGGCGACAACACCGTCCTCGACGAGCTGGACTTCTCGGTCGCCTCCGGCAAGCACGTGACGCTGATCGGCCCGTCGGGCTCCGGCAAGACGACGATCCTGCGGCTGCTGATGACCCTGCTGAAGCCGGACGGGGGCACGATCTCGGTGGGCGGCGAGTACCTCACCCACGAGACGAAGAACGGCAAGCTGGTCCCGGCCGGCGAGAAGCACGTCCGCGAGGTCCGCAAGAACATCGGGATGGTCTTCCAGCAGTTCAACCTCTTCCCGAACATGAAGGTGCTGCGCAACGTCATGGAGGCGCCGGTCACCGTGCTCGGCCTGGCCAAGGACGAGGCCGAGCAGCGGGCCCGCGAGCTGCTCGACCTGGTGGGGCTCGGCGACCGCCGCGACGCGTACCCCTCGCAGCTCTCGGGCGGTCAGCAGCAGCGGGTGGCCATCGCGCGGGCGCTCGCCATGCGTCCGCAGGTGCTGCTGCTCGACGAGGTGACGTCCGCGCTCGACCCCGAGCTGGTCGCGGGGGTCCTGGACGTCCTGCGGGACATCGCGCACACCACCGACATCACCATGCTGTGCGTGACCCACGAGATGACCTTCGCCCGGGACATCTCGGACCAGGTCCTGATGTTCGACGCCGGCCGGGTGATCGAGTCCGGGTCGCCGGAGAAGATCTTCACCGAGCCGGAGCACGAGCGCACCCGGGAGTTCCTGAGCGCGGTCCTGTGACCAGCCGCGCCCGTTCCGGTGCATGACATTGGCATATGCCAGAGTGGCGCGTTCCTGTTGAGAGGGTACGGAACGCGCCACCAATGTCCTCAACCGGCGCCCCTATTGGCCCTGTTGGCGGCTATCGTGGACGGAGCCAGCTGTCCGGAACCGTTCCATGCAGGGGGATGCCGTGGCGCTGAAGCACGACAAGGACGCGTCGTCGTACCAGCCGCACCAGTCGGTGCAGTACGCGCTGCGCGTGCTGGAGGCCGTCGCCCACCAGGGCGTCGGCATCACCGATACCGAACTGGCCCGGGCCACCGGGCTGCCCGCGGACCAGCTCGCCCCGATGCTGCGCATGCTGCGGCGCGAGGGGTACGTGGAGCAGACCGTCGACGGGGCGTACGTCGCCGGGGCCACGCTCGACCGGCTCGGCGCGGCCGACGGCCACGAGGCCGCGCTGACCGCGACGCTCCAGCACACGCTGGACGAGCTGCGCGACAGTGTCGGCGCCGCCGTCTACATGAGCCGGTACATCGACGGCGAGGTCCGCATCACGCAGTACGCGGCCGGGCCCGAGGCCCCGCCGGTGAACGAGTGGGTCGACTTCCGGGTGTCGGCGCACGCCAGCGCCGTGGGCAAGAGCCTGCTCGGCCAGCTGGACGTGAACGGGCGGCGGGACCATCTCTCCCGCCACAAGATGGCCCGCCTCACCTCGCGCACGATCACCAACGAGAAGGTGCTGCTGTCCAAGCTCGCCGCTCAGGCCGCGACCGTCCCGGTCCTGGACCTCCAGGAGTACGCGGTGGGCACGGTCTGCGCGGCCGTCCCCATCACCGCCGGCACCTCGGTCGGCTGCCTGGCGCTCTCCCTCCCGGTGGAGCACGCCCACCGCCTCCACGACGCCGCCGACCGCCTCAACCAGAGCGCGGCCCCGCTCCTGCTCTCCCTGACCATCTGAGCCCCCACCCATCCGAGCCCACGACGAAGGCCCCCGCGTGAGGTGGAGGGCCTGCACGCCGAAGGCCCTCCACAAGAAGTGGAGGGCCTTCGGTGTGCTGTGCGCCATCAGGGACTCGAACCCCGGACACGCGGATTAAGAGTCCGCTGCTCTAACCAACTGAGCTAATGGCGCCGGTTGACGAGGTAAATACTACCTGGTCCGTGGGGGTGGTCCCGACCAGGCGCGGGGAGGTGTCACCCGGGGCCCAGCAGATGCTCGCGCCCCCGCTCGCGGAAGGCCGTGGCGAGGTCGGCGCGCTCGGCCGGGGACAGGATCCGGTACGCGTCCGCGCCCGGCGGCCGCCACCACAGCTCGTCGGCGCCGCTCCAGAAGCCCTCCCGGCGCAGCTCCCCGCGCCGCACCTTGTTGGTGGCGGTGACCGGCATCCGGTCCACCACCCGCAGGAAGCGGGGCGCCATCTTCGTGCCGAGGTCGCCCTGGCCGAGCAGGAACTCACCGAAGGCCAGCGGGTCGAACGACGCCCCCGCGCGCGGCGCCAGCGTCGCCATCACCTGGTCCCCGGCGACGGGATCGGGCACCCCGTACACGGCGACGGCGGCCGCGTCCGGCCAGCGGGCCAGGATGTTCTCGATCATGGCGGGGGCGAGGTTCTCGCTGTCCACCCGGATCCTGTCGTCGCCGCGCCCCGCGAAGTACAGGAAGCCCGCGGCGTCCCGGTAGAAGTGGTCGCCGGTCCAGTACCAGCCGTGCTCGCGCACCCGCTCGGCGTAGGCCGCGTCGTTGCGCCAGTACCCCTCGAAGGGCGAGCGGCCGCGGTTGACCAGCTCGCCGATGGCCTCGGCGCCGTTGACCAGCCGCCCGCCGGCGTCGAAGACGGCGGGCGGGCACGGCGCCCCGGTCGCGGGGTCGAGGACGACGAGGTCGTCGTGGGGCGCCGCCCGGCCGATCGCGCCCGGCGGGGTGTCGGCGGTGCGCTGCACGGCGGCGCCGCCCTCCGACGAGCCGTACCCCTCGACGAGCCGCACGCCGAACCGGGCCTCGAAGCGGGCCGCGTCGACGGCGCCCGCCTCGGTGCCGAATCCGACCCGCAGCGGGTTGTCCCGGTCGTCGGCGCGCTCCTCGGTGGCCAGCAGGTACTGCACGGCCCGGCCGACGTACGTGAAGTAGGTCGCCCCGAACCGGCGTACGTCGCTCAGGAACCCGGTCGCCGAGAAGCGGCGCCGCAGCGCCACCCCCGCGCCCGCGGCGACGGCCGGCGCCCAGTCGGCGATGACCGCGTTGCCGTGGAAGAGCGGCATGCAGACGTAGTGCACGTCGTCGGGGCGTACGCCGAAGGTGGCGACCAGGGAGTGGCCGGCGGCGGCGAGCCGGCCCTGGCTGCACAGGGCGGCCTTCGGGGCGCCGGTCGAGCCGGACGTGAAGTAGAGCAGCATGCGCGAGCCGGGCCCGACGCGCGCGGCGATCTCCGGCTCGGCGCCCGCGTAGGGGGCGAGCAGGTCCTCGTAGGCGTCGGTGCCGGTGACCAGGACGCGGACGCCGGGCAGCCCGAGGCCGTCGAGCAGCGGGAGGTGGGCGCGGTCGGTGACCAGGACCCGGCACTCGGTGTGGAGGATGTCGCGGGCCAGTTCGGCGCCGCGGCGGGTGGGGTTGATCCCGGCGACGGCGGCGCCGGCGAGCGCGGCGGCGCTCAGCCACTGCGGGAACTCCGGGGTGTTGTCGAGCAGCACGCCCACGTGCGGTTCCGCGCCGCGCGGCAGCAGGTCGGTGAGGAGCGCGGCGCGGGCGGCCGCGGCGGCGGCCACCTGGTGGTGGCTGAGCAGCCGGTCCTCGTACGCGAGTCCCGGGCGGTGGTCGCCCCAGCGCCGCTGGACCAGTTCCGCGAAGGTGCGCGTGTCGGATCCCATGGCCGCGCACCATAATTGACGGTTCGTCAGAAAGGGAGATCCGTGGAGTATTCCTCGGGGAAGTCGTCCGGCGTCGACCCCTCGTCGGACGTCGCGCCCAGCACGACGACCGCGAAGACGACGCACAGGGAGAGGGCGGCCGTCACGAACAGCGCGACGCAGCCCATGCCCACCGCGAGCGCGACCGGCCGGTAGGGCTCGGCCGTGGCCTGCTCGGGCGCGTCGGCCGCGTAGCGCACCATGACGGTGTCGCCCTCCAGGACCGTGTCGGGCCCGCCGTCCGCGGTGAAGCGGACGGTGCGGCCCTCGCGCGTGGTGAACTCGTACACGCGGCTGCGATGGGTGGTCGGCCGGTCGCCGCCGGTCGTGCTGGTGAACACCCGCAGGCAGCGCGCCTCGGACGTGCGCCCGCCGTGCCAGGCACGCCGTATCCGCAGCGCGCGGCGCAGCAGCGCCACCCCCATCGCCAGGATGCCCGCCGCCATGACCGCCGCGATTCCGGCCAGGAAGAACTCCATGCCCCCACCCCCGTGGTCGAACACTCCCCCGTACGCCGACGACAGCTCGTCGGCGTACAGGGAAGCTACCGGGGTCCGGAGCGGAAGTCGCTCAAGGAAAGCTCAGAACATCCCGGGTCAGAACGTGACGTCCGAGCAGGCGTAGAACGCGTTCGCCGTGTCGGCGATCGTCCACACCGCGAGGATCACGTGGTGGCCGGACTTGCCGGTGGGCAGGACCCCGGAGTGCGAGAGGGTCGCCGGGGGCTGGCCGCTGTAGGGCACCGTGAGGAACGGGGTGGTGTTCAGGGCCGCCCGGGTGAGCGGCTTGCTGTCGTCCCAGCCGTTCTTGGTGACGTAGTAGCGGAAGTCCGTGGTGGAGTGCCGCGCGGTGAACTGCCATCTGAACGTGTAGCTCTGACCGCCCGTCACCTTGGTGGTCGGCCAGGCCGAGCCGTTCGGCTGCTTGGCCGCGTTGAGCTGGCCGAACTCGCCGTGGTTGCCCGAGCAGATCTGGCCGTCGGCGGGGCCGGACGCCGGGAAGCCCTTGGGGCCCTCGACGCTCTGCGGCTCCCACTGGATGTTGCCGCAGTTCGCGACGGTGCCGTTGGCACAGAGTTTCTGCCGGCTGATGGGCAGATCGGTGTAGCCGTGGCTGCTCGCGCCGCCCGCCGACAGGGCGAACGCCCCTGCGGTGGTGAGGCCGAGCAGGGCCGCGTAGATCTTCTTTCGCATGCTGCCGCTCCTGGGGGAAGTGGGGGAGTGCCGGAAGCTGTGCGCACAGCGATGTTTCAGGTCTAGACCAACCAACCACCAATGTATGGGCGGGACTTGGCCGTGTCCATACACAGTTGAGGGCTTGTCCATACCAGTGGCCGCCGGCCGCTCCCGCTCACGCCCGCGGGCTCACTCCCCGCGGCCCGTGTAGAACGCGACCGTCAGATCCTTCACCAGCGCCTTGCGCTCGTAGTCGTCCAGCTCGACCAGACCCCGCGTGGTCAGCCGCGTCACCGTGTCCTCCACCGAGTCCACGACCGAGGTGAGCACGCTGTCCCGGTGCTGCGCGTCGATCGCGGCGATCCGGCGGCGCTGCATCGCGGCCGCCACCTCCGGCGCGTACTCGATCCGGGTGGGCTGCGCGGAGAACACCTCGATGCCGACGGGCTCGGCGTCCACGGCCAGCTTGCGGGTGAGCAGGTCGCCGACGGCCTCGGCGTTGCGCAGGGTCGGCGCGTCGTCGTGGAAGGCGTCGGCGGGCAGCTGGGACAGCACCCGCGCCAGGTCCGCCTCCACGCACTCGCGCAGATACGTCTCGTGGTCCTCGACGCCGAACGCGGCGCGCGCCGTGTCCTTGATCCGCCAGACCACGAGGACGACGACGCGCAGCGCGACCCCGTTCGCGTCGACCGCGGGCATCGGCTCGCTGCGCCAGTGGCGCAGCCGCACGTCGGTGCGGCGGCGCAGCAGCAGCGGGTTCACCCACAGCAGCCCGGACTTGCGCACCGTGCCCCGGTAGCGGCCGAAGAGGGTGAGCACCCAGGCCCGCCCGGTGCGGCCGCGCGCCAGCCCGCCGAAGCCGAACAGGCCGAGCGCGCCGGAGCCCGCGACCGCCGCCCACTGCGCGGGGCCGAGCCCGGTGCCGGCGTACCGGGGCAGCCCGGCGAGCCCGGTGACGATCTGCGGCAGCGCCCCGGCCCAGCCGAGCGCGGCCACGGCGCCGGCCGCGCCCGTGAGGCCGCCGAGCACCCCGAGCGCGCCGGGCAGCGCGCGCCCGCCGCGCTCCGCCAGCCCGGGGTCGACGGACGGGGCCGGGCGGGCGGGGGCGCGCGGCGGCATCCGGCGCGGGGGCGCGGCCCGGCCGGTGCCGACCACGGCGGGGCGCAGCGGCACGGCGACCGGGTCCGGGTCGTCGCGGAAGAGGAGGTGGACCGGGATCTCGGTGGTCGCCTCGTTCTGGATGAGGCGCGTGCCGCGCGGCCGCTCCCCGGTCTCGGTGGTGTCCGTCATCGCTTCCTCGCCGCTCGCTCGCTCTGTGCCGGCCGTCGCCCCGGCCCCGGTCGTGTTCATGAGAAGAGCCGTCGCCAGGTCTCCGGCCCGGGATAGCCGTCGGCCGACGCGCCGCGCCAGCCCTGCGCGCGCTGGAACGCCTCGACGGCCCGGCGGTCCGCCTCGCCCCAGCGCGGGCCCGGACCCTGGGCGTAGTACTTGCCGAATCCTTTCTTCACGAGTTGCGCGCCGAGCTTCGTGACGGCGGCGCCGCTCGCGCCGGGGCGGAAGGCGGCCCGGCCGGGGTAGGCCGGGGTCTTCGCGGCGGCGGTGCTCTTGGCACCCGAGGCGCCCTTGCCCGCCGCCGGGATGTCCTTGCCCCTGCCCGTGACCAGGTACGACCAGGTCGTCGGGCCGGGGATGCCGTCGGCGTCGGAGCCGGTCCAGCCCTGGGCCCGCTGGAACGCCTGGGTCGCCCGGCGGTCCGCGTCGCTCCAGCGCGGCCCGGGACCCTGGCGGTAGAACCGCTTGCCGCCGCGCTCCACGAGCAGGCGCCCGAGCTGGGTGACGTAGGCGTTGTCCGCGCCGGGGCCGAACGAGCCGGCGCCGGGGAAGCGCGTCGTCGAGGTGCCCGCGCCCGAGGTGGTCCCCGCCTTCAGGCCCTTGTAGCGGTAGGCGAGGTACTTGCTGGAATTGCTCCAGTACGCGTACGGGGTGGACTGCTTCCTGGTGCCCGGGCGGGTCTGCTCGTAGGCGAGGTAGTGACTGCGCGTGGCGTCCGTCCACCCGCCGAAGATCGTGACGTGCGACCCCTTCTCCGGGTCGGACGGATTGTGGAAGAGCAGGATGTCGCCGGGCTGGAGCTGCGCCTTCGTGATCCGGGTGCCGAACGCCGCGAGGCTGCCCGTCCACTCGTTGCCCGGCAGGTCCCAGGCCATGGAGACGAAGCCCGAGCAGTCCTGGCGGTACCCGTCCTTCCAGAAGGCGTTCATGCTGTACGGGACCTTGGCGGCCACCCAGGTCCCGGCCCGGTTGATGATCGCGTCCCGGGTCGTGGCGCGCAGCGCCGCCTGCTGCGTCAGGTCCACCGCGTGGGCGGCCTCGCCCGGCGCTCCGTGCAGCGGGCCGGTGCCGCCCTGCGGGGTGACGTCGTCGTCGCCCGGCGCCGGGTCGCCCGGCCGCGCCTCGTGCTGGCCGGCCGCCGCGGCCGGGGTGAGCTGGACGCCGCCGATCACCGTGCCGGCCGCCGCCGCGACGGCCAGGGCGTGCCGGGCGCCGAGCCGGGTCCGCCCCGGGGGCGGTGTGGTGCGCCGCCACTCGGCGCAGCCCGCGCAGGTGCAGTCGCCCGCCGGGTCGTAGTCCTCGAATACCGGAGCCTCCATGCGATTCCCCTCACACTCCAGAGCCGCCCATCACCTGACGAGCCTCGCCTTCGCACGCAGGCAGCCTCTCAACTGTGAGGACAAACCGCATGTTGACGGTGCGAAAGATGGAAATCCGCATAAAACCCCCTACTGCCCGGCGCGGCGACTGGCCAACGGCGGTCCGGAGCACCCCGGGAGTTCGGGTAAAGTTATGCAGGTCAGCGGGCGCCATTAGCTCAGTTGGTTAGAGCAGCGGACTCTTAATCCGCGTGTCCGGGGTTCGAGTCCCTGATGGCGCACAGCACGACGAGGGCCCTCCACTTCTTGTGGGGGGCTTTGGTCGTTGCCGGACAGTCGGCCGGGGGTCCGGGGGTTGCCCCCGGGAGATGCAGCATCCGCGTGTCCGGGGTTCGAGTCCCTGATGGCGCACAGCACGACGAGGGCCCTCCACTTCTTGTGGGGGGCCTTCGGCGTGCAGGCCCTCCACCTCACGTGGGGGCCTTCGGCGTTGCCGAGTCGTTCACGTGTCCGAGAATCGCTCTCCTGATCACCCACCGGCCAGTGGGAGATACAGGGCCACCTCGACAACCCCGACAAGCGGCACCTTTCGCCGCCCTTCTCCCCTGCCACCCGCGGCAGTTGGCGGGCACGCGGGCTGAGCTGGGCGAACCGTACCGGCATGCGGTGCTGACGGGGGGCCCGTTCACGAAACGCGGCACGGGAAGGCATCATGCAACCGGAAGGTCGTCGTTCCGGTCTTAGTAGGGGTGGGACGGTGGCCAGCCACGGATACGCCCGGGATGGTCGAGGGGGAGGACCCGGCACGGGCGCAGGACCGACGACCACGCGGTGACTCGCGTGCGGGGGGATGACTCAAGATGACGTCGACGCCGACGGGTGCCCACGGGCAGTCCGACCCGTCCGAGACGACCCAGCTGCGGGTGCCGCCGCACCGCGCCGGAGGCTCCCGGCGCCTGAAGAAGTCGCTGCCGCGCTACGACTACGAGCACTACAGCCGGCTGGCCGGGCCCCTCACCCAGCCCGATCCGAACAAGCCGTACACCGTCCAGTACCGCTCCCTGCTCTCGCAGGAGCCGCACCGGATACGCGCGGCGCTCATGCTGGGCGCCGCCCCGCTGCTCTCGCTCGTCCTGCTGTTCTGGCTGCTCCAGCCCGAGCACTGGACCGAGCGCGACTACGTGCAGTACGACTTCCTGCCCGCGCTCGACATCGTCATGCTGGTCGCGATCGGGCTCATCGAGTTCTTCCGCTGCATGAACGTCCTGTCGAACGCGCACGCGACGCTCGTCGCCCGGGACCCGATCCCGGTCGTGCCCGAGACCGGCACGCGCGTGGCGTTCCTGACCTCGTTCGTGCCCGGCAAGGAGCCGATCGAGATGGTGACGAAGACCTTGGAGGCGGCGGTCAGGCTCCGCCACCGGGGCCTGATGCACGTATGGCTGCTCGACGAGGGCGACGACCCCGAGGTCAAGGAGGTCTGCGCGCGCCTCGGCGTCCGGCACTTCTCCCGCAAGGGCGTCGCGAAGTGGAACCAGGCCAAGGGCCCGCACCGCGCGAAGACCAAGCACGGCAACTACAACGCCTGGCTGGACGCGCACGGCGGCCACTACGACTTCTTCGCCTCGGTCGACACCGACCACGTGCCGATGCCCAACTACCTGGAGCGGATGCTCGGCTTCTTCCGCGACCCCGACGTCGGGTTCGTCATCGGCCCCCAGGTGTACGGCAATTACGACAACTTCGTCACCAAGGCGGCCGAGTCCCAGCAGTTCCTCTTCCACGCCCTGATCCAGCGCGCGGGCAACCGCTACGGCGCGCCCATGTTCGTCGGCACCTCGAACGCGGTGCGGATCAGCGCCCTGAAGCAGATCGGCGGCCTGTACGACTCGATCACCGAGGACATGGCCACCGGCTTCGAGATCCACCGCCACAAGAACCCGGCGACGGGCCGGAAGTGGCGCTCCGTCTACACCCCGGACGTGCTGGCCGTCGGCGAGGGCCCCAGCGCCTGGACCGACTTCTTCACGCAGCAGATGCGCTGGTCGCGCGGGACCTACGAGACGATCCTCAAGCAGTACTGGAAGGGCTTCTTCACGCTCCCGCCGAGCAAGCTCTTCAACTACACCATGATGATCATCTTCTATCCGATGGCCGCCATGAACTGGATCCTGGCGGCGCTGAGCTGCGCCCTGTTCCTGGGCCTCGGCGCCTCCGGCGTGAACATCGACCCGACGGTCTGGCTGATGCTGTACGGCAACGCCTCGGCGCTCCAGATCGGCCTCTACATCTGGAACCGCCGGCACAACGTCTCGCCGCACGAGCCCGAGGGCTCCGGCGGTGTGGCCGGCATGGTGATGTCCGCGCTGTCCGCGCCGCTGTACGCGAAGGCGCTCATCGACTCCCTGCTGCGGCGCAAGAGCAAGTTCGTGGTGACCCCGAAGGGCGACTCGGCCAGCCCCGACCGCTGGTTCGGCACCTTCCGCTACCACTGGTACTTCATCCTCATCTTCGCCGCGTCGATCACGGCCGGCCTCGTGCTCGGGCACGCGCACCCGGCGATGATCACCTGGGCCTGCTTCGCGCTGCTGATCACCGCGCTGCCGATGTTCGCCTGGCGCTACATGCTGCGCCAGGACAGGAAGAAGCCGAAGCCGCCCGCGGAGCGGCAGCCGGACCGGCCGTACGTGCCCCGCCACGCCGCGCCGCAGCCCGGCGCACCGCAGCCCACCCGGACCACGGGTGGGGGCAACGACGAGACCATGCAGATCTCCCTGGGGGGACGTAACAAGTGAAAGACGGTGCGAGCCGCCGCCGCGCCCGGCGCATCACCATCGGCACGGTGGTGGTCCTGGCGATAGCCGGGACCAACGGCCCCTGGCTGTACCGTTTCGGCACGGCCAAATATCACGAGTACACGATCAACCGGCCGGACTACAAGGCCGAGAACGGGCACTGGGACGTCATCGACTTCCCCGCCGACCTGCGCCTCAACACGATCCACGCGGCGCTGCTGCACACCGGCAAGATCCTGCTGATCGCCGGGTCGGGCAACAACCAGAAGAACTTCGACGCGAAGAAGTTCGACACCCGGCTCTACGACCCGGTGAAGAACACCATCAAGAAGATCGACACCCCCACCGACCTGTTCTGCACCGGCCACACCCAGCTGGCCAACGGCAATCTGCTGATCGCGGGCGGCACCAAGCGCTACGAGAAGCTGAAGGGCGACGTCACCAAGGCCGGCGGCCTGATGATCGTGCACAACGAGGACCCGGACGCGCCGAAGACCATCAGGGCCGGCACCCGGTTCACCGGCAAGGAGAGCGGCAAGACCTTCGTCGCCAAGGACAACATCGTCGTCCCGCGCGCGAAGAAGGTCTTCGACCCGGCCACCGGCGTCTTCCAGCGCAACGACCCCGGACTCGGCCGCGTCTACGTCGAGGCGCAGCGCTCCGGCACCCGGTACGAGACCGGCACCCAGGACAACTACCGGGTGCAGGGCCTCACCGGCGCCGACGCGCGCAACGTGTACGGCATCGCGCAGAAGCTCGCGCTCGACAAGAAGGACTTCCAGGGGATCCGCGACTCCTACGAGTTCGACCCGGTCGCCGAGAAGTACATCAAGGTCGACCCGATGAACGAGGCGCGCTGGTACCCCACGCTGACGACGCTCTCGGACGGCAGGGTGCTCTCCGTCTCCGGCCTCGACGAGATCGGGCAGCTGGTGCCCGGCAAGAACGAGGTGTACGACCCGAGGACGAAGAAGTGGACCTACCTGACCAAGGACGTCCGCCAGTTCCCCACCTACCCCGCGCTGTTCCAGATGGAGAACGGCAAGATCTTCTACTCGGGGTCGAACGCGGGCTACGGACCCGACGACGTCGGCCGCAAGCCGGGCGTCTGGGACCTGGCGGACAACTCGTTCCGGAAGATCCCCGGCCTGTCCGACCCGACCCTGATGGAGACGTCGAACACGGTCGAGCTGCCGCCCGCGCAGAGCCAGAAATACATGGTGATCGGCGGCGGCGGCGTCGGCGAGTCCAAGCTGTCCAGCGCCAGGACCCGGATCGTCGACCTGAAGGCGAAGCAGCCGCGGTTCACCGACGGCCCGACGCTGGAGAAGGGCACCCGCTACCCGCAGGCGTCCGTCCTGCCCGATGACTCGGTCCTCGTCTCCGGCGGCTCGCAGGACTACCGCGGGCGCGGCGACTCCGACATCCACCAGGCACGGCTCTACGACCCGCGGGCCAACGCGTTCAAGCGGGTCGCCGACCCCGCGGTCGGCCGCAACTACCACTCGGGCTCGCTGCTGCTGCCCGACGGCCGGGTGCTGTTCTTCGGCTCGGACCCGCTCTACGCGGACAAGGCCGGCACCAAGCCCGGCGTGTTCGAGCAGCGCCTGGAGATGTACACGCCGCCGTACCTGTACCGGGACTCCCGCCCGACCCTGGAGAGCGGCGAGCGGACCGTCCGGCGCGGCGCCTCGGCCACGTACCGGGTGACCGGCGCCGCCTCCGTGAAGACGGCGCGGCTGATCAGGCCCAGCGCGTCCACGCACGTCACGGACGTCGACCAGACGTCCATCGCGCTGGACCTGAAGAAGTCCGGCGACTCGGTCACCGTGACGGTGCCCCGGAGCCGGGCGCTGGTCGAATCGGGCTGGTACATGCTGTTCGTGACGGACGGCCGGGGGACGCCCAGCAAGGCGCAGTGGGTGCACGTCCCCTAGCCGTGGCCGTCACCGCCGCGCCGCGCCGGCCAGCTTCACCGCGTACGCGCCCCACCAGGCGCCCGCCCGGGGGCCGCCCTTGCAGGTGCCGTCGGACTCGCCCGGCCGCTTGACCCACAAGTACGCCTTCACCAGCGGGTCGCCGGTCCTCGTGGTCGGGGTCCTGCCGAGGGCCCGGCCCGGCGGATTGCACCAGCGCTCGTCCGGATCGCCGCCCGTGTACGGCCCGTTGCCGTTGCGGCTGGTGTCGATGACGAACGGCTTGCCGCCGACCTTCGCCGACAGCTCCTTGCCGTAGGCGATGGAGTCCTCGGTGGAGTAGAAGTTCGACACGTTCACCGAGAAGCCGTCGGCCCGGGCGACGCCGGACCGCTGGAGCGGCTGGAAGATCTGCTCGGGCTTCCCCCAGCCCGCGTTCCCCGCGTCCAGGTAGACCTTGGTGTCCTTCAGCGACTTGAGCTTGTCCACCGCGCCGTTGAGCAGGTCGTAGCGCTCCTCGTGGAACTGCGCGGGCGTGCAGTTGTCCACCATGTGCTGCACCGCGTCCGGCTCCAGGACCACCGTCGCCGGACGGTCGCCGATGCCCGCGGCGACCTGGTCGATGAACGCCCGGTAGGTGTCGCCGTCCGAGGCGCCGCCCCGCGAGTAGTTGCCGCAGTCGCGGTGCGGGATGTTGTAGAGGACGAGCAGCGCGTCCCGGTCCGCCCGCTGGGCGGCCTGCGTGTAGCCGCGCGCCTGCGACTCGGCGTTGTCCGGCAGGATCCACTCGCCGCTCGGCTGCTCGGCGATCCGGCGGACCGCCGCCGCGTCGCCGTCCTTGCCGTCCTTCTCCAGCGCGGCCACGGCGTCGGCCGCCTTGCTGTCGGGGTTGACCCAGAACGGATCGGCGCTCTTCGGCCGCTGCCCGAGGGGCCGGGCCGGGCCGTCGTCGCCGTCCCCGCCGCCGGAGGAACACGCGGACACGAGCAGCGCCGCCCCCACGACGACCGCTCCAGCCCTCAGCTTCCGGTACATCCACTCCCCCTCGGGTGCCCTGTCTGGCCTTCAATCGTTGCATACGCGCCGGTCCCGCCCGGCGGGCGGACCGCGCTCGCCGAACGGCTGTTACAGCACGCCGGAGCAGGGTAGGCGCCGGTCGTCGGGGGCCTGGCCCCCGGGGCGGAAGAGGTGACGCACATGCCGCACGAATCCCGCGAACTGCGGCTCGCCGCAACGCTGGTGGAGTTCACCGACACCCTCACCGGCGACTTCGACCCGGCGCTCCACTCGCGCCGGCTGGCCGACGCCTGCGTGGAGTTCGTGGGCGCGCGCGGGGCGGGCGTGACCCTGCTGGAGCCGGACGGGCGGCCCGGCCCGGTCGTGCACGGCGCCGGGCAGCCGCCGCCCGTGCGCGAACTGCTGGAGCGGGAGCGGGAGTCGGGGCCGGTGCGCGACAGCCTGGTGTCCGGCACGGAGGTGCTCGCCGCGCCCCTGGCGTCGCGGGAGGCCGCCGCCCGCTGGCCGGAATTCACCACGGCCGCACGCCGGTCCGGGATCGGCGCCGTGTACGCGGTCCCGCTGCGGCGGCACGCGACGCTGGCCGGCGCGGTCAGCGTGCACACCGCCCGCCCGGCCGCCGCCGGGGAGGACCTGGCGATCGTGCGGAGCCTGTCCGCCGCGACCACCGTGGGGCTGCTCAACCAGCGGGCCCACGCGCGGCACCGGACGCTGTCGGGGCAGTTGCGGGAGGCGCTCGCCAGCCGGGTGCGGATCGAGCAGGCGAAGGGGATGCTCGCCGAGCGCTGGCGCGTGTCACCGGACGACGCGTTCGAGACGCTGCGCGGGTACGCGCGCGGGCACCGGCTGCCGCTCGACCAGGTGGCCCGGGCGGTCGTGCACCGGGCGCTGACCGACGCGCAGTTGCGGCCCGGCGGGCCGGGGACCGGCTGAGCGGCGCCGCCCGCGCGCGCCGGGACCGCGGCGGCGGGCCTGCCCGTGCGCGGCTCGAACGCCCTCTACCCAGTGCGCCGCTTCCGGCTTAGAGTCGGTGTCAGTGGCCCCAGACTTCGGCCCGCAGGACCGGGAAGGCTCTCCGCGCGCGGAGAGTGGTTCTCCACCCGCCTCCCGCGCCGTCGCCGGGCAACTCCCGCAGCCCGCCGCGCGCGGTCGAGGACCGGCCCGGCCGGCGGCTCCAGGGGGAGCGGGCCGCCGGCCGGTCAGGTGCGACCGGCCCGTCACCGCGCCCGGCGCGCGGGCTCCTCGACCCCGGACAGGTACGCGGAGACGACGACGTTGGCCGTGTAGGTCCGCGACGCCTTGTCGAAGGTGCCGCCACAGGTGATCAGGCGCAGTTCGGCGCGGGCCGGGTCGTGCGGGCCGTACGCCCTGGCCGGGTCGAAGTGGGCGCGGTCGTAGACCTGGACCTCCTCGACGGTGAACGCGACGGCGGAGCCGTCGTCGCGCGTCACCCTCACGGTGTCCCCGGGCTCGGCCTCGCTGAGGTGGTAGAAGACGGCCGGCCGGGTCTCGGTGTCCACGTGCCCGACGAACAGGGAGGTGCCCCGCTCCCCCGGCCTCGCGCCCGCGCCGTACCAGCCGACGACGCCCGCCTGGTCGTAGGGCGGCGGGTCGACGGCGCCGCCGCCGTCGAGGCCGCGGGCGACGACGGGTGCCTGGATGTGCAGCGCGGCGACGTCGACGCGCTGCGGCTTCGCGCCCCCGACGGGCTTGTGGGGCGCGGGCAGCTCGGTCCCGAAGGGGCGGCCGACGGCGGCGGCGTCGCCGGTGGCGGGCCCCGAAAGGGAGACGTCGGTGGCCCCGCGGCCCCACAGCCACAGGCCGAGCAGGAGCACGGCCCAGGCGAACCCGGTGATCAGCCGGCCGGTGCCGGAGTGCTTGCTCACGGCGGGCTCACTGCCGTGCGGACCGGCGGCGCCGGACGCTGCGGAAGGCCACGGCGACGGCGGCGACCGCGGCGAGGACCAGCCCGATGACGGCGTGCCGGGTGCCGGGGCCCTCGCTGGTCACGGCGGCGCGGCCGGTGTGCGGGGCGGCCGCCGGGTGGGCCGCGGTGCCGCCGCCGCCGGCGTGCACGGGCGCGGTCGGGGTCGGCGCGGGGGTGTGGCCGCCGCGCAGCACCCGGACGCTGCCCCTGATCTCGGAGACGATGTCGTGGCCGGGGCAGACCACGAGGATGTCGTAGGTGCCGGGGGCGGCGGACGACTTCACCCGGGCCTCGCCGAACAGGGTGGGGCGGTCGGCGGAGGGCCCGAGCCGCACGGGCCCCGCGAAGGCCGCCGATGTGGCTCTGCCGGTCCTGCCGTCGCAGCCGGAGACCCGCAGGTCGACGTCGGTGCCCGGCGGGACGCCGAAGGGGGTGACGGTGACGGATCCGCCGCCCTCCGCGTGGGCCGGGGCCGCGGTGACCGGCAGCGTCAGCAGTACGGCGGCCGCGCCGGCGGCACGGAGAGCGAGCAGACCAGTACGCATCGTGAACCTCCTGTTACTGGCAGGTTCACGCGTCCGGCGGCATTCCGCATCCCGGGAGCCGCCGGGCGGAGGTCAGACCAGGTCGACGAGGTCCGCGATGGAGTCGACGACGTGCGACGGCGTGAACGGGTACTTCGCGATGTCGGCGTCGCTGGTCAGTCCGGTGCGGACGAGGAAGGTCTGCATCCCCGCCTCGAGACCGGCCAGCACGTCGGTGTCCATCCGGTCGCCGATCATGGCGCTGGACTCGGAGTGCGCGCCGATCGCGTTCAGGCCGGTGCGCATCATCAGCGGGTTCGGCTTGCCCGCGAAGTAGGGCTTCTTGCCGGTGGCCTTGGTGATGAGGGCGGCGACGGCGCCGGTGGCGGGGAGCGGGCCCTCGGTGGAGGGGCCGGTCTCGTCGGGGTTGGTGCAGATGAAGCGGGCCCCGGCGTTGATCAGCCGGACCGCCTTGGTCATGGCCTCGAAGGAGTAGGTGCGGGTCTCGCCCAGGACCACGTAGTCGGGGGCGTGGTCGGTGAGGACGTAGCCGATGTCGTGCAGGGCCGTCGTCAGGCCCGCCTCGCCGATGACGTACGCGGTGCCGCCGGGCCGCTGGGACTCCAGGAACTTGGCGGTGGCCAGCGCGGACGTCCAGATGTTGCCGACCGGGACCTCCAGGCCCATGCGGGTCAGGCGGGCCTGGAGGTCGCGGGCGGTGTAGATGGAGTTGTTCGTCAGCACCAGGAAGGGTTTGCCGGAGTTCCGCAGCCGCTTGATGAACGCGTCGGCGCCGGGGATCGGCACGCCTTCGTGGATGAGCACCCCGTCCATGTCGGTGAGCCACGATTCGATGGGCTTGCGCTCTGCCATGGGGTGCACTCCTGCGGTCTCGCTGCGAAACAAGTGAACTGTGGGGCGCCGGGACCACGCTGTGCCGACGCCCCACACCCTAATCAGGATTGGGTGATCGCGACCCCGTCGATGGTCCAGAACCAGTTGTTGCCGCCGGTGTAGCGGAAGCGGACCTGGGCCGTGGTGGCACCGGCGGGCACCTGGAGGGCGACGGTCTCGGTGCGGGAGGAGGTGTCGGCGGTGTACGTCTTCACGGCGACGGGGGCGGCGCCGCCGTAGGAGACGAGGACCTCGCCCTTCTGCGGGGACTCCTGGCGGTAGTAGGTGGTGTACGTGAGGGTGGCCGGGCGGCCCGCGGTGACCGGGTAGGCGGGGCTGATCAGGGTGGAGTCGAAGGAGCCCGTCACCGCCCTGTCGGACCACTCGTCGCCGTCGGCGACCGCGAAGACGCCGCGGGCCCGCACGTTGGACTCGCGCTGCTGGTCGCGTTCGGCCTTGGTCCAGAACTCGTCGGTGGTGAAGGTCCAGCCGCGCCACTCGGTGACGCCGCCGGTGCCCATCCGCGTGTTGTCGACCGACCAGCCGCTCGGCGGGGTGTGCGTGAAGCCGACGACGCCGGCGCCGATGCCGCTCTCGTCGACCGGTCCGGTGAGCTTGGCGCGCAGGCTGTCGAAGTCGTCGGGGCGCGGCTGCTGGATCGGGCGGCCGTCCAGGCCCCAGGCCGGGTCGAGGGCGATGCCGAGGTGGGCGAGGGCGCTCGCCGCGATGTCGGGCATCTTCACGTCGTAGCGGGTGGATCCGGCGGTGACGGTGCCGCCGACGGCGATCATGAACGTCTGCCGCTCGGGCCAGGTGGAGCCGCCGTGGCCGCCCGCGTCGGTGTGCCCGTGGTCGGCGGTGACGAGGATCAGCCAGTCCTCGGTCGCGTACGTGGTGCGGGAGGTGACCGCGTCGACCAGCTGGCCGACCTG
The DNA here is from genome assembly GCF_044750685.1 of Streptomyces sp. NPDC088785. Taxonomy (NCBI): domain Bacteria; kingdom Bacillati; phylum Actinomycetota; class Actinomycetes; order Kitasatosporales; family Streptomycetaceae; genus Streptomyces; species Streptomyces sp. NPDC088785. Next base: position 24,977 of record NZ_JBIVKH010000011.1, read on the forward strand.
TCCGTCGACGCCGTGGACGGCGTCCAGGTACTGCTGGCTGGCGGCGCCGTAGCTGTGGCCCGCGTGGTCGACGTTGTCGAGCTGCACGAACACCGCGTCGGGGTCGGCGCTCTTCAGCCGGGCCACGGCGCGGCTGGTGGTGCCGGTGTCGTACTCGGCGCTCGGCGTGGAGACGCGGGTGTCGACCTTCGCGGAGAAGACGGTGTCGGTCAGCGGCGCCCAGGAGGAGACGGCGTACGTCGACAGGGCGGGCTTCGCGGTCTCGATCCGGGTGAGGAAGTCCGGGTACTGGGCGAACCTGTGGCCGGTGAAGTCATTGTCCTTCACGTTGTGCTTGTCGGGCCACACCCCGGTGATGAGGGTGGACCAGCCGGGCCCGGAGAGGGTGGGGGCCAGCGGGTTGGCGTAGAGCGCGCTGGGGGCGGTGAGGCCGGCCGCCATCAGGGCCTTCAGGCGCGGGGCGTCGGCGTCCTTGATCCTGTTGAGGAGGGTGCCGTCGAGGCCGATGACCAGGACCTTGGGCGTCCGGGCGGCGCCGAGGGCGGTGGCGGGGACGGCGAGGGCGGCGGCCGCGGTGGCGGTGCCGATGAGGAGAGTGCGTCGGGAAATGCCGGGGGTGGTGCGCGACATGCGGTCCTCCGGTTCGAGGGGGCGCGGCGGGGGCGGCGCCCGGCGGGAGCACGGTCTCGGTCCAGACCCGTTATCGAACGGTGATGCTTCTGCCCGGTCCCGCGGGAGCGGGCGGGCCTGGTCCAACTCCGCCAGTACACAGGGGCGTTGGGCCAGACCCGTTATCTTCTGGTGACGCGGACGCGAATGGCCAGGGACATTCGGCACCGCCCGGTGGGCTCAACTGCCGGTCGCGGACTTCCAGTCGTCCACGTACGCCGTCAGGTTCTTGTCGATGTCGGCCCAGTCCGGCTCGAAGATCTCCACGCCGTCCATGATCTTGGCGAGGGCGATGGCGTTCTCGTCGGTGGCCTTGACGTCGGTGCGGGCGGAGAAGCCGCCGCCGATGGCGCTGACCTCCTGCTGCTGCTTCGCGGCGAGCAGGAAGTCGAGGAGCTTCTTGCCGTTGGCGGTGTGCGGGGCGTTCTTCACGAGCCCGGCCGCGTAGGGCAGCGCGAAGGAGGTCGGCCTGCCGCCCTCGGTCTTCGGGAACCAGATGCCGAGGTGGGGCATGTCCTTGGACTGGGCGTAGTTCATCTGCACGTCGCCGTTGGCGACGAGGAGTTCGCCCTTGTCGACCTTGGGGGCGAGCTTGCCGGTGGAGGCGGACGGACCGACGTTGTTGGCCTGGAGCTTCTTCAGGTAGGCCAGGGCGGCCTCCTTGCCCCCGAAGTCGTGCATCGCCTTGACGACCACGGCGGTGCCGTCGCCGGCGACCCCCGGGGTGGAGTACTGGAGCTTGTTCCTGTACGCGCCGTCGAGCAGCTCCTCCCAGGTGGCGGGCGGCGTCTTCAGCTCCTTCTTGTTGTAGACGAAGCCGAAGTAGTTGTTGACGACGGAGGTCCAGGTGCCGTCGGCGCCCTTGTCCGCGCCGTCGACCTTTTCGGCGCCCTCGGGGCTGTACCGGGCGAGCAGGCCCTTGCCGTCGGCCTGCTGGATGAACGGCGGCAGCGTGACGAGGACGTCGGCCTGCGTGTTCGTCTTCTCGCGCACGGCGCGCTGGACGACCTCGCCGGAGCCGCCCTCCACGTACTTGACCTCGATGCCGGTCTCGGCGGTGAAGTCCTTGAAGACCTTGTCGTACCAGCCGTCGCCGTTCTCGCCCTTGAGGCCGTCGGCGCTGTAGACGGTGACGACCTTCGCGTCGGAGGCCGCGGAGCTGCCGCCGCAGGCGGTCAGCGTGGCGGCGAGGACGAGGCTGCCGGCGACGGCGCCGACGGTGGTGAGCGTGTTTCTGCGCATGGCGAGGTGAACTCCTAGCAGGATCATGGCTGTCGGGGTGCGCGGGACGCGGGTGGCTCAGCGGTACGAGGCTCTGGTGCGGATCCGTGAGACGGCGAGCAGGACGATCAGCGTCGCGGCCATCAGGACCACCGCGATCGCCGAGCCGGTGAACAGCGAGCCGCGGTCGGTGGTCGCGTAGATCTGCACCGGCAGCGGCATCCAGTCCGGCGGGTAGAGCATCATGGTGGCGCTCAACTCGCCCATGGACAGGGCGAAGCAGAGTCCGGCCGCCGCGTTCAGGGACGGCAGCAGCAGGGGCAGCTTCACCTTCCACAGGACGTACGCGGGCCGGGCGCCGAGCGACGCGGCGGCCTGTTCGTACACCGGGTCCAGACGCACGATGGCGGCCGAGACCGACTGGTAGGCGAACGCCGTGACAAGAATCGTGTGCGCGATGATGACGATCCAGCGGGTGCCGTTGAGCAGCAGCGGGGGCTTGCTGAACGCCACGAGGACGGCGAGGCCGACCACCACGGACGGCACCGCGACCGGCAGCACGAACAGCGCGTCCATGACGCGCCGCCCGCGCCTGCCCAGCGCCGCGGCGGCCAGCGCCGCCCAGCCGCCGGCCACCAGCGCGAGGACGCTCGCCGTGACGGCGGTGACGAGGCTGGTGGTGAGGGCGGTGAGCGAGTCGCCGCTGGTCGCGGCGGTGTAGTGGCCGCCGGTGAAGCCCGACGGCAGGGCGCCGGACCAGTTCGTCGCGAAGGACGCGGCGACGATGACGAGCAGCGGCAGGGCGAAGAGCGGCAGGAAGAGGACGAAGAAGACGGCCCAGGCGGCCCACCTGCCCGGCTTTCCGTGTACGAGCATCAGCTGTCCTCTCCGGACCGGAACGGGCGCCCCGGGGGCGCGGGGAACGGCGCGGGCGGGCACGGGGCGCCCGCGGTCGGGGAACGCTCAGCCACCGACACGGCGACTCACCACCCGGTACAGCCCGTACAGCCCGACGGAGAGGGCCACGTTCACCACGGCGACCACGCAGGCCCCCGGGTAGTCCGACTCCAGGATGGCCTTGCCGTAGACGAGCATCGGCAGGGTGGTGACGCCCTTGGCGCCGGTGAACAGCACGATCCCGAATTCGTTGAGGCACATCACGAGCACCAGGGACCCGCCGGCGGCCAGCGCGGGCAGCGCCTCGGGCAGGATCACCTGCCGCACGATCCGCGCGGGCCGCGCCCCCAGCGAAGCGGCGACCTCCAGCTGCGCGGTCTCCACCTGGGAGAACGCGGCGAGCAGCGGCCGCATCACGAACGGCGTGAAGTAGGTGATCTCGGCGAGCAGCACGCCCCAGGGCGTGGTGAGGAACTGGAAGGGCCCGCCGGTGGCGCCGGTGACGTCCCGCCACAGGCCGTTGGCCATGCCCACCTGCCCGTACACGAAGAGCAGGGCGAGCGTGATCAGGAAGGACGGGAAGGAGAGGAAGACGTCGACGAACCGGGCGACGGCCCGGGCGCCGGGGAACGGCACGAACGCGACGATCAGCGCGAGCACGAACCCGAGGACCAGGCAGCCGGCCGTCGATCCGGCGGCGAGCCACACCGTCGTGCCGAGCGCCTCGCGGAAGGCGGTGGAGGCGAAGACGTCGGTGTACGGCGTCAGGGAGGTGCCGCCGGTGTCCGGCCGGAGGGACTGCCGGACGACGAGGAAGAGGGGGTAGAGGAAGACGACGGCGAGGGCGGTGACCGGGGGCAGCGCCCACACCCACGCGCCGCGCCACCGGGGCGGTGCGGACGCGGCCGGGGCGGGGGCCGGGGTCGGGGCCGGGGCGTCGAGCGTGGCGCTAGCCATCCTGGCCCACCCCCGCGCGCAGCAGCACCGCGTCCTCCGGCGCGAAGTGCACGGTGACCCGCTCCCCGAGCGCGGGCGGCCGCCGCAGTTCGCGGACGTCCGCCTTCACCTGGCGGCCGTCGACGTCGACGTGCAGCCGGTGGGTGGCGCCACGCCACTGCACCTCGGTGACGGTGCCGGTCAGGGCGTTGGGCCCGTCGCCGAGCCCGACGAGGTGCGGGCGGACGCAGAGCGTGGCGCCGGCGCCGGCCGCGACGCCGTCCGTGGGGATCTTCAGCTCGGCCTGCCCGAAGGCCACGGACCCCGAACCCACCTGTACGGGAAGGAGGTTGGCGCCGCCGACGAAGGACGCGGTGAACTCGGTGCGCGGGGTGCGGTACAGCTCCTGCGGGGTGCCGACGTCCTGGAGCCGCGCCCTGTCCATGACGGCGATCCGGTCGGCCAGGGTCAGTGCCTCGATCTGGTCGTGGGTGACGTACAGGATCGACACGTCGGGCAACTCGCGGTGCAGCCGCGCCAGTTCGGCCAGCATGCCGGAGCGGAGCTGGGCGTCCAGCGCGGACAGCGGTTCGTCGAGGAGCAGCACCCCGGGCCGGATGGCGAGGGCCCGCGCGATGGCGACGCGCTGCTGCTGGCCGCCGGAGAGCTCGCGCGGGTAGCGGCGCGCGTAGGCCGCCATGCCGGTGAGGTCCAGGGCCTCGGCGACCCGGCCGGGTATCTCGCCCTTCGGCACCTTCTGCGCGCGCATCCCGAAGGCGACGTTGTCGGCGACGCGCAGGTGCGGGAAGAGCGCGTAGCTCTGGACGACCATGCCGATCCCGCGCCGGTGCGGCGGCAGGCCGGTGACGTCGCGCCCGCCGATGAACACCCGGCCGGACGCCGGGCGGACGAACCCCGCGACGGCGCGCAGGGCGGTGGTCTTGCCGGATCCGGAGGGCCCGAGCAGGGCCATCACCTCACCGGGCTCGACGGTCAGGTCCAGGCCGTCGAGCACGGTGTTCCCGCCGTACGCGACCCGGACCCGGTCGAACCGGATGCCGCTGCGGCCCTGCGTCATCGGGTCTCCACTCCTGTGTCCTGCGGTGCTCTCACGGCACCCACGCTCCTCAAGGCGGGTGTCCCGGGCCGGTCCACCCGGCAACGGGACGGTGAACGGGCTCCCAAGGTTGGCCTAGACCCGTTACGTTCCCGTTATCAATATGCGTCGATCCGCCTCGCCCGGCGCCGGGGTGCCGCCGCTCCCGCTCGCGGCCGTCGCCTAGCGCCCGTCTCCGCCGAGCCGGGTGGTGAAGGAGAACCGGTCGCCCCGGTACAGCGTCCGCACCCGCTCGGTGGGGTCGCCGCCGGTGTCGTAGGAGACGCGGTGGATCAGCAGCATCGGGAGCGCGGGCGGGGTGCCGACGAGCAGCGCTTCGCGGGGGGTCGCGAGCACCGTCTCGATGCGTTCGTCGGCGGAGCCGAAGTCGATGCCGAGGCGTTCGTGGACGTACGAGTAGAAGGACGAGTCGGGGTCGAAGTCCCGGTCCAGGCGCGGCATCCGGGCCACGGAGACATAGGTGGACTCCAGGCCGACCCGCTCGTCGTCGGCGAGCAGCACCCGCTCCATGTGCCAGACCGGCGCGCCGCGCTCCACGCCGATCTCCGGCGCCAGCGCGGGCGGGCAGGGGAAGCGGTCGAGGCCGATGAGCGTGCGGCCGGGGCGGCGGCCCTGGCGGCGCACGCCCTCGGTGTACGAGGCCAGGGAGAGGGGCTGCTCCAGTTTGGGCCCGGCGACGACGGTGCCCCGGCCGCGGCGGCGCAGCCGTCCTTCGAGCAGCAGCTCGCGCAGCGCCTGCCGGACGGTCTCGCGCGCCACGCTGTGCCGCACGGCGAGATCGCGTTCGGTGGGCAGCGCCTCGCCCTCGCCGAGCTCGGCGATGAGCGCGCCGAGGTGCGCCTTCACGGCGTAGTACTTGGGGATCCGGCCGTGCTCGGGAATGCCGTCGCGCACGGGGGCGCCGGGGGCCTGGGCGTGCGGGTAGTTCGGGTGGTCCACGCGGGGATGGTCCCAGACGCGGGTGAACGGACCGGGTCACCGGCCGCCCGACGGCGCCGGAACGGCCGGTTCCGGGCGGGTGGGGAGGGGCGTGGGTGGCCCCCCCGGGGGGCGGATGGTGCGGGGTGCGGGTGGCCAGGGATACGGGTGGCGCGGTGCCGGGGTCCCGCTGTCGTGGGTCGCTCGCGCCGTTCCCCGCGCCCCCGGCGTCCTTCGATACTCCGGGTCAGAGCCGTGGCAGGCGCAGGCGGCGGGAGGCGAGGAGCAGGGCGGTGCCGGCGGCGAGGAGGGCGCAGGACGTGGCCCCGAGGGCGAGCAGGGAGGCGTCGCGGCGGCCGGTCCGCGCGAGCTGGTCCGGGCGGGACGGCGCGGGTGCGTCGGTCCCCTCGCGCCGCGGGGCCTCGCCGGTCTCCGCCGTCCCCCCGGTCTCGTCGGCGGCGGCCTCGGTGATCGCGAACCGGTAGCTGCCGGACTCCCCCACCCAGTCTCCGTCGTCGCCCCGGCGCTGGACGACGGCGGCGTCGGCGACGACCCGGCCGGGCGGCGCGGCGGCGGTGAAGGCGAGCCGGATCCCGACGGTCACCGTCCGGCCCGCGCCGACCGGGAAGCCGGGGAAGCCGTCGTCGAGGACGCCGATGTTCTCGTCCTCGGCGGTGTGCTCGAAGGACACGGGCCGCCAGCGCGTGCCGTCGTGGAACTCCATCCGGATCTGGCCGGGCCGCAGCCCGCGGTCCCGGTCGACGAGGACCAGGACGGGGTGGATGGCGGCGCAGTCGGTGCCGGTGGTGTTGGTGAGGTCGATCGACCAGCGGCGCGGGGCGTCACCGGGCTGGTAGGCGTCCGGCCCCGGGTGGACGCGGGCGTCGACGGGGAAGCGGGTGCCGTCGGCCGCCGCGTCGCAGGAGGCCTCGCGGGCGGCGGCGCGGGCGGCCGGGGTCCCGCCGTGCGCGGTCGCGGCGGGCGGTCCGGCGACCGCCAGCGCGGCGGCGGCCGCGGTGATACCGAGAGCGATCGGGCGGCGCAGTCGCATGCGGGGCCTTTGCTGGTCCGGGGTCGAGTGCTGGTCCGGGGTCGGGCGGTCGCGGGCCCAGCGCCCGCCGTGCCCCCGCACGCTGCCACGCCCGCCCGGCGCACCGGCCGCGCCACGACGGCATACGACCGCACCGTCATCACATAGCACCGGAACGGCCCCCTGTCGGAGCAGCGCCCCGACGCCGGGGCACCCGGCACCCGGCCCCCTGGGGAAGGGGGGCTCAGCCCTGAGGGGCGAGGAAGGCCCCGTCGCCCCGGCCGAAGAGCGGCGCGAGGATCAGCTGGGCGGCGCCCTCGACGACGAGGGTGGTGCCGCCGGGCGCCCCGCGCACCGGTATCGCCCGCCCCCCGCCCCCGCGCCGCGCCCGCTCCCCGAGCACCGCGCCGACGCCCCGCACGAACCGCTCCTCGGCGCCGGCCACGGTCCGCCCGCCGAGCAGCACGGCGTCGATGTCGAGCAGGCTCACCAGATTCCCGGCCCCCTCGCCGAGCACCCGCGCCGCCTCGTCCAGGCCGCCCGCGGTGCCGCGCGCCACGGCGGCCAGGCACAGCGCCTCGATGCAGCCGCGGTTGCCGCAGTCGCAGGGCGGGCCGTCCAGCTGGATCACCTGGTGGCCGAACTCCCCCGCCCCGGTCCGCGCCCCGCGGTACAGCTTGCCGCCCAGGACGAGCCCGGCGCCGAGCCCGCTGCCGAGGTGGAGGTAGACGAAGGAGCGGGCGCCGTCGCCGTCGGCCCCGAGGGCGAGACCGAGCGCCGCCGCGTTGGTGTCCTTGTCGACGACGACCGGCAGCCCGAGCCGCTCGGCGAGCGCGTCGCGCAGCGGGAAGCCGTCCCACTGCGGGAAGCCGGTCACCCGGTGCAGCACGCCGTCGGTGTGGTCGAGCGGCCCGGGCACGGCGACCCCGACGCCGAGCGCCTGCCGCACGGGCACCCCGTCGAGCAGCTGGTCCACCTCGCAGGCGGCGGCGCCGAGCACCGCCCCGGCGCCCGCGCCCAGGTCGAGCGGGGCCCGCCGGTTCGCGACGACCGTCCCCGACAGGTCGGTCAGGACGGTGTGCAGCTCGTCGCGGTCCAGGTGCAGCCCGATCGCGTGCCCGGCCTCCGGGACCAGCCCGAGGACGGTGCGCGGCTTGCCGCCGGTGGAGGCGCGCCGGCCCGCCTCCACGACCAGGCCTTCCTCCCGCAGCCGCGCGGTGATCTTGCTGACGGCCTGGGGGGTGAGCCCGGTGCGCTCGGCCAGTTCGAGCCGGCTGATCCCGGCGCCGCCCGCCGTGCGCAGCAGGTCGAGGACGAGCGCGGCGTTGTGCCCGCGCAGGGCGGTCAGGTTCACACCCGCGGTGGGCTTCACCTGCTGGGCATGCGCGACATGCGTGTTCACCCTGCCATTGTCCCTCCCGCTTGCACTTTGGCAACAGCGTTGTTTAAGTGGACGGCATGACTGGTACGAGTGCTTCCCTCCGCGTGGGCCTCATCGGCTACGGCCTCGCGGGCTCCGTCTTCCACGCCCCGCTGATCGCCGCGACCGAGGGCCTGACCCTCGACACGGTCGTCACGTCGAACCCGGAGCGGCAGGCCCAGGCCCGTGCCGAGCACGGCGACGGGCTCCGCTTCGCGGCCTCCCCCGACGAGCTGTGGGCGCGCGCCGACGAGCTCGACCTGATCGTCATCGCGTCCCCGAACAAGACGCACGTGGCGCTCGCGAAGGCGGCGCTCGCGGCGGGGCTGCCCGTCGTCGTCGACAAGCCGGTGGCGGGCACGGCCGCCGAGGCCCGCGAGCTGGCGGCGCTCGCCGACGAGCGCGGCCTGCTGCTCTCGGTCTTCCAGAACCGCCGCTGGGACAACGACTTCCTGACCCTCCGGACCCTCCTGAAGGACGGCGAGCTGGGTGACGTGTGGCGTTTCGAGTCGCGCTTCGAGCGCTGGCGTCCGCAGCCCAAGGGCGGCTGGCGCGAGTCCGGGAACCCGGAGGAGATCGGCGGGCTGCTCTACGACCTCGGCAGCCACGTCGTCGACCAGGCCCTGGTCCTCTTCGGCCCGGCCGTCGCGGTCTACGCCGAGTCCGACGTGCGGCGCCCCGGCGCCGAGGCCGACGACGACACGTTCCTCGCGATCACGCACGCGAACGGCGTCCGCTCCCACCTCTACGTCTCGGCGACCACCGCCCAGCTCGGCCCGCGCTTCCGCGTGCTCGGCTCGCAGGCGGGCTATGTGAAGTACGGCCTCGACCCCCAGGAGGCGGCCCTGCGCGACGGCAAGCGGCCGGTGGCCGGCGCGCCGTGGGGCGTGGAGTGCGAGTCGATGTGGGGCCGGGTCGGGTCCGGCGAGTCCCCGCTGACCGGTGGCGGCCGCCCGCAGCCGACGGTCGACGGCGACTACCCCGCGTACTACGCCGCCGTCGTCGCGGCCCTGCGCGACGGCGGCCCGAACCCGGTGCCCGCCACCCAGGCGGCGGACGCCCTCGACGTCCTGGAGGCGGCCCGCCGCTCCGCCGACCAGAAGGTGACGGTGACCCTGTGAGCACCCCTTCCGCCGCCCCCGACATCGCGACCCTGGAGGAGCAGGAGGCCCGGCTGGTCCTGGCCGGCTTCGACGACGACGCCGCCTGGCGGCTCGGGAACCTGCTGGTGGAGCTGGCCCGTGAGCGCCGGGCGCCGGTCGCGGTCGACATCACGCGCGGCGGCCGGCAGCTCTTCCGCGCGGCGCTGCCCGGCTCGACGCCGGACAACGACGCGTGGATCGCCCGCAAGCGCCGGGTCGTGGAGCGCTACCAGGTGTCGTCGCTGCTGGTCGGCACCCGGTTCCGGGCCAAGGGCACCACGTTCGAGGACTCCTCGCGCCTCGACCCGGACACGTACGCGGCCCACGGCGGCGCGTTCCCGATCACCGTGCGGGGCACGGGGGTCGTCGGCGCCGTCGTCGTCTCGGGGCTCCCCCAGGTCGAGGACCACGCCCTCGTGGTGGAGGCCCTGGGCCGCTTCATCGACGCGGGCTGACCCCGCGCCGCCTGCGCGCCGCACCGGCGATCGCCGCGCCCGCCGCCAGGGTGGCCGCGGCGATCCCGCCGAGCACGGCGACGCTCTCGGCCGACCCGGTCTCGGCGAGCTCACCGCCGCCGCCACCGGCACCGCCCTGCCCGCCACCGGTCCCACCCGCGCCCCCGGTACCGCCCCCGCTCGTCGCGGGCGTGCTGTCCGTGGGGCTGGGCGTGGGCGTCGGAGTCGGTGTGGGCGTCGGGGTCGGGGAGGGAGTGGGGGTGGGGGTGGGTGTCGGGCTGGGTGTCGGGGTGCCGTCGTCGTCGCAGGACGGCAGGTCGCCGACGAACGGATAGGCGTGGAACTCCTGGCCGCCGCCGCCCGTCGCCGCCGACGCGTGGGTCAGTGAACCGGCGGTGTAGAAGCGGCCGTTGAACCCGGACATGGTGACCGTGGCCGTACCGGCCGGGTTGCCCGCCAGGGTGCTGCCGGAGAACTGCGTGGTGCCCGCGAGGGTCACGTCCGTGGCGTCGGGGAAGTTCCACAGCAGCCGGTCCCGGAGCCCGGCCGGCAGCAGCGACTCGTACGTGTTGACCTCGCGCGCGTCCCCGTAGACGTTGACGAGCACGGTGGCGCCGGACGGGATCCCGGTGAAGGTCAGGCCCTCCTGGCCGCCGCCCCTGGCGACCAGGTCGAAGCCGACGTCGAAGACCTGGATCGCGGACCGGCCGTCGCCGGTGAAGACCGTGGTGCTGCCGTCGTTCACGGCCGTGCCGGTCGCGGCGCGGTGGGCGCCGGCCACGTACGCGTAGCAGCGGCTGGCGTCCCGCAGCTGCTCGCGCAGGGCCGTGTACGGCGCGGCGGCACCGGCGTCGCGGACGTGGTCGGTCTCGACGGTGCCGGTCAGCGGGCCCGCGTGCCGTACGACGCCGTGCGCGGTGGCGTCCTCGACGGCGAGCCGCTCGCCGGGCGCGACGGTGACGCTCCCGCCGGTGGTGAGGAAGTCCGTTCCGTCGGGCGGCGGGACGCGCGAGCCGACGCCCGCGACGCCCACGTTGTAGATCTGCGAGACCCCGGGGTCCTTGTCCTGGTCGAAGTCGCCGAGCACGACGACCTTGCCCTCGGCCTCCGCGGCGGAGCGCCGGACGCGCATGTCCCCGCCGACGAAGACGTTGATGTTGCCGTCCCGCCCGGTCGGGGCGCCGTTGTTCGGGTCCGGGTACGTGTCGGGGCACTGGCTCCCCAGGCAGGGCCCGAGCCCGCCCGGCAGCGGATCCGCGACGGCCGTCCCGGCGGCGCCCCCGGCCAGCAGGGCCGCCAGGGCGGCAACGGACAGGGGCCGGCGACCGCCACGCACACGCGCGCTGATTTTTCCCATAGGCGCACTATGTGAAGACCGCACCCCGTCCCCGGGCAGACACGCGAGCACCACCCCCGAACGGTCCCGGACGAGCCACCCGCAGCGCGGGCTCGGGGGCGCGGGGGGGGGCGAGGGGGGCGGGGGGGCGGGGGGGGCGGGGGGGCGGCGCGAGCGCCCACGACGACCCCCGCACCGCTCCCCGGCCCCGGGCGGCGGTGCGCCTACGCCGGCTTGAGTTCCTGCCGCTGCCTCCCCAGCCCCTCGATCTCCAGCTCCACCACGTCCCCGGCCCGCAGGTACGGCTTCGGCTCGGGCTGCCCCATGGCGACCCCCGCCGGCGTACCGGTGTTGATGACGTCGCCTGGGTACAGCGTCATGAACTGGCTGACGTAGCGCACGACCTCCGCCACGGAGAAGATCTGGTCGGCGGTGCTGCCGTCCTGCTTCAGCTCGCCGTTGACCCACAGCCGCAGGCCGAGCGCCTGCGGGTCGGGGACCTCGTCGGGCGTCACCAGCCAGGGCCCGAGCGGGTTGAACGTCTCGCAGTTCTTGCCCTTGTCCCAGGTGCCGCCGCGCTCGATCTGGAACTCGCGCTCGGACACGTCGTGCGCGACCGCGTAGCCGCCGACGCAGGCCAGCGCCGCCTCGTGGGACTCGACGTAGCGGGCCGTACGTCCGATGACCACGGCCAGCTCCACCTCCCAGTCGGTCTTGGTGGAGCGGCGCGGCACGAGCACCGTGTCGTCCGGGCCGACCACCGTGTCCGCCGCCTTGAAGAAGACGACGGGCTCGGCGGGCGCCTCGGCGCCGGTCTCGGCGGCGTGGTCGTGGTAGTTCAGGCCGATGCACACGACCTTGCCGATCCGGCCCACCGGCGCGCCGACGCGCAGGCCCGCCGGGTCGAGTGCGGGCAGCTCCCCCGCGGCGGCGGCGGCCCGTACCCGGTCCAGCGCGGCGTCGTCCGCGAGCAGCGCCCCGTCGACGTCGGGGACGAGTCCCGACAGGTCGCGGAGGGTTCCCCCGGCGTCGAGGAGCGCGGGGCGCTCGGCTCCGGCGGGTCCGACTCGCAGCAGCTTCATGGTGTAACTCCCTCTGATCTAGGAGGAGCCTCCATGGCAAGGTGCGGCCTCAGCCATCGGAGGTCTGGTCGATCCTCCAAGTTCGGCGTCCAGTCCGCAATACCCCGTTCACGGACTGGACCCGGGCCGCACCCGCGCGCCGTGCGCTACACGGGGAGCGCCGCGGCGCCCGCGTACGGCATGTCGCGGTAGAGGACGGCGCGTTCGACGGCGCTCCACGTCGTCGAGGTGATGATGTACAGCGCGGCGGCGAGCGGCACGTACGCCACCGAGAACAGCGTCATGAAGGACATCAGCGGCATGAACTTCGTCATGGCGCCCATGCCCGGCAGCTGCGGCTGGTCCGCGGCGGGCGCGGCGGCCGCCGACCGTGCCATCTGCTGCTTCGTGCGCCGGTAGTTGAAGGTGGCCACGACCGCGACGAGCGCGAACAGCGCCACGTACACGAGCCCCTGCGCGCCGAGGAGCCCGCCGTGCGCGAGGGCGTCCTTGAAACGCCCGCCCAGCGGGGCGGCGCCGAGGGTGTGGCCGAGCAGGCCGTTGGGGTCGCCGCCGATGCTCGCGCTGGAGAACAGGTGATAGAGCAGGAAGAACGCCGGCATCTGGCACAGCATCGGCAGGCAGCCGGAGAGCGGGGAGACCTTCTCCTCGCGGTGCAGCTCCATGATCGCCTTCTGGAGCGCCTCGGGATTCTTCTTGTGCTTCGCGCGCAGTTCGGCGATGCGCGGTTGCAGCTTCAGCCGGTCGCGCTGGCCCCGGGCGCCGGCCCGGGACAGGGGGTGCACGAGGAGCCGGACGAACGCGGTGAACAGGACGATCGCGGCGGCGGTCGCCGACGCGTGGAAGAGCGGCTGGAGCAGGGTCGCCAGGTGCTCGACCAGGCTCGCGAACACGGACATGAACGACGACATGGGTGAGCCCTCCGAGGGTCTCGTCGTGCCGGGGAGAAGCAGGGTTTCGGCATGACGGACCGCGGGCCCGGCAGGAGGAACGGCGGGGTCAGCGGACCGTCGGGACGAGACGTCCGGGTGCTCGGGGCCGGGTGCGCCCCCGCGCGTCGGGGTCGCGCTGCGGCAGGAACGCCGTGCGGTGCTCGCGGTCCCGCATCGCGGTGCGCACGCTGGTGGGCGGCACGGCGGGCGCGGACCGGGCGGTGAGCAGGGAGCAGACGGCGAGCGCGGAGCCCGCGGCGGCGGTCGCGGCGAGCGCGACGGCCCCGGCGAGGCTGCCGGTGTCGACCAGGACGGACTCGACGAGGAGGAAGAGCAGCAGCGCGGCCGGGCGCAGGGTCGTGGCCCAGGTGCTCGTACGCGTCATGCGGCGTCCTCCTCTCCGGCTCTCCGGTTCTCCGGCTCTCCGGCTCTCCGGCTCTCTGTTTCTCCGCCCCTTCTTTATACAGCCTCGGTTTCGCCGACGGCCTCGGCTCCGGCCCCCGGCCCCGGTTCTACGCGGTCCCGGTCACGACCGGCTGGAGGAGGCGCCGGGGCGCGAGCAGGGCGCGGCTGACCGGGTCGGCGGGGTCGCGGTCGAGCCCCTCGCCGGGCAGCATCTCGATCTCCTCCAGCGGCACCGGGCCCGCGCAGGCCGGGCACTCCCCGACGACGCCGACCGGGGTGCCGCACGGGGCGTGCCGGAACTCGCGCATCGGCAGAGCGCCCGGGATGCCGCGGCCCCAGGCGCCGAGCGAGCGCAGGACCGGCCACAGTTCGCGTCCGCGGTCGGTGACCACGTACTCCTCGCGCGGCGGCGAGTCCTGGTAGCGGTGCTTCTCCAGGACCCCGGCGGCGGTGAGCGCCTGGAGGCGGGAGGCGAGGACGGCGCGCGGGATGCCCAGGTGGACGAGGAAGTCGTTGTAGCGCCGCACGCCGTAGAAGGCGTCGCGCACGACGAGCAGCGTCCAGCGTTCGCCGACGATCTCCAGCGCGCGGGCGATGGAGCACTCCTGGGTCACGTAGTCCTTGCCGAGAGCCATGCCTGCCACTGTAGTCATTTACCGGCTCAAGGTTCAATGACCGAACTTACCGTGCTACGTTCGGGAGGCACCCCAAGTTCATTCACTGAACCCATCTGGATGGCCGACCCATGTCCCAGCCCGTCCGTACGGCATCAGCGCCCGTCCCCGACCTCGCCCGGCCCGCGGGGCCCGAGCCGCGGCCGGCCGCCACGCTCGCCGTGACCAGCGCGGCGACCGCCGTGGCCCTGATGGCGTACACCGCGCCGATGGTCACGCTCGGCGACACCGCCGCCTCCCTGCACACCGGGCTCTCCGCACAGGCCTGGCTCCTGAACGGCACCCCGCTCGGCCTCGCCGCCCTGCTGCTGGTCGCGGGCAGCCTCGCCGACGACTACGGGCGGCGGCGCGCGTTCCTCCTCGGCGTCCTCGCGCTCGGCGTGACGACGGCGCTGGGCGCGCTCGCCCCGAACACCCTGCTCTTCACCCTCGCCCGCGTCGCGCAGGGGGCGGCGTCGGCGGCGATCCTCGCGGCGAGCCTCGGCCTGCTCGTGCACGCCTACCCGACCCTGACCGGGCGGATCCGGGCGACCGGGGTCTGGGGCGCGTTCGTCAGCGGCGGCATCGCGCTCGGTCCGGTCGTGTCGGGTTACGTCGCCCAGCTCGCCGACTGGCGCTGGGCCTACGGCACGCTGGCGGCGGCCGCCCTGCTGGTCGCCGCGGTGGCGCCGCGTGCGCTCACCGAGTCCCGCTCGCCCCGGGGCGGCCGGCCGGACCTGCCCGGCGCCCTCACCCTCGGCCTGGCGCTGGCCGCGCTGCTCGCCGCGCTGACGCTGGGCCGCGACGGCTGGCTGCGCGTGCCCGTCGCCGCGCTGCTGGCCGCCGCCGTCGTCCTGCTCGCGGCGTTCGTCGTCGTCGAACGCCGGGGCGCCGCCCCGATGCTGGACCTGTCGCTGCTGCGCCGGCCGCTGTTCCTGGCGTCGACGACGGGCGCGTTCTTCACGGGGCTGTCGGTCATCGCCCTCTTCAGCTACGTGCCGACCCTGGTCCAGCGCACCATGGGGGTGAGCCCGATGGGCACGGCGGGCCTGTTCGTGGTCTGGTCCGGCGCGGGCTTCGCCACGGCCCTCCAGGTGCGCCGCCTCGCCGGCCGGGTCTCCCCGCGCCACCAGCTCGTCATCGGCTTCGCCCTGCACGCGCTGGCCGTGCTGACGCTGCTGGGCGCGGCGGGCTCGGGCCACTGGGCCCGCCTCCTGCCCGGCCTGCTCGTCTCCGGCATCGGCAGCGGGCTCCTCAACGCCGCGCTGCCGATGCTCGCCGTGGAGTCCGTCCCGGCGGGGCGTGCCGCGATGGGGTCGGGGGCCGGCAACACCGCGCGCTACATCGGTTCGGCGGCCGGGGTCGCCCTGATGATCGCCGTCTCGACCGCGACCGGCACGTCCGCGCATGCGCTGGCCGAGGGCATGAACACGTCCCTCATCGTCTCGGCCGCCCTGTCGGTAACGGCCCTGACCCTCCTCCTAACCCTCCACTCCCCGAACCACCCCCCGACCACCTGACGCCCGACAACCACGCCCTACGCGGTTCCCCGCGCCCCTGGGTGGTCTTTCGGGTGCGCCACCGTCGTGGCTAATCGCGCAGTTCCCCGCGCCCCTGGGGCCGCCTTTCGGGCGCGGCTCTCGTCGTGGCTGATCGCGCAGTTCCCCGCGCCCCTGAGATGCGCACTGCGTGCGCCATCTCATCGGAGAGGCGCACCACCGACCCACCCCCCAGGAGAGGCGCGCCACTGTCCGGCCTCTCGGGAGAGGCGCGCTACCGTCTCGCCTCTCAGTGGAGGCGCGCGAAGCGCAGCCTCAAGGAGAGGCAGCGCGCAGCGCACGCCTCAGGGGCGCGGGGAACTGCGCGAGAAGCGGCCACCGGCCGGGAGTCGGCGACGGACCCAGGGGCGCGGGGAACTGCGCGACCAGCCCCCACCAGCCCGCAGACGACGAACCAACCCAGGCGCGGGGGGAACCGCGCGAGAAGCTCCCATCAGCCAGTCGGCGAACAACAGGGAAGCCGCGTGCAGCGCAAGGCTTCAAGGGGACGCGCCCACCGGAGGTGTCACCCGACGATCGGATCCCGGGCCAGGACATCGCCGTCCGACCGTTCATCCCGATCAGCCGGACGCCCGTACGTCACCACCAACATGACCACCCCATTGGCGGCGAGCCCGACGATCCCGGCGTTCACCCCGAACACCGGATCCCGCCCACTGAACACCAGCCCACAGACGACCCCCACCCCCACCACAACCCCGCTCAACGCCCCCACCAGACTCATCCGCCGCCACACCAGCCCCACCAACAACATCGGCACCAACTGCGCCATCCCCTCGTACGAGATGAGAGACAGCCGCACCAGCGTGTTCGGCGCCGAGTACGTCAACACCAGCGCCAGCCCCCCGGCCACCACCACGACCACCTGCGACCACGTCTTCTGCGCCTGCGACGACCCCCGCCAGCGCGGCACGAGCGAGAAGACGCTGCTCCCCCACATCGTGCCGATGACCAGCATGAACACCGCCATCGGCACGATCGACGACAGCGCGGCCGCGACCCCGATGATCCCGACGGCCCAGGCCGGCAGCGAGTCGACGACCAGCTTGAACAGCGCCAGATTGGACTCGGCCCCGGTCAGCCCGGGCACCACGAACAGCGCCGCCATCCCCAGCAGCATCGGCACGAACAGCAGCACGTTGTACGCGGGCAGCCAGACGGCGTTGCGCCGCAGCCCGTCGGCACTGCGCGCCCCCAGATACCCCGCGACGGTCGTCGGGAAGATCACGACGGTCAGCGCGTTCAGGAACGTCGTCGTGGCGAACCACCCCTCCCCGTACGGCGACCCGCCGCTCCCCGGCAGCGTCAGCCACGCGCTCTTCTCGTCGACGAGCCGCCCGAGGAAGTCCCCGTACCCGTCGAAGTAGTGCACGGGGACGTACAGCGCGAGGAACGCCAGCGTCACGATGACCAGCACGTCTTTCAGGACGGACACCCAGGCGCTGCCGCGCAGCCCGCTGACCACCACGAACACCGTCGTGACGGCGAACCCGATGAAGTAGGCCCAGTTCAGGCTGATGGCGCCGTAGGAGATCGTCGACACGACCACCCCCATCCCCGTGATCTGCAACTGGATGTAGGGCAGCAGGAAGACCGTCACCAGCACGGCCACCGCGGCGCCCGCCCACGGCCGCCCGAACCGGTGGGCGACCATGTCGGTGATGGACACCAGCCCGTGCCGGCGCGCGTAGGCCCACAGCATCGGCCCCACCACGTACCCGACGGCGTATCCGCAGGACATGTAGGCGACGACGTACAGCACCGGCGCGCCGAAGTTGTACCCCCAGCCGGCCGCCCCGAGATAACTGAAGCTCGTGTACCCCTCGCCCGCCATCAGCACCCAGATGAACACGGCGCCCAGCGAGCGCCCGCCCACCGACCACTCGGCGAGCCCCCCGCCGCCGCCCCTGCCCCGCACGGCGAGCAGCCCGAGCGCGACGGTGGCGACCATGAAGACGCCGAACAGCGTCGTGGCGACGGCCCCGTCACTCATCCCCGGCCCCCTCGCTCCCCGGCCCACCGGCGAGTCTGCGGTCGCCGCGCCAGGTCAGCCACACGGCGACGGGCGTCAGCAGCGTCGCCCCGAGCAGCCACACGAACAGGAACGGCAGCCCGAGCAGCACCGGTTCGACCCGGTTCACGAACGGGAGCGCGACGATGTACAGCACGAAGGGCACGAGGAGCCAGAGCAGATGCGGCCGTTTGATCACGAGCAGCCAGCCTAGGTCCTGGCGGCCTACCGGGGCGTCATCCGGCTCAGCTTCCCCCACACCACCAGCCGGTACCGGGACGTGAACTCGGGCGTACAGGTGGTGAGCGTGATGTAGTACCCGGCGCTCGCGTACCCGGCCGACGGCACGACCCGGCTGCGCGGCACGGGTGCGATCACACCCCCGTCGCGCGCCGAGGTCCGCCCGAGCGTCCTGTCGACGACGTACGTGTACGTGGCGTCCCGGGTCCGCACGGAGACGGTGTCACCGCGGCGCAGCCGGTTGATGTAGCGGAACGGTTCGCCGTGGGTGTTGCGGTGCCCGGCGAGCGCGAAGTTCCCGACGCCGCCCGGCTGGGCCGTGCCCGGATAGTGGCCCACATAGCCGTGGTTGAGGACGTTCGGCTTGCTGACCCCCTGCGCCACGGGCACCCGCAGGCCGAGGCGCGGGATGGAGAGCACGGCGTACGCCTGGTCGTAGGCGGGCCGCGCGCCGGCCCGCCCCCGCGCCCCGGCACTCCCGCCCCCACCCCCACCCCCGCTGCCGGCATCGGAGGAGGCGTCCCCCCGGCTCCCTCCTTCTCCCTCCTCTTTGACCCCGTCCCCGTCCCCGCCCTCGTCGCCGTCCCCGCCCTGGTCGCCGCCCTTGTCCTGGTCCCATTGCCGTTCGAGGGAGTGGACCTGTCGTTCGGCGCCGGCCCTGGCCTGCCGGTTGGTCCACCACAGCTGGTGCACGACGAGCAGCAGGAGGATCACCCCGCAGGTGACGGCGACCTCTGCGCCGCCCCACAGCACACGCACGCCGGCCGACCGGCGGGGACGCCCCTGGGCCACGACCTGGGGCCCACCCCGCGCACCCGTCCGCGTACGCGCCCGTATCCCCATCCGCATCTGCATCCGTATCCGCTCCAGCACGGGCGCAAGATAGGTCCCGGGGCGCCAACTAGCCAGAGAAGGACCCGGACCGGACGGGCCGCCCGGCCGTGGGGCGGTGCCGGTGACCGGGCCCCGGAACGGCTTCCCGGGGGCGTTCACCGGCGACGGAGCAGGCCACCACACTGCGATACGGACGGTCCGCCGCACGGATTCCGGCAGTACGGTGTCCCTCATGCGCCCCGACACGCCTGCCACACCCGCAGAGAACGACCGTGCCGACCACGTAGCGGAAGCCGAGCGTCTGGAACGCACGGCGGACATGTATCCCGAGGACGCGGAACCCCTGCTCCTCCAGGCCGCGGCCCATTACGAACTCGCCGACGACCGAGAGCGCGCCACGACGCTCTACGACGGTCTGCTCGCCGCGCCGGACGTCCACGACCCGTCCCTGATCCGGGCCCTCAAGGCCGCGAACCTGTGGGAGTACGGGCACGAGGCGGAGGCCAACGCCATCATCACGGGCCTGCGCGCCACCGCCCCACGGTCCCCGGCGCCGTGGGTGATCGTCGCGGAGTCCCTGGAGCAGCACGACGAGCTGGAACAGGCCCACGCGACGTTCACGGAGGCGCTGGAACTCCTCGTCCCGGAGCCGGAGCGCGCGTCGGGCGTGCCCCTCGCCAAACACCCCCTCCTCCTGGGCCGGCACCGCGTGCGCCGCCTCCTGGGCACCCCGCACGACGACTGGGACGCCCTCGCCGACCAGGCCAACCGCACCCCGGTCTCCCTCGACGAACTCCACGACCCCAAGCGCCTGTGGGCCCTCGGCTCGGAGAACCCCGCCGAGCTCCAGGCCGAGATCTCCCGCCTCCGCGCCGAACTGGGCACCTACCGCGAGGCGCTGTCCCGCCCGTTCCCGGTCGCCGTCCTGCACTGGCCGTCGACGGAGTACGCGGAACTGATCGCCGCCTACCCTGCGCTGACCTCGGAGTACCCGACGTACGAGTCCCACCTGACGTCGATAGAGGGTTCCCTGCGCGAACTGGCGGCGTCGGGCACGGCCAACCTCGGCATCGTCACGGGCACGGTCCCGTCCTACGAGGCCTTCGCGGCCTCGGAGGCCTCGTCCCCCGACGACGCGTCCCTGCTCCCCCAGTACGCGACGACCCTGGCGGCCCGAGGCCGCGCCACGGCCTGGCCGCCGGCTTCCGATGCGGGGTGCTGGTGCGGAAGCGGCACGAACTACGGTGCCTGTCACGGCACCGTCAACTGATCCGAGTATCAGCGGGCGCATGGCGGGACCTCTTGGGCACAATGCTGATGTGTCCCGCCCCATCCCTTCGTCCGCATCCGTCTCGGCCCGTATGAGCCGTCAGGTCTCCCGCGACACCGCGCCCGAGCTGGCGGTTCGCCGTCTCCTCCACGCGGCGGGCCTGCGCTACCGCTTGAACGTCCCGGTCCCCGGGATGCGACGCCGCACCATTGACATCGCCTTCGGAAAGAACAGAATCGCGGTCTTCATGGACGGTTGCTTCTGGCACGGCTGTCCACAGCACGGTACAAAGCCGAAGGCCAACGCCACTTGGTGGCGGACCAAGCTCGACAAGAACATGACCCGCGACCGCGAGACCACGCGGCACTTGGAGGAGTCGGGCTGGACTGTGCTGCGATTCTGGGAGCACGAGGATCCAGCAGCCGTAGCGCGTACCATCGCCGACACCCGAGGGAGACCCGCGAAGCCTCACGAGCGCGATACGCGCTAACGATAAATACCGAGGAAATTAATAGGGCTGACAGGCCTCATCTTGCCCTATTTCGCGGCAAGCATTTCATCAACCTCTCGAAATCCATCGAGTATTTTGGAAACAGTGAGGAATTCTTTTCGCGGATCCAATTGCACCTGCACCTTACCTGCCTTGTGGGCGGCCTCTCCTCGCTCCGTAGCCCAAGCGTCCGTCTGACTAAGCCACGTAGTATTCAAGTCCGACTCCAAGACGCCCACAGGAAGTAGCATCCTCAGGAGGTTCCGCTCCTTTATTCCATGATTCTGGTGACGTGCGTACCTATATATCTCCGTACGCGTATGCTCAATTCTCTCCGCAAGCTCCGGATACTTGCCGCGCTTCGCGTTGGCGTCCGCAAGGGAAGCGGGCATCGAGAAAGCGGACTCTCGATACGCCAACGCGGCGACCAGAACAGACGAAACCTCGCTCCCCGCCTGCCACTGAGTTACCGCCAGGTCAATAACTTCGACCACACGATCCTCAATGAAGGATTCGAACTCCGCGTGCGCAAGCACACGAAATGCACGCGCATGCTCATGCACGCACTGCTCATATGAACCCGTGGGCTCGAATCGCTCTGGGAGGAAGTACTGCCTCAACTCGCCTATCCTCAGAGACAGTTCCTCGAAACGGACTGATGCCATCACTCGGCCTACGGAACGAGACGGTTGTCGCGCAGCTCAGGAATCCGGAGACTTCGATCGATCACCCGCTCCAGAGCCTCCCCCCACGCAGCGAGCCTGCGATGAGTTGCCAGCGGAGTCTTTGTAGTGGTCTGAATTGACTCCACAAACCTCTGATCCGATTCGCACAGATGCCGGAATGCTGCCTCAACTGAACCCGACCGTCCAATTGCGAGCTCTCGAACCTCGGAATCTGTGAAATAGTAGGTCATTACATCGAAAACTGCCCGGTTGAACCTCCCTTCATACTTCCCGCGAGCCCAACGGTAGAAGGACTGTTCGCCGAAGATCTCGAACGTCGCCTCGATAGCCTTATCACATTCCTCTCCCCTGGCCCTAATTCCGCCCTCTTCACTCTCCCACTGAGCGTTAAGCACGTTTACGGTGTCATCCAGGAATTTCTTCAGGTTTCCCGTATACTCGTCCAGCGAATACCGGAACCCGAAGTAGCGCAAAAGTATCTCGACATCCCGCATACGAAAGTCCGGCTTATCGATACGCAGTGCCCTGCGTAGCCATTCACTCTCAGAAGCGAAATCATCCAGAAAATCAGTGAACTTCCCGGGATGCAACGCTTGCCTAAGCTCTTGAGGGGAAAGCTTGACGCTGCCTGTATTCAAACGAAGAAATACCAGGTTGAGAAAATCCTCACTCGGCCAACGTCGCACGACAACCGTTCGGATCGTCTCATTGAGTAGAGAATTGAAGTCATCTACATACTTCGCCTCCTTCTCCATCCGCTTCAGCGTCACGAGTCTCAGGTCCTCGCGCACTTCAAGCCCTGAAAGCGAGAAACCCTTGAAACCTTCTTCCTCGTCAGACGCGGCAAATGATGAACCGGCCGCGAACTGACGAAGAGCCAAAAGGCGCTGTTTCCCATCCAAAACTATAAATTTCCCGCGCCGATTCTTGTCCTCCGCGAGAACGATTTGCGGAATTGGCAGCCCGAGAATGAGTGACTCGATGAATCGACTCTTCCGGGGCCTGTTCCAGGCATCACGTCGCTGAAAACGTGGGTTGAGTTGAATATTCCCTCGTCGCAGCTGGCTCAGGATCGTCTCAGCAGTCCAATCTGTATCGGTGACAACCGCACGCGTAACCTCCTCTGAGGTGACCGATTCGCTGGTGTCGTCTTCTTCTCCATCCGCGTCATCCCACTCCGGCTCTACGTAGTCCGCCATGGCTCCTCGATTCCCTGTGGCTGTTGAGGACCATGGTGCCTCGCCCAGAACGTTCTTGGGGCTCAGTCCACAGGTTGAGCTTCCGTTGGCAGTGCGAGTCCCCTCTGCGCCTGCTTGTGTCGGAGAGCGCCCAGTAACACGGGCGAGACCTCCGGACTCATGAGGCTGGTGGCGTTCGCCGGCCTCTGAGTCGGGCAAGATCCAACCAGTCCTCGAGGACCGACTCGTGTCAGCGGAATCGTCCGGCTCGTCTCCCATGAGCACGGACCCGGCTCGGGGAAGTGCTGCGGCTGCGCACGGGGCAGACCCCTCAGGCGCGGAACGGGCGACGCCGAGCCCCCCGCCCCCCGCGGGAGCCAGAGATCGTGTGGAGGCTTCCGGTGAGGTGGTTCGACGTGGTGAGCAGTGCGGCTCCGAGCAGGGCCCCCGCCGTGTTGAACAGCACGTCGTCCACGTCGACGACCCGGCCCGCCGCCATCACGAGCTGGGCCAGTTCGACGGACACGCTCAGGGCGGCGCACAGGAGGGTGGCCCGTGGTGTCGACGGTCTGCGTGCGGACGCGGACGTCAGGATGCCGAGCGGTACGAACATCGCCGCGTTGGCGGTCTGGAGCGCCACGATCAGGTGGCGTTCGTCGGCGTCCACGAACGGTGGGCGGGGGCCCCACAGGCCCTCCCCCGGGGTCCGGAACACGGACCTGCCGCCGGAGCCCAGCGGCTGGGTGGGGAGCAGGGTCGCCGCGAGGACCAGGGTCAGCCAGGCCAAGCCCAGGGCGCGCGCGGCCCGGCGGGCGGTCTGCGGGGCGCGGGCCCGCCACCGGGCCAGGACGAGGGCCAGCGCGGCCGCCGCCGCGACGGACAGGGCGGCCGTCAGCGGGGTGACGTACAGGACTACGCGCCACATGCGGGCCGCCGCGGTGCGCTCAGCAGGGGAGCCACTTGGAGATGTACTTCCTGCCCCGGTACTCCATCTTCGCCCGGACGCAGTCCTTCTCACCCATGGTCAGGTGCTTCTTGACGTACGCGTAGCCGTTCCTCGTCCTCTTCGAGCCGATCCACCGCGACTCGTGGATCCTGCCGTCGCGGATCATCTTGATCTCGTAGCCCAGCTTCACCGTGATCTCGCCGACGTCGTCGTACCGGTTGTAGGCGATCTTGTACGTGCCCGACCTCGGGCTCGGTCCGCTGATGCAGAGGTGCCCGTGGTCGGTCTCGCCGCAGCCGTCGGGGGACGACCGGTGCGACGGTGCCGTGCCGCCGCGCGGCTGTCGCGCGTCGAGGGAGGGGGCCGCCGCGAAGGTGGTGGCGGCGAGGAGCAGGGCGGCGGTGGCGAGGAGGGGGCGCAGGTTCACGTCGTCGATCCTCGCGGCCGGGGCGGGCCGTTCGGGGCCGTTCGGCGGCAGGTCCACCCGACCGGGGCAGCGCCGCTGCCGGGCGCGTCCCGCCCCGCCGCGTCGCCGGCGTGAGCCGGAGCACAGTCGTCGCCCTCCGCGCCCCGGGCCGGGGCACACGGCGTAACCTCGCGAACGGCGTCAAACGGCGCCGTTCCGTGCATGGCCGGGCATTCGGCCCGGCGTTCCGCCCTCCGGGAGATTCGATGGCCCGCACCCTGCCCACCGCCCCGCTCGCCGCCGCCGGCCTCATCGGCGGGTACGCCACCGCCCGCTTCACCAGGAAGCGGCAGCTGGGGGGCGCCGTGCTCGCCGTCGCCGGGGCGGCCGCCGCCACGCAGTGGACCAAGGTGCGGGGCGGGAAAGTGGCCGGAGCGCTGACCGGGGCCTATGTCGTCGCGTTCGCCGGGTCGCACCCGCTGGCCAAGAAGGTCGGTGCCTGGCCCGCCGTGTTCGGGGTGGCCGGAGCGGTCGCCGCCGCGTCGTACGTGGTCGTGGACCGCAAGGCCGCCTGAGCCCCCTCCCCCCGAGGGGTCAGGACGGGGCCGCCCCCTGCTCCCGGTGGGCCAGGACGTTCACGACGCGGCCCTGCGGGTCGCGGACGAAGAAGCGGTGGACGCCCCAGTCCTCGTCGGACAGGGGGTGGACGATCTCGGCGCCGGACGCGCGCAGCGTCTCGTACGCCGTGTCGACGTCCTGCACCGAGCCCAGCTCCACGCTGACGTCAGGGACGACCGGGGCCGTCGCGTCGTGGGTGAGGAAGGTGAGCTGGGCGGCGGGGTGGGACGGGGAGGCCAGGGTCGTCACCCAGCCGAGGTTCATGACCTCCTCGAAGCCGAGGGTGCCGTAGAAGGCGCGGTTGGCGTCGGCGGCCTGCTCGCCGGGCTCCACCTGTACGTTCGGGACCGCTCTGCGGATCTGTGTCATGCCGGTCATCGTCCCCGGAACGTGGCCCGGTACGCCCCCGGCGACACCCCGACCGTCCGCCGGAAGTGGCGGCGCAGCGAGACGTCCGTGCGGAAGCCGGTCTCCGCCGCGACGCGGTCCACGGTGTGGTCGGTGCGTTCCAGCAACTCCCGGGCCCGGTCGACGCGTTGGACGGTCAGCCAGGCCATGGGGGTGACGCCGGTCTCCTCGCGGAAGCGGCGGTTGTAGGTGCGCACCGACATGCCGTCGCGCGCCGCCAGGCCGGCCAGGGTCAGCGGCTCGGCGAGGTGGTCGAGGGCCCAGGCCCGGGAGGCCGACGTCGTCGTCAGGTCCGTCGTCCCCACCGGGCGCCGGACGTACTGGGCCTGCCCGCCCTCCCGGTAGGGCGGCACGACGGTGCGCCGGGCGACGTCGGCCGCCACCGCCGCGCCGTGGTCCGTGCGGATCATGTGCAGGCACAGGTCGATGCCGGCCGCCTCCCCGGCGGAGGTCAGCACCGGGCCCTCGTCCACGTACAGCACGTCGGCGTCGACCGTGACGGCCGGGAACGCGCGGGCGAAGTGCGCCGACGCCATCCAGTGCGTCGTCGCCCGGCGCCCGTCCAGCAGGCCCGCCGCCGCCAGCACGAACGCCCCCGTGCAGATGGACGCCACCCGGCCCCGCACCGCGCCGACGGCCTCCGCCAGCCCGGCGTCCAGGGTGCCCGCGCGGAGCGTCTCGTCCGTCTCGTGCGACGCCGGGACCAGGACCGTGTCCGCCGTGCGCACCGCTTCCAGGCCGTGTGCGGCGTAGACTGGGAAGTCGGCGTCGGTACGGATCCTGCCGGGCCGGGGCGCGCACGTGCGGACGGTGTAGAGCGGCTCGCCCGTCGCGGGGTCGCGGGCGGCGCCGAACAGCTGGTGGACCAGGCCCAGTTCCATGGGCAGGACACCGTCCCTGATCAGGACGGCCACCGTGGTGCGCGGTCCGCGCGGCTCTGCCATGGCCCCGATGCTGTCACCCGGAGGGCGACACCGCCGACAGCGGCCGGGCCACGTCCTCCAGCGACCTGCCCTCCGCCTTGACCGCGAACGCCACGGCGACCAGGCCCGCCAGGCACATCAGCGTGGCGCCGACCTGGAAGGCGAGGACGGTGTCGCCGACCTTGCCGCTCTTGGTGAGGTCGGCGAAGAGCAGCGGGCCGCTGATGCCGCCGGCCGCCGTGCCGATCGCGTAGAAGAAGGCGATCGCCATCGCGCGCGTCTCCATCGGGAAGATCTCCGAGACGGTGAGGTACGCGCTGGAGGCGCCCGCCGACGCGAAGAACAGGACCACCGACCAGCAGGCCGTCAGGGTCGTCGCCGTGAGCGAGCCGCGGTCGAAGAGCCAGGCCGTGCCGAACAGCAGCACCCCGGACAGGAGGTAGGTGGAGGAGATCATGATGCGCCGGCCGAGCGTGTCGAAGAGCTTGCCCAGCAGCAGCGGGCCGATGAAGTTGCCGGCCGCGATCACCGCGAAGTAGTAGCCGGTGGAGCCGGTCGGCACGTCGTAGAAGGTGGTGAGGATCGCGCCGAAGCCGAAGGTGATCGCGTTGTAGAGGAACGCCTGGCCGATGAAGAGGGCGAGGCCGAGGGTGGTGCGGCGCGGGTAGGAGCGGAAGACCGTGCGGGCGATCTCCAGGAAGCCGACGCTCTTGCGCTGGTGGATGGTGATCTCGCCGGCCGGGGGCGGCAGGGCCGTCTCGCCGCGTTCCGTACGGATCTTGTCCTCCACCTGGGTGACCAGGGTGTCCGCCTCCTCTCCACGTCCGTGGATGAAGAGCCAGCGGGGGCTCTCGGGGACGTTGCGCCGGACGAGGAGGATGACCAGGCCGAGGACGACGCCGAGGGCGAAGGTGAGGCGCCAGCCGATGTTCTTCGCGAACAGGTCCGTGTCGAGGGCGACGATCGAGAGCAGCGAGCCGCCGATCGCGCCGAGCCAGAAGCTGCCGTTGATGATGAGGTCGACGCGGCCGCGGAACTTCGACGGGATCAGCTCGTCGATCGCCGAGTTGATGGCCGCGTATTCGCCGCCGATGCCGAAGCCGGTGAAGAAGCGGAAGAGGAGGAACCACCAGGTGGAGAAGGAGACGGCGGTCAGGGCCGTCGCCGCCAGGTAGACCGCGAGCGTCACCAGGAACAGCTTCTTGCGGCCGAACCGGTCGGTCAGCCAGCCGAAGAACAGGGCTCCGACGCAGGCGCCCGCCACGTACAGGGCGGCCGCGAGGCCGGTGACCTGCGCGGAGGAGATGGGCAGGCCGCTGCCGGACTCCGAGAGGCGGCCCGCGATGTTGCCGACGACCGTGACCTCCAGGCCGTCGAGGATCCAGACCGTGCCGAGGCCGATGACGACCATCCAGTGCCAGCGGGACCAGGGGAGGCGGTCGAGGCGGGCGGGGACGGCGGTGGTGACGGTGCCGGTGCCGGTGCCGGGGGCTGATCCGTCGGTGCCGGGGACTTTGTCGGTGCCGGGGGCTGATCCGCCGGTGCCGGGGTCCTTCTGCTGTTCCGGGGACATGGCGCCCCTCCTCGTCGAGGGAGTGGGGTGAACAGGCTTCACCCGTCTGCCCCGCAGGCCCCGGCTCACGCCACACAGGCCGCGCACGCCGCGCGGCCGCGCCCGGGGCCGGTCCTACGCCCCCAGCGCCTTCGACACCGTGTAGATCACCAGGCCCGCCAGCGAACCGACCACCGTGCCGTTGATCCGGATGAACTGGAGGTCGCGGCCGATGTGGGCCTCGATCTTGCGGGAGGTGTGCTCGGCGTCCCAGCCGGCCACGGTGTCGGTGATGAGCGAGGTGATCTCGGTGCGGTACGTCGTCACGACGTACACCGCCGCGCCCTCCACCCAGCCGTCGACCTTCCCCTGCACCTTCGGGTCCGACGCCATCCGCCGGCCGAGCGAGAGCAGCGACGCCCGCACCCGCAGGCGCAGCTCGCTGCGCTCGTCCTCGGCCGCCGCGACGATCATCGAGCGGACCGCCGACCAGGTGGAGGCGATCAGGTCCTGCACCTCGGAGCGGCCCAGGACGTCCGACTTCAGGCGCTCGACGCGCGCGCGGGTGTCCGAGTCCGATTGCAGGTCGCCCGCGAAGTCGCGCAGGAAACGGTCCACGGCGCCGCGCGCCGGGTGCTCGGGCATGTCGCGCATCTCGGTGACGAAGCGCAGCAGCTCCTTGTAGACCCGCTCGCCGACCCGCTTGTCCACGAACCGCGGGGTCCAGCCGGGCGCCCCGCCCTGCACCGCGTCCATCACGGAGTCGGAGTGCAGGACGAGCCAGTCGTGGGCCCGCGCGCACACCAGGTCGACGACGCGCCGGTGGCCGCCGTCGGCGACGACCTTCTCCAGCATCTTGCCGATGCCGGGGGCGATCTCGGCGTTGTCGGCGCGGCGGGTGATGGCCTCGCCGACGACGGCCTGGACGTCGGAGTCGCGCAGCACGGTGAGGGCGCCGCGCAGCGCGGTGGCCAGCTCGGCGGTGACCCGGTCCGCGTTCCTGGGCTCGGCGAGCCAGGCGCCGAGCCGGGAGCCGATGCCGACGGAGCGCAGGCGGTCGCGGACGACGTCCCCGGAGAGGAAGTTCTCGCCGACGAACTCGCCGAGCGAGAGTCCGAGCTGGTCCTTCTTGCGCGGAATGATCGCGGTGTGCGGGATGGGGATGCCCAGCGGGTGGCGGAAGAGGGCCGTGACCGCGAACCAGTCGGCGAGCGCGCCGACCATGCCGGCCTCGGCGGCGGCCGCGACGTAGCCGGTCCAGGCGCCCGCGCCGGTGTGCTCCGCCCAGGTGGTCAGGGCGTAGACGAACGCGACGAGGACGAGCAGGCCCGTCGCCGTCGCCTTCATCCGGCGCACACCGCGGCGCTTCTCCTCGTCGGCCTCGGTGAACTCGGTGACGGAGCGGCGGGCGGTGCGGGGCTCCGCGGGGGGTCCGGGGGCATACTGCCCCAGACCCACTCCGTCCGATTCACCCCTTTTATCCGGATTGCTCATCGCTCGTCCGCCTCACTCGTCGCCGCCGCGTCCACCGCTGCCATGTCACCCATGTCATCCCGCTCACACATTGTCCCTTCCTGACCTACAAACGGAACGAACGACAAGTTCCCGGCGTCTCACAGGGCGGAGGGGGGCAGTGTCGGCCTCGTCTCGCCCCATGACGCATCATGGGATATTCACACCGGAGCCTCGGCTCCCCCTGCACGAGGAGACACACACCGCATGACCAGGCGTCACGGTTATGTGCTGCTGGCCGCGCTCGTCGCGGTCGCCGTAGTGTTCTCTGCCGCCATCTACGTCGGTTTCTCCGGCGTCCTCCGGAGCGGCGACGACACCATCCAGGCGGGCGGCGCCCACCCGC
This sequence comes from Streptomyces sp. NPDC088785, assembly GCF_044750685.1. NCBI lineage: Bacteria > Bacillati > Actinomycetota > Actinomycetes > Kitasatosporales > Streptomycetaceae > Streptomyces > Streptomyces sp. NPDC088785. Next base: position 54,169 of record NZ_JBIVKH010000011.1, read on the forward strand.
ACGGCTCCGCCGCTCCCGCCTCCACCGGCTCCTGGACCGGCAGCTGGTCGGCCGCTCCGGCCGGCGCCGAGCCCGGCACGGAGACGAATGGTCTCTCCGGCCGCTCCATCCGCAATGTCGTGCACACGAGCATCGGCGGCACCGGTGCCCGCGTCACCCTCTCCAACCTCTACGGTCAGCAGCCGCTCAGCATCACGCACGCCTCGGTCGCCGTGGCCGCGGCGCCGAACGACCCGACGGCGCTGACCGGCACCGTGCGGCGGCTGACCTTCTCCGGGAACACCTCGGTGGTCATCGCGGCCGGGGCGCAGGTCGTCAGCGACGGCGTACGGCTGCGGGTGCCGGGCGACTCGGACATGCTCGTCAGCACGTACTCGCCGACCGCGTCGGGTCCGGTCACGTTCCACCCGCAGGCCCGGCAGATGTCGTACGTGGCGGGCGGCGACGCCGTCGAGGACCCGACCGGGACCCCGTACACCGAGCAGAGCCCGTACTGGCGCTACGTCACCTCGCTCGACGTGCTCAGCAGCGACACCGCGGGCAGTGTCGTCGTCCTCGGCGACTCGCTCACCGACGGCATCACCTCCACCATGGGCGCCAACCGCCGCTGGACGGACGTACTCGCCGACCGGCTGCGCACCGAGGCGGGCGCGCCGCGCTACGGCGTCGTGAACCAGGGCATCAGCGGCAACCGCGTGCTGTCCGACGGGCTCGGGCGCCCCGCCAACAATCCGAGCGGGCTCTCCCGGTTCGGTCGCGACGCGCTCGACCGCGCCGGGGTGCGGGCCGTCGTCATCGACCTCGGGATCAACGACATCCTGCGCAACCCGCAGCAGACCGACCCCGACCGGATCACCGAGGGGCTGCGGGAGCTGGTACGGCAGGCGCATGCGCGCGGGCTGCGCGTGGTGGGGGCGACCCTGATGCCGTTCGAGGGGCATCGGGGGTACGAGCCCCGGCTCGAGGTCGTCCGGCAGGGGGTCAACGAGCAGATCCGCGCCGGGAAGGTGTTCGACAGCTATGTCGACTTCGACCGGGCTTTGCGGGATCCGTACAACCCGCGCAAGCTGCTGCCGCAGTACGACTCGGGTGATCATCTGCACCCGAGCGATGCCGGGTACCGCAAGATGGCCGAGTCCTTCGACCTGGCCTCACTGAGGGGTTCGACCGGGGCCGAGCTGTAGGGGCCGCGGACCGGCGCGCACCGTCTCCGCCGTTCCGGACGCACGTGAATCCCCGCGGTCGGTTCGAGCCGGACATGAACCGGCACCTTTGCCTGGGGCCGGAGGGCGGCGCGGGCTCGGTCCGTCCGGGCGGCCCGCGGACCGATGGGCAGCGCCGCCGCCGACACGGAGCGGGCAGCTGAGCATGGGTGATTTGATACCGAAATGCCACCTTCTGGGAGATTCGTACGGCGGATGATGTTGCGTGATCCCTCCGAGGAGGGGCGCACGGCGACGAATCTGGAGTTGTTCTTCGACCTGGTCTTCGTGGTGACGGTCAGTGCGATCGCCGGGCAGTGGCATCACGCGATCGCGGGCGGGGATGTCGCGTCGGGGCTGGTGTCGCTGGCCGTGGTGATGTTCGCGGTGTGGTGGGCGTGGATGGGGTTCACGTGGTTCGCGAACTTCTTCGACACCGATGACGTCGCCTACCGGCTGCTGGTCTTCGTGCAGTTGCTGGCGTCGCTGGGTCTGGCCTCCGGGATCCCGTACGTGTTCCAGGACGATGACTTCCGGGTCATGACCGGCTGTTACGTGCTGCTGCGTGTGGCGATGTCCGTCCAGTGGCTGCGTGCGGGCCGCGCGAACCCGCAGCTGCGGCGGTACAGCCTGCGGTGGGCGTCGGGGATCTGGACGTGTCAGGTCTTCTGGGTCGTCTTCGCCTTCGGCCACTGGCCGGGGGCTGTGGCGGTGGTGATGGTGCTGGTCGGGTGTGCGGGAGAGCTGGCGGTGCCGGTGTGGGCGAACCGGCTGCCGCCGGGGCGGCGTGCGGTGACGCATCCGGAGCACATCGAAGAGCGGTACGGGCTGTTCACGCTGATCATCCTGGGTGAGATGGTGCTGGGCGCGTCCGAGGCGTTCAACGGCGCCTTGGAGGACCACGCCCATTCGTGGCCGCTGGTGACGGCGGCGGTGCTCTGCGCGGTGCTCGCTTTTCTGCTGTGGTGGCTGTACTTCGGGTTCCTGGGCCACTACGACCTCGGTGACAACCGGACGGCGTTCATCTGGGGATTCGGGCACTACTTCGTGTTCGCGTCGCTGGCGGCGGCGGACGGGGCTCTCGGGGCGCTCATCGACGCCATCGCCGAGACGGAGTCGGCGCTGCCGGGCTGGGGTGTGGGGCTGACGCTGGCCGCGCCGGTCGGCGTGTTCCTTCTCATCGCCTCGCTGATGCGCGCGGCGGCCGGGGCGCGGCTGCGGGGCTGGTGGCTGTGTGCCGCCGCCGTGGTGCTCGGCGCGGGGACGGGCGCGGGGTCGTGGGGGCCGGTGTGGGCGCTGGCGGCGGTCTGCGCGGCGCTCGCCGTGCTGCTCGCGGCCCAGATCATCGACGAGGCTTCCGGTTCCCGCGCCGGCTGAGCAGGCGGCGGGCGCCGCCACCCCGGGTGAGGGTGTGGCGCCCGGACGGGGCGAGGGTGCGGCCCCAGGGCCGTCGCCCGCTGAGGCTACTCGGTGTAGCGGGTGGCGAGGGCCGGGGACTGGCCGCCGAAGGCGGCGAGGTCGGCGGTGAACACGTCCTTCAGGAGCTGGGAGTCCTCGACGCCCGGGGCGCTGACGGTCTCACCGAGTTCCAGGCCACGCAGGGCGCCGGTGACGAGGTCGTCGGCGCTCATGCGGGGCACGGCGCTCATGTCCAGGCCCTGGGAGGAGTGGAACTCGGTGGCCACCACGCCGGGGCAGACCACGCCGACCGTGACGCCGGAACCCTCGACCTCGGCGGCCAGCGTCTGGGTCATCGCGACCAGGTAGGCCAGGGTTCCCGCGTACACGGCCCGGCGCGGCATGACCTCGGGTCCCGCCGGACCGGAGAAGGCGATCATGCCGGCGACGTTGAGGATGGTGCCCGTTCCGCGCTGCTGCATGGGGCCCACCGCGGCGCGCATCAGCTGAGTGGGGGCGAGGACCTTGACGTTGACCAGTTCGCGGGCCCGGTCGGCGGGCAGGTCGGCCAACGGCATGTAGTGGGAGACGCCGGCGTTGTTGACGAGCATGTCCAGCGGCTCAGTGGCGCACAGTGCCGCGAGGGTGTCGATGCCTTCTTCGGTGGAGAGATCGGCGGTGACGGCGCGGACGTCGACTTCGGGGTGGGCGGAGACGAACTCGTGCAGGCGTTCCTGGCGGCGGCCGACGATGATCAGGTCGTAGCCGTCGGCGGCGAAACGCTCGGCGAACGCCTTGCCGATGCCGGAGGTCGCGCCGGTGACGAGGGCAAGCTTGCTCATGGGGAGTGTTTCCTTTCGAGAGGTCCGGCTCGGGCGGCCGGGGCGGTGGGGGTGTGGTGCGGCCAGGCGAACGCGCGGCGGTACTGGTCGGCGGACGTGTCCGGGCCGGTCGTCGCCCAGGCCGTCACCCGTACGGGGAGGGGCAGGAAGAAGCGGGGTCGGCCTCGACGCCGTTCACGTCGATACGCCACTCGATGACCAGCGGCAGTTCGGCCGGCGCCCCGTCGCCGGCCACATGGACGGCGGGCGGGTCCAACCGGTGCACGGCGATATCGCCGCGGTTGTGTCGTTCACGCGGAACCAGCTGGGTCACCTCGGCGATGCTCGTGTCCCTGCCCATGTCCGGGTCAGCCGTTCAGGCGGGACAGCAGCGCGGGCAGGCCGCGGGCCCCGGACAGGCCCCGCTCGGTGACCTCGCCCGGGTCGGTGCCGGCATCGCGCACGGCCCGGTCGAACAGTTCCATGTCCAGGGCCTCGACCTGGGAGAGGTGCTCGACGTTGTCGGGGCGGACCATCGTGTTCAGCAGGCTCAGCGCGGCGCTGGAGGCACTGCCGAGTTCGAGGACCTCCACCAGCGGGCCGAGCTCGACATCCATCCGGGCGGCCAGGGTGACGATGTCGGCGATGGACCGCTGGTTGAGCATCAGCAGCGCGTTGTTGAACAGCTTCGCCGTCTGCCCCGCACCGGACGGCCCGAGGTGCACGACGTGCGCGGAGAATGCCTCGAACACCGGCCGGCACCGCTCGGCAGCGGAATGCGGACCGCCGACCATGCAGATCAGGCGCTTCTCCTCGGCCGCCGGGCGTCCACCACTGACCGGGGCGTCCAGGACCGCCACACCCCTGGCCGAGCACCGCTCGGCCAGACGGGCGGCGGTGGCCGGAACGCCCGTGCCGTGGTTGACGACGACCGCGCCCTCTCGCAGGCGGGGCAGCATCTGCCCGACCAGCCGCTCGACGTCCTCGTCCGTGCCCACACACAGCGCGACGACGTCGCACGCGGCAGCCAGCGCCTCGACCGAGTCGGCCGCCTCGTGCGGGACATCGGCCAGCGGTTCGAGAGAGGCCGGGCGGCGGGCCCACACACGCAAGGGGAATCCGGCCCCGGCGATCGCCCGAGCCATCGGCAGACCTTGATCACCCAGGCCGATGAAGCCGACGACGGGAGTGTCCTGGGGTGCTCTCGTTTCGCTCATGCATTCAGCATGAGCACGATTCACATCATTAGGTAGTAGACCCGCCTTCCTGGGACTATCAGTACCAGGAAAAGCAATATTCACCTTTGCCACAATGACGGCATGTCCTCGACCGAACTCGGCGAAGCCCTGCACGCCTGGCGCGACCGTGTCACACCCGACCAGGCGGGCCTTCCCGCCGGTGGCCGCCGACGTGCCCCGGGGCTGCGGCGCGAAGAACTCTCCCACCTCGCCGGGATCTCCGCCGACTACATCGTCCGCCTCGAACAGGGACGGGCCCACCATCCCTCGGTCCGGATCGTCGAAGCCCTCGCCCGCGCCCTGCGCCTGGAGAGCAGCGAACGCGAACACCTCTTCCGCCTCGCCGGACTCGCCGTGCCCGGCCCCGGCACGGTCCCCCGTCACATCACCCCCGGCGTCCACCGCATCCTCGACCGCCTCACCACCACCCCCGTCGCCGTCCACGACGCCACCTGGACCCAGCTCCTCGCCAACCCCCTCCACACCGCCCTCATAGGAGAGTGCACCGGCCCCGACCTCAACGCCGCCTGGCGCGCCTTCGTCACCTCCACCACCCGCGTACGCCACACCCCTGAATCCAATGGCGCCCTCCAACAGCTCCTCGCCGCCGACCTCCGCCGCACCAGGGCCCTCTACCCGGACGACGCCGCGCTCACCGAACTGATCACCCGGCTCCGACGGCGGAGCGCCCGCTTCGCCGACCTCTGGGACACCGGCACCACCGCCGAACACCGGTCGAGCCGCAAAACCATCGACCACCCCACCGTCGGCACCCTCACCCTGGACTGCGACGTACTCCACGTCGCCGGAAACCACCTGCGCATCATGGCCTACACCGCCAAGCCCGCCACGGAGGACGCCCAACGCCTCGCCCTGCTCTCCGTCCTGGGAATCCAGACACTCACCGGCTGAAACCCGCACGCCACCGCAGCTCCCTCCTGCGAAACCGACCACCCTGTCGGCGGACGAACGAGGAACGACAGGCACCGGGGCGTCCAATGGACCCGGTATCTCGCGGGTCTGACGGCGGCGCAGATCCCCTGAGATCCGATGACGGCTGCCGACCGGCTGAACCTCGTACGGGCGGAGGCCGGGATCGAGGACTCGCCGGAAGCAGCCCGCACCATGACTCCCCCGGCAGGGACGGACGCGGCCCGGGTGGTCAGGGGGCGGTGGGTTAGATGTCGTCGCGGGGGCGTTGGCGGCGTTCTCGGCGTTGGTCCAGGCGGTCCAGGTGTTCCTCCATGCGCTCGCGGTGACGCTCCAGGTGGCGTTCGAGCCGGGCGTCATGAGGGCCCTGACCATGGCCCCCGAGGAGCCCGCGACGCTCCTCCCGGCGCTCCAGACGCTCCCGGCGCCGCTCCTCCTTCAGGCGCTGCCGCTCGGACCGGGGCAGCTTGCGCTCGACGCCGACGCCGCCCCAGAAGGCGAACCCGGTGATGATCACGCGCGGCGCCCCGGGCTCCCCCGGCACCCCGGACTCGCTGTGGTCGAAGGCGCCCATGATGCCGATGCCGCGCACGACGACCTCGACGCCCGGCGGCACGACCACATTGACGCCACCCATGATCGCGACGCAGTTGATGACGGTCTCGCGGGACGCGAAGTTCGCCTCGCGCAGGTCGAGTTCACCGCCGCCCATGATCGCGACGCAGTCGAACCGGCTCGGCGCCGTCCACCGCCCCTTGCGCTCGAACCCGGAGAGGATGCCGACCCCCCACGCGGACCCGCCCGCCGTCCCCCCGATCCGGGCCGCCCAGTCGGCGGCACCGGCGGGCAGCGGCTCCTTCGTCAGGTTGACCGGCGCGGGCGTCCGCGCGCCGGGCAGGTCGCGGGTGACCGGCAGCAGCTCCCGGTACGTGCGCGCCTTGTAGGTCTCCTCCAGCCGCTCGCCGAACTCCTCCATGTCGAGGCGGCCCTCGGCCAGCGCGTCGCGCAGCCGTTCGGCGACCTGCTCGCGGTCGGCGTCGGAGGCCCGCAGATCGAGGCCGTCGTCCTGGGGGCCGGACTCGTCGGGGCGGTCCGGGAGCGCTGCGTCCGTCATGGGTTTCAGCCTACGGGCGTCACCACGTCAGGGAAGCTCCCCCGGCATACATCCGTGCGATCACACTCTCGATGTCGGGCTCGCGCACGGACAGGTCGGCCAGCGGATAGCGCCCGGCGATCGCGGCGACCAGCGGCGCAGCGGAGTGCGCGGCGGGGAACGCCAGCCACTGCCGCACCCCCTCGACCTTCACCACCCGCGCCGACTCCACCTCGATCGGCGGGAGTTCACGCTCCAGGTCCACGACGAGGGTGCGTTCGCCGCCGCCCCGCTCGTGCAGCCCGTCCAGATCGCCGTCGTACATCAGACGCCCGTGGTCGATGACCATGACGCGGCGGCAGAGCTGCTCGATGTCGGTGAGGTCGTGCGTGGTCAGCAGCACGGTGGTGCCGCGCTCGGCGTTCAAGTCCCGCAGGAATCCCCGTACTTTGACCTTGGAGACGACGTCGAGGCCGATCGTCGGCTCGTCCAGGTACAGCACCTCCGGGTCGTGCAGCAGCGCCGCCGCGATGTCGCCGCGCATCCGCTGGCCCAGCGAGAGCTGCCGCACCGGCACCTCCAACAGCGTTGCCATCTCCAGGAGTTCGACACAGCGGTCGAGGTTCTCCCGATACCGGGCGTCGGGGATGCGGTACATGCGGCGCATCAGCCGGTACGAGTCGATGAGCGGCAGGTCCCACCAGAGCGTGGTGCGCTGGCCGAACACGACGCCGATGCGGTGCGCGAGCCGGGCCCGCTCGCGCGAGGGGTCGATGCCCGCGACGCGCAGCCGGCCCGCGCTCGGCGTCAGGATGCCGGTCAGCATCTTGATGGTGGTCGACTTGCCCGCGCCGTTCGGCCCGATGTAGCCGACCATCTCGCCGCGCGGCACCGTGAACGTCAGCGTGTCCACCGCCCGCACCTCGCGCCGCTCCCGCCGCAGGAACCCCGTCCTGCGGCGCACGTCGAAGACCTTCTCGATCCCGTCCACCTCGATGAGCGGCTCGCCCGGACCGGCCACCATGCCGTCTCCTTCCCTTCGCGCCCTTCGCGCCCTTCGCGCCTTTTGCGCCTTTCGCGTTCCCCGAGCGGCACCGGCGTGCGGCACCGGGCCCGGCACCGGCGCTCAGCTCCCCGTACTCCGATAACCCCGCAGCGCCGCCCGCCACGCCCACCCCGCCGCCGCCAGGCAGACCGCCGCCACCAGCGGCGGCGCGAAGGCGACCCAGCGCGGCAGCTCCAGCGGGTAGGGGCGGCCGAGGACGTAGAGCGCGGGCACCCAGTTCACGAAGGCCAGCGGCAGGACGAACGTGACGCCGCGCAGCAGGCCGTCGCCGAAGACGGTCGGCGGGTACTGCAACAGCGCGTTGCCGCCGAACGTCGCCGCGTTCTGCACCTCGGCGGCGTCCTGCGCCACGATCTGGAACGCCGCGCCCGCGATGAACACCGCGACGAAGATGGCCGCCCCGCTGACCACCAGCAGCGGCACGAGCAGCACCTTCACCGGCGTCCACGACACGTCCAGCGCCACCGCCGACCACACCAGCACCACCAGTCCCTGGGTGATCCGGCCGGTCCTGCGCAGCGCGAACTGGTCCGCGGCGAGCTGCACCAGGACCGGCGCGGGCCGCACCAGGAACACGTCGAGCGTGCCGTCCCGCACCCGCTGCCCGGTCCGCCCCAGCGACCCGGCGGCCAGATCGGCGAGCCCGAAGGCGGCGCCCGCGGTGCCGTACAGGAAGGCGATCTCGGGCAGCGCGTACCCGCCGAGCCGGTCCACCTGCGAGAACATCAGCAGGATGGAGCAGAACTCCAGGCCGGTCATCGCGAAGTTGCCGAAGGCGGTCAGCGCGAACGACGCCCGGTAGGACATGGTGGAGCGGATCCACGCCCCGCTGATCATGCGGAACACCCGCGAGGCCGTCAGCACCCGCTCCCGGAGGCGCTCAGCCACCCTGCACCACCACCCGCCGGGTCGCCGCCCGCTGCGCCAGCCGGCCCGCCCCGAGCAGCCCCGCCGCCCACACGGCCTGGAAGAGGAAGCTGCCGAGCACGCCCCGCCCGGGGTGCGTGCCCATCAGTACGTCCGCCGGCACCTGGAGCAGCGCCGACCAGGGCAGCGCCCGGGCCACGTCGCCGATCGTGCCCGGGAACACGTTCAGCGGCAGCAGCATCCCGGAGAAGAACGTGCCGACGATGCCGTACATCTGCACCGCGCCGTTGCCGTCCATGAACCAGAACGCGGACATCGCCACGAGATAGCGCAGTGCGAAGCTCACCACGCAGCCGAGCGCCACCGCCACCAGGAAAGCCGCCCACCGCAGGACGTCGTGCGGCAGCGCGAGCGGGAAGGCGAGCGCGCCGACGGCCAGCGGCACCACCCCGCGCCCGAGCAGCTGGAACAGCGCCCGTCCCAGATCCAGGGCGAGCCACCAGCACTGCTGGTCGACGGGCCGGTACAGGTCGACGGCGATGTCCCCGCTGCGGATCCGGGCCATCAGCTCGGCCTCCACGCCGGACGGCATCCCGAGCATCATCACGGCGAAGAGCGCCTGGCCGACCCAGACGAAGGTGAGCGCCTGCGACTGGTCGTAGCCGCCGAGGTGGGGGCGCTCGTCCCACAGCGCCAGATAGGTGGAGGCGATGATCACGCCGAAGACGGTGTTGGTGACGACGCCGGCCGCGGTGGACGTGCGATAGGTGGCGTACCTGCGCAGTCCACCGGCGGCGACGGCCGCGTATAGCCGGAGAGCGTCCACCGGCGCCAGCCTAGGGGCGGCCTGGCCTCGCCTGCCATGCATTTTTCCAGTGATGTAGGAGGCTTATGTGTCATACGAGGCGTACGTGACGTACGACGCGAAACAGGAGTTCCACAGGACATGAGCAGCGACGAGCCGCCCCCGCAGGACCCCGGCCCCGGTCCCGGGCCGGACCGGGACCCCGCCGGGCCCACCGGCAAGGGCAAGGGCAGGCGCCCCCGGCGCACGGGCTGGCGGCGGCTGATCCCCACCTGGCGGATGGCGCTCGGCACGCTCATCGGCCTCGTCGTGCTGTGCTGCGGCCTGTTCGCCCTCGGCTACGCGCTCGTGGACATCCCGCCCGCCAACTCGGCGGCCACCGCGCAGAGCAACGTGTACCTGTACGCGAACGGCGCCCAGATCGCCCGCGACGGCGACGTCAACCGCGAGAACGTCCAGCTCGCCCAGATCCCCAGGACGGTCCAGCACGCCGCGCTCGCCGCCGAGGACCGGGACTTCTACTCCGAGTCGGCCGTCGACCCGAAGGCCATGCTGCGCGCCGCCTGGAACACCCTGCGCGGCCGGGGCAAGCAGTCCGGCTCGACCATCACGCAGCAGTACGTGAAGAACTACTACCTCGGCCAGGAGCAGACGGTCACGCGCAAGGTGAAGGAGTTCTTCATCTCCATCAAGCTGGACCGCGAGGCGTCCAAGGACGAGATCCTCACCGGCTACCTCAACACCAGCTACTTCGGCCGCAACGCGTACGGCATCCAGGCCGCCGCCCAGGCCTACTACGGCGTCGACGTCGGGGACCTGACGACCGCCCAGGGCGCCTACCTGGCGGCCCTGCTGAACGCGCCGAGCGCCTACGACGTGGTCGCGCACCCCGAGAACAAGGCCCGCGCCCTCGCCCGCTGGAACTACGTGCTCGACGGCATGGTCAAGAAGAAGTGGCTCAGCGCCTCCGACCGGCGCAACACGACGTTCCCGATGCCGAAGGAGGCCAAGGGGGCGGCCGGCATGTCCGGCCAGCGCGGCTACATCGTGCAGGCCGTCAAGGACTACATCACCAGCAACAAGATCCTCGACGAGGACACCCTGGCCACCGGCGGCTACCGCATCACCACCACGCTCCAGAAGAAGAAGCAGGACGCCTTCGTCGACGCGGTGGACGACCAGCTGATGTCGCGGCTCGACACCTCGGCGCGCGACGTCGACAAGAACGTACGGGCCGGTGGCGCCGCCATCGACCCCGCCACCGGCAGGGTCGTCGCCATGTACGGCGGCGTCGACTACACGAAGCAGTACGTCAACAACGCCACCCGCCGCGACTACCAGGTCGGCTCCACCTTCAAGCCGTTCGTCCTCACCTCCGCCGTCGCCGACGGCTCGACGACGCAGGACGGCCGCACCATCACGCCCGACACCCTGTACGACGGCACCGACAAGCGCCCCGTCCAGGGCTGGGACGGCGGTTACTACGCCCCCGAGAACGAGGACGGCGTCTCCTACGGCGACATCACCGTGCGCACCGCCACCGACCGGTCCGTCAACTCCGTCTACGCCCAGATGGCCGTCGACGTCGGCCCCGCCGAGGTGAAGCGGACCGCGGTCGGCCTCGGGCTGCCGGAGAACACCCCGGACCTCACCGCCTCCCCCTCGATCGCGCTCGGCCCGGCGACCGCCAGCGTCCTCGACATGGCCGAGGCGTACGCGACCCTCGCCCATCACGGCCGGCACGGCACGTACACGATCCTGGCCTCCGTCAGCAAGGACGGCGAGAAGGTCGGCCTGCCCGAGCGGGACACCCGGCGGGCCGTCGACCGGGAGGCCGCCGACACCACCACCTCGGTGCTCCGGTCGGTCGTCGACTCCGGCACGGGCACCGCCGCCCGGGCCGCGGGCCGCCCCGCCGCCGGCAAGACCGGCACCGCGGAGGAGGACACGGCGGCCTGGTTCGCGGGGTACACCCCCGAGCTCGCCACCGTCGTCGCCGTCATGGGCCAGGACCCGCAGTCCGGCGCGCACACCTCGCTCTACGGCGCCGCGGGCCTGCCCCGGATCAACGGCGGCGGGTTCCCCGCGCAGATCTGGGCGCAGTTCACCCGCACGGCGCTGTCCGGCACCCCGGTCGGCGACTTCGACCTGGAGCTGGAGGAGGGCGCCGGACAGCCGCCCCTCCTGCCCACCGCCACCGCGCCCGGGACCTCCTCGGCGCCCGCGTCCGAGGAGCCGTCCGCCTCCGACGAGCCGTCCGGGGAGCCCACCGGCGAACCGGCCTCCCCGACGGACGCGTCGTCGCGGCCCCCCGAGAGCCCGCAGACCGACGAGCCCGACCCGGACCGGCCGGACGAGGGCGACGGGGGCGGCGACGGCGGCGACGTGCTCAATGGCCTGACGTCACCTTCAGGCCCACGATCGCCACGAGCAGCAGACCGATGAAGAAGATCCGCGCGGCCGTCGCCGGCTCCCCCAGCAGCAGCATGCCGACCACGGCCGCGCCCGCGGCGCCGATGCCGACCCAGACGCCGTACGCGGTACCGATGGGCAGCGACTTGGCGGCGTAGGACAGCAGCATCATGCTCGCGACGATGCCCGCGCCGGTGAACACGCTCGGCCAGAGCCGGGTGAAACCGTCGGTGTACTTCATGCCGATCGACCAGGCGACTTCGAGAAATCCGGCGATCACGATCAGGATCCAGGCCATGACTGGCACCTCCGTCAGTGGTTCTCAACAGGGGTGCGTCGTCTTTGCGGATCCCGGTACGGCGCGTCTCGTCGGGTACCCCCCACGGTAGCAAAGGGCGTGCAAAAGGGGCTGGTGACCATGGTCACCAGCCCCTGCGCGGCGTTCTACAGGTACAGGCCCGTCGAGTCCTCCGAGCCCTCGAACCGGTCGGCCGCCACCGCGTGCAGGTCCCGCTCGCGCATCAGCACGTACGCGACACCGCGCACCTCGACCTCCGCCCGGTCCTCCGGGTCGAACAGCACCCGGTCGCCCGGCTCCACCGCCCGCACGTTCTGCCCGACGGCGACGACCTCGGCCCACGCCAGGCGCTTGCCGACGGCCGCCGTCGCGGGGATCAGGATGCCGCCGCCGCTGCGCCGCTCGCCCTCGGCCGAGTCCTGCCGCACGAGCACGCGGTCGTGCAGCATCCGGATGGGCAACTTGTCGTGCTGGCTCTTCTCGCTCACGCCACGAAAATACCCGCCCCGCCCGCTCCCGGGTGCGCGCGGGTCAGCGCTTGCGGCGCCGGGTGGTCAGCGTGAGCAGGCCGACGACGCCGACCACGACCAGCGCGGCGGGCACCAGCCGCTCCAGACGCGGCGCGCCCTCCTCCGTGACCAGCTGCCCCTTCACGTCCGAGACCAGCCGATTGGCACTGACATAGGCCCGGCCGACCGTGTGGTCCACCTGGGCGGCGAACCTGGCCTTCGCGTCGCCGACGATCGTCTTGGGGTGCACCCGCACCCCGAGCTCGTCGAGCGTCTCGGCCAGGGTCTCGCGGCGGCGCCTGATGTCCGCTTCGATCTGCGCCGGCGTCCGCGTATCCGGCGTATCCGTGTCCGACACCGCGCTGCCTCCGTGGTCGCTGCGTAACTAGCTGTGTGTGTGGTGATGGACAGTCTGTCAGCTCGCCGCCACGGTTACCCCTCGGCACCCCCATTACGCTCAACGGGAGTCCCCTACCGCGAGGAGAACGAGCGACATGAGCGAGCGACTGAAGCCCGGCGACACGGCCCCCGCCTTCACCCTGCCCGACGCCGACGGCAACGAGGTCTCCCTCGCCGACCACAGGGGCCGCAAGACGATCGTCTACTTCTACCCGGCCGCGCTCACCCCGGGCTGCACCAAGCAGGCCTGCGACTTCACCGACAACCTCGACGTGTTCGCCGAGGCCGGTTACGACGTCATCGGAATCTCTCCCGACAAGCCCGAGAAGCTCGCCAAGTTCCGCGAGAAGGAGCAGCTCAGGGTCACTCTGGTCGGCGATCCCGACAAGAAGGTCCTGGAGGCCTACGGCGCCTTCGGCGAGAAGAAGCTCTACGGCAAGGTCGTCACCGGGGTCATCCGCTCCACGGTCGTCGTCGACGAGGACGGCAAGGTCGAGCACGCCCTGTACAACGTGAAGGCGACCGGACACGTGGCGAAGATCATCAAGGACCTCGGCATCTGAACCGGCCCGCCCGGGTACCCGCCCTGTGACGAAAGTCCCCCCGCCCGGGGACTTTCGTTTGCAGGCGCCACGATCGAGCAAGTGATCCCCTGGATACGTTCCATGTCCAGAGAAGGGATCCACCCCATGACCACCGACACCGAGGAAGGGCAGGCGCCCGACCCGGAGGCGGTCAAGCGTCACCGGGCGCTGTTCCGCGCCGTCAGAAGGCGCAAGAACCCGCCCCTGCGCCGCACCGACATCACCGTCACCGACGAGTCGGCGGTCAAGCGGGCGGTGAAGGCGGCCTCGCTCGGCAACGCCATGGAGTGGTTCGACTTCGGCATCTACTCCTACCTCGCCGTCACCATCGGCCATGTCTTCTTCCCGTCCGGGAACGACACGGTCCAGCTGATCTCCTCGTTCGCCACCTTCGCCGTCTCCTTCCTGGTACGGCCGATCGGCGGCATGGTCTTCGGGCCGATGGGTGACAAGATCGGCCGCAAGAAGGTCCTGGCGATGACCATGATCCTGATGGCGGTCGGCACCTTCGCCATCGGCCTGATCCCGTCCTACGCCACCATCGGCTTCTGGGCGCCGGTGCTGCTGATCCTCTTCCGGCTGGTCCAGGGCTTCTCCACCGGCGGCGAGTACGGCGGCGCGTCCACCTTCATCGCCGAGTACGCGCCGGACAAGCGCCGCGGCTACTTCGGCAGCTTCCTGGAGTTCGGCACGCTCGCCGGGTACGTCGGCGCGGCCGGTCTCGTCACGGCGCTGACCGCCTGGCTCGGCAGCGACGGCATGGAGTCCTGGGGCTGGCGCGTGCCGTTCCTGGTCGCGGGCCCGATCGGCCTGGTCGGCCTCTACCTGCGGCTGAAGCTCGACGAGACCCCGGCCTTCCAGAAGCTGGAGGACGAGTCGTCCCACAAGGCGTCCGACGCCGCCTCCACCGTGGAGACCACCGCCAAGGGCGACCTGGCCACGATCTTCCGCGACTACTGGCCCACCCTGATCCTGTGCATCTGCCTGGTCGGCGCGTACAACATCACCGACTACATGCTGCTGTCGTACATGCCGACGTACCTGTCGGACGAGATGGGCTACTCCGAGGCGCACGGCCTGCTGATCCTCATCGGCACCATGGTGCTGCTGATGTGCATCATCAGCCAGATCGGCAAGCTCTCCGACCGCTTCGGCCGCAAGCCGCTCCTGATGACCGGCATGCTCGGCTTCTTCGTCCTGTCGATCCCGTCCTTCCTCCTGGTCCAGAACGGCGCCCTGTGGGCCGTCTCGCTGGGCATGGTGCTGCTCGGCCTCTCCCTGGTCTGCCTCCTCGGCACCATGTCGGCCGCGCTCCCCGCGCTGTTCCCGACCCAGGTCCGCTACGGCTCCCTCTCGGTCGGCTACAACCTCTCGGCCTCGATCTTCGGCGGCACGACCCCCCTGGTCATCACCGCCCTGATCGGCCTGACCGGCTCCGAGATGATGCCCGCCTACTACTCGATGGCCGCGGCCCTCGTCGGCGTCATCGCGGTGGCCTGCATGAAGGAGACGGCGCAGAAGCCGCTCGCCGGTTCGCCGCCGTCGGTGGAGACCGACGAAGAGGCCGCGGAGCTGGTCGAGTCCCAGTCCCCGTCCCCGAAGTTCTGACCGCGCCGCCCTCGTAGGGCCGTCATGCCGGGACGGAAATCCGGTGCCGCGGGCAGAAGCGTGCCGGGTAGCATGGCGGCCGAGCGGCGGTGGCGCAACGGCGACGCAGCAGACTTAGGATCTGTGGCCCTTGATCGGGCTTGAGGGTTCGAATCCCTTCCGCCGCACTTAAATGGCCTGTGTTTCGAAGGTTCGAAACACAGGCCATTCGTGTGCCCCCCGATGACTGGGGGTGTCTCAGCCCAGCAGCTCCCGCACGACCGGCACCAGCGCGCGGAACGCCTGGCCGCGGTGGGAGATCGCGTTCTTCTCGTCGGCGGTCAGCTCGGCACAGGTGCGGGTGTCGCCCTCGACCTGGAGGATCGGATCGTAGCCGAACCCGCCCGTGCCCGCCGGGGCGTGCCGCAGGGTGCCGCGGAGCTGCCCCTCGACGACGCGCTCGGTGCCGTCGGGCAGGGCGAGGGCGGCGGCGCAGGCGAAGTGGGCGCCGCGGTGGCGGTCCTCGTCGATGTCGCCGAGCTGGGCGAGGAGCAGGTCCAGGTTGGCCCGGTCGTCGCCGTGGCGGCCGGCCCAGCGGGCGGAGAAGATGCCGGGCGCGCCGCCGAGGACGTCGACGCAGAGGCCGGAGTCGTCGGCGACGGCGGGCAGTCCGGTGGCCCGGGCCAGGGCGTGCGCCTTGAGCAGGGCGTTCTCGGCGAAGGTCACGCCGGTCTCGCGGACGTCCGGGATCTCGGGATAGGCGTCGGCGCCGACCAGCTCGTGCGGCAGGCCGGCGGCGGCGAGGATGGCGCGGAGTTCGACGATCTTGCCGGTGTTGCGGGTGGCGAGGATGAGGCGGGTCATGCCGACCAGCCTACGAGGAGCGCTACGGCGTGCAGACCTTGGTCAGTTCGCCCGCGGCGTCGGTGACCGGGGTGACGTCGGGGGTCTCGTCGCCGTTCCTGATCGACGTACGGACGTCGCCGACGGCCCGGCCGAGGTCGCCCACGGCCCGGGACACGTCGGCGTTGTCGGTCCGGTCGCCGATGTCGTCGAGGTTGCGGTCGATGGAGGCGAGCGCCTCGTCCGTCCGTGACGGGTCGTTCGACGCGTTCTCCACGGCCTGCTGGAGGTCGGTGACGCTGTCGGCGATGGAGTCGGCGGTCTGTACGCAGTCGAGTGCCTTGTCGACGGCCGAGCAGCCGACGGCGGCCGGGACCGCCGTCAGGGCCGCCGCGACGGCGAGCAGTGCGATACGACGGTGACGGCGCGCGGCCATGGAACGGTCCTCCCCTGAGGTACGAATCGGGCGGACGGCGGGCCGTGTCGCATGCCGTCCACCCGTTCGTAGTGACGCAGTGGGTGGCGGTTCGGTTGCCACCCCGCTTGGGGATCCCTTTACCTGGCGGGCGCCGCGTTACCCGGCGAGGATCTCGTCCAGGGCCTTGCGCTGGGCGGCGGCGAGGTCCTCGCAGCCCGCGACGGCGAGGTCGAGCAGGGAGTCGAGCTCGTCGCGGGCGAACGGCTCGGCCTCGGCGGTGCCCTGGACCTCGACGAAGCGGCCGTCGCCGGTGCAGACGACGTTCATGTCGGTGTCGGCGCGGACGTCCTCCTCGTAGCAGAGGTCGAGGAGCGGGACGCCGCCGACGATGCCGACGGAGACGGCGGAGACGGTGCCGGTGAGGGGCTGCCGTCCGGCCTTGACGATCTTCTTGCCCTGGGCCCAGGCGACGGCGTCGGCCAGGGCCACGTAGGCGCCGGTGATGGCGGCGGTGCGGGTGCCGCCGTCGGCCTGGAGGACGTCGCAGTCGAGGACGACGGTGTTCTCGCCGAGGGCCTTGGGGTCGACGACGGCGCGCAGGCTGCGGCCGATGAGGCGGCTGATCTCGTGGGTGCGGCCGCCGATCTTGCCGCGGACGGACTCGCGGTCGCCGCGGGTGTTGGTGGCGCGGGGCAGCATCGAGTACTCGCCGGTGACCCAGCCCTCCCCGCTGCCCTTGCGCCAGCGGGGGACGCCTTCGGTGAAGGAGGCGGTGCAGAAGACCTTGGTGTCGCCGAAGGAGACGAGGACGGAGCCTTCTGCGTGCTTGCTCCAGCCGCGTTCGATGGTGATCGGGCGGAGCTGGTCGGGGGTGCGGCCGTCGATGCGAGACATGGGGTCGAGCGTATCCGGTACGGCGAAGGCCCCACTCCGGTGAAGGGGCGGGGCCTTCGGCGTGCTGTCGTCCGCGGTCAGCGGGCGGCGGCGGACCGGATCACATCATGTCTTCGATGTCGGCGGCGATCGGGTCGGCGTCGGTGCCGATGACGACCTGGATCGCGGTGCCCATCTTGACGACGCCGTGGGCGCCGGCGGCCTTGAGGGCGGCCTCGTCGACCTTGGACGGGTCGATGACCTCGGTGCGCAGGCGGGTGATGCAGCCCTCGACCTCTTCGATGTTGTCGAGCCCGCCGAGCCCGGCGACGATCTTCTCAGCCTTGGTGGCCATTTCGTTCTCCCTGTTTTTCCCGGGCCCGCCTTTGGGCCGCTTTGTCACGGTAACCCACGGTTGGCCCAACTTCGCGGGCGGTCAAGTGACCTGTGCCGAATGATGACGATCACGGCGCCGTGTCTGTGCCAGGCGTGCGTGCCGTGTCCGGCCACAACGCCCCGCAACTGGTCTACACCAGTCGCCAGAGTACCCAACACCCGCCCATCGTGGCTTGTTCCGGGAGGACCGTCCATGAGCACGAACGCCGCCGCCGTACCTCGGCCGAGCCCCTGGAGCTCCTTCTTCCAGGGGCTCCAGAAGATGGGGCGCAGTCTTCAGCTGCCCATCGCCGTGCTTCCGGCCGCGGGTATCGTCAACCGGCTCGGCCAGCCCGACGTGTTCGGCGACGACGGTCTCGGCTGGACCAATGTGGCCAAGGTGTTCGCGGGTGCGGGTGGCGCGCTGCTGGACGCCGACCTCGGTCTGCCGCTGCTGTTCTGCATCGGTGTCGCGATCGGCATGGCCAAGAAGGCGGACGGTTCGACCGCGCTCGCCGCGGTGGCCGGCTTCCTCGTCTACCGGGGCGTGCTGCGCCAGTTCCCGATCGACTGCGCCGACGGCGCGAAGGCCGTCGCGGTGGGCTGCCAGGCGGCGGACAACACCGTCTCGGCGTTCCAGTTCCAGAACCCGGGCGTGTTCGGCGGCATCATCATGGGGCTGCTGGCGTCGTTCTTCTGGGTCCGCTTCCACCGCACGAAGCTGGTCTCGTGGCTGGGCTTCTTCAACGGCCGCCGGCTCGTGCCGATCATCATGGCGTTCATCGGCATCCTCTTCGCGGTCATCTGCCTGTGGATCTGGCCGCCGATCGGCGACGCACTGGAGAGCTTCTCGAACTGGCTGGAGGGCCTGGGCGCGATCGGGTCCGGCATCTTCGGTGTCGCCAACCGTGCGCTGCTGGTCATCGGCCTGCACCAGTTCCTGAACGTGCCGCTGTGGTTCCAGTTCGGCTCGTACACGAAGCCGGACGGCACGACCGTGCACGGTGACATCAACATGTTCCTCAGCGGCGACCCGAGCGCCGGCATCTACCAGTCGGGCTTCTTCCCGATCATGATGTTCGCGCTGCCGGCCGCCTGCCTGGCGATGGTGCACTGCGCCCGCCCGGAACGCCGCAAGGCGGTCGGCGGCATGATGCTCTCGCTGGCCCTGACCTCGTTCGTCACCGGCATCACCGAGCCGATCGAGTACTCGTTCGTCTTCATCGCGCCGATGCTCTACGCGGTCCACGCGGTGCTGACCGGTGTCTCGATGGCGGTGACCTGGGCGCTCGGCGTCAAGGACGGCTTCAGCTTCTCCGCGGGCCTGATCGACTACCTGATCAACTGGAACCTGGCGACCAAGCCCTGGCTGATCATCCCGATCGGCCTGGTCTTCGCGGTCGTCTACTACGCGGTGTTCCGGTTCGCGATCACGAAGTTCGACCTCAAGACCCCGGGCCGCGAGCCCGAGGAGGAGGTCGAGGACATCACCAAGGCCTGACCCCGCCGTCAGCCCCACGCGAAGGGCCCCCGGACCATCGGTCCGGGGGCCCTTCGTCACGTATGAGTCGTACGCCCCACATATGTTCCAGCCCACAAAAAAGACGGGTTCCTTATCCCGCCTTCACCGTGCTACAACAGGTCTACACCACTGAGGTGGTGTAGACCATCTGGCTGCTGCCCACCCCCGTTTTTCTTCCTTACCGTCCCCGGCAGCACCCCAGCACATGGAGGAAATTCATGAGCAGCACCGCTACGGCGGCACCCGCAAAGAAGCGGGGCTCCGGCCTGTTCCAGGGCCTTCAGAAGGTGGGTCGCAGCCTGCAGCTGCCGATCGCGGTGCTGCCGGCCGCCGGCATCCTGCTCCGGCTGGGGCAGCCCGACGTGTTCGGCGACGACGGTCTGGGCTGGCACAAGGTCGCCGCCGTCTTCGCGACCGCGGGCAGCGCCGTCTTCGACAACCTGCCGATGCTCTTCTGCATAGGCGTGGCCATCGGCTTCGCCAAGAAGGCCGACGGCTCCACCGCGCTCGCCGCCCTCGTCGGGTTCCTGGTCTACAGCAACGTGCTGAAGGCGTTCCCGGTCACCGACGCCGTCGTCAACACGACGGCGAACAAGGGTGTCGACGTCGCGGCCACCTACAACAACCCGGGTGTCCTCGGCGGCATCATCATGGGCCTGCTGGCCGCGATGCTGTGGCAGAAGTACCACCGCACCCGGCTGGTCGACTGGCTCGGCTTCTTCAACGGCCGCCGCCTCGTCCCGATCATCATGGCCTTCGTCGGCGTGGTCATGGGTGTCTTCTTCGGCCTCATCTGGGAGCCGATCGGTGAGGGCATCTCCAACTTCGGCGAGTGGATGACGGGCCTCGGTGCCGTCGGCGCCGGCCTGTTCGGCCTGATCAACCGCGCGCTGATCCCCGTCGGCATGCACCAGTTCGTGAACACCGTCTCCTGGTTCCAGCTGGGCGACTTCAAGGACGCCACGGGCGCGGTCGTGCACGGCGACCTCAACCGCTTCTTCGCGGGCGACCCGACCGCCGGCCAGTTCATGTCGGGCTTCTTCCCGATCATGATGTTCGGCCTGCCGGCCGCCGCGCTCGCCATCGCGCACAGCGCCCGCCCCGAGCGCCGCAAGGCCGTGATGGGCATGATGGTCTCGCTGGCCCTGACCTCGTTCGTCACCGGTGTGACCGAGCCGATCGAGTTCTCGTTCATGTTCATCGCGCCGCTGCTGTACGCGATCCACGCGGTGCTCACCGCCCTGTCGATGGCGATCACCTGGGCGCTCGGCGTCCACGCGGGCTTCACCTTCTCCGCGGGCTTCATCGACTACGCGCTGAACTGGAACCTGGCGACCAAGCCCTGGCTGATCATCCCGATCGGCCTGGTCTTCGCGGCGATCTACTACGTCCTGTTCCGCTTCGCGATCACCAAGTTCAACCTCACCACCCCGGGCCGCGAGCCCGAGGAGGAGATCGAGGACATCACCAAGTGAGCCCCGCTCACGGGTGATCCCTCCCCCCGTACGCAGAAGGCCCCCGGAACCGCGAAGGTTCCGGGGGCCTTCCGCGTGCCTCAGAGGTCGAAGGTCAGCCCGGGGCGGGCCAGGTCCACCGGCCCGTCGTACACCGTGCGCGCGTCCGCCAGGTTCACCTGCGGGTCGGTCCACGGCGGGATGTGGGTGAGGACCAGCTTGCGCGCGCCGGCCCGCTGCGCGGCCTCGCCCGCCTCCACGCCGTTGAGGTGCAGGGCCGGGATGTTCTCCTTGCCGTGCGTGAACGCGGCCTCGCACAGGAACAGGTCGCTGTCCGTGGCCAGTTCGTCGAGCGCCTCGCACGGGCCGGTGTCACCGGAGTACGTCAGGGAGCGGCCGCCGTGCTCGATGCGGATGGCGTACGACTCGACCGGGTGGCAGACCTTCTCCATCCGCACGGAGAACGGCCCGATCTCGTACGAGCCCGGCTTCACGGTGTGGAAGTCGAAGACCTCGCTGAAGGCGGAGGCCGAGGGGGTGTCGGCGTGCGCGGTCGTCAGACGCTGCTCGGTGCCCTCGGGGCCGTAGACCGGCATCGGGGCGCAACGGCCGCCGTCGTGCCGGTAGTAGCGGACGACGAAGTAGGCGCACATGTCGATGCAGTGGTCCGCGTGCAGGTGACTCAGGAAGATCGCGTCCAGGTCGTACAGACCGGTGTGGCGCTGCAACTCGCCCAGGGCGCCGTTGCCCATGTCGAGGAGCAGCCGGAAGCCGTCGGCCTCTACGAGGTAGCTCGAGCAGGCCGATTCCGCGGACGGGAACGACCCTGAGCAGCCGACGACGGTGAGCTTCATAGGAAGGGGAACCTCCGCGCTGGCGGTCGGGATGCGGGGTGGAACCTGTGGATTCTTTCGAGCGTAAGGCGCGAAAGCGCGGGTGGCTCCTCCGTCACCGGCTGTTGTGGGCGAACTCACCTGCGCTGTCACCGGTTCGGGGGGCGTGCGTTCGCGGGGTGGTCGGCAGCGCGCGCCGTGCGCGCCGCCGGTACCGTCTATCCGTATGGACACGTCATGGTGGCTGGCGCTCGCGGCCGTCGTTCTCCTCGCGCTGGTCGCCACGCTCGTCGACGGGTGGGGGCGCGGTTCGCGGTTGCGGCGCTCCGGGCGGCGGGGGCGGGTGCCGGGTGGGCCGGCGGCCGGGGAGATCTGGTGGGCGATGGTGCCCTACGAGGACGGGCCCGGCGGCAAGGACCGGCCCTGTCTGGTGCTCGATCCCCGGGGGCGCACGGTGCTCGTCGCGAAGATCACGAGCCGGAACCACGCCGAGCGGCCCGGGGTGATTCCGTTGCCGCCGGGGGCCGTGGGGGATGCGCGGGGGCGGGCCAGTTTTCTGGAGACCGATGAGGTGCGGGAGGTTCCGGTGCGGGATTTCCGGCGGCGGGCCGGGGTGGTCGATCCGACGCTCTGGGACCAGGTCCGCCGCCAGGGCTGGTGACCTCCTCCGATCGGCTGCCTGCGACCCGGTGACCGCTTCTCGCGCAGTTCCTCGCGCCCCTGATGAGCCGGTCGGTCGACTGACGCCCGGTGACCGCTTCTCGCGCAGTTCCCCGCGCCCCTGAGGTAGCCGATCACCCGCGGGCCGGTGGCCGCTTCTCGCGCAGTTCCTCGCGCCCCTGAGGTTGCCGGCCACCCGCGGGCCGGTGGCCGCTTCTCGCGCAGTTCCTCGCGCCCCTGATGAGCCGGTCGGTCGACTGACGCCCGGTGGCCGCTTCTCGCGCAGTTCCCCGCGCCCCTGAGGTAGCCGATCACCCGCGGGCCGGTGGCCGCTTCTCGCGCAGTTCCCCGCGCCCCTGATGAGCTGGTCGGTCGACTGACGCCCGGTGGCCGCTTCTCGCGCAGTTCCTCGCGCCCCTGAGGCGTGCGCTGGCGCGCGGGCTCCCCTGCCGCGGCCCTGGAGATGTCGCACGAAGTGCGCATTCCAGGGGCGCGGGGAACTGCGCGGGACGCGGCCACCGGCCCGCGGACGAAGAACCGTCCAGGGGCGCGGGGCACCGTGGGGGGTCAGGCCCAGAGTTGGCCGTGGAGGACCTCGATGGCGTCCTCCGTCGTCGCGGCGGTGTACACCCCCGTCGACAGATACTTCCAGCCGCCGTCGGCGACGACGAACACGATGTCGGCGGACTCACCGGCCCGCACGGCCTTGCGGCCCACCCCGATCGCGGCGTGCAGCGCGGCCCCGGTGGAGACCCCGGCGAAGATCCCCTCCTGCTGGAGCAGCTCGCGCGTGCGCGTCACGGCGTCGGCGGACCCCACGGAGAAGCGCGTGGTCAGCACGGAGGCGTCGTACAGCTCGGGGACGAAGCCCTCGTCGAGGTTGCGCAGGCCGTACACCAGGTCGTCGTAGCGCGGCTCGGCCGCGACGATCTTGATGTCGGGCTTCTGCTCGCGCAGGTAGCGGCCGACGCCCATGAGGGTGCCGGTGGTGCCGAGCCCGGCGACGAAGTGGGTGACGGACGGCAGGTCGGCGAAGATCTCGGGGCCGGTCGTCGCGTAGTGCGCGCCCGCGTTGTCGGGGTTGCCGTACTGGTAGAGCATCACCCACTCCGGGTGCTGCTCGGCCAGTTCCTTGGCGATGCGGACGGCGGTGTTGGAGCCGCCCGCGGCCGGCGAGGGGATGATCTCGGCGCCCCACATGGCGAGCAGCTCGCGCCGCTCCTGCGAGGTGTTCTCCGGCATGACGCAGACGATGCGGTAGCCCTTGAGGCGGGCCGCCATCGCCAGCGAGATGCCGGTGTTGCCGGAGGTGGGTTCGAGGATGGTGTCCCCGGGCTTGATCCGGCCGTCCTTCTCGGCCTGCTCGATCATGTGGAGCGCGGGCCGGTCCTTGATCGAGCCGGTCGGGTTGCGGTCTTCCAGCTTCGCCCAGATCCGCACGTCGTCGGACGGGCTGAGCCGCGGCAGGCGCACCAGAGGGGTGTTGCCCACCGCGGCCAACGGGCTGTCGTAGCGCATGGGTTGCTTCGTTCCCGCGCTCAGCGCATGCCGCCGGCCACGGCCGGCAGGATGGTGACGTTGTCGCCGTCGGCGACCTTGGTGTCGATGCCGTCGAGGAAGCGGACGTCCTCGTCGTTCAGGTACACGTTCACGAACCGGCGCAGCTGGCCGTTGTCCACGATGCGGTCGGCGATGCCCGCGTGCCGCGCGTCCAGGTCGGCGAAGAGCTGGGCGAGGGTGTCCCCGCTCGCCTCGACGGCCTTGGCGCCGTCGGTGTAGGTGCGGAGGATGGTCGGGATGCGGACCTCGATGGCCATGCTGGGCTCCTGTCAGGAGTCGGAAGTCGAGTGGATGAGCGCGCGGTGGGCGCTTGCGTACGGGCGGGCGTCCGGACGTACGGCGGTGCGGCTCAGCGCGGACAGACGGCGCTGGCGAGGCGGCACAGGTCGACGTGCAGCCGCGCCACGAGCAGGGCGCCCGGCGTCTTTTCGCTCACGTCGTGGAAAACCATGGGCTCATCGTATCGATTCCCGGCCCGGACCCCGGAGTGTGATCTCACCATGCGGTCGAAAAGCGTCCGCCGGTCGAGACCGGGGGGCGAGAGCGGCCGGATCAGGCGGTGACCTGGACCTCTTCCTCGGTCACGGCGCCGTCGACGATGCGGAACGAGCGGAACTGGAAGGGGCCCTCGCCGTCGGTGTCCGCGGTGGAGACCAGGACGTAGTGGGCGTTCGGCTCGTTGGCATAGGAGATGTCGGTGCGGGAGGGGTAGGCCTCGGTCGCCGTGTGCGAGTGGTAGATGATCACCGGCTCCTCGTCGCGGTCGTCCATCTCGCGGTAGAGCTTGAGCAGGTCGGCGGAGTCGAACTCGTAGAACGTGGGCGAGCGCGCGGCGTTCAGCATCGGGATGAAGCGCTCGGGGCGGCCCTCGCCGACCGGTCCGGCGACGACGCCGCAGGCCTCGTCGGGGTGGTCCTTGCGGCCGTGCTCCACGATCTGGTCGTACAGGGCCTGGGAGATTGTCAGCATGCCGTCAGGATAAGCAGCCGGGCCGCCGCGTATCGGTGTGCGATATGCGACAGCCCGGCTGGTGAGACGCCGGTCGCGGCGCCCGCGGGGACTACGGCTGCTGCGCGGGCGCGGCGTCGGCGGGCCTGCGCGCCTTGAGGACCAGGTAGGAGACGGCGAGGATCGCGCCCCACACGGGGGCCCCGTACAGGGCGACCCGGTTGTCCTTGTCCATGCCCATCGTGACGACGACCAGCGCGATGAACGCCAGCGAGAAGCCGCTCGTCCAGACGCCGCCCGGGGCGCGGAAGGTGGACCTGGGCAGCTCGCCGCGGTCGGACTTGAGGCGGTAGCGGATCTGGGAGATCAGGATGACGATCCAGGCCCACATGCCGGAGATGGTGGCGAAGGAGACGACGTAGTTGAACGCCTCGCCCGGCCACTGGTAGTTGATCCAGACGCCGATCATCATCATCGCGGCGGAGAACGTGGTGCCGACGACCGGCAGGCCGTTCCTGCTCAGCCGGGTGAAGAGGGCCGGGCCCTGGCCGTTCTGCGCGAGGTCGCGCAGCATCCGGCCGGTGGAGTACATGCCCGAGTTGCAGGAGGACAGGGCGGCGGTCAGCACGACGAAGTTGACGATGGCGGCGCCGATGCCCAGGCCCATCTCGTCGAAGGCGTGCACGAACGGGCTCTCGCCGGCCTTGAAGGACGTCCACGGCACGACGGAGAGGATCATGATGAGCGCGCCGACGTAGAAGACGGCGATGCGCCACGGCACGGTGTTGATGGCCCGCGGCAGGACGGTCCTGGCGTCCTTGGCCTCGCCCGCGGTGACGCCGACGAGCTCGACCGCGAGGAACGCGAACATGACCATCTGGAGGGTCATCAGCGTCGAGCCGATGCCGTTCTCGCCGGCGAAGAAGCCGCCGAGGTCCCACAGGTGCGTGACGGACGCGGTGTCACCGGCGTCGGAGAACCCGATGGTGAGGATGCCGGCGCAGATCAGGATCATGCCGATGATGGCGGTGACCTTGACCGTGGAGAACCAGAACTCCAGCTCGCCGAAGAGCTTCACGGAGATCAGGTTGGCGCCGTAGAGGATGACGGTGAAGACCAGTGCGGACAGCCATTGCGGGATGTCCCACCAGAACGTCATGTAGACGGCGGCGGCCGTCACCTCGGTCATGCCGGTGATGACCCAGAACAGCCAGTACGTCCAGCCGGTGACGAACCCCGCGAAGGGGCCGATGAACTCGCGCGCGTACTCCGAGAAGGAGCCGGAGACCGGCCGGTACATGAGGAGTTCGCCGAGCGCGCGCATGATGAAGAAGATGACGACGCCCGCGACGGCGTAGGCGAGGATCAGGCTGGGCCCGGCCTTGGAGATGCCCTTGCCCGCGCCGAGGAAGAGGCCGGTGCCGATGGCGCCGCCGATGGCGATCATCTGGATCTGCCGGGAGCCGAGGCCCCGCTGGTAGCCCTCGCCGGACCCGGGGGACGCCGCGTCGTCCCGCACGGCCTCATTGCCGGCAGAGTCCTTGCCGTCCTGCTCGACCTGCGCTGAGGTCATGTTGTTGCGCCTTTCTCCATGCCGATCCGTGCCGTACGCGGCTCGGATCGACTGTGACGATCCTTAGGGCGCTGCGGCCCTGGATGGATGGAGCTGTTGCCTGCCGGGGTCGGCCGGCAAGGGCGCCCCCGCCGGACAGGGGTGGCGTCCGCCGGGCGGTCGTGAAGATCTATCACGCCGTTCTCGGTGATCGACTCCGCCGACTGTGGCGTACGGCACAGGAAAAAGCGGTCAAACTGCCCTTGGCGCGTCATAGGCAGCCGGGGCGGTGACCTGATCGTTATCCGGATTTGAGCGTCCGCTGAGCGAACACCGGGGTCACGGGAGAAGGGTCTCCACGAGCGTCTCCTGGAGGCCGCCGAGCCACAGGTAGGCCATCACCATCGGCTTGCGCGGGTCCTCGTCGGGCAGCCGGTAGAGGAGGTCGGTGTCCTCCTCGTCGGTGATGTCGAGGCGGGTGCCGATGGCCAGCCGCAGGTCGTTGAGCGCGCGCATCCAGCGGACCGAGTCCTCCGGGGTGAGCTGGAGGACCGCGCCGGCGCCGGCCACCGGGCCGAGGCCGTCGAGGGAGCGGACCACCGCGAGGGCGTCGTCGCGCTTGCCGGCCCGCAGGTCGTTCTCGGTGAAGCGCCGGAACTCGGCGGAGTGCGCCTGGAACTCGTCCTGCGCGGCCCGCCCCTCGGGGGCGCCCGGGCCGCCGTAGGCGTCCGGGAAGAGACGGTGGAGCACCGGGTCGGCGGGCGGCTCGCTGGGCCCCTCGGCGAACAGCTCGGCGAGCGGGTCGTCGGACACCTCGCCGCCGGGGCCGGGCCCGATCAGCTCCAGGAGCTGGACGGCCAGCGAGCGGATGATGGAGATCTCGACCTCGTCGAGGGCGACGGCCGCGCCGCCGCCGGGGACCGGCTCGAAGTGCCCGGGCATCTACTTCCGATCCTGTTGCAGCGTGGCCCACAGGCCGTAGCCGTGCATGGCCTGGACGTCCCGCTCCATCTCCTCGCGGCTGCCGGAGGAGACGACCGCGCGCCCCTTCTGGTGGACGTCCAGCATCAGCTTGGTGGCCTTGTCCTTGGAGTACCCGAAGTACGACTGGAAGACATACGTCACGTAGCTCATGAGGTTGACCGGGTCGTTGTGGACGAGCGTGATCCAGGGGACGTCCGGCTCGGGGACCACGGAGAGATCCTCCGTCGTCTCGGGGCTTTCGATCTCAAGGGGTGCTGGAGCCGTCACACGGCCCATGCTGCCACCAGGAGGGGCGCATCGCACAAACGGACCCAGAAATCGTCACACTGACGCTAATCCGGGGTAGCATCATCGTCATGAACACAGCGGACCTTGGCCTGCCGGTGGATGTTCCGTCGACAGCGCTCTTCACCGACCAGTACGAGCTGACCATGCTCCAGGCGGCCCTGCACGGGGGTACCGCCGAGCGGCGATCGGTCTTCGAGGTCTTCACCCGCCGGCTGCCCGAGGGCCGCCGCTACGGCGTCGTGGCGGGCACCGGGCGCGTCCTGGACGCCGTGGAGAACTTCCGGTTCGACGCGGACGTCCTCGGCTTCCTGCGCGAGCGGAACGTCGTGGACGAGCCGACCCTCGCCTGGCTCGCGGACTACCGGTTCTCCGGCGACATCTGGGGCTACCCCGAGGGCGAGGTGTACTTCCCCGGCTCCCCCGTGCTGCGCGTCGAGGGCTCCTTCGCCGAGTGCGTGCTCCTGGAGACGGTGATCCTCTCGATCCTCAACCACGACTCGGCGATCGCCGCCGCCGCCTCCCGGATGTCCTCGGCCGCCGGGGACCGCCCGCTGATCGAGATGGGCGCCCGGCGCACCCACGAGCTGGCCGCCGTCGCCGCCTCGCGCGCCGCCTACGTGGGCGGATTCGCGACGACCTCGGACCTCGCGGCCGGGTTCCGGTACGGGATCCCGACGGTCGGCACCAGCGCGCACGCCTTCACCCTGCTGCACGACTCCGAGCGGGACGCCTTCCGGGCCCAGATCGACTCCCTCGGCGAGGGCACGACGCTGCTCGTGGACACGTACGACGTCCAGGAGGCGGTCCGCACGGCCGTCGAGATCGCCGGGCCGCGGCTCGGCGCCGTCCGGATCGACTCGGGCGACCTGCTGCTCGTCGCGCACCGGGTGCGCCAGCAGCTCGACGACCTCGGCGCCACGGACACCAGGATCGTGGTCACCTCCGACCTCGACGAGTACGCCATCGCCTCGCTCGCCGCCGCGCCGGTGGACGCGTACGGCGTCGGCACCCAGCTGGTGACCGGCTCGGGGCACCCGACCTGCTCCATGGTCTACAAGCTCGTGGCGCGCGCCGAGTCCGCCGATCCGGACGCGCCGCTGACGGCCGTCGCGAAGAAGTCGGCGGGCGGCAAGACGTCCGTCGGCGGCCGCAAGTGGGCCGCGCGCCGGGTCGACCGGGACGGGGTGGCGGAGGCCGAGGTGCTGGGCACCGGCGCCGTCCCCGCCGAGCTGGCCGACCGCCAGCTCCTCGTCGAGCTGGTCAAGGGCGGCGAGGTCGTCGCCCGCGAGCCCCTCGACGCGGTGCGCGAGCGGCACATCGCCGTGCGCGACGGGCTGCCGCTGTCGGCGACGCAGCTGTCGCGCGGCGAGGCCGTGATCCCGACGGAGTACCTCTAACCCGCCGGTCCTGCCGGTCCGCCGGTCCGCCGCGCGGCGCACCGGCGGGGCCCGACCGCCCCCTCCCGCAAGCCACGTGAAGCTTCTACGCTCGTAGCCCCACGGTCACACCCTCTCGCTAAGGAATCCGCCCATGCGCCGCGCCCTGATCGTCGTAGACGTGCAGAACGACTTCTGCGAGGGCGGCAGCCTCGCGGTGGCGGGAGGTGCCGACGTCGCTGCCGCGATCACCGACCTCATCGGGCAGGCCGGCGGGGGCGGCTACCAGCACGTCGTCGCCACCCGCGACCACCACATCGCGCCGGGGAACCACTTCGCGGACGCCCCGGACTACCGGCACTCGTGGCCCGCGCACTGCGTCGCCGGGACCGAGGGCGTGGGGTTCCACCCGAACTTCGCGCCGGTCATCGCCTCCGGGGCGATCGACGCCGTCTTCGACAAGGGGGCGTACGCGGCCGCGTACAGCGGGTTCGAGGGCGCGGACGAGAACGGGGTGCCGCTGGCGGACTGGCTGCGCCGCCGGGAGGTCACCGAGGTGGACGTGGTCGGGATCGCCACCGACCACTGCGTGCGGGCCACCGCGCTGGACGCCGCGCGCGAGGGGTTCCGTACGCAGGTGCTGCTCGACCTCACCGCGGGGGTCGCCGCCGCCACCACCGAGGCCGCGCTGTCCGAGATGAAGGACGCCGGGGTCGCACTGAGCGGCAGTCCCGTCGTGGCGTAGGCCGCGGGCCCGTATCCCGGACCCGGCTCCTCAGACGCCGGAGTGGCTGATCTTCAGCGCGCGTATCGAGCGCCACAGGGCCGCCTCCGACAGGTCCGGCGCCTCGCGCCACACCAGGCCGTCCGGATGGTGCAGGACCGCCGTGATCTCGTCCGGGGTCGGCGGGTGCGAGTTCCCCCGCAGGTAGACGGCGCGCAGGCCCAGATTGCGCAGGCGGGTCAGGGCACGGGCGCGGTTCACGGCGTGCACCAGGACCCGCACGGCGCCCTCCCCGGGGCCGGGCGCGGGCAGCGTCAGCGCCACCACCACACTGCCGCCGGGCAGCTTGCAGAACCCTCCTGCGGACATACCTGTCACACCCCCGTGAGACGTCGCGTCAATAAGGAACTCACAGGACGCACCTAAACACGATCGGCCGCGACCCGCCAGGGGGTCACGGCCGATACGTCTTTGACCTGCGGCTTTACAAGATCAGCGAGTGGAGCGACCCACCGCGACCGTGATCGAGGAGCCGTCCAGGGGCTGGTTCAGCACGGTGAGCCGGGTGTTGGTGTCAGTTGTCTTGACACTGCCCGTCGGGTTCTCCGCGTACCAGTAGGTGCCCTTGTGGTCGTCGAACACCGGGTTGCCGAGCTGCGCCTTGATCTTGGTGGCGACGCCCAGCTTGTGCAGGGTCATGCCCGGCACCGGGTACCAGCCGAAGGCGGCGTCGTAGGGCGTGATCTTGTTGGAGATCAGCTTGCCGTCCGCCCACTTCATCGGCTTCGCGTGCGCGTCGATCGGCAGGATCAGGCCCTCGCCCGGGTGCTGGCCGACGTTGTTGTTGCGCTGCGAGGTGTCCCACTGCCAGACGACCAGGCCGGGACGGTACTGGTAGTGCTCGACCCAGTTGTTCTTCGCGCCGCCGTCGCGCCAACCGAAGTTGTACGGGCCGACCTTCAGGGTCTTGTCGTAGCTGACGTACTGGCGGTTCTCCGCGATGTAGAACTGCGGGAAGTCGCCGTTGACCGAGGCGCCGACCCGGGAGAAGCCGTGCGAGGTCCAGCCCGCCTGCTCGGTCTCGGCGTCGTCGGCGAACAGGGTCGCGCCGTCGGCCTTGACCGCGAGGTTGTCGAAGGCGAAGCCCATCTGGGCGACGCCGCCGTCGGTCTTGTAGCGGAAGCGGACGTCGATCTTCTGGCCCGCGTAGGCGTTCAGCGGGTAGACCAGGTGCTGGAACTTCCCGTTGGTGCCGGTCAGGGCCGGCTTGTCGCCGCCGTCGCGCGGGATGGGCTGGCCGTCGGCGGTGCCGTCGATCGTCTTCCAGCTGGCGCCGGAGTCGGTGGACACCTGCGTGTACAGGTAGTCGTAGTCCTTCTCGATGTCGTACCAGCCGTCGAGTTCGAGGGACCCGGACGTCTTGCCGGTCAGGTCCACCGTGCGCGACAGGGTGTTGTCGAGGTCGTCGCCGTAGTCCGACCACCACTGCTTGCTGCCCTGCGCGGGCTGCACGATGTTCGTGGTGACGTTCTTCTTGGGCAGTTCGACGACCAGCGCCTGCTTCAGCTTGGTGTTGTACTCCGAGACGCCCAGCTTGTGCACCGAGGTGGTGGCGGCCTTGGCCTTGCCGTAGTTGAGCCAGCCCAGTTGCAGCTTGTCCCAGGCCGTCATGTCGCCCGGCATGTCGCCGATGGCGTCCTTGCCGGTGCCGAGCCAGGAGCCGGCCGACATCAGCGACCAGAAGCCGACCGAGTTCTCGCCGATGTACGTGGTGTCGTACAGGTCGGGCAGGCCCAGGTCGTGGCCGTACTCGTGGGCGAAGACGCCGAGGCCGCCGTTCTCCGGCTGCATCGTGTAGTCGCCGACCCAGATGCCGGTGTCGCCGACCGGGGTGCCGCCCGCCTTGAAGCCGGTGGGGCCGGTGTCGCCGTCGTCGCGGCTGTAGGCGTAACCACGGTGGGCCCACAGCGCGTCCTCGCCCTGGACGCCGCCGCCCGCGGACTCGTCCTCGCCGGCGTGCACGATCTGGAAGTGGTCGATGTAGCCGTCGGGCTCGTTGAAGTTGCCGTCGTTGTCGTGGTCCGTGCGGTCCCACTGGTCGTACGTGGCGAGGTCGGCCTTGATGGCGGCGTCCGACTTGCCGGCCGCCTTCTGCTGGGCGACCCAGGCGTTCACGCCGTCGCGGACCAGGTCCTCGACGGTGGGGCAGTTGGAGGCGCCGCAGAAGTTCGAGCCGTACCGGGCCTCGTTGTAGTCGACCTTGACCCAGTCGGAGACCTCGCCGTCGACCGAGTAGCGGCCCGAGGAGGTCTTCTCGTAGTAGGTCTTGAGGGAGTCGACGCCCTTGCCGGAACCGAAGTACAGGTCCTGGAAGTGGTCCCGGTTGTAGTCCGACTGCCAGGCCGTGCTGTTGTCCTTGCTGCGGTCCGGCTCCGCGATCTCGTTGTGCAGCGGGCCGGCGTCGCCGCCGTACTTGCTGTCGACCTTGTCGCCGAACTCGACCAGGATCGTGAAGATCTGGTCGGTGCGCTCGCGGCCCAGCTCGACGTACTTGTCCTTGCCGAGCCTGACGACCTTGGAGCCGTTCTTCTCCTCGACCTTCGAACTGCCCTTGATCACCTGTTCGAGCGCGGTCTGCCGCTGCTCGGACTGCTGCCGGCTGAAGGGGCCGTCGATGACGTGGCCCTTGCCCTGGTAGCTGTCACCGTGCGAGCCGCTCGGCGGCGCGGCCGGGCTGTCGGCCTGCGCGGTGGTCGCCGCTATGGAGCCGGTGGCAGCGGTGGCGGCCAGGGTCACCAGCACGGCGGCGGATCTCAACGCCCGTCTCTTCGTGGTCACTTGGGTGTTTCCCTCCTCCGTGGCGGAAAGCCACGCATCACAAGTGACGCCATTTGACCGGAGGCGGGAAAGAATTAACAGACCTTGACTGTGACATGTGAGTTGCATTATGCAGCGCGGCGGATCCGGTATCCGGACGGCCCTGCCAGTACAACGGGCGCGCTCGAACGTCCACTTGGTGGACTGAATGACTCCGTGCGCCCCCCGTGCCCCTGCACCGAGGGTAAGGTGACGCTTACTGGTCGTCCCAGTCGGGCACACGTCGGATTAGAGTCGGGCGCGGTGGGTCACCGCCCCCGGACGTCCCGCACTGCTCCCCCGCTGTCACGAGGACGGATGTGTCGTCATGCCTCGACCGACTGTCGCACAGCTCGCCTACGGTTCGGCCACCGTCGTGCTCTCCACCCTCGCCATGCTGCTGCTGTCGCAGACCAGTTCGGGGCCGGGGGTCGGTGTCATCGCCATGTCGGCGGTCATCCTGGGCCTGTTCGTGGCACTGAGCGTGCCCAGGCCGAAGCAGCCGTCCGCGCCGGAGCCCGCCGACCCGCCGGGGGCCGCGCGGGAGCGGGAGCGGGAGCCGGTGCACGAGACGGCGGGCCCGTGAGCCACGGACCCGCCGGTCGTACGCGCCGCGCGGTCAGCCGCTGCTGACCACCACGGTCTTGGCCGCCTTGTCGTGCAGGCCCTGCTTGTAGGGCTTGTCGAAGAAGCTCCAGCCGCCGCAGATCGCGGTCCAGATGCAGGCGCAGCAGAAGGCGAACGGGACCCACAGCACGAGCGCCCGGATCAGGTTGGCCTGCATGTTCGGTGTGGCGCCGTTGTCGAGGTTGGCCACGCGCAGCTTCATCAGGCGCTTGCCGAGAGTCTGGCCGGTCCTCGCCGTGAGGAACACGTCGTACGCGATGTAGAGGACGGCCGTCAGGATCGAGGACCCGGCCTGCTTGCCGGCGTTGATGCTGTCGCCGTCGGTGCTGAAGCTGGTGATGTCGAACGCCCAGGACAGCAGGCCGACGACGATGCCGACCAGGATCATGTCGATGATGCGGGCGAGGACGCGGCGGCCGCTCTCCGCCAGCGGGGGCATGCCGGCCAGGGGGTCGCCCTGACCCGGGCCTCCGGCTCCGTACGGGGTGCCGCCGTACGGGGGCGGGGGCGGGGCGGTGTTGTCGTAGGGGTTCTGGCCCGGTCCGCTGTCGTACGGCGAGCCGCCACCCTGGTTCGTCGGCGGCGGCTTGCGGAACGGGTCGTCGTCCGGCGGCTGGCCGGATCCGGTGGGCGGCGGTTCGGTACTCATGGCCCGAGTGGACCGCGATCCGTCCATGAACGCACCCGGCGGGCCGCCGTCCGGATGACCCACCCACCCCTTTCCGGCCACCCCCACCGACACCCCGCGCCCCAGGTCCGTCTCCCGGCTGCACCACCGCCGCGGCCGGCCGCGCAGTTCCCCGCGCCCCTGGGGCCGTCTTCCGGGTGCACCACCGCCGTGGCCGGGCGCGCAGTTCCCCGCGCCCCTGGGGCCGTCTTCCGGGTGCACCACCGCCGTGGCTGGGCGCGCAGTTCCCCGCGCCCCTGGGGCCGTCTTCCGGGTGCACCACCGCCGTGGCTGGGCGCGCAGTTCCCCGCGCCCCTGAGATGCGCACTGCGTGCGGCATCTCATCAGAGAGGCGCGTCACCGTCCCGCCTCTTTAGAGAGGCGCGCGGAGCGCAGCCTCAAGGGGAGGCTGCGCGCAGCGCATGCCTCAGGGGCGCGGGGAACTGCGCGACCAGCCACGACGGGCCCGCGGACGACTCAGGGGCGCGGGGAACTGCGCGCGACGCGGCCACCGGGTCGCAGGTGGACGACTGGCCAGAGGCGCGGGGAACTCCCGCACCGGGCCGCAGAAGACCAACTGAGGCCCACGGCGCGGGGCTTGGCTGCGCCGAGGGGTCAGTCGGACACGAAAGTGCGGGCCAGTTTGTCGTGGAGGCACTGGCGCCACGGACGGTCGAAGGTGCACCACAGGACGCCCACGACCCCGATCACCAGAACCCCGGGCACGCTGTAGGCGAGCCAGCGCTTGAGGGCCGCGCCGAAGGTCGGGGAGCTGTGCTCCTCGATGTCGCGGACGGAAAGGCCCAGCACCTTCTTGCCGAGCGTGCGCCCCCAGCGAGCGGTCGGCACGGCCTCGTACAGCACCCCGAAGACCAGCAGGACCCCGACGACGATGCCGAGATAGGCGCCCGTGGTGCCGTCGAGCAGCCACACGGTGACCTGCCGGCCGGAGGCCTTGGCCGCGTCGATCTTCCCGTCGATGTGATCGACGGCCCGCCCGCTCAGCGGCACGGCGGCACCGGCCGTGACCGCCCCCAGCACCACCGAGTCGATGAGCCGCGCCGCGAACCGCTTGCCGAGCCCCGCGGGCCGCGCACTCGCCTGGGCCTGCGCGGCGGCGAGGAACGGATCGGTGACCACCGGCTTGAACGGGGTGACCGGACCCCCGGCCTGCCCCCCGATCTGCCCCCCGGTCTCCGGCGTCGCCAGCTGATGCACCTGCTGCGCCCAGGACGGCTGCCCGCCCCCCGGCCCCTGCGTCACAGGAGAAGGAGTGGGCGAGGGAGTGGGAGTGGGCGAGGGCGTCTGTTGTTGCGGCTGTTGCTGCTGGGGCGGGTAGCCGTATGCCGGCTGCTGCGGCTGGACGGGCGCGGGCGCCGGGGCCGGCGCCGACTGCTGCTTCGGCAGGGCGCGCATCGCCATCGTCCCCTCGGTGCGCACGGGAGCCGCCGCCCCCGGCCGCACGGCGCGGATCGAGACGGTGCTGTCCGGCCGCTGCTGCGGCTCGTCCGCGACCGCCCCGGCATCGGCCGCGCCCCAGGACACCCGGCGGTCCTGCTCACCGCCGAACCCGGTCTGGCGGGACGCGTCGGCCTGCCAGACGGACGCCGGCTCGGGCGGCGCGGCGGTCTCCGGCGCGGGGAGCTCCGGCCGGGCGGCGGGCTCGTCCGGTCCGGTCACCGTGCGGACGGAGGGCTCCTCGTCGAGGAAGACCGGCCCGGTCTCCTCGGTGGTGGGGGCGGACGGCGGTGCCACGGGCCCGGGCCGGGCGCCCGCGCCCGCCGGGGCCGGCAGGTTCTCGCCGTCGGACGGGGCGGGGCGGCTGGTGCCGGGGACCCAGGCGGCCCCGTTCCAGTACCGGACATATCCGGGAATGGACGGGTCGGGGTAATAGCCTTCGCGGGGCCTGTCGTCACCGGGGGCCGGGGTTGGGGCGCTCATGTCCGTCGTCCCGTATCTGCTCGGGGGTCTTGTTGTGGCCTCTACGTCTATCAGACCGCCGCGCCCGCCCGTGCCGCTCCGCCGTTACGGACCACTTTCCGGGCATTCGTGAACCCGGCGGCGGGCCGTCCCGGCCGGCCGCGAAAAAACTTCGGCGAACTCGCGTAATGCCACGGCCGCATCGGCCTCTCACTCGGTACGGGCCCGCTCGTGGCCCCGTACGGACCTCGTGCGAGCAGGACTCGTACGCGTGGAGAGGAAGCGCACGACATGCACTCCGTGGTGGAACGCGAACTAGAGCTGAAGCTGGTGTTGTCGCCCGAGCGAAGCATCCCCGTCCCGGCCCGGCTGACGTACCGGACGGACGACCCCTACGCCGTCCACATCACGTTCCACATCGGGTCCGAGCACCCGGTCAACTGGACGTTCGCGCGCGAGCTGCTGGTGGAGGGCGTGTTCCGGCCGTGCGGGCACGGGGACGTGCGGGTGTGGCCGACGACGGTGGACGGGCACGCGGTCGTGCTGATGGCGCTGACGTCACCGGACGGCGACGCGCTGCTGGAGGCGCCCACCGCCCAGGTGTCGGCCTGGCTGGAGCGGACGCTGCGGGCGGTCCCCCCGGGCTCTGAGTCCGAGCAGCTCGGCATCGACGCCGGCCTCGCCGAGCTGCTCACGCCCACCCCGGCCGACGACCTCTATCTGCGCGACCCGTGGGGGTCGGACGAGTCGGACGGTCAGTGAGGGGCGGACGTGTCCGCGGGGCGGTCAGAAGAGCTTGCCGGGGTTGAGGAGGCCGAGCGGGTCGAAGGCGGCCTTCACCGCCTGCTGCATCTCGACGCCGACCGGGCCCAGTTCGCGGGCCAGCCACTCCTTCTTCAGGACGCCGACGCCGTGTTCGCCGGTGATGGTGCCGCCCAGTTCCAGGCCGAGCGCCATGATCTCGTCGAAGGACTCGCGGGCCCGCCGGCCCTCGTCCGCGTCCTGCGCGTCGAAGCAGACCGTGGGGTGCGTGTTGCCGTCGCCCGCGTGGGCGCAGACGCCGATGGTCAGCGCGTACTTCTCGGCGATCCGCTCGACGCCGTCGAGGAGTTCGCCGAGCCGGGAGCGCGGCACGCACACGTCGTCGATCATCGTCGTGCCCTTGACCGCCTCCAGCGCGGTGAGGGACAGCCGCCGCGCCTGGAGCAGGAGTTCGGACTCGGCGGCGTCCTCGGCGGGCACGACCTGGGTGGCGCCCGCGGCCTCGCACAGGGCGCCGACGGCGGCGAGGTCGGCCGCCGGGTCCGGGGTGTCGAAGCCGGCCAGGAGGAGGGCCTCGGTGGTCTCGGGGAGTCCCATGTGGGCCATGTCGTTGACGGCCTCGACCGTCGTACGGTCCATGAGTTCGAGGAGTGAGGGGCCGTGGCCGGCCTCCATGATCCGGCAGACGGCGTCGCAGGCGGCCGCGGCGGAGGCGAACTCGGCGGCGAGGACCAGCTGCCGGGGCGGGCGCGGCCTGAGCGCCAGCGTCGCCCGGACCACGATGCCGAGGCTGCCCTCGGAGCCGACGAAGAGGCGGGTGAGGTCGTAGCCCGCGACGCCCTTGGCGGTGCGCCGGCCGGTGGACAGCAGGCGGCCGTCGGCGAGGACGACGTCGAGCCCGAGCACGTACTCCGCCGTCACCCCGTACTTCACGCAGCACAGGCCGCCGGAGGCCGTGCCGATGTTCCCCCCGATGGTGCACATCTCCCAACTGGAGGGGTCCGGCGGGTAGTACAGGCCGTGCTCGTCCACGGCCCGCGAGAGCGTCGCGTTGATCACTCCCGGCTCGACCACGGCGATCCGGTCGACGGGGCTGATCTCCAGGATGCGGTCCATCTTGACGAGGGAGAGCACGACGCAGCCGTCGCTGGCGTTGGCCGCGCCGGACAGGCCCGTGCGGGCGCCCTGCGGGACGACCGGGACGCGCAGCGCGGTGGCCGTGCGCATCACGTGCTGGACCTGTTCGACCGTGCGGGGCAGGACGACGACGGCCGGGGCACCCGCGGCGCAGAAGCTCGCCATGTCGTGGGCGTAGGCGGCGGTGACGTCGGGGTCGGTGAGGAGGGCCTCGGCGGGCAGCCCGTCGCCGAGCAGTTCGATGAGGGTGCGGCTCATGATCACAGCGTCGCACCCGGGGCCATCGGTGTGAACCCGTCGGTGGCCTCCACCGTGTGCTCTTCGTATTGACGCACAGTATGCGCCATGGAGATCGCCGAGAACGTCGAGAACGCCGAGGACGTCCAGGCCTGCGCGCGGGCCGTGGCGCCCGTGCCGGGGCCCGTCGCCCCCCGCCGCCGCTCCCCCGCCGTGCGGCGCGCTCTCGTCGCGGCCGTCGCCGGGTGCGCCGTGCTCGGCGGGGTCCTGGTGCTGCTGCCGGGCGGGGCGGAGCGGCCCGCGGCGCTGCCCGGGCCGGCCGGGCGGGCGGTGATCGCGGCCGCCGCGGGGGCGCCGGCCGCGCTGCCGGACCTGGCCGCGCTGATCGGCGAGCAGGAGGCGCGGGTGCGGGCCCGGCCGCGGGACGGGCTGGCGTGGGCGGCGCTCGGGGCCGCCTACGTCGAGCGCGGCTCGCGGACGGCGCGCACCACGGACTACCCGAGGGCCGAGCGGGCGCTGCGCGGTTCGCTGGCCGTGCGGCCCGGGGGGAACGTGGAGGCGCTCGACGGGCTCGCCGCCCTCGCGGCGGCCCGCGGCGACTGGCGCGGGGCCCGGCAGTGGGGCGAGGCTGCCGTGCGGGTGGCGCCGAAGCGCTGGTCGTCGTACGTCGCGCTGGTGGACGCCTATCGGGGGGTGGGCGACTACAAGGCGGCGGACCGCACCCTGGAGAAGCTGACCGGGCTGTCCTCGGGCGCCGGGACCTCGGTGACGCTGCGCACGGCCGCCGTGTACGGGGACCGGGGCTGGCGGGAGGACGCCGCCGCCGTGCTGGCCGACGCGACGGCGCGGGCGGGTACGCCCGCGGAGCGGGCGGCGCTGTCGCAGCGGGGCGGTGACCTCGCCTGGGAGCGGGGGGAGCCGGCCGACGCGCTGCGGCACCAGGACGCGGCGCTCGCCGCCGATCCGGCCGCGCACGGGGCGCTGGCCGGGCGGGCCCGGGCGCTGGCCTCGCTGGGGCGCACGGCCGAGGCGGTGACGGCGTACCGGGCGGCGCTGGCGCGGCGGCCGGAGCCGGGGTACGCGCTGGAGCTGGGCGAGCTGTACCAGTCGCTGGGCGACGAGCGGGCCGCCGGCGCGCAGTACGCGGCGCTGCGGGCGCGGGTCGCCGCGCAGCGGGCGGACGGGGTGGACGACGCGCTGGTGCTCGGGCGGTTCGAGGCCGATCACGGGGATCCGGAGGCGGCCGTGGCGCGGCTGCGCGCGGAGTGGTCGCGGGCGCCGGGGATCGCGGTCGCGGACGCGCTGGGGTGGGCGTACCACCGGGCCGGGGACGACGACGCGGCGCGCTGGTTCCTGCGGCGGGCCACCGACCGGCAGAAGGGCGGGACGGTGCGCAACGCCCGGTATTCGTTCCATCTGGGCGCCGTGGAGCGGGAGTCGGGGCTGTACGGGGCGGCCCGGCGGCATCTCGGGGAGGCGCTGCGCATCAATCCCGGGTTCTCGCCGCTGTACGGGCCCGAGGCGCGGGCGGCGCTGACCGCGCTGGGCTCGCCGCCCGAGGGCGGGGTTCCGCAGATGTGGCCCCCGAAGCCGGCGGCGGTCCCCGCCCGCGCCCAGACCCCGCCGAAGCGCCGCTGACCGGGACCCGGTCCCGCCCGCGCGCTTCCCCGCACCCCTGGGCGGGGGCGCGGGGAAGCCGGGGAAGCCGGGGAAGCCGGGGAAGCGGGGAAGCGGGGATCAGAGGTTGCCGCGCTTCTCCTGCTCGCGTTCGATCGCCTCGAAGAGCGCCTTGAAGTTGCCCTTGCCGAAGCCCATCGACCCGTGCCGCTCGATCATCTCGAAGAAGACGGTCGGCTTGTCCTGGACCGGCTTGGTGAAGATCTGGAGCAGGTAGCCGTCCTCGTCGCGGTCGACGAGGATCTTCAGCTCGCGCAGCGTCTCGACCGGCACCCGGGTCTCGCCCGCCCACTCGCCGAGGGTGTCGTAGTACGAGTCGGGGGTGTCGAGGAACTGGACGCCGGCGGCGCGCATGGTGCGGACCGAGGCGACGATGTCGTTCGTGGCGAGCGCGATGTGCTGGACGCCGGCGCCGCCGTAGAACTCCAGGTATTCGTCGATCTGGGACTTCTTCTTGGCGATGGCCGGCTCGTTGATCGGGAACTTGACCTTGAGCGTGCCGTCGGCGACCACCTTGGACATCAGGGCGGAGTACTCGGTGGCGATGTCGTCGCCCACGAACTCCTTCATGTTCGTGAAGCCCATGACCTCGTTGTAGAAGGCGACCCACTCGTTCATCCGGCCGAGTTCGACGTTGCCGACGCAGTGGTCGACGGCCTGGAAGGTGCGCCTGGCGGGCGGCTCGACGATCGGGGCGGCGGCCTGGAAGCCGGGCAGGTACGGGCCCTCGTAGCCGGAGCGCTCGACCAGGGTGTGCCGGGTCCTGCCGTAGGTGGCGATGGCGGCGAGGACGACGGTGCCGTGCTCGTCCTTGACCTCGTGCGGCTCGACGACGCCGCGGGCGCCGTGCTCGACGGCGTAGGCGTACGCGGCGCGCGCGTCCGGCACCTCGATGGCGAGGTCGACGACGCCGTCGCCGTGCGCCGCGACGTGCTCCTCCAGGAAGTGGCCCCAGTCGGTGGCGGCCTTGATGACGGAGGTGAACACGAAGCGGGCGGAGCCGTTGGTCAGGACGTAGGACGCCGTCTCGCGGCTGCCGTTCTCCGGTCCGGAGTAGGCGACGAGCTTCATGCCGAA
This sequence comes from Streptomyces sp. NPDC088785, assembly GCF_044750685.1. Taxonomy (NCBI): domain Bacteria; kingdom Bacillati; phylum Actinomycetota; class Actinomycetes; order Kitasatosporales; family Streptomycetaceae; genus Streptomyces; species Streptomyces sp. NPDC088785. The sequence goes on from NZ_JBIVKH010000011.1 coordinate 94,748, forward strand.
GGCGGTGGAGTAGTAGTGCGCGGCCTGCTTGGCGTTGCCGACGGCGAAGACGACGGCGTCCATTCCCTTCACCGGGAAGGGGTCGGCCTCGCGCGCGGTGCTGGGAGTGTGGGCTGCTGTCTCAGTCATGTCTGGAGGCTCCCGCCGATCCACAAGGTGCGCAATAGTTTGCGTATCCACTGGACAATCCGGCCAGTAAACGGCCGGTATCGGCGGGCTTTGTGTACAGGGTGACCACTGCGGAGGCGGGCATGGCGATCGATCGACTGGACGGCCGGATCATCGTGCTGCTGGCGCGGGAGCCGCGGATCGGGGTCCTGGAGATGTCCCGGCGGCTCGGGGTGGCGCGCGGCACGGTGCAGGCGCGGCTCGACCGGCTTACCTCGAACGGAGTCATCCGGGGATTCGGTCCGCAGGTGGACCCGGCGGCGCTCGGCTACCCGGTCACGGCGTTCGCCACGCTGGAGATCCGGCAGGGGCAAGGGGCCGACGTCAGGGCCCACTTGGCGACCGTCCCGGAGGTGCTGGAGCTGCACACGACGACGGGCAGCGGCGACATGCTGTGCCGGCTGGTGGCCCGCTCCAACGCCGATCTCCAGCGGGTGATCGACCTGGTTGTCGGTTTTGATGGCATTGTCCGGGCTTCCACCGCGATCGTCATGGAGAACCCCGTTCCACTGCGCGTGATCCCGCTGGTGGAGCAGGCGTCGGGCGACTCCTGACGTGGGGCCGCCGGGAGATTCCCGGCGGCTGTACGAACAGCGCCCGGCGCGAGGCGCGATGAACTTCTGGGACTATCTCGGCAGCCATCACCAGCAGCTGCTGTTCGACGCGTACCAGCACGCCAGCGAGGTCTTCCAGTGCATGCTGCTGGCGACCGTGATCGGCGCGCTGATCGGCGTCGTCACGTACCGCAGCGACTGGGCGGGCAATCTCGCCACCTCGGCGACCTCCACCATCCTGACCATCCCCTCGCTGGCCCTGCTGGGTCTGCTCATCCCGGTCGTCGGCATCGGGGTGGCGCCGACCGTCATCGCGCTGACCCTGTACGGGCTGCTGCCGATCGTCCGCAACGCCATCGTGGGCCTGCGCGGCGTCGACCCGGCGCTGATCGACGCGGCGAAGGGCATCGGGATGTCCCGCACGGCCCGGCTGGTGCGGGTGGAGCTGCCGCTGGCGTGGCCGCCGATCCTGACCGGCATCCGGGTCTCCACCCAGATGCTGATGGGCATCGCCGCGATCGCCGCCTACGCCTCCGGACCGGGGCTCGGCAACGAGATCTTCCGCGGGATCGCCTCGCTGGGCAGCAAGAACGCGCTGAACCAGGTCCTCGCCGGAACCCTCGGCATCATCATCCTCGCCCTGCTCTTCGACGCCGTCTACGTCCTGATCGGGCGGCTGACCATCCCGAGGGGGATCCGTGTCTGAGACCACGCCGTCCACGCCTGCCCCACCGACCATGCCCGCCGGCGAGCCGGCCCCGGCCCCGGCGGCCTCCGGCGCCTCCATCGAGCTGGAGAACCTCACCAAGATCTACCCGGGCAACCCGCAGCCCGCCGTCGACGGCGTCAACATGGAGATCAAGGCGGGCGAACTCATCATCTTCGTCGGCCCCTCGGGCTGCGGTAAGTCCACCACCCTGAAGATGATCAACCGGCTGATCGAGCCGTCGAGCGGCCGCATCCGGATCGGCGGCGAGGACGTCACCGACATGGACCCGGTGAAGCTGCGCCGCAAGGTCGGCTACGCGATCCAGTCCTCCGGGCTCTTCCCGCACATGACGGTCGCCCAGAACATCGCGCTGGTGCCGAAGATGATCGGCTGGTCGAAGTCGAGGGTGAAGGCGCGGGTCGAGGAGATGCTCGACCTGGTCGGGCTGGACGCGGGCGAGTTCCAGGGCCGCTACCCGCGCCAGCTCTCCGGCGGTCAGCAGCAGCGCGTGGGCGTGGCCCGGGCGCTCGCCGCCGACCCGCCGGTGCTGCTGATGGACGAGCCGTTCGGCGCCGTGGACCCGATCACCCGCGACCACCTCCAGGACGAGCTGATCCGGCTCCAGCACGAGCTGCACAAGACCATCGTGTTCGTCACCCACGACTTCGACGAGGCGATCAAGCTCGGCGACCGGATCGTGGTGCTGCGCGAGCACTCGCACATCGCGCAGTTCGACACCCCGGAGGCGATCCTCACCAACCCGGCCGACGACTTCGTCTCCGGGTTCGTGGGCGCGGGCGCGGCCCTGAAGCGGCTCAACCTCAGCCGCGTACGGGACGTGGAGGTCACCGACTATCCGACGGTGAGCGTCGACGACCCGCTCCAGGACATCTTCAACAAGCTGCGCGCGGCGGGCACCAACGAACTGCTGCTGCTCGACCGGCGCGGCCGCCCCTACAAGTGGCTGCGGCGCGGCGACCTGATGCGCGCCAAGGGCTCGCTGGCCCGCGCGGGCACCCTGGTCCACGACACGGTGACCTACGACGCGACGCTGCGCGACGCGCTGGAGGCGGTCCTCACCGACAACGCGGGCCGGGTCGCGGTCACCGGCCGGCGCGGCGAGTACGAGGGCGTCGTCGACATGGAGACGCTGATGAACTCCGTGCACGAACTGCTGGAGGCCGACCGCCTGGAGGCCATCGAGAGCCAGCACGAGCTGGAGAACGTCCGCGCCCAGCAGACGCACGCGGAACAGGAGGGCGTGAGCGCCCCGGACGGGGAGGCGCAGGCGTGAGTGACACCCCGACCGGCCGGCACCGCAAGGGCGCGCCCCCGAAGGGAGCCAGGCCCGACGGCGAGCACGAGGTGATGGGCCTCGCGTTCCGCGACGACGGCGAGGACGCCGCCGAGCGGGAGGCGACCCCGCCCGCGCCGAAGGAGCCGCGCCGCCTCACCTGGCAGAAGCTGACGTTCCTGCCCGCGCTGATCGCCGTGGTGCTGCTGCTGACCTGGCTGTGGTTCCGCAACGCCGACCTCGACACCATCTCGAAGAACGCGCTCTCCGGCGGACAGGTCTGGAAGGACCTCAGGCAGCACGTCCAGCTGACCGTCATCTCCACGTTCTTCGTGCTGATCATCGCGATCCCGCTGGGGATCCTGCTGACGCGCAGGATGTTCCGCAGGGCGACGCCGTTCGCGCTGGCGCTGGCCAACATGGGGCAGGCGACGCCCGCGATCGGCCTGCTGGCGCTGCTGGTGATCTGGCTGGGCACCGGGCAGCGGTCGGCGCTCATCGGCATCATCATCTACGCGATCCTGCCGGTGCTCTCCAACACGATCGCGGGCCTGAAGGCCAATGACCCGACCCTGATGGAGGCGGCGCGCGGCATCGGCATGTCCCCGGCGATGGTGTTGGCCCGGGTGGAGCTGCCGCTGGCGGTGCCGCTGATCCTGGCCGGGGTGCGCACCGCGCTCGTCCTCAACGTCGGTACCGCCACCCTCGCGGTGTTCGGCGGCGGCGGTGGCCTCGGCACGCTCATCCAGGCCGGCATCACCAATCAGCGCATGCCGATCCTGGTGCTCGGCTCCATCCTGACGATCGCGCTCGCGCTGCTGGTGGACTGGCTGGCGTCGCTGGCCGAGGTGCTGCTCAGCCCGCGCGGACTGGAGGCGCGAACATGAAGCACCGCGTACGCGTGACCGCGGCGGCGGCCGCCGGCCTCGCCCTGCTCGCCGGGTGCGGGCTGACCAGCGGCAGCCCGATGGTCGACGACGTCTCCCCCGGCTCCATCGGCAAGGGCGAGCCGCTCAAGGGCGCTGACCTCGTCGTCACCTCCAAGGAGTTCACCGAGCAGCTGATCCTCGGCGCGATCATGGGCATCGCCTTCGAGGCGGCGGGCGCCGACGTCATCGACCGCACCGGCATCCAGGGCTCGGTCGGCGCCCGCGAGGCGATCCGCAGCGGGGACGCCGACGCCATGTACGAGTACTCGGGCACCGCCTGGATCACGTACCTCGGCAACTCGGACCCGATCGCCGACCCGCAGCGGCAGTGGCGGGCGGTGAAGGACGCGGACGCCCGGAACGGCATCACCTGGCTGCCGCCCGCCCCGCTGAACAACACCTACGCGCTGGCGATGAACTCGGCCAACTTCAAGAAGTACGGCACGCGGACGCTCTCCGAGGTCGCCGCGCTCGCGAAGTCGGACCCGAAGGCCGTCTCGGTGTGCGTGGAGAGCGAGTTCGCCAACCGGGCCGACGGGCTGCGGGGCATGGAGAAGGCGTACGGGATGAGCATTCCGGCGTCGAACATCACCCAGATGGACAGCGGCATCATCTACACGCAGGTGAAGAAGGGCAGTTGCACCTTCGGCGAGGTGTACACCACCGACGGCCGCATCCAGTCGATGAACCTGCACGTCATGGAGGACGACAAGCACTTCTTCCCGAACTACAACGCGGCGCCCGCGATCAACTCCAAGGCGTTCGACAAGCATCCCGAGCTGGCCGGGGTGCTCGACCCGATCTCGAAGAAGCTGACCAACCCGGTCGCGCAGGAGCTCAACGCCAAGGTCGACGTCGACGGCCAGGACCCGCACGAGGTGGCCCTGGACTGGCTGGTGAAGGAGGGGTTCGTGAAGGAGGGGGACGGCTAGCCGTTCTCCTCCTCCAGGCCGACCGGCAGGCCGGTCAGCAGGCCGGGACCGCGCCGGTCTTCTTCTCCAGGTGGGTCAGCGCGGTGACCGCGCCCTTGAGCGTGGTCACCGGGACCAGGCGCATCGACGAGGGCGCCGACGCCTTCGCGTCCGCGCACTCCGCCTTCGGTACGAGGAAGACGGTGGCGCCGTCGCGGTCGGCGGCCTGCACCTTCATCGAGACGCCGCCGACCGCGCCGACCTTGCCGCCCGCGTCGATCGTGCCGGTGCCCGCGATGGACCTCCCGCCGGTCAGGTCGCCGCCGCTGCCGTCGCCGTCGAGCATGTCGACGATGCCGAGCGAGAACAGCAGGCCCGCGCTGGGGCCGCCGACGTCGCCGAGCTGGAGGCTGACCCGCACGTCGTCGCCGCGGTCGCCGAGGTAGCCGAGGGCGGCCTCGGTGGCGGCGTCCTGCGAGCCCTTCATCTCCCGCTGGTTGTGCCGCTCGATCTCCCGGGTGGAGTCGCCCGCCGGGTACACGGCGTCGCGGGGCATGACGGCGCGGTCGTCGCGGAACCAGCTGTCGAGCACGTCCGACAGGTGGATCGGGGCGTCGGGGCCGGTCGCAAGGATCGTCACCGCGCGCAGCTGGCCGCTGGTGTCGCGGGTGCCGGCGCCGGAGATCTTGATGACGGGCTTGCCGTCGGAGGTGCCCAGCACGTTCGTCGTGGGGCCCGGCTGGGCCACCGAGAACGGCAGCGGGGCCAGGGCGGTGATCGCGAGCAGCGCGATCGCCGGGAGCGCGCAGAGGGCGAGGGCCTTGGGACGACTGAGGCGATTGAGCACGCCCCCAATCTAACGCCCTCCGCATCACGGCTCCCTCCGGGTCGTTTCCCCCCGCGCGGCCCGGTGGCCGCTTCTCGCGCAGTTCCCCGCGCCCCTGAGATGCGCACTGCGTGCGCCATCTCATCGCCGGGCCCTCCCTCGGCCCGGGGAGGCTGCGCGCAGCGCATGCCTCAGGGGCGCGGGGAACTGCGCGACCAGCCACGACGGTGGCGCGCCTCGAAGACGGACCCAGGGGCGCGGGGAACTGCGCGACCAGCCACGACGGTGACGCGCCTCGAAGACGGACCCAGGGGCGCGGGGAACTGCGCGACCAGCCACGACGGTGGCGCGCCTCGAAGACGGGCCCAGGGGCGCGGGGAACTGCGCGACCGGCCACGACGGTGGCGCGCCTCGAGGACGGATCCGGGGGCGTGGGTCAGCGGAGGGCGTCGGAGACTTCTCGGGCCGCGTCCAGGACCCGGGGCCCGACCCGCTCGGGAACGGCGTCGGCCAGCATGACGACCCCGACACTGCCCTCGACCCCGCTCACCCCGAGCAGCGGCGCGGCGGCCCCACTGGCCCCGGCCTCCAGCTCACCGTGGGTGAGGGTGTATCCGGTCTCGGGCAGGACGCCCTGCCGCGCCCCGAGAATGGCCCGCCCGGCGGCACCCCGGTCGAGCGGATGCCGGAACCCGGTGCGGTACGCCACGTGATAGTCGGTCCAGGTGGGCTCGACGACGGCGACCGCGAGGGCCTCGGTCCCGTCGACCAGCGTCAGATGCGCCGTCGCCCCGATGTCCTCGGCGAGCGACCGCAACGCGGGCAGCGCGGCCTCGCGCACCAGCGGATGCACCTGCCGGCCGAGCCGCAGCACCCCGAGCCCGACCCGGGCGCGGCCGCCCAGGTCGCGGCGGACGAGGGCGTGCTGTTCGAGCGTGGCCAGCAGACGGTAGACGACCGTGCGGTTGACGCCGAGCTTGGTCGAGAGCTCGGTCACGGTCAGCCCGTGGTCGGTGTCGGCGAGCAGTTTGAGGACGCGCAGTCCCCGGTCGAGCGTCTGGGAGGTCTCCGCGGTCACGACGCCCACTCCTTAGTGGTGAGGGTCGGCGGTCCCTGTGCGGCGGTCGCGCCGCCGGTCCCGTGGCGACGCGCGTCAGAGGCCGCCGGTCGGATATCAGGCGCTGGGCTGCATACGGCTGCATGCGACCACTTCTGCGTACGTTCCACATTCCGTGCATACCGGCTGCGCTCCGCGGCGGCGCTGCCACGGGGCGTGTGCGTTGCCCGGAATGTAGCGAGGTCGTCCCGCTGAGCGGAAGACTCCGTCCAGAATCCGGTCAGCGGCGAGCCGGAGTTGTGGCTGATTGCCCGCACTTGGCAACCGGGTTCACTTCATCCGGGTCGCCCACTCCTGGACCTTGGTGATGCGCTGGCGCAGCTGCCCCGCGGTGGCCTCGGCGCTCGGCGGGCCGCCGCAGACCCGGCGCAGCTCGGTGTGGACGACGCCGTGCGGCTTGCCGCTCTGGTGCACGTACGCGCCGACCATCGTGTTGAGCTTCTTGCGCAGCTCCATCATCTCCTTGTGGGAGACGACGGGCCGCCGCTCGGCGGGCAGTTCGAGCAGGTCGGCCTCGGTGTCGGGCTTCTTCCTGCTGTGCGCGATCTGCCGGGCCTGCCGCTTCTGGAGCAGCAGCTGCACCTGGTCGGGTTCGAGCAGGCCGGGGATGCCGAGGTAGTCCTGCTCCTCCTCGCTGCCCGGGTGGGCCTGCATGCCGAACTCGGCGCCGTCGTAGAGGACGCGGTCGAAGACGGCCTCGGACTCCAGGGCCTCGAAGGAGAACTGCTCCTGCTCGCCGGTGTCCTCGTCCTGCTCCTTGTTGGCCTCGTCCATCTCCTTCTCGGACTCGGCGTAGGGGTCCTCCTCGCCCTCCTTCTTCGGCTTGTCGAGGACGTGGTCGCGCTCGACCTCCATCTCGTTGGCGTGGCCGAGGAGGTCGGGGACGGTCGGCAGGAACACGGACGCGGTCTCGCCGCGCCGGCGGGAGCGCACGAAACGGCCGACGGCCTGCGCGAAGAAGAGGGGCGTGGAGATCGTCGTCGCGTACACGCCGACCGCCAGGCGCGGGACGTCGACGCCCTCGGACACCATGCGGACGGCGACCATCCAGCGGTCCTCGCTCGCGCTGAAGGCATCGATCCGCTTGGAGGCGCCGGTGTCGTCGGACAGGACCAGGGTCGCCTTCGTGCCGGTGATCTCGCGGATCAGCTTGGCGTAGGCACGGGCCTGCTCCTGGTCGGAGGCGATGACGAGGGCGCCCGCGTCGGGGATGCCCTTGCGGACCTCGGTGAGGCGGGCGTCCGCGGCGCGCAGCACGCTCGGCATCCACTCGCCGCGCGGATCGAGCGCGGTGCGCCACGCCTGGCTGACCGCGTCCTTGGTCATCGGCTCGCCGAGGCGGGCGGCGATCTCGTCGCCGGCCTTGGTGCGCCAGCGCATCTGGCCGCTGTAGCTGAGGAATATCACCGGCCGCACGACGCCGTCGGCGAGCGCGCTGCCGTAGCCGTAGGTGTAGTCGGCCGAGGAGCGCCGGATGCCGTCGTTGCCCTCCTCGTACTGGACGAAGGGGATCGGGTTGGTGTCGGAGCGGAACGGCGTACCGGTCAGCGCGAGCCGGCGGGTGGCGGGCTCGAAGGCCTCCAGGCACGCCTCGCCCCACGACTTGGAGTCACCAGCGTGGTGGATCTCGTCGAGGATGACGAGGGTCTTGCGCTGCTCGCTGCGGTTGCGGTGCAGCATCGGGCGCACGCCGACGCCCGCGTACGTGATGGCGACGCCGTCGTACTCCTTGCTGAGCGGGCCCGCGCTGTACTCCGGGTCCAGCTTGATGCCGATGCGCGCGGCCGCCTCCGCCCACTGCTTCTTCAGGTGCTCGGTCGGCGCGACCACGGTCACCTGCTGCACGACGTGGTGGTGCAGCAGCCAGGAGGCGAGGGTGAGCGCGAAGGTGGTCTTCCCGGCGCCCGGGGTGGCGACCGCGAGGAAGTCGCGGGGCTGCTCCTGGAGGTACCGCTCCATGGCCCCCTGCTGCCAGGCACGCAGCTTGTTGGCCGTGCCCCAGGGGGCGCGGCCGGGGAAGGCGGGCGAGAGGTGGCTGGACGGGGTCGGGGCGGTGGTCGGGGCGGCGGCGCTGGCGTCGTTGGCGGTGGTCACGGTCTCCGGCTCGGCACATCGGGGGCGTATGACAACCGGTCCACCCTACCGGTGGGGAGGTCGGCGATCGCGCCTCACGAGGCCGGGCGGACGCCGGGTGCGATGTGTGTCACAGATCAACTCCCCGCATTTCACCGGTAGTCAGGAGGGCGTCACCGAGACGCCCGCAGCCGGGTCGCCACCCCTACGCCGATCAGCGCGACGGCCGCCATCGGCAGGAACACGGCGACGAACGCGGCCGGGTGCGCGCCGCCCGCGCCCCCGACCGTCCCGTGGCCGACCGCTCCCCCGCCGAGCGCCGCGAAGGCGGCGCCGCCCGCGGCGAGCAGCAGGGCGTTGGAGAGGCCGTCGGAGATCTGGAGGGCGGCGGAGTTCGTGCCCGCCTCCTCGGGAGCGGACAGCTGGAGCAGCAGCACGCTGGTGGCCGAGGTCACGACGCCCATGCCCAGGCAGCCGTACGCCCAGGCCACGGCGGCCAGCCAGACCGGGACGCCGTCGAGCAGCACCAGCGGCACGGTGGCGATGGCGGCGGCGACCAGCACCATGCCGGCGGCCGCCAGGCGCTCGCGGTGGGGCTCCATGCGGGGCCGGGACTGCGCCCATGAGCCGATCGCCCAGGTGGCGCCGCCCGCGGCGAGGGAGAACCCGGCCATCGTCGGCGACACGCCCCGCTGGGTGACGAGCATCAGCGGCACGAACGACTCCGCCGCGATGAACGAGCCCGCCGCGATGCCGCGCAGCAGCACCACGGACGGCAGTCCGCGCGCGGCCCGGCAGGTGCCGCGCGGCAGCAGGCCGAGCACGGACGGCACGAGGAGGGCGGCGCCCGCGGCGGCGGGCAGCAGGGCGGGCGGGCGCAGGTCCTGGGCCGCGTACTGGAGCAGTGCGGCGCCCGCCGAGATGCCCAGCGCGAGCACGATCCGGCGCCGCCCGGTCGGCTCGGGCGCGCCGCCCCGCGGGGGGCCGCCCGCCTGCCGCCGGATCTGTGGCAGCGCCAGGCCGAGCGGCGGCAGGACCAGGACCGGGATGCCGAGGAAGACCCAGCGCCAGCCGAGGTGCTCGGTGACGGCCCCGGCGGCCAGCGGCCCCACGACGGACGGCACGACCCAGGCCGCCGCGAACGCCGCCAGGATCGCGGGGCGCAGCCGTGCCGGGTAGGCGCGGCTGACGACGACGTACAGCGCGACGATGACGAGCCCGCCGCCGAGGCCCTGCACGGCGCGGCCCGCGATGAACGTCCACATGTTCGTCGCGGTCCCGGCCAGCAGCAGTCCCGCCGCGAACGCGCCGATCCCGGCGCCGACGGGCCCGAGCGGCCCGCGCCGGTCGGCCCACCGCCCCGCGAGGACCATGCCGAAGAGGCTGGTGGTGAAGTACGCGGAGAAGGCGAACGCGTACAGCGGCACCCCGTCCAGGTCCCGCGCGGCGACCGGCATCGCGGTGCCGACGGCGGTCGCCTCGAAGGCGATGAGCACGACGACGGTGACGATGCCGATGCTCAGCGCCCGGTACCCGTGCCCGAGAACGCCCCCGTCGGGGGCGGGGGCCTGGGTGGCCGGGGCGGCGGTGTCGGCGTCGTCGAGGGCGGTCATGCCGCTCAGCGTAAGGGGCGTGGGCGACCTTGACCCCTGTCCGGAGTCGGGCATCCCCTGGTCCCTTGGTCGTACGACCCCGGGTCCCGCGGCCCGCGCGTTCATGAACGGCGTGTGGCGGTCCCGTTGCGGGGCGGCCGGAACCCTTGAGGCCCGCGGGAGCAGCGCCTACGGTCGGGGACAGCAGCAACAGCTTGGCCGTATGCCCGAGTGGCTTAGGGATTCGCCTGCAAAGCGAAGCACACCGGTTCGATTCCGGTTACGGCCTCCACCGGGACCCCGTCAGCCCTCAGGGCGCCGGGGTCCTCGCGTGCTCAGCCCGTGACGAGGAGCACGCCGCCGCCCACGACGACGATCGCGAAGGCGACGAACGCGAGCACGAAGAGGAACAGCTTTCCCGCCGAGGGGGCCGGTTCGTAGGACCTGGGCTGCTCCGGATCCGGGTCGGATGGCATGGCTCCACCGTAGGACCCCGCCCGGAGCGGGCCGGCACCGGGCACCCGCTACTGGGGCTCCATGACCGGCGCCGGGTCCGGGGTCACCACGGCCGCCTGCGGGCGGATCGGCAGGCGGTTGACGGGGCGGCCCGTCGCCGCGCGCACCGCCGAGGCCACCGCCGCGGGGGACGCCACGACCGGCGCCGCGCCGGCCGCCTTCGCCCCGAAGGGGGCCACCACGTCGCGCTCCTCCACGAGCTTCACGATCCGGATGTCCGGGGCGTCCAGAGAGGTGGGCAGCGCGTAGCCCGTCAGGTCGGGGCGGCGCACGATGCCCTTCGGGGTGCGCAGGTTCTCGGTGAGGGCGGCGCCCACGCCCTGCGTGACCCCGGCCTCGATGCGGGCGGCGAGCTGCCCGGGGTTCAGGACGCGGCCGACGTCCTGCGCCACCGCCAGCTCCACGACCCGTACGGAACCGATCTCGATGTCGACGTCCACGACCGCGCGGATCGCGCAGAAGGCGAGCCCCACGAAGGCGTCGCCCTGGCCCTGCGCGTCCAGCGGCTCCGTCGGGTGCGGGCGGCACTGGGCCGTCGCCCACAGCTCCTTGCCGTCCATGGCCTCCTCGACCGTGGTGGACAGCACGCCGTCGTAGGAGGTGATCTTGCCGTCGGCGATCTGGAGCAGCTCCGTGGACATGCCGAACTTGTGGGCCAGCGGTTGCAGGAGCTGGGTGCGGACCATCTTCGCGGCGCGTTCGACGGCGCCGCCCGAGACCCAGGTGTGCCGGCCCCGGCAGCCGGGCCCGGCCGGCGGCTGGTCCGTGTCGACGGGGGCGACGTGCACCTCGTCGACGCCGAGCGTGTCCTGGACGATCTGGCGGGCCAGCGTCGCGAAGCCCTGGCCGGTCTCGACGGCGGCGCAGATGACCGTGGCGACGCCGTCGTGGACCTTGACCGTGGCGGTGGAGACCTCGTCGGCGCCCTCGGCGCCGAGCATGTGGACCATGCCGATGCCGTAGCCGACCCCGCGCCGGACGGCGCCGGGCTCCCCCGCGCCCTCGGGCCCGCCGGGCAGCAGCCAGTCCTCCTCCGGGGTGTCCTTGGGCAGCGCCGGGAGCGGGAACTCCCGTACGGCGTCGAGGAGTTCGGCGACCGGCGCGGGGCAGGTCACGGTCTGGCCGGTGGGCAGCACGTCGCCAGTCGCCAGCACGTTGCGCATGCGCAGCTCGGCCGGGTCGACGCCGAGCTTCTTCGCCAGCTTGTCCATCTGGGCCTCGTACGCGGCGCAGACCTGCATCGCGCCCTCGCCCCGGACGTGCCCGGAGGGCGGGTTGTTGGTGCGCACCGCCCAGCCCTCGATCGAGGCGTGCGGCACGACGTAGGGGCCGCAGGCGAAGGCGACGGCCGCCGCGAGCGCGTCGGACGAGGTGTCGGCGTAGGCGCCCGCGTCCAGCAGGATCTGCGCCTCCACCTTCACCAGCCTGCCCTCGGCGTCGGCGTGGTGGCGGTATCTCAGGAGGGTCGGGTGGCGGTGCGGGTGGCCGAGGAAGGACTCCTCGCGGCTCGCCGTCAGCTTGACCGGGCAGCCCGTGTGCAGGGCCAGCAGGCCCAGCGGGAGGTGGAAGCTCGGGTCCTCGCGGTCGCCGGTCGCGCCGGGCACGCCGGTGACGACGACCTTGACGCGCTCCGGCTCCAGGCCGTAGCGGGCGGCCGCCGCGTCGCGGTCGCCGTGCGGGTCGTTCGAGGCGATGTACAGCTCGACGCCGCCGTCGGGGCGCGGCACGGCGAGCCCCGCCTCGGCGCCGATCGGCGCCGGGTCCTGGCGGCCGATGCGGTACAGGCCCTCCACGATCACCTCGCCCTGCGTCTCGGTGTCGCCGTGGCTGAGCGGGATGTGCCGGACCAGATTGCCGTCGGGGTGCAGCGGCTCGGCGCCGAAGGACTGCTCGGGGTCCGTGACCGGTTCGAGGACCTCGTACTCGACGATGATCGCCGCGGCGGCCATCCGCGCGGTGTCCGGGTGGTCCGCCGCCACCGCCGCGAGCGCCTCGCCGTGGTGCCGGACGACGTCGGCGGCGAAGACCGGGCGGTCGGCGGTGCGGTGGCCGGCCGGCGGGCCGCCGGGCACGTCCTCGTGGGTGACGACCGCGCGCACGCCGGGCATCTCGCGCGCGTGGGAGGTGTCGATGGAGACCACGCGCGCGTGCGCGTGCGGCGAACGCAGCACCGCCGCCCACAGGAGCCCTTCGGCCCACAGGTCGGCGGCGTAGGGGAAGGTGCCCTCCGCCTTCGCTCTGGCCTCCGCGGAGGGCAGGGTGGTGCCCAGGCCGTGCGGGATCCCCTCCGCCTCGGGGGTCAGGCCCGCAGGGGCCTCGGTGGTCTCGTTCGTCACGCCTGGCCTCCGTCCTGGAACAGGTCACCACTGGCCGGTCCCGCCTGCCGCGGGATGCGGGGCTCCTCGCCGTCCTCGGTCCGCTCGCCCGGCTCGCCCTGCTCGGCCGCCGCCGCGCGGGACGCCCGGCGCTCGGCCGCCACCTCGCGCACCGCGTCCAGGACGCCGCGATAGCCGGAGCAGCGGCACAGGTTGCCGCACAGCGCCTTGCGGGCCTCCAGATCGGTGGGGTCCGGATTGCCCTCCAGCAGGTCGTGCACCGTCATCGCCATGCCGGGGACGCAGAACCCGCACTGGACGGCGCCGCACGCGGCCAGCGCGCGCTGCACGTCGGAGGGGCGGCCCTCCTCGGCGAGGCCCTCGACGGTCCGGACGTCGCTGCCCGCCGCCGTCGCCGCCGGGACCAGGCAGGAGGCGACGAGCCGGCCGTCCACCTGGACGTTGCAGGCGCCGCACTCGCCCTGCGAGCAGCCGTCCTTGGCGCCTGCGAGGCCGAGGCGCTCGCGCAGCACGTACAGCAGCGACTCGCCGATCCAGGCGTCCGTGACGGGGCGGTCGGCGCCGTTGACCCGCAGGACGTAGCTGGCGAGGGGGTGGTCGTCGTGGAGGGGCAGGGGTGCGGCGGCCGGCTCGGGCCCGGCCTCCGGCTCCGGTTCGGCCGCGGGCTCGGGCGTGGGCGCGGGCTCGGCGGCCGGTTCGGGCCGGTCCGTGCCGGTCCGCCCGTCGGCGACCGGCTCCGGCTCCTCGGCCGCGGGCCCGGATGGTTCGGCGGCGGGCTCGGCCGGTCCGTCGGGCGCGGGCCGCTCGTCGGCGACCGGCTCGGGCGCGGCCTCCGGCTGCGGGTCCGGCTGCGGGTCCGGCTCCGGCTCCGGCTCGTCGGCGACGGCCTCGGGCGCCTCCTGGACCCACGCCCGGGCGGACACCTGCGGCTCCGGCGCCCGCGGCTCGGGCAGCACGGCGGGTTCGGCCCGCTCGACGGGCTCCGGCAGCGGGCCGGGGCCGGCGAGCGGCCCGCGGTCGAGCAGCTGCGCGGCGTCCGGAAGCGGCCCGGCGCCGGGGAACTGCTCGCGGTCGGGGAACTGCTCGTGGCCGGTGAACGAATCGTGGTCGGGACCCGGTGCGTGGTCGGGACGCGGTGCGTGGTCGGGAAGGGGTGCGTGGTCGGGACGCGGTGCGTGGTCGGGAAGGGGTGCGTGGTCGGGACGCGGCGCGTGGTCGGGAAGCGGTGCGGGCGGCGCCTCGGCGGCCCACTCCTGCGTCGCCCACGGTGCGGGCGCGCCGCCCGGCAGCGTCGCGGGCGGCGTCCGGTCCCCCCACCGGGAGGCCGGCGCCGACGTCGTGAACTCCCCCGAGTCGTCGGGGATCTCACCGCCCGCGAGGGGGATCGACCACTGGCCGGTGGCCCCCTGCGCGGCCCCGGCGGCGCCGCTCCCGTACGGGTCCCGGTTCGCCTCGGGCCAGCTGACGTCCCGGCTCCCGGCGGACTGCTGCGGGTCGGGATGCCGCGGGTCGGACTGCTGCGGGTCGGACTGCTGCGGGGCGACGCCGGTCAGGCCGGGCGGCAGCACCCACACGCCGGTCGCCGCCGGGTCGGTGGCGGCGGCGCCGGTGGCCGGGCCGACCGTTATCTGCGGCGGGACGTACCCGTGGCCGGGCGCGGCCAGCGGCGCGTCCGGGAAGCTGTCGGGGGGCAGTTGCACGAAGGCCGTGGCGTCGGAGTCGTACTCGCCCCGCGGCAGTGGCTGCCAGCCGTCGCCCTCGTCGGGTCCGGGGTACTCGTTCGTCACGACAGCGCCCTCCCGAGTGCCCGTCGGGCCAGCGCGGCGACGGTGCGCCGCAGGTGCAGTACGGCGGGCGGCAGCGCCTCCCGCGTGCCGTCCGGGGCCGGCGCCGGGTCCGGGATGCAGGCCGCGGCGACGTACTCGCCGAACGCCTGGACCGCCTCCGGCACGAGCGCGCCGCGCTCGCCGTCCCAGTCGATGAGCGAGGCCACCCACTGCTCGGCCTCCAGCGGGCGCAGCGGCATCGGCGCGATGGCGCCGACCGCGCAGCGCACCCCGCGCCGGGCCGGGTCGAGGACGAGCGCGACCGAGGCGGTCGCCCGGCCGGGGCCGGTCCGCCCGGTCGCCTTCAGGAACACCTGCGGGGCGTGCAGCAGCGGCACCCGCACGAAGCCGATCAGCTCGCCGGGCCGGAGCACCTCCATGCCCGCGAGCAGGTGCGACACGGGCACCTCGCGGCGCGCGCCGCCGGGCCCCGCGATGATCAACGTGGCTTCGAGGGCGGCCAGTACGGGCAGCGCGTCGTTGGTCGGGGCGGCCGAGGCGATGTTCCCGCCGAGCGTGCCCGCGTTGCGGATCTGCGGCGGGCCCGCGGCGCGGGCGGACGCGGCGAGGGCCGGGATGAGCGCGGCGAAGTCGGGGCGGCCCATGCGCGCGTGGGTCAGACCGGCGCCGAGCAGCGCGTGCCCGTCCTGGTACTGCCAGCCGCGGATCTCGCTGATCCGGCCGAGGCCGACCAGCGCGGCCGGGCGGAGTTGACCCGCGTTGACCTGCGCCATGAGGTCGGTGCCGCCGGCCACGGGGACGGCCGCGGGCATGGCGGCGAGCGCCGCGACCGCCTCGTCCAGCGAACCCGGAAGTACCGCGGCCTGTGTCGCCTGCGGTGCGTGCGTGGTCAAACCGGCTGCCCCTTCCCGATGTCCGGCCGCGCGCCGGGCGGCGCGCCGGTCCCCGCGTGGTCCGCGTGCGACCGCCGTTCCCGCCGTTACGCCTGTTCCGCCGTACGGTACGTGCTGACAGGCCGGACGTGGCAACTCTGGCACATCTTCCCCGGAGCCCGGAGAGGGGGTCCGGTAGGAGGCATTCGCCCCTTCCACCTGGGAGATGACTGAAATGGCAGCACATCACCCGTGCGCACGAATTGGCACTCTTCGGTGACATATGGGGCGTCCTCGTGCGGGTGCCTCACCCGCGCGGGCGGCGGGTGAGGCGGTCCGGCTCACACGTTCGGCGGCTCCCCTTCGAGCGGCCGGCCGAGCACGCCGGGGCGCCGCTGCCACGGCAACGGGCCCTCGGGGCGCCGGTAGTCGACGCCCAGGGCGTCAAGTCGGCGGTAGTGGGCGGTCATCCGGCGCTCGAAGTCCGCGTAGTCGCGCTCGGCCGGCCCGGGCAGTGCGCTCCAGGCCACCTCGCTGAAGGCGGACAGCCGGGGGAAGGCCTGGTAGTCGACGCGCTGGGCGTTCTCCGTCACCTCGGTCCACAGGTTGGCCTGGGTGCCCAGGACATGGCGGGCCTCGTCCTCGGTGAGCTGCGGCGGAACCGGCTCGAAGCGGTAGACGTCCTCCAGGGTGCGCACGTACGCGATGGGCACGGGTTCGTCGGCGCCGTCGGACTGCCGGTAGTCCAGGTAGACCTGCTGGAGCGGGCACATGACGACGTCGTGGCCGGCGCGGGCGGCGGTGATCCCGCCCTCGTAGCCGCGCCACGAGGAGACCGTCGCGCCCGGGGCGAGCCCGCCCTCCAGGATCTCGTCCCAGCCGACGAGCCGGCGGCCGCGCTCGCTCAGCCAGGTGTCGAAGTGCCGGATGAACCAGGACTGGAGCTCGTCCTCGTCCTTCAGGCCGAGTTCGGCGATCCGGGCCTGCGCGGCGGGCGAGGCCTTCCACTGCTCCTTGGGGCACTCGTCGCCGCCGACGTGGACGAAGGTGGAGGGGAACAGCTCCAGGATCTCCTCGAAGACGCCCTCGTAGAAGCGCAGGGTCCGCTCGGTCGGGGCCAGGACGTTGGGGTTGACGCCCCAGGTGTCCCAGACGGGCAGGGCGGCCGTGTCGACGACGTCGGTGTTGCCGAGTTCGGGATAGGCGTGGATGGCGGCCTGCGAGTGCCCCGGGATGTCGATCTCCGGCACGACGGCGATGTGCCGGGCGTGCGCGTAGGCGACGATCTCGCGGATGTCGTCCTGGGTGTAGAACCCGCCGTGCGGCTTGTCCTCCCACAGCTCCGAGGCCCGGTGGCCGTACTTGGTCCGGGTCCGCCAGGAGCCGTCCTCGGTGAGCCGGGGGTGGCGCTTGATCTCGACGCGCCAGCCCTGGTCGTCGCTGAGGTGGAAGTGGAAGACGTTCAGCTTGTGCGCGGCCAGCAGGTCGAGGAAGCGCAGGACGCCGTCCTTGGGCATGAAGTGGCGGGCCACGTCGAGCATCGCGCCGCGCCAGCCGAAGCGGGGCGCGTCCTCGATGTCGGTCAGCGGCAGCCGCCAGACGCGGCCCGGCAGCGGCGCGCGCCGGAAGGCGTCCGGGCCGAGCAGCTGGCGCAGGGTCTGGGCGCCCCAGAACACCCCGGCGGGCGAGCCGCCCCGCAGGTCGACGCCGCGCGGGGTGACCGCGAGCCGGTAGCCCTCCGCCGGGAGTGCGCCGTCGACGGACAGCCGGATGAGGTCGCCGTCACCGGCGCCGTCGCCGGGGTCCCGGGCGGGCAGGGACAGGCCGGTCGCGGCGCCGACCGTGGCGCGCAGCCAGCGGGCGGTGTCCTCGGTGCCCGCCCCGGCGGCGATCCCGGTGCCGTCGCCGACGGCGAGGTACTGGTCGCCGTAGCTGGCCACCGCTCGGGGGGCCGGAATCAGATCCATGAAACTCAGTCCTTAACCGCGCCGCCGAGCCCGGACACCAGGCGCCGCTGTACGAGTACGAAGAAGACCAGTACCGGAATGGTCATCACGGTCGACGCTGCCATGATTCCGCCCCAGTCGTTCTCGTCCGGTTTGAAGAAGACGAGCAGGGCCATCGGAAGCGTCGACTGGGAGGTGTCGCTGATGATGAACGACTTCGCGAACAGGAAGTCGTTCCAGGTGGAGATGAAGGAGAAGACGCTCGTCGCCACCAGGCCGGGGAAGACCAGGGGGAAAAGGATCTGCCACAGGAAGCGGGAACGGCTCGCGCCGTCCAGGTGGGCGGCCTCCTCCAGCGCCTCGGGCACGGCTTTCACGAATCCGCGCAGCATCCAGATCGCGAACGGCAGCGAGAACGCGAGGTGCGGCAGGATCAGCGAGCCGAGCGTGTTGAGCTGCCCGAAGTCCCGCATGAGGAAGAACAGCGGAATGGTCAGGGCCTCGACCGGCACCATCTGCGCGACGAGGAACATGATGAGCAGCGTCGTGCGGAACCGGAATCGGAAACGGGTCACCGCCGTCGCGGCGAGAAACGCGACGAGCGCCGAGATCACCACGACCGTGCCCGCCACGATCAGGCTGTTGACGAAGTAGCGGCCGAATTCCTGCTGTTGGAACACGCGGCGGAAGGAGTCGAGCGACGGATCGAGCGTCCAGGGGCGCGGCCGGGTCGATTCGATCTCCCCGGCCGGTTTGAGGGCGCTGAGCACCATCCAATAGAGGGGGAAGGCGACGACGAGCGCGATCAGCAGCGCGGACGTCTCGGCGGCGAGCCGCCAGGGCCGTCGGATTCTCACAGTTCCCTGCCCTCCCGGCGCATCAGCCGCAGATAGACGAGCGTGACCACGAGCAGGATGACGAGCATCACGACGCCGATGGCCGAGCCGAGGCTGTACTCGCTGCCGGCGAACGCCTTCTGGTACGCGTACACGTTCAGGACGAGGTTCTGGCCCGCGATGCCGCCGCCGCCCGTCATCACGTAGATCTGGGTGAAGACCTTGAAGTCCCAGATGACGGACTGGATGGTGACGACGACGAGGATCGGGCGCAGCATCGGCGCGGTGACGGAGCGCCAGGTCCGCCACTGGGAGGCGCCGTCGAGGGAGGCCGCCTCCAGCACCTCCCCCGGGATGGCGCGGATACCGGCGTACACGGTGACCATGACGAACGGGAAGGAGCACCAGACCACT
Source organism: Streptomyces sp. NPDC088785 (assembly GCF_044750685.1). Taxonomy (NCBI): domain Bacteria; kingdom Bacillati; phylum Actinomycetota; class Actinomycetes; order Kitasatosporales; family Streptomycetaceae; genus Streptomyces; species Streptomyces sp. NPDC088785. The sequence continues at coordinate 113,628 of NZ_JBIVKH010000011.1, forward strand.
TCGAGCAGGACCAGCGCGAAGGCGCTGTAGCGGCCGTACGTCCACGAGAAGTCGCCGAGCCCGAGGACCTTGTTGACCGGGCCGAAGTCGGCGTCGAAGAGGAACATCCAGACGGTGGACCCGGTGATCGCCGGGGTGGCCCAGGCGCCGAGCGCGGCCAGCATCAGCGCGAGCCGGGGCACGGCCCGCACCCGGGTGAGCAGCACGGCCAGCGCGCAGCCCACCAGCAGGGTGGAGACGACGCAGGCCGCGGCGAACAGCACGGTGGCGAGCAGCACCTGCCAGAACTGGCGGTCGGCGAAGAGCTCCTGGTAGTTGCCGAGGCCCCGGAAGGTGGTGGGGGCGCCGCCGCTGACCTGGGCCTGGGTGTACTCCAGGAAGGAGATCAGGCCGAGCTGGTAGATCGGGTAGACGAGCAGTGCGCCCAGCAGGACCAGGGCGGGGGCGAGATAGAGCCAGGGCGTCCACCGCCCGCCCCGCGCGTGCAGGGAGCTCACCCGGCGGCCCCGAACGCGGCGTCCATCTTCTTCGCGGCGTCCCCGGAGGCCGCCGCGACGTCCTTACGGCCGCTGACGATCTCCTGGAACATGGTGGGCAGGACCTGGGAGGCGTCGATCTGCGCCCAGCCGGGCGAGGCGGGCACGAACTTCGCGCCCGCGCCGAGGGTCTTCACGAAGGGCGCGACGAACGGCTCCTCCTCGGCGATGTCCTGGCGTACGTCGGTGTAGGTGGGCAGGAAGCCCATCCCGGAGAAGAGGGCGCGCTGGGCGTCCTTGCCCGCGAGCCGCTTCATGAGGTCGACGGCGAGCGTGCGGTGCGAGGTGCTCTTCAGGACGCCGATGTTGTTGCCGCCGGCGAAGGCGGGCGCGACGGTGCCCCGCCGCACGCCCGGCAGCGGCACGACGGCGTACTTGCCCTTCACCGCGCCGTCCTCCATGGCCTGGTGGCTGAAGTCGCCGCCGATCGCCATGGCGGCCTTGCCGGAGGCGAAGGCGGTGACGGTGTCGTTGCCGCCCATCGCGGCGCACTTGGCGGCGGGGCAGTTGGTGTCGCCGAAGAGCGAGGTGTACGCCTTGATGCCCTTGCGCGCGGCCGGGCTGTCGATGGCCGCGGTGTAGGCGCCGCCCTTCTTCTCGGCGAGTTCGCCGCCGTTGGCCCAGATGAACGGCATCGCGCCGTAGGTGTAGGCGCCGCCGACCGCGAGCCCGTAGAGGTCGGGCTTCGCCTTGTGGATCTTCTTGGCGGTGGCGACGAGTTCGGCCTGGGTCTTGGGGACGTCGACGCCGAGGTCCTTGAAGACGTCGGTGCGGTAGTACAGCGCGCGGACGCCGACGAAGTAGGGGGCGCCGTAGATCTTCCCGTCGACGGTCACCGACTCCTTGGCGGTCGGGTCGGTGTCGGCAGCCTCCCGCCAGGCCCCGAACTCCTTCGTCACGTCGGCGAGTCCGCCGTCCTTCACGTATCCGGCGGTGTCCGTGTTGCCGTACTCGATGACGTCGGGGGCGCTCTTCGGGTCGTTGAAGGCGGCCTTGATCTTCTCGGCGCGGGTCTCGACGGGGATGTACTCGATCTTCACCTTCGCGCCGTCGTGCGCCTTCTCGAAGGTGTCGACGGCCGCGTCCATGACTTTCTTCTTGGGGCCGTTGTTGACCTCCTGGAAGAGCCAGACGCGCAGCGTGCCGCTCTTGTCGTCCTGCGCGGAGTCGCCGCCGCCGGACGTGCCGGGGGCGCACGCGGCGGTGGCGGCGAGCACGAGGGCGGTGAGCGGAAGGGCTGTTCGGGCAAGGGGCTTCATCGGAAACGCCTCCGAAGTGTCGTTGCAACATACGCAATGGTTGTTTCGCTGTGCACAACAGGACGGAGGCTAGAAGGACTGGACCATTGAGCGCAATGGTTTACGGGCAACACAGAGGCCCCCGGCGTGCGTCACCGCACACCGGGGGCCTCGCCGACGGAGGAGGGAGGAGCTAGTTCTTGCCGCCGCCGTCCTTGCCCTTGTCCTTGTCGCCGCCCGCGCCCATGGACTCGTAGATCTCCTTGCACATGGGGCACACGGGGTACTTCTTGGGGTCCCGGCCCGGCACCCACACCTTGCCGCAGAGGGCCACGACGGGCGTGCCTTCCAGCGCGCTCGCCATGATCTTGTCCTTCTGGACGTAGTGGGCGAAGCGCTCGTGGTCGCCGTCGCCGTGCGACGTCTGCGGCGTCGGCTCTACGAGGGTCCCCGTACCTGTCCCGCGCTCGGGCTCAAGAGTGCTCATAACCGCCAAGGGTACTGAAGCGCGCGCCGTCGACGAAGAGCCGGCGGAGCGGTCAGTTGAGCGAGGGATCGTCGGGATAGGTCGCCACCATCGCCAGCTCGCTGCGCTGGCGCCGCAGCACCGCCCGCCACAGCCCCTGCGGGCGGGTGGCGGAGACGTCCCCGGGCTCCGACTCGACGACGTACCAGGCGCCCTCGGTCAGCTCGTCCTGCAACTGGCCGGGCCCCCAGCCCGCGTACCCCGCGAAGATCCGCAGCGAGCCGAGCGCCGCCGCGAGCAGCTCCGGCGGCGTCTCCAGGTCGACGAGGCCGATCGCGCCGTGCACCCGGCGCCAGCCGAGCGGGCCGTCCGCCGCCGGGCCACCGGGGATCACCGCGACGCCGAGCGCCGAGTCGAGGGAGACCGGACCGCCCTGGAAGACGACGCCCGGCTCGCCGGCCAGCTCGCCCCAGCCCTCCAGGATGTCGCCGACGTCCACCGGCGTCGGCCGGTTCAGGACGACACCGAGCGAGCCCTTCTCGTCGTGGTCGAGAAGCAGCACGACCGCCCGGTCGAAATTCGGGTCCGCGAGGGCGGGTGTGGCCACGAGCAGCCGCCCTGTGAGCGAGGACACCTCGGTCATGCCAGACATGATCCCGCATCTTCGCGCCGTAGGGGGAGGCGTCCGCAACTCCCGTATGCGCGCAGGTCGGCGCGCGGGGAGGCGGAGGGGGTGCGTCGGCGGCGCCCGTCACCCCTTGTGTCCGTTTAAGAACTTTTCGTGTTGTAGCGAAGTCATGACGCTTCCGCCCCGCAGCGGGCATACGGAACAGGGGCGAGCGGCCCTTACGCTTGTCCCTTGGTCCCCTGCCCACCCTCATCGGAACGCGAGATTCATGACCGTCACCGGCATTGACGACGTACTGCTTGTCCACGGCGGAACCCCGCTGGAGGGCGAGATCCGTGTCCGCGGCGCGAAGAACCTCGTGCCCAAGGCCATGGTCGCGGCGCTGCTCGGCAGCGCTCCGAGCCGGCTGCGCAATGTCCCCGACATCCGCGACGTGCGTGTCGTACGCGGGCTGCTCCAGCTGCACGGCGTGACGGTCCGCCCCGGTGAGGAGCCGGGCGAGCTGGTGATGGACCCCTCGCACGTGGAGTCGGCCAACGTCGCCGACATCGACGCGCACGCGGGCTCGTCGCGCATCCCGATCCTGCTGTGCGGCCCGCTGCTGCACCGCCTCGGCCACGCGTTCATCCCGGGCCTGGGCGGCTGCGACATCGGCGGCCGGCCGATCGACTTCCACTTCGAGGTGCTGCGGCAGTTCGGCGCCACCATCGAGAAGCGCGCCGACGGCCAGTACCTGGAGGCCCCACAGCGGCTGCGCGGCACCAAGATCCGCCTCCCCTACCCCTCCGTGGGCGCCACCGAGCAGGTCCTGCTCACGGCCGTCCTCGCCGAGGGCGTCACCGAGCTGTCGAACGCGGCGGTGGAGCCGGAGATCGAGGACCTGATCTGCGTCCTGCAGAAAATGGGCGCAATCATCGCGATGGACACCGACCGCACCATCCGCATCACGGGTGTCGACACGCTCGGCGGCTACACGCACCGCGCGCTCTCCGACCGCCTGGAAGCCGCCTCCTGGGCCTCCGCGGCGCTCGCCACCGAGGGCGACATCTACGTCCGCGGCGCCCAGCAGCGCTCGATGATGACGTTCCTGAACACCTACCGCAAGGTCGGCGGCGCCTTCGAGATCGACGACGAGGGCATCCGCTTCTGGCACCCCGGCGGCCAGCTCAAGTCGATCGCCCTGGAGACGGACGTCCACCCCGGCTTCCAGACCGACTGGCAGCAGCCGCTCGTCGTGGCCCTCACGCAGGCCACGGGCCTGTCGATCGTCCACGAGACGGTCTACGAGTCGCGGCTCGGGTTCACCTCCGCGCTCAACCAGATGGGCGCGCACATCCAGCTCTACCGCGAGTGCCTGGGCGGCTCGGACTGCCGCTTCGGCCAGCGCAACTTCCTGCACTCCGCCGTCGTCTCCGGGCCCACCAAGCTGGAGGGCGCCGACCTGGTCATCCCCGACCTGCGCGGCGGCTTCTCGTACCTGATCGCGGCGCTGGCCGCCCAGGGCACCTCCCGGGTCCACGGCATCGACCTCATCAACCGCGGCTACGAGAACTTCATGGAGAAGCTCGTGGAGCTCGGCGCCAAGGTCGAGCTCCCGGGCAAGGCGCTCGGCTAGCCGCCGCCCCTGCCCGCCCGTACGCCGATGGGGCCCACCCGGATCTTCCGGGTGGGCCCCATCGGCGTACGGGCGGCTCAGAGGCTCCCACAGGGGCCCTCCCGGCCGTCCACGGGCCGTCCACGGCCGGGCGGCCCGGCAGAAACCGGCGGGCGGTCATCCGGAACCCCGGATGACCGCCCGCCGAAGATCGCCGAGGACTACTTGCCCTTGGCGGCTTCCTTGAGCTTGGAGCCCGCGGAAACCTTGACGCTGTAACCGGCCGGAATGTTGATCGGCTCGCCGGTCTGCGGGTTGCGCGCGGTGCGAGCGGCACGGTGCGTGCGCTCGAAGGTCAGGAAGCCGGGGATGGTGACCTTCTCGTCGCCCTTGGCAACGATCTCGCCGACGGTCTCGGCGAACGCGGCCAGCACGGCGTCGGCGTCCTTGCGAGTCACCTCGGCGCGGTCGGCCAGCGCGGCCACCAGCTCACTGCGGTTCATGTTTGTACTCCCGTGTTCTTCTTGCCGTTGAGGCGTGCCACGCGGCGCAAGGCCGCATGTTGGGCAACAACGAATCCGATGCTGCCAGGGTCTCGGTCAGGCCCAGGACCCGGGTCCGTCGTCCGAACCCTCGCGCCCGAAGACGCATCCTGCCCCCACCAGCGGCGGTAAAGCCAATCCGGCACCCGTGGGGGTCACACGGAAAGCGCCGTCGCCCGTGGCCGGGGCGGGCCGGGGGCCTGCTTCCCGGCCACCCTAGAGGGCCCATGAGGGCCCCGCATTCCGCGACGCGCCGGTCCTCAGGCGGTCGTGGCGCCCGTCACAGCCGCCCCGGCCGCCTTCGCGGCGTCCCGGACGGCACCCGCCACGGCACCCGCGACCTTGTCGTTGAAGACGCTCGGGATGATGTAGTTCGGGTTCAGCTCGTCCTCGCCGACGACGTTCGCGAGGGCCGTCGCCGCGGCCAGCATCATGTCCGTGTTCACCGTGCGCGACTGGGCGTCGAGCAGGCCGCGGAAGACGCCGGGGAAGACCAGCACGTTGTTGATCTGGTTCGGGAAGTCGGAGCGTCCCGTGGCCACCACGGCCGCCGTCTGCCGGGCGATCGCGGGGTCGACCTCGGGGTCCGGGTTCGCGAGCGCGAACACGATGGCGTCGTCGGCCATGGCGGCGACGTCGTCGCCCCCCAGCACGTTCGGCGCCGAGACGCCGATGAAGACGTCCGCGCCGACGACCGCTTCCTTCAGCGTGCCGACCAGGCCCTCGGGGTTGGTGTTGTCCGCGATCCAGCGCAGCGGCGAGTCGCTGTCGGCGCCCTTGAGGTCCTCGCGGTCGGCGTGCACGACCCCGTGGATGTCGGCCACCACCGCGTTCTTCACCCCGGCCGCCAGCAGCAGCTTCAGGATGGCGGTACCGGCCGCGCCGGCGCCCGACATGACGACGCGGATGTCGCCGATCGCCTTGTTCGTGACGCGGAGCGCGTTCGTCAGCGCGGCGAGCACGACGATCGCGGTGCCGTGCTGGTCGTCGTGGAAGACGGGGATGTCGAGGGCCTCGCGCAGCCGGGCCTCGATCTCGAAGCAGCGCGGCGCGGAGATGTCCTCCAGGTTGATGCCCGCGAAGCCGGGGGCGATCGCCTTGACGATCTCGACGATGGCGTCGGTGTCCTGGGTGTCCAGGCAGATCGGCCAGGCGTCGATGTCGGCGAAGCGCTTGAAGAGGGCCGCCTTGCCCTCCATGACCGGCATGGCGGCCATCGGGCCGATGTTGCCGAGGCCGAGCACCGCGGAACCGTCCGTCACGACCGCAACGGTGTTGCGCTTGATGGTCAGCCGGCGGGCGTCCTCGGGGTTCTCGGCGATCGCCATGCAGACCCGGGCCACACCCGGCGTGTAGACCATGGAGAGGTCGTCACGGTTGCGGATGGGGTGCTTGGACTGCATCTCGATCTTGCCGCCGAGGTGCATGAGGAACGTACGGTCGGAGACCTTGCCGAGCGTCACGCCCTCGATGCCGCGCAGTTCCTCGACGATCTCGTCCGCGTGGGAGGTCGAGGAGGCCGCGATCGTGACGTCGATCCGGAGCTTCTCGTGACCGGAGGCGGTGACGTCGAGGCCGGTCACCGAGCCGCCGGAGGACTCCACGGCCGTGGTGAGCTGCGATACGGCGGTTCCGCTCGCGGGCACCTCCAGCCGGACCGTCATCGAGTAGGAGACGCTGGGCGCCGTTGCCATGGCCGACTTCCTCTGCTTTCACCGTGTAGCTGTTGCTGTCCGATCGTCGCACCTACCACCGGGTACGTGGTAGTCGCATCGGATGGTGAACCTTACGTTCACGCCGCTTTCGGAAACTGACTTCCACCATACGAGAAGTGGCCGCAAACAGAAAGAGGCCCACGTCACTTCCGTGACGTGGGCCTCTTTCGTACGTCTGCGACACCGGCCCGCCATGCTCGCCTCGCGGCAAGTGGTCCCTCTGAGGGACGAAGGTTGGGCCCGGGGGCTTGGATCGAACCGGTGCCGTCATCAACGGTAACACCGCCGACCCGAGACACAAGGGCCCGTCGGGATCAGTCGCGCAGCAGGTCCGGAACCCCCCGCGCGTCCGGTTCGTCGCGCTCGGCGGAGACCACCGTGAGCTGCTGCGTCGCCCGGGTCAGGGCCACGTACAGCACCCGCAGCCCGGCCGGGGACTCGTCGGCGATCTCCGCCGGCGAGACCACGACCGTCGCGTCGTACTCCAGGCCCTTGGCCTCCAGCGAGCCGAGGGCGACGACCCGGTCGCCGAGCCCGGCCAGCCAGCGCGCGGCCTCCTTGCGGCGGTTCATCGCCACGACGACGCCCACCGTGCCGTCGACCTGTCCGAGCAGCCGCGCGGCCTCCTGCCGGACGGTGTCCGCCGTCCGGTCGCCGACGGCCACGAAGCGCGGCCGGACCCCGGTGGAGCGGACCGCCGCCGGGGACGTCGCCCCGGGCATGGCGAGCGCGAGGACCTTCGCCGCCAGGTCCGCGATCTCGGACGGGTTGCGGTAGTTGACCGTCAGCTCGAAGCGGCGCCGCGGCCGGCTGCCCAGCGCCTCGTCGCGGGCGGCCGCCGCCTCGTCCGGGTCCGACCACGAGGACTGCGCCGGGTCGCCGACGATCGTCCAGGTGGCGTGCCGGCCCCGGCGGCCGACCATCCGCCACTGCATCGGGGTCAGGTCCTGCGCCTCGTCGACGATGACGTGCGCGTACTCGGTCCGCTCCTGCGCCAGCCGCTCGGCCCGCTCGTACTGCGTCTCCTCCCGTACGGGCATCAGCTCCTCCAGGCCGGTGAGCTGGTCCAGCGGGTCGTACTCGCGCCTGCGCCTGGGGCGGGCCGGGGCGCCGAGCACCGCGTTCAGCTCGTCGAGCAGGGCGACGTCGTGCACCGAGTACGCCTCGCGGCGCAGCGACCTGGCCAGCTTGCGGACCTCGCCCGGGTTGAGGATCCGGCGGGCCCAGCGGCCCAGGCGGCGCTCGTCGGACATCGCGGACAGCACGGCGCGCGGCGTCAGCTCCGGCCACCAGGCGTCCAGGAAGCGCACGAAGTCGTCCTCGCCGGTGATGTCCTCGTCGAAGGACGAGCGCAGCTCCGCCGCCAGCTCGGGGTCGGTGTGCCGGCCGCCCGCGCCGGACTGCGACCACAGCGCGTCGAGGAGCAGCTTGCGGGCGCGCGGGCGCAGGTGGTTGACCGGCGCGGTGCCGCTGAGCGCCGCCTGCCGGATCCGGTCGAGCTGCTCCGCGTCCAGCTCCAGGCGGCGCCCGAAGGCGACGACGCGGAGCCGGCCGGGAGTGCCCACGGCCGGGGTCGCGGGCTCCTCCTCCTCGCCGAGGGCCAGCTGCTCCTGGCGGGCGGGCGCCGCCGGGCGGCCCGACTCCAGGGCGCCGCGCGCGGCCTTGCGCAGCACCTTCAGCATCCGCGACGAGCCCTTCACGCGGGCGACGGCCGGGCTGTCGTACTCGGTGGCCTCGGCGCCGCCGGGACCGTCGTACAGGGAGCCGACCGCGCGGATGGCGACCTGGCCCTCCTCGCCCAGCGAGGGCAGCACGCCCTCGGTGTACGCCACGAGCAGCGGGGTCGGGGACACGATGAGGATGCCGCCCGCGTACCGGCGCCGGTCCTGGTACAGCAGGTAGGCGGCGCGGTGCAGGGCGACCGCCGTCTTGCCGGTGCCCGGCCCGCCCTCCACGTACGTCACCGAGGCGGCGGGGGCGCGGATGACGAGGTCCTGCTCGGCCTGGATGGAGGCGACGATGTCCCGCATGGAGTGGCTGCGGGCCTGGCCGAGCGCCGCCATCAGGGCGCCGTCGCCGATCGCGGGCAGCTCGCGGCCGTCGAGGAAGGCGGTGACCTCCGGGCGCATCAGGTCGTCCTCGACGCCCAGCACCCGGCGCCCCTTGGACCGGATGACCCGGCGGCGCACCACCCGGCCCGGGTCCACGGGCGTCGAGCGGTAGAACGGCGCGGCCGCCGGGGCCCGCCAGTCGATCACCAGCGGCGAGTAGTCCGCGTCGAGCACGCCGATCCGGCCGATGTGCAGGGTCTCGGCGATGTCGGCGACCTGCCGGGCGCCGTCGGCGCGGATCGCGCCCTCGGCCGGCTCGATCGCCGTGTAGGCGCCGTCGGGCCCCTTCTTGCCGTCCTTGCCGGGCAGCAGGTCGATGCGGCCGAAGAGGAAGTCCTCGAACTCGTTGTTGAGCCGGTTGAGGTGGATCCCCGCCCGGAAGACCTGCGCGTCGCGCTCGGCGAGCGCGCCGGGGGTGCCGACCTGGCCGCGCTTGGCGGCGTCGTCCATGAGGAACTCCGCCTCGTGGATCTTCTCCTCCAGGCGGCGGTAGACGGCGTCAAGATGGTCCTGTTCGACGCCGATCTCACGGTCGCGGACGGAGTCCGCGCCGCCGTCCGTCGCGGAGTCTGTCCTGGAGTCCATCGTGCTGCGGTCCACCGCTGATTCGTGCTGAGCCTGAGCGGCCACCGGGCCCCCTTCTGACGTGCTGGGCAGCCGTCAAAGGTACGCGAAGGGGGGCCGCTGAAGCTACGCGGAGAAGGTCACGGCCGGGCGTCCACCTCGACGAGCCGCTTCCCGTCGAGCGTCTCGACCTCGAAGTGGTCGATCTGATCGCGGGTGAAGGCCGCGCCGCCGTGCACGTACAGCGGGTACCGGGCGCCGCCGTGGGTGCTGTCCGCGATGCCGTAACCCCACTTCGGGACGGCCCAGGTGGTGACCGTCTCGCGTGCGCCGTTCCTGCCGACGGCGACGAGGGAGCACTTCAGGGGGCCCTTGACGTTCTCCAGCTCCAGGACGGTGTGCGTGCCCCACGCCTTCTTCTCCATGCCGACGGTCGCGCTCACGTTCGTCGTGGCATCGGTGGCCTCCACCTTGTCGGAGATGCGGCGGAAGGCCTCCTCGGCGGGGCCGGTGGAGTGCGCGGCGACCTGCCCGCCGTCGCCGCCGTCACCGGTCGCCGCCAGCACCGTCAGCGGGCCGCCGACGATCAGGGCCGCGGCGGCCGCCACCAGGTACAGGCCGCGCCGGCGCTTCCGGGAGCGCCGCCGGGCCACCTCGCCGACCAGGGTCTCCGCCAGCCGCGGGCCCGGCCGGGCCGCGAGCGACTCCCCGACGACCGGGGTGGCGCGGCCGGGCGGCACGTCGGCGAGGGCGGCCAGCACCGGGCCCATGCCCGCGAACTCCTCCAGCTGCCGCCCGCACCGCTCGCAGCCCGCCAGATGGACCTCGAACGCGGTCGCCTCGGCGTCGTCGAGGACCCCCAGCGCGTAGGCGGCGACCGTCTCGTGCACGTCGGCCGGCGGCTGCCCGCCGTAGCCGTCGTCGCCCTCGAAGCCCCCGTGTGCGAACGTCATGCCGTCACCCCCCGCTCCTCCAGCGCCAGCTTCATCGAGCGCAGGGCGTAGAACACCCGTGAGCGCACCGTGCCGCTGGGGATGCCGAGCGTCTCGGCCGCCTCATTGACGGTACGCCCCTTGAAGTACGTCTCCACGAGTACTTCCCGGTGGGCGGGGGTCAGGTCCTCCAGGGCATCGGACAGCGTCATCAGCCACAGCGCCTTGTCGATCTCGTCCTCCGCGGGAATGACCTCCAGCGGCGACGGATCGACCTCCTGCGGCCGGGCCTGCCGGCTGCGGTGGGCGTCGATGACGATGCGCCGGGCGACCGTCACCAGCCAGGGGCGTACCGAACCGGTCGCACGGTTGAGCTGACCGGCGTTCTTCCAGGCCCGGATGAGCGTCTCCTGCACGACGTCCTCGGCGCGCTGCCGGTCCCCCGCCACCAGCCGCAGCACATAGACCAGCAGAGGACGCGCGTGCTCGGCGTAGAGCGCGCGCATCAGCTCCTCGTCCGGCTCCGGGGGCCGCGGCGCTCGATGTCGGGCCCGGCGCGGGCGTTCATCGGCCACGGCGGAATCCTTGCGCACGCCTACCTCCGGTGTCCCCGGTTCTGCCATGTCCTGCGGCTGGGCTCACGACGGTGATACGCAGCCGAACGCCCCGGTGTTCAAAGCGAGTTGGGGCGGGCCGGCGGGACGGGTGGGGGGCGGGCCGGGGTCAGGCCCGGGACAGGGCCGCCCGGCGCCGGTGCCGGGCCACCCGCTCCCGGTTGCCGCACACCTCGCTGGAGCACCAGCGGCGGCGGCGCCCGCGCGAGGTGTCGAGGTAGATGATCGGGCAGTTGTCGCCCTCGCACTGGCGCAGCGCGCCGCGCGCGGAGGGGTCGGTGAGCAGTTCCACGGCGTCCCGGGCGACGGCCGCGAGCAGGGCCGGGCAGCCGGGTGCGGCGTGCAGGGAGCGGACCAGGGCGCCGTCGGCGGTGCGCACCGCGCAGGGGGCCGGCGGGGCGGTGCGGGCCAGCAGGTTGACCCGGTCCAGGGCGAGCGGCACGGGCCGGCCGGCGAGCTCGCCGCGGACCAGCAGGCCGATGTGGCGCCGCAGTTCGTGGAAGGCGGCGAGCCAGGAGGGGGCCGGGGCGAGGTCGGTGCCCGGCGGGAGCAGGGCGGCGCCGGCCAGCCAGGCCCGCAGGCTGTCGGGGGAGGTGAGGCGTTCGACGGGGTGCGCGGTGGCGACCAGATCCAGGCAGAGGCGTCCGGAGTCGAACCGCAGATCCCAGAGCGCGGGGCGAGAGGGGTGGGGGGACCCTGTGGGTACTGCTGCCATGCCCTCTACAGTGCCCGCCCCGGGCCTACTTGGGAACGTGCGGGGGCGGGTCGTCGTGCAGCAGCCGCTCGAAGCGGATGTGGTCGCGCCACGCGCCGTTGATATGGAGGTACTTGGCCGACAGCCCGTACCGCTCGAAGCCGCACTTGGTGAGCACCCGCTGGGAGGCGAAGTTGTCGGTGAGCGTGCCCGCCTCGATGCGGTGCAGGCCGATCTCGTCGCGGCAGATGCGGATGATCTCCTCGACGGCGGCCGTGGTCAGGCCGCGGCCCGCGTAGCCGCCGTCGACCCAGTAGCCGAGGCTGGCGCCGCACAGCGGGCCCATGACGATGCCGTTCAGCATGAGCCGGCCCACCACGATCCCGTCGGCCGCCCTGTCGACCAGCAGCCAGGTGTCGCTGCCCGCGCCGGTGATCCGTTCCACCTGCCCCTCGGCGGTGTAGAACTCCGCCTCGCGGTGCGGTTCGGTGGAGCGCAGGTGCTCCTTGTTGCGCACCTGCGCCTCGGCGAGGGCCTGGGCGTCGTCGACCGTGGCGCGACGCATCTCGATGTCGGGGGCGATCAGCATGTCCGTACGGTACGAGCCCGTCGCGGACACCCTTCGACGGGGGTCCCGCGCCCCCACCGGCCCTGCCCCCTGGGGCCATCTTCCCCGCGCGCCCCCGCCGTGGCCGGTCGCGCAGTTCCCCGCGCCCCTAGGCCGTCTGCCCCGCGCGCCACCGCCGTGGCCGGTCGCGCAGTTCCCCGCGCCCCTAGGCCGTCTGCCCCGCGCGCCACCGTCGTGGCCGGTCGCGCAGTTCCCCGCGCCCCTGAGGCATGCGCTGGCGCGCAGCCTCCCCCGGCCGGCGGGGCCGGCGGCGCGCCTGGCGATGAGATGGCGCACGCAGTGCGCATCTCAGGGGCGCGGGGAACTGCGCGACCAGCCACGACGGTGGCGCACCCGAAGAACCACCCAGGGGCGCGGGGAACTGCGCGATCAGGAACCACGGAGCGGGCCGGAGGGTCAGGTGGCTGCGTACTTGGTGTCCGCCACCGGGTCCAGAGCCAGCCGGTACCCGCGCTTCACCACGGTCTGGATCAACCGCGGCGCCCCCAGGGACACCCGGAGACGGGCCATGGCCGTCTCCACGGCGTGCTCGTCGCGCCCGGCCCCGGGCAGCACCCGCAACAGATCGGCCCGCGACACCACCCACCCGGGCCGCCGCGCGAGAGCCCGCAGCAGCGACATCCCGGCGGGCGGCACCGGCCGCAGCCCCCCGTCGACCACCACGGCGTGCCCCCGCAACTCCATCCGGCACCCGGCGACCGGCAACACCCGCGCCCGCCCGGGCAGTTCGACGCAGAGCAGCTGCACCAGCGGCCCGAGCCGGAACCGCTGCGCCGGCTGCACCGTCTCCACCCCGCGCGCCTGCAAGGGCAACGCGGTCACCGGCCCCACACAGGCGGGCAGCACCCCGTGGTCGAGGGCGGACAGCAGCCCGGACAGCAGCCCGCGCTCCTCGGCCCGGCGCAGCAGCGCGGCGGCGGCCGGCGCCGAGGTGAACGTCAGCGCGTCCAGGCTCCGCGCGACCGTGGCGTCGAGGAGCCGGTCCACGGGCCCGATGTCCTCGGGCGGCATCCACCGGTACACGGGCACGCCGATCACCTCGGCACCCGCCGCCCGCAGCGCCTCGACGAACCCGGGCAGCGGCTCCCCGTGCAGCTGGAGGGCGACGCGGCGGCCCTCGACCCCTTCGGCGAGGAGCCGTTCGAGCACCTCGGCCATGGACTCCGAGGACGGCGACCACTCCTCGGTGAGCCCCGCGGCGCGGATCGCGCCCTTCACCTTGGGCCCCCGCGCGAGGAGTTCGGCCCGGGCGAGCGCGGCGAGCAGCGCCTCGCCGATCCCCCAGCCGTCCGCCGCCTCCACCCACCCGCGGAACCCGATCGCGGTCGTCGCGACCACCACGTCGGGCACGTGGTCGATCAACGCCCGCGTGGTGGCGAGGAGTTCGCTGTCGTCGGCGAGCGGCACGATCCGCAGGGCGGGCGCGTGCAGCACGGTGGCCCCGCGCCGCTGGAGCAGTGCGCCCAGTTCGTCGGCCCGGCGCGCGGCGGTCACTCCGACGGTGAAGCCCGCGAGCGGCCCGTGGGCCGCCGCCCGGTCGGCTCCGGCCGCCTGCTGTTCGTCGTACATGCTGGTTCTCGTCCCGCTCGACGGTCGTCCCGTGCGCGCCCGGTCACCCTGCGGCGTCGTCCGAGCCTGCCAACGCTCCGTGACAGACCCGGATCGTCATGATTGCGTACGTGTTACGGGCGCGTTCCTCACACCTCGGCGTAACCGGGCCGCGGCGTCGTCCCCGCGGTGGGAGCCGTCCCCGCGCGGCCGGCGGGCCGGCGAAGGTATACGGCCCACGTCACGGCGAAGCACACCGCGTAGAAGACGAGGAACGCCACGAAGGCGGCGGTGCCGGTGCCCGCCGTCTGGAAGGACTGCCGGAAGGCCAGGTTGATGCCGAGGCCGCCGAGCGCGCCGACCGCGCCGATCAGCCCCATCGAGGCGCCGGACAGCCGCCGCCCGTAGGCCGCCGCCGCCTCGCCCGTGAGGCCGTCGCGCTCCGCCCTGGCCTGGAAGATGCCCGGAATCATCTTGTACGTGGACCCGTTGCCGAGCCCGCTGAGCACGAACACCAGGATGAAGGCGACGGTGAACAGCGGCAGCGACGTCGCCACCGACGCGAGCGCGACCACGCCCGTGGCGAGCGCCATCGCCGCGAAGGTCCACAGGGTGATGCGGGCGCCGCCGAAGCGGTCCGCGAGCCGGCCGCCGACCGGGCGGATCAGCGAACCGAGCAGCGGGCCGACGAAGGTGATCGAGGCGGCTTGCAGCGGGGTCCGGCCGAACTGGGTCTGGAGCACGAGCCCGAACGCGAAGGAGTAGCCGATGAACGAGCCGAACGTGCCGACGTAGAGGAACGCCATGATCCAGGTGTGCCCGTCCCCGACGGCCTCCGCGGCGGCGCCGGTGTCGTTCCTGACCGTCGCCAGGTTGTCCATGAACAGCGCCGAGAGGACCGCCGCGACGACGATCAGCGGGATGTACACGCCGAGCAGCACGCGCGGCCCGCCGCCCGCGCCGATGACGGCGAGCGCGGCGAGCTGGACGACGGGGACGCCGATGTTGCCGCCGCCCGCGTTCAGGCCCAGCGCCCAGCCCTTCTTGCGCAGCGGGTAGAAGGAGTTGATGTTCGTCATGGAGGAGGCGAAGTTGCCGCCGCCGACGCCGGTGAGCGCGGCGCAGACCATGAGCGTGCCGTACGGGGTGCCGGGCTCCATCACGGCGAAGGCGGCGACGGACGGCACGAGCAGCAGGGCCGCCGCGACGACCGTCCAGTTCCGGCCGCCGAGGACGGCGACGGCGAAGGTGTAGGGCACCCGGGCGAACGCGCCGACGAGGGTGGCCACGGAGACGAGGAAGAACTTCCCGGCCGGGTCGACGCCGTACTCCGGCCCCATGAACAGGACCAGCACCGACCACATGCTCCAGACGGAGAAGCCGATGTGCTCGGACAGCACGGAGAAGGCGAGGTTGCGCCGGGCGACCCGGGCGCCGGTCCGGGCCCAGAACGTCTCGTCCTCGGGGTCCCACCGCTCGATCCAGCTCCCGCCTCGGGATTGCGCCTTGGGGTCCTCAGGGCCGGCCATCTCACGCCTCCAGGTCACGGGTACGGCTGCTGCGCCCGACGGTAGGCACGGCGGATTTCCGCGCTGTGGCGCGGGGTGACCGGCCGGGAACGTTGCTCTCACCCGGCCCGGCGCCCCGCGGTGAGGGCGGCGCCGGGCCCGCCGGGATCAGCCGCCGCCACCCACCCGGGGCAGCTTCACCGTGCCGCCCTTCTCCCAGGTGAGGGTCACGACGTCGCCGGAGAGCGTCAGGTCCGCCGCCAGCACCTGCTTGCCGGTGTCCTTCCCGGTGCAGGACACCGCGATCCGGAAGCGGTCGCCGCTCCGCGTCTGGCCGATGCCGCTACAGATGCCCTTGCCGCGCGCGTCGATGTACGACACGGCGTACTTGCCCTTGGCGGTGCCCGTGGTGAGCTTCGAGGCGACGGTGAGGGTCTGTGCCTCGTCGTTCTGCCACTGCCCCTGGTAGCCGCTGTCGCCCGGGAGCCCGCCCGGTGCGTCGCTCTCGCCGGTGAGCGGGTCGTCGCCGGGCGTGCCCGTCGGCTCCTCGCTCACGGGCGTGTCCGACGGCGTGGGACGGCCGGTGCCGGTCGTCGCGACGACGCTGCTCCCCGTGGCGGCCGGTGTGTCCTTGTCGTCGTCACCGCTGGTGGCCAGCAGGACGCCGCCGCCCGCCAGCGCGGCGACGACCACGACGGCCACGACGACCAGGACGGTCTTCTTCCTGCCGCCGCCCGCAGGCGGTCCGGGCGGCGGCAACGGGCCGTACCCGGGCTGCTGGCCGTACGGCGGCTGCTGCGGCGGGCCGTAGCCGTACGGGCCGGGGGCCGGGGCCTGCCCGGGCGGCGGGCCGTAGGGGCCCTGCGGTGCGCCGTACGGGCCCGCGGGCGGCTGCGCCGGGGGCTGCCCGGGCTGCTGGGGCGGCTGGCCCGGGTAGGGCTGCTGGGGCCCGCCGTACCCGTATCCGTACCCCTGGCCCTGCCCCTGGCCGTCCTGCGGCGGCTGTGTCATGGTGCGCTTCCCCGTTCCCCGTTGCCCCTGTCCCCGTGCGCACCAGTCAACCCGGAGGCGTCCCGCGGGCACAAGTCCTCGCGGGGCCGCCCCCGGGACCGCCTAGTGGCGCCCGCGCCCGCGCTTCGGGGAACCGGTCGGCCACAGGCGCGGGGAGCGCTTCGCGGCCAGGTCCTCGATCCAGCCGACGCCGACGATCGACAGCCCGATCAGCGGCCACACGAGGACGAACATCCAGAGGTTGTACGTCGTGTCGAGGGCGCCGCTCCACCGCGCGTTCTCCATGAGCGGCAGGTCGTACGCGAGGTCGATGATCGGGACCGTGGCCATGATCAGCATGTTGTGCCAGAGATAGATCGTCACGGCCCGGTTGTTGGAGAGCGTGACGAACCAGTCCCACCGGGCGAGCCTGCCGGGCAGTTCCTTCCACGACGGCGAGTACTGGAGCAGGATCACGACGAAGCCGAAGGACCAGGCGGCCTGGGCCAGCGGGATGTCGTTGAGGTCCCAGCCGTCCGGGCCGAGGTGCCCGGAGGCCCACCACAGGCCGAAGGCCATGACGAGCGCCGAACAGGACACCGCGACATAGCGCGGGATCTGCGCCAGCCTGCCCTCCTGGTGCGCGAAGCCGAGCACCCAGCAGCTGCCGTAGACGGCGAAGTCGGTGACCGCGTTGCCCGTCTCTCCCGGGATGGTGACCAGGCCGGTGCCGACGATCGCGGTCAGCGCGAGCGGCGCGAGCAGCGTCGCCCACGGCACCTTGCGGAACGCCCACAGCAGCAGCGGCGAGGCGATCACGAACCACAGGTAGGCGCGGATGTACCAGAGCGGGCCGGCCGCCTGCGCGGGCCAGGTGTCCTCCAGGAGGCCCGTCTTGGCGCCGAGGTGCCAGGGGAAGGAGGGCGCACCGATCGGCACCAGGTAGTTGAACAGGCTGACCCAGCCCCAGGTGCCGCCGTTGTCCGGGTCCTTGCCGGGGTTCCAGCCGGCGAGGAAGAGCAGCACGAGCACCGTCGCGCCGAACGCCCACATGGGCGGCAGCAGCCGGCGGACGCGGCCGCGGACGACGCCGAGCGCGGGGCGGCTCAGCGAGCGCGCCATCAGCGATCCGGCGAGCGCGAACATCACGCCCATGGACGGGAACAGCACCGTCAGCCACGCCCACCCGAAGAGGTGGTAGACGACGACGCGGATCAGCGCCAGGGAGCGCAGCAGGTCGAGGTAGCGGTCCCGGCCGGGCCGCTTCGGCCCGGCCGGCGCGACCGGATCCGGCGCCGGAGCCGCAGGGGGCACGGGGATCGGCGCGGGCGCGGGGATCGGCGCGGGCGCGGGGATCGGCGCGGTCCGCGGCAGGGGGTGGGTCCCGGGGGCCGCGGCCCCGGGGAACGGTCCGGCGGGCCCGGCGGCCGGCCAGGCCGGTGCCGGGTCGGCGGCGGCCACCGGTTCGCGGACCGCGCGCCGCCACTCGGACTCCCGGCGCAGGGGCCGCTCGGCCCCGTCGAAGAAGTCGCCCTGTCCCGTGGGTTCTTGGGGATACGTCATGCCACCGGCCTCCTGTCGCCGGACACCGTGGTCGTGCGCTGCCGTGCCGGGGTGCCCGGCGCGGAGCCGAGCGCGCCGGTGCGGCGCAGCTTCTGCCACCTGAGGCGGCCGCCGGTGAGCGCGGTGATCCAGGACTGGAGCAGCACCACGTACATCAACTGCCGGTAGAGAAGCTGTTGCAGCGGGAGCGAGATGAGGTGCGTCATCTTCTCCTTGTCGAGCCGGAAGGCGTACGCCGCGCAGACCGCCTGGAGCGCGAGCACGCCGAGCCACGCGATGACCGTCTTCTGGGTGGGGCCGAACACGACCCCGTACAGCAGGAAGACGTCGATGAGCGGGGCGAGCAGGGGGGCGAGCACCATGAAGAGCGAGACCAGGGGCAGGCCGACGCGGCCGAAGCGGCCGGAGGGGCCGCGCTCGACCACCGCGCGGCGGTGCTTCCAGATGGCCTGCATGGTGCCGTACGACCAGCGGTAGCGCTGCGACCACAGCTGCTGGACGGATTCGGGGGCCTCGGTCCAGGCGCGGGCCTTCTCCGCGTAGACGACGCGCCAGCCGTCGCGGTGCAGCGCCATGGTGACGTCGGTGTCCTCGGCGAGCGTGTCGTCGCTCATGCCGCCGATCCGGTCCAGGGCGCTGCGGCGGAACGCGCCGACCGCGCCGGGGATCGTCGGCATGCAGCGCAGCAGGTCGTACATGCGGCGGTCGAGGTTGAAGCCCATCACGTACTCGATGTGCTGCCAGGCGCCGATGAGGGAGTCGCGGTTGCCCACCTTGGCGTTGCCCGCGACGGCGCCCACGCGCCGGTCGCCGAAGGGCTGGACCAGTTCGCGCACGGTCGCCGGCTCGAAGACGGTGTCGCCGTCCATCATCACGACGAGGTCGTGCCGGGCGTTCGCCAGGCCCCTGTTGAGCGCGGCGGGCTTGCCCGCGTTGAGCTGGCGCACCACCCGGACGTTCGGCAGCCGCAGGTTCTCCACGATGCGGGCCGTGCCGTCCGTCGAGCCGTCGTCGATGACGATGATCTCGACGGGGTGCTCACTGAGCATCAGCGAACGCACGGTGTTCTCGATGCACTTGGCCTCGTTGTACGCCGGGACGAGGACCGAGACCGGCTCGGTGACCGGCGGCCCCCAGGCGAAGCCCTTGCGGCGCACGCGCCGCGCGTGGGCGGCGGACAGGATCAGCATGAGGCCGAAGCGGCCCATCACCAGGACGCCGATGACGGCGAGCCCGACGACGAGGACGCCCGTGACGTCCTCCGACGCCCCGACCGCGTACGTCCACGCCTTGCCCTTCCACAGTTCGAGGCCGGTGACGGGGGTGTGGGCGCTGGGCATGCCCAGCGCCTCGGTGAGGTTCTGGAACCGGTAGCCCTCGTGCTGGAGTCCGGGCAGGAAGCGGTCGAGCGCGGCGACGGTCTGCGAGCGGTCGCCGCCCGAGTCGTGCATCAGGACGATGGCGCCCTTGCCGCCGTGCGGGGTGGCCCGGCGGATGATCTCGTCGACGCCGGGGCGCTTCCAGTCCTCGCTGTCGGTGTTGTTGACGACCGTGAGGTAGCCGCGCGAGCCGATGTACTTCGTGACCGGCCACGACTTGTCGTCCATGGCGTCGGCGAACGACGAGTACGGCGGCCGGAACAGCGAGGTGCGCACGCCCGCCGCGCCTTCGAGCGCCAGCTGGTTCGTGGACAGCTCCCAGTCGATGCGCTTGGCCGACTGGTAGGACAGGTCGGGGTGGTTGAAGGTGTGCAGGCCGACCTCGTGGCCCTCGGCGACCATGCGCTGCACCAGGTCGGGGTAGCGCGAGGCCATGGTGCCGGTGACGAAGAAGACGGCGTGCGCGTGGTGCTTCTTCAGGACGTCGAGGACCTTGGGCGTCCACTGCGGGTCGGGCCCGTCGTCGAAGGTGAGCACCAGCTTGTGGTCGGCTATGGAGCGGCTGGACTCCTGGCCGGCGCGGGTGTCGATGACCGGGCCGCCGTCGAGGACCTTCTCGGGGACCTTGTCGGTGGCGGCCTCCGGCTGGATGCGGTGGTCGGCCATGATCTCGCTGTGCACGTAGCCGCGCAGCATCAGCATCGCGATCATGGCCACGAGCAGCAGCGAGGGCAGGAGATAGCGCAGCGGGAGCCGGCGCCTGCGGGCGGCCGGGGCCCGCCGGGAGCCCCGGGAGTGCCGGGGACGGGAGCGGTCGGACATCTGTACTGGTCGCTCTTCTCTTACGGGACGCCGCTGTGCGGGGACACGGGCTGGAGCGCGGCGGGGGGTCAAGAGCCGTGGGTGCGAGGGGGTCGCGGGCGGGCACACGGCGGGGGACGGTGCGGCGCGAAGGCCGCGGGGGCCCGGGGGCCGGGGGGAAGCGCGTCCGCCCGGGGGCGGGAGGGCGCCGTGCGCGCTAGGACGCGCGCGTCGGCTCCGTCGGTGCGGTGCCCGGCCGTGGACCGGAGGTTCTCGTGGCGGTCCGGTACGCGACGGCGTCGGTGCCGCCCGGACCGTCGTCCACGGGCTGTTCGGCGGTCGGGGAGCTCACCGGCGGCGGGTCGGCGGTGGCCGACGGGCCGGTGGTCGTCACGTCGTCGTCCGCGGGGATCGACGGGCCGGCCGGCTTCGTGGTCGCGCGGCCGGTCGGTCTGCCCGGTCCGGTGGTGGCGGTGTCGGGGGCCTGCCGGCCGGTGCCGCTCGCGCCGGCGGAGGGCGCGGCGCCGTCGGCGGACCCTTCCGGGGCGTCGGTCGCGGAGCCGGAGGCGCTCGGGTCGGGGGTGGTGCCGGCCGGCGCGGTGGGCGTCGCGGAGTCGGCGGGCAGCCGCGGGGAGGTGTCGACCTGGTCCGCGGACTTCTTGTCCTCGGCGAATCCCGGCAGCACCGGCGCGGCCGAACTCCCGGAGAACAGGGTGACCACGATGACGACCGCGTAGACCGCGCAGGCCAGGCCGAGGGCCACGCCGACGCGCCGGAAGGTGCGGCCGCGTCTGCCGGAGTCGTCCACGAACACGGGGACTTCTTTGTCGCCCGCCGGCTCGCGGCCGGGTATCTCCTCGCCGGGGCGCCGGCCCGCGGCGATCATCTCGCTCAGCAGGCGGCCCGCGCCGTCGAGCTGGATCGTCACCTCATGGGGATCATGGGTGTGCCCGGGCAGGGCATCTTCTCGCCAGTTCTCCACCGTACGCACATCCCCCCAGGACATGTCTTCCTCATGTTCACGAGCGGGCGTGCGACGGACGGGCACCTGTCGCCCCGGACCGGGCCCCCACCCGAACCGGGCGCCCCCCTTATCACACTGCGCCCGCCCCATGAATGTAGCGCACGCCGGTGACAGCCGTGTCCACGTGTCAGTCCTGGCTCATCATGACGAGTGCATCGGCGGCCGGTATCCACGCCTGCGGCGGCCGGGTCAGCCATGCGTGGGCGCGGGCCAGCTCCCGGGCGGCGGCGCGCACCGCGGCGATCCCGGGGTGCTCCCGCCCCTTGCGCCACACCAGCGAGACCGGCGACAGCGGGACCGGGTCGACCAGGGGCCTGAGCACCGAGCCGGGCATGGCCGGGAAGTCCACCCCGGCCAGCACCGGATGCCGGTACTTGGTCATGAGGCGCCGGAACTCCTCCCGGCCCACGGCGAGCGGCGCGGGCGGCGCGACGGCGATGTCCCGCCCGGCGAACAGCCGCCGCGCCAGGTCGGTCCATTCGGGAGTACGGGGATTGCCCGCACCGGCGTAGACGGTCTCCCCCGCGAGCCGGTCCAGCGGCACCGCGTCCAGCGCGGCGAGCGGGTGGTCGGCGGGCAGCACGATCGCCATCGGCTCGTAGCGCACCGGCTGCTGGGCGAGCCGCTCGCGCACCGCGGGGTCGAGCCCGGCGAACCGCCCGAAGGACAGGTCGAGCCGCCCGGCGAGCAGCTCGGCGGCGGCGCCGGTCAGCCCGCTCTCGTAGCGGGCCATCAGCTCGCAGTCCGGGGCGAGTTCGCGGGCCCGGGCCAGGACCCGTTCGGCCGCGAGCCCGGGGCTGTTGACGTCCACGAGCAGCGGCCGGTGCCCGGCGGCGGGCCGGGTGAACGCGGCGAGCAGGTCGTCCTGCGCCGCCATCGCCCGCCGCGCGTACGGCAGCAGCCGCGCCCCCTCGGCGGTGAGCGTCACCTGCCGGGTGGTCCGGCCGAACAGCTCGGCGCCCAGCTCCCGTTCCAGGCGGCGGATGTCGCGGCTGAGCGCCTGCTGGGCGACGTAGAGGCGGGCGGCGGCGCGGGTGAAGTGGAGTTCGTCGGCGACGGCGAGGAAGGCGCGCAGCAGCCGGGGCTCGACCCCGTGCGCGGAGTTCGGCATCCGGCGAACTTACAACACAGGCGCGTGAAAGGGCGCCGATCAGGTGTTGGACCGCGTACGCGACCTGCGGCGACGCTCGTGCCATGGCTGACACGACGATCGTTCGGGGCCGGGGGCGCGGCTGTCTCCGGCTGTTCTCGGTGCCCGGCGCCCGCGCCTTCACCCTCGGCGGCCTCATCGCCCGCTTCCCCCAGGGCATGTTCGGCATCAGCGCGGTCCTCATGATCTCCGGCGCGCGGGGTTCGTACGCGCTCGCGGGCGCCGTCACCGCGACGGGCCTGGTCGCCACCGCGGTCGTCGGGCCGTGGACGGCCCGGCTGATCGACCGGCACGGGCAGGCGAGGATCGCGGTCCCGGCGGCCGTGGTCTCCGCGTGCGGCTCGCTGGCGCTGGTGCTGTGCGTGCGCACCGGCGCCCCGGACTGGACGCTGTTCGCCGTCTGCCCGGCGTCGGCGACGACGCCCAACACGGGCGGCATGTCCCGGGCCCGCTGGGCGCATCTGCTGCGGGACGCACCGGAGTTGCTGCACACCGCGAACTCCTTCGAGCAGGCGGCCGACGAGCTCTGCTACCTGCTGGGCCCGGTGACCGCCGCGTTCCTGTGCGGCTCGTTCTTCCCGGAGGCGGGCACGCTGGCCGGCGCGGTGCTGATGGTGGGCGGGGTGCTGGTGTTCACCGCGCAGCGGGCCACGGAACCCCCGGTGCGCCGGCCGGCCGGGCCGACCCGCTCGCCGCTGCGGGCGCCGGGCATGCCGCCCCTGCTGTGCGTGTTCCTCGCGACGGGCGCGGTCTTCGGCTCCCTGGAGGTCGTCACGGTCGCCTTCGCCGACGCCCGGGGCCACCGGGCGTGGGCGGGCGGGGTGCTCGCGCTCCAGGCGGCGGGCTCGTGCGCGGCCGGGCTGGTCCTCGGCGCGCTGAGACCGGCCGGCCCGGCCGAGCGCCGCCACCCGCGGTGCGTGGCGGCCATGGCGGTGCTGATGACGCTGCCGCTGCTCGCGGCGGCGCTCACCGGCTCCCTGTACCTGCTGGGCGGCGCGCTGCTCGTCGCCGGGACGGCGACGGCGCCGACGATGGTGACCGGCATGACGCTCGTCCAGCGGCGCACTCCGGCGGGGCGGCTGAACGAGGGCATGACCCTCGCGGTGACCGGGCTGCTCGGCGGGATCGCGGCCGGGTCGGCGGCGGGCGGCGCCGCGGTGGAGCACGGGGGTCCCACCGCGGCGTACGCGGTCCCGGTCGCGGCGGCCGCGACGGCGCTGCTGCTGTCCCTGTCCGGCCGGGTGCGCGGGGCCGGGGGCCGGGCCGGCGGGGCGTGATCAGCAGGGGGCGGGCTTGCGCCACGAGCACTCCAGCGCGCCGTCGCGCTCGGCGGCGGGCACGGCGCGGGCGGAGCGGGGCGCCACCGCCGTCGTCCGGTCCGCCGTGGACGTCGCGAGCGTCACGACGATGGCGTCCTCCAGCGGCTTCACCGAGTCCACGAGGTAGTTGTTCTGCACGACGCTGTAGACCAGCTCGCGCCCGTCGGCGTCCTTGACGTAGCCGGACAGGGCCGAGGCGCCGGTCAGCGAGCCGGTCTTGCCGCGGGCGTTGCGCGCGGCCGGGGTGCCGCACATCCGCGACCTGAGGGTCCCGCCGACGAACCGGTCCGGATCGCAGGCCACCGGCAGCGACGCGTACCAGTCGGCGTACCAGGGTGCGCCGCGCACCTTGAGGAGGAGATCGGCGAGCTGGCGCGCGGCGAAGCCGTTCTTGCGCGACAGGCCCGAGCCGTCGGCCTGCCGGATCCTGTCCGCGTCGACGCCTGCGCCCTTCAGGTAGGTGGCGATGGCGGCGGTCCCGGCGCTCCAGCTGCCGGGCTTCCCGGTCGCCCGGTACCCCATCGCCTTGGTCAGCGCCTCGGCGTGCATGTTGTTGGACAGCTTCATGAAGGGGACCAGCAGGTCCTTGAGGGGCATGGACCGGTGCGCGGCCAGCGCGGTGGCGCCCGCCGGGGCGGCCCGCCCGAGCCGGGTGGCGCCGTTGACCCGCACCCCGTGCGCGGCGAGCGCGGCCCGGAAGACGGAGGCCGCGTACCCGGTCGGCTCCCACACGGTGGCCCACTGCCGGTCGGGGTCCGCCCCGGCGGGCACGGAGCCGGTGACGGTGACGGTGTTGGTGCCGTGCCGCCGCTCGACGGCCACGGTGTCCTCGCCGCCCGCCGCGCCGGTCCGCGCCCGCACGTCGAGCCGCACGTACGAGGTCTTCGGCGTGACGCTGACGACGGGCCGGTCCCCCGGCTCCGCCCCGGGCGCCACCTCGACGATCACGGTCCCGGCGTCGTAGTCGGTGTCCGGGGCCACGGTCAGCGCGGAGATCTGGGCGGCGTAGTAGGAGGACTCGTCGTCGCCGCCCCAGGTGTCGCCGATGCGCTGGTCGTCGAAGCGGGTGTCGTCGGCGACCAGGCGGCCGTCGACCCGCCGCACCCCGGCGGCGGCGACCCCGGCGGCCAGCTCGTCGTAGTCGGCGGCGAGCGTCGTGGGGTCGCCGGTGCCGCGCAGGTACAGATCGCCGCGCAGGGTGCCGCCCCGCACCCGGCCGTCGGCGAGCACGTCGGTGGAGAAGGTGTAGCCGGGGCCGAGCAGTCCCATGGCGGCGGCCGAGGTGGCGAGCTTGGTGTTGGACGCCGGGGTGAGCCGCCCGGTCGGGTCGTGCTGGTACAGCGTCTCGCCGGTCCGCGCGTCGGCGACGACGACACTCGCCGCGCCGCCCTCCGTCCGCGGGTCCCCGAGGATCGTGTCGATCGCCCCGCTCAGCCCGGCGGGGCCGGAGTCGGCGCCGGCCGGCCCGCCCCAGGACAGGGTGGCGGCGGTGACGGCGACGACGGCGGGCAGCGCCCAGCGTCGCGCGGTCGTACGGAAGGGAGCCCTCACAGGTCCGTCAGGTCTGCTCATGCCTCAGGAGCATCCCGGAGGAACGGGGCCGGGCCAAGACCCCACGACAGCGCCCACGACAAAGGCCCGGCTGTGTTCACAGCCGGGCCTCGTCACATGGGGTGGTGGAGATGGCGGGAATCGAACCCGCGTCCAACGGTGCAGCAGCAGGGCTTCTCCGTGTGCAGTTCGCTTCGATTTTCTCGGCCCCGGTGATCACGCGAACAAGTCGCCGACGGGCCCAGTCACTGTTTGATTTCCCATCGGGCCCCGTGACCGGGCTCGATGGTTTAGTCCCCTAGATTATGCCAGGATCCGGGTCGGGAACACTCCCGGGCTGACACCCTTTTAGGGTCCTTCAGTCGCTGTTATTAGGCAGCGAGGGCGAAGGACTGGGAATCGCTCTTGGTGTTGGCGATTATTGGTTGCGACATGTGGTTTACGAGATCATTGCCGCTTCCTCGACACGCTTCACCTGCTTCGACATCCGCTGTCGAAACCGATCATCCCCATGTTGATTTTTCAAAATGGATCTTTCGATCCGGCGTCCCTGCGTGAGGAACAGTCCCATCGTACGTGACCAACGCACGACGATGCCAGCCAATTCCCGGCGGGTGTCAGCGCTCGCGGGCGCGCTGGCGCCGCTTGGCCGCCGCGATCGCCCGGTCCGAGTCCCGCCGGTCCTGCTGCTCGCGCAGCGTCTGCCGCTTGTCGTACTCCTTCTTGCCCTTGGCGAGCGCGATCTCCGCCTTGGCCCGGCCGTCCTTGAAGTAGAGCGCGAGGGTCACGATCGTGTGCCCCGACTCCTGGGACTTCGACTCCAGCTTGTCGATCTCCTCGCGGTGCAGCAGCAGCTTGCGCTTGCGCCGCACGGCGTGGTTGGTCCAGGTGCCCTGGCTGTACTCGGGGATGTGGGCGTTGTGCAGCCACGCCTCGCCCCCGTCGATCTGGACGAACGCGTCGGCCAGCGAGGTCCGCCCCTGGCGCAGCGACTTGACCTCGGTGCCGGACAGCACGATGCCCGCCTCGTAGGTGTCCATGATCAGGTAGTCGTGCCGCGCCTTCTTGTTCTGCGCGACGATCTTGCGCTTGCCGTCCTTCTGCTCGGACGCCTTGCCCTTGCCCTGCTTGGGCTGGGACTCCTTCGGTACGTACATTCCCTTGGCCATAGTGCTGGCCATTTTCGCACTACGAGGGGGTGCCGAGGCCAGTCAATACTGTGCGGGCCCGCCGCAGCGCCCCGTCGTCCGCCTCCAGGTCGGGCGTGATGCCCCGGCCGTCGACCCGGTGGCCCGAGGGGGTGCGGTAGTGGCCGACGGTCAGTTCCGCCACGGAGCCGTCGGGCAGCCGGCTCGGCATCTGGACCGAGCCCTTGCCGAAGGTGCGGCTGCCCACGACCACGGCCCGGCCGCGGTCCTGGAGGGCGCCGGTGAGCAGTTCGGCGGCGCTCATCGTGCCGCTGTCGACGAGCACGACCAGCGGCCGGGCGGTGTCGCCGCCGCCCCGCGCGTGCAGGGCGCGCTGGCTGCCGCGGACGTCGTAGGTGGCGACGAGGCCGCCGTCGAGGAAGGCGGAGGCCGCGTCGACCGCCTCGTCGATCAGGCCGCCGGAGTTGCCCCGCAGGTCGAGGACGACGCCGCCACGGGCGGGCACCGCGCGCACCGCCGCGCGCACCTCGGCGCCGGAGCCCCTGGTGAAGGCGGTGACCCGGACGACCGTCGCCCCGCCGCCGAGGCGGCTGACGGAGACGGAGTCGGTGGGCAGGTTGGCCCGGCGCAGGGTCTCGCTCCACGCGCGCGCGCCGCGCCGGAGCCCGACGTGGACGGAGGTGCCGGCGCGCTCGCCCCGCAGGAGGGTCAGCACCTCGGTGACGGGCCGGCCGCTGACCGGCCTGCCGTCGACGGCGGCGATCCGGTCGCCGTGCCGGATGCCGGCGCGCGCGGCGGGCGAACCGGAGCGCACCTTCGTGACCTGGACCCGGCCGTCGGCGGTGCGCCGGGCCCACAGGCCGACGCCGGTGTACTCGCCGTCGAGGGCCTGTTCGAACGCGTGGTACTCGCCCTGGGAGTAGACGGCGCCCCAGCGGTCGCCGCTGCGGCTGACGGCCTCCTCGGCGGCCTGCGCGGACTGCTCGGGGGACTTGCCGTCGGACATCGCCGCGGAGGCCGCCGCGGCCGCCTTCTCGGAGGCCCGGTCGCGGCCCGCGCCGGCGGGCGCGCCCGGCCGGGCGGCGACGGCCGTCGGGTCCTGCCGCACGGGCGCCGGTGGCGTCTCGCCGGGCAGGGTGCCGGTGGCGGCGCCGGCCGCGAGGACGCAGCCGAAGACGACGGTCAGGGCCGCTCCGCGGCCGATGCGCCGGGTCGCGGAGGACGCGGTGACCGCCGACAGGGCCGAGAACGCCGACACCACCGACACCACCGAGAACCGATCCGGGCCTGACATGCCGGTGAGTCTAGGACAAGGCGGGGCGCCGCACGGCTCGTTGAACCGTGCGGCGCCCCGCGGTCCGGGGGACTCTCGTCACACCTTCAGGTACTTGCGCAGCGCCACGAACGCGGCCAGCGCGGGCATCAGCACACTGACGGCGAGGATGAGCGGCAGCTTCGTCAACACGGCGTCCCAGCCGATGAAGTTGATGAGCTGGAGCTTGTCGGAGAGCGCCACACCGTTGTCGATCACGAAATACTGGCCGCCCGCGAGGAACATGCAGGCGATGCCGCCGCCGATGAGCCCGGCGACCGCCGCCTCCATGATGAACGGCGCCTGGATGTAGAACCCGGAGGCCCCGACGAGCCGCATGATGCCGGTCTCGCGGCGGCGGCTGAACGCGGACACGCGCACGGTGTTGACGATCAGCAGCAGCGCCACGACGAGCATCACCGCCATCACCGCGCCCGCCGCGTAGTTCAGGTAGCCGAGCAGCTTGAAGAGGTTGTCGAGCACGCCCTTCTGGTCCTGCACCGACTGCACGCCCGGCCGGCCGTTGAACGCGGTCGCGATGACCTCGTACTTCTCCGGGTCCTTGAGCTTGATCCGGTACGACTCCTGGAGCTGGTCCGGGGTGAGCGAACTGGCCAGCGGCGAGTCGCCGAACTGCTCCTTGTAGTGCTTGTACGCCTGGTCCTGGGACTCGTACGCCACCTTGTCGACGACCGGCATCTTCCGCAGGTCGCCGAGGATCTGCTTCTTCTGCTCGGCCGTGATCGGGCCCTTGGCGCAGTTCGGGTCGGACTCGGAGTCGCCCTTGTTGCACAGGAAGATCGAGACGTTGACCTTGTCGTACCAGTAGCCCTTCATCTGGTTGACCTGATCGCTCATGAGCAGCGAGGCGCCGAACAGGGCGAGCGAGAGGGCCACCGAGATGACGACGGCGAAGGTCATCGTCAGATTGCGCCGCAGACCGACGCCGATCTCCGACAGAACGAATTGGGCACGCATAGCGCTTACTGAGCCTTTCGCAGCTTCACTCGGTACTTCTCAGTGCTGGTAGCCGTAGACGCCGCGTGCCTGGTCGCGGACGAGGCGGCCCTTCTCCAGCTCGATGACGCGCTTGCGCATCTGGTCCACGATGTTCTGGTCGTGGGTGGCCATCACCACGGTGGTGCCCGTGCGGTTGATCCGGTCGAGCAGCTTCATGATGCCGACCGACGTCTGCGGGTCGAGGTTGCCCGTGGGCTCGTCCGCGATCAGCAGCTTGGGGCGGTTGACGAAGGCGCGGGCGATGGCCACGCGCTGCTGCTCACCGCCGGACAGCTCGCCGGGCATCCGGTCCTCCTTGCCGCCGAGGCCGACGAGGTCGAGCACCTGGGGCACGGACTTGCGGATCTCGCCGCGGGACTTGCCGATGACCTCCTGCGCGAACGCGACGTTCTCACCGACGGTCTTGTTGGGCAGGAGCCGGAAGTCCTGGAAGACCGTGCCGAGCTGGCGGCGGATCTGCGGGACCTTCCAGTTGGAGACCCGGCCCAGGTCCTTGCCCAGCACGTGCACCTGGCCGTGGCTGCACCGCTCCTCACGCAGGATGAGCCGGAGGAACGTCGACTTGCCGGAGCCGGACGAGCCGACCAGGAAGACGAACTCGCCGCGCTCGACCTCCAGGGAGACATCCCGGAGCGCGGGCCGGGTCTGCTTCGGGTAGACCTTGGAGACGTTGTCGAATCGGATCACGGGTGCGCCTCGGGGCGTCGGGGGCGTAGGGGGCGGGGGTGTCTGCGGACACCCCGTAGGTGAGCGTGACCCTACGCGAACCGGCTCGCGGATATCAGGCGCCGCCCCAGCTTGAGCGTTTTGTCCCGGTGCGGGACGCGAAGCGGTGCCGGTTTTGTCCGTCCCGTGCCTGGTCAGGGACGGTCCTGTGAGGGGAACGCGCCGAAATTCCGCGAAGCTGGCACAGTGGAGGGGGGAACGGTTGCGTTTCCCGGAGCGTTGAGCGGAGAGAACCAGTGGGTAGTCGGTGGCCGGCTCCGCCGCGCGGGAGGAGGAGAGGCGCATGACCTACGACAGGTTGGTGTGCGCGAACTGCGCGGCGCCCGTGAGCGAGGGCCGCTGTCCGGTCTGCCGGGCGAACCGCGAGCGGATGCAGCAGCAGAATCCGCTGTCCGGGCTGAACCCGATGGCGTTGATCGCGCTGGTGGTGGTGCTCGTGGCGGCCATGGCACTGCTCGCGCACCAGACGGCGTAGCGCCCGCGGCACGGTCTTCGCGGCGGCGGCCGCGCAGCGGATGTGCGAAGGCCCGGAGCCGATCGGCTCCGGGCCTTCGCGTGGTCCGGGTCAGCCCCGGGTCACATCACTGTCGGGTCGCGTCACACCGCGGTGTTGCGACCGCCCGCGAGGCGCGGCAGCAGGCGGAAGCCCACACCGCCCGCGATCATGGTCGCGGCGCCGATCAGCAGGAACGTGGTGCCGGAGGAACCGGTCTCGGCCAGCTCGCCGTTCTTCGTCGACCCGGCCTCCGTGGCGTCGGAGCCGGTGTCCTGGAGGCTGTCCTTGCCCTGGCCCTGCTCGACGGGGTTGTTGTTGCCGTCGGGGTTGGTGTTGTCGCCGCCACCGCTGCTGGAGCCGCCACCGTTGCCGGAGCCGCCGCCGTTGCCGGAACCGCCGTCGGACGAGCCGCCGTTGCTCGAACCGCCGCCGTTGCCCGAACCGCCGTCGGACGAGCCGCCGTCGCCGGAGCCGCCGCCGATGTCGGTACCGCCGTCGGACGAGCCGCCGTCGCCGGAGCCGCCGCCGATGTCGGTGCCACCGTCGGACGCACCGCCGTCGGAGGCGCCGCCGTCGGACGCACCGCCGTCGTCGGTGCCGCCGATGTCGGTGCCACCGTCGGACGCGCCACCGTCGGAGGCGCCGCCGTCGGAGGTGCCCCCGTCGTCGGTGCCGCCGATGTCGGTACCGCCGATGATGGAGCCGCCGTCGGTCGCGCCACCGTCGGACGAGCCGCCGTCGGAGGTACCCCCGTCGGAGGTGCCCCCGTCGGACGAGCCGCCGTCGGAGGAGCCGCCGTCGTCGCAGCCCAGCACGACGGAGATCAGCCCACAGTCGTCGCCGGCGGAGCCGTCGGCGGCCGAGGCGGCCCCCGCGGCGGTCAGCGACGCACCGGCGGCGATCACCGCGCCGGCAGCTATCCGCGCGACACGGATCCGCGTCTTGTTGGTCATCAGTCTGCTACCCCCAGTAGCCAATCGTCGATGGAGCAGCGCCAGGGACCGCGATACAGGAGCAGCAGAGGTCTCGTCCGACCCGTCCCCCGTTCACACGCGTCCCACTGATACGCATGCCGCGCGCCACCCTTCCCAGTTTTCGAATCAGCGTCAAGGCCGTTGCGCGCCCAATGTCCCGGTCCAGGGGATATGACCGGCCTACGGACATGTGACTGTGATGTAAAAGGCAGAAAGCCCTTCACATCTCGCCCACAAAACAAGGCAACTACCGCTCCGCGAGCGGTAGTTGCCTTGTCGATAAAGCTGTTTGGCTTACTTCTCCTGCTGCTTGCGCCAGCGAATGCCGGCCTCCAGGAATCCGTCGATCTCACCGTCGAGCACCGACTGCGGGTTACCGACCTCGAATTCCGTACGGAGGTCCTTGACCATCTGGTACGGGTGCAGGACGTAGGACCGCATCTGGTTGCCCCACGAGCTGCCGGCGTCCTTGAGGGCGTCCATCTTGGCCCGCTCCTCCTGGCGCTGACGCTCGAGGAGCTTCGCCTGGAGGACGTTCATGGCCGTGGCCTTGTTCTGGATCTGCGACCGCTCGTTCTGGCAGGAGACCACGATGCCGGTGGGCAGGTGGGTCAGCCGGACCGCGGAGTCCGTCGTGTTCACGCCCTGGCCGCCGGGGCCCGAGGAGCGGTAGACGTCGACGCGCAGCTCGGACTCGTCGATGTCGATGTGGTCGGTCGTCTCGACGACCGGGAGGACCTCGACGCCGGCGAAGGACGTCTGGCGGCGGCCCTGGTTGTCGAACGGGGAGATGCGGACCAGGCGGTGGGTGCCCTGCTCGACGGAGAGGGTGCCGTACGCGTACGGCACCTTGACCTGGAAGCTGGTCGACTTGATGCCGGCCTCTTCCGCGTACGAGGTCTCGTAGATCTCCGTCTTGTAGTTGTGGCGCTCCGCCCAGCGCAGGTACATGCGCTGGAGCTGCTCGGCGAAGTCCGCCGCGTCGACGCCGCCGGCCTCCGCGCGGATGTTGACGATCGCCTCGCGGGAGTCGTACTCGCCGGACAGGAGGGTACGGACCTCCATCTCGTCCAGCGCCTTCTTCACGGAGGTCAGCTCGGACTCCGCCTCGGCGCGGGTGTCCGGGTCGTTCTCCTCCTCGGCCATCTCGAAGAGGATCGAGAGGTCGTCGATGCGACCGCGCAGCGCCTCGGCCCTGCGCACCTCCGCCTGGAGGTGGCTCAGCTTGCTGGTGATCTTCTGTGCCTCGTCCGGGTCGTCCCACAGGGACGGCGCGGCCGCCTGCTCCTCGAGCACGGCGATATCTGCCCTCAGCTTGTCGAGGTCCAGGACGGCCTCGATCGACTCCATGGTCGAGGAGAGGGACTTCAGCTCTTCGGATACATCGACGACTGCCACGTCACCAGCCTAACGTCTACCGCAAGCGCCTTCCGCCGAGCACCGCCCACCGCCACCCCGCCCCACCTCCCACCTGCGCCGCGACCCCCTTGACCGGGTTCGGCTTCTCGCGCAGTTCCCCGCGCCCCCGGGTGGTCTTTCGCCCGCGGGCCGGTGACCGCTTCTCGCGCAGTTCCCCGCGCCCCCGGGTGGTCTTTCGCCCGCGGGCCGGTGACCGCTTCTCGCGCAGTTCCCCGCGCCCCTGGGTTGCACTTCGCCTGCGGCCCGGTGGCCGCTTCTCGCGCAGTTCCCCGCGCCCCTGAGGCATGCGCTGACGCGCAGCCTCCCCCAGAGGCTGCGCTCCGCGCGCCTCTCCCGGGCGCGGGACGCTGGTGCGCCTCTCCTGGGAGGCGGGACGGTGGCGCGCCTCTCTGATGAGATGCCGCACGCAGTGCGCATCTCAGGGGCGCGGGGAACTGCGCGACCAGCCACGACGGTGGCGCACCCGAAAAACACACCCAGGGGCGCGGGGAACTGCGCGACCAGCCACGACGGTGGCGCACCCGAAAGACCACCCAGGGGCGCGGGGAACTGCGCGACCAGCCCTCGGTCAGGGGGCCGGTGGGGCCGAGGTCTGGGTGTCCTGGGGGGGAGAGGGGGGCTCGTCCGAGGTGAGGGTCCAGATACCGGCGGCCAGCGCGGCAGCGAGAACGGCACCGACCACCCCGAGCGTGACCCGCCGCCGCCGCGCGGAGTGCCGATTGCGCGCCGACCCGGGCCGAGGCGCCCCCGCGGCCCGGGGCGCCCGGGCCGTACCACGGGCACCGCCGGCCAGCTCGTCCGGCGCCGGCACCCTCATCGACGTATGGGTGTCGCGGTTGGAGTCGGCCGAGGCCGTCCCCGGCACCAGCGGCACCGCCCCGCGCCGGGGCCGCTCCACCGCCACCGGCACCTCGTCCGGCGCCTGCGGCTCGTCGGTGTCCTGCTCCGCGTCGGGCTCGTCGACGTCGAGCGGCGCCATCCCGGCCAGGAACGGCTGGAGCTCGCGCAGCCCGGCGGCCATCTCCGAGGCCCGCAGCCGGGAGGCCGGCGCCTTGGCGAGGCACTGGATGAGCAGCTGCCACAGCTCGTCGGGGATGCCGGGCAGCGGCACCACCGTCTCGGTGACGTGCCGGCGCAGGATCGCCCCGGGATGCCCGCCGCCGAACGGGGTGAAGCCCGCCAGCAGCTCGTACAGGACCGTGGCGAGGGCGTATATGTCGACGGCGGCGCGCGGCGGCAGGCCCTCGACGATCTCGGGGGCGAGATAGTCCGGCGTCCCGATGATCTTCGTCGCCCTGGTGCGGCGCGGGGTGTCGATCAGCTTGGCGACGCCGAAGTCGGTGAGCAGCGCGGGGTGCGAGCCGCCGGGGCCGAGCGCGCCCTGCATGTCGAGCAGGATGTTCTCGGGCTTCACGTCGCGGTGCACGATGCCGGCGGCGTGCGCGGCGGCCAGCGCGTCGGCCACGTCGGCGGCGATCGCGACGGCGGCCTCGGGGGCCAGGCGCCGCTCGCGCTCCAGCCGGGTGCGCAGGTCGGTGCCGCGGACGAGGTCCATCACCAGCGCCAGGTCGTTGCCGTCGACCACCAGGTCGTGGACGCCGACCACGCGCGGGTGGTCCAGGCTCAGCAGGGCGGTGCGCTCCTGGACGAAGCGGCCGACCAGCTCCTGGTCGGAGGCGAGGTCCTCGCGCAGCAGTTTGATGGCGACGGGACCGTCCGGCCCCTCGCCCAGCCACACGGTGCCCGCACTGCCGCGCCCCAGGATCTGGTGTGCGGTGTACCGGCTGCCGATTTTCCGTGCCAAGACTGCTCCTACAGACGCGTGTTGGCGCCCAAGCTACGCGGCCCGGGCGCCAACCAGCGCATCAGAGGGAGAAATCACCCGCTGGATGTCGACAAATCTCCAACGTCACGCACGAGACGTACGACTTGTGTCAGTTGCCCGAACCGCCGCTCAGGTCGCCGATCCACCCGGTCACGTCGTCGAACCAGGTCGACAGCTGGTCCCAGTAGCCGCGGCCGGTGCCGATCCAGTCCTGGAGCGGGGTGAACTCCCAGACGAGCCAGCTCACCACGAAGAGGATGACGATCATGAACAGGCAGCCCTTGAGGCAGCCGAGACCGGGGATCTTCATCGGGTTGGCGCCGCGCCGGCGCGGCTCGCGCGGCGGCCGGGACTGCTGGGGCGGCTGCTGCGGGGGCGCGTAGTGCTGCGGCTGCGGCTGCTGGCGCGGCTGCTGCGCGGGCTGCTGCGGCTGCGGGGTCGAGCGCGGCGCCTGGCGCTGCTGCCGGGGCGCGTAGTTCTGCTGGCGCGGCTGCTGCTGCGGCTGCTGGACCTGGCGCTGCGGGCGCCGGCGCAGCGGGTCCTCGTTCGGGTCGAGGTACTGGACCTGCGTCTGCTCGTTGCGGTCGCGGGCCGCGCGCAGCTGGTTCTGCCAGGGGTGCGGGTCGTCGGGGTCGCCCGTGCCCGGCGGGTTCGGCGGGACCGGCGGCATGACGGCGGTCGGGTCGGCGGCGCCGTAGGGGCCCGCCTGGTTGCCCTGCTGCTGCATGACGCTCGTCGCCGCGTTCGGGTCGACCTGGCCGAACGGGGACGCGTGGTGCGGCAGCACCTGGGTGGGGTCGGCGGCGCCGGGCACGTCCGGGACCTGCGCCGGGTCCGGGTCCGGCGTCAGCAGCGCGCCCACCCCGTCGGCGGCGGCGATCTGCGCGCTGTTCGCGTGCACGCCGATGCCCTCGGCGACGGTGCGCAGCCCGCGCGCGAGGTTCTCCGCGCTGGGCCGCTCGTCCGGGTTCTTGCGCAGGCAGCGCTCGATGACCGTCCACAGCGGGTCGGGCACGGTGGAGGGGCGGCGCGGCTCGGCGGAGAGGTGCTGGTGCAGCACTTCGAGGGCGGACCCGCCGGAGAACGGCGGGCGGCCGGTCACCAGCTCGTACAGCATGATGCCCGCGCCGTAGATGTCGACGGCGCTGGTCTGCGGGCGGCCCTCGGCGGACTCGGGCGCGACGTACGCGGGCGTGCCGACGAACTCGTGGGTGCGGGTCAGGCCCGGGGAGTCGGCCAGACGTGCGATGCCGAAGTCGGTGAGCATCGGGTGCATGCCCGCGCCCTCGTCCCGGTCCCACTTGAGCAGCACGTTCGCCGGCTTCAGGTCGCGGTGCACGACGCCGTCGGCGTGGCTCGCGGCGAGCGCGTCGGCGACCTGCGCGGTCAGCAGCGCGGCGGCGACCGGCGAGAACGGGCCGTTCTCGCGCAGATAGCGGTGCAGGTCGGGACCGTCGATCAGGTCCATGACGAGGGCGAGCATCTCGCCCTCGACGACCAGGTCGCGCGTGCGCACGATGTTCGGGTGCGTGAGCCTGAGCAGGACGGAGCGCTCCCTGAGGAAGCGCATCACCACGTCCGCGTCGTTGGCCAGCTCCTCCTTGAGGACCTTGATCGCAACGGTCTCGCCGGGCTGCCCGGCGACGGCCGCCTCGGCGCCCGCGGTCTCGCGCTGGCGGGCCCGCCAGACGGTGCCCGTGGCGCCGCGTCCGAGCGGCTCCTCGAGCAGGTACTTGCTGCCTACCGGCCGCACGTCATGCGCTCCCTGCTTGGCTTGCGTACTGTCGCGTACTTGCCTGGTCTGTCTTGCTCGGTCTGTCCCGTGCCGGGTGTCCGCGGGTTCAGCGGGTGTTCCGACCCACTGTAGTGGCGCCGTACGAGGTACAGGCTGTCGATCTTCGCCGACCGGCCACACCCGTGTTCGACGGAAAGACGCAGCGCCGGGCCGCGTGGTTGCCGAGCGGCGGACAGAGCAGGCACTTTTACGGGCAGAGCCGACCAATCAAGATCATTTACGGGTGGGGGGCGGGCGAAGTGTCAGTGGCAGGTGCGAGGATGCCTCTCAGCACTGGCTGACGTGCCCGTGACGGCGGGGGAATCTGCGGTGGCGACCGCGGGCGTCCCCCGGCCCGGGCGCCCGCGCAGAAGGGACCGCTGACGGCGATGCAGATCCGGCTTACCGTCATGGCCTCCGTCGAGGCCGCAGCATCCCCGGTCTGCGACCTCCTGGTCACAGCGCCCGCGGGCACCGCGCTCGCCTCCGTCCTCTCCCCCCTGGTCACGGCCGTCGCGGGCAGCGACGCGCCGTCCTCCGTGCTCTACGCGGGCCATGAGCGGCTCGATCCGCAGCGCTGCCTGCTGGGCGAGCCGCCGCTGACCGACGGCGCGGTCCTCTCGCTGGGCGGCCCCGCCGACCCCGGCCCCGACCCGGACGCGGCGACGGCCCAGCTGCACGTGGTGGCGGGCCCCGACGCGGGCGGCGTGCACCTGCTGCACGGCGGCCAGATCCGCATCGGCCGCTCCGCCGACGCCGACGTCTGCCTGGACGACCCGGACGTCTCCCGGCTGCACTGCGCGGTGACCCTCGCCCCCGACGGCCGGGTCACGGTGGCGGACCTGGGCTCGACGAACGGGACGACGCTGGAGGGCCGCCCCCTGGACGAGCGCCCCGTGCGCCTGGCCCCCGGCACGCTGCTGCGCCTCGGCGAGTCGGCGCTGCGGGTCACCGCCGGGGGCGACACGGCCCGCACGGCACCGCTGGCGACCGCGCCCGACGGCGAGGGGCAGGTGCGGGTGGCCCTCGGCACGGCGGACGTCCGGCGACCGCCCGCCGCCGACACCCCCGCCCGGCCGACCCCGGCACCGGGTGCGGCTTCCGGAGCGCCGCTGACCTCGGTGGTCCCGTCCGACGAGACCCGGCACACGTACGGGGACGCGTCCTGGGGCGCCGCCGGTGACGCGGCGGCCGGGGACACGCAGCCCGTCGTGCCGGGACAGGGCTCCGCGCCCGACCTGGAGCGGACCGGGTCCGGCACCCCGCCGCGCGGCACCGAGCTGCCCCGCGCCCCGCGCCGGCGCGGCGGTTTCGGGCGGCTGCTGCGGCGCGGCCCGGGCCGCGACGAGCGGTATCCGGAGGCCGAGCACGGGCGGTACGCGCAGAGCGCCGAGGACCTCGACGCGGAGCACGCGATCCACGAGCCGTACACGCTGCGCGCCCCGCAGCAGCCCGGCGTGCCCGCGCCCCGGACCGCCTCCGGGGCGGCGCCCGCCGTGCCCGCCGCGCCCGCCGCCGAGACCTGGCCGGACGCCGCCACTCTGCTGCTCACCGCGCTCGGTCCCGGGCCGCGGCTGTGGGAGCGGGGCGCCGGGCACCCGGAGGCGCTGGCCGTGCGGCTCGGCGCCGTCGACCGGCCGGGCCCCGGCGGGGCCGGGGTGCTGCCCGCGGTCCCGGTGACCGTGGGGCTCGCCGAGGCGGGGGCGCTCGGGCTCGCGGGGCCGCGCGCCCGGCTCGCCGGGCTGGCCCGCGCGGTCGTGGCCCAGCTCGCGGCGCTGCACGCGCCGGACCGCCTGGAGATCGTGCTGATCAGCACCGACCGGGCGCGGCCCGAGGCGGAGCGGATCGCGGAGTGGTCCTGGCTCGGCTGGCTGCCCCATGTGCGCCCGGCCCACGGGCAGGACTGCCGGCTGCTGCTCGCGTACGACCGGGAGCAGGCGGCCGCCCGCACCGGTGAGCTGCTGCGCCGCCTCGACGACCACGCCGCGGGTCTGCGTCCGGACGCCGCCGCCGTGGTCGTCGTCGACGGCGACCCGGGCTCGGCGACCCTGCGGGAGGCGACCGTGCGGCTCGCCGCCGAAGGGGGCGCCGCCGGGATCCACGTGGTGTGCCTGTCCGAGACGGCGGCCACCACCCCGGCCTCCCCCGTCGACCTGACCTACGAGGCGGCCTGCGCGCAGAGCCCGGCCTTCCGCGCGTGCGGCGCCGTGGCGCTGCTCAGCGGGGACGTGGCGACCTCGCTGCGGCTGCACCGGGCCGCGCAGGGCCGGCCCGTCGGACACGGCACCGTCGCCACCGTGGACGCCGTGTCGCTGGCGTGGGCGGAGCGGTTCGCGCGGGCCCTCGCGCCGTTGCGCACGGAGGGCACGGGCACCTCGGGCGCGCCGCACACGCGCGTGTCGGCGCCCCTGCCGCCGGCCGCCCGGCTGCTGGACGAGCTGGGGCTCGCCCGGGCCACCCCGGCGTCGCTGATGGCGCGCTGGGCGGCGGCCTCGGACGATCCGGAGTCCCTGGGCGGCCGGGTGTGGGCGGTGCTCGGCGCCGGGCCGCGCGGTCCGGTCGGGGTCGATCTCGCCGCGGACGGGCCGCACCTGCTGGTCGAGGGGCCGGCGGGCAGCGGTCGCACGGAGCTGCTGCGCTCGGTCGCCGCGTCGCTCGCCGCCGCCGAGCGGCCGGACCGGCTCAGTCTCGTCCTCATCGACGGGCAGGGCGGCACCGGCGGGTCGGGCGGGGCCTCCGGGGCCTCGGACGGGTTGCGGGTCTGTACCGACCTGCCGCACGTCACGACCCACCTCGCGGCCAACGACCCGGTGCGGATGCGGGAGTTCGCCCAGTCGCTGAGCACCGAGCTGAAGCGGCGGGCCGAGTTGATAGGGCGTACGCACTTCACCGAGTGGCACACCCAGCGCACCGTGGCGGGGCGGCTCGTCTCGCAGCGCGGCGCGCCCGCCTCCGGCGCCGACACGGGGGACCTCGACACGCCGCCGAGCACCACGATGCCCACGATGCGGCTGCGGCCCGGCGCGGCGCGGGAGAAGGCGGAGGCGGCGCCTCCGCTGCCGCGGCTCGTGGTGGTCGTCGACGATCTGGACGCGCTGCTGGCGCCGCCGCTGGGGTCGCCGGGGCGGCCGGCCGCCGGGTCCGTGGTGCGGGCGCTGGAGGGTGTCGCGCGGGACGGGGAGCGGCTCGGGGTGCATCTCGTCGCCGCGTTCGCCTCCGGCGGGGCGCCGGGGTGGACGGCTCGGCCGCGCGTGGTGCTCGACGCCGTGCGCGGAGGCGGTGCCGAGGAGCCGGCGCCGGGGCGGGGGCGGCTCCTCGGGGCCGACGGGCGGGAGGTGGGGGTGCAGGCCGGGCGGGTCACCGGGCGCATTCCGCGCACCGCCACGCTCCGGCCGACCGTCGTCGTGCTGGACTGGGCGCGGATGGGGGATCCTCCGGATCGGCGGCCGGTACGGGAGCTGGGCAACGGGCCGACGGATCTGGCCCTCCTCGCCAGCGCCCTGGAGCGGGCCGCCCGCTCGGTCTCGGCCCGCGAGGTCCCCTCCCTCCTCTGACCCCGTCACCACGTGCCGCCCGGCGGGGGCTGTTCGCGCAGTTCCCCGCGCCCCTGGGTGGTCTTTCGGGCACGGCCCGGTGGCCGCGTCTCGCGCAGTTCCCCGCGCCCCTGAAAGACCCGCGCCTGCCCCACGGGCCCCGTCGCCACCCACCGGCCGGTGGCCGCGTCTCGCGCAGTTCCCCGCGCCCCTGACGGGGCGCTGATCCTCGCGGCGATGAGACGGCGCACGCAGTGCGCGTCTCAGGGGCGCGGGGAACTGCGCGACCAGCCACGACGGCGGCGCACCCGAAAGACGACCCCAGGGGCGCGAGGAACTGCGCGACCAGCCACGACGGCGGCGCACCCGAAAGACGACCCCAGGGGCGCGAGGAACTGCGCCACCAGCCACGACGGCGGCGCACCCGAAAGACGACCCCAGGGGCGCGGGGAACTGCGCCACCAGCCACGACGAAAGCCGCGCACGAAAGACCACCCAGGGGTGGGGCGGGGCCGGGCCACGCGCCCCGTCGCGGCGTCGACGCATCACGACCCCGTCACGATCACCGGTGGGAACGGGCGGGCACCCTTGCCGGTTCTCCCTGGCCGGGCGTAGACCAGAGCGCACGACACGACACAAGTACAGCGCTCAGTACGGACGTTCAGCCTTCAGGACGAGAACGGGGCAGTGATGCGCAG
Organism: Streptomyces sp. NPDC088785; assembly: GCF_044750685.1. Lineage (NCBI taxonomy): Bacteria > Bacillati > Actinomycetota > Actinomycetes > Kitasatosporales > Streptomycetaceae > Streptomyces > Streptomyces sp. NPDC088785. The sequence goes on from NZ_JBIVKH010000011.1 coordinate 153,648, forward strand.
CACCCTTCGGACACCCACTTTCCGCCGAGCAGCCGTGGCCTTGGCCGTGGGCTCTCTCACCCTCGCGCTCACCTCCTGCGGGGGCGACGACAAGAGCGACGACGAGCCGAGCGGGAAGGACACCTCCTCCGGCTCCTCCCTCCAACTGCCCAAGCTGGACGGCAAGTCGCTGGAGATCGCCGCCGTGTGGACCGGTGACGAGCAGAAGAACTTCAAGCAGGTGCTGGCGGAGTTCGAGAAACGGACGGGCGCCAAGGTCACGTTCGTACCTGCGCAGGATCCGATCATCAACTTCATCGGGTCGAAGGTCGCGGGCGGCTCCCCGCCCGACGTGGCGATGCTGCCGCAGCCGGGCGCCATCAAGCAGGCCGTCGACAAGAAGTGGGCGAAGCCGCTCGACAAGGACGTGCAGGCCGAGCTGGCCAAGAACTACAGCCAGGGCTGGCAGGACCTCGGCAAGGTCGACGGCAAGAACTACGGCGCGTACTACAAGGCCGCCAACAAGTCGCTGATCTGGTACAACACGGCGGTCTTCCAGAACGCGGCGGCGAAGGAGCCGAAGACCTGGAAGGACTTCCTGGCCACCTGCCAGGCCGTCTACGACTCCGGGGTGACGCCGGTGTCGGTCGGCGGCGCCGACGGCTGGCCGCTCACCGACTGGTTCGAGAACATCTACCTCTCGCAGGCCGGCCCGGAGAAGTACGACCAGCTCGCCGCGCACAAGATCAAGTGGACGGATCCGTCGGTCGAGCGGGCCCTGACGACGCTGGCCCAGCTGTGGGGCAAGAGCGACTATCTGGCGGGCGGCAACAAGCAGGCGTTGCAGACCGAGTTCACGAAGTCCGTCGAGCAGACCTTCACCGGCGGCGACCAGCCCAAGGGCGCCATGGTCTACGAGGGCGACTTCGTGCAGGTCAACATCCAGCAGACCAAGGCGAAGGTCGGCACGGACGCGAAGGTCTTCCCGTTCCCCGCGGTCGGCGACAAGGCGCCCGTGGTCAGCGGCGGCGACGCCGCGGTGATCTTCAAGGACTCGCCGGCGGCGCAGGCCCTGGTGAAGTTCCTGGCCTCCCCCGACGCGGCCACCATCCAGGCCAAGCTGGGCGGTTACCTCTCGCCGAACAAGAACGTCGAGCTGTCCGCGTACCCGAACGAGGTGCAGCGCACGATCGCCAAGGCGCTCGTCGACTCCGGCGACAGCTTCCGCTTCGACATGTCGGACCAGACCCCGCAGGCGTTCGGCGGCACGCCCGGCAAGGGCGAGTGGAAGGCGCTCCAGGACTTCCTGGCCAACCCCAAGGACGTCGCCGGCACCCAGAGGACGCTGGAGGCCGACGCGGCCAAGGCGTACAAGGACTGATCGGCCGATGACCATCCCGGCCGCCGGATCCGACAAGGACGGCGGCCCGGGTGCCCCCGCCGACGCACCGGCCGTCCAGGCCGCGTCGGCGGGGGCACCCGGGCCCGCCCCCGCCCCCCGCCGCTCCCGGAGCGTGACCGGCACCCGCCGCTCCGTCGCGTTCTTCTTCCTGCTGCCCGCGCTCGTGCTGCTCGGCGCGCTCGTCGTGTACCCGATCGGGTACTCCGTCGTGCGCAGCTTCTTCGACGCCTCGGGCGGCTCGTTCATCGGGTTCGACAACTACCAGACGCTGTTCACCCGTTCCGACACCAAGGCGGCGATCAACAACAACATCTGGTGGGTGGTGCTCGCTCCGACGGTCGCCACCGCGCTGGGCCTGATCTTCGCCGTGATGACCGAGCGGATCCGCTGGGGCACGGCGTTCAAGCTGATCGTCTTCATGCCGATGGCGATCTCGATGCTGGCCGCGGGCATCATCTTCCGGCTGGTGTACGACCAGGATCCGGGCAAGGGCGCGGTGAACGCGGTGTGGACCTCGGTCCACGACACGTTCAGCTCGTCGTCCGCGTTCCCCAAGGCGCATCCGCGGGCCGACGACCCGCTCGCGGGCAGGGCGGGCGGCCCGTACCTGACCAAGCAGCCGGTACGGACGGGCACCGCGTACCTGCTGCCGCTGGTCGGGGTCGCCGCCGACCAGATGCCGGACGGCGCGAAACCGGCGAAGGCGGCAACTCCCGCGCCGGGCAAGGTCACCGGCACGCTCTGGCAGGACTTCACGCTCGGCAAGGGCGCGGGCACCGCGAAGGCCGTCGACCCCTCCGAGGCCGGCTATCCCGGCATGCGGGTCGAGGCCGTGAAGAACGGCGCGGTGGTGGCGTCCACCACGGCCGCCGCCGACGGCACCTTCACCCTGCCCGCCGCGGCCGACGGGGCGAAACTGCGGCTGCCCGCCTCGAACTTCAAGGAGGCGTACAACGGCGTCGACTGGCTCGGCGACAAGAAGTACTTCACCGTCCACCTGGGCGGCTTCGACCTCTACCTCAACATCGTGACGACCTCGATCATGGTCGCGTACGTGTGGATGTGGGCGGGGTTCGCGATGGTCCTCATCGGCGCCGGACTGGCCGGCATCCCCCGCGAACTCCTGGAGGCGGCCCGGGTGGACGGGGCCACCGAGTGGCAGGTGTTCCGGCGGGTCACGGTGCCGCTGCTCGCACCGGTCCTGGCGGTCGTCCTCGTCACCCTCATGATCAACGTCCTGAAGATCTTCGACCTCGTGTACATCATCGCGCCGGGATCGAGCCAGGACGACGCCAACGTCCTGGCCCTCCAGCTGTACCTGTCGGCGTTCAACGAGAACAACGAGGGCCTGGCCAGCGCCATCGCGGTGCTGCTGCTCCTCCTCGTGATCCCGGTGATGTGGTTCAACATGCGTCGGCTCAGGCAGGAGGCGCGGCGATGACGGCGATCGACGACACGGTGCGGGGCAAGCGGTCGGTCGCGGGGCGGATCGGCGAGAAGCTCAGCGGCGGGCTCGTGCAGTTCGTGCTGCTCGTGGTCGGCGCGCTCTGGCTGGTGCCGACCGTCGGACTGCTGCTGTCCTCGCTGCGCTCCCCCGACGAGATGGCGGCGAGCGGCTGGTGGAAGGTGTTCTCCAAGCCGTCGCAGCTCACCTTCGACAGCTACAGCAAGCTGCTGGAGAACTCCGACATCACCACGTCGCTGCTGAACACCGTCCTGATCACGGTCCCGGCGACGCTGCTGGTCATCGTGATCGGCTCGCTGGCGGGCTACGCGTTCGCGTGGATGAGGTTCCCCGGCCGCGACTGGTGGTTCCTGGTCGTGGTGGGGCTGCTGGTGGTGCCGGTGCAGCTGGCGCTCGTACCGATCGCCAAGCTCTTCGGCGACATCGGCATCTTCGGTTCGGTGCTCGGCGTGGTCCTCTTCCACGTCGCGTTCGGCCTGCCGTTCGCGGTGTTCCTGCTGCGGAACTTCTTCGCGGAGATCCCGCGCGAGCTGCTGGAGGCGGCGCGCCTCGACGGGGCGGGGGAACTGCGCCTGTTCGTGCGGGTGGTGATGCCGCTGGCCGCGCCGGCGATCGCCTCGCTCGGCATCTTCCAGTTCCTGTGGGTGTGGAACGACATGCTGGTCGCGCTGGTGTTCACGGACGCCGGCAGCCAGCCGATCACGGTCGCGCTCCAGACCCAGGTACGCCAGTTCGGCAACAACGTCGACGTGCTCGGCCCCGGCGCGTTCATCTCGATGATCATTCCGCTCGCGGTGTTCTTCGCCTTCCAGCGCCACTTCGTCTCGGGCGTGATGGCGGGCGCCGTGAAGTAGGGGCGCGCCGGGCGGGGCCGAGGGGCGGACCGGAATCTTCCGGGCCGCCCCTGCGGCCGTAATAGGGGCGATTCCCCCACATGCCGCATCTCGCGTAACTTCCCTGCGTGTCGGCCGTTCCCGGGCAGAATGCCCGCGCCGACTCCCTGGATGTGCCCCCTTGCCCCGGTTCAGTGTCATCGTCCCCGCGTACAAAGTGCAGGCGTATCTGCACGCGTGCCTCGCCTCGGTGCTGGAGCAGGGGTTCACGGACCTCGAAGTGATCGCGGTGGACGACTGCTCGCCGGACGCCTGCGGGGAGATCATCGACGAGTTCGCGGCGCGCGACGCCCGCGTCCGGGCCGTCCACCTCGACGAGAACGCGGGCCTGGGCCGCGCCCGCAACGCCGGCCTGCGGCACGCCACCGGCGACTACGTCCTCTTCCTGGACGGCGACGACACCCTCACCCCGGGCTCGCTGCGCGCGATCGCGGACCGCGTCAAGGAGACCGGCTCCCCCGACGTGCTGCTCTTCGACTACGCCCGCACCTTCTGGGACGGCCGCGAGGTCCGCAACCAGTTCGCGCACCTGCTCGCCCAGGACGGCCCCGCGCCCTTCACCCTCGCCGACCGGCCGGGGCTGCTGAAGGTGCTGATGGTGGTCTGGAACAAGGCGTACAGCCGGGAGTTCATCGAGCGCGAGGGCTTCACCTTCCCGCCCGGCTACTACGAGGACACGCCCTGGACGTACCCGGTCCTGATGGCGGCCGAGTCGCTGGCCACCCTGGACCGGGTCTGCGTGCACTACCGCCAGCGGCGCGGCGGCAACATCCTCGGCACCACCTCGCGCCGCCACTTCGACATCTTCGAGCAGTACGAGCGCGTCTTCGAGTTCCTCGACCAGCACCCCGACCTCGACGCGCAGTGGCGCCCGGCGATGTTCCGCAGGATGGTCGACCACCTCGGCACGCTGTTCACCAAGCGCGGCCGGCTGCCGCGCCGCAGCCGCGCCGAGTTCCTGCGCAGGGCCCGCGGCCACTACGGCCGCTACCGCACCCCGGGCGCCCGCGTGAGCCGCCGCACCCGGCTGCGGCACGCCCTGGTCCGGCTCGGCAGCCACCGCACCTACCGCGCCCTGTGGACGGCGATGGCGGTCGGACGGCGCGTGTCCCGCTCCCTCGCGGCGGCCCGCCGCACCCTGCGGGCCGCCGCGCTCCAGCTCCACTACCGCGTCCAGCTGCGCCTGCCGGTGCGCGCGGACGAGGCCGTGTTCGCCTCCTACTGGGGCCGCGGCCACGGCTGCAACCCCGGCGCCCTGGAGGAGGCCTTCCGCGTGCACGCCCCGCACGTGCGCACCTCCTGGATCGCGGCGCCGGAGCACCACGCCACGATCCCGGCCGCCACCCGGCGGCTCGCGCCGGGCACGGCCGCGTACTGGACGGCGCTCGCCCGCTCCAAGTACCTCGTCAACAACGTCAACTTCGACCGACGCCTGGTCAAGCGGCCCGGTCAGGTCTTCGTGCAGACCCAGCACGGCACCCCGCTGAAGAAGATGGGCCTCGACCTCCAGGACCATCCGGCGGCCGCCCGCGGCACCGACTTCGCGCAGCTGCTCGCCAACGCCGACAAGTGGGACTACGTCCTGTCCAGCAACCGGCACTCCACGCTGGTCTGGGAGCGGGCGTACCCGGCCGCGTACACGACCCTCGAATACGGCTATCCGCGCAACGACCGCTTCCGGTCGGCGACGCGGGAGGAGATCGTGCGGCTGCGCGACGCGCTCGGCATCCCGCGCGACTCGATCGCGATCCTCTACGCGCCCACGCACCGGGACTACCGGATCTCCCAGCGGCTGCCGCTGGACCTGGAGCGGATGCTGCGCACGCTGGGCCCGCGGTTCACGCTGCTGACGCGCGCGCACCACCGGTACGCGGCGCCGCTGGCCGGCGGGGCGGGCGCCCGCCTGATCGACGTGTCGGACCGGCCCGGCGTCGAGTCGCTGTGCCTCGCCTCGGACGCGCTGGTCACGGACTACTCGTCCCTGATGTTCGACTACGCGGCCCTCGACCGGCCGATCGTCATCCACGCCGACGACTGGGAGGCGTACGAAGCCGCCCGCGGCACCTATTTCGACCTGCGCTCCTTCCCGCCGGGCGCGATCGCCCGGTCCGAGGACGAGCTGGTCGACATCTTCGCGACCGGTCACTGGCGGGGGTCGCGCTCCGCGCAGCTGCGGGCCGCGTTCCGGGAGCGGTTCTGCCCGTACGAGGACGGGCGGGCCGGTGAGCGGGTGGTGCGGCGGGTGGTGTTCGGCGAGGAGCCGGCCGGCGCGGTCGCGGTCCCGCGCCAGCCGGCCCTGCCCGCTCCGGCCCCCCGGGCCTGACACGGCGAAGAACCGTGGGCCCCGCCCCGGGGCCCCCCCCGGGCGGGGGCCCCGGTGTTGGGCGGGGCCGGGGGGCCGGGGGGCGCGGGTGCCGGAAGGGGGGAGGGGTGCAGCAGGGGGGGCACGGACTCCCAGCGGGCGAGGACGCGCTGCTCGGAGAAGCGCTGGACGTTGGTCCGGGCCCGGTCCCCCATCGCGTCGCGCAGCCGCGGGTTGCCGGTCAGGCGCAGGAGCCGGTCGGCGAGCGCGTCGAGGTCGCCGGCGGGGGCCAGCAGCCCGTCCTCGCCGTCCCGGACGATCTCCCGCACCCCGGGCGCGCAGTCGAACGCGGCGCACGGCACGCCGCTGGCCATCGCCTCCATCAGGGCGAGCGGGAAACCCTCGCCGCGTGAGGACTGCACGAACACGGACGACGCGGCGAGGGCGCCCGGCACGTCGTCCGTGCGGCCCTGCCAGCGCACCGAGCCGTCGATGCCCAGCTCGGTGGCCTGCCGGCGCAGCTCCGGCTCGTCGGTGCCCGCCCCGTACAGGTGCAGCTGCCAGTCCGGGCGGTGCGGCGCGACCTTCGCCCAGGTGTCGAGGAGCATGTCGATGCCCTTCTGGTCGGCGAGGCGGCCGATGGAGCAGACGACCTTGTCGGTGCGCGGGGAGGGCACGGCGGGGAGGTGGGCGAGGGCGTTGGGCATGAAGTCGACGTTGTCGAGGCCCTCGGCGGTCCAGGTGTCGGCGTCCTCCTGGGTGAGGGCGAGCCAGCGGTCGACGTGCGGGTAGTGCCGCTTCACCCAGTGGTAGCGGTGGCAGGCCCGCGAATAGGCGAACGACTCGTGGCTCATGCCGATGACCGTGAGGTGCGAGGTGTCCGTCTCGCGCAGCCACTCCATCGGCCACACCTGGGTGACGACGAGGACGGAGCCGGGCCGCGCCCGCCCCAGGATGGCGTCCAGCTCGGCGAGGGCCCGCTTCTTCGCGGCGAGCCTGCGGGCCTCGCGGCGGCGCGCGGGCACGCTGAAGCGGCGCCGGCCGCGCAGCGGGCGGGCGGTGAGCGGATGCTCCGGGTAGAGGGCGGTGACCGGGTAGTCGGGGGCTTCGGGCACCGCCATCTTCAGGTCGGCGCGGTGCACGCCGATGACGTGCACGCGGTGCCCGGCCGACTGGAAGAGCCGGGCCATCTGGTGGGTCCAGGCGGTGACCCCGCCCAGTTCGTCGGTGCTGTTGGCGACGAGGAAGAGGTCCCGCTCCCGGGGAGCGGCCGCCGTCCGTACGGGCGTGGTCGTCACTGGCCCGCCTTTCGCGTGAAGAGGGCGTCGACGACGGCGCGGGCGGCGCCCCCGTCGTCGTAGGTGCCGAACTCGGCGGCGAACGCGCGCCGCGCCTGCTGCCAGTCGCCGTCCGCCTCCTTGATGCGGGCGAGGGTGCGGTGCAGCTCCTCCTGGGTGTCGACGACCGGGCCGCCGGAGCGGGCCCGCAGGTCGAAGTAGCTGCCGCGCTCGGCGGTGTACGCGTCGAGGTCGGGGGCGAAGTGCACGATCGGGCGGTCCAGGAGGGCGTAGTCGAACATGATCGACGAGTAGTCGGTGACCAGCACGTCGGCGAGGCAGAGGAGCTCGCTGACGTCGTGGTGGCGGGAGACGTCGAGGACGGTGCCGGGCGGGGTGACGGGCAGCGTCGCCACCTCCATGTAGTGGGCGCGCACGAGCAGCGTGTGGGTGTCGCCGAACCGCTCGGCGAACTCCCGTACGTCCAGCAGCAGTCGGGCCTGTTTGTTCTCCGGTGTGCCGCGGAAGGTCGGCGCGTACAGCACGACGGTGCGGTGGTCGGGGATGCCGAGGGCGGCGGCGAGGTCCGGGCGCGGGAAGCGGCCCTCGCGCTCGTCGCGTTCGCGGGCGGCGACGAGCCGGTCGTTGCGCGGGTAGCCGACGCGCATCAGCCGCTCCTCGGGGATGCGGTAGGCGCGGGCCAGGGTCGTCACGTCGTGCTCGGAGCGGACCAGGAACCGGTCGAACCGGGCGACGGCGCGCATCAGTTGCTCGCGCTGGGGGGCGTTGCGCATCTTGTGGCGGATCTCGTCGTAGCCCATCCGCTTGTACGCGGAGCCGTGCCAGGTCTGGAGGTAGGTGGTGTGCCGGGGCTTGTCGAGGGCGTGCGGGAAGCCCTGGTTGTCGACCCACCACTCGGCGCGGGCGAGCGCCCACAGGTACCGCCAGGACCAGCGGCGCACCAGCGTGGCGTCCGCGGGGAAGCCGGTGGGGTCGTCGGCGTAGGACCACACGACGCGGGCGCCCCGGCGGCGCGCGACCAGCTCCTCGTGGACGGCGCGCGGGCTGTCGCCGTAGCAGGCGCCCATGTGGCTCTCGAAGACGACGGTGCCGCGGCTGACGGGCAGCCGGCGCAGCAGGTGGCGGTAGACGGCGGTCTTGGTGCGCCGGGTGTGCAGGACGGCGGCCCGCTTGCGGAGCTTCTTCCAGCGCTGCTTGAGGATGCGGGCGGGGCGGAAGTTCGTGGCGTAGTGGGCCAGGGCGTTGGCCGTGCGGGCCGGGCGGCGGCGGGGCAGCAGGCAGACCGCCAAGTGGTGCCCGGCGGTGACGTAGGGCTGCCAGGTGTCGGCAGTGAGGCGGCCCAGGCGGGGGCGGGCCGGGAGCGCGGTGGCTCCGGCGCCGACGGAGCCCTTCTCGGCGAACAGGTCGAGCGGCGCGAGCCGTTCGCCGTCGATGCCGAGCAGCAGGCGCGGGTCCCAGACCCGGTCGCCGACGCCGCGCGGGCGCAGCACACCGGTGAGCGGGACGGTGACGCGCCAGGTGATGGCGTCGCCGCGCAGCCGGACGTCGTCGAGCGGCACGCTGACGGTCCGGGCGGCGCCGCCGCGGGCGACGAGTTCGAGGCTCGCGGTGAGCACGTGGGTGCGCTCGGTGTCGCGGAGGACGGGCGGGAGCACGGCGGCGCCCTCGATCACCAGGCGGCCGTCCTCGCGGGCGCACCGGGTGACCCGGTTGAGCACCTTGAGTCCGCTCACCGGCCGGTGCTGGTCGCCGAGTTCGGTGAGGTCGTACGAGGGGTGCAGGTGTGCCGGACTCCAGTAGGAGCGGCCGGCGTGGCGGACCTGCGCGGAGACGACGGTGCCGGGGCGGGCCAGCGCGTACGCGGCGGTGTGCACCCCGGGGGCGTCGCCGTCGGCGAGCAGGGCGGCGGCGACCCGCTCCAGGGGCGGCAGGTCGCGCAGCGCGGTGTCGTCGACCAGTCCGTCGAGCAGCGGCGCGTAGGCGGCGGCGAGTTCGGTGCGGCGGGCGGGGTCGGCGGCGAGGAAGGCGCGGGCGCACGGCACGACGTGGTCGGTGAGGAAGGCGTGGGCGCGGGCGGCGCGCAGCGCGGGGTCGGTGAGCAGGGCGAGGGCGTGCCGCTGGGCCGCGGCGGCGGCGGGCAGGCCGCCGAGCGGGTCGGGGGCGGGGCGCCGGGTGGTGATCAGGTTGGGGACGAGGGCGATCCGGCGGGCGGTGAGCGCGTGGTCGAAGCCGGTGCCGCCGTCGGCCCAGCGGGAGCGGCGGACCGCGCAGCCGGCGGTGAGGGCGTCCCGGGCGGCGAGTGCGGGGGCGTCGCGCAGGTCGGTGACGACGCGCGAGCGCCCGTACAGCTCCCGCTGCCAGGCGGGGGCCTGTTCCTTGGCGCCGTGCCCGGTGCGCCGGGTCCAGCGGCCCGCGACGAGGTCGGCGTCGGTGCGGTGGGCGGCGGCGAGGAGGTTGCGGCAGGCGTTGCGCTCCAGGAGTTCGCCGGGGGCGAGGGGCAGGACGTAGGCGCCGCGCGGGTCGCCGGTGCGCACCCGGCCGGGGTGGTCGGCGGCGAGGGCGGCACCGGCCTCGGCGGCGCCCGCCCCGGTGAGGACCGCTTCGGTGGCGGCGAGCGTCTGGTCGAGGACGGAGCGGACGCTGTCGCGCAGGGCGGCCGGGCCGGTGCCCGGCGGGCAGTCGAGGACGACGCTGACGTCGAGGGGGGCCGTGCTGCTCATCGGGTCCCCCCGCACGTGTCGTGGGCGAGCATCGCGTCGGCCACCCGGGCGGCGGCGGTGCCGTCGTCGAGGTCGCAGAACGCCTCGCGGAACCGCTGGTAGGCGCCCCGGTGCCCGGCGACGGCGGCGTCCGCGTCGAGCAGGGCGGCGATCACCTCGTCGCTGGTGCGCAGCAGCGGTCCCGGCGCCTGCGCGGCGAAGTCGAAGGTGAAGCCGCGCAGGGTGTCGCGGTAGTGGTCGAGGTCGTAGGTGTGGAAGAGCATCGGCCGACCCGTCTGCGCGAAGTCGAACATCATGGAGGAGTAGTCGGTCACCAGCACGTCGGCGATCAGCAGGAGTTCGGTGGCGTCGGGGTGGCGGGAGACGTCCCGGACGAAGTCGGTGGCGGGGACGGCGCCGCCGACGAGGTAGTGGCGGCGCACGAGGAGCACGTGGTCGTCGCCGAGGGCCGCCTCGGCGGCGGCGAGGTCGAGCTGGAGGTCGAGGCCGTACCGGCCGCCGGTGCGGGGCTGGTTCTCGCGCCAGGTCGGCGCGTAGAGGATGACGCGCTTGCCGTCGGGCACCCCGAGCCGTTCGCGCACGGCGGCGGCGAGCTTGTCGCGGTCGGGGGCGTGCAGCAGGTCGTTGCGCGGGTAGCCGGAGGCGAGCACGTCGCCGGTGTAGCCGAACGCCTCGCGCAGCACCGGGGTGGAGAAGCTGTTCGGGGAGACGAGCAGCGACCACTGGTCGGCGCGGGCGGGCAGTGTGGCGATGTACTTCGGGTCGGCGCTCGCGCTGCCCAGCAGGCCGCGTCCGATGCGCTTGAGCGGGGTGCCGTGCCAGGTCTGGACGACGTACTGGCCGTCGGCGCGCTCGAACCACTCGGGCAGGTGGGTGTTGGTGACGAGGTAGCGGCAGCGGGCCAGCGCCTCGTACCAGTCGGCGCTCCACAGGGCGACCGGGACGGCGTCCGGCGGCAGGTCGACCTGCTGGTCGCGGACCACCCACAGGTGGTCGAGTCCGGCGTCGCGGGCGGTGAGCTCGGTGTGGACGGCGCGCGGTGAGTCCGAGTACTGGCGGCCGTCGAAGCTGATGTGCAGGACGGCGTCGCGGCGGGGCAGGGTGCGCTGGACGGCGTAGCGCTCGCGCAGGGCGCTCTGCGCGGCCCGGCCGCGGTCCCGCTCGGGCAGGGCGGAGCCGGAGTGCAGGACGAGCTGGTCGTGGTGGCGGCGCTGCACGGTGAAGGTCCGGCCACGCAGGGCGCGCGGCAGCGGCAGGGCGGCGTGCTGGGCGGGGGCGAGCAGCAGCGGCACGCGGCGGTCGGGGTCGCTGTCGCCGGGCGCGCGCAGGTACAGCTGCCAGGTGCCCTCGGCGAGCGGCAGGACGCCGGCCGGGCCGGGGAGGGCGTGCGGGCGCAGCACCGCCTCGAAGCGGCCGTCGGCGCCGGTGACGGGGGTGACGGCCTGTTCGCCGTGGCCGTCGTGGGCGAGGACCAGTTCGCGCCGGCCACCGGGCGGGTAGCTGCCCGCGAGGAGCAGGTGGCCGGGTTCGCGGCCGTCGGCGCAGTCCCGGCAGGCGGTGTCCGCGCCGCAGTCCTCCCAGCGGACGGTGTCGACGACGGGGCGCACGACCTGGTCGCGCAGTTCGGTGTTGCCGGAGGGGTTGGCGAGCACCATCAGTTCGCGGCCGCCGCCGAGGCCGTAGCGGCCGGGGGCGATGTCGGGGCGCACCGGCAGCGGGACCGGCTTGCCGTCCGCGGGGACCAGGGCGACGCCCCACGGGTCGGCCGGGGCCTCGGCGCCGCCGAACAGGGCGAGCGGGACCCGGGCGGTGAAGACGCGGCCGTCGGTGGTGACCGGCAGGTCGTGGGATTCCTTGGTGCGCCAGTTCTCGACGCGGACGGCGAGCGGGGTGCCGGGGCCGCCGGCGGCCAGGGTGCCGGTCAGGCGGATGGTTTCGCCGTCGCGGCCGTGCTCGGCGAGGCGGGCCCGCAGCCGCTCCACGCGCAGCCGCAGCCGGCCGTCGCTGAGGGTGGGCACGATGCGCAGGTCGTCGTCGAGGTGGCGCAGCGGGACGGTGCCGGAGCCGCTCACCCGGACCGGTCCGGTGCGCGGCAGGAGGCCGCCCGCCCAGGTGCCGAGTTCCAGGTTCCAGGTGGTGCTGGCCCGGGCGGTGACCAGCCGGGCGGGGTCGACGACGGTCTCGAAGCCGGCCCGGTCGTAGTCGTGCAGGCCCTGTTTGGAGGCGAGGGTCGCCTCGCGGGAGCGGACGGTGCGCAGCCGCAGCGGCACGGCCCGCCGCTTGCCCGCGCGCAGCCAGGCGACGCGGGCGCGGGCGGTGAGCCGTCCGGCGGGCAGGTTGCGGACGTAGGCGAAGCCCTTGAGGCGCAGCTTGCCGTCGTCGTCCCAGGCGGCCTGGGTGATGCGGGCGTCGAGGGGCAGGTCCGTGCGGGCGAGGCCGACGACGGAGCGCGGCAGCCGGGCGCCGAGGACGGGGTAGTCGGCGCGGCGGCCGCGCAGTCCGCGGCGGGCGGTGAAGGCGCCGGGGTTGCTCTTCTCGTAGGCCATGTAGGCGAGGAGTTCGGCCATGCGGCGCTGCCGGATCAGCTGCCAGCGCACCCGCAGGCCGAGCGGGAGTTCGTCGAAGATGCCCGGGTCGACGCTGTCCGCGAAGGAGTTGACGTGGTCGAGGAAGGCCTCGTGGTAGGCGGCGTCGCCGTCGGGCAGCGCCTGCATGAACATCCACAGGTCGCCGGCGACGACACCGGCGTCGTAGCGGCGCTTGCCCTCGCGCCACTCGGCGCGCTCGGCGAGCGAGCGGCTGGCGGCGGCGCAGGAGGCGGTGCGGTCCCGGATGGCGCGCGGGACGGCGCGCCTGTTGGAGATGGAGCCGTCGCGGTCGCGCCACAGGTAGACGGTGTCGGACAGCACGTCGACGGCGCGTGCCCGGAAGTGGGCGGGGAGCACCAGGGGGATGTCCTCGAAGAGCACGCCCTCGGGGAAGGCCAGGGCGTGCTCGTCCCAGAAGTCGCGGCGGAAGACCTTGTTGCAGGCGATGCGGTCGGCGAGCAGGTCCCAGTCGCGGGTGACGTGGGTGGCGGTGCGGGTGGTCGCCATGGTCCTGCGGAACATCGGGGACTGGGTGGTGGAGCCGTCGGCGCGCAGCCGGAAGACGTTGCCGGTGACGAAGTCGGACCCGGAGGAGGCGAGGGTGTCGAGCATCAGCGCGTAGGCGCCCTCGGGGATCACGTCGTCGCTGTCCACGAAGGCGAGGTGGCTGCCGGTGGCGTGCCGGACGCCGGTGTTGCGGGCGGCGCCGAGCCCGGCGTTGGGCTGTTCGACGAGGCGGAACCGGGTGTCCCGCTCGGCGTGGGCGCGCGCGATGGTCCCGCTGCCGTCGGTGGAGCCGTCGTCGACCATGACGACCTCGAGGTCGCGCAGCGTCTGCGCCGACAGCGACTCCAGGCAGTCGGCGAGGTACTCCTCGACGTTGTAGATGGGGACGACGACGGTGAGTCGGGGTGTCATGCGCGGCGCACATTCCTTCCGGACGACAGGGGACGACGGGGACAGCAGCGGACCGCTGTGCTGAGCCGGGTGTGCTGGAGGTGGCTCACTCGTTAACAACCGGCGACGTCGCCGCCGGTCACCCGGCCTGCGCCATTCGGGTGAGCACGGGGCCGGCCCCCGCGCCACGGGGCGCGGGGGCCGGGATCCGGGGCTGCCCGGGCGGGGTCCTGGTCAGGGTTTGACGGCGATGCGTCCCTCGTCCATGCGGAGCAGGAGCAGCCGTGCGCCGGTCTTCTCCAGGAACTCGTCGACGGCCTGGCGGGAGCCCTGCCAGTAGCCGTAGTCGTCGATGAGCAGGACGCCCCCGGGGACCAACCGGTCGTACAGGTGCTCCAGTTCGTGCCGGGTGGAGGCGTACCAGTCGGTGTCGAGGCGCAGCACGGCGATCCGCTCCGGGGCCCGGTCGGGCACGGTCTCCTCGACCTTTCCCCGCACGAAGTGGATGCGCTCGGCGGGGTAGGGCACCTGCTGGAAGCCGGCCCGGACGTCGTCGAGGGTGGCGTACGCCCAGACGGCCTTGTCCTTGGAGTTGCGGGCGAGGATGTCGGCGGCGGGCGTGCCGTCGCGCCGCAGGTCCTCGACGGTGGGCGGGGTCATCCCGTCGTAGGTGTCGAAGAGGTAGAGGTCGCGGTCGGTGGCGCCGCAGCCGAGCAGCGCCCTGGCGCAGGCCTGCATGGAGCCGCCGCGCCACACCCCGCACTCGACGACGGCGCCGGGGATGTCGTGCCGGACGACGTGCCGGGTGGCGAGGACGAACGCGTTCAGCCGCTCCGGGGAGGTCATCGTCCACGGCTTCACCGCGCGGATGATCTCCTTGGCCTCGTCGTCGTAGTCGGCGGGAAGTCTGAGCGCCCCGGTCCGCGCGGGGGCGGCCGGTGCGGGCTGCGCGGCGGGGCGCGGGGCCGGCACCGCGGGGCGGGTCAGCTGGTATCCGGTCAGGGTGCGCAGGGCGCCGTTGACTGCGTTCTTCCATGCCATGGGGCGGGACACTACGCGCAATTCACCCACACTGTCACAGTGCGTGCTCTCTCGTCACTCTACGTAGGTTGACGGCGGTACCACCAGCGCCGGGCGGGTTCCTCGACGTAGGTGTACGCGGCCCAGGACAGGCCGACGACGACCGTGGCGACCCCGACGAGGGTGAACGCGTTCTGGTCGCCCGGCGCGGCGCGGCCCCAGTGGTCGAGGATGAACCGGTTCACCGTCTGGTGCAGCAGGTAGAAGGCGTACGACCAGGCGCCGAGGCGCACCATCGGCGGCGCGCACAGCCAGCCGCGCACCCCGGAGCGCTCGCGCCGCGCGCAGGCGACGATCAGCAGTCCGGAGAACAGGGCGACCAACGGCCGCACCGCGCAGTCGAGTTGCTGGACGACGCCCGGCCCGAACCAGTCGCCGCGATGGGCGTGGACGACCGTGTACGCGGCGAAGGCGGCGATCAGCGGGCCGGGCCGCACCGGGATGCGCACCCCGCGCCCCATCGCGAGGGCCAGGCTGGTCCCGAGCGCGAACTCCGGCAGCCGCGCCGGCGGCAGCCGCATCAGCCACGCGGCGTGGAAGGGCGACAGGTGCGTCGCGGCCCACAGGCCGACGCCCCACATGGCGAGGAGTCCGGCGGCGCACAGCGCGAACAGGGTGCGGGTGCGCAGCCGGTAGGCGGCGCGGATCGCGAACGGGAACAGCAGGTAGAAGAAGGCCTCGACGCTGAGCGTCCAGGACACCCCGTTGCCCGGGAACATCGGGACGACGCCGGGGAACCAGGTCTGCACGAGGACGAGCGAGGCGAGGAAGCTGGGCAGGTCCCACGGCACCCCGCCCCACAGGTGGAACACCCACAGGCACGGCAGGGTGGCCGCGAGGTGCAGCGGCAGCACCCGGCCGGCCCGCCGCCAGTAGAAGGTCCTGGCGGGGGTCCCGGCGCGGTGCCCCCACGCCAGCAGGAACCCGGACAGCACGAAGAAGAAGCCGACGCCGTTGACGCCCATCGTCGAGTACGGGAACAGCGCGGGGGTGTGGGCGACGCCGCCGGACGGGCCGGCGCCGGTGAAGTGGTGGGTGAACACGGCGAGCGCGGCGAGGAAGCGCAGCCCGGTGAGCGAGTCGAGGCGGTCGGCGCGCGGCACGGCGGCGCGCGGCCGCAGCCCGGACGGGCGCGGCAGCAGGGCGCTGGTCATCAGACCCCCCGGGCCGAGGCCGGGGCGGGCGCGGCCGGGGCGTGCGGCGGGGCCAACGGGATCGGCCGGGCGGGGACCAGCGGGCCGGGCGGGCCGGGCCGCGGCGGCGGGACCTCCGCGACGGCGGCCCGGGCGGACCGGCCGGGCACCAGCCGGGCGCCGCAGTCGCCGAGTTCGCCGCGCCGCTGGTGCTTGGCGTGCCGCATGCGGTCGACGCGGGGCTCCGCCCAGGCCCGGACGGCGGCGATGCGGGCGATCCCGCCGGGGACGGCGGTGGCCCGGACCCAGTCGCCGCCGTCGCCCTCGCGGTACAGGCGCACGTATCCGGCGTCGGTCAGCCGCTGGGCGGTGAGTCCGGAGCGGCCCGGCCAGGCGGCGTGGGCGTGCAGCAGCTCGGGGCGCACCTCGTCCAGCAGGTAGCCGGTGAGGGCGGCCCGGTCGTGGGCGGCGTAGGCGTCGGCGATCCGCCGGTCGGTGAGCCCGGCGACGTCGACGACCCGCAGCCGGCTGGTGAGGAGGGTGCCGCCGAGGTCGGGCAGGGCGACGGTGGCGCCGGGGCGCAGCCCGAGCCGGTCGGCGTACGCGTCGAAGAGGCGGCCGTAGCGGTCGGCGACCCAGCACATGGACAGGGTCGGTTCGGCGGTGAACTCCCGGTCGCGCGACTCCTGTCCGGCCAGCGACAGGGTGAGCGCCCCGCCGAGCGCGCAGCAGACCAGGGCGCGGGCCCGCACCGGCGCGGCGTCGCAGGCGGTGGTGACGGCGAGCGCGGCGACGGCCGAGCCGAGCACCCACACCGGGGTCGCGAACCGGTGGAGCGGCATCCAGTCGGGGGCGAGCGCCCCGTAGGCGAGGAGGGTGAGCGCGAGCGGCAGGCAGAGCAGGCCGAGGGCGCGGCGGGCGGGCCCGGGGCGGCCGAGGACGAGCCCGGCGCAGCCAGCGCAGACCAGGACGAGCGCCCAGCCCGCGTACCCGACCAGCTCCCCCACCTTCGCCAGGTCCGCGAGCTCCGGGGGCCGCTGGGCCTTGGCGACGGCGGTGTTGGGCACCCACAGGCCGAAGACGGCGTGCCGCCACAGCAGGAAGGTGCCGTAACCGGCGCCGAACAGCGCGCAGTTGAGGGCCGCGTCGCGCAGTGCGCGCGGGCGGCGCAGCAGCAGGACGGCGGCCGGCCAGGCGGCGGCGAGGACGGCGCCGTCGGGGCGGGTGAGCGCGGCGAGCAGGGTGAGCGCGGCGGCGGCGCAGGCGCCCCGGGGTCCGCTGCCGCGCACCAGGACCAGGGCGAGTCCGGCGGCGCACAGCCCGTACAGGGAGTTCTCCAGGCCGGAGAAGCACCACACCACATAGCTGAAGTTGGCGGCGAGCAGCGCGCCGGTGCCCAGGACGACGAGCCAGGCGCGCCGCGGGAGCGCCGTGCGGGCCACGCCCGCGACGCAGGCGAGGGTGCCCGCGACGCACAGCAGGGCGAGCGCCTTGGGGAAGAGGGCGAGGTCGCTGACGCCCGCCCAGCCGCCCCGGTCGAAGAGGCGCAGCGTCCGGCCGATGAGGAGCAGGAGCAGCCAGGCCGGGTTGGAGTACCCCTCGACGGGGGCGGCCCCGGCCTGCTGGACCGGTCCGAGGCCCTCGCCGACGCTGCGGACGTAGGCGAAGGTGACGGCGGCGTCGTCGACCACCCACTGGCCGAGCGAGGCGGCGCGCAGTCCGACGAGCGCGGTGCCGGCGAGGACGGCGGCGGGCACGGCCCAGCGCGCGGGCCCGCCGCCGGGCGGGGCGCCGGGCCGGCGGGCGGCGGGCACCCGGGGGGTGGCGGGACGGACCAGGGCCGTCCAGGCGGTCAGGGCGGTCGCCGTGGGAGGGCGCAGCAAGATCTTCATCCACTGACCAACACCGCGGGGCCCGTTCGGTCACTTGTACTGGACCACCCGGGTGATCAGGCCCGGGCGCGCAGCAGCTCGCGCACCGGGAGCCGGCGCACGGTGATCCGCAGCTCGCTCGTCCCGGGGGTGGCGACGCCGACGTCGTAGGGCCGCATCCGGTGCCGGCGCGGGCGGGGCACCCGGGTCTCGGTGGGCAGCGGGGCGAGCGGCACGTGCGGGCTCTCGCCGAGGGCGCTGGCGACCAGCCGGACGCTCCACCGCTCCCAGGGCGCGTCCTTGTGCGGGAACAGTTCGCTCAGCGGCAGCGTGCACCGCACGACGCTGCCGTCCCCGTCGGCGTCGGCGGCCACCGTCGCGGCGTAGGACTTCACCACCCGCTCGCCGCCGCGCTCCAGCGTGGTCTCGGCGCGCACCGTGCCGGGTCCGAAGTCCGCGAGGCCGGCCAGCGAGCTGTGCGCGACGATCTCCAGGCCGGCCTCGGCGCCGGTGCCGGTCAGCCGGGTCAGGGCCGGGGTGAACTCCTGCTCCGCGAACCGGCCGCGGCTGGCCTCGGTGATGTCAAACCAGGCGTCGGGCAGGCCGAGTCCCGGGTCGCGGAAGCACGGATAGCCCGCGTAGGCCCGCTCCGCGTCGACGACGACCGGCGGGCCGCCGGCCGCCGCGCACGCCAGGACGCCCTTCAGGGCCGCGAGGTGGCCCGCGTCGGCGAGCCGCAGCAGCAGCCGCTGTTCGGCGGAGAGCTTCTTCAGCGCGTAGGGGCTCGCGTACGCGCGGTGCAGCGCGCCGACCCCCTCGCACACCTGCCGCTGCTCGTCGGCGCCGAGGTCGAGGAACTCGGCGCCGATCAGCCGCGCCACCTCCCAGGTGAAGTGGCGCTGGTGGATCCACTCGCGGCCGCGCCCGGGCTCCGCCAGCCGCCGGGTCAGCTCGAACAGCCGGCGGGTGCCGGCCAGCCGGTCCAGGGCGCGGAAGGAGACGGTGGCGTTGGTCTCGTCGTCGCGGCGCACCGCGAAGTAGTAGTCGTAGTCGGCGAGTACGGTGATCCGCCCGGCCCGGAAGCAGGCCTCCAGGGTGAACGGCTGGTCGCTCAGGACCGGCAGGTCCTCGGGGAAGCGCAGCCCGTGCTCCTCGATCAGCGACCGCCGGAACAGCTTGGTGTTGGACAGCGCCCAGGGCAGCGCGGACGCGTACAGGGTCACCTCGTCCCGGCTCTCGCCGTACACGGCCTGCGACACCCAGCGGCCGTTCACGCCGACCATCCGGCCGAGCACGATGTCGGAGCCCAGCCGGTCGGCGGCGGCCACCATCCGTTCCAGGGCCTCGGGGCCCAGGTGGTCGTCGGCGCCGACGAACAGCACGTACCGGCCGCGGGCGAGGCCCAGCGCCCGGTTGCTGGGGGCGGCGGGGCCGCCCGAGTTGGCCTGGTGGACGACGGTGAGGACGTCCGGGTGGAGCCGGGCGAACCGTTCGAGCTCCGCGCCGCTGCCGTCGTCCGACCCGTCGTCCACGGCGACGATCTCGATGCGGCCGGTGCCGATGGTCTGCCGCACCAGCGAGGTCAGGCAGCGGGTGAGGTACGGCATCGTGTTGTAGACGGCGACGACGACGCTGACGTCCGGGACGCCCGGGGGCTGCGGGGCGTCCGGCGCACGGCCGGGAATGTTCTGCATGTGGTGCAAACGACGGCGTGGGTCACTCGTTGCACAGTCCATGACGACCACGAACGTTCCCACCCCACCTGTCCGCATCGCCGACGGCGCCCAGGTGCACGAGTCGGTGACCCTCGGATCCGGCACCCGGGTATGGGAGTTGGCGCAGATCCGCGAGGGTGCGCGGCTCGGCGCGGGCTGCGTGGTGGGCCGCGGCGCCTATCTCGGGACGGGCGTCCGGGTCGGCGCGCACGTCAAGATCCAGAACTATGCCCTGGTGTACGAGCCGGCGACGCTGGCCGACGGGGTGTTCGTCGGGCCCGCCGCGGTCCTCACCAACGACCGCACGCCCCGCGCCGTCGATCCGCACGGGCGGGCGAAGGGCGCCGCCGACTGGGAGCCGGTCGGGGTGACGGTGGCCGAGGGCGCGTCGCTGGGGGCGCGCGCGGTGTGCGTGGCGCCGGTGCGGATCGGGCGCTGGGCGATGGTCGCGGCGGGCGCCGTCGTGACCCGCGACGTCCCGGACTTCGCGCTCGTGGCCGGGGTGCCCGCGCGGTGGGCCGGCTGGGTGGGCCGGGCCGGGGAGCGCCTCGACGAGGTCGCGCCCGGCACCTGGCAGTGCCCGCGCACGGGCGCCCGCTACGAGGAACCGGCCCCGGGCCGGCTGACCGAGGCCTGAGCCCGGGGGTGCCGCGCGCGCCGGGCCGGGCGGCCCGGCGCGGTCAGACCGGCGCGGGGGCGCCCAGGACGACGCGGCGCACGCCGGGCCAGCGGGCCGGGTCGGTGACGCGGCGGCCGTCGACCAGGACCCGCACGCCGGGGAAGTCGGCGACGCCCGTCTCGCGGTACTCGGCGTGGTCGGCCTGGACGACGGCGGCCGTCACCTCCTGGCCCGCGTACGGGGTGAGGCCGAGGGCGGCCAGCTCCTCGGCGGAGTACAGCGGGTCGCTGACGCAGGGCACGGCCCCGGCCGAGCGGAGCGCGCCGACGACGCCGAACACCCCGGAGAACGCGGTCTCCTTGACGCCGCCCCGGTAGGCCGCGCCGAGCACCAGGACCTCGGCGCCCGCCAGGTCGCCGTACGCCTCCGCGAGCCGGGTGACGGCGTATCCGGGCATCGCGGCGTTGGCCTCGCGCGCGGCGCGGACGACGCTCGCCCCGGGGTCGTTCCACAGGTACATCCGCGGATAGACGGGGATGCAGTGCCCGCCGACGGCGATGCCGGGCTGGTGGAGGTGGCTGTAGGGCTGGGAGTTGCAGGCCTCGATGACCTTCAGGACGTCGATCCCGGCGCCGTCCGCGAACCGCGCGAACTGGTTGGCGAGGCCGATGTTCACGTCGCGGTACGTCGTCTCGGCGAGCTTGGCCAGTTCGGCGGCCTCGGCCGAGCCGAGGTCCCACACGCCGTTGGGGCGGGGCAGGTCGTCGCGGACGTCGAAGTCGAGGACGGACTCGTAGAACTCGACGCCCGCCCGGGCGGAGGCCACGTCGACGCCGCCGACCAGCTTGGGATAGCGCCGCAGATCGCTGAACACCCGTCCGGTCAGGACCCGTTCGGGGCTGAAGACCAGGCTGAAGTCGCGGCCCGCGCGCAGCCCGGAGACCTCTTCGAGGAGCGCCGCCCAGCGGGTGCGGGTGGTGCCGACGGGCAGGGTGGTCTCGTAGCTGACCAGGGTGCCGGGCCGCAGCCCCTCGGCGACGTCGCGGGTGGCGGCGTCCATCCAGCCGAAGTCGGGGGTGCCGTCGGCGTCGACGTACAGCGGCACGACGATGACGACGGCCTCGGAGACGGCGACGGCCGACACGGTGTCCGTGGTGGCGCTCAGCCGGCCGTCGACCACCGCCCTTTTCAGCCGGGCACCGAGCTCGTGCTCGCCGGGGAAGGGCTCCACCCCGTCGTTGACGAGGGTCACCACCCGCTCGTCGACGTCCGTGCCGAGGACCTCGTGCCCCTTGGCGGCGAACTGGACGGCCAGCGGGAGGCCGATCTTGCCGAGGGCTACGACGCAGATACGCATGACTGGTTGACTCCGATCGGGGAGGTGGGGAGCGCGGCGGGCGCGGCGGCGCCCAGCACGCTCCGGTACACGGCGTCGAGCACCTCGGCCTGGGCCCGCCAGGTCCAGGCGTCGAGCAGGCCCGGGGTGTCGTACGCGGCCCGGTAGCGGTCCGGCGCCGCGAGGACGGCGCGCACCGCGCGCACGAAGTCGCCGGTGTCCTCGGCGCGGAACACCTCGCCCTGGCCGCTCGCGCGGACCGTGTCGGCCATGGTCCGCACGTCGCTGACGACGATGGGCAGCCGGGCGTGCGCGTACTCCATGAACTTGGTGATGAGCGCCAGCTCGTGGTTGGGCCAGTGGTGGATGGGGATGAGTCCGACGTCCGCGCCGGACAGGAAGCCGACGACCTGCCAGTGCGGCACGTACGGCAGGACGTGGACCCGGTCGGCGACGTCCAGCTCGGCGGCCCGGGCGAGCAGTCCCTTCATGTACGCGCCGCGCGGCGTGAGCACCACGAACGCGGCGTGCACGCCGGGCAGCCGGGGCAGCGCCTCGATGACGGTGCGCAGGCCGCGCTGTTCCGCCGGGGCCCCGCTGTAGACGATCAGCGGGACGTCGGCGCCGATCCCGCACCGGGCGCGCAGGTCCGGCGCGGGCTCGTCCGGCGCGTCGGCGGGGCCCTCGCCGCCGGGCGCGTTGAGGACGACGGCGGGCAGCTCGGGCAGCCGGTGCTCGCGCCGCAGCAGCTCGGCCAGCGGTCCGGAGACGGTGACGACCGCGTCGGCGCGGCCGGCGTACTCCCGCTCGTGCGCGCAGTGCGCGGGCAGCCAGCGGTGGTGCTGTCCGCGGGGCTTGATGCCGGGCAGGTACTCGTGGGCGTCCCACACCAGTTTCACGGTGCGGCCCCGGCCGCGGGCGCGGGCCGCGGCGCGGGCGCCGACCCCGATCATCCGGAAGTCGTTGGCGTGGATCAGGTCGGGGCGCAGCCGGTCGATCTCCGGCCCGAACGTGAACTCGTAGTCCCACAGGTACGGTTCGAGCCGCCGCCAGCAGCGGTCGCGCATCACCGCGCGCACGGCGGCGGTCCACAGCCGGTCGCCGAGGGTGTCGAGGTGCTTGCGGCGGGCCTGCGCGCGCTTGAGCTGGCCGTGCCGCAGTCCGGTCCAGCGCACCAGCAGCCGGGCGGCGAGCCGGCGCAGGAGCAGGCCGCGGCCCTCGACGGTGCGGCGCACCAGCAGGTCGGCGCGCCAGGCGCGGGCCTGCTGCTCGCGGTAGGCGCCGATGCCGCCGGGGCGGTAGGCCAGCGGGTGGCGCGGGGAGGGGCGGCGGAACTCGTGGCGGCGGCGCCCCAGGTGCCGCTCCAGCGGGAGCAGGCGGACCTCGGCGTCGCCGAGCCGCCACTGGCGGGGCCTGCGGTCCGGGGACTGCCCGAGCAGCGTCACCCGCCAGCCCGCGTCGGCCATGGAACGGGCCGCCTTCTGTACCCGGGAGTCCCCGTCGACGGCATTGTCGACGAGCATCACCACGCGGCGGCCGCCGCCCTCGGTGTGCCCGGCCGGTCCGGGGGCCGTGTCGTGTCGCACGCTCAGTCCTTGTTTCCTCGCTGGGGCGGGGCCGCTCGTTCCAACGACGCCGCCACGGTGCCGCTACGCGGACGGGTGCGGCGTCACCCGGGTGGAGCAGTCCCGGGTGCCCGGTCCGGCAGCGGTCAGGGGCGGGCCGGTGCCCTGCGGGCCGCGGGGAGGCGTACCGAGCGGTGGTCGCGGGCCGATTCCAGGACGGCCGTGGCGACCTCCACCGTCCGCAGGCCCTCCCGCAGGGTGACGACGCCGGTGGTGTCCCGGTCCGCCACGGCGTCGCGGAAGCGTTCGTGCTCCACGAGGAGCGGCTCCCGCTTGGGGATCGCGTAGCGGATCATGTCGCCCTCGCTGACCCCGCGGAACGCGCGCAGCGCCTCCCACTCGGTGGTGACGGCGCCGTTGGCGTAGGAGGTCAGGTCGGCGGTGAGGGTGTCCGCGACGAGGCAGCCGCGCTCCCCGGTCACCGCGGTGAAGCGCTCCTTGAGCGGGCTGAGCCAGTTGACGAGGTGGCTGACGAGGGTGCCGTCGGTGAGGTCGCCGGTGACGGTGACCATGTCCTCGTGGGCGCGGCCGCTCTTGCTGAGGGTGCGGGCGGACACCGAGGCGTACTCCTGCCCGGTCACCCAGCCGGTGAGGTCGATGTCGTGGGTGGCGAGGTCCTTGACCACGCCGACGTCGGCGATGCGGTGCGGGAAGGGGCCCTGGCGGCGGGTGACGACCTGGAAGACCTCGCCGAGTTCGCCGGCCTCCAGGCGGGACCGCAGGCTCTGGAGCGCGGGGTTGAAGCGCTCGATGTGCCCGACGGCCGCGACCAGGCCCCGGGCCTCGAACGCGTCGACCAGCCGGCGGGCGGCGACCACCGAGTGCGCCAGCGGTTTCTCGATCAGGGCGCAGACGCCGTGCGCGGCCAGCGCCATGCCGGTCTCCTCGTGCAGGGCCGTCGGACAGGCGACGACGGCGTAGTGCGGGCGCAGCGCGAGGAGTTCGCCGAGTGTCGGGACGACCGGGGTGCCGTCGGCGAGGGTGCCGCCCGCCGGGTCGGCCACGCCGACGAGGTCGACCCCGTCGAGGAGGCCGAGGACGCGGGCGTGGTTGCGGCCCATGGCGCCGAGCCCGATGAGGCCGGCGCGCAGCCGGGCGCCGCCCATCACAGGGTCCCGGCGACGGTGTCGACGGCGTCCGCGATCCGCTCGATCTCGGAGTCGGTGACCGACGGGTGCACCGGCAGCGACAGCACCTCGGCGGCGGCCCGGTCCGTCTCGGGCAGCCGGTCGCCGCTGCTGAAGGGGGCGAGGCGGTGGATGGGCGTCGGGTAGTAGGCGGCGCTGCCCACGCCCCGCGCGGCCAGCTCCGCCCTGAACCGGTCCCGCCCGGGCACCCGCAGCGTGTACTGGTGGTAGACGTGCCGGGCGCCGTCGGCGACGTACGGGGTGGTCACGGCGGGGGCGCCGATGAGGGCGTCGAGCCGCTTGGCGTTGGCGCGGCGGCGTTCGGTCCACTCGTCGAGCCGGCCGAGCTGGACCCGGCCGACGGCGGCGTTCACGTCGGTCATGCGCATGTTGGCGCCGACGATCTCGTTGACGTACTGCCGCTCCATGCCCTGGTTGCGCAGCAGGCGCAGGGTGCGGGCGAGGTCGGGGTCGGCCGTGGTGACCATGCCGCCCTCCAGCGCGTGCATGTTCTTGGTCGGGTAGAAGCTGAAGCAGCCCGCGACGCCGTGCGCGCCGGCCGGGCGGGCGTGCAGGGTCGCGCCGTGCGCCTGGCAGGCGTCCTCGACGAGGGCGAGGCCGTGCCGCCGGGCGAGCGGGGTCAGCCGGTCCATGGCGGCGGGGTGCCCGTAGAGGTGGACCGGCATGATCGCCGCGGTGCGCGGGCCGACCAGCGCGGCGACCGCGTCCGGGTCCACGCAGTACGTACGCGGGTCGATGTCGGCGAAGACGGGTTCGGCCCCGGCCAGGCGGACCGCGTTGGCGGTCGCGGCGAAGGAGAAGGAGGGGACGATCACCTCGTCGCCGCCGCCGATGCCGAGCGCGAGCAGCGTCAACTGGAGTGCGGAGGTGCCGGAGTTGACCGCGACGCAGGCCCGCCCGTCGACGAGCGCGGAGAACTCCTCCTCGAACGCGGCCACTTCGGGGCCCTGGACGACACGGCCGCTGCGCAGGACGCGCACGGCCGCCTCGATCTCGGCCTCCCCGATGACGGGGCGCGCGGGCGGGATCGGTGCGGGAATCCCGCTCATGGACATCACTCCGTCCGGAGGTGACAACGTGGCGCGAGGTCAACTCCGACGGACAGACCGGAGTTTTCCGGCGCTTGCCGCAATCACCCCATCGGCTGATGTGTCGGATAAGGCTACTTCCGGGGACGGCCGGGCGCGCCCGCGGCCGCCGAGCACTCCGGCGCGGCGCCGCCCACCCGCTCGTACAGCCGGACGGCGCCGCTGCGCCGCCCGTCCTGGCGCACCGGCCTGAAGTCCTCGCGCAGCACGTCGAGTTTGGCCGCGTCGGTGCGGGTGCGCGGGTGCCAGCCGGGGCGGGCGGCCTCGGCGTCGAAGTAGACCCACAGCCGGGGCAGGCAGGCCATGCGGGCGCGCAGGGCGGCGGCGTCGACGTCGCGGCCGTAGAGGGTGCCGGAGCGGGCGCCCGAGGCGAGCAGCGACACGTCGCGGGTCCCGGCGACGGAGGCCGGGTAGGCGGCGGCGTACTTGCGTCCGGTCTTGGGGACGTACAGCAGCGGGTCGCCCGGCCGCAGCCGGGCGGTGAGCATGCGGGCGACCGAGCCGAGGTCGTCGCGGCGGGCGTGCGCCGAGCGCTGCTGCTCCTGGAGCGGGAGCTGGGCGAGGAAGGCGGCCGCGATCAGGCCCAGGCCGGCGAGCGCGGGGAGGGTCGCGGCGGGGGCCGGGCGCGGCAGCCGCGCCACGAGCGCCTCGGCGCCCGCCGCCACCAGCAGCGGCACTCCGGCGAAGGCGAAGAACGCGTAGCGCGGCGCGTACAGCGGATGCCACTGGGAGAGCGTCAGCAGGGTCAGCGGCGGCAGCAGGGCGAGCGGCAGCGCGGTCGCGACCAGGCCGCAGCCGCCCCGCGCGGTGCGGGCCGGCGGGCGGGAGACGGCGACCGCGACGAGGGTGAGCGTCGCCGCGAACAGCAGCCCGTGCCCGCCGGCCGCCGTGCGCAGCAGCGCCTCGGCGTCGGCGCGGTCGGGCCGGCGGATCCAGCCGACCTGCGCGCTCTGCGCGTGGGTCACCAGGACCAGCGGCAGCAGCGAGACGGCGGCGGCCGCGGCGGCCGCGGCCCAGCCGCGCCACACGCGCCCCGGCACGCGGCTGACGGCCAGGGTCACGGCGTGCGCGGGGAGCACGAGGACCGCGAACTCGTGCAGCCAGGCGGTCAGCGCGACGGCCACGGCGTACCCGGCCCAGTTCCGGCCCGTCGGCTCCCGCACGGCCCGTACGCACAGGAGCGTCGCGGCGGCGGCGCCGGCCGCGACGAGCGCGTAGGAGCGGCCCTCCTGCGCGTAGTACTGGGTGAACGGCGCGACGGCGTACAGCAGTCCGGCCCACAGGCCCGTCCGGGGGCGGGCCAGACGGGTGGCGGTGGCGGCGACCAGCGAGGCGGCCGCGGCGGCGCCGCACACGGAGGGCAGCCGGAGCGGCACCTCGCCCGGGTGCGCCGGCAGCAGGACGTGCATGAGCAGGTAGTAGAGGCCGTGCACGGCGTCGATCGTGCCCAGCAGGTGCCACAGCTGCGGCAGGGACCGGGACGCGGCCATGACGGTGGCCGCCTCGTCGCGCCACATCGTGCCCCGGTCGAGCCCCCAGAGTCCGAGGGCGAGGGCCACGGCACCGGGGACGGCGACGGCCAGGGCGCGGGCGCGCGCCGGCCCGGGGTGCGTGATCAGCGACATGTGCCGAGCCTGTACGACGGGCCCGCGCATCCCGCCGAGCGTGCGGCACGCGCCGCACAACGTCACCCGTTCCTACGCGGGATGACCCGGTCGGCGTCTACTCGGCCGCCGCCCGCGCGGGCCGCCCGGCCCGGGGGGCTACTCGACGACGAGCTGGACGTCGATGTTGCCCCGGGTCGCGTTCGAGTAGGGGCAGACCTGGTGGGCCTGCTCGACGAGCTTGCGGCCCGTCTCGGCGTCCACGCTGTCCGGCAGCTCCACGCGGAGCACGACCGCGAGGCCGAAGCCCTCGCCCTGCTTGCCGATGGAGACCTCGGCGGTGACGGCGGCGTCGGTGACGTCCACCTGGGCGCCGCGGCCGACGAGCCCGAGCGCGCTGCCGAAGCAGGCGGCGTAACCGGCGGCGAAGAGCTGCTCCGGGTTCGACCCCTGGCCGTTGCCGCCCATCGCGGTGGGGATGCCGAGCTGGAGGTCGATGACGCCGTCCGAGGAGACGGCACGGCCGTCGCGGCCGTGGGTGGCGGTGGCGACAGCGGTGTAGATGGCGTCCATGAGGGGCCTGCCCTTCGAGAGCTGATGCGTGTCCGGCGGCGGCGGGCGCCGCCTTCTTACGACCCCAAGTAGAGCACGCAATTCAATTGTGCACAACTGAATCGCCCGAGGGATTACCCTGGTGCCATGACCCAGCGCGACGAGTACCTCCGCCTCGACCGGCAGATCTGCTTCTCGCTGAACGCCGCGTCGCGTGCGTTCGGCGGCGTCTACCGCGTCCTCCTCAAGGACCTGGGCCTCACCTATCCGCAGTACCTGGTGATGCTCGCGCTCTGGGAGACCGACGGCGCGGGCCTGCCCGTCAAGGGGCTGGGCGAGCGGCTGCGGCTCGACTCGGGCACCCTCTCGCCGCTGCTCAAGCGCCTGGAGGCGAACGGCCTGGTGCGCCGGGAGCGCAGCGCGCGCGACGAGCGGTCGGTGGTCGTCACGCTCACCGCGGCGGGCGTCACCCTGAAGGAGCGGGCGGCCGGGGTGCCGCGCGCGATCGGCGCCGCCACCGGGTTCGACCTGGCGGAGCTGGACGACCTGCGGGCCCGGCTCAACCGGCTGACCGAGGCCCTGGACGGCGCCGAGCTCCAGCCCCTGGGCGAGTGAGGGATTTCCGCGGCACTCCGTTCCCTCCGCAACGGAACGGAAAGGTAAAACTTCCGGCTTACCGGATATTTACCAATAACACCTAAGATTCAGCTGTGAAGATCTCGCCACCTCCCGCCGCCGCGGTCGTCGTGATCGGCTTCGACGACGCCGCCCATGTCGCCGGCGCGGTGCGCTCGGCCCTCGCCCAGGGGCCCGCCGTGGCCGAGGTCATCGCCGTCGACGACTGCTCGACGGACGGCAGCGGCGCCCTCCTCGACGAACTGGCCGCCGGGGAGCCCCGGCTGACGGTCGTGCACCGCCCGCACAACAGCGGCGGCTGCGGCACCCCGCGCAACGACGGCCTGGCCCGCGTCACCCGCCCGTACGTGATGTTCCTCGACAGCGACGACGAACTGCCGCCGGGCGCGGTGGACGCGCTGCTCGGCGCGGCCGAGCGGCACAGCACGGAGGTCGCCGCCGGGCTGTGCGTGCGGCGCGAGCTGCCGTCCGGCCGCGAGGTCCCCTGGCAGCCGGAGCTGTACGCGCGGCCCGCCGTCGTCACGCATCCCGCGCGGCGCAGGCGCCTGGTCCAGGACACGCTGTGCGTCAACAAGCTGTACCGGACGGACTTCCTGCGCGGGCACGGCATCCGCTTCCCCGACGGCCGCCACGTCTACGAGGACTTCGTGTTCACCGCCCGGGTGCTCGCCGCCGCCCCGCGCCTGGCCCTGGTCCCCGACCCGGTCTACGTGTGGCACGTGCGCCGCGCCGCCGACCGGCTCTCCCTCTCCCTCGACCGCGACCGCATCGACAACTGGCAGGCCCGCCTCGACGCGCACCGCACGGCCGTCGACATCCTGCTCGGCGCGGAGCAGAAGGGGCTCGCGCGGGCGGCGCGGGCCCACTTCCTCGACCACTCGCTGCGCATGTACGCGCGTGAACTCGATCTGCGCACGCCCGGGTACCGCACCGAGTGGTGGACCAGGACCCGCGCCTACCTGAAGACCTTCGAGACCGCCGACTTCGAGCTGGCGCCCGCGCCGGGCCGGGTCGTCGGCCGGATCGTCGAGGCCACCGCGGAACCGTGCGACCTGCCCCGGGTCAAGGAACTCGCCGCGCGCCCGGCCCGGCTCCTGCCGCCGTACGCGTACGCGCCCGACGGCACCCCCGCCTGGTCCGCGCGGCTCCCCCAGGTCACGCTCGGCCATCTGCTGCACCGGCCGGTGCACCTGCTCCCGGTCGCCGTCGAGGGCGAGCTGCGGCCCGGCGCCCGCGGCACCCGGCTCACCCTGCGCCTGCACGAGCTGTACGGGCGGGTCGCCGAGGCCGGGCCGCGCGCGATGGACGTGGAGCTGGTCGACCGGCGCTCCGGCCGCGTCGTCCAGCGCCGCGGCGGCGCCGTCACCGCGCTGCCCGGCGGGCTGTGGACGACGACCGTCCTGCTCGACCTGTCCGCGCTCGGCCGCTCCGGCACCTGGGACATCCGGCTGCGGCTGCACTTCGCCGACGGCCGGGCCCGCGACACCACCGCCCACGCCGTGCACGGCCCGGGGCTGCTGCGCCGCGTCGCCGTCCCGAGCCGCCGCCACGGCGTGCTGCTCGCCCAGCCGTACGCCACGCACTCCGGCGCGCTCGCCCTGCGCACCGCGCCGGGTCTGCGCGGGGCGGTGTCGGTGCTTCGGCGCCGGGTACGCCGCCTGCTTCACTGACGGCGACGGCGCCCGCTCCTCCCTCTGCTTCTCCTGGGGCTCCTGTCTTCGTTCCTGTTCTCTGCGCGAGGGGATCTCTCCGACATGACCTGGCTGATCACCGGCGGGGCCGGTTACATCGGTGCCCACGTGGTGCACGCGCTGCGCGCGGCGGGCGAGCGGGCGCTCGTCTACGACGACCTGTCCACCGGGGTCCCCGGCCGGCTGCCGTCCGACGTGGAACTGGTCGTCGGCTCGACCCTGGACGGCGCCCTCCTGGAGCGCACCCTCGCCGGGCGCCCCGTCACCGGGGTCGTCCACCTCGCCGCGAAGAAGCAGGTCGCGGAGTCGGTGGAGCGGCCGCTGCACTACTACCGGGAGAACGTGGAGGGGCTGCGGGTGCTGCTCGACGCGGTGACCCGGGCCGGGGTCCGCGCCTTCGTGTTCTCCTCCTCCGCCGCCGTGTACGGGATGCCGGACGTCGACCTGGTCACCGAGGACACCCCGTGCGTGCCGATGTCCCCCTACGGCGAGACCAAGCTCGCCGGCGAGTGGCTGGTCCGGGCGACGGGCCGGGCCACGGGCCTCGCCACCGCCTCCCTGCGCTACTTCAACGTCGCGGGCGCCGGCGCGCCCGCGCTCGCCGACACCGGCGTCTCCAACCTCGTCCCGATGGTCTTCGAACGGCTGGCGTCGGGGGACGCGCCGCGCATCTTCGGGGACGACTATCCGACGCCGGACGGCACCTGCGTCCGCGACTACATCCACGTCGCCGATCTGGCCGAGGCGCACGTCGCCACCGCCCAGCGGCTCGCCGGGGCGGCGCCGGGGACCGATCTCACGCTCAACATCGGGCGCGGGGTGGGGGTGTCGGTCCGCGAGATGATCGACGTGATCGGACGGGAGACGGGGCTCGACGTCCCGGCGGTCGTGCAGGGGCGGCGGGCGGGTGATCCGGCGCGGGTGGTCGCTGCCGCGGGGCGGGTGGGGGCGGAGTTGGGGTGGTCGGCGAAGCGGGACGTCGCCGACATGGTCACCTCGGCCTGGGCTGCTCGGCCGCGCTCCTGAGAACCCGTCTTCGAACCTCGGACGTCGTGGTCGGCCGTGTCGGAGGCGCCGTGCCGGCAACCTGCCGGGGTGCTTCGAAGCCGGCTGTCTGTCAGGTGAGGAAGGGCGCGACGGCCGCGGTGATACCTGCGGCGAGGGCGAGGACGGCGGCGAAGCAGCGGGCGGCGCGGAGGACTGCTGCCGGCCAGGTGGCGCCGTCGATCCGGGCGAGCGTTCCGGCTCCGACGCAGGACAGCAGCGCGATGAGGAGCACGAACGCGGAGGTGAGCAGAACCAGAGCGACGGTCACGGTGGACTCCCTGAACACGGTGGGGTGCTGGCAGGGACAAGTTCGCCGAATCTCTGTGTGCCATGGGCTCCGCGCACGATGATGAACACGGACACTCACCACGTCGGGGGACGACCGCATGCCTGAAGAGCCGGACGATCGGCGGTCCGCGCTGGACGTGCTGCGCACGAGGCTCGAAGAGGGTCGGGCCCGGAGCCGCCTCAACCAGCAGCAGCTCGCCACGAAAGCGGTCCTGGGGCGGTCGACGGTGTCGAAGGCACTCACCGCGAAGGGGGGCGTGCCCTCGAAGGACACGGTGTCCCGGCTGGCCCATGCGCTGCGTCTACCGGTCGGCGAACTGCTGGAGATGCGGCGTGCCGCGGCCGAGGAGTCGGGCACGGCCTCGCCCGAGGCGGCGGGCCCAGGACGACCGGTCGGGCAGTGGGATCCGCACGATCTGGAGATCCACCCCGCCGGACCCGAGCCGATCGGATCGGCTTCCCGCGGCCTACGAGTGCTGCCCGCCTACGTGCGGCGCGAGCACGACCGGATCCTCGACGACGCTGTAGCGGCCGCAGCGGCGGGACACAGCAGGATCGTGCTCCTGGTGGGGTCGTCCTCGACAGGCAAGACCCGGGCGTGCTGGCAGGCCGTACAGCGGCTGCCCGAGGGGTGGCGGTTGTGGCATCCCTTCGATCCGACCCGTGCCGAAGCGGCCCTGGAGAACCTGCGCCGTGTGGGGCCGCGGACGGTGGTGTGGCTGAACGAGGCCCAGCACTACCTCGGTGACCGGGACTTCGGTGAACGGATCGTGGCCGCCGTGCACCACCTTCTGCTCGACGAGCAGCGCGGACCGGTCCTGGTCCTGGGCACGCTGTGGCCCGAGTACGCCCACGACTACACCGCCTTGCCCAAGTCCGGCGAAGCCGACCGGTTCAGCCAGGTGCGGGAGCTGCTGGCCGGCGCGACCGTGAGCGTCCCCGACCACTTCGACGCCGCGGCCACGGCCGCAGCCGCGACCCTGGCCGAACAGGGCGACCTGCTGTTGGCCGACGCCCTCGCCCGCAGCCGGGACAGCGGCCGGATCACCCAGGACCTGGCCGGAGCCCCCGAACTCCTGCGCCGCTACGAACAACCCGGCCGCCCCGCCGCGCGAGCCCTGTTGGAAGCGGCGATGGACGCGCGCCGACTCGGTGTCGGCCTCCATCTCGCACAGTCCTTCCTGACCGCCGCCGCCCCCGGCTACCTCAGCGAACCCGACTACGACCAGCTCACCGAGGACTGGGACGTGCAGGCCTACGCCGAACTCGCCGAACCGGTCCACGGCAAACAAGCACCCCTGCGCCGCACCGCCCTGCGCCCCGCGCGACGCCCACCCGCCCCCACCGCCGGCTCCCCCGCACCCGAGCCCACAGGACCGGTGTTCCGCCTCGCCGACTACCTCGAACAACACGGCCGCACCGCCCGCCGCCGCTTCTGCCCACCCGCAACGTTCTGGCATGCCGCCCACACTCAACTCACCCGCGCCGACGACCTCAACAACCTCGCCCGCGCGGCACAAGATCACTATCGCCTGGAATGGAGCCACCACCTCCGCCGGCGCGCTGCCGCCCTCGGCAGCACTGACGCCCTGTACGTCCTGGCCATGAGGCGGGAGGAGGCCGGGGACCGTGAGGGGGCCGAGGACCTCTACCAGCGCGCCGCCGACCTCGGCAGCACCCGCCCTCTGTACATCCTGGCCGTGATGCGGGAGGAGGCCGGGGACCGTGACGGGGCCGAAGACCTGGCCCGGCGCGCCGCCGACCTCGGCAACACCCACCCCCTGTACGTCCTGGCCGTGATGTGGGAGGAGGCCGGGGACCGTGAGGGGGCCGAGGACCTCTACTGGCGCGCCGCCGACCTCGGCAACACCGACGCCCTGCACCTCCTGGCCATGAGGCGGGAGACGGCCGGGGAGCACGACGGGGCCGAGGACCTGGCCCGGCGCGCCGCCGACCTCGGCAGCACCGACGCCCTGTACATCCTGGCCATGAGACGGGAGACGGCCGGGGACCGTGACGCAGCCGAGGACCTCCACCAGCGCGCCGCCGACCTCGGCAGCACCCTCGCCCTGCACGACCTGGCCGTGAGGCGGGAGAAGGCCGGGGACCGTGACGGGGCCGAAGACCTGGCCCGGCGCACCGCCGCCCTCGGCAAACCCGGCCCCCTGCACCTCCTGGCCGTGATGCGGGAGGAGGCCGGGGACCGTGACGGGGCCGAAGACCTGGCCCGGCGCGCCGCCGACCTCGGCAACACCGACCCCCTGTACGCCCTGGCCCTGACGCGGGAGAAGGCCGGGGACCGTGAGGGGGCCGAGGACCTCTACCGGCGCGCCGCCGACCTCGGCGCCGCCGGCGCCCTGCACCTCCTGGCCGTGAGGCGGGAGGAGGCCGGGGACCGTGACGGGGCCGAGGACCTGGCCCGGCGCGCCGCAGACCTCGGCGCCACTGGCGCCCTGCACCTCCTGGCCGTCATGCGGGAGGAGGCCGGGGACCGTGACGGGGCCGAGGACCTGGCCCAGCGCACCGCCGACCTCGGCAACACCAACGCCCTGTACGTTCTGGCCCAGATGCGGCTGGAGGCCGGGGACCACGACGGCGCCAGGGACCTCTACCGGCAAGTCGCCGACTTCGGTGAAGCCGGCGAGGTGCACCGGGCCGGGCCCGGCTTGAAGGTGCTGTGGCCGTACGGCCTGGACCCCGACGGCACAGCAACACGTCCATGGCAACCGTCTCCGCCCGTCGCTGAGCGATAACCCCGACCGGTCGAAACGGTGTTGGGTCGTGGGGCCGGTCTGAAGTGAGATCCGTCGCCGGTCTCGCAGCCGACGGCGCTCAGGGCCGGGAGAGCCACCAGGGCTGCGAGGAGGGGACGCCTACCCGTACCCCGCCCGCTTCCCGGGCCGCCCGCCGTCCCCTGGTGCGGGTGAACCTCCGCGGGCGGAGGCGGCCGCGCGGTTCCCCCGCGGGAGCGCAGGAGCGCAGGAGCGCAGGAGCGAACGGGCGCGGCCGCCGGTGCCTAGTCGTCGGTGTCCAGCGGCGGAAGGTTCGCTCCGTTGCCGACGGCGCGCAGCCGGGCGGAGTCGACGACGCGGTAGCTGCGGTTGAGCCTGCCGGCGCTGGTCTCGGCGAGGATTTCGTGGGCGCGCAGTTCCCTGAGCGCCTTCTCGACGGTGGACACGCCAAGGCCCAGTGCCTGGGCGAAGTGGCGCTGGGTGGGGCCGGAGACGAGGCTCGGGTCGAGGGCTCCTATGACGATCTCGGCGCCGAGGTCCTGCTGGTAGGCGAGGTGGAGCAGGAGCCGGGCCACGCGGTGGATCGGCTTGATGTGGTCCATGCCGTACAGGTCCTCGAAGTCCTGGACGTAGTTCATGAGCCGCCGGTGAATCATGCGGACGACCGAGAGGTTGCGCACCGCGATGGAGCGCAGGGCGCCGCGCGCGATGCGGACGGTGCGGGTCGCGGACAGGAACTCGATCTGTTCCAGGCGGTTGAGGGAAGGCACGTCGGTGAACAGGTCGAGGTTGCCCAGTATGTAGTTGCCGCCCCAGATGCGGCCGTTGACCAGCACGGTGCCGAACAGTACGAACTCGATGTACTGGGAGCTGATCGGCTCGGGCCCGGAGGAGCGCTGGTGGCGCACCAGGGAGCTGACGCGGGCCAGCGAGTCGGCGACGTCCTGGGAGAGGCCCTGTTGCAGGTAGTAGTGGCTCAGGACGCGCGCACCGGGACCGTTGCGGGGCTCCACCATCGTGGTGGCGGCCAGCGGCTCGGGCCCGGGGAAGTCGCGCCAGGGACGGCTCCACGACCTGCCGCCCGGAAGGACGCCGTCGTCGACCGGCTGGGGGTCCTCGCCCGGCGGCCGGGTGCCGTTCATCGCGCGTGCCCCTTCACGACGGGCGCCGGGGCGGCGACGGTGTGGAGGACGGCGGGCCGCATCATGGGCTCGTTCATGATCCGCACGATGGGTACCAGCGAACCGACGAGAGTGCCGATGCCCACGATGACCGCGACCACGCGGGCCGGCCGGGACTTCAGCCGGTCGACGACGTAGGCGATGGTCCCGAAGACGATCGTGTAGATCGCCACGATGACGACGAGGCGCACGAGCGCCTGCTGGGCCTCGGCCTCGGGCGGGCGCTCCATCAGGATCCGGGTGATGGGCACCAGGGCTGTGATGAGGGCGGCGATCGCCGAGATGAGCGCGGCGACGCGGACCGGCCTGGACTCGAAGCGCCGGACGACGAATACGATCGTCCCGAAGACGATGAGGAAGATCGCCAAAAGGGCGAATAGCGGGGCCGTGTTGGACACGAGCTGTGCTCCCGGGGTGCCGGACGGATGACGCAGGGGCTGCGGCTGCTGCTCGGGTCCCTCCGGTGGCGAGCCGGAGGGAGAACGAGCCCGGCACACGTGCCGGAACCACTGGACTGTTCTTCGCTCAACATGCAGCCGGGTTCGGGCACCACTCGGGCATCCTTGACCGGTTGACGCAGGACGATACCGAACCGCTGGGGGCTGCCCAACTAACGCTTCGGGATAGGGAATTCGGGAGCGCCAAGACGTCCGATAACGGGTCGGGCCCGGCACTTCGGGAGGTAACCCTCCGTCAAGAAAGCCTTATACGTACGGCTTCTGAGGCGACTGCACGGGAAATCCCTCTGGATAAGGCATAACCGGCCGCGAACTTCGGTTACATACTCCGTGCTGGACAACGGGCCCTGGACTGGCCTTCGCTCAGCGCCATCGGGCCGTACCCGGGGGGTTGGCCCCCTTCGGGGGCCTGATGTGGATCGTCAAAGAGGCCCCGCCATCGGCGGGGCCTCGGGCGTATACGCAGCTCACGACAGAGGGCGGCAACGAAATCCGCACCCGGCCCGCGAGGGGCATTCACCCGGCTCGTCCGGATGCTGAGCAACCGCTCACTTGCGGCCCGGCCCGCTCACGCGTTTCGAATATTTGGACGAAGCGGGATCAAACGGTTCACCGACCCGAGATTGCGAAAGCGGCTACGCGCTGTAAGATGCGGGGCCCCTCATCACCCGAGGCGATCATGGGGTGCTCACCGGTAGTCGGAACCATGGGTGAAACGCCAGCGTACGAGCCCGTGTGATCCCTTATGCCGGTTCTGAGAAACGGCCACGCTGCGTATGCGCATGAGGTGCATGAATCGCATCGTCACCGGGCTCG
Organism: Streptomyces sp. NPDC088785; assembly: GCF_044750685.1. NCBI lineage: Bacteria > Bacillati > Actinomycetota > Actinomycetes > Kitasatosporales > Streptomycetaceae > Streptomyces > Streptomyces sp. NPDC088785. Next base: position 189,812 of record NZ_JBIVKH010000011.1, read on the forward strand.
CCGAGGTGGTAGACGCCATCGGCCGCGGCGAGGCGGGCGAACACCTCCTGCCGCAGATCCGCCTCCAGCGCGGTGGGCAGCACGTCCCCGAGCGGATCCGCCCACTCCCGCACCCGTGCTCCTTCGGATCCGGGGCGTAGCGGCGAAAATCGATGAAGGCACGTTCCTCGTGAGCGAGCCCGGTGTCCGTGGCACCAGCCTGGAAGGCAGGCGAGGTGGCCCTGCCGACTCACCGGGCGGGCCCTAGGGGCGGAGCGGGGCCGCCCTGCCGTCGGTGAGGTTCCAGATGTCGTCGGCCAGGTCCAGCAGGCGCGTGTCGTGGGTGGCGACGAGAGCCGTCACGCCCTCGCTGTCCACCACGGCCCGCAGCAACTCCATGACGGCCACCCCGGTATGCGCGTCGAGCTGCCCGGTCGGCTCGTCGGCGATGAGGAGTGCGGGCCGGTTGGCGAGCGCCCGCGCCACGGCCACCCGCTGCTGCTGCCCGCCGGACAGCTCGTCCGGCCGCTGCTTGGCGTGATCGGCCAGCCCGACCAGACCCAGCAGGACCCGGACCCGCTCGGCCCGCTCCTCGCGCGGCAGCCCGCGCAGCCGCAACGGCACCCCGACGTTCTCGGCGGCCGTGAGCACGGGAAGCAGCCCGAAGCCCTGGAAGACGAACCCGATCCGGTCCCGGCGCAGCTCACGCAGCCGCGCCTCCGGCAGCCCGGAGAGATCGGCCCCGTCCAGGAGCACCCGGCCCCGGTCCGGCCGGTCGAGCCCGCCGACGATGTTCAGCAGCGTCGTCTTGCCCGCGCCGGAGCGCCCCCGCACCGCGGTCAGCCGCCCGCGCCGGGCCGTCAGCGACACCCCGCGCAGCGCGTGCACCTCGGACCGGCCGCGCCCGTAGCTGCGGTGCACGTCCTCCACCCGCACCATCGGCTCCGCGGCGTCGGACCCGACAGCCGTCCGCACCGTTCCCTCTTCCGCCCCGTGCTCCGTCATCGCCCCACCCCGTCGCGGCCGTCGCCCTCCGCCCGGAGGACGCTCGTGCGCCCGTCACCGGACGGGCGGTCACCCTATGCGGACACGCCGCCCGGGACAACGCACCCCCCGGCCGCCCGATCGTCCGGACGGGCCAGGGTTATGATCCTCGCGCTCCGTATCGAACTGCCGTCCGGGGAACGGTGGTCGGCGGCGCGACGACTGGACGGGGGCGGTCCGCGTGCTGGCCTGGGGAGTGCGGCGCGTGCTCGCGCATCGGCTGCCGATCCTGGCCGCCGTGCTCGCGGTGACGCTCGCGGCCACCGTGCTCACCGCCCTGGCCGCCTTCTCGACCGCCGCCGGTGACGTCGCCCTGCGCCGTACGCTCGCCGCACCCGACCACCGCGTCGACACCGCACTGACGATCACCGCCGACGTCCCCGACGGCGAGCGCGGCGCCGCCCGCGCCACCGTGGCCCGGCAGGCCCGCGCCGCGTTCGCCGGACTGCCCGCCACCGTCCGGGAGAGCGAGCGCTCCGGCACGTACGCGCTGCCCGGCGGCGACCGCGACCACCCGGACCTCGCCCGGCTCGCCACCCTCGACACCGACCGGGTGCGCCTGGTCTCCGGCCGGCTGCCGTCGGCCGGGACCGGCCGCGACGTCCCCGTGGCCGTCCCCCGGATCGCCGCCGAACGCCTCGGCGTGCGCGCCGGCGACACCCTGACCCTGACCGGCCGCCTGGACTCCCGCCCGCTGCGGGTCACCGTCACCGGCGTGTACGAGGCGCGGGACACGGCCGATCCGTACTGGCGGCTCGACCCGCTCGGCGGGCGCGGCGCGGCCACCGTCTCCTTCACCACGTACGGGCCCCTGCTGGCCCCCGCCGCCGCCTTCGGCGCGGGCCGGGTCGGCACCGACAGCACCGCGTGGAGCGTCACCGCCGACACCCGCCGGCTGACCGTCGCCGCCGCGGACGACCTGCGCACCCGGGTGGCCCGGGCCCGCGCGGCGCTGCGCACGGCGCCCGCGCTGGGCGGCGCCGCCCAGGTCACGACCGGGCTGCCCGCGCTGCTCGACCAGGCGGCGACGGCCCGTTCGGTGGCCGCGACCTCGCTGCTCACCGCCGCCGTGCACCTCGTCGTGCTTGCGCTCGGCGTGCTGCTGCTCGTCGCCCGGCTGCTGCGCGAGCGGCGCACCGCGGAGACCGTCCTGCTGCGCGCCCGGGGCGCCTCCACCCGCCGGCTGGCCGCCGTCGCCGCCGTCGAGGCGGGGTGCCTGGCGCTGCCCGCGGCGGCCGTCGCCGTGCTCGCCGCGCGCCCGCTGGCCGGGCTGTTCGCCGCCGACGCCGCGCACGCGCCGCTCACCGTCCCCGTGGTCCTCGTCGCGGCCGGGACCGCGCTCGCCGGGGCGGCCGTCGTCCTCGGCACCGCCACCCCGGCCCGGGACGAGAGCGCGAGCGGGCGGGCCCGTGCCCTGCCCGGGCCGGTGCGGGCCGGCGCGGACGTCGCCCTCGCCGTCCTCGCCGCCGCGGCCTGGCTCCCGCTGCGCTCCGGCGACCGGCTCACCCCGGTCGCCGCGTTCGCCCCGGCCCTCACCCTCCTCGCCGGGACCGTGCTCATGCTGCGGCTCCTGCCGTGGGCGGCCCGCGCCGCCGAGCACCTCGCGGCCCGGCGCCGCGGTGCCGGGGCCGCCCTCGCCGGACGGCAGTTCGCCCGGCGCCCGGCCGTCGCCACCGCGCCCGTCCTGCTGCTCGCCCTCGCCGTCGCCACCGGGCTGCTCGCCACCGGGCAGAACGCCTCGTGGCGCACCTCGCAGCACGCCCAGGCCGACCAGACGGCCGGCGCGCCGCTGCGCCTGGACGACCCGCGCCCGGGCGGCCCGGGCCAGAGCGGCCGCGTCGACGGCGTACGGAACCTGCGGGCGGCGGCGCCCGTGCACCGCGCCGACACCGACCTCTCCGGCGGCGCCCGCGCCACCGTCCTCGCCGCGGACACCGCCGCCCTGCGCGCCACCGTCCTGCCGGGCCCCGGCTCCGCCGACACCGCGCTCGCCCCGCTCACCCGGGCCCGGCCCGCCGCCGACGGCCCCCGCGTCACCCTCCCGAAGGACGCCCGTACGCTCCTGATCGACGCCAGGACCGGGGCGCGGGGGGCCCGGGGCCCGGCCGCGCGGGTGAGCGTGCTCGTCACCGACCGGCACGGCACCGCCTACCGGCTCGCCGCGGGCGCACTGGCCGCCGACGGCCGCACCCACCGGCTCCGCGCCGCGCTCGACACCAGCGCCGACGCCGCCCGCTTCACCCCCGCGGGCCCGCTGACCGTCACCGAGATCGGATTCGAGAGCGCCGTACCGGTGCGCGGCGGCACCGCCGTCCTGCGCGTCGACGCGCTGCGCACCACCGGCGCGGGCGGCGGCTCCCGCGCGCTGCGGCTGCCCGCGGGCCGGAGCTGGAGCGCCGAGTCCACCGTGACCCGCGGCACGCTCGACGACCCGGCCCGCACCCTGCGCCCGCGCTCCGCCGGGGACGCGGTGACGCTCTCCCACCCGACCGGCTCGGACGATCTCGGCGAGGCCACCCTCACGGTGCGGCTGCGCCCCGGCGACCGGCCGCACGCCCCCGCCGCCCTGCCCGCCCTCGCCACCGACGCGTACCTGCGGGCCACCGGCGCCCACGCCGGGGACACCGTCGACGTCGCGTTCTCCGGCGAGTCGCTGCGGGTCAGGATCGCCGCCACCGCGCCCACCTTCCCGACCACCGGCGCCAGGGGCGCCCTCGTCGTCGACCTCGCCGCCGCCGAGGTCTGGCTGGCCGCCCACGGCCGCGACCCGCTCACCCCGACCGAGTGGTGGGCGGCGCCCGCGCCGGGACGGACGGCCCAGGCGGCGGCGAGCCTGCGGGCCGCCGTCCCCGGCGCCACCGTGACCGTCCGCGACGAGGTCGCCGCGCGGCTGCTCGCCGATCCGCTCAGCGGCGGGGTGCGGGGCGCCCTGTGGGCCACGGCCGCCGCCGCGGTCGTCCTCGCCGCGCTCGGCCTCGCGGCGGCCGGCGCGGGCACCGCCCGGGTCCGCCGCCCGGAGTTCGCCGTGCTGAGCGCCCTCGGCGCGCCGCGCCGGCTGCCCCTGCTGCTGGTCGCCGCCGAGAACGCCGCGCACCTGGTGACCGGCCTGGTCACCGGCACCGTCCTCGGCGTGCTGCTGGTCCACGCGGTGGTCCCGTACACCGTGCGGACCGCCACCGGCGCGCGGCCGGTGCCGACGGCGGTCACGGATCTGCCCGTCGCCCACGTCCTCGTCCTGCTCGCCGCCGTGGCCGCGGTCCCCGTCGTCGTCACCGCCCTGCTCGCCCGCCACGCTTCCCGCACCCCGGCGGGCGCCGGAACGGAGCCCGCATGACCGTGCACCGCGCGGCGGAACCCGCCGCCACCGCGCCGCCGCCGCGCCCGGCGCGCGGCCACCGGGTGCCCGCGCCCTGGCTGCGGACCCGGCTGCGGGCCGCGCCCCGGGCCGCCCTCGTGCTCGCCGCGCTCGTCGGCGTGGTCGCCTTCCTCGCCGCGGCGCTGCCGCGCGCCGACGACACGGTGACGGCGCGGGCGCTGCGCTCCACCCTCGACACGGCGGGCCCGGCGCGCACCGCGATCGAACTGACGGCGCCGCAGCCGTCGCTGGCGCTCTCGCCGCGGGACCGGGCGGCGGCCGTCGCCCCGGCCGCGCTCGCCCGCGTGACGCGGCGGGCCGCCGGACTGTTCCCCGCGCCGCTGGCCGCCGACCCGGGCGGCACCGTCACCGAGGTCCGCACCACCGACCAGCTCGTCGGCACCGATCCCGGCCTGCCCCGGCCGGAGGCCGTGCCGCCGCAGTTCAGCGTGCACGCGCTGAGCGGCCTCGCCGCGCACGCGCGGGCGGCGTCGGGCCGGCTGCCGCGCGCGCCCCGGGACGCCACCGAGAACACCCGCACCGCCGAGGCCGCCGTCACCGAGGCCACCGCCCGCGCCCTGCACCTGCGCGTCGGCAGCACCGTGCACACCGCCCACGCGAACGGCGCCCCCGGCCCCGTGTTCACCATCAGCGGGATCCTGCGCCCCCGCGGACCGGACAGCCCGTACTGGTCGGCCGATCCGCAGCTGCGCACCCCCGGCCTCGCCGCCACCAGCGGCAAGCCGCCGTCGCTGTACTGGTCCGCCGCGCTGCTGCTGCCCGCGCAGGCCGCGCCCGTGCTGCTCGGCACCCAGACCCAGCCGGAACTGGTCTGGCGCTTCGCCCCCGACACCGCCGGGCTGACCGGCGCCGACGCCGCCGGTCTTGTCCGCGCCACCGCGTCGATGCAGAACGGCCCGGCCGCCCTGCGGCTGCGCTCGGTCGCGGGGCCCACCGCCGCCGTCACCACCGGGCTCGGCGCCGTCGTCACCGGCCACACCCAGCTGCGCGACACGCTGCGCCCGCTGGTCACGGCCGGTCTCACCGGAGCCGCCGCGGTCGCCGCCCTCGTCCTGACCGCAGCGGCCGCCGTGCTGACCCGCCGCCGCGCCGCCGAACTGGCGCTGCTGCGCGCCCGGGGTGCCGGGCTGGCCGCGCTGGCCGCCCGCACCGCCGCCGAGACGGCCGTGTGCGCGCTGCCCGCGGCGGCCCTCGGGCTGCTGCTCGCCCGGCTGGCGCTGCCCGAGGGGCGCGACGGCCCGGCCGTGCTCGCCGTGACGGCCGCCGCCGTCCTGGTCTGCGCGGTGCCGCCCCTGCTCGTCCTCGCCGGCCACCGGGTGCCGCGCGTGCACGACGAGCGGGAGGACCTCGCCGCCGTCCGGCCGGGCCGCCGCCGGCTGGTCGTCGAGGCGACGGCCGTGCTGCTCACGGCCGGTTCGCTCGCGGCGCTGCGCACGGCGGGCGCCGGCTCGACCGCCGCGATCGCCGTCGCGCCGGTGCTCACGGCGCTGCTCGGGGCGCTGCTGCTGCTGCGCCTGACGCCGCCGCTGCTGCGCCGTGCGGCGCGGTCCGCGGCCCGGCTGCGCGGCTCCGTGGTGTTCCTCGCGCTGGCCAGGGCCGGGCGCGCGCCCGCCGCCACCGCCTTCCCGCTCTGCGCCCTCGTGATCGCCCTGACGACGGCCGCGTTCGGCGGGTCCGTGCTGGCCGGCACCACCGCGGCCCGGGACCGGGCCGCGGTGCTCGTCACCGGTTCCGACGCCCGCGTCGACGTCCTGGGCGGGGGCCGGCTGGCCGCCGGGGCGCCCCGGGCCGTCGCCGGGCTGCCCGGCGTACGGGCGGTCACGGCGGTCGGCGCCGACCGTGACGCGCGGTCGGGGGACGCCGCGTTCACCGCCGTCGCCGTCCCCGCCGACGCGTACGCCCGCCTGGCCCGTACCACCGGTCTCGGCGGCTTCGCCCCGGCCGCCCTCGGGGCCCGGCCGGGTGCGGTGGGCGCCGTCGCCTCGGCCGGGCTCGCCCGGCGGCTGGGGACGGGGCCGCACGAGATCGAGGCGTTCGGCAGGACCGTCACCGTGCGCGTCACCGCGGCCCGGACGACCACCCCCGCCGTGCCCGACGGCGCGTTCCTGGTCCTGGACCGCAGCCGCCTGGCGGCACCGGCCGGGGTGACGAGTCTGCTGGTCACCGGCGCCCCGGCCGACGCGCAGGCCCTCGAACGGGCGGCCCGCGCCGGATCCTCCGCGCCGGTGCGCGCCGTGCTCCGCTCCGACGTGCGGGCGCGGTACGCGTCCTCGCCGTTGCAGAAGGGCAGCGTCCTGGTCTACGCCGCCGCGGTCGCCGCCGCCGGCGCGTTCGCCGCGCTCGCCCTCGCGCTGTCCCTGCTGCACGACGCCGCCGCCCGCACCGCGTTCCTCGGCCGCCTGCGCACGCTGGGGCTCGGGGTGCGGCAGGGCCGGTGGCTCGCGCTGCTGGAGGCGGCACCGCTCGCGGCGACCGCGGCGGTCGGCGGCGCCGTCACGGGGTGGGCCGCGATCGCGCTCGCGGGCCCGGCGGTCGATCTGCGGCTGCTCGCGCTCGGCCCGGCCCGCGCCGGGCAGGAGGGCGCGGCCGTCCCGGAGACGTTCCAGCCCGCCCTGCCGGCCGACCCGGCCGCGCTGGCGCTGCCCGCCGTCGCCGTGCTGGTGCTCGCCGCGGCGGTGACGTACCTCCACACCCGCCACCCGTCCGACCGCCCCACCCGCCGCCCACGCACGGCCGCGCCGCCCCCGCCCGCTCCCACGGAATCGCGGCCCTCGTGAACCCGGGAACCGCGGGAGCCCCCGAAGCCGCCGGGGCCACCGGAGACGCCGGGGCCACCGGAGACGCCATGACCGCCGAAGACGAGAGGGGAGCCCTCATGACCGTGCCACCGCCCCCGGACGGCACCCGCGGCCCCAGCAGCCTGGCCGAGCTGGAGGCGCGGGCCGGGCGGGAGCGTCCCGCCCACGGCCAGGACGCGCTCGTCGTCTGCGACCGTCTCGTACGGGTCTTCACCGCCGACGGCGTCGAGGTCCAGGCCCTCCAGGGCCTCGATCTCCTGGTCCGCGAGGGAGAGCTGACCGCCCTGGTGGGCGCCTCCGGCAGCGGCAAGTCGACGCTCATGAACATCCTCGCGGGCCTCGACGTGCCGACCGCGGGCGCGGCCCGGGTCGCGGGGCGCGACCTGCTGACCATGGGCTCGCGCGACCGTCTCGCCTACCGGCGCGCGACCGTCGGCTTCGTGTGGCAGCGCACCTCCCGCAACCTCGTGCCGTACCTGGACGCGGCACAGAACGTCGCGCTGCCCATCCGGCTCGCGGGCCGCGGCGGCCGCAGGGCCCGGGCCGCCGCGGCCCGGCGCGCGCACGACCTGCTCGCCCTCCTCGGCGTCGCCGACCGCGCCGACCGCCGTCCCGCCGCGCTCTCCGGCGGCGAACAGCAGCGGGTCGCCATCGCGGTCGCGCTCGCCAACGACCCGTCGCTGCTCCTCGCCGACGAGCCGACCGGCGAGCTCGACTCGGCGACGGCCGCCGACGTCTTCGCCGCGTTCCGCCGGGCCAACGACGAACTGGGCACGACCGTGCTGGTGGTGACGCACGACCAGGCCGTGGCCGACGAGGTCCGCCGCACCGTCGCCATCCGCGACGGCCGCACCTCCACCGAGACGCTGCGCCGCACCACCGTCGACGAGGGCGGCCGCACCTCGGTCGAGGCCCGCGAGTACGCGATGCTCGACCGCGCGGGCCGCCTCCAGCTGCCGTCGGAGTACGTCGACTCCCTGTCGATGGAACACCGCGTCCTGCTCCAGCTGGAACAGGACCACATCGGCGTCTGGCCGGACGAACCCCAGCCGTGACAGGGCGGGGGTCGGAGCATCCCGGCCTCCGCTCCCTCGCCCCGGACCGGCCCCCGCCCCCTCACCCCGGACCGGCCCCCGCCGCCCGCACCCTGCGCACCAGCTGCCCCACCTCACCGGACAGCCCCACCCCCACGGCCAGCGCCAGCGTCACGGCCGCCACGTGCACCAGGCCCCCGAGGCCCTGCGTGGTCCGCCCGGAGGCGAGCGCGGTCAGGGACACGTACAGCACCCCGCCCGGCAGCAACGGCGCGATCCCGGGCACGACCAGCGGCAGCGCGGGCTCCCGGCGCCGTCGTGCCACCCAGTGCCCGGCGCAGCCGACGACCGTGGCGACCAGCGCCGTGCCGACCAGCGAGGACAGTCCCAGCGCGCGGAACTCGACGGACACCACGAACCCGACGACCCCGAGCAGCGCGGCCGTCGGCCAGTCCCGCCGGGGCGTCCGCGCCCGCGCCGCCACCGCGACGGCGAACACGACGACGCCCACCACCGGGGTGCCCAGGTACTCGGCGCGGCTGACCGTCGGCACCAGCGCCACCCCGAGCCCGAACAGGTCCCCGGCGCCGAGCACGACGACCACGCCGGTGACGACGGCCGCGAACACCAGCACGGCGTCGCACAGCCGCCCGAGCGCGGTGAGGTAGTGCCCGGTCAGCGTGTCCTGCACGGCGCTGACGAACGTGACGGTGGGCAGCAGTCCGAGCACCCCGGCGACCACGATGGCCGGCACCGCGGTCGGCGGCGCGACCCGGCTCACCGCGAGGGCGATCACGGCGGCCGGCATCGAGGCGACGGCGAACCGGTAGAACGCGGGCACCCCGTGCCGTCCGAGCCAGCCGCTCAGCAGCGCCCCGAGCAGCCCGGCGACGAACGCGCACAGCGGCGAGCGCAGGCCGCCGCCGAAGACCAGCGCGGCGCCGGCCGCCACGATCCCGGTCTGCACCGGCACCCGGTAGAGCGCCCGGCGGCCGCCGCCCGCCGGGGCGTCGAGGATCCGCCCGGCCTCGGCCCGCGCCTCCTCCAGCGAGAGCTCCCGCGCGCCGATGCGGTCCACGAGCCGGTGCACCCGGCCGAGCGCGCTGTAGTCGATGCCGTGCTTGCGGATGACGCGGCGGGCGTGCAGCGGGGTGAGTTCGCCGGGCGCGTACCCGGACAGCGAGACCTCGGCGAGCATGACGCTCGGCTCGCAGTAGCTGACCCCGTAGGTCTCGGCGGTGACGAGCATCCCGGCGACGGCCTCCTCGGCCGAGCCGCCGTGCGCCAGGAGCGCCTCGCCGAGCCGGACCGCGAGGTCGGCGACGCGGACCCCGTAGGCCGTCATGTCGGCGCGCCCGTCGTCCTGCAACAACTCGCCCGCGTAGCCGTAACTTCGGGTGGGTTCGAGGCCGCGCAGCCGCGGCAGGGCCCGGTTCAGCCAGGGGGTGTCGGTACGGGGGACGCGGTGGCGGGCAGCCTTGGAGGCGCCGGCCGATGTGTCGGTCGTCACGGGCATACGAAACGAGCGTAACGGACATTTAGCCCATTCGGGCTGATTCGGTCACAGCGTCCCGAGCGCCGCCGCGGTCGCCGCCGCGAGCCGCCGCAGATGGTCCTTGGGCAGGTCGGGGGCGCGCACCACGACCGAGCGCCAGTACAGCGGGCCGGAGATCAGGTCGAGGGCCAGCTCCTCGTCGAGGCCCGCGCGCAGTTCACCGCGCTCCACGGCCGCCCGCACGATCCCGCTCGCCACCCCGTGCTGGCCCTCGCGCAGCGCCTTCTGCATCGCCTCGGCGATGTCGGGGTTGCGGGCCGCCTCCGCCTGGAGGTCGGGGATGATCTGGCCGGCCACGGGGTGCCGCAGCGCCCGGGCGGTGACCCGGTAGAGCAGCAGCAGGTCCTCCTGGAGGGAGCCGGTGTCGGGGGCGGGCAGCCCCTGCACCGCTATCGCGGAGACCAGGTCGAGCACGAGGTGCAGCTTGGAGCGCCAGCGGCGGTAGACGGCCGTCTTGCCGACCCCGGCCCGGCGCGCGATGCCCTCGATGGACATGCGGGCGTAGCCGACGGAGGCCAGCTCCTCGAAGACGGCGGCCCGGATCGCGTCCGTCACGTCCTCGCGCAGGACGGCGGCCCCGGCGGGGGCCCGGCGAGGCGTCGGCTTGGCCTTCGGCCGGGCGGGGTCGGCGTTGGTCGTCATATGGCAAAGCATAGGGGCGTGACGACGAAACGGTTGCGTTGCGACGTCGATCGCCCCTATCGTCATCGCCATCACGTGACGACGATACGGACCCGTCCCGACGTAAACGGGAGGTGAACGCTCGTCGCCCTCCATTCACCGAAGGAAGCAGCGGACGTGAGTCAGGTTCTGGACACGCCCCCCACGCCGGCGCCCCCGGCCGTCGCCGAGGACGCCGCGGCCCTCGCCGCCCGGTACGGCCTGAGCGTGAGCGGCGCCCGCCCCGCGTTCCCCCTCTATCTGCGGCAGCTGTGGGGCCGGCGGCACTTCATCACCGCCTTCGCCACCGCCAAGCTGACGGCGCAGTACAGCCGGTCGAGCCTGGGCCAGCTGTGGCAGGTGCTGACCCCGCTGCTGAACGCGGCGGTCTACTACTTGATCTTCGGCATCATCCTGGGCAACTCCCGGGGCGTGCCGGACTACATCCCGTTCCTGGTGACCGGGGTGTTCGTGTGGACGTTCACCCAGAGCTCGGCGATGTCCGGGGTGCGGGCCATCTCCGGCAGCATGGGCCTGGTGCGCGCCCTGCACTTCCCGCGCGCCTCGCTGCCGCTGTCGTACTGCCTCCAGCAGCTCCAGCAACTGCTGTTCTCGATGGTCGCGCTCCTCGTGATCCTGCTCGCGTTCGGCGTGCCGCCGGGGCCGTCCTGGATCCTGCTGCTGCCGGTGCTCGCCCTCCAGTCCGTGTTCAACGCGGGCCTGGCCCTGGTCATGGCGCGGCTCGGCGCCCGCACCCCCGACCTCAACCAGCTGATGCCGTTCGTGCTGCGGGTGTGGATGTACCTGTCGGGCGTCATGTTCAGCCTCAGCGACAAGCTGCCGAAGACCGACCTGCCGACGGTGCTCCAGCACGCCGTGCAGCTCAATCCGGCCGCGGTCTACATCGACCTGATGCGCTTCGCCCTGATCGACAGCTTCACCGCGGACAACCTCCCGCCGCACGTCTGGGCCGTCGCCCTGGGCTGGGCGCTGCTCGCCGGCGTCGGCGGGTTCATCTACTTCTGGAAGGCAGAGGAGACGTACGGCCGTGACTGAGACGACCCTGCTCCGCGAGGAGACCCCGCGGCCCGAGGACGAGCGCGTCCCCACCGTCATCGTCGACGGCGTCGACATCGTCTACCGGGTCAACGGCACCGGCGCGGGCCGCGGCACCGCGACCGCCGCCCTGAGCCGCATCGTCCGCGGCCGCGCGAAGGTCGAGCGGCGCGCGGGCGTACGCACCGTGCACGCCGTGCGGAACGTGTCGTTCACCGCCTACCGCGGCGAGGCCATCGGCCTGATCGGCACCAACGGCTCGGGCAAGTCGACCCTGCTCAAGGCCGTCGCCGGGCTGCTGCCCACGGAGAACGGCCGCATCTTCACCGACGGCCAGCCCTCCCTGCTCGGGGTGAACGCGGCCCTGATGAACGACCTCACCGGCGAGCGGAACGTGCGGCTCGGCGGTCTCGCGATGGGCATGAGCCGCGAGCAGGTCCGCGACCGCTACGACGAGATCGTCGACTTCTCCGGCATCAACGACAAGGGCGACTTCATCACCCTGCCGATGCGCACCTACTCCTCGGGCATGGGCGCGCGGCTCCGCTTCTCCATCGCGGTCGCCAAGGAGCACGACGTCCTCCTCGTCGACGAGGCGCTGGCCACCGGCGACCGCTCCTTCCAGAAGCGTTCCGAGCAGCGGATCAAGGAGCTGCGCGAGCGCGCGGGCACCGTCTTCCTGGTGAGCCACAGCAACAAGTCGATCCGGGACACCTGCGACCGGGTGCTCTGGCTGGAGCGCGGCGAGCTGCGGATGGACGGGCCGACCGAGGAGGTCCTCGCCGCGTACGAGGAGTTCACCGGCCCGGCGAAGAACGCCCGGAACACCCGGACCCCCAAAGCCGACAAGGGCGGAGCAAAGGGAACCTGACCCCGTCGGCCCACCTCTTCCCCCATGAGGCCCAGCGTGGGCACAACTGCGCTTACCCTTTTGTCTGCTTAATGCCAGTATGGGCGTCTGGGCGGTGATCGGAAGAGGACAAGGAGTCCCTGTGCAGACAACCCGGACCGGCGAGCCGTTGCTCAGCATCATCGTGTACGGGCGGGACGTGCAGGGGCTGCTCGGCGTGTGCCTGGACAGCGTGGCCGCCCAGCTCCCGCCGGAGGCCGAGCTGGTGACGGCGGCCGTCGGGGACGACGCGCAGGACGTGGCGGTGCGCTCCGGCGGCACGGTGCTGCCACTGCCCGCCGGCACCGGCGACGCGGCGGCCCGCGCGGCGGGCGCCGAGCGGGCGCACGGCACCTGGCTGTGGTTCCTGCCCGCCAAGGACCGGCTGCCCGCGGGCGCGGTGCGGGCCCTGCTCGACCGGCTGGCCGAGCTGGACCCGGCGGTCGACGTGCTGGTCGCCGACCACGTCCGCACCACCTGGCGCGCCACCGGCGCCCGCGGCACCGACGCCGGCCGGCTCGCCCGGGTGGCCCGCCGCGAGGTCACCCTCGACCAGGCCCCCGACCTGCTCCGCGTCACCCCGCTGCTCGCCAAGCGCGCCGTGCGCGCCGCCTTCTGGCGCGCGCACGAGGAGGAACTGGCCGACCCCGACGAGATGTTCGCCGCCCGGGCCGGCCTCGCGCTCGCCGACCGGATCGCCTGCCTGGACCAGGTCGTGGTCGACGTACGGGAGTTGCGGCGCGAGAGCCTGCCCCCGGTGACCGCCGAGCAGCGCTACGGACTCGTCGAGACCTACGACCGCCTCCAGCGCCTGCTGCACCGGTGCGGCTCCGCGCCCCGGCCGCGCGCGGTCCTGTACGACCTGATGGCCACCGAGACGATGCGGGTCGTGGCGCGCGAGACGATGCCCGACGCGGTGGCCCGCGAGTTCTTCCACCGCGCCTCGGCGGCGGCCGTGCGCTGGAAGCCCGCCGGTTACCGGCGCCCCGGCGGCATGGAGGGGATGCGGCGTAGGCTCCTGGAGGAGGACGCGTACACCAAGTACCGGGCCTTCCAGGCCGCCAACCAGCGGCGGCGCGGACTGCGCGGCACCCTGCGCACCCGCAGGAGGCAGCTGGGCGCCAAGGTCCTCGACCACCACTACCGCAAGGCGCTGCGCGAGCCCGTCGACCCGGACCTCGCCGTCTTCTCCGCCTACTGGGACCGAGGGATCGCCTGCAACCCGGCCGCGATCGCCGCGAAGCTCGCCGAACTCGCCCCGCACGTCCACCCGGTGTGGGTGGTGTCGAAGGCGGCCGAGCCGCTCGTCCCGCCCGGCACCGACCACATCGTGCCCGGCACCCGCCGCTACTGGGAGGTGCTGGCCCGCGCCCGCTACCTCACCAACAACGTCAACTTCCCGAACGCCGTGGTCAAGCGCCCCGGCGCGATCCACCTCCAGACCCACCACGGCACCCCGCTGAAGAAGATGGGCCTGGACCAGCGCGCCTACCCGACGGTCTCCCGCGGCCTCGACTTCGACGCGCTGCTCGCCCGCGTCGACAGGTGGGACTACAGCGTCAGCGCCAACAGCCACTCCACCCGGATGTGGGAGCACGCCTACCCGTCGCACTACGTGTCGCTCGACCACGGCTATCCCCGCAACGACGTCTACTACCGGGCGACGGCCGCCGACATCCGCGCCGTGCGCGACCGCCTCGGCATCGCGCCGGGCCGCCGCGCCGTCCTGTACGCGCCGACCCACCGCGACTACGAGGCGAGCTGGACCCCCCGCCTGGACCTGGCCGCGCTGACCGAGCGGCTCGGCGACGACACGGTCCTGCTGGTGCGCGGCCACTACTTCTACGGCGGCGGCGCCTCCCCGCTGGCGGGCCTGCGGCGCACCGGCCGGGTCATCGACGTCTCCGCCTACGACCCGGTGGAGGAGCTGGCCCTGGCCGCCGACGCACTGGTCACGGACTACTCCTCCATCATGTTCGACTACGCGAACCTGGACCGGCCGATCATCAGCTTCGCCGACGACTGGGAGACGTACGCGCGCACCCGCGGCACCTACTTCGACCTGCTCGCCGAACCGCCGGGCCACGTGGCGCGCACCGAGGAGGAGCTGACGGAGATCCTCGCGACGAACGCCTGGCGCGACGAGGCGTCCGCGAAGAGCCGCGCCCACTTCCGGCGCCGCTTCTGCGAGTTCGACGACGGGCGGGCAGCCGAGCGCGTCGTGCGCCGCGTCTTCCTCGGCGAGCCGGAGGAGAACCTGCCGCCCGTGCTCCCCGTCGAGTCCCGCACCCCCGCTCCCACGCCCGAGGAGGCGACCGGCTGATGCCCGCGCAGACCCCCGACGTGACCATCACGGTGATCGTCTTCAACGACGCCGAGCGGCTGCCGCGCGCCGTCGCCTCGCTGCGGGCGCAGACCCACCGGAACATCGAGATCGTCATCAGCGACGACCACTCGACCGACCGCACCCCCGAGGTGGCCCGGGAACTGGCCGCGCAGGACGACCGCATCACGTACCTGCGGCTGCCGGAGAACAGCGGCGGCTGCTCCGCCCCGCGCAACCGCGCCCTCGACATCACCACCGCCCCGTACGTGATGTTCCTGGACAGCGACGACGAACTGCCGCCGCGCGCCGTCGAGGTGCTGCTCGCCGCCCACCGCGAGAACCCGGCGATCGACTTCGCGATGGGCGCCGTCCAGCGGGTCCGGGTCGACACCGGCCAGCGCTCGACCTGGATGGCCCACCTGGTCGCCGAGCGCCGCACGGTCGCCGGCATCGAGGCCGAACCGGCCCTGCTCTTCGAGCACCTGTCGACGAGCAAGATGTACGCGCGCGCCTTCCTCGACCGCCACCACCTGCGCTTCCCCGAGGGCATCCACTACGAGGACCAGCTGTTCTCCGCGCAGGCGTACGGCCTGGCGAACTCCTTCACGGTGGTGCCCGACACCGTCTACCGCTGGTACATCGCGCCGTACGCGGCCGAGTCCGCCGCCTCCATCTCCAACCAGCGGCACAAGCTGGCCAACGTCCGCGACCGCGTGCACGTCCAGCGGCTCATCGACGACTTCCTGGCGCGCGGCGGCTTCGGCGACGCGGTCCGCGAGGCCAAGGACTACAAGTTCCTCAAGCACGACTTCCGGATGTACGCGGGCGACCTGCCCTACCGGTCCGACGACTGGCTCGCGGGGTTCGCCGAGATCGTCGACCCGTACCTGGCCGTGCTGGCCCCCGGCGCCTACGCCCGGCTGCCGCGCGCCGAGCGCGTCGTCCTCCAGCTGGTCCGCGACGGCCGCCTCGACGAGGCCAGGACCGCCGCGCGCGGCCTCGGCCACGGCGTCGCCCCGCGCGAGGCGGTCACCGACGACACCGGCAGCCTCTACTGGGGCGGCACGCTCCCCGCCACGCCCGAGGCCCGCCGCGAGCTGGCCCTCGACGACCTGGCCCTGGACACCCGGCCGTTCCCGGGCGCCCAGTTCCGGCACGAGATCGTCTCGGTCGGGCGCAACGCCGGGCCGGCCTCGCTCGCCCTGCACATCCGCACCCACGACCCGGCGCTGCGCCTCCCGGTCGGCCCGCAGGTCGCCGCGCTGCTGCTCTCCCCCGGGCGGCGCCGCACGACGGTCCGCTTCCG
The DNA here is from genome assembly GCF_044750685.1 of Streptomyces sp. NPDC088785. Lineage (NCBI taxonomy): Bacteria > Bacillati > Actinomycetota > Actinomycetes > Kitasatosporales > Streptomycetaceae > Streptomyces > Streptomyces sp. NPDC088785. The sequence continues at coordinate 205,835 of NZ_JBIVKH010000011.1, forward strand.
CCTGGACCCGGTGCGCCCGGGTGTCTTCGAGGGCCGCGTCGACCTGGACCTGACGCAGGTCGCGCTGCCCGCGCAGGGCTTCGACGGCACCCGCCACCCGCTCCTCCAGCTCCAGGCGCCGGGCGGACTGCGCAACACGGGGCTGCTGCTCGCCCCGCTGGACTTCCCGTCGTTCACGGCCGAGTTCCACCACCACCGGGTCACGGTCGAGCCGGAGGGGCGCGGCGCGGGCCGGCTCCAGGTGCGCTGGGCGGCGGTCGGGATGACGGCCCGTCTCGTGCGGCCGGTGGCCCGGAAGGTGGGCCGCGCCCCGATGGCGCGGAAGGTGCGGCGGGCCGTGCGGCTGGTGTCCGCCCTCACCCGCTGAGCCGCGCCGGGCGCCCGCTCAGCGCACCCGGTACAGCTGCTGCCCCCGGGGCCCCACGGCCACCCGCTCCAGGGCCGGGTCCCCGGGCGGCAGCCCGCCGTCGCTGCGATAGGCCACCACCCACCCGACGCGGTAGCGGCGCAGCACCCCGAGCCGGTCGCGGCGCGGGGTGCCGGCCGCGAAGTACGTCGCGACGGCGGCCTCGCGCGCCCGCTCGTCGTCGAGGAAGAAGTCCGGGTAGCCCGGGGCGACCGTGTACGGCCCGTAGGCGGGGATCTGCCGGGCCGGGAACGTCTTGGCGAGCACCACGTCGCCGTACGCCACCCAGGGCGTGATCCAGTGGTAGCCGACCCACGGCTCGCGGTACTTGGCGGCGACGGGCGGCGGCAGCACCGCGCGCGGCAGCACGTGGCCGAGCGTGCCGGACTGGGTCCACGCCCCCAGCAGCAGCGCCGCCGTCACCGCCCAGCCGAGGCCGGTGCGCACCGCGCCGCGCGGCGTGCGGAACACCTCAAGGCCCACCGCGACCTGCGCGGGGATCAGCACGGCCGGCAGCGCCCGCCCCCAGGACCAGTGCCCGGTGAGGCCGCCCGCCGTGAACACGACCAGCCCCGCCAGGCAGAACAGCACCAGCGGGTCGCGCCGCTCGCGCCGCCACCGCAGGCCGAGCGCGACGGCGCCGACCAGCGCGACCAGCCACAGCCGGGCGGGCAGGTCCCGGTACAGGGAGCGGTGGATGGCCTCCAGGTTCTCACCCGCGCCGAACAGCGCGAAGAAGGAGTAGTACGGCCACAGCGCGATCAGGACCAGCCCGGTGGCGAGCCCGCCCGCGAGCCGCAGCCACCCGGACCGGTCCGGCCACGGGCGGGCGCCGACGACCATGGCGAGGGCGCCGAGCGAGGCGACGACCCCGGTGAACTGGTGGCTGAGCAGGATCACCGCCCACAGCACCCCGGCGCCCAGGAAGTGCGCCCACCCGGTGGCCCGGCGCAGCAGCGCCCACAGCCAGAACGAGGCGCCGAGCGCGAACGTGCTCGGGTAGGCGACGCACAGCGCCAGGGAGCTGAGGCCGAGGTAGCCGCTCCAGACGAACAGGGTCGTGCCCCACAGCAGGACCAGGCAGAGCAGGACCAGGCCCGCCACGGCCGCCCGCCGCGACCGCCCGGCCGCGCGTTCCAGGAAGGTGCCGGTGAACGCCCACACCCCGCCGGCCAGCAGCGCGAGGGAGACCAGCGCCCCGACGCGGAGCACGACGAACACCCCGAGGCCGGTCACCTTCGCGACGCAGCCGAGCAGCAGCGTCCAGGGGCTGTAGTACGGGCTGTCGGCGTCGGCCGCGACCAGCGGGTCGCCGGGGTCGAGCAGGTCGTGGCGCAGGCGCTCCACGGTCGCGGCGTGGATGCCGAGGTCGCCCGCCCAGGGCAGCCGCACCACGACGGCGAGCAGCAGCACCAGGACGCAGCCCGCCCCGGCCCAGGCAGCGGCGCGGGCGGGCGCGGCGGCCAGCGGGTCCTCGCGGGTGGCCTCCGCAGCGGTCAACGGGCCCTCGCGCGCAGCTTCCACGGCATGGCCACCGACTCCAGCTGCACCATCAGGTTCATCTTCGACTCGCCGACGGTGCGGTCCTCGAAGTGGATGGGGACCTCGACGACGCCGTGGCCGCGGCGCACCGCCCGGTACTTCATCTCGACCTGGAAGCTGTAGCCGGCGCTGTCGACGGAGGCCAGGTCGATGGCGCGCAGGGTGTCCTCGCGCCACAGGTTGAAGCCGCCGGTGATGTCGCGCACCCGGGTGCCGAGGATGGTGCCCGCGTAGGTGTTGGCCCAGTGGGAGAGCAGCCTGCGGTGCGCGCCCCAGGCGTCGGAGAGGGTGCCGCCCTGGACGTAGCGGCTGCCGATGGTGACCCCGGCGCCGGTGGACAGGGCGACGCCCAGCATCTGGGGGACCTTGGCGACGGGGTGGCTGCCGTCGGCGTCCATCTGGAGGACGTAGCGGGCGCCCTCGGCGACGGCGCGGCCCATGCCGGCCGCGTAGGCGCGGCCGAGTCCCTCCTTGCCCGCGCGGTGCAGCACGCCGATCCGGTCGGCGCCGTAGCGGCGCGCGTACTCCTCGGCGATGTCCCCGGTGCCGTCGGGGCTGGAGTCGTCGACGACGAGCAGCCGCAGGCCGGCCAGGTCGAGGTCCATCAGGGCCTCGGCCATGCCGGGCAGGTTGCCGGCCTCGTTGTAGGTGGGCATCACGACGGTGAGCGGGGTCGCGGCCCAGGTGTCGGGCAGTGCGAGGGCGCGGTCCGCCGTCCGCGGCGACGTCGGCGGATCGGCTGGCTTCGACGGCGGCATCGGCTCTCCCTGAGGGGTCATCAGACAATCGGCGTCCACTTTAGACGTTATGTCCCGCATTGCCCCGAGACGTGGCCCCAGGGGCAGGGAGTCCATCAAGCCGGACGACGTCAGGAAGCAGGCAAGAGCACGTCAAGAACAGGGGCAGAATACGGCGGCGCCCGGCGGACGGCCCGGTTCCGGGCACGACGCGGGGGCGCCCCGGGCCGTCGTGGCCCGGGGCGCCCCCGGTGTGCGTACGGGCTAGGCCCGGCGGCGCGTCACGAGTGCGTGCGCAGCAGGGTGCGCATGGTGCGCATCGCGACCGACAGGTTCGCCAGGTCGAAGGCGTCCGAGCCCTGGATCTCCTCCAGGGTGGTGCGCGCCCGGCCCAGGATCGCCGCGTTCTTCTCCTCCCACGCCTTGAACCGCTGCTCCGGCGTGGCGGTGCCGTCGCCCGCCGCGAGCACGTCGGCGGTCAGGGCCGCGTGCGCCGCGTACAGGTCCTCGCGGATCGAGGCACGGGCCATCGACTGCCAGCGGTCGGCCCGCGGGAGTTCGATGATCCGGTCCATGAGCTGGGTGATGCCGAGCCGGTCGGCGAGGTCGTAGTACACCTCGGCGACGGCCAGCGCCTCCTTGCCCGTGCGGTCCGCGATCTGCACGATGTCCAGCGCCGGGAACGCCGAGGAGAACCCGGCGACCCGCCGCGCCAGCTCCTCCGGGACCCCGGCGCCGGTCAGCTCGTCGAAGATCGACTGATACCACTCGGCGTCCGCGCCGCGCAGCATCTTGGGCAGCGCGGCCCAGACCTCGGCGACCCGGTCCTGGAAGAAGCCGATGGTCTCGGCGAGCTGGAGCGGCTGCGGCCGGTTGTTCAGCAGCCACCGCGAGCCGCGCTCGACGAGCCGCCGCGAGTGCAGCCGGATCCGGGTCTGGACGTCGGCGGCGACGACATTGTCGAGCGCCTCCACCGCGTCCCACACCTTGCTCAGGCCGAAGATCTCGCGCGCGGCGAGCTGCGCCCGCACGATCTCCTCCAGGGAGGCGCCGGTCTCCTCGCGCAGCCGGTGCAGGAAGGTCGAACCACCGGTGTTCACCGTGTCGTTGACCAGCACCGTCGTGATGATCTCGCGGCGCAGCGCGTGCCCGTCGATCGCCTCGCCGTACTTGTCGCGCAGCTCCTGCGGGAAGTACGCGTGCAGCAGCCGGCGCAGGTACGCGTCGTCGGGCAGCGTCGTCTGGATCAGCTCGTCGGCGGCCGTGATCTTCGTGTAGGCGAGGAGGACGGCCAGCTCGGGCTGGCTCAGGCCGCGGCCGGTGTTGAGGAGTTCCTTGATCTGCCGGTCGTTGGGCAGGAACTCCAGGCCGCGGTCGAGGTGGCCCTGCTTGCCGAGCCGGCGCATGAAGCGCTGGTGGGCGTGGAGCAGGGACGACGACTGCGCCTCGGCGTTGCCCAGCGCGGTGTTCTGCGCGTAGTTGTTGCGCAGCACCAGGTGGCCGACCTCGTCGGTCATCGCGGCGAGCAGCTTGTTGCGCTGCTTGACGGTCATGTCCCCCTCGGAGACCAGGCCGTTGAGCAGGATCTTGATGTTGACCTCGACGTCCGAGGTGTTCACGCCCGCGCTGTTGTCGATGGCGTCGGTGTTGACCTTGCCGCCGGTGCGGGCGAACTCGATGCGGCCCAGCTGGGTCGCGCCGAGGTTGCCGCCCTCGCCGATGACCTTGGCGCGGACGTCCTGGCCGTCGACGCGGATGGCGTCGTTGGCCTTGTCGCCGACGTCCCCGTTCGACTCCGAGGCCGCCTTGACGTAGGTACCGATGCCGCCGTTCCACAGCAGGTCGACCGGCGCCTGGAGGATCGCCTTCATCAGCTCGGCCGGGGTCATCTTGGCCTGGCCGGACGCGATGCCGAGGGCCTCGCGGATGTGGGCGTTGAGCTGGATCGACTTGGCGGTGCGCGGGAAGACGCCGCCGCCGGCCGAGATCAGGGACCGGTCGTAGTCCTCCCAGCTCGACCGCGGCAGCTCGAACATCCGGCGGCGCTCGGCGTACGAGGGGGCCGCGTCCGGCGTCGGGTCGATGAAGATGTGCCGGTGGTCGAAGGCCGCGACCAGCCGGATGTGCTCGGACAGCAGCATGCCGTTGCCGAACACGTCACCGCTCATGTCGCCGACGCCGACGACCGTGAAGTCCTCGGACTGGCTGTCGACGCCCAGTTCGCGGAAGTGCCGCTTGACGGACTCCCAGGCGCCGCGCGCGGTGATGCCCATGCCCTTGTGGTCGTACCCGGCCGAGCCGCCGGACGCGAAGGCGTCGCCCAGCCAGAAGTCGTACGACTGCGCGACCCCGTTGGCGATGTCCGAGAACGACGCGGTGCCCTTGTCCGCGGCGACGACGAGGTAGGTGTCGTCCTCGTCGTGGCGCACGACGTCGGCCGGGGGCACGACCTCACCGGCGACGAGGTTGTCGGTGATGTCGAGCAGCGCCGAGATGAACGTCTTGTAGCTGGCGATGCCCTCGGCCATCCAGGCGTCCCGGTCCACGCCCGGGTCGGGCAGCTGCTTGGCGACGAAGCCGCCCTTGGCGCCGACCGGCACGATGACCGTGTTCTTCACCATCTGCGCCTTGACCAGGCCGAGGATCTCCGTCCGGAAGTCCTCGCGCCGGTCGGACCAGCGCAGGCCGCCGCGGGCGACCTTGCCGAAGCGCAGGTGGACGCCCTCGACGCGCGGCGAGTACACCCAGATCTCGAACGCGGGCCGCGGCTCGGGCAGGTCCGGGACGGCCTTCGGGTCGAGCTTCATGGAGACGTACGCGTGCGGGGTGCCGTCCGACGTCTTCTGGAAGAAGTTGGTGCGCAGGGTCGCCTTGATGACGGTCAGGAAGGACCGCAGGATCCGGTCCTCGTCGAGCGAGGCCACCTGGTCGAGCGCGCCGTCCAGCTCCTCCAGGAGCCCGTCGGTCAGCTCGGTGCCGGCCCGCTGGCGGCCGGGCGACATCCGCGCCTCGAACAGCGACACCAGCAGGCGCGTGGTGTGCACGTTGGTGCGGAGGGTGTCCTCCATGTAGTCCTGGCTGAAGGTGGAGCCGGCCTGGCGCAGGTACTTGGCGTAGGCGCGCAGCACCATCGCCTGCCGCCAGTTCAGCCCGGCGCCCAGGACCAGCGCGTTGAAGCCGTCGTTCTCGGCGAGCCCGGTCCAGGTCGCGGCGAACGCCTCCTGGAACCGCTCGCGGCCTTCGGCGCCCAGCTCGCCGCCCCCGCCGCCGCTGCCCGGCATCGGCATGCGCAGCCCGAAGTCGTAGATCCAGGCGGTGGGACGGTCGGCGCAGCGCAGCTCGTAGGGGCGCTCGTCGGTCACCTCGACGCCCAGGCGCTGGAGCACCGGCAGGACGGCGGAGAGCGAGACGGGCGACCCGGTGCGGTAGATCTTGAAGCGGCGCTCGCCGGGGGCGGCGCCCACGGGCTCGTACAGCGAGAGCGCGAAGTCCTTGCCGTCGCGGTCGCCGTGCGTGAGCTGCTCCAGGTGGACCAGGTCGGCGACGGCGGCGCGCGGCGAGTGGTCGGCCTTGTAGCCCTCGGGGAAGGCCTGGCCGTAGCGGCGCAGCAGTTCGGCGGCGCGCTCCTCGCCGCACTCGGCGTTCAGCGCCTCGGCGAAGCCGTCCGCCCAGGAGCGGGCCGCCTCGACCAGCCGGGCCTCGATCCGGTCGGAGTCGGCGTCGGTCAGCGCGGGCAGCTCGGTGCCCGGCGCGACCCGGACGACGAAGTGCAGCCGGGAGAGGATCGACTCGGTGTTCCAGGCGGTGAAGTCGACGCTGGTGCCGCCCAGCTCCTCCTTGAGGATGTCGATGATCCGCAGCCGGACGCCGGTGGTGTACCGGTCGCGGGGCAGGTAGACGAGGGCGGAGTAGTAGCGCCCGTACTCGTCCTTGCGCAGGTACAGGCGCAGCCGGCGCCGCTCCTGGAGGTACAGCACGGACGTGACGATGGACCGCAGCTCGTCGGCCGGGGTCTGGAACAGCTCGTCGCGCGGGTACGTCTCCAGGATCTGGAGCAGGTCGCGGCCGTCGTGGCTGTTGGGCGAGAAGCCCGCGCCCCTCAGGACCTCGGCGACCTTGCGCCGCACGACGGGGACCCGGCGCACGGACTCGGTGTACGCGGCCGAGGAGAACAGGCCGAGGAAGCGGCGCTCGCCCACCACGTTCCCCTGCGCGTCGAACTTCTTCACGCCGACGTAGTCGAGGTAGGACGGCCGGTGCACGGTGGCGCGGCTGTTGGCCTTGGTCAGCACCAGGATGCGGTGCTCGCGGGCCTTGGCGCGGGCGTCGTCGGGCAGCCGGTTGAAGGACGGCGACACCGGGTGGTGGTCGTCGCCGTGCTGCGGGTCGGCGCGCAGGATGCCGAGGCCGGTGCCCGGCACGGCGGAGAGCGAGTCGTCGTCGGTGAGGGTGTACTCGCGAAAGCCCAGGAAGGTGAAGTGGTCGGCGGAGAGCCAGCGCAGCAGCTCCCGGGCCTCCTCGACCTCCTGGTCGGGCAGGTCGCCCGCGGTGGGCTCGCCCGGCAGCTCGTCGGCGATGCGCAGCGCGGCGTCGCGCATCTTCTCCCAGTCCTCGACGCACTCGCGCACGTCGGACAGGACGCGCAGCAGGTCGCCGGTGATCTGCTTGAGGTCGGCGCGGTCGGTCTCGCGGTCCATCTCGACGTGGATCCACGACTCGGTGAGCACGTCGTGGCCCTCGGCCGTGGTCCCCGCCGGCAGCACCTCCAGCAGCTTGCCGGTGACATCGCGCCGCACGACGACCTGCGGGTGGATGACGACGTGGATGCCGCGGCCCTGACGGGACAGCTCGTTGGTCACGGAGTCCACGAGGAACGGCATGTCGTCGGTGACCACCTCGACGACGGAGTGGCTGCACGTCCAGCCGTTCTCCTCGACCGTGGGGGTGTGCACCCGCACGTTCGCCGTGCCCTGCGGCCGGTTCTCCGCGAGCCGGTAGTGCGAGTAGGCGGCGCCGAAGACGTCGACCGGGTCGCGGTCGGCGAGGTCCTCGGGCGCGGTGTGCAGGTAGTAGCGCTGGAGGAACGTGAGCACCGTGTCCTGGTCAGGAGTGCTCTCGCCCGTCGGTAGGTGCCCCCCTACCGGGCTGTTCTCAGCTACCCGGGCGGCCCGTTCGAGCAGCTCGGCCTTGGCTTCGTCCAGCTTGGTCTGCATTGTCCTCTGGCTCCTGTCGCGCGCCGTTGCGTGACGTAGACATGTCTGGCTCGACGTAACGCCGTGACGCGGGGTGTCCGGTCAGCTTCGACGTTATGCCGGATTGGGAGAAGAGCGGACGGTAATGCGCCATTTTCAACGAACTGGCCATCCGCCGGAAATGATCAGCGTCCGGGCGCCGGGGGCGGCCGCTGTGGCGGTCCGACTTCTCCCGGCGCGGGCAGGGGGCGACGATGCCCCCGCGAGATATCGCGCTGATCACGACCCCAGGCTATCGCTCCCGACGGGGGGCCCGTCATGAGCCGCATGTGTACAAATCCGGTGGCCGAACTTTGACACTCTGCACAGAACGGCGCCCCGCGCCCGCCCGCACGGGCGGCGGCGGGTCACGCCCGCCGCGGATCCGCTCCGCGCCGCCCGCCCGGGCGCGCGGGCATGTGACCGACGGCACTCGGATCCTCCCGGGCCGCGGGGCTGCGCGGTGGCTGCCCCGCCGACGAGGACAGCCACCGGCACGTGCCGCTTCCCGGGCGCCACGGCGGAGGGCCGTTGCCACGACAGCCGTAGGGAGTCGACCCTTGCTGCCCGGCACCCCGCCGCACCGTTCCCCCGAAGAATCACGGCACCCCCACAGCTAACCGCCGCCCCACACCCGACGCCATCGGTATCCGGGGAGACCGGTATACCCATAGGGGCGCCGCACACCTCTCCGTATACCTAAAGGGGCCCCCGCGACCCGCCGGTGGCGATGGCGGCGACCTCCGTGCGCGACCCCACCCCCAACTTCGCCAGAATGTGCTCCACATGCGCGTCCGCGGTCCGCTTGGAGATCACCAGCTGCTCCGCGATCTCCCGGTTGGACAACCCCTGCGCGACCAGCGCGGCCACCTCCCGCTCCCGCCGGGTCAGCGCGTCCACCCCGGCCCCCCGCGCCGCGGGCACCCGGTCCCCCGGCACCTCGGCCCCCTCCCGCACGGCGGCCAGCACCTGCGTCCCGGAGAGCCGCGCCCCGACGGCGTGCCACCGCTCGTAGTCCTCGTCGCCCAGCGCCCGCCGCAGCATCCCCCGCACGGCCTCCTGCTCGTCGAAGAGCGAGGGCAGCATGCCGACCGGGTCGCCACCGCCCAGCCGCCGCGCGTTCTCCGCGTAGCCGAGCAGCCAGGCGGCCCGCACGTGCCGCTCCTCCACCGACGCGGACCAGGCGAGCATCAGGCAGCACATGGCGGCGACCAGGACCTCGTCGATCTCCGCGGCGGCCTCCAGGGCTCGCCCCAAAAGCCCGACGGCCTCCGCGCGCTCGCCGGACAGCCACAGGATCAGCCCCTGCACGGTCAGCGTCGAGGCGTACATCTGCCGCTCCCCGGTGCCCTCCAGGTACGCGAGCCCGGTGCGGCACCACTCCAGGGCGGCCTCCGCGTCGCCGAGCACGCCGAGCACCAGCGCGCCCTCGTAGTGGATGACGGCCGTGCCGAGCCCGTCGCCGCGCGCCAGGATCCGCCGCCGGGCGTCCTCCAGCGCGACCAGCCCGTCCGGCTCGCCGCACAGGGCGCCCAGCCCGCCGAGGTACGCCTCGCAGAACAGCTCGACGCGGTCGTTGCCGGCCTCGCGGGCGGTCCGCAGCGCGCGGTGGAACAGTTCGAGCGCGGTCGGCAGGTCCCCGGTCCACACCGAGAACAGGGAGGTCATGAACCGCCCCCAGGCCTGCTCCTCCCCCACCTCGTCGAGGAGCGCGAGCCCCTTCTCGATCCAGTACCGCCCCTCGGAGAGCGCGCCGAGCGCCCGCCAGTACGGGCCGAGCAGCGAGGCCAGCCACAGTCCCTGCGGCGCCAGCTCCGCCGAGCCGTACGCGTGCTCCAGCGCGCACCGCACGTCGGCGCTCTCGGTGCGCAGCGCCCGCAGCAGCACGGGCTGGGCCGGGGTCAGGAACTCGTCCCAGTAGCGCTGCCCTAGATCCCGGTAGTACGCGAAGTGCCGGGCCCGCACGGTGTCGGCGCGGCCGGACTCCGTCAGCCACTCGGCGCCGTACTCGCGGATGGTGTCGAGCAGCCGGTAGCGGCTGCCGTCGACGCCGAGCCGCTGCACGACGGACTTGTCGACGAGCCCGATGAGGCATTCCAGCACCTCGCCGCCGGTCAGTTCGCCGCCCGCGCACACGGACTCGGCGGCCCGCAGCTCGAACGACCCGGCGAAGACCGAGAGCCGCGCCCACAGCAGCCGCTCGCGCGGGGTGCACAACTCGTGGGACCAGCCGATGGCCGTACGCAGCGTCTGGTGCCGGGTCAGCGCGGTGCGCCGCCCGCCGGTCAGCACCTCGAACCGCTGTCCGAGCCGCTCCACCAGCTGCTCCAGGGAGACCGCCCGCAGCCGCACCGCCGCCAGCTCCAGGGCGAGCGGGATCCCGTCCAGCCGCCGGGCCAGCGCGGTCAGCTGCTCCCGGTTGCCGTCGTGCACGGCGAACCCGGGGACGACGGCGGCGGCGCGCTGCACGAACAGCTCCAGGGCGTCGTCGGGCTCCAGCGGCGCGACGGGCACGCAGTGCTCGCCCGGTACGTCGAGCGGCTGCCGGCTGGTGGCCAGCACCTGCACCCCGGCCGCCTCGCGCAGCAGGACGTCGGCGAGCATCGCGCACGCGTCGACCAGGTGCTCGCAGGTGTCCAGCACGACGAGCATCCGCCGGCCCTGAAGGTGGGCGACGACCGCGTCCAGCGGCTCCATCCCCACCTGTTCGGGCAGTTCGAGCACCGCGGCGAGCGTCACCGGAATCAGCTCGGGATCGCGCAGCGCGCTCAGCTCGACGAGCACCACACCGTCCGCGAACCCCTCAGCGAGGTCCGCCGCGCCGCGCAGCGCCGTGCGGCTCTTGCCCACGCCCCCGGGCCCGACGAGCGTCACCAGTCTGGCGCTCGCGAACGCGGCCCGCAGCTGCGCCAGCTCGGCCACCCGCCCGACGAACGGGGTCACCTCGACCGGAAGCTGCCCACCGCGCCGCTGCCCGAACCCGAACCCCATGCCCCACTCCCCCACTGTCCCGGCCACCACTGCCACCAAGCGTACGCAGCGACGACCGGAGAGTGAGCGAGAAGCGACGATGAGCCCGGGGACACGGGGGCGCGGGGGGCCTAGCGCTCCCCCGAGGCGGCCATCCGGACGGCGTCCGCGAGCGAGTCCACCACCGGAGCCCCCACCCCTTCGAGGCTGGCCCGCCCGTGCGACCCCCCGGTGTACAGCACGGCCCGCGCCCCGGCGGCCATCGCCGCCACGGCGTCGTCGGCCGCGTCCCCGATGACCACGACCTGCTCCGGCGCGACCCCGGACGACTCCGCGAGCGCCCCCAGGTGCCGCACCATGTGCTCGGCCTTGCTGCCCCCGGACGGCCCCACCCGCCCGTCCACCCGCACGAACCGCTCGGAGATCCCGAACCTGCGCACGAGCGGCACCAGATCCTCGTGCCCGAACATGCTCAGGATGGACTGGCTGCCCCCGGCGTCCTGCCACCCGGCGAGCAGCGGCTCCACCCCCTCGGCGAGCCCGCAGTCCACGGAGTGGCGCGCGTAGTGCCGATGGAAGACCTCGTCCATGACGAGCCACTCGTGCTCGGTGGGCAGGCGGCCCATCAGCCGCTCGTAGAACTTCGGCACCGGTACGCAGTACAGCGCCCGGTACCTCTCCAGCGAGATCGGCGCGAGCCCCAGCTCGGCGAACGCGGCGTTGGTGGCCTCGATGACGGCGTCGGTGTCGTGGAACAGCGTCCCGTTCCAGTCCCAGACGATGTGTCCGGCGGACGGACCGAACGGCCCCCCGGCTATGTGCTTCCCCATGCGGGAAACGTACCCCGCACGGCCGCACCCCGACTCAGTCGCCCTGACCGATCAGGTTCGGGATCTCCTGCGTGGCGAACCACAGCAGCTCGTGGTCCTCGGCGCCGTCCACGACGAACTGGGCGTCGTCGTCCCCGTGGTCGGCCGCGCCCAGCGCGTCGGCGGCGGCCGCGACGTCGGCCTGCGCGTCGTCGGCGTCCACGTGCACGGCGGCGGCCCTGGCCAGCGGGACCGCCTCGCGCACGGAGACCTCGCCGAGCGAGGCCGGGTCGAGTCCCAGGTCGGGATCGGCGACGGCGATCCGGTCCGCGACGTCGACGGCGACGACGACCCGGCGCCGCGCCGCGTCCGGCTCCCCGGCGAGCATCCGCAGGGAGGCGAGCCCGGCCCGGTTCAGGGCCGCGTACTCCAGCTCCTCGATGTCGTCCGACAGGTACCACTCGCGCAGCGCGGGCGTGACGGCGAAGGCCGTGAGCGGCGCGGGTCCCAGCTCGCCCGCCCGGTACGCCTGAGCGAGTCGCGGCAGGGAGAGAGGTACGTACACGCGCATGACGGTCCGCTTTCGTAGTCGTCTTCGGAGGTGTCGATGATCGTCCCGGAGGCTTTCAGGATACGTGCGGGAGTCCCCCTTCGGGCTGCCGCCCACCTCGCTCCCCCCGGTCACCCCCGATCCGCCCCGTCACCCGGGTCCACCCCCGCCGCACCGGCCTCCCGCACCCCGCCGTCACCCGGATAAGTGAATCCCGGCCGGCCGCCGGCGCCCGGCATCGGCTCTTGCGGGGCCGCTCACCCACCTCGTAGAAGGTGATCACGAAGAGTTACCGACTGGTATCAATCCGGAGGCGACGTGCAGAAGGTGCTTTCCAGGCGAGGCCCCCGTCGGACCAGCCGTCCCCCGGCGCGCCGGGACACCCGGCGCCCGCCCCGGGTCCGGCCGCAGGCGCCGCCGCACCCCGCGGAGCGCTTCACGGACCTGCTCCTGCTGGTCCTGGCCGGCCGCCGCCCGGCGGTCTGGTTCGCCCGGCACGCCCAGGGCCACGCCTTCGAGGACCTGCTGTGGCTCCTGGCCCACCGCCCGCTGGACCGCTCGGGCCCGAGCCCCCGCGTCCACGACATCGGCCACTACGAGCCGGACAGCGGCACCTTCGAGGTGTTCGCCCGCATCGCGGTGGGCCCGCGCCTGCACGCCCTGGCGTTCCGCCTGACCCGCGCCGAGGACCTCCGCTGGCGCTGCACGGCCGTGGAGCTCGACACGCGCCCGCCGCGGGAGACGTACTGGCCCGGGCACGGGTGAGGGGCCGGACGCCCGTCCGGCCCCTCACCTCACGTCACCTGGTCGCCGTCACTTCTTGCGGCGACGGCCCTTCTGCTGCTTGCGGCGCTCGGCCCGCGTCAGACCGTCCGCGGTGGACCGGGTGGGCCCGCCCTCGGTGACGAAGTCGCCCTCGTCGACGCCGCCCTCGGCGTTCGGCGCCTGGAAGTGCAGGCGGTCGGGCCGCTGCGGGGCGTCGAGGCCCTTGGCCCGGATCTCCGGACGGACCTGCGCCGGCACCGCGTCCTCCTTGTCGAGCGACGTGGTGGGCGCGGCGTCCTCCACCGGCACCTCCTCGACCTGCTGCTCGACCTGGACCTCCAGGTTGAACAGGTAGCCGACGGACTCCTCCTTGATGCCCTCCATCATGGCGGTGAACATGTCGAAGCCCTCGCGCTGGTACTCGACCAGGGGGTCCTTCTGCGCCATGGCGCGCAGGCCGATGCCCTCCTGGAGGTAGTCCATCTCGTAGAGGTGCTCGCGCCACTTGCGGTCGAGCACGGAGAGGACGACCCGGCGCTCCAGCTCACGCATGATCTCGGAGCCGAGCTGCTCCTCGCGCTCCTCGTACTGCGCGTGGATGTCGTCCTTGACGGCGTCGCCGATGAACTCGGCGGTGAGCCCGGCGCGGTCCCCGGCCTCGTCCTCCAGCTCCTCCACCGTCACCTTGATCGGGTAGAGCTGCTTGAAGGCGCCCCACAGCCGGTCGAGGTCCCAGTCCTCGGCGAAGCCCTCGGCGGTCTCGGCGTCGATGTACGCGTCGATGGTGTCGTTCATGAAGTGCTGCACCTGCTCGTGCAGGTCCTCGCCCTCCAGGACGCGACGGCGCTCGCCGTAGATGACCTCGCGCTGGCGGTTGAGCACCTCGTCGTACTTCAGGACGTTCTTACGCGTCTCGAAGTTCTGCTGCTCGACCTGCGACTGGGCGGAGGCGATGGCCCGCGTGACCATCTTGTTCTCGATCGGGACGTCGTCCGGCACGTTCGCCATCGACATCACGCGCTCGACCATCTGGGCCTTGAACAGGCGCATCAGGTCATCGCCCAGCGAGAGGTAGAACCGGGACTCGCCCGGGTCGCCCTGACGGCCGGAACGACCGCGCAGCTGGTTGTCGATGCGCCGCGACTCGTGCCGCTCGGTGCCCAGCACGTAGAGCCCGCCGAGGTCCTTGACCTCTTCGAACTCGGCCTTGACGGCCTGCTCGGCCTTCTCCAGGGCGGCGGGCAGCGCCGCGGCCCACTCCTCGACGTGCTCGACGGGGTCGAGGCCCGCCTGGCGCAGCTCGGCCTCGGCGAGGTCGTCGGGGTTGCCGCCGAGCTTGATGTCCGTACCGCGGCCCGCCATGTTCGTGGCGACGGTGACGGCGCCCTTGCGGCCGGCCTGGGCGATGATCGGCGCCTCGCGGTCGTGCTGCTTCGCGTTGAGCACCTCGTGCTGGATGCCGCGCTTGGAGAGCTGCTGCGAGAGGTACTCGGACTTCTCGACCGACGTCGTGCCGACGAGGATCGGCTGGCCCTTCTCGTGCTTCTCCGCGATGTCGTCGACGACGGCGTCGAACTTGGCGACCTCGGTGCGGTAGATCAGGTCGGCCTGGTCCTTGCGGACCATCGGCTTGTTCGTCGGGATCGGGACGACGCCCAGCTTGTAGATCTGGTGGAACTCGGCGGCCTCGGTCATCGCCGTACCGGTCATGCCGGAGAGCTTGTCGTAGAGGCGGAAGAAGTTCTGGAGGGTGATGGTCGCCAGGGTCTGGTTCTCGTCCTTGATGTCCACCCCTTCCTTCGCCTCGATCGCCTGGTGCATGCCCTCGTTGTAGCGGCGGCCCGCGAGGATACGGCCGGTGTGCTCGTCGACGATCATGACTTCGCCGTCGATGACGACGTAGTCCTTGTCCTTCTTGAACAGTTCCTTGGCCTTGATGGCGTTGTTCAGGTAACCCACGAGCGGGGTGTTCACCGACTCGTACAGGTTGTCGATGCCCAGCCAGTCCTCGACCTTGGAGACGCCCGGCTCGTGGATGGCGACGGTGCGCTTCTTCTCGTCGACCTCGTAGTCGCCGGTCTCCTCGATGCCCTTCATCGTGTTGCCGGCCTCGCCCTTGGTGAGGCGGGTGACCAGCTTGGCGAAGTCGCCGTACCACTTGGTGGCCTGGTCCGCGGGACCGGAGATGATCAGCGGCGTACGGGCCTCGTCCACGAGGATGGAGTCGACCTCGTCGACCACGGCGAAGTTGTGGCCGCGCTGGACGAGCTCGTCCTGGGACCACGCCATGTTGTCGCGGAGGTAGTCGAAGCCGAACTCGTTGTTCGTTCCGTAGGTGATGTCGCAGTTGTACTGCTCGCGGCGCTGGGCCGGCGTCATGTTCGCCAGGATGCAGCCGACGCTGAGACCGAGGAACTTGTGGACGCGGCCCATCATCTCGGAGTCGCGCTCGGCCAGGTAGTCGTTCACCGTGATCAGGTGGACGCCCTTGCCGGACAGCGCGTTCAGATACGTCGGCAGGGTGCCGACGAGGGTCTTGCCCTCACCGGTCTTCATCTCGGCGACATATCCGAGGTGGAGCGCGGCGCCACCCATCAGCTGGACGTCGTAGGGGCGCTGGCCCAGGACGCGCCGGGCGGCCTCGCGAACGGTCGCGAACGCCTCGGGCAGCAGGTCGTCGAGGGTCTCGCCGTCCTCGAAGCGCTGCTTGTACTCGTCCGTAAGCGCGCGCAGCTCGGCGTCGGAGAGGCTCTCGAAGTCCTCTTCGATGGAGTTGACCTGGTCCGCGATGCGGTGCAGCTTGCGCAGGATCTTGCCTTCGCCTGCACGCATGATCTTCTGGAGGACGGACACGAGGGTTGGTCTCCTTGCCGGTCGGGCCTGGCACGGTCGGTTACTCGGGCGACGGCCTGAGCAACGGCCATCGTATGCGAGGACCCCACCGCGCCGGGAGGTCTGCCATCAGGTCCAACGCACAGGCGCCTCGGAAGGTGCCGGTATACCCCACGAAAAGTGATGGTGCGCCCTTCCCGCCCCGCGCAGAATCGGGTGATGGAACCCGTCACGCTGACCACCCCCCGCCTGAGGCTGCGCACCTTCGTCCCGGCCGACGCCGACGAGGTGTACGCCGCCTGCCAGGATCCCGACATCCAGCGCTGGACCACGATTCCGTCGCCGTACGCGCGCGTGGACGCCGAATACTTCATCGAGCGGGTGGTCGCGGACGGCTGGCGCGACGACACCGAGTACTCCTTCGCGGTGCGCACCGCCGACGACGGTCCGATCGCCGGCGCCGTCGGTCTCCACCACCCGCGCGCGGGTGCGTGGGAGGTGGGTTTCTGGACGGCCGAGGAGTTCCGCGGTCGCGGCTACATGACGGAGGCGGTCCTCGGGGTGGCCGGCTGGGCGTTCACCGGGCTGGCCTGCACCCGCCTGGAATGGCGGGCCGAGGTGGGCAACAAGGGGTCGCGCACCGTCGCCGAGAAGGCCGGTTTCACCCTGGAGGGCGTGCTGCGCGCGGGCCTGCCGAACAAGGGCGTGCTGCGCGACTGCTGGGTGGCCTCCCTCCTCCCCTCGGACCTGACCCTCCCCACCCCCCTCCCCTACCTCCCGTCCCGCCCCTGACCCCCGGCGCGCCCCGGACACTCCTGGAGCGGCTCCGGGATTGTCAGTCCCGCCGCCTATCGTTCGACCATGCCGACGACCGCCCCACGCCCCACCCCGCCGCACCCCGTGCCCCTGTCCGCCGCGGAGGCCCGCCGCCTGAGCCTGCGCGCCCAGGGCTTCCTCGGCGCCCCGAACCGCGCCGCGGGCGTCCGCGGGGTCCTGCGCCACCTCGGCGCGGTCCAGCTCGACACGATCTCGGTCCTGGCCCGCTCGCACGAACTGATCCCGTACGCGCGGCTGGGCGCGGTGGGCCGCAAGAAGGTCGAGCAGGCGTACTGGACGCAGACCCACGCCTTCGAGTACTGGTCCCACGCCGCGTGCATCCTCCCCATCGAGGAGTGGCCGCACTTCGCCTTCCGCCGCCGCGCCTACCGCAACCGCCCGCACTGGAACCACCACCTCCCCGACGGCGCCTACACCCAGGTGATCGAGCAGCTGCGCGCCGAGGGCCCCCTGACGGCCACCGAGCTGGGCGGCGCGAAGAACAAGGGCGAGTGGTGGGACTGGTCGGACTCGAAGGTCGCCGTCGAGCGCGCACTGATGTTCGGCGAGGTGGTCTGCGTCGAGCGCCGCGGCTGGAAGCGGGTCTACGACCTGGCGGAGCGGGCGATCCCCGCCGACCTGCTCCACGACGACCTGCACGACCTGGAGTGCGTGCGCCGCCTGGTCCTCCAGGCCGGCCGGGCGCTCGGCGTGGGCACCCGCTCGGACATCGCCGACTACCACCGGCTGCGGAGCGAGCAGTTCGACGCCGTGATCGAGGGCACCGGCCTGGTCCCGGTGACGGTCGAGGGCTGGGGCGGGAAGCAGGCCTGGGCCGACCCGGCGGCGCTGGAGTCGGCGCCGCGCGGCCGGCACCGCACGACGCTGCTGTCGCCGTTCGACTCGCTGGTCTGGGAGCGGGCCCGGGCGGAGCGCATCTTCGGGTTCACGCACCGCCTTGAGGCGTACGTCCCCAAGCCGAAGCGGATCCACGGCTACTTCGCGATGCCGGTGCTCGCGGGCGGCCGGCTGGTGGGCCGGGTCGACCCGGCGCGCGAGGGCACCACCCTGGTCGCCCGGCAGGTCTCCCTGGACGGCCCGAAGGCGGTCCCCGGGGTGGCTCAGGCGCTGCTCGAAGCGGCGAGCTGGGTGGGCTGCGACAGCGTACGGGTGGAGCGCATGGCGGACCCGGCCCTCAAGCGGGACCTCGTCGCCGCGCTCGCCTAGGGCCTGTCCGACACCCCTCGGACGCAGACGCAGACACAGACACAGACATACGCAGACGCGGTCGCGGGCGGGAGAGCTAGCGGATCTCGAGGATCTTCTCCCGCATCGCGTACACCACGGCCTCCATCCTGGAGTGCAGCTGCAACTTCTCCAGGATGTTGCGCACATGGTTCTTCACGGTGTTCTCCGAGATGAACAGTTCCTTGGCGATATCCCGGTTGTTCATCCCGGTGGCGACCAGCTTGAGCACTTCCAGCTCCCGGTCGGTGAGCCGGGGCGCGGGCACCAGCCGGCGCTCGTCGGTGCGCTGGATCATCGACTTGAATTCGGTGAGCAGCTTCGACGCCATGGAGGGGCTGATCTGCGACTGCCCGTCGGCGACGGCGCGAATGGCCGTGGCCACCTCGTCGGTGGAGATCTCCTTCAGCAGATATCCCGTCGCGCCCGCCTTGATCGCGTCGTAGAGATCGGCTTCCTCGTCACTGATCGTGAGCATGATGATCTTGGCGCTGGGTGCCACCTCCTTGATGGAGGTGCACGCCTCGATGCCGCCGCGCTTGGGCATGCGCACGTCCATGAGGACGATGTCGGGCAGCAGGTCGGCCGCCTTGTCCACCGCCTCGGCGCCGTCGCCCGCCTCGCCGACGACCTGAATGTCCTCCTCGGCCGCGAGGACGATCTCCAGACCGCGCCGGAACAGAGCGTGATCGTCCACCACGAGGACCCGGATCGGCTCCTTGCGCGGTGAACCCTCGTCCGGGCCCGTGCCGAGGCCGGCGTCGGCCGTGCCGACCCCCTCGCCCCGCATCGGTCCGAAGCTGTCCGCCATCGTTCCTCCCCCTGAAGGCCGTGGCCCCGTCTTCCTGTACCGGGCCAACCCGAGGCGCCGGCCCACCGGTTGACCCGGTCCGGCCATGATTTCATGCCCCGGCCTCCGCGCGTCGGCGGAGCGGTGCACGAAGGGGTCGCACAAGGGTGCCCCCGGGGGCGCACGCGCACTCCAGGGGCACCGGGCGAGTCGGTTTTCGGACAGCCTGCCGGCGGACGGGCCGCCGGCGGGACGGACCGGGCGGCCTAGCCGCCGATGGCGTCCCCGGCGTCGGCGCTGCGCACGTCGGCGACCATGGGATCGCTGTTGAGGTGGATGACGCCGTAGTCGTAGGCGTGGCGCCGGTAGACGACGCTGGGTTCCTTGGAGTCGGAGTCGACGAATAGGTAGAAGTCGTGCCCGACCAGCTCCATCTCGTAGAGCGCCTGATCGAGCGTCATGGGTGCCGCGACGTGGGTCTTCTCGCGGACGATGAGCGGGCCCTCGCCCTGCACCTCCAGCGAGCCGATCCTGGTGGTCTGCACGCCGTCGTCCTCGGTGTCGTCCTTGGCGATCGTGCCGTCCCCGTTGAGCGTGGCGGCGTCCGGGACGACCTCGGCGACCTCGGCGGCCGAGATCCGCTTCGTGCCGCGCCGCGACGAGCGCTTGTCGTGCTGCTTGCGCAGCCGCGCGTCGAGCTTCTCCGTGGCGAGGTCGAGCGCCGCGTACGGATCGTTCGCCGATGCCTCGGCCCTGATCACCGGACCGCGCGTACGCAGCGTGATCTCCACGCGGTCGCAGCGGTCGGCCTGTCGGGGGTTGGGCTCCTTGGACACCTCGACGTCGAGGCTGATCACCTTGCCGTCGAGCTTCTGGATCTTCTCCAGGTTCAGCTTGTCGGCCACGTGCTTGCGGAACCGCTCCGGTACCTCGGTCTTGCGGCCCTTGACGACGATGTCCACGCAGAACTCCGTTCCCGGATAGCTCCGCTCGCTCGGCGGAGCATCTCCCTCTTGCACACGACTCCGGCCACTTCCGGAGCCTCGGACTCGGTGACTTCCACCTCCTCCTCCCCCGTGGACGAGATCTCCACCCCACCGTGACGGGTGATTGTCAAAAACTCTGCGCAATCACACGCACGGCATTCCGATATGCGAGGTACGGCTTCTGTCATTCCTGCCGAGTTCCTCACAACTGAACATATCTCGCCCGGACGGATGTCGTCACCCTCTACTGACGCGTACCACCATTCAGGTGGATGAACCCTCTCTCTACCTGCAACGATGCAGGTCCTTGGTCAGTTCCGGTTTATTTCGAAGGAATCCGGAGATGCGGAGACCACGGCTGCCCCCACCGTGACCGTTCCTGCCATTGCGGGGATCGTCGCGCCTTCTCCCGGTGCCGTCGCGGGACGGGTCGCCGCGCGTATTGCGCGTGCCGCCTCCGCCAAGGACGCCCCCGTCGTCATGAGGTCGTCGACCAGCACGATCCGGCCAACTTCCGCGAGCAGCCCGTCCGCGCCGCCCAGCACCTCCAGCGCACCCGAGACGTTAGCCCGGCGCTGGCGCGCGTCGAGCCCCGACTGGTCGGCCACGGCGCGCCGCTGCCGCAGCACGGCGAGGACCCGGACCGCGACGCCGTCCCGGCGCAGTCCGGCCGCCGCCGCGTACGCCAGCCGCCGCGTCGGATCGTGGCCGCGCGCCCGCACCGCCCGGGGCGCGGACGGCACCGGCACCAGCGCCACGGCGCCCGCGCCGCCCCGGGGCAGCCCGGCCCGCACGGCCCCGGCCAGCGCCTCGCCCAGCGGCCGGGCCAGCCCCAGCGCGCCACGCTCCTTGTGCGCGAGCAGCACGGCCCGCACCGCTCCGTCGTAGGGCGCCGCCGCGTGCACGACGGGCAGCCCGGCCGGCGGCGGCGTGGGCCGCACCCGTCCCGGCCCGGCGCCCCGCACCGCCTGTGCGCACCTCGCGCACAGCGGCGTACGCGACCTGCCGCAGCCCGCGCACTGGGTGGGCAGCACCAGGTCGGAGAGGTCCTGCCACCACCCCCGCATGCCTCCACTGTGCCCACTCGCCCGCTCGGCGACCACCCCTGTGGAAAACCCCTGTGGAAAACCCTTGTGGAGAACGCGCCACCACCGACCGGCACCTACCGCCCGCCCGCCGCTCGACCGGCCACGAAGCAGCACTGCAGGGCAGCACGCCACCCCGCCCCGACAGACCCGCCGCGCCCTGCCCCGGACAGCCGGGCCGAGCCCTACCCCGGGTAGACCGGCGCCGTACCCACCTTCACGACGGCCTGCCACGCCGCCCCGGCGGGCAGCCGGACGATTCCGTCGTCGGAGTGCGCCAGCAGCGGCAGATCCGTGTCGGACGCCGCGATCTCGCTCACCCGCGTCAGCCCGGGCAGCGCCTGCCCGGTCGGGGTCGAGCCGTCGCACTGCACGTACCGGATCTGCTGCAACCCGCCGGACTCCCGGCCGACGACCACGAGCCGGCTGCCGCCCGCCCAGGACACGGCGGTGACCTCCTCCATCTCCGGCGCGGCCCGGCGCAGGTCGGCCACCGAGATCTCGACGTCGCCGTCGGTCACCCCGTGGTCCCGCTCGACGCGGCCGATCTCCAGGCGCGTCCTGCCGTTCTCGGTGACCAGCAGGGCGATGCGGGCGCCGTCGGCGGACATCTTCACCGCCTCGATCCGGGCGTCGTCACTCAGCTCGTCGACCCTGACCTCCTGCATCCGGTCGGCCTGCCCCTGCCCGAAGACGAGCAGGCGCCGGTTCTTCGGATCGCGGTCGGCCACCCACACATCGCCCTGCCCGTCCCAGCTGGGCGTGGTGAAGCCGTCCTTCTCCGCCTTGGCCCCGCTGTGCGCGATCGCGTCCCCGAGCGAGGCGTTGGTGACCATGGACGCCACGAACAGCGCCCGCCCGTCGCCGGACACCGACGCCGCCCGCTCCTGGTCGCGCGAGATCGCAAGGGACCGCATCCGCCGCTCGCCCTCGCCCATCGGCCCCGCCACCGGCTCGGGACTCGGGTGCGCGCCCCCGCTGGCGGGCATCCGCACGACGCGGCTCTTGGCGTCCAGGAAGTACTGGTACTCGGTCCCCTCGGAGTACCGCGGCGCCACCAGCGCGTCGGCCGCGCCCTCCTTGAGGGTGCACATCAACCGGCCGTCGGCCCGCTCCAGTTCCACCTCGTCCACGCTCGACGACGACAGGTCCCGCAGCGAGTAGAGGAGCTGCGCCGCCATCTTGCGGCACTGCGCCGCACCGATCGAGTCGGCGCTCTTGTTCAACGGCACGGTCAGCTTGTTCGCGTCGTCGGGTGCCAGCGACCTCGTACCGTCGCGCAGCGCCGCCTTCAACGGGAACGACGTCGTCACCACACGGTTCAGCCAGCGCGTGGGCCCCGCGAGCACTTCCTTGACGGTCTCCGTCAGCGGATCCGCCCACTTCCGGACGAAGACGGGGTCGGCGACCAGCCGCTTCTGCGCGCCCGCGGCACCGGAGCCCGCCGCGGAGTCGACCGCGTAGTAGTACTTGTTGACGGACTGGTAGATGCGCTGGAAGTCGGTCTTGCCGAGGACGACGCCGTGCGGCGGGGTGTCGATCCGCCACTGCTTCGGCTTGCCCTTGCCGGTCGCGACCAGGCTCAGGTGCAGGTCTCCCTTGTAGCGCCGGTCGTCCGGCTGGAACGCCTGCTCGTCGTCGAGGCGGGCCACCTGGGTGCCGGTCAGCTCGAAGTTGCGCCCGGTCTCCTCCGCGTTCGCCCGGT
The DNA here is from genome assembly GCF_044750685.1 of Streptomyces sp. NPDC088785. Lineage (NCBI taxonomy): Bacteria > Bacillati > Actinomycetota > Actinomycetes > Kitasatosporales > Streptomycetaceae > Streptomyces > Streptomyces sp. NPDC088785. The sequence continues at coordinate 228,304 of NZ_JBIVKH010000011.1, forward strand.
CGGTCGAGTGCGGGCGGGGCCCGTCCTCCAGCACGAGCGTCTGCCGCTCGGGGTGCCAGTCCTTCGCCGCCTTGGGCGTCAGATACTTCCGGGCCACCGCGTACGAGGGATCGTCGCTGGTCAGCGCCTCCAGAAAGCCGTCGACGATGGTCGTGGCCGCGGCGTTGTCCCGCGGCGGCAGCGCGAAGACCCGCACCTGGGAGTCGGGGCGCTGCGACGCCTCCACCGACTGGAGCCCGCCGCTGTCCGGCATCGACGCACACCCGGCGAGCACGATCGCGCCGCATCCGGCCAGCGCACCGCCCCGCACCCCGCGCCGCCGACGCGACGCCCGCTGCTCATCCACGACCGTCGTCGCTCCCCTCGTCCCACTCCACGGGGCCCGCCTCGCCGGCCCTGCGCGGGCCCTCGCCCGGCTGCCGCGGCACGCCCAGCGCGCCGCGGCCCGTCCCCGTACCGCTGGTGGTACCTGTCGCACCGCGCGAGACCACGCGCGCGCCGCTGCCCGGCAGCGCCGTGGGATCGGCGGGCACCGCGGCCTGTCGCATCCGGGGCGCCACCGAGTCGTTCGCCGACCCGGACGACGCCTGGGCGGGCACCGTCGCCAGCTTCCTGCCGTCCGCGTCCCGGCCGCCCGCGCCGGCACCGGACCCGCGACCGCGCCGCGAGTCCTCCGGCTCCAGCGGTATCGGCGACCCGCGCAGCGGCTCGTCCGCCGTCCTCGGCAGCGTCAGCCGGAACTGCGAACCGCCGCCCGGCTCACCCCACGCCTGCAACCAGCCGCCGTGCAGCCGCGCGTCCTCCAGGGCGATCGACAGGCCGAGGCCGGTGCCGCCCGTCGTCCGCGCGCGGGCCGGATCGGCCCGCCAGAAACGGCTGAACACCCGGGTCGCCTCGCCCGGCTTCAGCCCGACACCGTAGTCGCGCACCGCGACGGCGACCGCGCCGCCGGCGGCGGCGAGCCGCACCACGACGTCCTTGCCCTCGCCGTGCTCCACGGCGTTCACCACGAGATTGCGCAGCACGCGCTCCACGCGCCGGGCGTCCGCCTCGGCGACCACCGGCTGGTCGTCACCGACGACCCGCACGCGCGTGCCCTTACGTTCGGCGAGCGGCTCGGCGCCGCTGACGACGCGCCGCACGACCTCACGCAGATCGATCGGCTCGGCCTCCAGCGCGGCGGCCCCCGCGTCGAACCGGCTGATCTCCAGCAGGTCCGCCAGCAGCGACTCGAACCGGTCCAGCTGGTCGGCGAGCAGCTCCGCGGACCGCGCGGTCACCGGGTCGAAGTCGACCCGCGCCTCGTGAATGACGTCCGCCGCCATCCGTACGGTCGTCAGCGGGGTCCGCAGCTCATGGCTGACGTCCGACACGAACCGCCGCTGCATCCGCGACAGGTCCTCCAGCTGCTGGATCTTCAGGTGCAGGTTCTGCGCCATCTTGTTGAAGGCCTCGCCCAGGCGCGCGATGTCGTCCTCGCCGGTGACCTTCATACGTTCCTGGAGGCGGCCCGCGGAGAGCCGCTCGGCCACTCCTGCCGCCATCCGCACGGGCGTCACGACCTGCCGCACGACGAGCCAGGCGATGGCCCCGAGCAGCACGACGACGAACAGCCCCGCCGTCGCAAGCGTCCCCTTCACCAGGCCGAGGGACTTCTCCTCCTGGGTGAGCGGGAAGAGGTAGTAGAGCTGGTAGGCGCTGCCCTGCGCGTCGTTGAGGCGCTTGCCGATGACCAGGCCCGGCTGCGACTCCTTGCCGCCCTGGTAGATGATCCGCGTGTATTCCTGGGAGGCGCCGGTCATGCGGTCGACCCGCTCCCGCAGCTCCTCGGGCACGCTGATCACCGGCTCCACGCCGCCGGAGCCGCGCGGCGCCCGGCCGTTGCCGCTGTCGGCGTCGCTGGAGCTGAGCGTGACGACGTCGAAGGCGCCCTTGCCGCCGCTGGAGAGCTGGGTGACCAGATCGCTCTTCCACTGGTTGGCGTCCACGAGCGTGCGCCCGTCGTCGGCCCCGCCGTCCTGGGCCTTCATCGTGGTCGAGTCGGCCTTGTCCTTGGCGGCCCGGAAGCCGCCCTCGGCCTGACTCTGGGACGCCTTCACCTTGGCGTCCAGCAGTCCGTTGCTCACGGACCCGATGACGACGATGCCTAGCAGCAGCACCACACCCAGCGACATCACCAGGGTGGTGACGACGACCTTCAGCTGGATGTTGCGCCGCCACAACCGCATCGCCGGCAGCAGCGGCCGCCGCACCCAGCGGGTGAACAGCCGGAGCACCGGACTGCCCTTCACCCCGCCCTGGAGCAGCAGACCGCCGTCGAGGACCCGGCGGGCCCAGGGGACCCGCCCGGCCGCCGGTCGTCCCACAGGCCGCTCCGTGCGGGATCCCGGCTCCCCGGGCGCCGAAGCGGCACTGTTCCGGGACATGTCAGCTCGGCCCTGCCTTGTACCCGACACCGCGGACGGTCACCACGATCTCGGGCCGCTCGGGGTCCTTCTCGACCTTCGAACGCAACCGCTGCACATGCACATTGACCAGGCGCGTGTCCGCCGCGTGCCGATAGCCCCACACCTGCTCGAGCAGCACCTCGCGGGTGAACACCTGCCACGGCTTGCGGGCCAGTGCCACCAGGAGATCGAACTCCAGCGGCGTCAGCGCGATCGACTGTCCGTCCCGCTTGACCGAGTGTCCGGCCACGTCGATGACCAGGTCACCGATGGCCAGCTGCTCGGGCGCGGGCTCCTCCGACCTCCGCAGCCGCGCCCGGATACGGGCCACGAGCTCCTTCGGCTTGAAGGGCTTCACGATGTAGTCGTCGGCGCCCGACTCGAGCCCCACCACCACATCGACGGTGTCGCTCTTCGCCGTGAGCATCACGATCGGCACCCCGGACTCCGCCCGGATCAGGCGGCACACCTCGATGCCGTCCCTGCCGGGCAGCATGAGGTCGAGGAGGACCAGATCGGGCTTGGTCTCACGGAAAGCGGCCAGCGCCTTGTCGCCGTCAGCTACGAACGACGGCTCAAAACCTTCACCACGCAGCACAATGCCGAGCATCTCGGCCAGTGCGGTGTCGTCGTCGACGACAAGGACTCGTCCCTTCATGGACCACATCATCCCATTAGCTCATCGTTACCTGGCGTGACCTGGAACACAGCTCACTCAGGCCTTCCGCTGTCACGGGCGACAAAGCGCCCCACTCCGTGACGATCGCCGTCACCAACTCCGGCGGTGTCACGTCGAACGCCGGGTTGTACGCCTGCGTTCCCAACGGTGCCACCGGAATCCCGCCACCCGCCTCCACTCCCGCCGACGGCACCTGCGGCGCCGTGAGCTCCGTCACTTCGTGTCCGGGTCGCTGCTCCACCTCGATGGAGGCGCCGTCGGGAGTCGACGGATCCACCGTCGTCACCGGCGCCACCACGATGAACGGCACGTGGTGATAACGCGCCAGAACCGCGAGCGGATAGCTCCCCACCTTGTTCGCCACCGAACCGTCGGCGGCGATCCGGTCCGCGCCGATCAGCACGGCGTCCACCTCGCCGGCGGCGAACAGCGATCCCGCCGCGTTGTCGGTGAGCAGGGTGTACGCCATCCCGCTGCGCGCCGCCTCGTACGCGGTCAGCCGCGCCCCCTGCAACAGCGGACGGGTCTCGTCCACCCACAGCCGGCGCAGCCGCCCGACGCGGTGCGCGGCGCGCGCCACCGCGAACGCCGTGCCCTCCCCGCCGGAGACGAGGGCCCCGGAGTTGCAGTGCGTCAGGATCCGGTGGTTCCCGCCGGGCAGCAGCTCGTCGAGCAGCCGCATCCCGTGCTCCGCCATCCTGGCACTCGCCGCGGCGTCCTCCTCGTGCAGCGCCCGTGCGGCGGCGAGCGCGGCAGCGGCGGCCCGCTCCCGGCCGGCCTCGCCGTCCGCGCCCCCGCCGGCCTCCAGCGCCGTGCGGAACGCCGCCTCGGCCCTGCGGACGCCGTACGCGAGATTGACCGCGGTGGGCCGTGCGCTCGCCAGGGCGTCCGCGGCCTGCCGCACGTCGAACCCCCGGGCGGCGGCGAGCGCCACCCCGTAGGCCCCCGCGATGCCGAGCAGCGGGGCGCCGCGCACGGCCAGCGACCGGATCGCCTCCACCAGGGCCTGCGGATCCGTGCACACGAGCTCGACTTCTTCTGCCGGAAGGCGCGTCTGGTCGAGCAACACCAGAACGGGGCCCTCCGCCGGTTCTTCCCAGCGGATCGGCTGTACGTCGACGGTCTTGGGGTGAATGTCCTCGCTGAGCTGTATGTCCTCGCCTGGTTGCGCGTACTGATCAGCCATCCGCCCAGTCTGCCCTTCCCGGCCCCGACAAATGAAGGTGTCACGGCACTACGGGGCCAGGTCACGCCGAACGCGCCCCATGGCACGATGGCAGCCAACCTGCCGCCGCGACCGCGGACGGGCACCTTGAAGGAGCGACGATGAACGACACTCCGGGCTGGGCCTCGCCCGGATCTGCCCCCTCCGACGGCCCCGACGACCAGCGCCAGGAGGGCACGGGCCAGCACGGTGACGCCCAGGGCGCCGCTCCGCAGGACGCCGCCGGCCAGGGCCCCCAGTGGTCCAAGGAGCAGCCGCCGCCCGCACAGTGGTCGCCCCCCTCCGGCTCCCCCGGCTCCTCGGGCCCCGGGCAGGCCCCGCCACCGCCCCCGCCGGCTCCCGGCCAGGGCTGGGGCGGCCAGGCCCCCGGCCAGGGCGGCTGGGGACAGGCCCCCGGCGGCCCCGGCCACGGAGGCTGGGGCGCGCCCGCGCAGGGCGGCCCCGGAGGCTGGGGCGCGCCGCCGCAGGGCGGCTGGGGCGGCCCGCCCCCCGCCGCGAAGCCCGGTGTCATCCCGCTGCGCCCGCTGGGCGTCGGGGAGATCCTCGACGGCGCGGTCTCGACGATGCGCACCTACTGGCGCACCGTCCTCGGCATCTCGCTGACCGTCGCCGTGGTCACCGAACTGCTGGTCGTCCTCCTCCAGGGCTTCCTCCTCAACGACTCGGCGACCACCTCCGCGCTCGACGACCCGGACGCCACGCCCCGCGAGATCCTCGACGCCATGGGCGGGCTCCTCATCGGCACCGGTGTCGTCCTCGTCGTCACGCTGCTCGGCACGATCATCGCCACGGCCCTGCTCACGACCGTCACCAGCCGTGCGGTCCTCGGCACGTCCGTCACCACCGGCGAGGCCTGGCGCGACGCGCGCCCGCAGGTCTTCCGGCTGCTCGGTCTGACGCTGCTGCTGCCGCTGATCGTGGGAGTGATCGTCTTCGCGGGCACCGTCCCCGGCATCCTGCTGGCCGTCCTCGGCTCGTCCGACGGCGGCATCGCGCTCGCGGTGATCGGCGGCATCGCCGGCTTCGTCGTCGCGATCTGGCTGATGATCCGCTTCTCGCTGGCGTCGCCCGCGCTGATGCTGGAGAAGCAGACCGTCCGCAAGGCGATGAGCCGGTCCACCAAGCTCGTCCGCGGCTCCTGGTGGCGGGTCTTCGGCATTCAGATCCTGGCGGCGATCATCACCAACGTCGTCTCCTCGATCATCCTGATCCCGTTCACCTTCGTCGCCGCGGCGGTCAGCGGGGGCGGCGTCGGCCTCCTCGACAGCACCGGCGACTCGGGCTGGGCCTTTCTGATCATCAGCGGTCTCGGCTCGGTGATCGGCTCGACGCTCACCTTCCCGATCACCGCGGGCGTCACCGTGCTGCTCTACATCGACCAGCGCATCCGCCGCGAGGCCCTCGACCTCGAACTCGCCCGCGCCGCCGGCCTCCAGGGCTACGGGGCCGCCCCCGGCGCCACCCCGGCAGGCTGATGCCGTGAGCGCGCCCGGGGGAGTGCTCATGGCGGCGGCCCGGCTGACCCGCGCCGGCGGCGAGGAGCCGCCCGTGACGATCCCGCGCGATCCGGCGCGGGAGGCCGCGGAGCGCGAGCTGTCCAGGCCCGCGTACCACCAGAACGATCCGAGCCTGTTCATGCGGGCCCTGAACAAGTTCTGGGAGTGGGTCGACAAGCTGCTGTCCGCCGCGTCCGGGGCCGCGCCGGGCGGCGCCGTCGGCCTGATCGTGATCGTGCTGGCGGTCGTCGCCGTCGCGGCCGCGCTGTGGTGGCGCCTGGGTACCCCCCGCCGCTCCCCCACCTCCACGGCCCGGCTCTTCGACGACCGTCCGCGCAGCGCCGCCGAGCACCGCGCGGCCGCCGAGGCGCACGCGGCCCAGGGCCACTGGAACCAGGCCGTCCAGGAACGCATGCGGGCCCTGGTCCGCTCCCTGGAGGAACGCGCCCTGCTCGACCCCCGCCCCGGCCGCACCGCCGACGAGGCGGCCCGCGAGGCCTCCCGCGCGCTGCCCCGGCTCGCCGACCGGCTCCACGCGGCGGCCCGCGACTTCGACGACGTCGCGTACGGCGGCCGCTCCGCGACCCCGGAGACGTACCGGCGGCTGACCGCCCTGGACACCGAGGCGGAACACACCACCCCGTCCCTCGCCACCCCGGGGGCAGCACGGTGACCGACCCGAACACCCCGGCCCCGCCCACCTCCGCGCCCATGTCCAAGACCCCGCGCACGGCCACCCCGACGGCGCCACCACCGCCCTCTCCCGCCACGCCGGGACCGCCCGCCGAGGGCACCTCGACCACCCCCACGGCCCGCCAGCTGTGGACCCGCACCCGAGGCATCGCCCTCGCGCTGGTCCTCCTCCTGGCCGCCGCGGTGGCCACGGCGGCGGTCCGCTCCGGCGAGAAGCACGGCGAGCTCGACCCGCGCTCGCCCGACAAGTACGGCAGCCGCGCCGTCGCCGCACTCCTCGACGAGCGCGGTGTCGACACCCGGGTGGTCACCACGGCCGCCGCGGCGCGCGCCGCGACCGGCCCGGACACCACCCTCCTCGTCGCCGTCCCCGACCTGCTCACCGCGCACCAGCAGCGGGGGATCGAGGCCGCGACCGCCGACTCCGGCGGGCGCACGGTCCTCGTGGCCCCTGGCGACGCGTCGGTCGGCAGGCTGGCCCCCGGGGTCTCCGCGGACCCCGGCACCAGCACGGAGACGACCCTCACCCCCGACTGCTCCCTGCCGGCGGCCCGCACCGCGGGCCGGGCCGACACCGGCGGCGAGCGCTACAACACGACGTCCTCCGAAGCGGACTCCTGCTATCCGAGCGACGGCGTCCCGACCCTGCTCCGCCTGCCCTCGGCCACCGCCGACGGCGACACGGTGATCGTCGGCGCCCCCGACATCCTGCTCAACGACCGCCTCGACGAGCAGGGCAACGCCTCGCTCGCCCTCCAACTCCTCGGTACCCGCCCCCATCTGGTCTGGTACCTCCCCTCCCTCTCCGACGAATCCGCGGCGTCCGGTGCGCAGAACGACCGCAGCTTCTTCGACCTGATCCCCAAGGGCTGGCTCTGGGGCACGCTCCAACTCTTCGTCGCGGCGGCCCTCGCCGCCCTCTGGCGCGCCCGCCGTCTGGGCCGCCTGGTACCCGAACGTCTCCCCGTCGCGATCCGCGCCTCCGAGACCACCGAGGGCCGCGCCCGCCTCTACCGCAAGGGCAACGCCCGCGACCGCGCGGCGACCGCCCTGCGTATCTCCACCCGCACCAAGCTCGCCCCCCTCATCGGCATCCCCGTCTCCCAGGCGCACACGCCCGAGACCTTCCTGCCGGCCCTGGCCCGCCAACTCCCCACGCCCGGCCGGGACCTGCACGCTCTCCTCTTCGGCCCGCCCCCCACGACCGACGCGGCACTCATCGCCCTCGCCGACCACCTCGACGCCCTCGAAAGAGAGGTACGGAATTCATGATGGACCCGACCACTGACAACGCCGGGCCCACGACCGATCCCCGCAGTTCACGGGCTTCCCTGGAAGCCCTGCGCACCGAGATCGCCAAGGCCGTGGTCGGCCAGGACTCCACCGTCACGGGCCTGGTCGTGGCCCTTCTGTGCCGGGGCCACGTCCTCCTCGAAGGCGTCCCCGGCGTCGCCAAGACCCTGCTGGTGCGCTCCCTGGCCGCCTCCCTCGAACTCGACACCAAGCGCATCCAGTTCACCCCGGACCTGATGCCCAGCGACGTGACGGGCTCCCTCGTCTACGACACCCACACCTCGCGCTTCTCCTTCCAGCCGGGCCCGGCGTTCACGAACCTCCTCCTCGCGGACGAGATCAACCGCACGCCGCCCAAGACCCAGTCCTCCCTCCTGGAAGCGATGGAGGAACGCCAGATCACGGTGGACGGCAAGCCGCGTCCCCTCCCCGACCCGTTCATGGTGATCGCCACCCAGAACCCGGTCGAGTACGAGGGCACGTACCCGCTCCCCGAGGCGCAACTGGACCGTTTCCTCATCAAGTTGAACGTTCCTCTCCCGACCCGCCAGGACGAGATCGACGTCCTCACCCGCCACGCGTCCGGCTTCAATCCGCGCGACCTCGCCTCGGCCGGCCTCCGCCCGGTGGCCACGGCCGCCGACCTGGAGTCGGCCCGCGCCGCGGTGGCCAAGACCTCCATCTCCCCGGAGGTCACCGCGTACGTGGTCGACATCTGCCGCGCGACGCGCGAGTCCCCGTCGCTCACCCTCGGCGTCTCACCGCGCGGCGCGACGGCCCTGCTGTCGACGGCCCGCGCCTGGGCCTGGCTGACGGGCCGCGACTACGTGACCCCCGACGACGTCAAGGCGCTCGCCCTGCCCACGCTCCGGCACCGCGTCCAACTGCGCCCGGAGGCCGAGATGGAGGGCGTCACCCCGGACTCGGTGATCAACGCGATCCTCACCCACGTCCCCGTCCCCCGTTAGAGACCGGACGACGAACATGGCCCTCACCGGACGCACGGCCCTGCTCGCAGCCGTCGGCTCCCTCCCCGTCGGGATCTGGGAGCCGAGCTGGACGGGCATCCTGGCCGTCAACGCTCCCCTGGCCCTGGCCTGCGCCTGCGACTTCGCGCTGGCCGCCCCGGTACGCCCGCTGCGTCTGACCCGCTCGGGCGACACCTCGGTACGTCTCGGGGACCCGGCCGACGTCACGCTCACGGTCACCAATCCCGGCCGGCGTCCGCTGCGGGCGCAGATCCGCGACGCCTGGCCGCCGAGCACCTGGCGCAAGGGCACGGAGCACGACGCGTCCCGTCACCGGGTGACGATCCCACCGGGCGAGCGCCGCAGGGTCACCACCCGTCTCCTCCCGACGCGCAGGGGCGACCGCCGGGCGGACCGGGTCACGGTCCGCTCCTTCGGCCCGCTGGGCCTGTTCACCCGTCAGGGCACGCACGACGTGCCGTGGACGGTGCGGGTCCTGCCGCCGTTCCACAGCCGCAAGCACCTCCCCTCCAAGCTGGCCCGCCTCCGTGAACTCGACGGCCGCACCAGCGTGTTGACCAGGGGCGAGGGCACGGAGTTCGACAGCCTCCGGGAGTACGTTCCGGGGGACGACACCCGCTCCATCGACTGGCGTGCGACAGCCCGCCATTCCACGGTCGCCGTACGGACCTGGCGCCCCGAACGCGACCGGCACATCCTGCTGGTCCTGGACACGGGCCGTACGTCCGCGGGCCGGGTCGGCGACGCGCCGCGCCTGGACGCCTCGATGGACGCCGCGCTGCTTCTGGGCGCGCTGGCCTCGCGCGCCGGCGACCGCGTCGACCTGCTGGCCTACGACCGCCGCGTCCGCGCCCTCGTCCAGGGCCGCACGGCCGGCGACGTCCTTCCGGCCCTGGTCGATGCGATGGCACCGCTGGAACCCGAGCTGGTGGAGACGGATGCCCGCGGCCTGACGGCGACAGCCCTCCACACGGCCCACCGCCGCTCCCTGATCGTCCTTCTCACGTCGCTGGAGGCGGCCCCGGTCGAGGAGGGCCTCCTCCCCGTCCTCGCCCGTCTCACCAAGCGCCACACGGTGGTGGTGGCCTCGGTGGCCGACCCGGCCATCGCGGCCATGGCGGCGGCTCGGGGCTCGACGGACGCGATCTACGACGCGGCATCGGCGGCCCAGACGACAGCGGAACGCCTCCGCACAGCGGAACAACTCACCCGCCACGGCGTCACGGTCGTCGACGCGACACCCTCGGACCTGGCTCCCGCGCTGGCCGACGCCTACCTCTCCCTGAAGTCGGCCGGCCGCCTCTGAATCTCTCCCGACTGCGCGGCCTCACTGCTCCAGGGCCGAGGCCGCGCAGCCAATAAAACCCCTAATAAATCCCCTGGAACGCAGAAAACCCCCGTGCCATCGGCACGGGGGTTTTCCTCAAATTTTGTTCGGCGGCGTCCTACTCTCCCACAGGGTCCCCCCTGCAGTACCATCGGCGCTGTAAGGCTTAGCTTCCGGGTTCGGAATGTAACC
>NZ_JBIVKH010000012.1:0-232938 GCF_044750685.1 Streptomyces sp. NPDC088785
TCAACGGTCAGGTCATCGGCGAAATGCCGGTCGCCCGTGGCATCCGGCACATACTTCACGGTGACAACGATCCTCAAGCTCACGCCGGCTCTCCTCGATCAGAGCGTCCTCGGACTGCCCAGTACGTTCTTCCGACGCCAACGTATGGCACTGAGTTCCCTCTGTAAAGGTACGTAGTGCCAAAACGGGATGTCCGGTGTTACGTTCCCCGCATGAGCGAGGCACGCGAGGTCACCGGTTCCCCCAAGAAGGCACCCATGCGGGAGGTGCTGGCCGAGGCGGCGTTCCAGCTGTACCTCGAGCGGGGCTTCGAGCGGACGACCGTCGACGACATCGTCGCGCGCGCGGGCGTCGGGCGCCGGTCCTTCTTCCGGTACTTCCCGTCCAAGGAGGACGCGGTCTTCCCCGACCACGAGAGCTGCCTGGCCGACATGACCGCGTTCCTCGACGCGGCCGGTGACGACAGCGACGCCGTCGAGATGGTGTGCGACGGCGCCCGGATCGTGCTGCGGATGTACGCCGCGAACCCCGAGTTCTCCGTCCAGCGCTACCGGCTGACGCGCGAGGTCCCCGGGCTGCGCACCTACGAACTGTCCGTGGTGCGCCGCTACGAGCGCACCCTCGCCGGATACCTGCGCCGCCGCTGGAGCGACGCCGCGGACGGCGCGCTGCGGGCCGAGGTGGTCGCCGCGTCCGTCGTCGCCGCGCACAACAACGGCCTGCGGTCCTGGCTGCGGTCGGGCGGCGAGGGCGACGCGGAGGCGGCGGTCGACCGGGCGCTCGGGCTGGTCCGGCGGATGTGGGGCGAGGCGGGGCAGGCGCCGGGGGCGGCGGAGTCCGACGAGGAGGTCGTCGTCATGGTGGCCCCCAAGGGCGCCCCCATGTGGCGGGTCATCCAGCGCGTGGAGTCGGCGCTGCGGGAGGACTGACCGGCCCGGACCGCAAGAGAGGGTACTGGGTGTCTTTACCGCGCGGCACTGAGTGCCATACGATGCGGGAGGCGTCGAGGCCGCAGCCCCGGCGTACACCGGGCGAGCGCGGGAGGCCGAGAGTGTCGGAGATGGCGGAGTGGTCCGGAAGCCGGATCGGGGCCGGGACCGGTACGGACGTGATGGCGCCGCCGACGGACCGGGAGCCGGCCGGTTTCACCTACCAGCGCTGCAAGTGGTGCGCCTCGCCGTCGTTCCGCAGGCTGCTGTGCCCGGTGTGCGCCTCCAGCGACCTGGAGACCGAACACAGCGCGGGCCTCGGCGTCGTGGTCCAGTCCCGGGTGGTGCACCGCGGCACCGGCGCGGCCCGCAACGAGTCGCTGGTCCGCTTCCCCGAGGGCTTCATCGTGCCGTGCCGGATCGTCGGCACCGCCCCCCACCTGGTGTGGGTGGGAGCCCCCGTCCGCCCCGCGCGGGGCACCGTCGTCGGGGCGACGGCCGGCGAGGTCGTCTTCGAACTGTGCGAGTACGGGACGGACGACCGGCTCTAGGACACCGCTCGCCTAGCATCTCCTGCCATGGGCGATTCGGAGCATGTCCTCGGGTGGTTGCAGGGCTGGTACGCGGCGCAGTGCGACGGCGACTGGGAGCACGAGCGGGGGGTGCGGATCGACACGCTCGACAACCCCGGCTGGTCCGTCCGCATCGACCTGGCGGAGACGGACCTGGCGGAGCGCGAGCACCCCGGCCGGGACGTCCACCGCGCTCCGCACGACTGGGTCCGGGTGTGGACGTCCGAGAAGGCCTTCCACGCCGTGTGCGGACCCGGCAACCTCGGCGAGGCCCTGACGCTGTTCCGCGCCTGGGCGGGCGCGGGAACTGCCTGAGGGCTGCGTCAGTCGAGCCCGGCGAGGAAGTCGAGCAGCGCGGCGTTCACCTCGTCCGGCCGCTCCTGCTGGATCCAGTGGCCGGCGCCGTCGAGGACGACGCGGCCGCGCAGATCGGTCAGGACGCGTTCCATCCTGTCGTCCGGCATGAAACGGGCGACCGGGTCGCGCGAGCCCGTGACGAACAGCGACGGGCAGTCGATCGTGCGCCCCGCCAGATGGTCCGTCAGGGACCAGGTGCGGTCGAGATTGCGGTAGTAGTTCAGCCCGCCGGTGAAGCCGGTCCGGGTGAACTCGGCCACGTAGTAGGCGAGTTCCGGCTCGCTGAGCCAGCGCGGCGGCGGCTGGTCCTCGTCGGGGCGCGCCGCCCACCGCGCCGAGTAGATCTCCCGGGTGATCAGTGTGCGGCGGACGTTCCGGGCGAGCGCGCGGTCGGCCGTGCCCGGCTCCTGGAACCACACGATGTAGAAGTCGTCGCCGTTGCGCCTGCGCAGCAGCGGGACCGGCGGCACGGGGGAGCGGGGCGTCGCCGGCACGCTCATCCCCGCCACCGCCCGCACCCGCTCCGGGTACGCCGTCGCCATCTGCCACACCACGATCGCGCCCCAGTCGTGGCCCACGAACACGGCGTCGTCGGCGCCCTCCGCGTCGAGCAGCCCCGCGAGATCCGCGCAGAGCGTCAGCGCGTCGTACGCGTCCGGATCCTCGGGGCGCGTGCTGCCGCCGTAGCCGCGCATGTCCGGGGCCAGCACCCGGTAACCCGCCGCGGCCAGCGCCCGTACCTGATGACGCCACGAGAAGGCCAGCTCGGGGAAGCCGTGGCACAGCACGACGAGCGGCCGGTCCGCGTCCCCGGAGGGGGCGGGCCCCTGTTCGAAGACGCGCAGCGTGATGCCGTTCGTCCCGACCTCCCGGACCGTGACGTCCTCCCAGCCGGCTCCCGGCGACGGTGTGGGCATGCGCGCGACCTCCTGCTCTGCGGTGTGGCTCCTGGGCGCAGCGCGGGACGCTGCTCGTCGGCGTACTCGATCAAGAGGCCGATCCGGTGCGAGTGAAGTCGATGGGACCCTCCCGGCACAAGGGCCGCCGGAACACCGTGACGACAAGTAGCCGGGGGAACACGACGGTTGATGGGGCTGGTCCTCCAGGTGAAGGGTGCGCGAGGATGGAGGCATGACCGCGGCCCAGCGCGCCATGTCCGAACTGGGGACATGGCCGAACCTGGTAAGTGGCCCGCCCCGGTGCTCGGTTGGGCACGCCTTCGGCGCGGCGGGCCACGAACTCATCCATTTCCACGCCGACGACTGCGCCGACCTCTACCTGACCTCCGACGCCGTCCAGCGGCTCCTGCCCCAGCTGCGGCACAGCAGCGCGATCCGGGTGCGGCCGGGCGACTCGTGGATCACCGTCCTCCTGGAGTGCGACACGGACGTGCACCTGCTGCTCAGCCTGGTGAGCGTCGCGCTGAAGGAGCACGACGCCCACGCCCGCCCGTCCCGGCCCTGCGACTGGGAGCGGCCCGTGGCCTCGTAGCCCACCCGGCGGCTCCGGGCGCGCTCACTCCTCGAAGCGGTCGCCGAACTGGTCCAGGCGCGCCTCCTCCAGGTCGAGCACGTGCTGCGCCCCTTGCAGCGCGCGCGAGCTGTACGAGCCCCGGGTGCGCGCGGCGAGCAGGGCGTCGCGTTCCGCCGAGACGACCCGCAGCCGCAGCCGGAGATAGACGACGGGGGCGCCGTCGATGCCCCGGAGCGCTTCGGCGGCCTTCTTGTGGTCCTCGTCCATGTCTGCCTCGCGCGGCCGGATCATGCTGTCCTGGCGCACCCGGTCCAGCAGTTCGGGCGGGGTGGAGCCGGCCTCCGCCGCCTCGTCGAGCGAGGCCAGCGCCGCGTCGGACATCTCGTCGATGAGCCGTCCGTACTCCGAGCGCAGCCGCTGGGGGTCGTCGCCCGGGATGCGGACCGCGCGGATCACGACCGGCAGCGTCAACCCCTGTGCGAGCAGCGTCGTCACGGCCACGACGAACGCGATGACGATCAGCTGGGCGCGGTACGGGGTGTCCTCGGGCAGCGTCTGCGCGGCCGCGACCGTGATCGCGCCCCGCATCCCCGACCAGGCGAGCACCACACCGCCCTGCCAGCCCAGCGTCTCGGTGAGCCGGAAGTCGATGTCCGCGCTCGTGCGCTGCACCCGGCGCTCGATGTGCGCCTTCTTGCGCGGGGTGAACCGCTCGCTCAGGTCGAAGGTGTCCATCCGCTCCTGCATCCGCTCGATCAGCGGCTTCGACGCGGCGGCCCGGCGTTCGTCGCGGCGCACCAGCGCCACCAACGGCACCACGAACACCATGCGGACGACGATGACGAGCCCGGTCAGGGCGAGACCGTAGAGGACGACACGGCCCGCGCCGATGCCGTTCTCGTGGGCGTGCGCCTCGTCCAGCAGCGTCTTCAGGCCGAGCCCCATCAGCAGGAAGACCGAGCTCTCCAGGAGGAAGGCGAGGGTGCGCCAGTTCATCGCCTCGCCGAGCCGGTCCCGGGCGCGCAGCAGCCGCGGGCTCAGATGGCCCGTCACCAGGCCGCAGACGACGACGGCGAGCACGCCCGACGCGTCGAACTCCTCGGCGGGCACGTACGCGACGAACGGCACGACGAACGAGATCGCCGTGTTCAGGACGGTGTCGTCGAGGAGCGCGCGCACCCGGACGTTGACCACGCCGACGACGACGCCCACGACGACCGCCAGCGCGACCGAGAAGAGGAACTGTCCCGCGACGCCCCACAGGGACACCGCGCCGGCCATCGCCGCGACCGCCGAGCGCAGCAGCACCAGGGCCGAGGCGTCGTTGACCAGCCCCTCGCCCTCCAGCAGCGTCAGCAGGCGCGACGGCAGACCGAGCTTGCGGCCCACCGACGTCGCGGCGACCGCGTCCGTCGGGCTGATCACCGCCCCCAGCGCGAACGCGGCGGGCCAGCCGACGTCCGGCATCAGCACGTGCAGCAGCCAGCCCGCCCCCAGCGTGGACACCACCACGAGCAGCACGGCGAGCCCGCCGATGGCCTTGATGTCGCGCCGGAAGTCCTGCGCGGGCATGTTCACGGCGGAGGAGTACAGCAGGGGTGGCAGGATGCCCGCCAGGACCCAGTCGGGGTCCAGCTGCACCACCGGCACACCGGGGACGAAACTGAGGGCGATGCCCACGACCACCAGGCTGAGCGGCGCGGCGAGCCCGAGACGCTGCGAGAACGCGGCCACGGCCACGATGCTCGCGACGCCGACGACGGCGATCAGGGTCACTTCCATGGCGGCCTCGCGGCGGACTGTGCAGTCTGGTGCATGCGGGCCATTGTGTCCGCGCGGGTGCCGGACGAGGCGAGAGACGAGGCCGAGATGCGCAAGATCGTCCTGATGATGTCCGTGTCCCTGGACGGGTACCTGGAGGGCCCGGGCCGCGAGATCGGCTGGCATCGGGTGGACACCGCGCTGCACCAGCACATGAACGACGTACTGGCCCCCATGGGCGGGTTCCTCAGCGGGCGTGTCACCCACGAACTGATGGCGGACTACTGGCCCGCCGCCGACGCCGACCCGAAGGCCGATCCCGTCGAGGCCGAGTTCGCGGCGATCTGGCGCGACAAACCGAAGATCGTCTTCTCGCGCACCCTGCCGCCGGGGCCCGCCGAGTGGCACACCACCGTCGTCCCCGAGGTGTCCCCGGCCGCCGTCCGCGCCCTCAAGGAGGAGCCCGGCGGCGACCTGAGCCTCGGCGGCGCCGACCTGGCCGCCACCTTCCTCGCGCACGACCTGGTCGACGAGTTCCGCATCTACATCCACCCCGTCCTGATCGGCACGGGCAAACGCGTCTTCCCGCAGGGCCCGTTCGCCCCCTCGCCCCTGCGCCTTTTGGAGACCCGCGCGTTCGACAACGGAGTCGTCCTGATCCGCCACGGCCGCGACACCGACTGACCGGCTGACCGGCCGACCGGCGCGGCGACGCGGCGGCGCGGGGAAGCGGCACAAGAACGCGTCGCGCGGATATCGCGGATATCGCTGTGAGTGAAGTCCGGCGTGACGGCGCCGCACCGCGTCTAGGCTGACGCGATGAGCGCCCACGAGACCCGCAGGCCCCGCGCCGCCCTAAGCCCCGAGCCGCTGTGGCGGCACGTCGTCGGAGACGTGCTGCGCCGCCGCCGTCGCGCCCAGAGCCGGACCTTGCAGGACGTGGCCGACGTCGCGGGCATCTCCATGCCCTACCTCTCCGAGGTGGAGCGCGGCCGCAAAGAGGCCTCGTCCGAGATGCTCGCCGCCGTCGCCGGGGCGCTCGGCCTCGGCCTGATCGACGTACTGGCGCTCGCCCAGGGCGAATTGGCGCGCGCGGCCCAGGTGCGCCGTCCCGTCTCCGTCACGGCGGCGGTCTCCGCGCGCGGCGCGGGGGCGGCCCCGGGGCGCGGCACGATGTGCCTGGCGGCCTGAGCACCGCCGCCGGGGACCGGTCCCGGCCGGCGCCCGGTCAGGCGCCGGTCACCTGCCGCACCAGGACCGGGACATGGCTGCGCTCGATCTCCTTCACGGAGGTCACCAGCGTGACCCGGCCGCGCCGCGCCAGCTCCCGGACATGGGCCACGAGACCGGCGCGCACCGGATCGGCCAGCTCGGCGGCGTAGCGCTCGGCGAAGGCGTCGAACCGGCCGGCCCGGTCCTCGTGGTACCAGGTCCGCAGGTCCTTGGAGGGCGCGATGTCCCGCAGCCACTCGTCGACGGCCGCCCGCTCCTTGGAGATGCCGCGCGGCCACAGCCGGTCGACCAGCAGCCGGGCGCCGTCGGCCGGGGCGGGCGGGTCGTAGACGCGGCGTACGGCGATGCGGTCCGGCTGCGCGTGGGTGCTCATGGGGCCATTGTCGGGCGCGGGCGCCGCCCGGCCGGCCGGTCCCCTGTTCGGCGCACCCGGATGGCCGTACCCCGTGCCGTGTGCGAAGAGTCGGACATGACCCAAGCACCGTACGACCCTCAGACCCCGCACCAGACGCCCGTCGCCGACGAGCCGTCCCCCGATCAGGGGCCGCTCGGCAGGCTCGCGCAGAACGCGTGGCAGGCCGTGCTGCTGATGGGCGTCGCCTCCCTCATCCTCGGTGTGCTCGTCCTGGTCTGGCCGGGCGCGTCGCTGTGGGCGGCGGGCGTTCTGTTCGGCATCTACCTCGTGGTGAGCGGCGTCTTCCAGCTGGTCTCCGCGTTCGGCCGGCACGTCACCACCGGGCTGCGGATCGTGGCCTTCGTCAGCGGCGCCCTGTCCGTGCTCCTCGGCCTGTTCTGTTTCCGCGGGGCCATGCAGTCGACCCTGCTGCTCGCTCTGTGGATCGGCATCGGCTGGCTGTTCCGCGGCATCACCCAGACCGTGGCGGCGGCCGCCGACCGGACCGTGCCCGCGCGCGGCTGGCAGATCTTCCTCGGCGTGGTCACGGCCCTGGCCGGAATCGTCCTGATCGACTCGCCGTTCGAGTCGGTCGCGGTCCTCACCCTGGTCGGCGGGCTGTGGCTGCTGGTGGTCGGCGTCGTGGAGATCGTCACGGCGTTCGCCGTGCGCGGCAAGGCGAAGAGGATCCCGCACGGGGCGTGAGCGCGCGAAGGTCCCGCCGCGACCCGCGGCGGGACCCTCGATCAGCCGGCGGCGGCCCCGGCGCGCGGGGCCGACCGGAGCCGTCACACGCCGACGGTCTCCTCCTCCTCGGCGACGTCCTCCTCCGGCTCCGCGACCGCGGCCGGGGCCTGGGCTGCCGTCGGGGCTGCGGTCGGGGCCGGGCCGGCGGCGTGCCGCGCCGTCGCCGTGCGCTCCTGCCGGCGCTCGGCGAGCGCCGCGATCCCGATGACGACGAGGCCCACGGCCAGCCAGGCCACCAGTGTCCACAGGTTCCGCGCGAGGTCGTGGTGGCCGAAGTAGACGAGGCTGCGCGCGCCCTCGACGAAGCCGGCGCCGTTCCAGAACGCGTGCAGGCTGCCGAAGAACCCGTTCTGGAGCTCGGGCCGGAAGATGCCGCCGGAGCTGGTGAAGTTCAGCATCACGAACAGGACCATCACGCCGAGCGTCGTCCAGCGCTTCAGGAACGTGTGCAGGCCGACGCCGATGAACAGGATGCCCGCCGAGTACAGCCAGGCCATGCCCCACAGCCCCCAGAGGCTGGTGTGGGCGAGGTGGAAGAGGGGCCCCGCGAACGCCGCGCCGATCAGCGCGACCACCCCGGAGACCCCGACCACGAGCAGGGCCCTGGCCCGCATCCGCAGGGCGGCGCCCACGCCGCCGAGCACCGCCACCGACGCGTACGAGCCGATGCTGAGGGCGACGAGCAGGAAGAACAGCCCCTGGCCCGTCGGGTCGTCGTCCACCGTCGGCACCACGTCCGTGACCTTCAGCGGCTCACCCTGCTCCGCGGCGACCGGCGTGAAGATCTTCTGGACGACGGAGACCGTGGTGTCGGAGCCGGCCGAGGCCACGATCAGCTCGGGCGTCCGCGCGCCCTCGCCGCCGAGGACGTAGGCGCCGTCGATGTCCCGCGTCCTGAGCAGGTCGACGGCGTCGGCCCGGGCGTCGAGGGTACGGACGTCCAGCGCGTCGCCCCCCTTGTCCTTCACCGTCTGGGCGAAGACCTTCGCCTCGGCGCCCGAGCCGACGACGGCGACGGGCAGGTGGTGCGGCTCCGGGTGGGCGAACGCGCCCAGATACGCCAGGCCCATGCCCACGCACATCAGGAGCGGGGTGAGCAGATGCGTCAGCACGTGACGCAGCGCGGGATTGCGCGCGGGCATGGGCGGGACCTCCGTGGTTCGGCGTGACCGGCCGGGCCGATGCGATCGGCCGTTCGGTTGGCTTATACAACTTCTACTTCAGTTGCACTGTACAACCGGTTGGGGTGGGGAAGGGCCACGGAGGCTGTGAGCCTCCCCACCCCGGCCCGCCGAAGAGGCGGTCAATCCTCTCCGCGCACCAGATTCCACTCCTGGTCCGGCTCGCCCTCGGGCCCGGCCGGCTCGCCGGTCTCACGGTGCGCGGGGCGGCAGGTGCGCACCCGGCCCGTGACCTCGCGTCGGGTCTCGCCGGGGTGGGGTGCGCGGACGGTGACGGCCATGGTCGCTCCTCTGTGCGGTCTCTCGCGGTCCGATGGGGTCGGCGTGCGGTGCGGTGCGGACGGACGTGGGGTCGGACGCCGCGGCCCACGCCGTCGGCGCGCGGGGCGTCGCAGGTCCGGAGGCGCGGCGTGCGGGTACCCCGGGGGCCGCGGGCCAACCGGGAGGGCGTCCCGGCCCCGCGCGGCCGGGTCCTCCGCTGACCTGGGGGAGGGCGGGTTTGGCGGTCCCGGATCCGGCTACCCGCCCCGCGAGTCGTACGAGCCGTGGAAGGGAGCCGGGCCGTGACCCCCCTGACGAAGCACGCGAACTCCCGCGCGGAGGAGGCCCGGAGCACGGAGCGCGCCTCCACGGGAGAACCGTCCAAGGACGCGCTCGTGCGGTACCTGGAGGACCGGTTCGCCTGCGCCCAGTCCTGCACCGAGTGCGCCCGCTCCTGCGCCGTGCAGGTGAGCTCCGCCGACCGGGCGGAGATCGCCGCGGCGGCGCGGGGCCCCGCCGGACCGCCGGCCGCCGGCGCGGAGCCCGGCTCCGCCGCCCGCCCGCCGCTGGAACCGCGCCGCACCCTGCTGCTGTGCGTCGAGGTCTGCGACGCCACCTGCCGGCTGCTGTCGGAGGAGAACCTGCGGGACGAGTACGCACTGCGCCTCCAGGTCGAATGGTGCCGCGCCGTCGCCCTGGAGTGCGCGCACGCCTGTGACCGGGTCCCGGCCGCCGAGGAGACCGCCCGGCGGTGCCGGGCGTGCGCGCGGGCCTGCACCGACTTCCTGGCGACGCTGGGCTGAGCCGCCGTCCCGCGGGGCGGGCCGCGGCGTCCCGGGTGCAGCCGGGGGCGTCCCCGCCATTCACAATTTCTGGAACGGGTTCTACTGTGTGCGCCGTCGCACCGCGCCTGAAAGACCGTCAGGCGCCGCCCAGTCGACCGCCAGGAGGGGCCGTGCACCTCGAATACACGCCTGAGCAGCAGCAGTTGCGCACCGAGCTGCGCGCCTACTTCGCCGAGCTCGTGCCCGACAACGCCTACGCCCGCTACGAGGACCCGGCCGCCCAGAAACGCTTCTACCGGGAGACCGTGCGCCGCCTGGGCTCCGACGGCTGGCTCGGAGTGGGCTGGCCCAAGGAGTACGGCGGCCGGGGCCTGACCCCGATGGAACAGTTCATCTTCTTCGACGAGGCCGCCCAGTCGGGCGTGCCGCTGCCGCTGATGGCGCTCAACACCGTGGGCCCGACGCTCATGCGGTTCGGCTCGGACGAGCAGAAGGAGTACTTCCTGCCGAAGATCCTCGCCGGGGAGATCGACTTCGCCATCGGCTACAGCGAGCCGGACGCGGGCACCGACCTGGCCGCGCTCCGGACGAAGGCGGTCCGCGAGGGCGACGAGACGGACGGCCACTACACGGTGAACGGCCAGAAGATCTGGACGACCAACGGCGACACCGCCGACTGGGTGTGGCTCGCGGTGCGCACCGACCCCGACGCCCCGCCCCACAAGGGCATCACCATGCTGCTCGTCCCGACGTCGGACCCCGGCTACTCCTGCACCGTCATCAACACCCTCGCCTCGCACGACACCACCGCCAGCTACTACGAGGACATCCGGGTGCCCGCCACGCGCCGGGTCGGCGAGGAGAACAAGGGCTGGCGCCTGATCACCAACCAGCTCAACCACGAACGCGTCACCCTCGCCGCCCACGGCACCATGGCCATCCGCGCCCTGCACGACGTCCAGCGCTGGGCCATGGACACCAAACTCGCCGACGGACGCCGCGTCATCGACCTCGGCTGGGTCAGGAAACGCCTCGCGCGGACCCACACCCTCCTGGACGCCATGAAACTCCTCAACTGGCAGATGGTGAACGCCGTCCAGCAGGGCACCCTCACGCCCCAGGACGCCTCCGCCGTGAAGGTCTACGGCTCGGAGGCGCGCCGCGACGCCTACGCCTGGCTGATGGAGGTGACGGGCGCCGCCGGAGCGCTGAAGGAGGGCAGCGCGGGCGCCGTCCTCCACGGCGAACTGGAACGCGGCTACCGCTCGGCCGTCATCTTCACCTTCGGCGGCGGCAACAACGAGATCCAGCGCGAGATCATCTCGTGGATCGGCCTGGGGATGCCGCGGGTGCGCCGCTGACGGAGTGCCCGTCCGGGCGCCGGGCGCTCCCGGCAGGCCGACGCGACCACCCTGATCCGCGGGCGGCGGAGTGCACGGGAATCACGACCCGTTCCGGCAAGAAGCGACATATACGGGCGCTTGAGGACAACGGTCCTGTGCCGGGCCCCCTCGATGCTGAGATGGGTCATGACATCGGGTGAACAAGGAGCACGGCGCCGCACGATCTCCGTATCCGAGGAGCCGTTCCGCGCGTTGCTGGAGGCGGCTCCCGACGCGATGGTGATCGTGGACGACGCCGGGGTGATCCGTCTGGTCAACGCCCAGACGGAGACGCTGTTCGGCTACCCGCGCAGCGAGCTGCTCGGGCGCCCCATCGAGATCCTGGTCCCGCAGCGGTTCCGGGCGCAGCACCCCGGCCACCGCATGGGCTACTCGGCGAACCAGCAGATCCGCCCCATGGGCGCCGACCTCGAACTGCACGGACTGCGCAGGGACGGCGCCGAGTTCCCGGTCGAGATCAGTCTCAGCCCCCTCCAGACGCCCGACGGGCTGCTGATCTCCGCCGCCGTCCGCGACGTCAGCGAGCGCAAGGCCGCCGAAGCCCGGTTCCGCGCCCTGCTGGAGGCCGCCCCGGACGCCATCGTGATCGTCGACGACGCCGGCACCATCCAGCTCGTCAACGCCCAGACCGAGGCCCTCTTCGGCTACGGACGCGAAGAACTCCTGGGGCGCCGGGTCGAGATCCTGGTGCCCCACCGCTTCCACGACCAGCACCCCACCCACCGCCACGGCTACGTCGGCGACCATCGCGTGCGCCCCATGGGTGCGGGCCTGGAGCTCTACGGGCTGCGCAAGGACGGCGTCGAGTTCCCCGTCGAGATCAGCCTCAGCCCGCTGGAGACGCCGGAGGGCACCCTGGTCTCCGCCGCCATCCGCGACGTCAGCGAGCGCAAGGCGGCCGAGGCCCAGCTCGCGGAGCTCTACGAACAGCAGCGGCACGTCGCGCTCACCCTGCAACGCAGCCTGATGGGCTCTCCGGCCCCCCTGCCCGGCATGGACACCTCCAGTCGCTACTTCCCCGCCCGGCAGGGCCCGGGCGTGGGCGGGGACTGGTTCGACCTGATCGCATTGGGCGGCGGCCGGGTGGGGGTGCTGATCGGTGACGTCATGGGGCGCGGCCTGGAGGCCGCCGCCGTCATGGGACAGCTCCGCTCGGCGTCGCACGCCCTGGCCAAGACCGGGATGCCGCCCTGGCAGCTGATGCGGGCCCTGGACGCGGTCGTCAGCGAACTGCCCGATCAGCTCGTCACCTGCTGCTATCTGATCCTGGACCCTGACGAGAGCGCGCTGACCGTGTGCTCCGCGGGACATCTGCCGGTCCTGCTGGTGGACTCCACCGGACAGGTCCGCAGACTCCCGGTCCCCGTCAGCGTCCCCCTCGGTGTCGGCGAGATCCCCCACCAGGAGACGCGGCTCGACGTGCCCCCGGCCTCGGTGCTCGCCCTGTACACCGACGGGCTGGTGGAGACCCCCACGAGTGACATCGAGGAACAGATCGACGCCCTCGCCATCGCCCTGGAGAAGGCCACCGCGGGCACGCCCTGCCTCGAAGCGGCCGCCGACTCGGTCCTCGCGTCCCTGCTGCCCGGCCCCCAGGACTACGCCGACGACGTGACCCTCCTGCTCGCCCGCATTCCGCCCACCCCGGCGACCGCCGTCTCGGCGGTGCTGCCCGCCCGACCCGTCAGCGTGGGCGACGGGCGGCGCTTCCTGCGCCGCACGCTGGAGGACTGGGACTGCGACACCCTCGTCGACACCGCGTGCCTCCTCGGGTCCGAGCTCCTGTCCAACGCGGTACGGCACGCCTGCGATCCGCTGCGGCTCCGCCTGCGCCGCACCAGGGACGAACTCCACATCGAGGTCAGCGACGGCAGCCCCGTCCTGCCCCGCGCCAGGATCGCGGGCCTGGAGGAGGAGTCGGGCCGCGGCCTGGCCCTGCTGAACCAACTCGCCGCCACCTGGGGCACCTTGCCCACCCAGGAGGGCAAGGCCGTGTGGTTCGCCCTCCCGTTGCCCGACCCGGCGGCCGACGGGTGACCTTCCCGCGGCCCGGCCCGGGCGCCCGGCGGCGCCACCGGCCCGGTTTGTCGCCGGTCGCGTTCCGGGTTACTTTCGATACGCAACCGTAGCGTAGCGAAAGTGGGAGTCGGAGTGGCGAGCGCGGCGAACGGCCCACGGGCCGGTGACACGGGTGGGCCGCCGGTCATGGGGAGGCCGCGCGACACCGGCCGTGGGCTGGCGATCCTGGAGGCGACGCTGTCGCTGCTGACCGAGGTGGGGTACGAGCAGCTGTCCATGGAGGCGGTCGCGAGTCGCTCCGGGTCGGCGAAGACGACGATCTACCGCCGCTACCGCGACAAGGCCGCACTGGTCGCCGCCGCGGTCGAGCACCGTGCGCGGGCCACGCCTCCCGAACCGGCCGCGGACGACCTCCGGGCGAATCTGCTCGGGCTCGTCTCCTGGCTGGCCGGGCAGATCGCCGAGCAGGAGATCGGCCTGCTCGGGGCACTGTTCGCCGGGATGCGCAGCGATGCGCGGCTCGCCGAGGAGATGCGCCGCATCCTGCGCCGCGACGAGGCCGCGATGACCGACGAGCCGCTGCACCGGGCGATCCGGCACGGAGAACAGCTCACCCCCGGGGCCGCCGCCCTCTTCGCCGAGGTCGCCCCGGCCGTCATCGTGCACCGCGTCGTGATCGCGGGCGAGGTGTGCGACGAACCCTTCGTCGAGCACCTCGTCGACGACATCCTGCTGCCGCTCCTGCGCAGCCGCTGACCCCCGCCCCGCCCGCGGACCCCGGACGGGCGCGGCGGGAACGAAAGGAACCCCCACATGATCGTCGTCACCGGTGCCACCGGTTCCCTCAACGGTGCCACCGTCGAACACCTCCTCGGGCGGCTGCCCGCCGAGCGGATCGGCGTCAGCGTGCGAGACACCTCGAAAGCGCGGCACTTCGCCGACCGCGGGGTTCGCGTGCGCCGGGGCTCCTACGAGGACCCGGCCGCGCTGCGGCACTCCTTCGAGGGTGCCGAGCAGGTCCTCCTCGTCTCCTCCAACGACCCGCACGCCGACGCCGTCGCGCTGCACCGCGCCGGTATCGACGCCGCCGTCGCGGCGGGCGCCCGCCGCATCCTCTACACCAGCCACCAGGGCGCCGGAGCGGACAGCCCCTTCCGTCCGGCCCGCGACCACGCCGCCACCGAGCAGTTGCTGGCCGATTCCGGCGTCGCGTGGACCGCACTGCGCAACGGTTTCTACGCCCACAGCCTCGGCCGGCTGCTGGGGCCCTGGCGGCGGAGCGGCACGATCACCGCCCCTGCCGACGGACCCGTCTCCTGGACCGACCGCGCGGATGCCGCCGAAGCCGCAGCCGTCATCCTCGCCGGGGACCGTGCCTTCGACGGCCCGGTCACGCTCACCGCCCGGCGGGCCGTGACGTTCGACGACGTCGCCGACCTGGCGTCGAAGGCCGCCGGCCGCACGGTCGAGCGCGTCACGCTCGACGACGAGAGGTGGGTCGCGGCCACGGTCGCCGCCGGCACGCCCGAGGAGATGGCGCGGATGACGCTCACCACCTTCCAGGCCGCACGCGAGGGCCGCTTCGCCGGTGTCGATCCGCTGCTCGCCGGGCTTCTCGGCCGTGAGCCCCGGACCGTCGCCGACCGGCTCGCCGCGGACGTCGACGACGCCTGAGCGGCGGCGTGCCGCGGCGGTGTGCGGCGGATCAGGCCAGAGCCACGTCGGCGATGA
Source organism: Streptomyces sp. NPDC088785 (assembly GCF_044750685.1). Taxonomy (NCBI): domain Bacteria; kingdom Bacillati; phylum Actinomycetota; class Actinomycetes; order Kitasatosporales; family Streptomycetaceae; genus Streptomyces; species Streptomyces sp. NPDC088785. The sequence continues at coordinate 14,847 of NZ_JBIVKH010000012.1, forward strand.
TGCGCTTCCCCTTGCCGGGGAGGACCTCCACGGTCACGGCCCGCGCCAGGCGCTGGACGGTGGGCCACCCGTAGCCCCCGGGCAGGAACGTGCCCGCGGGACGGGCGACGAGGGTGGGTGTCGCGGTGCTCGCGTCCTGCACGATCACGCGCGCGACGTCGTCCTCCACCCGGCAGTGGAAGCCGGTCACGCCGCCCGCGTGCAGCATCGCGTTGGTCACGAGCTCCGAGACCACGAGCAGCACGTCGGACACCATCGTCGGAATCAGGGTGAGGCCCGTGCGGGCGGTGAAACCGGCGAGTACCTCACGGGCCCTGCCCCGTGCCTCGGCCGGTGCGTCGCCGGGTGCCTCGATGGGGCCTTCGTTCTCGCGGCCGTACTGGATGTCCATTGCAGCCCCTTCGGGATCGCTCTCGGTCGAGCGCCGCCTGGTGTCCGCATGCCCGGTATGCGCCGCGCGAATCACCGGTGGTCCCTCCGGCCGCCCGGCAGTCGGGGTGCTTCGCGTCCCGCCCGGGCGTCGTCGGCGGTGGCGTACCGGGGGAACCGCGGTGCGGCGTCGAGGAGGTCCAGGATCGTCGCGATGAAGAGCTGGTCGTAGACCAGGCGCAGTCCGTGGCCGGCCCGTTCGCAGTGCTCCTGTGCGCCCTTCAGCTCGCGGACCGTGGCGGTGTCGATGAAGGTGACCGCCCGCAGATCCACGATGAGCCAGGCGTCGCGGGTCTGCCGGCAGCTGCCCCGCAGTACGGCGGTGAGTACGGGCAGGCGGGCGATGTCGAGCTCTCCATGAAGCCGCACGACGCGGCAGGCTGCTCTGGGGACGGGCCATGAGTCGTCGATCGGGTTCCCTCTCCTCGCGTGTCGCACCACCGGCACGAACGACGCGCGGAGGTGAAGGACCGCGGGTCGGGTGTCATGGCGGAGGCCGCCGCTTCGGGGGCGGCGGCCTCGTGCCCTGCGCGGCGCGACCCCCGAGAGTGCCGCGGAGCACTCCCTCCGAGCTGCCGGGGGCATGGGCTGGACCGGCGTGGAAACTGCTCCGAGGGACGGTCCGGACCTGCACGGCATCCGCGGGAGACGATGCGGGGCCCGGCGTCGTGCTCCGCAGGCTCACCCTGCTGCGGAGAAGGGCCTCTGAGCGACAACACCCGACTGGTGCGAAGAGGCGATGACGTCAATCTAGGGCAATCGATGAAGGACCGTACCCAATATGCGAAAACTGGTACGAAGAACAGTTTCCGATCATGGTCTCGCCGCAGGGTCGGCGACGGCAGTGGGTCACGGACGCGGGTGGTCGGCGGTGTGCGGCCCGGTGGCCGCCGGGTGGTCGGCGGTGGCGGCCCAGCTGGCGAGGAGCTTCAGGGCGTCGTGGTCCGAGGTGCCGGGTGCGGCGGTGTACGCGGTGAGGGTGAGGCCGGGCCGGACGGGCAGGTCCATGGCGTCGAAGTCGAGGGTGATCCCGCCGACGGCGGGGTGGTGGAAGGACTTGCGGCCGGTGTGGTGCAGGCGCACGTTGTGCTTGGCCCAGGCGGTGCGGAACTCCTCGCTGCGGGTGACGAGTTCGCCGATGAGGCCGGTGAGGTCGCTGTCGTGCGGTGCGCGGCCCGCTTCGGTGCGCAGGAGGGAGACGGTGGTGTTCAGGGACGTGTCCCAGTCGGGGAAGAAGGCCCGGCCCGCGGGGTCCAGGAACTGATAGCGGGCGATGTTGACCGGGCGCGGGGCGTCACCGGCGTACAGCGGCGAGTAGAGGGCACGGCCCAGGGTGTTGGCGGCGAGGATGTCCAGGCGGCCGTTGCGGATGAAGGCCGGTGAGTCGGTCATGGACTCCAGGATCCGCAGGACGCTGTCCGGGATCGGTCCGCGACCGCGTCCGGCGCGCCGAGCGGGCCGTTTCGCCGCGGCGCGCGCCAGGTCGTAGAGGTGGGCGCGCTCGGCGTCGTCGAGCTGGAGTGCGCGGGCGACGGAGTCGAGGACCTCTTCCGAGGCGCCGGCGATGCGGCCGCGCTCCAGACGCACGTAGTAGTCGATGCTGACGCCCGCCAGCAGGGCGACTTCCTCCCGGCGCAGCCCGGGCACGCGTCGGTTCCCCCCGTAGGCGGGCAGCCCGGCCTGCCGCGGGGTGATCTTGGCGCGGCGGGAGGCCAGGAACTCACGGATGTCGCTCTCGGTACTCACGCATTCCAGGCTAAGCCGGTCACGGGGCCGGTGGGGGGTCCTGTCAGTACCTGGAGGGCCAGGCCCTCCCCGGCCGCGCCGATCTGCGTTTTCCTCGATATCGGCAGGGGTTGGTGCCCGCGGCGCCGCCCCGGTGCGCGGCCCGGCCGCCGCCCGCAGGGGCCGTCTCCACCCGGAGCAGCGACCTGCGCCGATTCGTCCCGCTCCGATCGAGGAGGCAGCGCATGCCGAAGCAGTCCGCACCCCAGGAGCTCGCCGCCCTCGCGCCGAAGCTCGTCGAGGTCACCGACGACGTCCTGTTCGCCGACATCTGGGAACGCCCCGGGCTGTCCCCGCGGGACCGCAGTCTGGTCACCGTGAGCGTGCTGGCCGCCCTCTACCGCTCCGAGCAGCTCGGCTACCACCTGGGCGTCGCCCTGGACAACGGCCTGAGCGTCGAGGAGCTGTCCGAGGCCATCACCCACCTCGCCTTCTACGCGGGCTGGCCCAACGCCATGACCGCGGTCAACCACCTCAAGAAGGTCGCCGCCGACCGCGACGTCGGCTGACCCCCCTCCACGACCCCTTCGGAACGGAGCACCCCCATGAGCAAGGTCTTCCTGATCACCGGCGCCGGACGCGGGCTCGGCGCGGATCTCGCGCGTCAGGCACTCGCCGCCGGCCACCAGGTGGTGGCCACCGGCCGCCGCCCCGGCCACATTCTCGAAGCCCTCGGCGGCGAGCAGGACAACCTGCTGGTCACCGCCCTGGACATCACCGACCCGGCCAGTGCCCGGAACGCGGTCCGGGCCGCCGTCGACCGCTTCGCGCGCATCGACGTACTGATCAACAATGCCGCCAACTTCTACGCCGGCTACTTCGAGGAGATCTCCGACGCGCAGATGCGCGCGCAGATCGAGACGAACCTGTTCGGTCCGATGAACGTGACGCGCGCGGTCCTTCCCGTCATGCGGGCCCGGCGCGACGGCCACGTCCTCACCATCTCCTCCCTGGCCGGCGCGGTCGGCCAGGAATTCTGCGTCGCCTACGCCGCCGCGAAGTTCGGTGTCGAGGGCTTCATGGAATCCCTGCGGCACGACGTCGAGCCGTACAACATCCGCACCACCGTCGTCGAGCCCGGCTTCTTCCGCACCGAGCTGCTGGTGGACACCTCCACCACCTGGGCCGACCTGTCGATCGACGACTACGCCGGGCGCACCGCCGCCACGAAGAAGCAGTGGCAGTCCATGAACGGGCAGCAGCCCGGCGACCCCGCCAAGCTCGCCTCGGCTCTGCTGGCGCTCGCGGACCAGGAACAGCCGCCGGCCCGGTTCGTCGCCGGAGCCGACGCCATCGAGGCCGTCACGCTCAAGGCCCGGGAACTGCTCGCGCAGGCCGAGGCCTCCCGCGCACTGGGCGGTGACCTCGCCCACGACGACGCCGCCTGACCGCCCGCCGTCCCACCCCCCCTACCGCTCACGACCGAGGAGAAGAGCCATGGAACACATCACCTCCACCCCCACCCTGAAGGCCCCCGCGGAGCGCTTCACCGGCGACGTCCACCTCACCGTGATCGAGGCCCCCACCGAGCCCGCCCGCCTCGCGGCCGCGCTCGTGCGCTTCACCCCCGGCGCCCGCACCCACTGGCACTCCCACGCCAACGGACAGGTCCTCCACGTCACCGACGGCGTCGGCCTGGTCGTCACCCGCGACGGCGACATCGCACGCGTCGGCGCCGGCGGGACCGTCACGTGCCCGGCCGGCGAGGAACACTGGCACGGCGCCACCGACACCACCTTCATGGCACACCTCGCCCTCGTCGTCGGTGACGGTGCCGGCGACGGCACCACCTGGCTGGAGCCCGTCACCGACGAGCAGTACAGGACCGCCCTCGCCACCGGCTGATCCGCTCGCCTCGGTCCGGCAGAATGAGGCCATGACGACCCTCCGAAAGGCAGATGCCGCGTAGACGGCCCGGCGCCCTGCGCGCCGAACAGCGGGACCGGCGTACCGGGGAGGCCACGCCGCCGGACCGGATCCACGGGCTCTCGGCCCGTACCAGCGGGGCCATAGACCGGGTGGAGCGGTTCTCGGACGACTACCACCTCCACCCGGGAGCCACCGACCGCGCGTTGCGGCGCTACCGCTCGTTCGTCGGACCACCGGGACGCAAGCCCCGGTACCCGCGGGCCGCGCGGTGCTCGTGCCGCGGCTGTTCCTTCGACGACGTGCGACACGCGCGCGACGTGCTCGCGGACGTGCTGCGGCGGTTGCCGGCCGGGGCCCGCGGCGAACTGCGGCGGCACGTGGCCCGGCTGGACGACGCGTACCGGGCACGCACCCTTCCCGACCCCTTCGCCGGACGCCGGCAGTGGCGGTCCGACCTCTGGTGGCGCCGGCGTCTCGCGGACGGCCCGGAGGGTGGTTGATACCGGACGGTGGTTGATACCGGAGGGTGGTTGACATGCGCGCGGGGGCGCGGCGACCGCGGGCGCCCGTCGCCGCGCACCCGGCACCCGGCGGACCCGGCCCGCGGCCCGTGGCCGGACTTGGCCCGACGCGCGTACGGCACCGTACAAAGTCGACAGCCGGGTAGCCATACTGGACCGAGGTCCTGCCCGGGGAGGGCGCGGAGGCGACGCGACGGGGGCGATGGCGGACGATGCCGGAGTTGGGGGACACCCGCGACATCAGGATGATCCACGGGCGGTACCGGCTGCTGGACCGGATCGGCCGCGGCGGCATGGGCGAGGTGTGGCGGGCCCGGGACGAGTCGCTGGGCCGGCACGTCGCCGTGAAGTGCCTGAAGCCGCTCGGACCGCAGCGCGACCAGTCCTTCACCCGGATCCTGCGGGAGCGCTTCCGCAGAGAGGCGCGGGCGGCCGCCGCACTCCAGCACCGCGGCATCACCGTCGTCCACGACTTCGGCGAGTACGAGGGCGTCCTCTATCTGGTGATGGAGTTGCTGGAGGGCAGGAATCTCAGCCAGCTCCTGGCGGAGGACCGGCACCAACCGTTCGCGGTGGACGACGTCGTGGACGTCGCCGAGCAGGTCTCCGCGGCGCTGGCGTACACCCACGAACAGGACATCATCCACCGCGATCTGAAACCCGCGAACATCGTCCGGCTCGCCGACGGCACCGCCAAGATCTGCGACTTCGGCATCGCCCGGCTCGGCCACGACATCGGCTTCACCGCCCGGCTCACCGGCACCGGCATCGCCATGGGGACCCCGCACTACATGTCGCCCGAGCAGATCGGCGGCACCCAGGTCGACCCCCGCAGCGACCTCTACTCCCTCGGCTGCGTCCTGTACGAGATCGCCACCGGCGCGCCCCCGTTCGACCAGGACGACGCCTGGGCGGTGCTCGTCGGCCACCGCGACACCCCGCCGGAGCCGCCGCGCAGCCACCGCCCCGACCTGCCCGCGTACGTCGAACGGATCATCCTCGACCTGCTCGCCAAGGAACCCGACGCACGGCCGCGCGACGCGGGGGAGGTGGGCCGGCGCATCGCCGCCGGGCGCACCGGGAGCACGCCCCACGCACCCACCGTGCGGACCCCGCCCGTCGCCCCGCACCCCGCGACCCGGGAGATCCCCGCACCGCGGACCCCGCACGAGGCCGGCCTGCCGTCCTGGACCCGGGGCATGACCACCGGACACAAGGCCGCCGCGGGCGCCGGCCCGCGCACCACCCCGCCGGACGGCGCGGCCGGACTCACCGGCGCATGGGTGGTCCCGCGCCCCACCGAGCCCTTCCCCGCCCGCCCGGCCGGAGCCGAACCCCCCTCACCCGCGCCCGACCCGGCGGCCGCCCTCGCCTCCCGGCACGAGACGGGCCTCGGCCTCGGGCGGCTCGGCCGCTGGACGGAGGCCGGGGAGCTGCACCGCTCCGTCGCCGCCGACCGTGAGCGACTGCTCGGCCCCGACCACCCCGACACCCTCGCCAGCCGCTACGAGATCGCCCTCGGCCTCAGCCGCACCGGCCGCGCCGCGGAGGCGCTGCGCGCGTACCGGCACGTGGTGGACGGCCGCACCCGCGCCCTCGGCGCCGAGCACCCCGACACGCTGGGCGCACGGCAGGAAGTGGCGTACGTCCTCGGCAAGCTGGGGCGGCACGCCGAGGCCCACCAGGCGTACGCGGACGTCCTCGCCGCCCGCGAGCACGCCATGGGACCCGACCATCCCGACACCCTGCGCTGCCGCCACAACCTCGCCTTCAACCTCAGCCGGCTGGGCCGCCTGGAGGAGTCGTACCGGATGGCCGGGCAGGTGGCGCGGGCCCGCGCCCGGGTACTGGGCGCCGACCACCCCGACACCCTCGTCACCCGCTGCGAAGTCGGCTACACCCTGGGCCGGTTGGGCCGCTGGGCCGATGCCCTGCGGACCTACCGCGAGGTCGCCGCGGCCCGGACCCGGACCCTCGGCCCCGACCACCCCGACACGCTCGCGGTGCGCTACGAGGTCGGCATCGGCCTCGGCCGCCTCGGCCGCAGCGCGGAGGCCCTCGCCCTCTACCGCGACCTGATCGACGACCGCACCCGGGTGAGCGGCCCGCACGACCCCGAGACGCTGCGCGCCCGGCACGGCCTCGGCGTCAACCTCGGCCGGACGGCCCGCTGGGAGGAGGCCCTGGCCGAGGCCCGCGACGTCTGCGCGATCCGCGAGCGGGTGCTCGGCCCCGACCACGTCGACACCCTCGTCAGCCGCCGCGAGATCGCGGTCGGCCTCGGCTGGCTCGGCCGCTGGCAGGACGCGCTCACCGAGTACCGCACGGTGGCCGACGCCCGCGAGCGGGTCCTGGGCGCGACCCACCCCGACGCCCTCGCCAGCCGCAGCGACGAGGCCCACTGCCTGGAGCAGGTGGGCCGCGGCGCGGAGGCGACGGAGCTGTACCGGCGGGTGGCGACGGCGCGGCGCGGCGGCTAGGCACTGTCCGGCGGATCTGGCGGATCTGGCGGATCTGGCGGATCTTGTCGCGGGCGCGGGGTCCGGCGCGCCGACCTGCGGCGTTGTCGTCGGTCGCCAACGCTCCGCGTCGACGCCCCCTCCGCCTTGCCTCCGCCTGGCATCTCGACGCACCGGACCCCGCTCACCAGCACAGAAGCGCGCGGGCCACCCGACTGCGACCTGATCCGCCGGACAGGCCCAGGGCCTGTCCGGCGCGGGTGCGGGATGGGCGGCGGGAGGAAGCCCGGTGACGTGTCACCCGGCCCGGTGGCCACGGGCCGGGGCGGCGGCCCTCGGCGCACGGTGGCCGCCGCTCACACGGCGCGCTCCATGCAGACCAGCCGGTCCCGCTCGTCCCACGACTCGGTGACGGTGAAGCCGTGCCGTTCGTACAGGGCGACGGCCCCGGTCCGCCAGTCCCACACCGAGAGCCGGACGGTGTCCGCGCCGTTCTCCCCGGCGTGGGCGAGCGCGGCGCCGAGCAGGGCGGACGCGACGCCCCGGCCGCGGTGCGCGGGGTCGGTCCAGAGCCGCTTGATCTCCGACGCCCCGTCGGCCGCCGAGGTCAGCACCAGACAGCCCACCGTGGTGTCCGCCAGGCGGGCCAGCAGCACGGCATCACCGGCGAACGCGGCCCGCGGGTCGGTGATCTCCGCCCGGTAGCGGTCCGGCAGCGCGTCCACCGAGTCGACCGCTCGCCCCTTCTCGGCCTCGGTCCGCAGGTGGTAGGCCGCCAGCAGGGCGGCCAGGCCGTCGTCCTCGGTCGGAGGGGCCCGGTCCGGCAGGCGCAGGACCACGACCTCGCGGTGATCAGTCATGCCGCCAGGATCACACGCGGGGGAGCGGCCGGCGTGCGCGCCCCGGGGCCCCTCCGGCCGACCGGCCCGGCCGGGGAACGGTGGGTGCGGCGCGGCGCACAGCCGCAGCCCGCTCCCTGGCCGGGCCGGGCGCCCCCGTGCTACCAAGGGCCATGCTCACCCGGACCGACGTCGCCATCGTCGGCGGCGGCCACAACGCCCTGGTCGCCGCCGCCTACCTCTCCCGCGCAGGCCGCACCGTCACCGTCCTCGAACGCCTCGCCGTCACCGGGGGCGCCGCCGTCTCCACGCGCCCCTTCACCGGCCTCGACGCCCGCCTGTCCCGCTACTCCTACCTGGTCAGCCTCCTGCCGAAGAAGATCGTGCGGGACCTCGGCCTCGCCTTCGCCGTCCGTCCCCGCACCGTCTCCTCGTACACCCCCACCGTCCGCGCGGGCCGGCCCACCGGCCTCCTCGTCGGCGGCGGCGACGAACGCACCCGCGCCTCGTTCGCCCGGCTCACCGGCGCCGACCACGAGTACGCGGCGTGGAAGCGCTTCTACGCGACCACCCGGCACGTCGCCGAGCGCGTCTTCCCGACCCTGACCGAACCCCTGCCCACCCGGGAGGAGCTGCGCGCCCGCGTCGCGGACGACGCCGCCTGGCGGCTGCTGTTCGAGGAGCCCATCGGCGTCGGCGTCGAGGAGCACTTCCGCGACGACCTGGTGCGCGGCGTCGTCCTCACCGACGCCCTCATCGGCACCTTCGCCGACGCCCACGACCCCGGCCTCGCCCAGAACCGCTGCTTCCTCTACCACGTCATCGGCAACGGCACGGGCGACTGGGACGTCCCCGTCGGCGGCATGGGCGCGCTCACCGACGCCCTCGCCGCCGCGGCCCGCGCCCACGGCGCCGTCCTGCGCACCGGGCACGAGGTCACCCGGATCGACACCGACGGCCGGCACGCCGAGGTCACCTACCGCACCGGCGACACGGAGGGCACCGTCGCCGCCCGGCACGTCCTCGTGAACGCGTCGCCGGAACACCTCGCGCGGCTGCTCGGCGACACCCCGCCGCCCCCGGCCGAGGGGGCCCAGCTCAAGGTCAACATGCTGCTCGAGCGGCTGCCCCGGCTGAAGGACACCTCCGTCGACCCGCGCGAGGCGTTCGCCGGGACCTTCCATGTCGCCGAGGGCTACGCGCAGTTGGCGACGGCCCACGCCGAGGCGGCGGCCGGGTCGCCGCCGAGCGTCCCGCCGTCCGAGATCTACTGCCACAGCCTGACCGACCCCAGCATCCTCGGACCGGACCTGGCCGCGCGCGGCTTCCAGACCCTCACCCTCTTCGGACTCCACACACCGGCCCGGCTGTTCGCCGCGGACCACGACACCACCCGCGCCGCCCTGCTCGACGCCACGCTCGCCCAGCTCGACACCCATCTCGCCGAACCGCTGGCGGACTGCCTCGCCAAGGACGCCGAAGGGCGCCCCTGCATCGAGGCGAAGACCCCGCTCGACCTGGAACGGGACCTCCGGCTGCCCGGCGGGAACATCTTCCACCGGGAGCTGGCCTTCCCCTACGCCCGGCAGGGCACCGGTCGTTGGGGCGTCGAGACCGCGCACGCCAACGTCCTGCTGTGCGGAGCGGGCGCCGTCCGCGGCGGCGGGGTCAGCGGGATCCCCGGGCACAACGCGGCGATGGCGGTGCTCGGCCGCTGATCCGCCCCGGCCGGCGGCGCGCTCAGTCCCGGGAGGCCGCCCAGCCGACCGCCCCGATCCGCGACGCGTCCGCCCGCCGGGCCTCGTCGAAGGCGACGCGGCGGCCGTCGGTGACCCGGATGCCGTCCACGTAGACCCCGCGGCCGACGTACAGCTGATCCGTCGTGTACCGCCAGCGCACGCGTACGGACGCGGGGCCGAGGCCGCCGAGGGGCGCCTCCAGGCGGTGCCAGGTGCGGCCCGCGTAGCCGTCCGCGGTCCCGGTGGGGTGGGCGTCGGTGCGGTCGGTCGTGAAGGGGAGCGCCCGCCAGGCCGTGCCGCCGTCCGTGGACACCTCCAGGGACAGCACGTCGGAGCGCGGCTCGGTGTCCCACCACAGGGAGCAGGTGAGGCGTGCGGCCGACGAGGTGAGCCGCAGGTCCGGCAGGGTCAGGGTGGCGGACGCGGCGCTCGCCGTGCCGGCGAACCAGGCCGTGCCGCCGTGCGCGGGCCGCACCGGGACCGCCCGCGCCATGTGGGTGCCCGCGGCGACCCGGGGAGCGGAGCCCGAGCGCCAGTTCCGCACCGGGTGCACGGAGTTGCCCAGGACGACGAGGAAGGAGTCGGTCGTCGGGTCCAGGACGATCGAGGTGCCGGTGAAGCCGGTGTGGCCCGCGGTGCGCGGGGTGGCCATCGCCCCCATGTACCAGTGCTGGTAGAGCTCGAAGCCCAGGCCGTGCTCGTCGCCGGGGAACGCCTGGTTGAAGTCGGTGAACATCAGCTCCACCGACCGGGCGGAGAGGATGCGCGCACTGCCGTACACACCGCCGTTGAGCAGCGTGCGGCCCAGCACGGCCAGGTCCCAGGCGGTGGCGAAGACACCGGCGTGGCCCGCGACGCCGCCCAGGCCGTAGGCGTTCTCGTCGTGCACCTCGCCCCACACCAGACCCCGGTCGAGCCCGGACCAGGGCGCGCGGGCGTCCTCGGTCGCCGCGATGTCCGGCTTCCAGTCCGCGGGCGGGTTGTAGCGGGTACGGGTCATGCCCAGCGGGCCGGTGATCCGCTCGCGCAGCAGGACGTCGAGCGTCGATCCGGTGATCTTCTCCAGGACGAGCTGGAGGGAGATCAGGTTCAGGTCGGAATAGAGATAGACGGTGCCCGGCGGGTTGAGCGGCGCCTCATCGAGGACGAGCCGGAGCCGGCCCTCGCGCGTCGGCGCCTTGTACAGCGGGAGCCAGGAGCGGAAACCCGAGGTGTGGGTCAGCAGTTGACGGATCGTCACGTCCTGTTTGCCCGCGGCCGCGAAGTCCGGCAGGTACGAGGCGACCTTCGCCTCCAGGCGCAGCCCCCCGCGCTCGATCTCCTGCACGGCCAGGATCGACGTGAACAGCTTGGAGACCGACGCCAGGTCGAAGACGGTGTCCTGCGTCATGTCGATCTGCTCGGCGGGCGGGAACTCGACGCCGGTGTCGCTGACCTCGTCGTAGTGCCGGTACCGCACCGCCTTGCCGATCGGCTGGTGCAGCGCCACGGTCCCGCCGCGCCCCGCGAGCAGCACCGCCCCCGCGTACCAGGGGTGCCCGGTCCCGCCGGGGGAGGGGTGGGAGGGGGACAGGAACGTCTGCGCGTCGGCGACCAGTTGGCGCAGATGGCCGGCGAGCAGGCCCGCGCGCTCGGGGGAGCCGTGGCGCAGGGTCGGACGCCGTTTCTGCTCGGTGGCCACGGCGGGGCCCGCGGGGAACGGGGCGAGTGTGAGCGCCCCGCCCAGCGCGAGGGCCGCGGCGCCCAGTCCGCGCCGGGTGAATCCGGCCCGCGATCCGTCCTGGTCCCCTGCGCTCATCAACAGCCTCCTGAAAGTATCTTTCGGGATCCATCGCGACGGATGAAACTTTCATGTCAGGTCCGCTCCGTGTCAACCACCCGGGCCCCCTGCCCGCCCCCGAAAGAATCTGACGCTGCATCAGAAAACCTCTTCCGTCGTCCGGTCGGCTGCGGCATCCTGCGCGCATGCAGACGGAGCTGAGCAACAGACTGGGGATCGAGCACGCCGTCTTCGGGTTCACGCCGTTTCCCGCGGTGGCCGCCGCCATCAGCAGAGCCGGCGGCCTCGGCGTCCTCGGCGCGGTCCGCTACACGGCGCCCGACGAACTCCGACGCGACCTCGACTGGCTGCACGAGCACGCCGACGGCAGGCCCTACGGACTCGACGTCGTCATGCCCGCCAAGAAGGTGGAGGGCGTGACCGAGGCCGAGGTCGAGGCGATGATCCCCGAGGGCCACCGGCAGTTCGTCGCGGACACCCTCGCCAAGTACGGCGTGCCGGAACTCGCCGCGGGGGAGGCGTCCGGCTGGCGGATCACCGGCTGGATGGAGCAGGTCGCGCGGCACCAGCTCGACGTCGCCTTCGACTACCCGGTCAGGCTCCTCGCCAATGCCCTCGGCTCGCCCCCGGCCGACGTCGTCGCCCGCGCCCACGAGCACGACGTCCTCGTCGCCGCGCTCGCGGGCAGCGCCCGGCACGCCCGCAAGCACGCGGAGGGCGGCATCGACATCGTCGTCGCCCAGGGCTACGAGGCCGGCGGGCACACCGGCGAGATCGCCTCCATGGTGCTCACCCCGGAGGCCGTCGAGGCCGTCGCCCCGCTGCCCGTCCTCGCCGCGGGCGGCATCGGCAGCGGGCAGCAGATCGCCGCCGCGCTGGCGCTCGGCGCGCAGGGGGTGTGGCTCGGGTCGGTGTGGCTCACCACCACCGAGGCCGACCTGCACTCCCCGGCCGTCACCCGCAAGCTCCTCGCCGCCGGATCCGGCGACACCGTGCGGTCGCGGGCCCTCACGGGGAAGCCCGCGCGGCAGCTGCGCACCGAGTGGACCGACGCCTGGGACGACCCGGCCGGACCCGGCACCCTGCCGATGCCCTTGCAGGGGCTGCTCGTCGCCGACGCGGTCTCCCGCATCCAGAAGTACGAGGTGGAACCGCTGCTGGGGACGCCCGTCGGCCAGATCGTGGGGCGGATGAACACCGAGCGCAGCGTGCAGGCCGTCTTCGACGAACTGACCCGCGACTTCGAGAAGGCCATCGACAGGATCAACCGGATCGCGGGGCGGTAGCCCGTACCGGGCGCGGCCGACGCGAGCACGCCCCCCGAGACCTACAGCACCTACAGCACCTCCAGCACGTCCAGCACGTCCAGCACGTCCAGAACCTCCAGAAGGGACGCCCACCCCATGCCCGACAAGACCCCCCCGAACGGCTTCTGGGCCCAGGCCGCGGCGGACCCGGACCGGATCGCGCTCGTCGCCCCGGACGGCGAGGAGTGGACGGCCGCCCGGCTCCACGCGGCCGCCAACCGGATGGTGGCGGGCCTGCGCGCGGCCGGCCTGGAACGCGGGGACGCCTTCGCCGTCGTCCTCCCCAACGGCGTCGAGTTCTTCACCGCCCACCTGGCGGCCTCCCAGGCCGGCTTCTACCTCGTGCCGGTCAACCACCACCTCGTCGGCCCGGAGATCGCCTGGATCGTCTCCGACTCCGGCGCCAAGGTCCTGATCGCCCACGAACGCTTCGCCGACCAGGCCCGGGCCGCCGCCGACGAGGCCGGGCTCCCCGCCACCCACCGCTACGCCGTGGGGACCGTCGACACCTTCCGCCCGTACGCCGAACTCCTCGACGGCCAGGACGACGCGCCGCCCGCCGACCGCACCCTCGGCTGGGTCATGAACTACACCTCCGGCACGACGGGCCGCCCCCGCGGCATCCGCCGCCCGCTGCCCGGCAAGCTCCCCGAGGAGACCTACCTCGGCGGCTTCCTCGGCATCTTCGGCATCAAGCCCTTCGACGACAACGTCCACCTGGTCTGCTCGCCGCTCTACCACACGGCCGTGCTCCAGTTCGCCGGCGCCGCCCTGCACATCGGCCACCGGCTGGTCCTGATGGACCGGTGGGCGCCCGAGGAGATGCTCCGCGTCATCGACACCCACCGGTGCACCCACACCCACATGGTGCCGACCCAGTTCCACCGCCTGCTCGCGCTGCCGCGGGAGACCAGGGACCGCTACGACGTGAGCAGCATGCGGCACGCGATCCACGGCGCCGCGCCCTGCCCCGACCACGTCAAACGCGCCATGATCGACTGGTGGGGGACGTGCGTCGAGGAGTACTACGCGGCCAGTGAGGGCGGCGGTGCCTTCGCGACCGCCGAGGACTGGCTGAAGAAGCCGGGTACGGTCGGAAAGGCCTGGCCCATCAGCGAACTGGCGGTCTTCGACGACGACGGCAACCGGCTGCCGGCCGGTGAACTCGGCACCGTGTACCTCAAGATGAGCACCGGCGGATTCTCGTACCACAAGGACGAGAACAAGACGCGGAAGAACCGCATCGGCGACTTCTTCACTGTCGGCGACCTCGGCGTGCTCGACGAGGACGGCTACCTCTTCCTGCGCGACCGCAAGATCGACATGATCATCTCGGGCGGGGTCAACATCTACCCCGCCGAGATCGAGTCCGCGCTGCTGACCCACCCGGCCGTCGCCGACGCGGCCGCCTTCGGGATCCCGCACGACGACTGGGGCGAGGAGGTCAAGGCCGTCGTCGAGGTCGCCGAGGGCCGCACCGCGGGGGACGCGCTCGCCGCCGAGATCCTCGCGCACTGCGCGACCCGGCTCGCCGGGTACAAGCGGCCCAAGAGCCTCGACTTCATCGGGGCGATGCCGCGCGACCCCAACGGCAAGCTGTACAAGCGGCGGCTGCGCGACCCGTACTGGGAGGGGCGGACCCGGACCGTGTGACCCGGCCGCCGCCCCTCCCGCCGCGGGTGCGCGGGATCAGCCGCGCACCCGGACCACCCGCAGCGCGGGCGAGGACCGGACGTCCTCGGCGCAGAAGCGCTCCGTGACCCACTTCCCCCGGGAGAAGAGCCGGGTCTGGTCGCTGGAGTGCGCCGAGTCCGGGTCCGACGACTGGGAGTACGTGAGCAGGGTGCGCGCCACCGGGCAGCGGCCGCCGTCCCAGCCGACGGCCTGGATGTAGCTGGAGCCGTGCACGACCTCCGTGTAGCCGCCCCGCGCGGCGTCCCAGACCGGCTCGACCTTGTTCCAGACGCCGAGCCCCTCCGTGCCGCCGTGCACCGGGATGCGCTGCCCGGCCCGCACCACGAACTGGTGGTCGCCCAGCCGCGCGTCCAACGGGATCCCCGCGGACCGCAGTTCGGCCACGGTGTCGGCCAGGGCCGTGGCGAACTCCGGTGCCCGCGTGTCGAGGGTGCGCGGCGTGCGCACCGGGTCGGCCGCCGAGAACGGCACCTGCCACAGCCGCGCCGCCGGGACCGCCGCCGTCAGCCGGCGCCAGAACCGGTCGAAGAGCAGCGCGCCCCGGCTGCCGGTGCGCAGGGTGCGGTCCCAGCCCCTCAGGACTCCGCACGCCGCCGACACGTCGACGGTCGTCCCGGTGCTGCCCGTCGCCGTGCCGCCCGGCAGCGCGGCGCACGCCCGCGCCGCGTCCGCCGCCGCGAGGTCCCCGGCCGGGGCCCGGTCCGCGAACTGCTGCCGCTGGAGGTCGGCGACCTCCAGGCGCCCCCTCCCGGCCATCGCCGCCACGTCCTCGACCGCGCCGCGGGTGCGCATCGAGCGCGGGGTGCCGACCGTGCCGAAGACCCGCTCGTATCCGGTCAGCGGCCGGTCGGCGTTGGCCAGCCAGGCGCTGTCGTTGGAGTTCTCCGCGTACGGCGCGTCCTTCAGCACCGGCATCCGGGCCGGGCCGAAGACCCCCGGCTGCACCGCGTCCGCGTCGCGGCCGAGCGCGCAGTCGCCGCGCGAGCCGTCCAGGACCGCGACGCCCGAGGCGGGGTAGGTGGCCCGGCCCAGCGCGGTCGAGCAGCGCGCCGCCAGCTCGTCCGTGATCCGCGGCAGCACCTGCGACTGGGTGAAGAGCGAGTGCCCCGCCGCGTCGGCGGCGATCGTGTTCACCCACGGAAGGCCCTGGGTGCGGCGCAGGGAGCGCAGCACGTCGTCCGTCGAGCGCGCCTTGCCGAACCCGAGCGCCGTGTCGGAGGCCCGCAGGTTGACCGCGTTCGGATCGTTCAGCGCGTACGCCGTCGTGGCCGTCCAGGGCAGCGGCAGGGTCGCGCCGAGCGAGGTGACGACCGGCCCGTACCGCGTCCACCACTGGGTCCGCGTCACGTCGGGGCCGCCCCGCACGGGCACGGTCACGGTCCGCCGGGTCATCTTCCGCGGGCTGCCGTCCACCAGGTACGTGGTCGGGTCCGCGGGGTCGAGGGAGAGCTGGTGCAGATTCAGGGTGACGCCGGTCGCGACGGTGTGGCTCCACGCCACCCGCGCGTTGTGGCCGATCGAGATGGTCGTCGTGCCGAGCAGCGAGCCGCCCATGACGTCCAGTTCACCGGGGATCGTCTGCTGTGACTGCCAGAAGCGGCGGCCGCCCTGCCAGGGGTAGTGCGGATTGCCGAGCAGCAGCCCGCGCCCGTTCGCCGTCACCTTCCCGCTGAAGGCGACCGCGTTGGACCCCATGTCGGTGTCCTCCTGGTCGAACAGCGCCGCCGCCGCGCGGGCGAACCGCTCCCGGTCCGTGCGCGTCGGCGCGGGCGTGCCCGGCGCCGTGGCGGACGGCGGCCGCGCGGCCGTGATCCCGTCGACCGCCCGGCCCTGCCCGCCGAGCACCGAGATCGCGAACCCGCGGGTGGCGACGTCGAGCGCGGTCACCGGCCGCACCCAGCCCGCGCCCCTGCACGCGGGGTCGGTGACGCGGTGCTGTCTCAGCCACGCGTTGTACCCCGCCGCCCAGCCGCGCATCCCGTCCCGCACGTCCCGGCCGGGGCCGGCCGGCGCGGGCGTGGCGAGCAGCTTCTCCACCGTCCGGGACCGCCGCACGCCCTGGAAGTACAGGTCGCTGGAGAGGTTCCCGGCCGCCGAGGACAGCGAGCCGTCCGGCGCCGCGTCCGCGCCGAACCAGCGCGAACGCTCGCCGCGCAGCGTCACGAACCCGTCGGCGAGCGTGCACACCTGGTCGGCGGCCTGCGCCCAGCCGGTGCCGAAGCCCAGGTTCGTGTAGTCCGCGGCCTCGATGTGCGGGATGCCGTACTCGGTGTAGCGGATGGTGGCGGACAGGCCGTCGCCGCGCGGGCGCTCCGGCCGGTCGGCGGCCGCCGACGGCAGCGCGAGAACCGCCATGAGAACGGTCGACAGGGCCGTGCCGACCGCCGCGAGGCGCCGTCGTCCCGGGCGGATACGCATCGTGGTCCCAACTGTCGTGCGGGCAGGGGCGGTTGAGCGTACCAGCCGGTATGCGGCCGGTCGGGGCGCCGTCGCACGCGTCTTGACCTGGCGTCGGTCACCCCGCAGGATCACGCCATGACGAGTCCCTCCAGGGCACCGAGGACACCGGCCGCGACGGCGGCGGTCAGCACCGTCGACGGAGTGCTGCGGCGCAGCGCCCGCCGCACCCCGGCGCGCGTCGCGCTGCGCTACGGGCCGCGCTCATGGACGTACGCGGAACTCGACGACGCCGTCTCCCGCGCCGCCGGGGTCCTGCGCGGCCTCGGACTCGTCCCCGGCGACCGGGTCGGCGCCTACGGGCACAACTCCGACGCGTACCTGATCGGCTTCCTCGCCTGCTCCCGGGCCGGCCTCGTGCACGTCCCCGTCAACCAGAACCTCACCGGCGACGACCTCGCCTACATCGTCCGCCAGTCGGGCAGCGCCCTGGTGCTCACCGAGCCCGACCTCGCCGGACGCCTCCCCGACGGGGTGCGCACGCTGCTGCTGCGCGACGCCGCGGACTCGCTGCTCGACCGGCTGCCCGCGGCCGCACCGTACGACGGCGACGCGCCGGACGCCGACGCGCTCGTGCAGCTGCTCTACACGTCGGGGACGACGGCCCTGCCCAAGGGCGCGATGATGTCCCACCGCGCCCTGGTCCACGAGTACGTGAGCGCGATCCACGCCCTGCACCTCACGGAGACCGACCGCCCGGTGCACTCGCTGCCGCTCTACCACTCGGCGCAGATGCACGTCTTCCTGCTGCCCTACCTCGCGGTCGGCGCCACCAGCACCCTCCTCGACGGGCCCGCCGCCGACCGGATCCTCGACCTGGTCGAGGCGGGCGAGGCCGACAGTCTGTTCGCACCGCCGACCGTGTGGATCGGCCTGTCCCAGCACCCGGACTTCGACGCCCGCGACCTGAGCGGCCTGCGCAAGGCGTACTACGGCGCGTCGATCATGCCGGTGCCGGTCCTGGAGCGGCTGCGCGCCCGGCTGCCCGGACTCGCCTTCTACAACTGCTTCGGGCAGAGCGAGATCGGCCCGCTCGCCTGCGTCCTCGGCCCCGACGAGCACGACGGCCGGCTGGACTCCTGCGGGCGGCCGGTGCTCTTCGTCGAGGCGAAGGTCGTCGACGAGGACGGCGCCGACGTGCCCGACGGCACGCCCGGCGAGGTCGTCTACCGCTCCCCGCAGCTCTGCGACGGCTACTGGGACAAACCGCGCGAGAGCGACGAGGCCTTCCGCGACGGCTGGTTCCGCTCCGGCGACCTCGCCGTGCGCGACCCCGAGGGCTACTTCACGGTCGTCGACCGGGTGAAGGACGTCATCAACTCCGGCGGCGTCCTGGTCGCCTCCCGCCAGGTGGAGGACGCCCTGTACACCCACCCGGCCGTCGCGGAGGCCGCCGTCGTCGGCCTGCCCGACGCGCGCTGGATCGAGGCCGTGACCGCCGTCGTGGTCCGTTCGGCGGAGGTGACCGAGGCCGAACTCCTCGCGCACACACGGCGGGAGCTGGCCTCCTTCAAGGCGCCCAAGCGGATCGTGTTCGTCGACGGACTCCCGCGCAACGCGAGCGGCAAGATCCTCAAGCGGGAGCTGCGCGACCGCCTCACCGACTGACCCGGCACCGGGCCGACGGCCTCGGAGGCGACGGCGCGACCGGCCGCGGGGCTCCCGCGTTGTGTTCATTGAGTTCCCCGTTCAGGGCGTATTGCCGGGCCCCGCGCGGGCGTTAGTGTCCCCGCCGTCGGCCGGGCCGCGGACGGACCGCGACCGCCGCGCCGCCCGAAGGGAACCCCATGAGCCCGTCGCACCGCACCCGCCTGGCCGCCTCCGTCGTCGGGGCCCTGCTCGCCGCCTCGGCCCTGACCCCGGGACCGGCGGCCGCCGCCGCACCACCGCACCGGGCCGCCGGATCGGCCGGCTGCGGCACACCGGCCGGCCTCACCCCGGGCGCCTCCACCGCGCGCTCCCTGACCGTCGACGGCGCGCGGCGCGACTACCTGGTCCACCTCCCCGCCTCCTACGACCCGGACCGGCCGACCCCGCTCGTGCTGTCCTTCCACGGGCACGGCCGCACCTCCGGCTACCAGGAGCGCCTCACCGGCATGAACGCGCTCGACGCCGTCGTCGTCTATCCGCAGGGCGTCACCGGCACCGACGGCAGGAGCGCCTGGGAGGGCGCGCCCTACTCGGCGGACGTCGACGACATCGCGTTCACGAAGGCGCTGATCGGCCGCGCCGAGAAGGAGCTGTGCGTGAACACCCGCCGCGTCTTCGTCTCCGGCAAGTCCAACGGCGGCGGGTTCGCGGCCGTCGTCGCCTGCCGCCTCGCCGACCGGGTCGCCGCGGCCGCCGTCGTCTCCGGCGCCTTCTATCCGCAGGGCGGCTCCTGCGCCCCGCGCCGGCCCGTGCCCGTCCTCGACTTCCACGGGCAGGCCGACACGACCATCCCGTACGACGGCGACCCGGCCAAGGGACTGCCCGCGCTGCCCGACTGGCTGGCCGGCTGGGCCGGGCGCGACGGGTGCGCGGCGCGCCCGCGCGAGACCCGGGTCCGGGCCGACGTCGTGCTCCGGCGCTGGCGGTCCTGCGACGGCGGCTCCGCGCTGGAGCACTACCGGATCACGGACGGCGGACACGTCTGGCCCTCGACGACGCCGAACGAGGACTCCGCGACGCCGGCCACCATCGACGCGACCCCCCTCATCCGGGACTTCTTCGCCCGCCACCCGCTGCCGAAGAGCTGAGGCCCGCCCCCCGGCCGCCCTATCCCTCCCGCCGCAGGTCCACGATCCGCTTGATCTTCCCCACCGACCGCTCCAGGGACTCGGGCGCGACGATCTCGACGCCGACCGTCACCCCGACCGCGTCCTTCATCCCCGCCACGATCGAGCGGGCCGCTGCGGCCCGCTCGTCCGGCGTGGCATCCGGGCGGGCCTCCGCCCGTACCGTCAGCGCGTCCATCCGGCCCTCCCGGGTCAGCCGCAACTGGAAGTGCGGCGCGACCCCGGGCGTGCGCAGCACGATCTCCTCCACCTGGGTGGGGAACAGGTTCACCCCGCGCAGGATCACCATGTCGTCGCTGCGGCCGGTGATCTTCTCCATCCGCCGGAACGCCGGCCGCGCCGTCCCCGGCAGCAGGCGTGTCAGGTCCCGGGTGCGGTAGCGGATCACGGGCATGGCCTGCTTGGTGAGCGAGGTGAAGACCAGTTCGCCCGGCTCGCCGTCCGGCAGCACCGCACCCGTGACGGGGTCGACGACCTCGGGATAGAAGTGGTCCTCCCAGATGTGCAGGCCGTCCTTGGTCTCCACGCACTCCTGCGCCACCCCGGGCCCGACCACCTCCGACAGGCCGTAGATGTCGACGGCGTCGATCGCGCACCGCTCCTCGATCTCCCGCCGCATCTCCTCGGTCCACGGCTCGGCCCCGAAGATGCCGACCTCCAGGGACGTCGTCCGCGGGTCCACGCCCTGCCGCTCGAACTCGTCGAGGAGCGTCAGCATGTACGAGGGCGTCACCATGATGATCTCGGGCCGCAGGTCCTGGATCAGCCGCACCTGACGGGCCGTCATGCCACCGGAGGCGGGGATCACGGTGCAGCCGAGCCGTTCCGCGCCGTAGTGCGCGCCGAGCCCGCCGGTGAACAGGCCGTATCCGTACGCCACGTGCACCTTGTGGCCGGGCCGGCCGCCCGCCGCGCGGATCGCCCGCGCCACCATGTCCGCCCACATCGACAGGTCCGCCTCGGTGTACCCGACGACGGTGGGCGTCCCCGTCGTCCCGCTCGACGCGTGCAGCCGCCGCAGCTCCGCCTGGTCGACGGCGAACATCCCGAACGGATAGTTGTCCCGCAGGTCGGCCTTGGCCGTGAGCGGGAACCGGCTCAGATCGGCGAGCGTGCGGCAGTCCTCGGGGCGCACCCCGGCCTTGTCGAACGCCTCCCGGTAGAACGGCACCCGCTCGTACACCCGGGCGAGCGTCGCGCGCAGCCGCGCCAGCTGCAACTCCCGCAGCTCCGGCACGCCCAGCCGCTCGCCCGCGTCCCACCAGTCCGCCATGGATGCCTGTGTCGCCATCGACCGCACTCCCGAACTCCCGACCGATCATTCGGTTGACCTGTTGCCCGTCAGTTATTCAAGGCGGGGCGCCCGGCGTCAAGAGACAGGACGCGCGGGATCGGCGCGGATCCGCCCGGCGAACCGAGGGGGCTCAAGGTCTGGACGGGGGATCGGGCGGCCTGGATACTCGCGCAGACGTGCGCGGGCGCACGGCGTCGCCGCGCACCGGCGCCGCGGGGCGGGCGTGGTCTTCCGGACGGGGGCGGGACGATGGTGCGGCGGGTGGCGGGGGCGGTGCTGGGCGCGGCCGTCGGCGGGGTGCTGCTGTCGGGGTGCACGCCGGCCCAGTATCCGATGGTCGCGGGCTGGCTCGACGACCGCGGGACCCCCATGGTGGTGGCCAGCCCCTGTGACGGCGACCGGGTCGAGGACATGGATCTGAGCGGCAGCGACCCGAGCGTGCCCCTCACGACGGAGGGCGCGCGGCGGCCCCGTGCGGACACCCGGACCACCGTCACCGCGTGGTCCGCCACGGCCGGCCCCGGTCGGGCCGGTGCCTTCGAGTTCCCTCTGTTCGACCCGCCGTCGGCGTGGCACGTGTCGAAGGTGGGCGACCAGCGTCTGAAGCCGGCCTTCGAGTACTACGTGCTGTTCAAGGGCGGGCGGAGCGTGTTCGGCAGCTACAACGGGATCGGCGGGTTCTCCACCGAGGACCTCCGGGGGCTGGAGCCCGGACAGGTCTGGTCCGACGGCCGGGCCATGACGCGCCAGGAGTTCGACGACAGGGTCGCCGACGCCTGCTGACCCGAGCCGGTGCCGGTGCCCGTCCGGGCACCGGCCGGTCTCCCTCAGCGCCGCTCAGCGCCCTCGCGGTGCCGTCGGGTCCTGCTCGGCCGTGTCCATCGGCAGCGTGTACGGGGTGGTCGTCCCCAGCACCTCGAACCCGAGCCGCTCCAGGATCGGGCGGCTGTACTCCGTCGCGTCGACCTGCAGGTACGGGTAGCCCCGCTCGGCCGCGATGCGCGCCCGGTAGGCGACCACGGCCCGGTAGATCCCGCGCCCGCGCCACTCGGGGACGGTGCCGCCGCCCCACAGGCCGGCGAAGTCCGTGCCCGGGTTCAGTTCGAGGCGGGCGGCGCTGACCGGCTCGTCGCCGTGCAGCGCGAGCACGGCGGGCACGGTGTCCGGATCGTCCGCGAGCTGCCGGCGGATCTGCTGCGCGATGTGGGACGACTCGTGGTCGAAGGCCCGCGCGTGGACGGCCTCGACGAGCGCGATGTGCGCCTCCCCGGTGACCGGCACGAGCCGGATGCCCTCGGGCGGCGCGGTGTCCAGCGGCAGCGCGGCCGTCTCGGCGACCAGCAGCGTCTCCCGCTCCTCGGCGACGAACCCGGCGGCCGTCAGCCGCGCGCCCAGGTCGGCCGGCCGGTCGTGCGCGTACGTCTTCCACTCCACCTCGCCGCCCAGCTCCCGGAAGAGCCGCACCTGCGCGGCGATGGCGGCGTCCGCCGTCTCATCGTCGAGGTCCGACCAGAGCACGCCGTGCCAGCCGCCGGGCGGGCCGACGTGCCGGAGGACCCCGCCGACCCGCTCGACCCGCGCCCCTTCCTCGTACGGCTGCGTCCCGAGGCGTATCTGCCGGTCGTACAGGGCCAGCACCTTTTCACGATCCATCCGGTCACTTCAGCACCGCACCCGTGGGGCGGCAACCGGATTACGGCGCGTCCGGCCGCCGGGCGGATCCGGCGGCACCGGCGGCCGAGTCCGCGGCCACACCGCGCGCCCACCGGTAGTCCGCCTTGCCGCTGGGGGAGCGCTGGATGGTGTCGGTCAGCACCAGCTGGCGCGGAATCTTGTACCCGGCCAGCTGGGTGCGACAGTGCGTCTGGACCGCGTCCAGGTCCAGCTCGGGCGCTCCGTCGCGGAGCTGGACGACCGCCGCCACGTGATTGCCCCACGTCGGGTCGGGGACGCCGGCGACCAGCGCGTCGTAGATGTCCGGATGGGACTTGAGCGCCTGCTCCACCTCCTCGGGGTAGACCTTCTCGCCACCGGTGTTGATGCACTGCGAACCGCGGCCGAGGACCGTGACGATCCCCTCGGCGTCGACCGTCGCCATGTCGCCGAGCAGCACCCAGCGCTCGTCCCCGGTCCGGAAGAACGTCTCGGCGGTCTTCTCGGGGTCGTTGTAGTAGCCGAGCGGGACGTGCCCGCGCTGGGCGAGCCGGCCGATCTCGCCGACCGCCACCGGGGCGTACGTCGCCGGGTCCACCACCTGCGTACGGGCGTTGACGCGCAGCCGGAACCCCTGTCCGGCGCCCGAACCGTCGGTCGCGGTGCCGTTGAAACCGGACTCGGACGAGCCGAAGTTGTTGAGCAGCATCGCGTTCGGCACCAGCGCCTGGAACTGGGCGCGCACCGTGTCCGACATGATCGCGCCGGACGACGAGACGCTGAACAGCGCCGAGCAGTCGGTGCCCTTCAGCGGCCCGTCGAGCGCGTCGACGAGCGGGCGCAGCATCGCGTCGCCCACCAGGGACACGCTCGTCACCCGCTCCTTCTCGATCGTGCGCAGCACCTCCTCCGGCACGAACTTGCGGTGGATGACGACGCGCTGCCCGAAGTTGAAGCCGATGAAGGCGGTCAGCGTGGACGTGCCGTGCATCAGCGGGGGAGTGGGGA
This sequence comes from Streptomyces sp. NPDC088785, assembly GCF_044750685.1. Taxonomy (NCBI): domain Bacteria; kingdom Bacillati; phylum Actinomycetota; class Actinomycetes; order Kitasatosporales; family Streptomycetaceae; genus Streptomyces; species Streptomyces sp. NPDC088785. The sequence goes on from NZ_JBIVKH010000012.1 coordinate 38,459, forward strand.
AGAAGGTGATGCCGTCACCGCCCGCCGCGACCCGCTCGGCCAGCTCCTGCGGCCGGGCCACCGGCTCGCCGGTCGGCGCGCCGCCGCCCAGCCCGGCGAAGAACAGGTCCTCCTGACGCCACATCACGCCCTTGGGCATGCCGGTCGTGCCGCCGGTGTAGATGATGAACTGGTCGTCCGCCGAGCGCGCCGGGAAGCCGCGCTCCGGGGACCCCGCGTCCTGCGCCCGCGCGAACCCGACGGCGTCGAGCGGCGGGGCCTGCGCGGGCGGGGTGCCCACGCGCACCAGGTGCCGCAGCTTCTCGGTGCGGGGCAGCGCGGCGGCCACCCGCTCGGTGAACTCCGCGTCGAAGACCAGCGCCGCCAGATCGGCGTCGCGGTAGAGGTACACCAACTCCTCTTCGACGTAGCGGTAGTTGACGTTGACGGGTACCACCCGCGCCTTGAGGCAGCCGAGGACCGTCTGCACGTACTCGACGCCGTTGTAGAGGTGCAGGCCCAGGTGCTCGCCCGGCCGGATGCCGCTGTCGATCAGGTGGTGGGCGATGCGGTTGGCCGCCGCGTCCAGCTCCGCGTAGGTCAGCCGGCGCTCCGCGCCCGTGCCCGGGTGGTCGACGTAGACGAGCGCCTCGCGGTCCGGGACCACGTCGACGACCGACTCGAACAGGTCGGCAAGGTTGTACTCCACCGCTCCTCCTGACCGTGGCCGCATCTCGTGTGGCCGTCATCAGAGCAGACGGGGATGTAAGGCGGAAGGGTCCCCGCACAAGAAATCTGACTGTCTGTCAGAAAACTCTTGAACTGGTCGGTCCCCTCCTGCAACCTGTTCCAGGTCCGAGCTCCGGCCGACTGGAGGACCCCCATGGGTGGGACCGAACATCTCGACGTGCGGCGCGAAGGCGCGACGCTCGTCCTCACGCTCAACCGGCCCGAGGCCAAGAACGCGTTGTCCCTGCCGATGCTCGTGGGCCTCTACGACGGCTGGCTGGAGGCCGACGCCGACGACACCGTCCGCTCGGTGGTGCTCACCGGCGCGGGCGGCTCGTTCTGCGCCGGGATGGACCTCAAGGCCCTCGCGGGGAACGGCATGGCGGGGGAGAACCACCGCGAGCGCCTCAAGGCCGACCCCGACCTGCACTGGAAGGCGATGCTGCGGCACCACCGGCCGCGCAAGCCGGTGATCGCCGCCGTCGAGGGGTACTGCGTGGCGGGCGGCACCGAGATCCTCCAGGGCACCGACATCAGGGTCGCCGGCGCGTCCGCCACGTTCGGCCTCTTCGAGGTCAGGCGCGGACTGTTCCCGATCGGGGGCTCGACGGTGCGGCTGCCGCGGCAGGTGGCCCGCACCCACGCCCTGGAGATGCTCCTCACCGGGCGCGCGTACCCGGCGTCCGAGGCCGCCGCGATCGGGCTCGTCGGACGGGTCGTGCCCGACGGCACCGCGCTGGACGCCGCGCTCGGCATCGCCGAACAGATCAACGCGTGCGGGCCGCTCGCGGTGGAGGCCGTCAAGGCGTCCGTGTACGAGACCGCCGAGCTGACCGAATCCGACGGCCTCGCCGCCGAACTCAAGCGCGGCTGGCCGGTCTTCGACACCGCCGACGCGAAGGAGGGCGCGAAGGCGTTCGCCGAGAAGCGCGCGCCGCGCTTCCGCCGCCGATGACGCTCCGCCGCCGGACACCGGCCACGACGGGACCGGCACCCGGCGGACGCGACCGCACCACCCCCGAGCACGCCGCCCGCACCGCAGAGGAGCCCCGATGACAACCGCGCCCCCACCGGAGACACTCCGCGCACCCCTGGTCGTGGAGTTCCCCTTCACCCGCTCCCTCGGCCCCGTCCAGAGCGCCTTCCTCACCGGACTGCGCCACCGCACCGTCCTCGGCGTCCGCACCACCGACGGCAGGACCCTCGTGCCCCCCGTCGAGTACGACCCGGTCACCGCCGACGAACTGCGCGACCTGGTCGAGGTCGCCGGCACCGGCACCGTCACCACCTGGGCCTGGAACCCCGAACCCCGCCGGGGCCAGCCCCTCGACACCCCGTTCGCCTGGGTCCTGGTCACCCTCGACGGCGCCGACACCGCACTGCTGCACGCCCTCGACGCCCCGGGACCGGACGCCGTGCACACCGGCATGCGGGTCCGCGTCCGCTGGGCCGCCGACCGCACCGGCGCCATCACCGACATCGCCTGCTTCGAACCGCACGACGGACCGCGCGACCCGGCCCCGCCCACCCCGCACCCCGGCACCTTCGGCGAGGCGCCGGTCACCGGCATCGTCGCCGAGGCCCGCCTCGACTACACCTACAGCCCGGGCGGCGCCCAGAGCCGCTACATCACCGCCCTCGCCGACCACCGCACCGTCGGCGAACGCTGCCCCTCCTGCCACAAGGTGTACGTCCCGCCCCGCGGCGCCTGCCCCACCTGCGGCGTCGCCACCACCGACCAGGTCGAGGTCGGCCCGGCCGGCACCGTCACCACGTACTGCATCGTCAACGTCAAGGCGAAGAACCTCGACATCGAACTGCCCTACGTCTACGCGCACATCGCGCTCGACGGCGCCGACCTGGCCCTGCACGGCCGCATCGCCGGCATCCCCTACGACCAGGTCCGCATGGGCCTGCGCGTCGAACCCGTCTGGAGCGAGGGCGGGCGCTTCCCGGACCACTACCGGCCGACCGGCGAACCCGACGCCGACTACGACACGTACAAGGAGCTGATCTAGATGCGGCCGCCGATCCGGGACATCGCCGTCGTCGCCTTCGCCCAGAGCGACCACCTGCGCACCACCGACGAGATGTCGGAGGTGGAGATGCTGATGCCCGTCCTGCACCAGGTGCTCGCCGCGACCGGCCTGAAGACCGCCGACATCGGCTTCACCTGCTCCGGGTCCTCCGACTACCTCGCGGGCCGCGCCTTCTCCTTCACCATGGCGCTCGACGGCGTCGGCGCCTGGCCGCCGATCTCCGAGTCGCACGTGGAGATGGACGGCGCGTGGGCGCTGTACGAGGCGTGGACGAAACTGCTGACCGGCGAGGCCGACACCGCGCTCGTCTACGCGTACGGGAAGTCGTCGCCCGGCAGCGTCCGCGACGTGCTCACCCGCCAGCTCGACCCCTACTACGTGGCCCCGCTGTGGCCCGACGCCGTCGCCCTCGCCGCACTCCAGGCACAGGCGCTCATCGACCGCGGGGCGACCGACGAGGGCGCCCTCGCCGGCGTCGCCGCCCGCAGCCGCACGGCCGCCGCGGACAACCCGCACGCCCAGCTGCGCGGCCCCGATGTCCCGCAGGGCGACTACGTCGTCCAGCCGCTGCGCACCGGCGACTGCCCGCCGATCGGCGACGGGGCCGCCGCCGTCGTCCTCGCCGCCGGGGACCGGGCCCGCGACCTGTGCGAACGGCCCGCCTGGATCCGCGGCATCGACCACCGCATCGAGGCCCACGGCCTCGGCGTGCGCGACCTCACCGACTCGCCCTCCACCCGGCTCGCCGCCGAGCACGCCGGCGTCTTCGAACGGCCCGTCGACACCGCCGAACTGCACGCCCCCTTCACCGCGCAGGAGGTCGTCCTCAGGAAGGCCCTGCGGCTCGGCGACGACGTCACCGTCAACCCGTCCGGCGGCGCGCTCGCCGCCAACCCCATGATGGCCGCCGGACTCATCCGCATCGGCGAGGCCGCCGCCCGCATCCACCGCGGCACGTCCCGCCGCGCACTCGCCCACGCCACCTCCGGGCCCTGCCTCCAGCAGAACCTCGTCGCCGTGCTCGAAGCCGCCGAAGGAGAGAACCGATGACCAACAAGGAACCGGTGGCGGTCGTCGGCATCGGCCAGACCAAGCACGTCGCCGCCCGCCGCGACGTCTCCCTCGCCGGGCTCGTCCGCGAGGCCGCCCGACGCGCGCTCGCCGACGCCGAGTTGACCTGGGCCGACATCGACGCCGTCGTCATCGGCAAGGCGCCCGACTTCTTCGAGGGCGTCATGATGCCGGAGCTGTACCTCGCCGACGCCCTCGGCGCCGTCGGCAAACCCATGCTCCGCGTGCACACCGCCGGCTCCGTCGGCGGCTCCACGGCCCTCGTCGCCTCGAACCTCATCGCGGGCCGCGTCCACGGCACCGTCCTCACCCTCGCCTTCGAAAAACAGTCGGAGTCCAACGCGATGTGGGGGCTGTCCCTGCCCGTCCCGTTCCAGCAGCCGCTGCTCGCCGGGGCCGGCGGCTTCTTCGCCCCGCACGTGCGGGCCTACATGCGGCGCACCGGCGCACCCGACCACGTCGGCTCGCTCGTCGCCTACAAGGACCGCCGCAACGCCCTGAAGAATCCGTACGCCCATCTCCACGAGCACGACATCACCCTGGAGAAGGTCCAGGCCTCACCCATGCTGTGGGACCCCGTCCGCTACTCCGAGACCTGCCCGTCGTCCGACGGCGCCTGCGCGATGGTCCTCACCGACCGGGCGGGCGCCGCCCGCTCCCCGCGGCCCCCCGCCTGGATGCTCGGCGGGGCCATGCGCAGCGAACCGACGCTCTTCGCGGGCAAGGACTTCGTCTCGCCGCAGGCCGGGAAGGACTGCGCCGCCGACGTGTACCGGCAGGCCGGGATCGCCGATCCGCGCCGGGAGATCGACGCCGTCGAGATGTACGTGCCCTTCTCCTGGTACGAGCCGATGTGGCTGGAGAACCTGGGGTTCGCCGCGGAGGGCGAGGGCTGGAAGCTCACCGAATCGGGCGTCACGGAACTCGACGGGGACCTCCCCGTCAACATGTCGGGCGGTGTTCTCTCCACGAATCCGATCGGCGCCTCCGGAATGATCCGGTTCGCCGAGGCCGCCCTCCAGGTCCGGGGACAGGCGGGAGAACACCAGGTGGAAGGGGCGCGCAAGGTGCTCGGCCACGCCTACGGGGGCGGCTCGCAGTTCTTCTCCATGTGGCTCGTCGGCTCCGAGCCGCCCACCCGCTGACCTTCGGCCCCTTTCGTGGCCTGTGCGCGGCACCGGCCGATCGCTAGGCTGACGCACGGACGACGAACCGGGAGGAGCACGGACGTGGCCGAGAGCACCATCGACCAGCACCCGCTCGCAGGATGGGAGAAGCCGGACCTGGATCTGAGCAAGGCGGACTGGCGCTCCAGCAGCAAGGGGCTGGGCGATGTCCAGATCGCCTTCATCGAGGGCTTCATCGCGATGCGCAACAGCGGCAGCCCGCAGAGCCCGTCGCTGATCTTCACTCCCGCCGAGTGGGGCCAGTTCGTGCTCGGTGCCCGCGAGGGCGAGTTCGATCTGACGTAGGAGCCGCCCCTGCCGCCCGGGCACCCCCGACAGGTGACTTTCGGCCCTGTCCTGTGACTCCCGTGTACGCGATCATGGTCACGAGAAGACAGGAACAGCCGGTCAACGAGGGCACGGCCAGCGTGCCCGGTGTCGGAGGCAGTGAGCCATGAGCACGCCCGAGTCGCAGAACCTTCCCGTCGTCGTCGCGGTCGACGGGTCCGACGACAGCCGCGCGGCCCTGGAGTGGGCGCTCGCCGAAGCGACCCGGCGCGGCGCCGGTGTGCGCGTCGTGCACGTCCGGCAGTACGCGCCCGTCCTCCAGCCCGCCGTCCTGGTGGCCGGGCCGGAGGAGCCGGCCGACGACCCCGTCGTCGACGAGGTGCGCAAGGAACTCGCGGGGCGGCCGGGACTGCCGGCCGTCGAGTACGTCTGCCTGGAGGGCGTCCCGGCCGCGGTCCTGCCGGCCCTGGGCGGCGAGGCCCAGCTCCTCGTGCTCGGCTCGCGCGGCCGGGGCGGCTTCGCCAGCCTGCTGCTCGGTTCGAACGGCGTGGCCGTCGCCCGCGACGCCGCCTGCCCGGTCGTGGTGGTGCGCGCCCAGGAGGCGACGGCGCGGCGCGTCGTCGTCGGCCTCCAGCCGGACGACCCCGACGGGACGACACTCGCCTTCGCGCTCGACCACGCGGCCCGGGTGGGCGCGCCGGTCCGCGTCGTCGCCGCGTACGCCTGGCCGGTGCTCGCCTGGACCGCGTACGGCGACTTCGCCCTGACCGGCCAGGAGCAGGAGGCCGTGGAGAAGGAGACCCTCGCACTGGCCCGGCGGGCCCTCGCCCCGCTCCTGGAGTCCCACCCCGAGGTCGAGGTCGAGGTCCTGGTGACCCCGGGCGACGCCGCGGGCCGACTCGTCGAGAGCTCCGAGGACGCCGCCCTCGTCGTCGTCGGCCGCCACCGGCGGCGCCTCACCCGCCCCGCCCCGATGCTCGGCTCCGTGACGCACGCCGTACTGCTGCACGCCGAGAGCCCCGTCGCCGTGGTCCCGCCCGCACCCCAGGACTGAGCCCGCCCGCCGCCGCCCGCGGCGCCCGGGCCCCGAAGGGGGAGAAGGCGCCCGGGCGACGTACCATGGCCGCATGTCCTTCCTCCGCCGCCGAGCAGCGACCCCCGCGGGCCCCGACTTCGACGTCCTGGCCATGGACCCGGGCGACTGGCCGGGCAACCTCGGCGCGGGCCTGCTGCCCGCCCCCGACGGAACGTGCCAGGGCGTGTTCCTGCGCTACGACCTGTTCGGCGGCCGCGGCCCCGCGATGGTGATCGGGAACCTGCCGGAGGGCTCCCCGGCCCGCGAGGTCGCCGAGGGCGAGATCCCCTTCGAGGTCGCCCAGCTGCTCATCGCGCTGGAGAACGACGAGGAGGTCACGGTCACCGACGTCGAGGACGTCCCGGTGATGCAGGGCGACAACCTCCTCATCGTGCGCCGCCTCAAGCTCTCCGAGACGCGGATCTCCTGCGTCCAGTTCGACCGCAGCGACGGCGTCCTGGTGACCATCGCGTCCTGGGACCGCCCCATCACCGACGACCTGTACGCGCTGCTCAAGCCGCTGCCCGCCGAGCTGTTCCAGCAGGGCTGAGCCCCACCCGCGACCGACGGGGGCCCGGGACCGCGCACGCGGACCCGGGCCCCACCTGTCAGCCGCACACGGCCGCTACGACCCCGTGGACGGCACCACCCGCACGTCGGCCGCCCGCACGTACGCGACACGGTGACCGAACTGGATCTCGTAATACACGTCCTTGCCCCTGACCACCCGGTGCGTCGACGTGTCGAAGGTCGGGGAGTAGAAGTACTCGCCCGTCGTCCGCCCGCCGACCACATAGCGCTGGCCCGCGAGGAGCGTGTACGACAGCGGGGAGACCGCCTGCGGGGTCATCCCCGCCGGATAGGCCTCCTTCTCCGGATAGGCCCGCCCGTACACCGGCACCGACTGCGCGCCCGCCTTCGGCTCGACCACGAGCCCCTTGGCGTTCACGGCCGTCGGCTGCTTCCGCGGGTTCTCGAACCAGGCCTTCTGGCCCAGGTACCAGATCGCCGTCCAGTCGCCCTCGCGCCCGGCGACCGCGTACTGCTGGCCCGTCGACACCCGCGACGCCACGTCGTTCACGTCGATCGTGGAGTCCTGGCCACCCGGACGCAGCCCGATGTCCTTGACCAGCGGGGCGTCCGTACTCGGCGCCGTGTACAGCCGCACCGCGCTCGAACCGTGCGCCGCGCACGGCCGGCCCGCCGCCTCGCAGCCCGTGAACACCGGCTTGTTCCGCCCGAAGCGCGGGTCGATCGTGACGACCCCGCCGCCCCGGCCCGCCGTCGGGTGGAACGGCCTGCCCATCAGCTGGAAGTAGTGCGCCCAGTCCCAGTACGGGCCCGGGTCCGTGTGCATCGACGGAATGGTGGACGTCGTCGGACCCGGCACCGTGTCATGGCCGAGAATGTGCTGCCGGTCCAGCGGAATGTCGTACTTCTTCGCCAGATAGGAGACCAGCCGCGCCGACGCGCGGTACATCTCCTCCGTGTACCAGGAGTCGGGCTGCGCCAGGAAGCCCTCGTGCTCCAGGCCGATCGACTTCGCGTTCACGTACCAGTTGCCCGCGTGCCAGCCGACGTCCTTCGCCTTGATCGACTGGACGATGTGGCCGTCCGTCGAACGCAGCGAGTAGTGCCACGCCAGATACGTCGGGTCCTGCACCAGCTTGAGCGTCTCCTCCCACGTCGCCTCCGTGTCGTGGATGACGATGTAGTCGATGCTCTGGTCGTGCGGCCGGTCCGCCAGGTCGTGGTTGCCGTAGTCGCCGTCGCCGAACTCCTCGTACGGCGCCGGGATCCACTCGCACGACACCGTCCGCGGGCACTCGGTGTCGGAGGCGCTCGTCCTCTTCAGGCCCATCGCCCTCAACTGCGCGGCCTGCGGCTGCGCCGCCCGGTCGGGTGCCAGGGCCACCCGCTGACCTGCGTCCGTCGTGCGCTGCTCGCCGTCGCGGATCACCGCGAAGACGTCGTTGGCGTAGGTGGCCGCCGTCGCCGCGTCGTCCGCGCCGGCGAACGTGCCGACAGCGCCGTACCAGTCCGCGGGATCGGAGCTGAGCGGCTTGCCGAGGCGCTTCTGCGCGGCGGCGAGCAGGGCCGCGCCACCGCGCACGTTCGCCGCCGGGTCGGTGCGCAGGTCCGCGGCCGGGATGCCGGACAGGTCGGCCGCCCGCACCAGCGTCTTGAGCCGGGCCGGGAGCTGGGACAGGGTGGGCACCGTCCGCGCCGCCGGGGGGGCCGCCGCGAGCGGACCCCGCGCGGCGTCGCCGCGCGCGTCGCCCTCCGCGTGGTCGTGCGCCACCGTGCGCGCGAGGGCGGTCCGCGCGTCCGTCAGGTGCATCGGGCCGTAGCCGCCGCTGACACTGGGCGCGCCGTCGTGCGCGTCCCACCGCGACTGGAGGTAGGACACGCCCAGGAGCACGCTCTGCGGTACGTGGTACTCGCTCGCGGCGGCCGCGAACGCGTGCTGGAGCTCGGCCGACGGCGCCGCCGCGTCCTGCGGCGGGGCCGCGCCGAGGAGGGGGAGGAGCAGGGCGCCGGTCGCGAGGGTGCCCGCGGCCCGGACTCGTGTGCTGCCGCCGGGGCCTCTGCCGGTGCGGGAGCGGGGGGATCGTTGCAACGGTGCCTCCAGGGACCAGCGAATCTCGGGATGGTGCGCGGTGCGCGTGCGGGGCCGATCGTGGTCAGTGGTATCGGCTCACCGACGATCCGTCAATGATCGGACGGGCCACGGAGATTCGCGGGAAGTCCCATGTCAGCACGGCTGTGCGGGGGTTTTCCGGCGCGGTGGTGCGGCCGCCTGCGACGCGTCAGTGGTGTGGACCAATGTGCGGCAACGCGGGCCGGTCGGCGAGGAGTTGGGCACGCGGCCGCGCGCCCGGACACGAAGAAGATCCGCGGTACGCCGTCCTCCACCCCGGCGTACCACGGATCTTCGTCTCGGTCAGCGCGTGCCGACGGCCGCGCGCACCGCCTTGCGCGCCATGTTGCAGTCGTCGTGCAGACGGCGCAGCAACAGCCGCTGCTCCTCGCCGGTCGGTACGGCACCGGACGGGACGGCACCGGACGGCGCCGTGGCCGCCGGGACCTGCTCATGCAGCGACCGCTGCACCACCGACTCGTAGGTACGGATCTCGCGGGTCAGGACGAGCATCAGATTGACCAGGAACGCGTCGCGGGAGGCCGGACCGCCGGACTGCGCGAGCTGGCTGATCTGGCGGCGGGCCACCGGCGCGTCGCCGAGCACCGCCCACAGGGTCGCCAGGTCGTACCCCGGCAGGTACCAGCCCGCGTGCTCCCAGTCCACGAGCACCGGACCGGCCGGGGAGAGCAGGATGTTCGACAGCAGCGCGTCGCCGTGACAGAACTGGCCCATCGAACCGCGGCCCGAGGCGTGCGCGATGCCGTGCAGCAGCTTCTGGAGATCACCCATGTCACGGTCGGTCAGCAGACCCAGATCGTGGAACCGGTTGATCCGCTCCGCGTAGTCCAGCGGCGCGCCGAAGGTGCCCGCCGGGGGCCGCCACTGGTTGAGCCGGCAGACGGCGCCGAGCGCCGCCCTGATGTCCGCCCGGGGCGGCGCCTCGGCCGGGTGCCGTTGCAGGGCGGCCACCCGGCCGGGCATCCGCTCGATCACCAGCGTCCCGTTGTCCGGGTCGGCGGCGATCAGCCGCGGCACCCTCACGGGCGGCCGGTGCCGGACGAACGAGCGGTAGGCGGCTATTTCGTGTTGGACCCGCTCCTCCCACACGGGGGAGTGGTCGAGTAAGCATTTCGCGACGGCCGTGCTGCGCCCGGTCGTGCCGACGACGAGCACGGACCGCTGACTGCGGCGCAGCACCTGGACCGGATGGAACTCCGGGCAGATCCGGTGCACCGCGGCGATCGCCGTGCGCAGCTGGGCGCCCTGAGGGCCGGACAAGTCGAGTCTCCCGCTGAGCGGTTGCGTGCCGAGCCCCGGCAGGCGCCGGGTCCTGCCGGCGCCACCGAGCGCTGTGGACCCCGAACGGGCGGGGTCGAGATACGGGCCGCCGGCCACCTGGCGGGCGGAGCGCAGCGGCCGGGGCGGGGCGGACACGGAGGACGATGCTGCGTACATAGGAGATACAGATCCCTTCGTGTGCCGATCAGTTGCTGCGCCTCCCGGCCCGGCCGAGTTCGGTAACACCCTGGGGAATGCCCTGCGGCGACCGGGTCGGGGTGGCGCATTCCTACCTGACACCCGGGGGGCTGGAGCACAACAGCTGGCGCACCCTGGCGAACCGTGGCGAATAGTCGCTCAGCAACTGACAGGCGGCTACTGTCATTTTCAGCCGAGAACCTGGGGGCTTGAAGTGAGCGGACAACCCAACACCCGCCTGAACGACCTGTTCGGCCTGGCCGGCTGGTCCAAGGGCGAGCTCGCGCGACTCGTCAACCGGCAGGCGGCGGCCATGGGCCACCCCCAGCTGGCGACGGACACCTCGCGGGTGCGGCGTTGGATCGACATGGGAGAGATCCCGCGCGATCCGGTGCCACGCGTGCTGGCGGCGCTGTTCACCGAGCGACTCGGCCGTGTCGTGACCATCGAGGATCTCGGTCTTGTCCGGCACGGGCGCGCGGGGAAACGGCAGGGCGGCGGGGGCCTGGAACCACAGGGCCCCGACGGAGTGCCGTGGGCGCCCGAGCGGACAGCTGCGGTCCTCACCGAATTCACGGGAATGGACCTCATGCTCAACCGACGCGGCTTGGTGGGCGCGGGTGCCGCGCTCGCCGCGGGCTCCGCACTCAGCACCGCCATGCACGACTGGCTGCACACCGACCCGGTCCTCGCGGCCGACGCTCCCCGGAGCACCGATCCCCTCTCCTCGGCGGGCGCCGCCGACCCGGCCGGGTTCGACCGCTACGAGGCGGCCCCCATCGGCTCGCAGGAGATCGAGGAACTGGAGCGCTCCGTCGAGGTGTTCCGGGCCTGGGACGCCTCCCGGGGCGGCGGCCTCCAGCGCAAGGCGGTCGTGGGCCAGCTCAACGAAGTCGGCGGAATGCTCTCGTACCGGCATCCCGACCATCTCCAGCGGCGCCTGTGGGGCGTCGCCGCCAATCTCGCCGTGCTCGCGGGCTGGATGTCGCACGACGTCGGCCTGGAACCCACGGCCCAGAAATACTTCATCATCGCCGCGCACGCCGCGCGGGAGGGCGGCGACCGGCCGCGCGCCGGGGAGGCCCTGTCCCGGGCGGCCCGCCAGAAGATCCATCTCGGCGCCCCCGACGAGGCGCTCGACCTGATGAAGCTCGCCCAGTCCGGCGCGGGGGACGAGGTGCTGCCCCGCACCAGGGCGATGCTCTACACCATCGAGGCGTGGGCCCAGGCGTCGCTCGGCAAGGGCCAGGCGATGCGGCGCACCCTCGGCCGGGCGGAGGACCTCTTCGTCTCGGACAAGGGAGACGTGGAGCCGCCCACCTGGATGCAGATGTTCGACGAGGCGGACCTGCACGGGATGCAGGCCCTCGCCTACCGCACCCTCGCCGAGCACGAGCCGGGCGCCGCCGTCATCGCCCAGCAGCACGCCAGGGAAGCCCTCGAACTGCGCGCGGGCGGCCGGGACCGGTCGAAGATCTTCGACCACCTGTCGATGGCGTCGGCCTGCTTCATCGCCGACGACCCCGAGCAGGCGGACCGGTACGCGCGCCTGGCGCTCTCCTCGATGGGCGCGAACTCCTCGCACCGCACCTGGGACCGGCTGCGCGAGATGTACCGGCTCACGGGGCAGTACGCCGGCTACCCGAAGATCGAGGACCTGCGCCAGGAGATCAAACTGGCGCTGCCGAGGAGCGCGGGGAAGCGGATGCGGGCCTGACGCCGGTTCGCGGCCGGGCCGTCAGGAGTCGATCCTGGCGACGAGCACACAGGCGTCGTCCGCGCGCTCACCGTCGGCGCACGCGTCGGTGACCACCTGCACGCACTCCTGCGCGTCGCGGGCCCGGGCCAGCTCGGGTGCCAGGGCGAGCAGCCGGCCCGCGGCCGCCTTCTCGCCGCGCCGCGGCACCAGCGCGTCGGTGTGCAGCAGCAGTACGTCACCGTCGCGCAGCCGCACCTCGGCCTGCTCGTAGACGGCGCCGGAGGTGGCGCCGAGCAGCAGGCCCCGAGGAGGCGTGAGCGCACGCCCCGTCCCGTCGCGGAAGAGCAGCGGGGCGGGGTGTCCCGCCTGCGCCCACGCCAGCGTGCGGTCCGCCGGGTCGTACCGGCAGCACAGGGCGCTGCCGAGGGCGGGGCGTACGGCGTTGTCCAGCAGGTGGCCGAGGCGGTTGAGGAGGTCGGCCGGCGGGGTGTCGCACACGGCCATGCCGCGCAGCGCGCCGAGCAGCATCGCCATGCCGGAGGTGACGGCGACGCCCTGCCCGGTGAGGTCGCCGACGGTCAGCAGCGTCTTGCCGTCGGGCAGCTCCAGCGCGTCGTACCAGCTGCCGCCGGTGGGCGGGCCGGCGGCGGAGGGGAGGTGCCGGGCCGCGACGTGCAGGCCGCCGGGGCCGCCGTGCGGGAGCCGCAGGGAGCCGCGCCACGGCGGCAGCACGGCCTCCTGCAACTCGACCGCGAGCCGGTGCTCGGTCTGCGCGATGTGCCGCTGGCGCTGGAGCGAGTCACGGGTCTCGCTCACCGCCCGCTGGCTGCGGCGCAGTTCGCTGACGTCGCGCACGACCGCCCACATGGAGGCGGTCGAACCGTCCGCGTCGAGCACGGGTTCGCCCATCATGTGCACCGTGCGCGCGGTGTCGTCCGGGCGTACGACGCGGAACTCGCCGTCGATGGGCTTGCCGTCGATCAGGCAGTCCGTGACCATCGCGGTCAGCTTGGGCCGGTCGTCGGCGTGCACCACGGCGGACAGCTCGTCGAGGGTCAGGGCGGGGGAGCCGGGGTCGCGGCCCAGGATCTCGTACAGCTCGGGGGACCAGGTGACCTCGTCGGTCAGGAGGTTCCAGTCGGCGCGGCCGACACGGGTGGGCGTCGGGTCGGCGGGCCGGCCGGCGGCCCGGCGCATCGCCGGTGCCGCGCCGCTCGGCGCCGGGCCCTCCCGCAACTGGGCCAGGTGCCGGTCGAGATCGCGGAGCTGGTGGGAGGCCAGCTCGTACAGCGCGCGCTGCCAGCGGGCCTCGGGGGCGCTCTCGTCGGGTACCGCGTCGGCGCAGTCGCGGCGCACCGCGTCGACGTCGCCGAGCAGCCGGCGCGCCTGGTCGATCAGCGCGTCGACGGTGCCACGCTCCGGCGGCTGGCCGGCGGAGCGGTCCGCGAAGACATGGGACGACATGACGGACTCCGATGCAGGCGCCGGGTCGACCGGGGCGGACGGAAGGATCGCTCACGACTGTGGCACAGGGCGCCTGGCCTCGTAAGGCATTTGGCCATACACGATGCGGTGGTGTCTCTGACATATGCCTTTGTCCTCCAGGGGCCCCCTCCAGGGTGACTGAACCGTACGGATGAGCGAGTGCGGCGTACCTGGGCTACGTCCGACGACGTGCCGCCCGGACCTCGTGTGCGGGGGTCCGGGCGGCATGCCTTACGTGAGACGTGGAGCGGTGGTGCTGTCTACCTCCCCATGCGGGTTCCCGGCCGGGTCGCGGCCGCCGTGTTGGGGCTGCCGTTGATGACGAACTGGGAGCCCGGCTCGACGAGCACGTCCCCGTCGCGGGAGTCCTTGATCGTCACGCCCGAGAGGGTGGCGCTGCCCCGGGCCCCGCTCATGGCGAGGATGCCCGAGCCGTTGACGGACTTGGAGATCGACACGTTGCTGACCTTCACGTCCGGCATCGCGCCGCCACCCGTCTTGAACTGGATGCCGTCATACGTCGAGTCCTGGATGTCGGTGTCCCGGATGGTGACGCCCGGAATGTTCTGGCCCTGGGCGAACAGGGTGATCGCCCCGAACTCCTGGTCCTCGTTCCAGAACGCCCCGCCCGTGCGGTACAGGCCGTTGTTCGCGATCAGCGTCTGCCCGGAGAAGGGCAGCGGGTCGTGGTCGGTCGCGAGCATGATGCCGGGGTAGTTCGCCGTGTCGTACACCAGGTTGTTCTCGATCTTGTTCCCGTAACCGCCGTACACCGCGATGCCGTTGGCCCGCCACGGCAGCTGCACCGTGTTGTTGCGGAAGACGTTGTCGTGGCCGACGTCGACCGAGGTGTCCTTGACGTACTTGTTGGCCCACACGGCCAGCGCGTCGTCACCGGTGGTGCGGAACGACGAGTTGTAGACGCTCGAATTGCGGGTGCCGTTGGAGAAGTTGATGCCGTCCGCGTACGTGTCGCGGATGCGCATCCCGCTGAACTCGAGACCGTCGGCGGGGTTCCACAGCTCCGGGATGTTGCTGTAGTCCCGGCCCACCCAGACGGCGACGTTGGCGTGCTCGATCCAGACGTTGGAGATCTTGGTGTTCTTGCCGAACCGGCCGTTGAGGCCGACGCCGCCCTCCGCGTTGCCGTCGCCGCCCCGGATGGTGCCCGAGCCGAACACGGCGATGTCGGAGATCTTGGTGTTGTCGTCGATGTCGAAGCCGAAGTTGCCCTCGTGCGGGTGGTTGATGCCGCCCGCGTTCTGCGGCGCGGTCAGCGTGTAGAGCTGCGAGTGCCACATGCCGGCACCCTTGATGGTGACGTCACGGATGCCGACCTGGTTGTACTGGCCGCGGTTGAGCGGGTCCTTGGTGAGGATCTTCTGCTCCTGGCGCCACTGCCCGGCCGGGATCCACACGCAGGCGATGTCGCCGTTCTGGTCGGCGGTCACCGCCTTCTGGATGGCCGCCGTGTCGTCGTTGCCGTCGTTGGGCACCGCGCCGTAGGCGGTGATCGACGTGCACTCGGCGGGCTTGCTCGTCGGCGGCGCCACCTGCTCCAGGTCGATCAGGTCGACGATGTAGTACGAGGCGTCGTCGCCGGAGTCGCGCTGCAACCGGAAGGTGGTGCCCTGCGGGTAGGTCTGGGACAGCAGCGCGTGGGTCTCGTCGAACAGACGGCGGGCGTCACCGCCGGGGCTGTTGGTCAGGCCCTCGGGGTCGTCCGTGTGGCCGTAGAGCCAGCTGTGCTTGGAGGACAGGTTCAGCTTCTGCACGAAGGTGCCGTTCGCGTACAGGCTGAGCGTCTTCTCCTGGCCGCCACCGCCCGGCGCGTCCGGGATCGAGTTGCGCACGACGATCGAGTTCGTCGCGCTGGTCGAGGTGAACTGCACGTACTCACCGGTCGAGTTGAGCCGGACCGACCTGCGGCCCGAGGACTCGCTGGCGAAGTTGGTGTGGCCGAAGGTGCGCTTGGCGTCCGCCGTCAGCAGGGTGCCGGTGTACGAGCCGCTCTCCGCCTCGTACTCGACGTAGGGCACCGCCGCGCCCCGGCCGACCACGATGGACCGCGCCAGGACGTTGTTGCCCTCGTTCGTCTCGGCGACCTGCCCGGTGGCGTCCGCCGTCGCGGTGAGGGTGGCACCGCCGCTGGCCGCGGTCCAGGTGCCGCTGAGGGCGACATCGGCGCTCGCGCCTGCGGCGAGGGCGGGCGTCGTGCCGCTGAGTGTCGTGGTGCCCACCGTCAGCCGGGTCACGGAGCCGGCCGGCACCGCGCTGGTGCCGCGGTTGTGCACCTTCACCGAGAACGAGACGCTCGCGCCGACCGCCGGGCTGGCCGGGTTCGACGTGATGTCGGTGACCTCCAGGTCGGGACCCGGGGTCTGACCGACCGTCAACTTGGTGTCGGCGGTGCGGCTGTTGTTGGTCTCGTCCTGCTCGTTGATCGCGTTGGTCGGGTCGACCAGCGCCGAGACGGTGTAGCTGCCCTCGGCCCGCTTGCCGATCGTGACCGGCACCGTCGCCGACGCCCCGGCGGCGAGCGCGGGCACGGCCACGCTGCCCGCGACCGTGCCGCCGACGCTCACGTCCACGGTGG
The DNA here is from genome assembly GCF_044750685.1 of Streptomyces sp. NPDC088785. NCBI lineage: Bacteria > Bacillati > Actinomycetota > Actinomycetes > Kitasatosporales > Streptomycetaceae > Streptomyces > Streptomyces sp. NPDC088785. Next base: position 54,706 of record NZ_JBIVKH010000012.1, read on the forward strand.
TCGCCGCGGCGGCCGCCGTACCGGCGTTGCGCACCGTGGCGTTCACCTTGACGGTGTCGGCCTCACTGGGCTGCGCGGGCGTCCAGGACAGCGCGGACACCGTCAGATCGGGGTTCGGCGCCGGAGTGCCGTGCACCTCCAGCTCGGCCACCTGGCCGCCGTAGCCCGCGGTGTTCGACGAGATCTTCAGCTGCACGTCGGAGTAGCGCCCGGACACCGGGATGGTCACGGTGTTCTGGTTGCCGGACGGGTTGAAGGTGTAGTCGGCCCGCGCCTTGACCGTGCTGAACGCGCTGCCGGACGCCGCCCGCCCCAGCACCTCGATGCTCTGCGTGCGGGTGGCCCAGGCCGGGTCCGGGTTCAGCTTCAGGACGAGCGAGTCCAGGTCGGCGTCGGAGCCGAGCTTCACCGTGAGGGTCGACGGGCTGCCGCTCGCCTCCCAGTAGCTGCCCGTGCTGCCGTCGACGGCGTTCTTCGCGACGTAGTTCTGGATGGTCGACGACGCCTCGACCGGCTTGTTCAGGGCCAGGTTCGGGCCGGCCGCCGCCGGCGCCGCCTGGGCGGCGACGGGCAGCAGCCCGAGCGTGCTCAGCGCGGCGCCGAGCAGGACGGCGGTCAGCCGCCGGCTTCTCTGTCTGTGTCTCACGACGTGGTCCTCTCGGGGGTGGGGGATGCGGGGGCGGATCACTTCAGGTACGCCTCGACCTCGCTGAGCTGCGCGGCGGGCCAGCCCGTGTTGCCCGTCACCTGCACCCGCAGGTGGCGGGTCGCGGGCGACGTGTCGGGCAGGGAGACGGTCACGGTGTTGCCGGTGGCCGGATCGAAGCGGTAGCCCTTCGACGCGGCCAGCGTGGTGAACGACGATCCGTCGGTGCTGCCCAGCACCGAGAGGGTCTGGGTGCGCGCGCCCCAGGCGGCCGACGGCGGCAGCTTCAGGACGACCCGCCGCACGGCCTGCGCCGAGCCGAGGTCGACGGTGAGCGCCTGCGGGAAGGCGTTGCCGGCCGACTCCCAGTACGAGTTCGCGTCGCCGTCGACCGCCTTGCCGGGGGTGTACACGTCGACCGAGCCGGTGGCCGTCGCCGGGCGGCCCTGGGCGAGGTTGCGGGCCGGGTCGGGGTCCGGGTTGCCGGCGCCGGGCTGCGGCCAGGCCGAGCAGTTCCCCCAGGTGCTGGACCAGCCGGAGTTGCCGCCGCCGTCGGTGAGCGTGAAGGTGCCGGAGCCCGCCGGGTAGGGGCAGTTGTAGACGCCGGCCGCACCGACGCCGGTGGCCTTGAGGTTGCTGATCCGCACGGCGCCGGGCGTCTCGGCCTGCACCACGACCGTGCCGACCCTGTCCACGGTCGACCCGTCGACGGTCACGTTCTTGACGGCCTTGCCGGTGCCGCCGCCCGAGACGAACTCGTAGGCGCTGTAGGGGCTGTCCTTGATCGTGGTGTCGGTGATGCTGACGTTCGCCTCGATGGCGCTGTCGTACGCGTCGACGCGCAGCGCGCCCATCGGGTGGCCCCAGTTGGGGTTGAGGGCACCGGCGCGCACGAGCGTGTTGCCGGAGACGGTGATCGTGCCCGCGAGCGGGGAGAAGGGGTCGAGGAACTTCTGGTTGGAGATCGCGATGCCGCTGCCCAGCGCGTTGGTGTCCTGGACCAGGTTGTCCTTGACGGTGATGTCGGTGCCGCCGTAGATCGCGATGCCATTGGCCAGGTTGGGCTGCGAGATCGTGTTGCCGGCGAACGTGGAGCGGGTGTCGGCGCCGTTCAGCGACCACATGGCGAGCGCGTCGTCGCCCTGGTTGCGCAGGAAGTTGCCGCGGACCTGCACGCCGTGCGCGTTGCCGTTGAGGTTGAGGCCGTCGGCCGTCGTGTCCAGGACGCGGTTGTTCTCGACGATCAGGTTGTCGTTGTTGCCGGTCAGCCAGAAGCCGCACTTGAGGTGCTGGAGCCACATGCCGGAGACGGACGAGTCCGGACCCAGGGAGCCGGTGACGAAGTTGTCCGGGCTGTTGTCGACGCGCTCGGTGACCTCGCCGATGACGGCGAAGTCCTTCAGGTGCACCTTGCCCGCGGAGCCCGACTGGTCGATGAAGTGGGAGGAGCGCACGACGGAGTACCAGCTGCCCGCGCCCTGGATCGTCACGTTCTCCACTCCGCCGAGCGCGGAGCCGACCTTGAAGGTGCCGGCCGGGACCCAGACGGTGCCGCCACTGCCCTTCGCGGCGCTGATCGCGTCGCGGAACGCCTGGGTGGAGTCCTGCTGACCGCTCGCGTCGGCGCCCTTGTCGACCACCGAGACGGCGCCCGCGGGCTTGGTGGCGGCCGCCGCGACCTGCTCGAAGTCGGCCACGTCCACGGTGACCTGGGTCGAGGCGGCCTCCAGCCGCACCTTGTCGCCCGCCTGGAGGTTCCGGCCGAGCAGCAGCCTGGCGTTGTCAAAGAAGTGGTGCGTCTTGGTGCCCGCGATCCAGGAGGTGTCGACGTAGCTGTACTTCGACGTGACGGCCAGGGACGAGGAGAGCCGGGTGCCGTTGACGTAGACGGCGAGCGAGCCGGACTGTCCGTCGGGCACGTTGTAGGCGACGTTCACGGCGTTGGCCGCTCCGGTCAGCGTGAACTCGACGCTCTGGCCCGCGTTCAGCCGTACGGCCTGGCGGCCGGAGGCCTCCGACGCGACGGTGCCCTGGGTGTGGTCGGGGCCGATCTTCTGGCCGCCGGTGACGGCGGACTCGGCCTCGTACGAGCCGAAGGGGAGCGTGGCGCCCGCGGCCGCCGCGGCGGCGGCCCGCTGCGGTGCCGCGTGGGCGGTCGCCGCCCCGCCGACGCCGACCACGGCGCTGACCAGGGCGACCGCGAGGGCGAGGGCGGGGAGACGGCGCGCGGTGCGCACTGGCGAGTACATGACATGGGGGTCCATCTGCGGTGGGGCCTTCCTGGTGGGGGTGGGGAGGTGGGGGTGGGGAGGTGGGGGTGGGGAGGCGGAGAGGTGCCTTCCGGGGAGCGCTGGGCGTCCCGGCCGCAGGCAGCGCTCACTCAAGCATCGGGACCAGGGCAGCACAAGATGTCGGGCAGATACTGCAAATAATTGACAGTCTTGCGTAATCGCTGACCAAGTACGGCTGTCGGCGCCAACGGGGACGCCGTCGGCTCAGACCGTCGCGTCCGGGGCGCGGCGGAGGATCCGGCTCCACTCGTCGCCTGTAGGACGCATGCTTCTTCGGCCTGGAGCGGTTCGGCGCTGACGGCGCATCACCGATGAGCCGTCGTGATGTAGTCGTAATCTTGCAATTTTGGATCCGAATCTTGCGGTCATCTGTGCGCCGTCCTATCGTCACGTCTCGAATCAAGGGCAGTGCTTGGGCTTGACCCCTGGAGGAGCCGTAATGAAGCCCCGTAACCTCGCGATCCTTCTGACGACAGGTCTGGCACTCACTGCCACAGCCTGCGGCGGTGACTCGTCGGACTCCGACGCCGGAGGCAAGGTCAACATCACCGTCGCGTGTCAGCCGGCGAAGACCGCGCCGAAGCAGCGCAAGGCGTGGGACGACGACGTCGCCGCCTTCGAGAAGGCGCACCCGAACGTGAAGGTCAAGAGCACGGACCAACAGCCGTGCTTCGACCCGAAGACGTTCGCGGCGAAGCTGGCCGGCGGGCAGATGGAGACCGTCTTCATGGTCCCCGTCACCAACTACGCGGACGTGATCTCCAAGCGGCAGGCGAAGGACATCACGGGCGACACCAAGTACGTGAAGAACTTCGGTGACATCAAGCAGAACGTGCGCGACATGGTCACCAAGGACGGCAAGGTCTACGGGATCCCGAACGTCAGCTACAGCGTCGGACTCGTCTACAACCGCGCCGTGTTCAAGAAGGCGGGCCTGGACCCGGACAACCCGCCGAAGACGTGGGACGAGGTCCGCGCCGCCGCCAAGAAGATCGCCGGTCTCGGCAAGGACTACGTCGGCTACGGCGAGTACGGCGGCGGCAACACCGGCGGCTGGCACTTCGCCCAGGCCATCTACAGCCGCGGCGGCGAGATGGTCCAGGACCACAAGGCGGCCTTCAACAGCGCCGAGGGCAAGGCCGTCCTCCAGACGCTGCACGACATGCGCTGGAAGGACAACAGCACCGGCAGCAAGGTCAACATCGGCTGGGAGTCGCTGATGCAGCAGATGGCGGCCGGCAAGACGGGCATGATGCTCGGCGCCCCGGACGTCGTCACCGACGTGGTCCAGAAGTTCCAGGGCAAGGTCGACGACTACGGCATCACCGGGATACCCGACGGCAAGGCGTCGCTGACCGGTGGCGAGGCGTACATGGTCAACCCCAAGGCGAGCGCGGCGCAGACCAAGGCCGGCCTGGAGTGGATCGACTTCCAGTTCGACACGCCGGGCAAGGGCCGCTTCGACTTCGCCCGCGGCAAGGCCAACGGCGAGGCCGTCGGCGTGCCGAACAACGACTACATGGGCGACTCGCCCACCGGCAAGAAGCTCGCCGAGGAGCGCAAGACGAACGCCAGCCTCCCGGTCGAGTACTACGAGCCGTACGTCGCGAACTCGACCTCGGTCGAGCCGAAGCTGGAGCCGGAGAAGGCCCAGGAGCTCTACGCGGTCCTCGACGTCGCCATGTCGGCCGTCCTCACCCGTGAGAACGCCGACGTCGACAAGCTGCTCAAGGACGCCGAGACCAAGGCGAACTCGATCCTCGCCAAGAGCTGACGGCACAAGGTTCCGGGGTGTCGCCCACGTGGCGGCACCCCGGGTCGGCACCGCACCGCGGTCGGCGCCGGGAACGGGAGATCACGATGGAAACACTCACGGTGGAGACCGAGCGGCGACCCGCGCCACGGCGCCGGCCACCCTCCAAACGCGGCCGGGCCGCGCGCAGAAATCTGAGCGCCTACGGATTCCTGTGCGCCGCGCTCTTCTGTTTCGCCATGTTCGCGTGGTGGCCGATCGTCAAGGAGGTCCTGCTCAGCTTCCAGTCGACCAACCTGGTCGACCCGCCCACCTGGGTGGGCCTGGACAACTTCCGCACGGTGGTGGACGACCCGGCGTTCGGCCAGGCCTGGCGCAACACCCTGATCTTCACGCTGCTCGCCCTGGTGTGCGGCTACGTCATCCCGTTCGGCGTCGCCATCGTGCTCAACGAGCTGCGGCACGCCCGGGCGTACCTGCGGTTCGTGGTCTACCTGCCGGTGATGCTGCCGCCGATCGTCGCGGTGCTGCTGTTCCGCTGGTTCTACGATCCCGGACCGGGCCTGTTCAACCAGGCGCTGGACTTCTTCGGCCTGCCGACCCTCGCCTGGCTCGACTCCACCAGCACCGCGCTGATCTCCCTGGTGATCGTCGCCACCTGGATGAACCTCGGCTCGGGCGTGCTGATCTACCTGGCCGCCCTCCAGAACATCCCCGGTGACCTCTACGAGGCGGCCGAACTCGACGGCGCCGGCATCTTCAAGCGGATCTGGCACGTCACCATCCCGCAGACCCGGCTGATCCTGCTGCTGATGTTGATGCTCCAGATCGTCGCCACCATGCAGGTGTTCATCGAGCCGTACATGCTCACGGGCGGCGGCCCGGAGAACGCGACGGTCACCGTCGTCTACCTCATGTACCAGTACGCGTTCGTCTACGGCGGCAACTACGGAGCGGGCAGCGCGCTCGGCCTGATGCTCATGGTCGTGCTGCTGGCGGTCGCCGCGGTTCAGCTCCGGCTGACCCGAGAGGAGAACTAGGTCCATGGTCAACACCACCGCCCGCCCGGACGCGGCGGAGCAGACCCCGGTCGGCAAGACCGCCGTCCGCGCATCCGGACGCCCCCGGAACAAGCGCCGCGGCGCCTGGGCCGAGGGCCACACCAGGACCATCGTCTCGCCGCTGGAGCTCAAGTCCCGCTGGGGCCGCAAGATCTACTGGACGCTCCTCGTGTCCGTCCTGCTCCTGTTCACCCTGGTGTTCGTCTTCCCCCTGTACTGGATGGTGACGGGGGCGATGAAGTCGGGCGAGGAGATCGCCCAGATGCCGCCCACCCTCTTCCCCGAACATCCCGACTTCGGCGTCTTCGCCGACGCCTGGCAGCTGTTCGACATCGGGACGCTGCTGAAGAACACCCTGTTCTACGCCGTCGGCGCCTGGCTGTTCGCGCTGGCGGTCGACGTCTGTGCCGCCTACGCCCTGTCCAAGCTCCGGCCCCTGTTCGGGAACGTGATCCTGGCCGGCATGTTCGTCACCCTGATGATCCCGCCGATCGTCGTGATGATCCCGGCCTACATCACCGTGACCGACGTGCCGATCTTCGGCTGGCACCTGCTCAACACACCCTGGGCGATCTGGTTCCCGGTGGCCGCCAACGGGTTCAACATCTTCCTGCTGAAGCGCTTCTTCGACTCCATCCCCAACGAACTCCTGGAGGCGGCCGAGATCGACGGCGTGCCCCCGTGGCGGATCCTGGTCTCGATCATCCTGCCGATCTCCCGGCCGATCCTCGGCGTGGTCTCCATCTTCACGGTCGTCGCGATCTTCAAGGACTTCGTCTGGCCGCTCCTCGTCCTGCCCGACAGCGAGAAGATGACCATCAGCGTGGGCCTGTCGCAGACGGCCGGAGCGGTGACGCAGAACCAGATCATGGCCGGGCTCGTCATCGCCAGCATCCCGATGATCATCGTGTTCTTCTTCTTCCAGCGCAGCATCATGGCGGGCCTGACCGCCGGAAGCCTCAAGGGCTGACCGCGCGCGCACCGCGCCGGGCCCGCAGCCAGTACCACCCCTCAGCACTCCGTCGCCGGCCTCGACCATCCATGCCCCCGCACCGGCCGGCGGCGGAGTCCCACCTGCCCGAAAGGACCTCCCGTGGCAGCTGTTCCCTCGTCCCGCACCGACGACTGGTGGCGCGACGCCGTCATCTACCAGGTGTACCCCCGGAGCTTCGCGGACGGAGACGGCGACGGAGCCGGGGACCTGGCGGGCGTCCGCGCCCATCTGTCGTACCTCGCCGAACTCGGGGTGGACGCGGTCTGGTTCACGCCCTGGTACCAGTCCCCGCTGGTGGACGGCGGCTACGACGTGGCCGACTACCGCACCATCGACCCCGCCTTCGGCACCCTCGAAGAGGCGGAGAAGCTGATCTCGGAAGCCGCCGACGCCGGCATCCGGGTCATCGTCGACATCGTCCCGAACCACGTCTCCGACCAGCACGCCTGGTTCCGCGCGGCGCTGGCGGCGGGCCCCGGAAGCCCCGAGCGGGAGCGCTTCCACTTCCGGCCCGGCCGCGGTGAGCAGGGCGAACTCCCGCCGAACAACTGGCCGTCCGAGTTCGCGGGCGGCACCTGGACCCGGGTGCCCGACGGCGAGTGGTACCTCCACCTGTTCACCCCCGAGCAGCCCGACCTCAACTGGGCCCACCCCGAGGTGCGGCGCGAGCACGAGGACGTGCTGCGCTTCTGGTTCGAGCGCGGTGTGGCCGGCGTGCGCATCGACTCCGCGGCGCTGCTCGCCAAACACCCCGACCTGCCCGACTACGAGGAGGGCGTCACCCCGCACCCGTACGTCGACCAGGACGAACTGCACGACATCTACCGCTCCTGGCGGGCCATCGCCGACGAGTACGGCGGCGTGTTCGTCGGCGAGGTCTGGCTGCCCGACGCCGAGCGCTTCGCCCGCTACCTGCGCCCCGACGAGCTGCACACCGCGTTCAACTTCAACTTCCTCAGCTGCCCGTGGGACGCGGACCGGCTGCGCCGCACGATCGACGACACCCTCGCCGAGCACGCCCCCGTGCACGCGCCGGCCACCTGGGTGCTGTGCAACCACGACGTGACCCGCACCGCCACCCGCTACGGCCGCGAGGACACCGGCTTCGACTTCGCGACCAAGGCGTTCGGCACCCCCGTCGACCTCGCCCTCGGCACCCGGCGGGCCCGCGCCGCGGCCCTGCTCACGCTGGCCCTGCCCGGCTCGGTCTACCTCTACCAGGGCGAGGAGCTGGGCCTGCCCGAGGCGGACATCCCGCTGGACCGCATCGAGGACCCCATGCACTTCCGCTCCGGCGGCACCGACCCCGGCCGGGACGGCTGCCGGGTGCCGCTGCCGTGGGTGGCCGACGCGCCGCACTACGGGTTCGGCTCCGGGGCCGAACCCTGGCTGCCGCAGCCCGCGTACTGGGCGGACTACGCGGTCGACCGGCAGGAAGGGGCCCCCGACTCGATGCTGACGCTCTACCGCACCGCGCTGGAGGTCCGGCGCGCGGGCCCGGGGTTCGGCGACGGGCCGATGTCGTGGCTGCCCGCGGCGGACGGGGTGCTCGCCTTCTCCCGGCCCGGCGGCCTGGTGTGCGTGGTCAACCTGGACGACCGGCCCGCCGACCTGCCGGCGTACGACCGGCTGATCCTGACCAGCGGCCCGCTGGACGGCCAGGGACGGCTGCCGAGCGACACCGCCGCGTGGCTGCGGACCTGACACCGATCGGCATGCGAAGCAACTCAACTGCCAGGAGGTGCAAGTTCTTTGCAAGCCAATGAGATAATCTTGCAGACATGACACGACGACTTGCTCAAGTTGCCAGGAAAGCGGGAGTCAGCGAGGCAACGGTCAGCCGTGTCCTCAACGAAAGGCCCGGTGTGTCGGAGGCGACGCGACAGTCGGTGCTCACCGCGCTCGACGTGCTCGGCTACGAGCGCCCCACCCAACTGCGGGGCGAGCGGGCCCGGCTGGTCGGGCTCGTGCTTCCGGAGTTGCAGAACCCGATCTTCCCCGCCTTCGCGGAGGTGATCGGGGGCGCGCTCGCCCAGCAGGGCCTCACCCCGGTCCTGTGCACCCAGACCAAGAACGGCGTCTCCGAGGCCGACTACATGGAGCTGCTGCTCCAACAGCAGGTCTCGGGCGTGGTGTTCGCGGGCGGGCACTTCGCGCAGGCCGACGCCGACCACGGGCACTACCGGCGGCTGGCCGAGCGCAAGATCCCGGTCGTCTTCATCAACGCGTCGATCACGGGCCTCGACTTCCCCTGTGTGTCCTGCGACGACGCGGTCGCGGTCGAGCAGGCGTGGCGCCACCTCGCCTCGCTCGGCCACGACCGCATCGGGCTGCTGCTCGGGCCGCTCGACCACATGCCGTCCCGCCGCAAGCTGCGGGCCGCGCGCGGGGTCGCCCGGGCGATGGGCATGACGTTGGACGACGCCCTGGTGGAGCGGTCGCTGTTCTCGCTCGAAGGAGGACAGGCCGCCGCCGCCCGCCTCCTCGACCGCGGCGTCACCGGCATCGTGTGCGCGAGCGACCCCCTCGCGCTCGGCGCCATCAGGGCGGCCCGCCGGCGCGGCCTGTCCGTGCCCGAGGACCTGTCGGTCGTCGGGTACGACGACTCGGCGTTCATGACCTGCACCGAGCCGCCCCTGTCGACGGTCCGCCAGCCCATCGAGGCGATGGGCCGCGCGGCGGTGGAACTGCTGATGGCGCAGCTCCAGGGCTCCCGCACCCACCTGGGCGAACTGCTCTTCGAACCAGAACTCGTGGTGCGCGGCTCCACGGGCCAGCTGACCACGCCCTAGGGCGGGCGGCGGGCAGTCAGTCGGCGGCGCGCGGCGGCGCCGTCGATCCGCGCACCACCAGCTCGGGCTCGAAGAGCAGCTCGCCGGGCGGCACCACGCCGCCCTGGATCTGGGCGACGAGCAGTTCGACGGCGGCCCGGCCCATCGCCTCGATGGGCTGCCGTACGGTCGTCAGCGGTGGCTCGGTGCAGTTCATGAACGCCGAGTCGTCGTAGCCCACCACGGAGATGTCCCGCGGCACCGAGCGCCCCGCCCGGCGTGCGGCGCGCACCGCGCCCAGGGCGAGCGGGTCGCTGGCGCAGATGACGCCGGTGATGCCCCGCCCGATCAGCCGGGCCGCGGCGGCGTGCCCGCCCTCCAGCGAGAACATCGCCCGCTCCACCGCGTCGTCGGGCAGCGTGCCGCCCGTCGCCCGCGCGGCGGCGCGGGCGGCCGCGAGCTTGCGCTGCGAGGGCATGTGGTCGTCGGGGCCGAGCACCAGCCCGATGCGTTCGTGGCCGAGCGAGGCGAGGTGGCGCCACGCCTGCTCGACCGCGACCGCGTCGTCACAGGCCACGCACGGGAAGCCGAGCCGCTCGATGGAGGCGTTGACCAGCACCACCGGCACGTTGCGCTCGGCCAGCCGCTGATAGTGGCCGTGCTCCGCGTCGGCCTGCGCGAACAGACCGCCCGCGAACACCACCCCGGACACCTGCTGCTGGAGCAGCAGCTCCACGTAGTCCGCCTCGGACACCCCGCCCTTGGTCTGGGTGCACAGGACCGGGGTGAGCCCCTGCTGGGCCAGCGCACCCCCGATCACCTCCGCGAACGCGGGGAAGATCGGGTTCTGCAACTCCGGAAGCACGAGCCCGACCAGCCGCGCCCGCTCACCCCGCAGCTGGGTGGGGCGCTCGTAGCCGAGCACGTCGAGCGCGGTGAGCACCGACTGCCGCGTCGCCTCCGACACACCGGGCTTGTTGTTGAGCACCCGGCTGACCGTGGCCTCGCTGACCCCGACCTTCTTCGCCACCTGAGCAAGTCTGCGCGTCATGGAACGCAAGATTAGCGCAACGCTTGCGGTCCGTTTGCGTGATCGGGCCATCCGTCCGGCGGCTCGTCCCGGCCGAGGCCCGCGCCCGCCCGCCGCGGGGGCCGGCCGCGGACGTGAACGGCACGACCGTACGCGACGACCCGGCGGCCCGGAACCGGCGGGCACCGCCCGGCCCGCCGACCCGTCCGCCCCCGCCCCGGGTGTCCGTCAGCCCGGCAGCACGAAGATCCCGTGACCGAATCCGTCCGCCTCGACGACCGCGCCGTCCGCGCTGATCCGCACCCCGTCCACCTCGACGGGCCGCGCCCCGGCGATCCGGGACGCGCTCGCGCCGGCCGGCCAACCGCTCGCGCTCCGGCCCGGGTTGACCACCACGAGGAACCGCCCTCCCCGCACGTACACGAAGGGATGCCCCTCGTGCACGACCTCCACCGGTGACCGGTGGCCGAGCGCGGCGGTGGAGCGGCGCAGGGCGACGAGGCGGCGCACGAGATGCAGCAGCGAGGTGGTGTCGGCGCGCTGGGCGGCCACCGAGGGGCGGTCGGGGGACGGGTCGAGGGGCAGGTAGAAGCGGTCCTCGGCGGCGCTGGAGAAGCCGGCGCCGGGCCCGTCGTCCCACTGCATCGGGGTGCGGGAACCGGCCCTGTTGTAGCGCGGGCCGAGGACGCTGCCCTCCGTGTCGGGGAGGCCGGGCACGTACCGCATGCCGATCTCGTCGCCGTAGTAGATCGCCGGCAGGGTCGGCCAGGTGAGCTGGAAGACGAACGCCGCCGGGAGCTGTTCGGCCGTGCGCGGGCCGCAGTTGAGGCGCGAGAAGTCGTGGTTGGCGGTGGGCAGGGCGATGAAGCCGGTGTCCCCGAGCGCGGCCGCCGCCTGCCGCCACGCCCGGACGAACGGGCGGGGGGAGCCGTGCCCGGAGGCGTCGAAGAAGCAGTCCAGCGGATCCCAGGCGTCGTCGGTGGTCCCCGCGCCGTTGCTCCACAGCGAGCGCATCGCGAGCCCGTTCGCCGGGCCGCCGAACTGGAGGAAGAAGTCGGTGTGGAAACCCGCGGGGACCGACACCTCGGGATCGCCCCACTCCGCGAGCAGCACCGCCTGCGGGTGGGCGCCGTCGATCCAGTGCCGCAGCTCCGTCCAGAGCGCCGCGGTCGCCCGCCGCCCCGGATCGTCCTTCACCAGCGACGCCGCCATGTCGACGCGAAACCCGGACACGCCGAGCCGCAGCCAGTGATCCATGATCTCGCGCAGCGCCGCCCGGTTGGCGCGCGGGCCCGCCGCGTCGACCGGCTGCCGCCACGGCTCGTCCGGACGCGTGCGCGCGTAACCGAAGTTGAGGGCGGGCTGGGAGTCGAAGAAGTTCGGCAGATAGCCGCCGGGGCGGCTGCCGGGGGAGGCGACGAAACCCTCGGGGACGCCCTCGCCGGTCCAGATGTAGCGGTGGTCGCCGGGGTCGTCGACGGCGGCGCGGAACCACGGGTGCGCGTCGGAGGTGTGCCCGGCCACCAGGTCGAGCAGGATCCGGATGCCGCGGCGCCCCGCGAGATCCACCAGCTCGGCCAGATCGTTCGTCGTGCCGTAGCGCGGCGCGATGCGGAGGTAGTCGCTGACGTCGTAGCCCGCGTCCCGGAACGGCGAGGCGAAGCACGGATTGATCCACACCGTGTTCACGCCCAGCCACGCCAGGTGGTCGAGCCGCTCGGCGATCCCGCCGAGATCCCCGATCCCGTCGCCGTCCGAATCGGCGAACGACTGCGGGTAGATCTGGTAGAAGACGGCCTCCGCGAGCCAGGCCGGGGCCGGATGGAACGGAGCTGCGTCGTCGGGCATGGAACCGCCAACTCCCTCGCGATGTGGCCACGGTGCGACGTGCGGACGAGAAGCGTACGAGGAGGACGGCGGAGCCGGGTAGAGGGCCCGGCAGCGGGCCCGCGCTCAGGAGTGCGGCACGAGCGCCACGGGACTCGCCGCGTGCCGCACGACGGACCGGGCGGTCGCGCCGAGCCGGAGCGCACCGGCGCGCCGCCCGACCACCGTCAGGCCCGCCCCCGCGGACGCCGCCGACAGATGGCGCCCCGGCCGCCCGCGGACCAGCCGCTCCACCACCTCCACCTCGGGATACTTGGCGCGCCACGCCCGGAGGGCGCCCGCGAGCGCCCGGGCCGCCGTCCGGGGAATCCGGCGTCCGGGCGTGCACCGCGTGCAGCGGGGCCCCGCGCAGCGCCGCGGTCTCGAACGCGTAGCTGAGCAGGTCGTCGGTGGCGGACACCGCGTCGAGGCCGACGACCACCGGCGGGAGACGTCCCCCGGGCGTCCGCCCGTCCGCGGCGGGTGCCCCGGCCCTGACCAGCACGACGGGGCACGCCGCCCCGGCCGCGACGGCGAGCGCGACCGGGCCGACCAGGGATCCGGTGTGGCCGGTGGAGGCCGGCGTCCCGAGCACCAGCGCCTCGGAGTCCGTCGCCGCCTCCAGCAGCGCGCGCCGCGCCGGCCGCGGCCCGCGCCGCGCCAGGATGCGCAACGCCGGGTGCGCGTAGGAGAGGTGGAGGGCGGTCCGGTCGAGGAGCGTGCCGCGGGGCAGATCGACGTCGAGCGGTGGCGGCGCGGCCCTCCGGCCCTCACCCGCGTGCACCAGACGCAGGGGCAGACCGCGCCGCAGCGCCTCGCGGGCCGCCCAGTCGGCGGCGTCCAGGCCCTCCCGCGAGCCGTCGGTCCCGACACTCAGGACACGGATGCCGGTCATGACGGAACCTCCGGGGCGGTGGCGCGGACGGTGTCCGCCCGCGGGTTCCACGCGAGCGCCGGGTCAGTCGCGGACCCGCCCCGGCACGTTCCCACCGGGGCCCTCCCGCCGGGAGGGGCGAACCGGCCCTGTCACGAGGGTCGTTCGGCCCCCGGCCGCGGGAGCGGCGCCGCCCGGTCCGGACACGCCCGCGCCGCTCCGCCGCCGCCCCGCGAGGCGGCGGGAGCGCGGCGCCGCCCGGATGCGCCCCGGACGCCCCGCCCGCAAGGCTTTGCGGGAAACCGTCACAGAGCGCGTCGGGGTGACTACACTTCCGTGGGTTCCCCCCGCCGTGCGTCTCCCCACCTGGCATCCGGCCGCACTTTCGGAAGGCCCCCCATGACCGTCCGCCCGCCGTCGCGCACCTCCGTCCCGGACACGGTCGGCTCGCTGAGCGTCAGCGCCCGGCTGCTGACCGCGGGATCCGGGCGCGGCGGGGCGGCCGGGGACCTGCACGGGGTCCTCGACACGCCGTTCGGCACCCGGCTGCTGATGGGCGACGTGATGGGCAAGGGGGCGGAGGGCGCGCGGACCGCCGGTGCGGTGCTGGACGTCTGGCGTCAACTGGCCGTGCGCGAGGCCTCGTTGGAGGCGCTGGCGGTGCGGCTGCACACGGTGGTCGCCCACTCCGCCGAACCGGACCGCTTCGTCACCGCCGCGCTGCTCACCGTCGGCCCGGACGGCGCGGCCGACCTCGTCTGCTGCGGACACCCGCCGCCCCTGCTGATCCGCGACGGCGGCGCCGTACCCGCCGCGGTGCCCGCCCCGGCGCCGCCGCTCGGCCTGCTCGACCTCGCCCACGGATGGTGCGCGGCCCAGCCGGTGCCCGCGCGCGCCTGGGACCGGATGCTGCTGCACACGGACGGCGCCAGCGAGGCGCGCGACGCCGACGGCGACTTCTATCCGCTCGCCGAGCGCGCCGCCGAACTGGCCGACCGCCCGCTGGCCGTCTTCACCGCGGCGCTCGCCGCCGACCTGCTGCACCACGCGGGCGGCAGCCTCCAGGACGACGCCTCGCTGCTCGCGGTGGAGGCGGCACCCGCCCTGCTCCGGGCGTGATCGTCCGCGTACCGCCGCCGCCGTTTGGGCGACGGCGGCGCGGGCAATCGCGCAGTGTCCGGATCACCGTGAACCGAGGAGTACCCGCCGATGCTGCTGGCCCACCCCGTTCTGCTGGCCGATCTCGTCCGTGAGTACGACTCGCTGAGCGCACTGGACGCGGACGGCGGCGGCCCCGAGGCACGCCGCCGCCTGGCCGACGTCTCCTACAGCCTGTGCGTCGCCACCGGGACGCGCGACGTGGATGCGGCGGTCGTCGCGGCCCGGTACCGGCTGCCCGGCGCCCGGGTCCACGACGACTCGCTCATCGGCGCGCCCCGCCCCCGTACCTCCGCCTCAGGGGTATGACACCACGGTGGACGGCACCGTGCCGGTGCCCGAGGTCGCCGCACCGGTGTTGTTGATGACGTGCTCGAACTGGCCCTTGCCGCCGAGCGACACGACGAGCAGGTCGTGGAACTTCACGCCCGGCTTGTTCGGCGCGGCGAACCCGTGGTCCTGCCGGATGGTCGGGTCCGTGTTGTAGAAGCAGTACGAGCCGAGGCCCCAGCCCTCGTGGGTCGTCACCGAGTCCGCGACCTTGTAGGCGGCGAACCCCTTCACCGAACCGTCCTGCACGGCGGCCTGGTTGGGGGCGTCGTACGCCTTCTCGTTCTGGAAGAAGATGGTCCGGCCGCGCTCGCCGAACCACTGCACGTCGTACTTGTTGAAGTGCTCCACGAACAGGCCCGTCATCAGCACGTCGTCGCCCCGCACCACCACGCCGTAGTCGGCCCGGTTGGTGGTCCAGCCGACGCCGTCGCCGTGGTCGGCGCGCCACACCCACGTGTGGTCGACGATCGTGTGCCGCGCGTTGACCACCAGGCTGGTCGTCGCCTTGCCGGGGCCCGCGCCGCCGATCCGCACGAACACGTCCTGCACGGTGATCGGGTCGGCCGAGTGGTCGGCGGACGCGCCCGACGGGCCGATCTCCAGCAGCGTCGCGGAGTTGACCGTCCCGGCGTCCACCAGGAACCCGGCGAGCCGCACCCCGTTGACGTCGGCCACCTTCACGGCCGTGGCGCCGCCGTCCGGGATGAGCGTCGCGTAGCCGAGCCCGAGCACGACCGTGCCCGCCCGCTTCACCTGGATCGGCGCGCTGAGGTGGTAGATGCCCGGCGTGAGCAGGAGGTGCAGGCCCTGGTCGAGAGCGGCGTTCAGGGTCGCCGCGCTGTCCCCGGGGCGCGCCACGTAGAACTGGGTCAGCGCCAACGACGTCCCGCGCGGCGTGCCGTTGCCCCAGGTCGTGCCCCGCGCGTTCGTCCGCTTCTCCGGCAGGAACACCCGGTACGTGGAGCCGTCCAGGTACAGGAACGGCTTCTCGCGGGAGACCGGCGTCGTGTTGAGCGTCGTGTACGGGGGATTGGGGAAGCCCTGCGCGGGCGCCCCCTCGACACCGGAGAAGACCATGTTCCAGACCGCGTTGGTCCAGCCGCCCACCGAGGAGTCACGGGTGTACCACTGCTGCTGCGAGTACGGGCCGACCGTCCCGTCGATGCGGCTGTCGGCGATGTAGCCGCCGCTCGCCCAGCCGTAGCCGTCGGGCGCGAGGTTCAGTCCGCCGCGCACGTGCATCCGGCGGAACGGGGCCGCCTGCGCCACCGCCCACCGGTTCGTTCCGCTGACCGGCACGAGGGCCAGGTTCTCGGCGCTGCGCCAGAAGTTCTGCGTGGCGTTGCCGCCGAACCAGCCGGCGTCGACCGTCACGTCCCCGTTGATCGTGGTGTCGTCGGGGGACAGGCCGAGGCCCGCGATCGAGGTGTAGAAGCCGAGCTGGGCGTTGAGGCCGTGGTAGGAGCCCGGCTTGAACAGCAGCGCGTAGCGGCCCGTGCCGAACTGGGCCGACTCCTGCTTCTTGAAGATCTCGTCCAGCTTGGCCTGGATGCCCGGGGTGGCCGGGTCGAACACGATGACGTTGGGGCCGAGGTCGCCGCCGGCCGGGAGCTGTTTCACCTGCGCGGCGGGCCGGGCCTCGGCGGCTGCCGCGGAAGCCGTTCCGAGCGCGGGCAGCGCCGCGGTCGCGGCGGCCGCGCCGAGGACCGTGCGGCGGGACAGGGGTGCGGGGGAGTGGGGCACAGCGGCTCTCCTGGTTCATGAAGTGAACGAGTGGGGGTGTGGGAGCGCTCTCCTGGCGACGCATGCTTCAGGTGTGTGAAGTCGACGTCAAGACATGCGACCGAACTTGACGGGAATCCCGCAGCGCACTCGCAACAAATCCCCCACACACGGCAGTTGAGCCTTCCATGACTTCAGGAAGTGTCAGAGCGGGCTCACTCCCTCCTCGCTCTCCCCGCCCCCGTTGACACACGGGGGAGCGCCCCCATACGTTCCGCCCCGGAGCGCTCTCCTTCCGGCTCGTGCACGCTCCGTGACGCACCGCATCCGTGAACCCGTGAAGGAGAGTCATGCGCCGCCCCCTCCTGCTCTGCTGCGCCAGCGCGGCCCTCGCCGCCGTGCTGATCGCCCCGCAAGCCCTCGCCGCACCCCCGCGGGCCGCCGCCGCGGCCGCCGACTGGAACACCGATCTGGCGGCCGCCGCCTACGCGGCGAACCCCGCCGCCGTCACCGCGTCCGGCAGTGAGAACGGCGGCACCACGCCGGGCAACGCCGTCGACGCCGACCCCAACTCCCGCTGGTCGAGCGACTTCTCGGACACCGCCTGGCTCCGTGTCGACCTCGGCGCGAGCCTGCGGATCGACAGTGTGTCCCTCGACTGGGAGGCCGCCTACGGCAAGCGGTACGTCCTTGAGGTCTCCCAGAACGGCACCGACTGGAAGCCCTTCTACACCGAGGACGCCGGCACCGGCGGCAGCGTCACCGCGCGCACCTACCCGCAGGAGGTGCGGGGCCGCTACGTCCGCCTCCGGGGGCTGGAACGCGCCACCCCCTACGGCTACTCCCTGTATGCGTTCAAGGTGTACGGCGGAGCCCCGGCGCCCGCCGCCACCACCCGCTCCAACCTCGCCCTTCACCACCCCGCGTACAGCAACGTCTACCAGCACGCGGGGAACTCACCGGCGTTCGTCACCGACGGCGGCTGGCCCGCCGACCTCAAGGCCGACCAGAGCCGCTGGTCCAGCGACTGGAACGCGGACCGCTGGGTCTCGGTCGACCTCGGCGCGACCTCCACGATCAACAGCGTCGACCTCTACTGGGAGGCGGCGTACGCCGTCGACTACGAACTCCAGGTCTCCGACGACAACAGGACCTGGCGCACCGTCTACCGTCCGAGCGCCGCCGACATCGCCGCCCGCCGCGCCGACGTCAAGTCACCGGGCGACGCGACCGGCCGCCACGACACCCTCCAGCTGCCCTCGCCGGCCACCGGCCGCTATGTGCGCATGCTCGGAAAGGAGCGCCGGTCGTTCTACAATCCGGCGCCCGCCACCGCCCAGTTCGGCTACTCGCTCTACGAGTTCCAGGTCTGGGGCACCGGCGGCAGCGCCGACGCCGCCTATCCGGCCCTGCCCGGCGAGCAGTCCGGCACGTACCGCACCACGTTCTTCGACGACTTCACCGGGGCCGGCCTCGACCGCTCCAAGTGGCGCGTGGTGCGCACGGGCACGGAGATGGGCCCGGTCAACGGCGAGTCCCAGGCCTACGTCGACTCCACCGACACCATCCGCACCGAGGGCGGCAATCTGGTCCTCGCCGCCAAGTACTGCAAGGGCTGCACCAAGGCGGGCGGCGGCACCTACGACTTCACCTCGGGCCGCATCGACACCCACACCAAGCTCGACTTCACCTACGGCAGGGTGAGCGCCCGCATGAAGCTGCCGGTCGGCGACGGCTTCTGGCCCGCGTTCTGGCTGCTGGGCAGCAACGTCGACGACCCGTCCGTCTCCTGGCCCGCGTCCGGCGAGACCGACATCATGGAGAACATCGGCTACGGCGACTGGACCAGCTCGGCGCTGCACGGCCCCGGCTACTCCGCCGACGGCAACATCGGCGCGCTCCAGCACTACCCGGGCGGCTCCACCGCCGACCAGTGGCACACCTACGGGGTGGAGTGGACGCCGACCGAGATGCGCTTCACCGTCGACGGCACGGTCGTCCAGCGCACGACCCGCAACAAGCTGGAGTCCACCCGCGGACAGTGGGTCTTCGACCGCAACCAGTACCTGATCCTCAACCTCGCCCTCGGCGGCGCCTACCCGGCGGGCTGGAACAAGGTCACCCAGCCGTACTGGGGCCTGCCGCAGTCCAGCGTCGACGCCATCGCACGCGGCGGCGTCCAGGCGCAGGTCGACTGGGTGCGCGTCGAGCAGAAGGGGTGACGGCCCCGGCGGTCCCCTAGGCCTGGAACCAGCCGGCCGTCTGGTCCGCGATGACCTGCTCGGCCCGGGCCGGAGACGCCATCCACGGGGTCGTCACCGGCTCCCAGACCCGGATGCCGGTCGGGGCGCCGAGCGTCAGCGCCTGGAAGCCGCGACCGCTCTGGTCCGGGGCCGCGGCCACCCGCAGCGACGGCACGGTCGGCGGCTGCTCGTCCGCCTCCGTGGCGGCGAGCGAGCGGACGGCCGCGTACGCGGTGGCGTGCGCGGCCAGCTCGTACGACCCCGCCTTCGTCGCCGGCCGCGGCTGGGCCGCGCCGTCGAGATCGCCGTACGTCACCGTCGGCGCGACGTCGACGGTGCAGGGCCGGTCCGAGTCGTTGCGCACGCTGAGCCCGATGACGCCTTCACTGTCGTCCGACGGCTCCGCCCGCAGCGTCAGGTCGTTCTCCGCGCACGCGGCGGGCGCGGCGGCCGACACGGCGGCCGGTGCGGTGAGGGCGGTGAGGGTGAGGGCCGCCGCGGCGGCGGCTGCGATGTGGCGAGCGCGCATCGTGGATCCCCGCTAACTGGTACATAAGTGGAAATGGGTACATTGCACGTTATACCGAATGGGTGACGCAGGACACCCCCCGACGGCCCGGGGTGCAGTGAGCGCAACTTTGCACGGTGTGCAAGAATCCGGCGGTGACCACCTCCCACCCGCAGCAGGGCGCCCCGGCCGAGGGCCTGCGCGCGCGCAGGCGCCGCGAGACCCGCGCCGAGCTGCACGCGACGACGCTGCGCCTCGCCCGCGAGCACGGCTTCGCGCGCGTCACGGTGGAGATGATCAGCAAAGAGGCGGGGGTCTCCCCCCGCACCTTCTTCAACTACTTCCCGAGCAAGGAAGCCGCGCTCTTCGCGCTGCCCGGCGCGCTGCCGTCCGCCCTCGCCGACCGCTTCGCCGCGGGGAACGGGCGGGGCGCCGACGCCGTGCTGCGCGACCTCGGCGACGTCCTCGCCGACCACCTCCAGGAGGCCGCCCTCAGCCCCCGGGAGCTGGAGGACACCTTGCGCATCGCCGAGGGCGTCCCCTCGGTCCTGGCCACCTTCCTCGCCCAGTGCGAGGCCGTGGAGCGGGACCTCGCCGGCACCGTCGCCCGCCGCACCGGCACCCCCGCCGACGGCGAGGAGGCCGAACTGCTCGCCGGGATCGCCATGGCGACCGTGCGCAGCGGGCTCAAGCGGTGGTCGCAGGAGAGCGCCCGCGCCGACGGGAGCGAAGGCCCCGCCGCCTCCGTCCGCGGATCCTTCGCCACGCTGCGGGCCCTGCTCGCGGCCGGCGCCGCGCGCCCCGGACCGGACCCGGTGGAGTAACCGCCCCCTCCGAGTGACCGGCCTCCCCCGTCGCGGTCACCCCCGCACCCCTCCCCACCACCCGCGTCCGCGCGGGCCCCGCACGCGGCAACCGCTCGCCCCGCCGCCGCGCGCGCAGTCAGACCCGCACCACTGGCACCCACCTCATCGGAGAAGCACGCAATGACGCACGCCCCCGCGACCGAGGGCACGGACACCGGCCCCGACCCGGCGGCCGAGAACACGGTCAAGCCCGCCAACTTCGGGCTGATCTTCGCCGCGCTGATGCTCACCATGCTGCTCGGCGCGCTCGACCAGACCATCGTGTCGACGGCGCTGCCGACCATCGTCGGCGAACTCAACGGCATCGAGCACATGGCGTGGATCACCACCGCCTACATCCTCGCCGCCACCATCGGCATGCCGGTCTACGGCAAGCTCGGCGACCTCATGGGCCGCAAGAACATCTTCCTGGCCGGCATAGCCCTGTTCCTGGTGGGCTCCGTGGTCTGCGGACTCGCCCAGAACATGGGCACCCTCATCGCGGGCCGCGCCCTCCAGGGCCTCGGCGGCGGCGGCCTCATGATCACCTCGCAGGCGATCATCGCCGACCTCGTGCCACCGCGCGAGCGCGCCAAGTACATGGCGCCGATGGGCGCCGTCTTCGGCCTGTCGTCCGTCGTCGGCCCGCTGCTCGGCGGCTGGTTCACCGACGCGCACTCCTGGCGCTGGGCGTTCTGGGTCAACCTCCCGCTCGGCGTGCTCGCCCTCTTCGTCGCCGCCGTCGCGATCAAGCTGCCGCGCCGGGCCGTCGACGTCACGCTCGACTACCTCGGCACCGCCCTGATGGCCGCGGCCGTCACCTGCACGGTCCTCTTCGCCAGCTGGGGCGGCACGCAGTACGCGTGGAGCGACCCGCTGGTCGTCGGGCTCGGCCTCGGCGCCGTCGCGGCCTGGGTGCTCTTCTTCGTCGCCGAGCGGCGCGCGCAGGAGCCGGTCATCCCGCTGCACCTGTTCCGCTCGCCCATCTTCAACGTCGCGACCCTGCTCGGCATGATCGTGATCGGCCTCGGCATGTTCGCGATCGTCGGCTACATGCCCACGTATCTCCAGATGGTCTACGGCAAGTCGGCGACCGAGTCCGGGCTGCTGCTGATCCCGATGGTCGTCGGCATCATGGCGACCGCCCTGCCGTCCGGCGCGATCATGTCCAGGACCGGCCGCTACAAGATCTACCCGATCGTCGGCACCGCCCTCATCATGCTCGTCGCCTATCTGATGTCGACGCTCGACGTCGCCGACCCGGTCTGGGTCGTCTGCGTCTACGTCGGCCTCGCGGGCGCCGGTGTCGGTCTGATGATGCAGACCCTCGTCCTCGCCGTGCAGAACGACTTCCCGGGCGCGGAGGTCGGCACCGCCACCTCCGCGAACAACTTCTTCCGGGAGATCGGCGCGACGCTCGGCACTGCCGTCGTCGGCGCCGTGTTCGCCAGCCGCCTCACCGACAAGCTCGCCGCCAGCATCCCCGCCGAGGCGGCGGCCAAGGTCGGCGACAGCGACTCGCTGACCCCGGCGCTGGTCAGGTCGCTCCCCACGGAGCTGCGCGACACGGTCGTCGACGCCTACCAGGAATCGCTCGTCCCGATATTCCTGTACCTGCTCCCCGTCTTCGGGGTCGGCCTGGTGCTCGCCTTCCTCCTGAAGGAGAAGCCGCTGGCCGACACCGCGGACTGGCACGCGCAGAACGCAGGGCCCGAGGCCCCGGCCGACAAGGAGCCGCAGCCGGTCGGCTGACCCGGCCCGCGCCCCCGGTGCCCCGCCCCGCCGTACGCGCGGTGCGGGGCACCGGTGCGTCAGCCGTCGACCAGCCAGGTCCCGTCGCGCATCACGTCCCGCCCGTCGAGCTCGTTCACCTCGCGCCACGCCTGGACGCGCACGGGCCGGACGCGGAAATAGAGGTACGGCGCCGACAGCGCGCGCGGGTCGAAGCCCGTCTTCGCGGCGAACGCGTCGCCGAGCGCGGGCGTCACCTCGGCGTCGCCCAGCACCTCGGTCACGCCCTCGATGTGCACGACGTCGCGGGTCGGCCCGAGGCCCAGGTGCGCCCTCCCGGTCGCGACGAGATTGCGGGCCACCGGGTTCGACGCCCGGGTCGAGAGGATCAGCGCGCCGTCGTACCAGAGGAACGACAGCGGCATCATGTACGGCGTCCCGTCCGCCGGATCGGCCGTCGCGACCCACACGTCGACGTCCTGCTCCAGGCGGGCCAGGGTGTCCTGCGTGCGCTGCTTCGCCGAACGGGCGGGCGCGGTCCCGGTCATGGATGCTCCTTCGGGGACGACGGGGGAGACGGCGGGGAAGTCGACGGGGGAGCGGTCGGACGGGACGGTGTGCCCCCGTCGGGCGCCGCGTAGCCGCGCACGGTGACCCGCACCCCCGGCGCCCAGTGCTGCCGCCCCGTGCCGAGGAACGTCCAGCCCGCCCGCTCGTAGAGGGCGATCGCGGCCGTGTCGGTGGTGACGACGTCGAGGACGGCGCGGCTGCACTGCGCCCGGGCCGCGTCGGCCGCCCGCGCCAGCAGCAGCGTGCCGAGCCCCCGGCCGCGCTCGCCGGGAGCGACGAAGAGCCGGCTGACGACGGCCACCGGCCCGGGGTCCCGCCGCAGGAGGGCCGGCGCCACGTCGCCCGCGGCGGCCCGCACCAGCGCGACGTGCCCGGCGATCCGCCCGTCCCGCTCCACGACCCAGGCCCGGTCACCGGCGCCGCCGAGGGCGAGCCAGCCCGCGGGATCGGCCGGCCAGACGGTGGGATACCCGTCCGCGAGGTGCACCGCACGCAGCGCGGCGACACAGGCGCCGAGGTCACCCGCGCCGCGCGCTCTCGTCCGGGGCGCGGCCCCCGCTCCGTCGCTTCGCACCGGGTCATCAGATCACGTACCGCCCCGGTGATCCACCGGTCGCGTCCGCTCCGGACGGTATGCATGGGAGAGCGCTCTCCCATCGGAGTGCCGGATGCTGGGTAAAGTCTTCGAGCCCACGCCGGAGCGGTGCGCCCACCCTGACCTGCACCGGCAACTCGGCTGCTCCGGCGCCGCGTTGCCGCTCCGTTTAACGAGATGTTCACCAAGTCTTGACGGGCTCGCGTCACGGCCGGAACACTGCGGGACGTGGGAGAGCGCTCTCCAACCTTCTCCCCGTCACGAGGGTGCGCCCTCGCCGGCGCACCCCGGGCTCCTCCCCAAGGTCGGCCCGGGGCGCGCCCCCTACCCCCCCCATCCCCCCAACGACCCTGCATCGCAGGAGGCATCCATGGCCCGAAGAGCACGAACCCTCTCGGGGGCCCTGATATCCGGCGCGCTGCTCCTCACCTCGCTCGGGGTGGGCGCCGTGGCCGCCGTCGGCGCGGGCGCGGACACCGTCGCGGCCGCTCCCGCACCCGCTCCCGCCGCGCACACGGGCCACGTGATGGCCGCATCGACCAAGGCGTCCGGCGACGACGCGGACGGCGACGGCTACATCCCGGCGAACCCGCCGGTCACCGGCGTGCAGCCGTCCGACAAGGAGCCGCCGCACCGCTACTTCCACGAGTTCCAGGCCCACTGCACGGTCACCCACACCAGGCCCGACGACCCGATCGTGTACCCCGGCCAGCCGGGCAAGTCCCACGACCACACCTTCATGGGCAACACCACGACCGACGCGAACAGCACCACCGCATCGCTCGACAAGGGTCCGACCTCGTGCCTCGCGCCCGGCGACAAGTCCGGGTACTGGATGCCCACCATGCTCAACGGTGACAAGCCGGTGCTCCCGGTGGGCGAGCAGACCATCTACTACAAGGCCGGTGTCACCGACTACACCAGCGTGCGGCCCTTCCCGAAGGGGCTGCGGTTCGTGGTCGGCAGCCCGATGCAGACGGCGCAGGAGTTCCGCAACCACCCGGGGTTCGTCGAGGGCTGGGAGTGCGGTGACAGCTACTTCAACGTCGACTTCCCCAAGCAGTGCCCCACCACCCAGGACACCCAGGTCAACATCCGCTTCCAGGCGCCCAGTTGCTGGGACGGGAAGTACCTGGACACCCCGGACCACAAGAGCCACATGTCCTACCCCGTGGTGAAGCCCGGCACGAACAACAACGTCTGCCCGGCCGACCACCCGGTCGCGCTGCCGATGATCGAGTTCAAGATGGCGTTCCCGGTCAACGGGGACCTGTCGAAGCTCAGGCTGGCCAGCGGGCCCGCCTACTCCTTCCACTACGACTTCTTCAACGCCTGGGACGACCGGACCCTGAAGGCGATGGTGGACCACTGCGTCGTCGGCGGGCTCCAGTGCGACCCGCGCGGCTACGACCAGAGTCACCCGGAGAACGGCGCGGTCCTCAACGACCGCTACGAACTCCCCTGAGGTGAGCGAGGGGTGGCCGGCGCCTTCCGGCGCCGGCCGCCCGTGCGCCCTCCCCCCGCTCGGCACCCGCACCCCCGCACCCTCCCCCCCCCGGAGAGACACATGCCCACACCCCACTCCACCGGACGGCGTCTCGCCGCGCCCGTCACCGCCGGTGTCCTCGCGGCCTGTGCCCTGATGCTGCCCGGCCAGCAGGCGCACGCCGCCGGCGACGTCGTCAAGGTGACCGGCTCGCAGGGCCACTGGCAGCTGACCGTGAACGGTTCCCCCTACCAGGTGAAGGGCCTCACCTGGGGCCCCTCCGTCGCGGACGCCGGCAAGTACATGCCCGACGTCAAGTCGATGGGCGTCAACACGATCCGCACCTGGGGCACCGACGCCTCCAGCAAGCCGCTCTTCGACACCGCCGCAGCGAACGGCATCAAGGTGATCGCCGGATTCTGGCTCCAGCCCGGCGGCGGCCCCGGCAGCGGCGGCTGCGTCAACTACGTCACCGACACCACGTACAAGAACAACATGCTCGCCGAGTTCCCCAAGTGGGTGCAGACCTACAAGGACAACCCCGGCGTCCTCATGTGGAACGTGGGCAACGAGTCGGTCCTCGGGCTCCAGAACTGCTACAGCGGCGCCGAGCTGGAGAAGCAGCGCGACGCGTACACGACGTTCGTCAACGACGTGACGAAGAAGATCCACGCGGTGGACCCGAACCACCCCGTCACCTCCACCGACGCCTGGGTCGGTGCCTGGCCCTACTACAAGAAGAACGCGCCCGACCTCGACCTGTACGCCGTCAACTCCTACAACGCCGTCTGCGACGTCAAGGCCGCCTGGGAGCAGGGCGGTTACACCAAGCCCTACATCGTCACCGAGACCGGACCCGCGGGGGAGTGGGAGGTGCCCGACGACGCCAACGGCGTGCCCGCCGAGCCCACCGACCAGGCCAAGGCCGACGGCTACCGCAAGGCGTGGCAGTGCATCACCGGGCACCAGGGCGTGGCCCTGGGCGCCACGATGTTCCACTACGGCACCGAGTACGACTTCGGCGGCATCTGGTTCAACCTGCTGCCCGCCGGGGAGAAGCGCCTGTCCTACTACGCGGTGAAGAGGGCGTACGGCGGCAACACCGCCGGCGACAACACCCCGCCGGTCTTCTCCTCGATGGCCGTCGAGGGCGACGCGTCGAAGGTGGCCGCGGGCCGCGACCTCACGATCGCCACCAAGGTGACCGACCCCGACGGCGACCGGATCTCCTACGAGGTCCTCGCCAACAGCATGTACATCGACCAGGGCAAGGACCTGACCCCGCTCAAGGCCACCGACCTGGGCTCCGGCCGGCTGAAGGTGACCGCACCGGACAGGCCCGGCGTGTGGAAGATCTACGTCAAGGCCACCGACGGCCGCGGGAACGTCGGCGTCGAGACCCGCTCCGTGCGCGTGGTGCCGCCGCCCGTCAGCGGCACGAACATCGCCCTGGGCAGGCCCGCCACCGCCTCCTCCCAGCAGACGTCCGACTACGGCGACTGCCCGTGCCTGGCGTCGTCCGCCGTCGACGGCAAGAACGACACCCGCTGGGCCAGCGACTGGAGCGACCCCCAGTGGCTCCAGGTCGACCTCGGCTCCCAGCGGTCCTTCCGGCACGTGCAGCTCAACTGGGAGACCTCGTACGCGAAGGCCTACACGATCCAGACCTCCGACGACGGCCAGAACTGGCGGACCGTCCAGGAGGTGACCAACGGCAACGGCGGTGTCGACGACTTCGACGTCAACGGCACCGGACGCTACGTCCGCGTCAACGGCACCGCCCGCGGCACCGGATACGGTTACTCGCTCTACGAGTTCGGCGTCTACAACTGATCCACCGGGCCCCCGCCGGCCGCGACGCGCGGCGGGGGCCCGGCACGCTCTTCCGGGGAGGGAACCGCATGGAGGACGACGAACTCACACGGCTCGTCGACAAGTTGAGCCTCGCACAGAAGGTGGAGATGCTGACCGGCGCCACCACCTGGCGCACCGCCGCGCAACCCGCGGTCGGCCTGCGCGAGATGGTGATGTCGGACGGGCCCACCGGAGTGCGCGGCGAGTCGTGGGACGAGCGCCGCACCTCCGCGCTGCTGCCCGCGGCCACGGCGCTGGCCGCGATGTGGGACGAGGACCTGACCGGACGGCTCGGCGCGCTCCTCGCGCAGGAGGCCCGGGGCAAGGGCGTGCACGTCGTCCTCGGCCCGACCCTCAACCTGCACCGCTCGCCGCTGGCCGGACGGCACTTCGAATGCTTCTCCGAGGACCCGGAGCTCACCGGCCGCACCGGGGCGGCCCTGATCCGCGGCATCCAGTCCGGCGGGGTCGCCGCGACCGCCAAGCACTACGTCGCCAACGACTCCGAGACCGACCGGCTCACCGTCGACGTCCGCGTCCCCGAACGCGCCCTGCACGAGGTCTACCTGGCGCCCTTCGAAGCGGCCGTCGAGGCCGGCGCCTGGGCCGTCATGTCCGGCTACAACGGCGTCGGCGGCGCGACGATGACGGAGAGCCCGCTGCTCGGCGAACCGCTCAAGGGGCGCTGGGGCTTCGACGGCGTCGTGGTGTCCGACTGGGCGGCGGTCCGCTCCACCGTCCCGTCGGCGCTCGCCGCGCAGGACCTCGCCATGCCCGGCCCGCAGAGCCCCTGGGGCGAGGCCCTCCTGAGCGCCGTGCGGGCCGGACAGGTGCCGGAAGAGGTGATCGACGACAAGGTCCGCCGCCTGCTGCGCCTCGCCGAACGCGTCGGCGCCCTCGGCGACGCGGCACCGGTCCGGCCCCCGCGGCAGGGCCCGCGCCGGTCCCGCGCCCTGCTGCGCCGGGCCGTCGCCGCGAGCACCGTCCTGCTCACGAACCACGGCGTCCTGCCCTGGTCCACCGGCGCCGTGCGCACCGTCGCCGTGATCGGCGCCCACGCGGCGCGCCCCCGGCTCCAGGGCGGCGGCAGCGCCGGGGTGTTCCCGCAGCACACCGTCACCCCGCTCGACGGCATCCGCGCCGCGCTGCGCGGCCGCGCCGAGGTCACTTATGTCCCCGGGCCCGCCCTCGTCGAGCAGCCCTGGCCGCTCGACGCGGACCGGTGCGCCGACCCGCGTACCGGGCGGCCGGGGCTGCTGCTGCGGGTCCTCGACCGCGCGGGACACGAGCTGTACGCCGAACACCGGCTCTCGGGCCGCCTGCTGGAACCGGCGCTGGTGCCCGGCGCGCACACCGTGGAGCTGAGCGCGACCCTGCGGCCGTCCGTCGGTGGCGAGTGGACGTTCGGCGTCGGCGGCTTCGGCCGTCTCGAACTCCTGGTGGACGGCGAGCCGTTGGTGGCGGGCACCTATCCGAAGACCACCGACGACCCGGCCGTCGTGCACGTCGGACCGCCCTGCCGGCACGGCCGGATCGTGCTCAGGGCGGGCCGGGCGGTCGAGGTGGTGGCCCGGCGCAGCCTGGAGCCCGACACCGGCCGCGCCACCCTGCTGACCGCCGCGCCGCCGCCCCCGGACCGGGCGGCGGCCCTGGCCCGGGCCGTCGAGGCGGCCCGCGCCGCGGACGTCGCCGTCGTCGTGGTCGGCACCACCGAGGGCAGCGAGTCCGAGGGCCACGACCGCGTCACGCTCGCCCTGCCCGGCGACCAGGACGCCCTGGTGGCCGCCGTCGCCGCCGCCCAGCCCCGCACCGTCGCCGTCGTCAACTCCGGCGGACCGGTCGAACTGCCCTGGCGGGACGAGGTCGGGGCCCTGCTGCTCGCCTGGTTCCCCGGCCAGGAGTCCGGCGCCGGGCTCGCCGACGTCCTGTTCGGGCAGGCCGAACCGGGCGGACGGCTCCCCACCACCTGGGCCGCCCGGCTCACCGACGCACCGGTCACCCGGACGCGGCCCGAGGACGGTGTCCTCGTGTACGGGGAGGGAACGCACATCGGCCACCGCGCCTGGCTCGGGGCGGGGCGCGAGCCCGCCTACTGGTTCGGACACGGACTGGGCTACACCACGTGGGACTACGAGGACATCGAGGTGCCCGCGCACGCCGGTCCCGACGGCTTCACGGTCCGCGTCACCGTCCGCAACACCGGCGACAGGGCGGGCCGCGAAGTGGTCCAGGTCTACCTGTCCCGGCCGGAGTCCGCCGTCGAGCGCCCGGCGCGCTGGCTCGCCGGGTACGCGGCCGTGACGGCCCGCCCCGGCGCCCGGACCGAGGTGGAGGTGCACGTGCCCGCCCGGGCACTGCGGCACTGGTCGCCCGGCGACCACGACTGGCGCACCGAGCCCGGCCGCTACCGGGTGCACGCGGGCCGGTCGGCCGGCGACCTGCCCCTGACGACACGGATCGAGGTGACGCCCGCGCACCGGGCACCGCGTCAGCCGCCGCACCGAACCGCGCACCGGACCCCGCAACCGCCCGGGCCACGCCCCCCGCTCCCGGCGCTCCAGCGAACCGTCCGGTGACCCCGGGGCCGCCGGCGGCCCGGACCCCGTGTCACCCGGCCGCCGAGTGCGGGAGAGCGCTCCCCGAGACGCGTGGTCGGCGGATATGGTGTGACCATGAGCAAAAGCGTGCCGACCTTGGAGGACGTGGCGCGGGAGGCCGGCGTCTCCCGGGCCACGGTCTCCCGGGTCATCAACGGCGTACGGAATGTGGATCCGAGCATCCAGAACGTGGTCCGCGAGGCCGTCGAGCGCACGGGGTACACCCCCAACCAGGCCGCGCGCTCGCTGGTCACCCGGCGGGCGCAGACCATCGCGCTCGTGGTGTCCGGCGCCGGGGACGAGGACGACGGCGTGCCGGGCGACTTCACGGCGCGGGTGTTCGCCGACCCGTTCTTCGGGCGCGTGGTCACCGGCGTCGTCGGGTTCCTGCGTCCGCGCTCCATGCATCCGGTGCTCATGTTCGCCGACTCCGACGGCGCGCGCCGCCAGGTCGTCGACTATCTGCGGCAGGGCAGCGCGGACGGCGCGCTCGTGGTCTCCACGCACGCCGAGGACCCGCTGCCCGCGCAGCTCGCGGCCGGGCGGCTGCCCGCGGTGTGCTTCGCGCGGCCCGCGGTGGCGGCGCCGATCAGCTACGTCGACCTCGCGCACCGCGACGGCGGGCTGCTGGCCGCGCGCCATCTGCTCGCCCGCGGCTGCCGGCGGCCCGCCACGGTCTCCGGGCCGCTCGACCTGCCCGCGGGCCAGGAGCGGCTCGCGGGGTTCCGGGACGGCATGGAGCGCGGTGGCGTGCCCTACGTACCCATCGCGGAGGGCGGGTTCACCCTGGAGAGCGGTGTCGCGGCGATGGAGCGGCTGCTCGACGAACACCCCGAAATCGACTCCGTGTTCGCCGCGAACGACCTGATGGCGCAGGGCGTGTGCCGGGTGCTGGGCGACCGGGGCCGGCGGGTGCCGCAGGACGTGGCCGTCGTCGGCTTCGACGACTCCAGCGCGGCGCTGGCCTGCCGTCCGCCCCTGACCACCGTCAGACAGCCGGTGGAGGCGATGGCGGCGGCCATGGCCGAGCTCCTCCACGAGTTCGTCCAGGGCGAGCGCACCGAGCCCACGTCGCGGATCTTCGACCCCGAGCTGGTGGTGCGCGAGTCGGCGTGACTCCCTGCCGCGCGCCGGTTCAGTGCAGCGCGCGTCCCCGCAGCGCGCCGTGCCACGCGGGTGGTTCGACCGTCCGCGGCGCCTCGGGCGGACGGCCGCCGCGCGCGAAGAACGCCGCGAGCGGCAGTGTCGCCGCACCCACGGTCACGGCGTCCGGCCCGAGCCGGCCGAGCTCCACGCTGACCCGCGACGCGGGATAGGAGAGCGCGTACGTCGGCAGGTGCCGGCGGACGGAGGTCAGGAACCGCTCGCCGAGCTGGAGCCCGGCCCAGCCGCCGACCAGGATGCGGTCCGGCTGGAAGAGGTTGACCAGGTCGGACAGGCCCGCGCCCAGGTACTCGGCCGTCTCCTCGATGATGGCCAGCGCCGTCGGCTCCGGTGCCCGGCCGGGCTCGCGGGGGTGCGCGGCGTCCATCATCGCGGCGAGCGCCGTCTCCTCGTCCGCGCCGTGCGGCGGGCGCCCGCCGGCCTCCCGCCACCGGTCCAGCAGCGCCTCGGCGCCCGCGTACGCCTCCAGGCAGCCAAGGGCGCCGCACCGGCAGCGGCGCCCCCGTACCCGTACCGTCAGGTGGCCCCACTCCACGGCCCGCGCCTGGGCCGCGTCGCCGGTCACCACGCAGGCGCCGACGCCGGAGCCGAAGAGCACCACCACCGCGTTCTGCGTGCCGCGGCCCGCGCCGAACCACATCTCGGCCTGGCCGAGTGTCCGGGCGCCGTTGTCGATGAAGTAGTCGACCGTGGGCGGGAGCTGGCAGGCCCGGCGGAGCACCGACTCCAGCGGCACCGCGCTCCAGCCGACGGTCTGTCCGTGCACGACCGCCCCCTCGGGGGTGTGCGCGACGATGCCGGGCACGCCGATGCCGACGCCCAGCAGCGGGCCCGGGTGGTCCCGTCCGGCGTCGAGCACCTCGCGGACGCCCGAGGCGACCAGTTCGGCGACGCCCTCCACGGGATGCCCCTTCAGGTCCAGCGGGCGTTCGGTGCGGGCCAGTTCGGTGAGGGACAGGTCGAGCAGCTCCACCCGGATCCGGGTCTCGCCGACGTCCACCCCGATCAGCCGCCCGCAGCCGGGCACGATGCGCAGCAGGGTGCGGGGTCTGCCGCCCTCGGACTCGACGCTGCCGGCCTCCTCGACCAGGCCGTCCGCGGCGAGTTCGGCCACCACGTTGCTGATGGAACCTGAACTCAGGCCGATGGCGGGGCCCAGCTCGTTCCGGCTCATCGGGCCGTTGAAATACAACTGTTGCAATAGGGCGGTCCGGTTCTCCCTTCGCAGGTCGTGCACTGTCCGTCCACCGCGCCGCCCGGCCATGTGTCTCCCTCAGGCTCTGTCCGACTCGAAGTTGTTAGCTCCGACCCCCTTGACGGTACCTTCTCGTGCGGTTTAACTCACGTCCTAAATTAAGTCGTGAGGGTCTTCAAGAGTTGAAGCGGGCGGTCGGTTCGCCGATGTTGGCCGCGCCCCCTTCGCCTCTCCCACCTTGAGCCATCCCCCGACGACTTCCTCCGGAAAGGGACACCTGGAGCATGAGCAGAATCCGAGCCACCGCCATCGGCGCCGTCACCGCGTCGCTCGCTCTCGCCGCGACCGCCTGTGGTGGCGGCTCTTCCACGGGGGGTGGGTCCAACGACTCCCCGAAGACCCTCACGTACTGGGCGTCGAACCAGGGTGCGAGCATCCAGGTCGACAAGAAGGTCCTCCAGCCGGAGCTCGACAAGTTCGAGAAGAAGACCGGGATCAAGGTCAAGCTCGAAGTCGTCCCCTGGTCGGACCTGCTGAACCGCATCATGGCCGCCACCACCTCGGGCCAGGGTCCCGACGTGCTGAACATCGGCAACACCTGGAGCGCCTCCCTTCAGGCCACCGGCGCCCTGCTCCCCTGGGACGCCAAGCAGTTCGACAAGATCGGCGGCAAGGACCGCTTCGTCGAGTCCGCGCTCGGCTCGGCCGGCCCCGAGGGCAAGGACCCGGCGGCGGTGCCGCTGTACTCGATGTCGTACGCGCTCTACTACAACAAGAAGATGTTCAAGGACGCGGGGATATCCAAGCCCCCGACGACCTGGGACGAGGTCGTCGCCGACGGCAAGAAGATCTCCAAGAACGGCAAGTGGGGTCTGGGCGCCGAGGGTTCGAACCTGTCCAACAACATCCACCAGATCTTCGTGCTGGCCAAGCAGCGCGGCACCGACTGGTTCACCGCCGACGGCAAGCCGGACTTCACCTCCGACGGCGCGGTCGCCGCGGTCAAGCAGTACGTCGACCTGATGGCCAAGGACAAGATCATCGCGCCCGGCAACGCCGAGTACGCGCAGAACCAGTCCCTGAGCGACTTCTCCAAGGGCAAGACGGCCATGGTCCTGTGGCAGGCCGCCGCCTCCACGTTCAAGTCGCAGGGCATGTCCGAGGACGACTACGGGATGGTCCCCGCGCCCGTCCAGTCCGGCGCCCCCGGCACCGGCAACCAGGTCAACTCGATGGTCGCCGGCATCAACATCGCCGTCTTCAAGAACACCAAGAACCTCGAGGGCGCCTCGAAGTTCGTGAAGTTCATGACCAGCGACGAGGAGTCCAAGCTCCTCAACAAGACCTACGGCTCCATCCCGCCGGTCAAGGCCGCGCAGGAGGACCCCGCGTTCCAGAGCGCGACCACCAGCGTGCTCAAGGACACCCTGGCCAAGAGCGCGGCGCCGCTGCCCCAGGTCGCCGAGGAGTCCCAGTTCGAGACGGCGGTCGGTACGGCCGTCAAGGAACTGTTCGCCGACGCGGCCAACGGCAAGGCCGTCACCACGGAGTCCGTGAAGGCCGCGCTGACCAAGGCGCAGCAGTCGATGCCGAACAAGTGAGCACGGAGAACGCGATGACCACGACCGCCCCTTCCCCCGCACCGGCGGGGGAGGGGCGGGCCGTCGGCAAGGACTCCCCCGGGGCGGCGAGCGGCAAGAGCCGCCGTCCCGGGCGGATCCGCCGGCTCGGCCTGCCCTACCTGCTGCTCCTGCCCGCTCTCGTGCTCGAACTCCTCGTGCACCTCGTGCCCATGGTCATGGGCGTGGTGATGAGCTTCAAGGAGCTCACCCAGTTCTACATCCGGGACTGGAACTCGGCTCCCTGGACGGGCCTGGACAACTTCAAGGTCGCCGTCGACTTCGACGCCCCCGTCGGCCAGGCGCTGCTCCACTCCTTCTTCGTCACCTGCCTGTTCACCATCCTGTCGGTGGGCCTGTGCTGGGCCATCGGCACCGCCGCGGCCGTCTTCATGCAGGAGACGTTCAAGGGCCGCGGTATCCTGCGCGCCCTGTTCCTCATCCCGTACGCGCTGCCCGTCTACGCCGCCGTGATCACCTGGGTCTTCATGTTCCAGCACGACAACGGCCTGGTGAACCACGTCCTGCACGACCAGCTCGGCGTCACCGACAAGCCGTCCTTCTGGCTGATCGGCGACAACAGCTTCTACGCCCTGCTCACCGTCTCGGTGTGGAAGGGCTGGCCGTTCGCCTTCCTCATCGTGATGGCCGGCCTCCAGAACATCCCCAAGGAGATGTACGAGGCCGCCTCCCTCGACGGCGCCGGCCTGTGGCAGCAGCTGCGCCGCATCACGCTGCCCTCGCTGCGCCCGGTCAACCAGGTCCTCGTGCTCGTCCTGTTCCTGTGGACGTTCAACGACTTCAACACGCCCTACGTGATGTTCGGCAAGGCGGCGCCCGAAGCGGCCGACATCATCTCCGTGCACATCTACCAGTCCTCGTTCGTCACCTGGAACTTCGGCAGCGGCTCCGCCATGTCCGTGCTGCTCCTGCTGTTCCTGCTCGTCGTGACGGGCGTCTACCTGGCGCTCACCTCGCGCGGAAGGAAGACTTCCGATGTCTGACACTGCCGTGGCCAAGACCGTGGACACCCCGGTGCGGCACCGCTCACCGATGGCGTCACCGCAGTCCTTCCTGTGGGCCCGCCGGATCTTCCTCACGCTGCTGGCCGCCTTCGTCCTGCTGCCCGTGTTCGTCATGGTCTCCAGCTCGCTCAAGCCGCTCCAGGACGTCCAGGGCGAGTTCCGGTGGATCCCCAGCGGGCTGACCATCCGCCCCTACATCGACATCTGGTCGACGGTCCCGCTCGCCAAGTACTTCGTGAACTCGCTGATCGTGGCGGGTGCGGCGACGGTCTGCTCGGTGATCGTCGCGGTGTTCGCCGCGTACGCGGTCAGCCGCTACCGCTTCAAGGGCAAGCGCGTCTTCACGGTGACCGTGCTGTCGACGCAGATGTTCCCCGGCATCCTCTTCCTGCTGCCGCTGTTCCTCATCTACGTCAACATCGGCAACGCCACCGGGATCGCCCTGTTCGGCTCGCGCGGCGGACTGATCCTCACCTACATGACGTTCACGCTGCCGTTCGCGATCTGGATGCTCATCGGGTACTTCGAGTCGGTGCCGCGCGACCTGGACGAGGCCGCCCTCGTCGACGGCTGCGGTCCGCTCGGCGCGCTGTTCCGCATCATCGTGCCGGCCGCCATCCCCGGCATCGTCGCGGTCGCGGTCTACGCGTTCATGACCGCGTGGGGCGAGGTGCTGTTCGCCTCGGTGATGACCAACGACGACACCCGCACCCTCTCGGTGGGTCTCGGCGCCTACGCCAACCTCAACGACGTGTACTGGAACCAGATCATGGCCGCCTCGCTCGTCGTCAGTGTGCCCGTCGTCGCCGGCTTCCTGCTGTTGCAGCGCTACCTCGTCACCGGTCTCACCGCCGGCGCGGTCAAGTGACCCACCCCCTCCTACAGACCGTACTTGTGAAAGGAACCCTGTGTCCGAGCCCCTAGACCTCGCCGCTTTCCCGAACGACTTCCTGTGGGGCACGGCCACCGCCGCGTACCAGATCGAAGGAGCGGTCGCGGAGGACGGCCGCGCGCCCTCGATCTGGGACACGTTCTCGCACACGCCCGGCAAGGTCGACAACGGCGACACCGGCGACGTGGCCTGCGACCACTACCACCGCTGGCGCGAGGACTTCGACCTGCTCAAGCAACTGGGCACCAACGCCTACCGGTTCTCCGTCGCCTGGCCGCGGATCATGCCCGGCGGCGACGGCCCGGTCAACGCCAAGGGCCTGGACTTCTACGACCGGCTGACCGACGCGCTGCTCGCGGACGGCATCTCGCCGATGGTCACCCTCTACCACTGGGACCTGCCCCAGGCGCTCCAGGACCGCGGCGGCTGGCCCGCCCGCGAGACCGCCGAGGCGTTCGGCGCGTTCGCGTCCGTCGTCGCCGAGCGGCTCGGCGACCGGGTGAAGCAGTGGACGCCGCTGAACGAGCCGCTGTGCTCGGCGTGGATCGGCCACCTGGAGGGCCGCATGGCGCCCGGCCTCGCCGACCTCAACGCCGCCGTCCCGGCCTCCTACCACCTGCTGCTCGGCCACGGTCTGGCCACCCAGGCGATCCGCGCCGCCGTCCCCGACGCCGAGGTCGGCATCGTCCTCAACCTGGCGCAGGTGGAGCCCGCCACCGACCGGCCCGAGGACATCGCCGCCACCCGCCGCATGGACGGCCACTCCAACCGCTGGTGGCTCGACCCGGTGCACGGCCGCGGCTTCCCCGCGGACATGGTCGAGGTCTACGGCGTCGAGCTGCCCGAGCGGCCGGGCGACCTGGACACGATCGCGGCGCCGCTGGACTGGCTGGGCCTCAACTACTACTTCCCGTCCACGATCGCCGACCACCCGGCCGGCCCCGCCCCGTACGCCGATGCCGTGCGCCGCCTCGGCGTGCCGCGCACCGGCATGGACTGGGAGGTCGACGCCAACGGCATCGAGACCCTGCTGCTCCGGCTGACCAACGAGTACGGCGCGCGCAAGCTGTACATCACGGAGAACGGCTCCGCGTACCCGGACGTGGTCCGCCCCGACGGGACCGTCGACGACCCCGAGCGGGAGCAGTACCTCGTGGACCACCTCGCGGCCTGCGCCCGCGCGGTGCGCAAGGGCGCGCCGCTCGCCGGGTACTTCGCCTGGTCGCTGCTTGACAACTTCGAGTGGGCCTACGGCTACGACAAGCGGTTCGGCCTCGTCCACGTCGACTACCAGACGCAGGTGCGGACCATCAAGGGCAGCGGTCACCGCTACGCGGACATCGTGCGCCGGCACGGTGCGCGGGTGCGGCGCGCCGCCTGAGAACGCCGTCCCGGTGGGGCCGACCGGAAGCGGTCCCACCGGGGCGGTCCCGCGCGTACGGGGATCAGGCGAGGGAGAGGAACAGCTTCTCCAGCTCGTCCTCCGTCAGCGGCGGCTGCTCGCCCTCGGCGGCGTTCATGCAGTCCCGCATCCCCGACGCGATGATCTTGAACCCGGCCCGGTCGAGGGCCCGGGACACGGCGGCCAGCTGGGTCACCACGTCCTTGCAGTCGCGGCCCGCCTCGATCATCGCGATGACGCCGGCGAGCTGGCCCTGCGCGCGGCGCAGCCGCTTGAGGACGGCGTCCGTGGCCGCCGGGGTGCCGCTCATGCGCGCAGCGCGGCGCGGGCCGCGTCGAGGGCGTCGGGCGCCGGACGGTTGAAGGGCAGCCTGCCGAGCACGGCCGCCATCCCGCAGGTGTTGCTGAGGCCCGAGTAGACCAGGCCCGAGGCGACCCCGGCGGCCAGCAGCCGGCCCTTCGGTGCGCGGCTGCCGAGCGCGAGTCCGGCGAGGACCAGGGCGCCGGCGGTGAACCGGACCTGGCGGTCCATCGCCCAGACCGCGCGGCCTCGGTGGGCCGCCGTGTCGACGGGGAGTCCCTCGGCGGTCCAGGCGTGCGTGCCGCCGTCGAGGCCGACCGCGTCCACGCCCGCGGCGGCGAGTTCGGCGCAGGCGGCGGCGGAGCGCCGGCCCGCGGCGCAGACCACGACGAGGCGGCGCCGCTCGGCCGCGGCGCGCAGGTCGGGCAGGAGCGCGACCAGCTGGTCGGCCGGCACGTTCACCGCGCCGGGCACGTGGCCGGAGGCGTACTCGCCGGGTGCCCGCACGTCGATGACGAGGGTGCTGTCGGCGGGGCGGGCGTGCAGCTCCGCGGGGGCGAGGGTGGTGCTCATGGTTCTCCCTGGGTGTGCGGGGTGGGGTGACGGTGCGGGGTCGGGGCGTCAGGCGGCCTGCCCGGCGGACCAGGTGGCGTAGCCGCCGTCCAGGTTGGCGGCGTCCCGGCCGAGTCCCGCGAGCAGGCGCAGCGCGGTGTGGCCGCGCAGGCCGACCTGGCAGTGCACGAGCAGGTCGCCCGGCGGCAGTTCGCCGATCCGCTCGCGCAGTTCGTCGAGCGGGATGTTCACCGCGCCCGGGATGGCGCCCCGGGCGTGCTCGGCCGCCGTGCGGACGTCGACGAGCGAGGCGCCCGCGGCCCGCGCCGCGTCCAGCTCGTGCCACTGGACGGTGCGGTCGGTGCGGGTGACCAGGTTGTCGGCGATCATCCCCGCCATGGTGACGGGGTCCTTCGCCGAACCGTACGGCGGGGCGTACGCCAGCTCCAGATCGGCGAGCTCGGGGGCGGTCAGCCCGCCCGCGATGGCGGTGGCGAGCACGTCGACGCGCTTGTCGACGCCGTCCGCGCCGACCGCCTGCGCGCCGAGGATGCGCAGGTCGTCGGGGTCGAACAGGACCTTCAGCGCGATGGGGGAGGCGCCCGGGTAGTAGCCCGCGTGCGCGCCGGGGTGCAGGTGCAGCGCCTGGTACCGGCGGCCCGCCGCGCGCAGCCGCTTCTCGTTCCAGCCGGTGGCCGCCGCGGTCAGCCCGAAGACCTGGACGACGGCGGTGCCGGTCGCGGGGCGGGCCGACACCGGGCGCCCGGCGATCGCGTCGGCGACGAGCCGGCCGTGCCGGTTGGCCAGGTTCGCGAGCGGCACGAGAGTGCTCTCGCCGCTGAGCGCGTCCCGCTTCTCGGCCGCGTCGCCCACCGCGTAGACGGCTTCGTCGCTGGTGCGGCCGCGCTCGTCGACCGCGATTCCGCCGCGCGGGCCGATGGCGAGCCCGGCGGCGCGGGCCAGCGCGACGTCGGGGCGGACCCCGATCGCCATGAGGACGAGATCGGCGGGGACGGCCCGGCCGTCGTCCAGCACCACGTCGTGGTCCCGGATCTCCGTCAGCCGGGTGCCGAGGGCCAGGTCGACCCCGCCCGCCCGCAGCTCGTCGGCGAGGGGCGCCGCCATCTCCGCGTCCAGCGGCGGCAGGACCTGCCCGGCCCGCTCCACGAGCGTCACGTCGAGACCGCGGCGGCGCAGGTTCTCCGCGGCCTCCACTCCGATGAACCCGGCGCCGGCGACCACGGCCGAGCGTGCTCCCGCCGTCAGCGCGTCGGTGATCCGGTCGGTGTCGGTGACGTCGCGCAGGGTGAACGCCCGCTCCACGCCCGGCAGTTCGGGCACGAAGGGCCGGGCGCCGGGGCTGAGGACCAGCCGGTCGTACGGCTCGGTGTACTCGGTGCCGGCCGTGAGGTCGCGCACCGTCACGGTCCGGGCCGCCGTGTCCACGGCGACCGCCTCGCTGCGCACGCGCACGTCGATCCGGAACCGGGCGCGCAGCGCGTCGGGGGTCTGCACGAGCAGCGCGTCGCGCTCCTCGATGACGCCGCCCAGGAAGTACGGCAGCCCGCAGTTCGCGTAGCTGACATGGGCGCCGCGCTCCAGCACGACGATCTCCGCCCGCTCGTCGAGGCGGCGCAGCCGCGTCGCGGCGGACATGCCGCCCGCCACGCCTCCGACGATGACGACCTTCACAGCAACCTCCGATGTCACTCCCGAATCTATACCCCCGAGGGTATCACGCATGCCCTGGGGGGTATCGGACGTGCCGGGTGAGGGCGATCACGTGCCGCCGCGCGCACTCGTCCCGGAAAGTCGGACAGCAGGTGTCGGGATGGGCGGGGATGCTCGGTGCACCCGGTCGGCGCGGCCGGGCGGACCGACACGGTGAAGCGACACGGAAGAGCAGGCCATGACGGACACAGCAGAACCCGGGCAGCCCTCGGACGACCGGCCGCTGCACGGCAGGGTGGCCCTCGTCGCGGGCGCCACCCGGGGAGCCGGGCGCGGCATCGCCGTGGAACTGGGCGCGGCGGGCGCCACCGTCTACGTCACCGGGCGCACCACCCGCACCCGGCGCTCCGAGTACGACCGGCCCGAGACGATCGAGGACACCGCCGACCTGGTGAGCGCGGCCGGCGGCCACGGCATCGCCGTTCCCACCGACCATCTCGCACCGGACCAGGTGCGCGCCCTCGTCGAGCGCGTCGACGCCGAACAGGGGCGCCTCGACCTCCTCGTCAACGACATCTGGGGCGGCGAACACCTCTTCGCCTGGAACGAGCCCGTCTGGGAGCACGACCTCGACAAGGGGCTGCGCCTGCACCGCCTCGCCGTCGAGACACACGCCATCACCAGCCACTTCGCGCTGCCGCTACTGCTGCGCACCCCCGGCGGCCTGGTCGTCGAGATGACCGACGGCACCGCCGACTACAACGCGGCGCACTACCGCAACTCCTTCTTCTACGACCTCGCCAAGAGCGCCGTCCTGCGCATGGCGTTCTCCCTCGGCCACGAACTAGGCCCGCGCGGCGCGACGGCCCTGGCCCTCACGCCCGGCTGGATGCGCTCGGAGATCATGCTCGACGCGTTCGGGGTCACCGAGGACACCTGGCGCGACGCGCTCGCGGCCGAGCCCCACTTCGCGATCTCGGAGACCCCCCGCTACACCGGGCGCGCCGTCGCAGCGCTCGCCGCCGACCCGGACGTCGCCCGGTTCAACGGCACGTCCCAGTCCAGCGGCGGCCTCGCCGCGACCTACGGCTTCACCGACCTCGACGGCAGCAGGCCGGACGCCTGGCGCTACCTGGTGGAGGTGCAGGACGCGGGCCGGGCCGCCGACGTCACCGGGTACCGGTGACGGGCGGCGCCGGGCCCCTCACGAACCCCCAGTTCAGAACCTCGCCGGCTCTTCAGGCTCCTTCGCACCGTCAGATCGCTGCGTCCGTCGAAGCGTTCGGCAAGGCGAATCCGCACGGCGGGAGTGGGGGCCCGGTGACGCCGGACGGCGCTCCGGCTAGAGGCCGTCGGGGTCGTCAGGGTCGTCGATGCGGGCCGGCCAGATGCCGCTGCCGCCGCCGCGCCACTCCACGACGTCCGGGTCGTCGAGCGGCGTGTCCGCCAGCCCGGCCCGGCGCAGGAACTCCACCACGTCCGTCAGCGACCGGGCGAGGCCCGCGTCCTCGCCCCGGATGGAGACCCTGCGCCCGCCGGGCTGGGCCGCGTGCACCACGACCGAGGGATAACCGTCACGTCCCGCGTCTTCGATCATGCGTTCAGCTTCCTCGGACCGGGGCCCGCCCGCACCTCGCGACGCCCGGCGCACGACCGGCCCGGTGAATCGGGCCGCGTGGGCGGTACGCGACGCCGCCGACGGGGCACACGGCCTCCCGCGCCTCGGCCGCCCCCGCCGCCACCG
Organism: Streptomyces sp. NPDC088785; assembly: GCF_044750685.1. Classification (NCBI taxonomy): domain Bacteria; kingdom Bacillati; phylum Actinomycetota; class Actinomycetes; order Kitasatosporales; family Streptomycetaceae; genus Streptomyces; species Streptomyces sp. NPDC088785. The sequence continues at coordinate 95,198 of NZ_JBIVKH010000012.1, forward strand.
TCCGAGCCCTCGCCGCGACCCTGCCGGCCGTGTCGCTCGCCCACGGCGGCGGCCCCGGGGCCGACCCGGGCCCCGGCCGGGGCGGCGGGGAAGGCTCCGGTACGGGCACCGGCCTCCTCGTCGCGGGACTCGACGAGCGCAGCGGCCTCACCCGCCGGGAGCTCGAAAAACGGGCTGAAAGCCGCCCGTAGCCGGACCAGTTGGGTTTGCCCGAGCGGTCGGCCGAGCGCCGGGATTCCGGTTACGGTGCTCTCGTGGTGATCAACGCGCACGGCAACGACCAGGCAGAATCCCCCGATCAGGGGGCGGCGCTGCTCCTCGCGGCGGCCCCCGTCGGCAAGGGATGCCTCATCGACGCGGCGGGCGTGCTGCCCGCGCTCGCCGCGGTCCCGCCGAGCGCCCTCACCGGCACCGCGGCCGCCACCGTCGTCGAGCTCGCCGACCCGCTCGACCCGCAGACCGTCCTCACCCGGATCCGGACCGCCGCCGCCCTGCCCGGACAGCTGCACGTCTACGTCACCGGACAGCTGCACCTCGACCACCGCCAGCACCTCCTGCATCTGGCGCTGGCCCGCACCACCCCGTCGACGCTGCGCTACACCGCGCTGCCCTGGCACTGGCTCACCGGCGAACTCGCCCTGCGCCGCGCGCACACCACCACCGTCGTCCTCGACCTGGTCGCCGACGCCGACGCGTGGCCGCACGTGCGCGGGGGCGGCGTCGGCCTCGGCCACGGCATCCGCGTCTTCGGCCGCGTCAGCCCGCCCCCGTCCCGCCGTACGGTGCTGACCCCGGACTACCTGCGCACGTTCGCCGACATCTGGCGCACCGGCGCCCGCCCGCACCTCGCCCAGCTCCACGAGAGCGCGGCGGGCCGCACGGGCCCGGCGGAGGCCCTGTTCCTGGCGCTGGACACGCCCGTACCCGCGTTCCCGGTGGCGCGGCCGGGCACGGCCGGTGCCGCCGTACCGCGCTCCGTGGCCCCGATCCCGCCGCAGGCACCCCCGGCGCCCCTGGTGCCCCCGGCGCCACCCGTCGCGCCCTCCCGCCCCCCGGCGGAACCCGCCGAGGACCCCCACCCGGTCCTGCTCGCCGCCGCGCAGGCGGGCCGGCACGAGGAGGCCGCCGCGATAGCGGCGCGCTGGGAGAGCGAGGCGCTGCTGGTCCACGGCGCCGGGTCCGCGCAGGCCGTGCACTGGCTCGAAGTGCGGGCGGACCTGGCGCGGCTGGCGCGGGACCCGGGACGCAGCTGCGCCCTGTGGGCCGAGGTCGCGCAGGGCCGGCTGGCGCGCGGCGAGGCGCCCACCGACGAGGACGTGCAGGCCGCCGTCGACCGCGCCCACCACCAGTGGGAACAGCTCGGCGACCCGGACCGGGCCCGCGCCCTCGCCGTCGTGCTCACCGCGCTGCGCCACCAGGTGCCGGGCCGCCGCCCCGGCGCCCTGGCGGCGATCCACCGTCGCCTGGACGCCCTGGGCACGCCGTCGCCCCTGGGGTAGGGCCGATCCCGGCCCGCCCCGGTGGCGGCGCGGTCAGCAGGTGCGCCGCACGTACCCCTTCGTGCCCGCGGGCCGTACGTCGACGTCCCGCAGGACCAGGGAGATCCGCCCGCCGTAGGCGCGGCAGGCGCGGGCGAAGTCGGCGGCGCGGTACTCGACGGCGAAGACCCGGTCGTCGTACGCCTTCGCGTACGCGCCGCACTCGTCGTAGCTCCCGCACTCCTCGGCGACGGCGAAGTCGAAGCCGGCCGCGGCCCGTTCCGGGAGGAGCTCGGCGGTGTTCTTCTGGCCGGCCGCGAGCCCGGCCGCGTGGGCCCGGTCCGTCAGCAGGCGGGCGAAGGCGACCGCGTCCGACGCGTCGAGGAGCCCGTCGGAGCGCGTGTAGGAGTCGAGGTTGTCCAGTTCGACGGCCTGGAAGCCGTCGGCGCCGCAGCCCTCCACCCACCGGCCGACGATCTTCGCGAGGCGTGCCCGCCGGCCGGCCGTCGAGATGTCGAACAGGGCCTCGTTCCAGTCCTCGTCGATCACCAGGTCGTCCTCGTCGTCGCGCAGCAGCAGACCGGGGTCGTCGCGCCGCCATCGGTCGAGGGCGTCCGGCTGGGCCTGGAACGCGTTGACGTAGCAGACGTTGTACAAGCCCTTCGCGGGCTCGGCGGTCCGGTCGCGGGAGACGGCGCGCACCCCGCGCGGGGGCGGGTAGGGCCCGCCGATCTGGTAGTCGAACCCGACGTGCGGCGCGGGCCGGACCACGGCGGGGGAGCGGTCGGCGGAGCCGGTCGCCGAGGGCGGTGCCGTGCAGGCGGTCAGGAGCAGGGCGGCGGCGGCGAGGAGGAGGCCGACGGCCGACGGGCGGGCGGAACGACGCGGGACCGGGACGAAGATCACCACCGAACCCTAAGGGGCCACGGCGCTGTGACCCACCTCATGCCCGCAGCGAGCGGGGCCGGGAACAACACCACCCCGCGGTCCGTTGAACCCACCGTGGACGCGGATGGGACAGTGTCCCCGGGCCCTACCCATAGCCCACAGGGAAGATCGTTCGGCTGAAGCCCTGTGGAGCCCTCCGCCGCGAGGCGACCGCCATCCGTGCCCACCCAGAGCCGCCCCGGCCGTGGTCCCCCGTCACGGTCGGGGCTTCTCGCTGTCCCGGGAGGGGCGCCGGGGGCGCATGGTCCTGACGGGTCCATGTCCCCTCGGGGCGTCCGCGACTACAGTGCGGGGCATGGCGCGTGATCAGCACACTCGGCACCGGCTCGTCACCACGTTCCAGCGCAGGATCGCCAATCCGCTGACCAGACGGCTGCCGGGGCAGATGCTCATCGAGACGACCGGCCGGGTCTCGGGACGGCCCCGCCGCACGCCCGTCGGCGGGCGGCGGATCGGCGACACCTTCTGGTTCGTCTCCGAGTTCGGGCACAAGTCGCAGTACGTGCGGAACATCGTCGCCAGCCCGCACGTGCGGGTCAGGATCCGCGGCCGCTGGTACCACGGGACGGCCCGTCCGGTGCCCGAGGACGACGCCCGGGCCCGCCTGCGGACCCTGCCGCTCGTCAACAGCACCGCCGTGCGCGCCCTGGGCGACGAACTCCTCACCATCCGCGTCGATCTGGCCTGACGCCGGATCCGTCCGGACGGTCGTGGACACGTCAGCGTTCTCCGGACGGGTCCCGGTCCTGGCATGATCGGGGCATGGCAGAACGTGTGATCGCCGCGTGTGACGGCGCGTCCAAAGGAAACCCCGGACCGGCCGCCTGGGCCTGGGTCGTCGCCGACGACGACGAGCAGGTCGTCCAGTGGGAGGCCGGTGCACTGGGCACCGCGACGAACAACGTCGCGGAACTCACGGCCCTGGAGCGCCTGCTGAGCACGGTCGCGGCCGATGTCGCGCTGGAGGTCCGGATGGACTCCCAGTACGCGATGAAGGCCGTCACGACCTGGCTGCCCGGCTGGAAGCGCAAGGGCTGGAAGACGGCGGCCGGCAAGCCGGTCGCCAACCAGGAGCTGGTCGCCCGCATCGACGCCCTCCTGGACGGCCGCTCCGTCGAGTTCAAGTACGTCCCCGCGCACCAGGTCGACGGCGACCCGCTCAACGACTTCGCGGACCGCGCCGCCAGTCAGGCGGCCGTCGCGCAGCAGGACGCGGGCAGCGCGCTCGGGTCCCCGGCGCCGCCGCCCTCCTCGCCGTCGTCGGCCGCCCCGGCCCGCGCGAAGGCGCCCCGGCGCAAGAGCACCGGGGCGAGCGGCTCCTCCTCGCGCACCCTCAAGGCGAAGTTCCCCGGCCGCTGCCGCTGCGGCCGCTCGTACGCCGCCGGCGAGGAGATCGCCAAGAACCCCGACGGCTGGGGCCACCCGGAGTGCCGCGAGGCGGCCTGACGCACGGGCGAGGGGCGCCGGCCCCTCGCCCGCCCACCGGTCCGCTCAGTCGGAGACGCGGACGTAGTCGACGACGAGCTGCTGCGGGAACTGGGTGCTGCCGTCCGGGTCGCCCGGCCAGTAGCCGCCCACCGCCAGGTTCAGGATCACGAAGAACGGCTTCTCGAAGACCCACTGGTTGCCGCCCACGTCGGCGGGGGTCCGGGTCTGGTACACGGTGCCGTCCACCGACCACCTGATCTCGTTCGGCGACCAGTCCACCGCGAAGGTGTGGAAGTCGTCCGCGAACGCCTGGCCGTTCGGCAGCGAGTACGCCGCGCCGATGCCGCCCGAGCCCGAGTAGCCGGGACCGTGGATGGTGCCGTGCACCGTGGACGGTTCGAAGCCGACGTTCTCCATCACGTCGATCTCGCCGGAGTTCGGCCAGCCGACCGAGCCGATGTCGTCGCCGAGCATCCAGAACGCGGGCCATATGCCCTGCCCGCGCGGAATCTTCATCCGCGCCTCGACGTGCCCGTGCGTCGTCGAGAACCTGCCGGACGTGTTCAGCCGCGCCGAGGTGTACTCGCACGTGCCGTACCAGCACTGATAGTTCGAGGGGTTCTCCTTGCGGGCCGTGATCACCAGATGGCCCTGGCCGTCGAGCGCCGCGTTGCTGGTGCCCGCGGTGTAGTACTGCCGCTCGTGGTTGTTGACGTTGTCGCCCGTCTCGGTCTGCCACTTGGCCCCGTCGACCGCCGACCCCGCGGGCCCGTCGAACTCGTCGGAGAAGGTGGCCGCGGCGGCCCGGGTGCCGTCGGCGCCCGCGGCGTCGGCCACGGGGACGAGGCCCGCGCCGAGGCACAGCAGCGCGGCGGCGCCCAGGGGGAGCCTGCGCCGCAGGGACGTGCGGGAACGATGTGAACTGCGCATGGAGCATCACGTCACTTCGGGTAGGGGGATCGTGCCTGTCTCGGACACGCCAGAAAGTGAAGACAAGGGAGTTGCGCGTGGTGCGATGAGTTCAAGGGTTGATTTAAGGGGCGCCCGGAAGGGACGTCAAGGTATTCGTCCGTACCAACTTCCGCCCCGAAGGACCGCGTTGGGGCCGAGGGGGCGGACCGGGCCGCCCTGACGCCCGTACTAAGGTGCTGGATGATCACGTCAGCCGGCCGGACGGCGACGGACGACGACAGAGGAGCCCCGGTGGCCGCGCCGCGCTGTGCCGTACTCGACGACTACCAGGGCGTCGCCCGCGCACTGGCCGACTGGGACCGGCTGGCGGGCCGGGTCGAGGTGCGCTTCCTCGCGCGGCACCTCACGGACCACGACGCGCTCGTCGCCGAACTCGCCGACTGCGAGATCGTCGTCGTGATGCGCGAACGCACCCCGTTCCCCGCCGGTCTCATCGAGCGGCTGCCCCGGCTGCGGCTGCTGATCACCTCGGGGCCGCGCAACGCCTCCATCGACCTCGCCGCGGCGGCCGCGCACGGCGTCACCGTCTGCGGCACCCCCAGCAGCTCCACGCCCCCGGCCGAGCTGACCTGGGCGCTCCTGCTCGGCCTCGCGCGCGGGATCGTGCCGGAGAACGACAGCCTGCGGGCCGGCGGACCGTGGCAGTCCACGCTCGGCGCCGATCTCCACGGCAGCCGGCTCGGACTGCTCGGGCTCGGCAGGATCGGCAGCCGGGTCGCCGCGGTCGGCACCGCCTTCGGCATGGACGTCGCCGCCTGGAGCCAGAACCTGACGCGCGAGCGCGCCGCCGCGGCCGGGGCCACCCTCGCCGCGTCGCGGGAGGAACTCCTGGAGACCAGCGACTTCGTCTCCGTCCACCTCGTCCTCGGCGACCGCACCCGCGGCCTGATCGGCGCCGCCGAACTGCGCCGGATGCGCCGCACCGCCTATCTCGTCAACACCTCACGGGCCGCCATCGTCGACCAGGACGCCCTCGTGCGGGCGCTGCGCGAGGGCTGGATCGCCGGTGCGGGCAGCGACGTCTTCGAGACCGAACCGCTCCCGCTCGACCACCCCCTGCGCACCGCGCCGAACTTCCTCGGCCTGCCGCACCTGGGCTACGTCACCCGGCGCAACTACGAGGGCTACTTCCGGGGCGCCGTCGAGGACATCGAGGCGTACCTGTCCGGCGTCCCCCTGCGCACCCTGGGCTGAACCGCCCGGCCCCGCACCCGATGGCGCGCAGGCGCGGCAGACGCCCGGTGATCGGGTCGCCGACCGCCGTTGATTACCCGGTGGTTTGCATTCACTTGTCACGCGATCAGCAGTAGAACTCGTTCCTATTCCATCGAGAGTGAGGAACGGACGTGACCGAAGCAACCCGCCCTGAAGTCGTACGCAACGGAATGAGCCGCCGTGGCTTCCTCGTAGGAACAGGTTCTCTTCTTGGAGCAGTGACCCTGAGCGGTCACGCGGCCGCGGCACAGACCCGCGCCACCGCCGCCGTGGCCGACGGCGCGCACATCCCCGCCCTCGTCATCGGCTCCGGTTACGGCGGCTCGGTGACCGCCCTGCGCCTCGCCGAGGCCGGCGTCGACGTGCAGATGGTCGAGATGGGCATGGCCTGGGACACCCCCGGATCCGACGGCAAGATCTTCGCCAACACCACCACGCCCGACAACAGATCCTTCTGGCTGCGCACCCGGACCAAACAGCCCCTGAGCAACTTCCTGGGCTTCCCGATCGACAAGGACATCCCCCGCTACACCGGCATCCTCGACGCCGAGGAGTTCGCCGGGATCATCGTCTACCAGGGCCGCGGTGTCGGCGGCGGCTCGCTGGTCAACGGCGGCATGGCCGTCACGCCGAAGCGGGAGAACTTCGCGGCGATCCTGCCGTCCGTGGACCCCGACGAGATGTACGGCACCTACTACCCGCGGGCCAACGCGGGCCTGGGTGTCGCCACCATCGACCCCAACTGGTTCGAGACCGCCGAGTGTTACCAGTACGCGCGCGTCGGCCGCAAGCACGCCCAGCGCTCCGGGTTCCCGTTCGTGTTCGTGCCCGACGTGTACGACTGGGACTACATGAAGCAGGAAGCGGCCGGCACCGCCCCCAAGTCGGCGCTCGCGGGCGAGATCCTGTACGGCAACAACTACGGCAAGAAGTCCCTCCAGAAGACCTACCTGGCCCGGGCGAGGGCGACCGGCCGGGTGTCCATCTCCCCGCTGCACAAGGTGACCTCGGTGCTCCCCGCCGCGGGCGGCGGCTACACGGTCCGCATCGACCAGCTCGACACCTCCGGCGCCACCGCGGCCACCAAGGAGATCACCGCGGACCGCGTCTTCTTCGCCGCGGGCAGCGTCGGCACCAGCAAGCTCCTCACCCGCCTCAAGGCCACCGGCGCCCTGCCCGGCCTCAACGACGAGATCGGCAAGGGCTGGGGCGACAACGGCAACGTCATGTGCGGCCGCGCGAACCACCTCTGGGACCCCACCGGCGCGCTCCAGGCCTCCATCCCCACCGGCGGCATCGACAACTGGGCGGCGGGCGGCGCCTTCGCCGAGGTCGCCCCGCTGCCGACCGGCATCGAGACGTTCGCCTCCTTCTACCTGTCCATCACGAAGACCCCGCAGCGCGCCCAGTTCACGTACAACCCGACGACCGGCGGGGTCGACCTGAGCTGGCAGAAGGCGTGGAAGCAGACGTCGATCAACGCGGCGAAGACCATCTTCGACAAGATCAACGCCAAGGAGGGGACGATCTACCGCACCGACCTGTTCGGGGTGTACAAGATCTGGGGCGACCACCTGACCTACCATCCGCTGGGCGGCGCCGTGCTCAACAAGGCGACCGACAACTACGGCCGCCTGCACGGCCATGCGGGTCTGTACGTCATGGACGGCGCGCTGATCCCCGGCAACACCAGCGTCAACCCGTTCGTGACCATCACGGCTCTGGCCGAGCGGAACATCGCACAGATCATCGCCGCTGATCTGTGACGGGACGCGTCCTGTCCCGGCCCTGAGCCGTGCGGTGGTTCAGGGCTTGGGCAGGACACACACGGCGTCGAGCCCGAGGACGTGGTTGAGCCGGCCGAACGCCAGCCACGAGCCGATGCCCATGCTCAGCTCCACGATCTCGGTCTGGCTGTAGTGCGCGGTCATCCGCCGCCAGAACGCGTCGTCCAGGCCGTGGTGGTCCAGCGCGTACCGCTCCGCGTACTCGGCGGCGAGCCGGGTCCGCTCGTCGAAGGCGTCCGTGGTGCGCCACTGGGTGACCGCGTCGGCGAACGTCTCCTCGACCTTCTCCTCGCCCTCGCGCTCGGTGCGCCAGTCCAGGCAGAACAGGCAGCCGTTGATCTGCGCGATCCGCAGCCGCGCCGCCTCGAACTCGCGCAGCCCCAGCGTCGAACGGTCGTAGACGGACATCGAGAACTGCGCCGCCGCCACGCCGATGCCGGGCACCATCTCGCCCCACACGTACGCGATCGGGTCCTTGTCGTCGGGTACGTCGATCATCATGACTGCTGTTTCCTTCCCAGGCGGCCGGTGGCGGGGAGCAGGGGGACGCCGAGCGCGTCGTACAGGCCGGGTTCCGCCGCCACCAGCCATTCGATGGCGCCGACGAGCCGGCCGACGGCGGTCGCGTTGCCCCCGGCGGAGTGGTTGCCGCCCTCGTCGGTCGCCTGCACGGTGACCTCGATGCGCGGGCGGCCCTCGATGACGACCCGGTGCGCGCCGGCCCCGCCGCCGGGCGGCAGCGGCCAGTCGGGCGCGCAGGACGGGTGGATCCGGGTGACGTGCTCGACGACGATCCGCACCTCTGCGTCGACGACGCCCTGCACCTCGAAGCGGACCGCGCCCTGGGTGCCCGCCGCGAAGTCGCCCATGATCGCCGTGCTGACGTCGCTCTCCAGCGCGCGGCGCTCCAACGTCTCGCGTATCTCGTCGAGTTCGACGCCCAGCGCGCGGGCGAGCAGCCGGATCTGGCCGCCCCACACCATGGTCGGGATCGACTCGGCGAGCATCAGCGGCTCGTAGTCCATGGGATGGCCCATGCCGATCAGGTTCCGGACCGAGTCCTCCTGGTCGTACGTCGAGTAGTCGAAGATCTCCTGGCAGCGGACGGTGTCGATGTCCGTACCCAGGCCGCTGACCAGGAGCGGCAGCACGTCGTTGGCCCAGCCCGGGTCGACGCCCGACACGAAGAGGGAGCCGCCGCCCGCGGCGATCGCCGCGCGCACCGGGTCCGTGAAGTCGGGCGGCGCGCTCGCCGGGTCGTAGAGCGGATACAGGGCGGGCGTCACCACGACGGCGCCGGCCCGCAGGGCCCGGCAGATGTCGTCGAGCGCCTCGTCGGGACGCAGATCGCCGGAGGCCGCGTACACGACGGCGCCGGGACGGCCCGCCAGCACCGCCTCGACGTCGGTCGTGGCCGCCACCCCGAGGGCGCGGTCGAGTCCGGCGAGGTCGCCCGCGTCGCGGCCGTCCTTCGCGGGATCGTGCACGAGCACACCTGACAGGGCGAGCGCGGGGTGAGCGGAGACGGCCCTGATCGCCGCGCGGCCCACGTTGCCGGTGCCCCAGACCACCGTGGATGTCATGCGCCGGAGCGTAACCTGATGGAGTGTCAGTTCATAGAGTCACTACGTGAGTTGGCCGCGTGCCACGGCCACGGCCCGCTCGGCGTAGCCGCGGCCGAAGAGCACCGCGTGCACCAGGAGCGGGAAGAGCTGGTGCAGCGGGACGCGCTCCCGCCAGCCGTCGGCGAGCGGGGCCGCCCGCTGGTAGCCCGCCAGGATCCGGTCGAGGTGCGGCGCACCGAACAGGTCCAGCATCGCGAGGTCGCTCTCCCGGTGCCCGCCGTGCGCGGCCGGGTCGATCAGCCAGGCGGCGCCCGCGCCGTCCCACAGCACATTGCCGTTCCACAGGTCGCCGTGCAGCCGGGCGGGCGGCTCGGCCGGGCCCGCGAGGGCGGGCAGCAGCGCGCAGACCCGCTCGATCACCCGGGCCTCGTCGGGGCGCAGGGTCCCGGCGTCCACGGCCCGGCGCGCGTAGGGCAGCACCCGCTGCTCGGCGAACCAGTCCGGCCAGGTGCCGCCCGGCGCGTTGCGCATCGGCGCGAGCCCGATGTACGCCTCCGCGGGGCCGTCCGGCGGCGCCGCCCCGAAGGCCGGGGCCCCGGCGGCGTGCAGCGCGGCCAGCTCGCGGCCGAACCGCTCGGCGCCCCCGGCGTCCGCCCGCCCCGGCGCGACCCGGTCGGTGACCAGCCAGGTGTCGTCGTGGCCGTGCACCGTCGGCACCCGCACCGCGTCCGCCGCGGCCAGCCAGCGCAGCCCCGCCGCCTCCGCCCGCACGGCCCCCGGACCGTCCGCCCTCTTCACCATCACCACCCGCCCGTCGGCGAGCGTGACCTCCGTGAGGTGGGGGGAGAGGCGGTGTTCGGCGGTGGCGGGCGAGCCGGTGAAGCGGGTGGCGGTGACGGCGGGTGTGGCGGGCATGGGGGCAGCGTAGGGGCGGGCACGGGCCGTTGACGCGAGGCGCCACGTCTTGATCTGCTGCGTCCGGACCCGGCGGGCGAAGGACGTGGAGGAGTCGCGCATGGTGGGCAGGGACGAGAACGGCGCCGTCCTCGTGGTGCAGCACATCCCGGACGGCGGCCCGCGCCGCGTCGGCACCTGGCTGGCCGGGGCCGGACTCGACGTCCGGGTGATACGGGCCTACGCGGGGGAGGAGCTGCCCGCGACGCTCGGCGGGCGCCCGCTGCTGGTCCTCGGCGGCGACTACCTGCCCGACGACGACGCACGGGCCCCCTGGCTCCCGGCGACCCGGCGCCTGGTCGCCCAGGCGCTCGACGACGGCAGCCCGCTCCTCGGGATCTGCCTCGGCGGCCAGCTGCTCGCGCAGGTCGCGGGCGGCACCGTGCGGGCCGAGCACGGCACGCCCGAGTACGGCAGCGTCTCCGTGCGGCTGCGCCCCGAGGCGACCGCCGACCCGCTGCTGCACGGGCTCGGCCCGGTGGTCCCCGCGATCGAGCGGCACGTCGACGCGATCACCGAACTGCCGCCGGGCGCCGTGTGGTTGGCGTCCAGTGACGCGTGCCCCTACCAGGCGTTCCGGGTGGGGGAGCGGGCGTGGGGCGTGCAGTTCCACCCGGAGGCCGAGGCGGACCGGATCGCCGCCTGGGACCCCGCCCCGCTCGCGGCGCGGGGCATCGACCGGGAGCGGCTGCACGCCCGTGCGCTGGCCGACGAGGGCGCGGCGGTCGCGGCGTGGTCGGTGGTCACGGCGCGGTTCGCCGCGCTGTGCGCGGGTCGGCGGCCGGTCGGGCGGTGACCGGAGCGCCCGGTGTCCCGGCGCGGCGGGCCGAGGTGACGAGGCTGGTCAGGGCTCCGGCGAGCAGCCCCCAGAACGTCGAGCCGATCCCGAGGAGGGTGACGCCGGAGGCGGTGGCGAGGAACGTCACCGCCGCCGCCTCGCGCGCCGAGGGGTCGGCGAGCGCCGCGGCGAGGGACGCCTCGATCGTGGCCAGCAGCCCGACCCCGGCCACCGCCATGACGAGCGCGTGCGGCATCGCCGCGAGCAGGGACACCACCGTGGCGCCGAGCAGCCCCACGCACAGGTAGAAGACGCCGGACCACACCGCCGCGAGATAGCGCCGCTCCCGGTCGGGGTGCGCCTCCTCGCCGGTGCAGATCGCGGCGGTGATCGCCGCCAGGTTCAGCCCGAACGCGCCGAAGGGCGCGAGCACGGCCGTGACGGCGCCGATCCACGTCATCATCGGCGACACCGGCACCTGGTAGCCGGCCGCGCGCAGCACCGCGACACCCGGCAGGTTCTGCGAGGCCATCGTCACGACGAACAGCGGTACGCCGACGCTGATCAGCACCTTCCAGTCGAAGGACGGCGCCGTGAACACCGGCTGCGCCAGCGACAGGCGGATCCTCTCCAGGTGCCAGCCGCCCGCCAGGACGGACGCGACGACACCGCCGCCCAGCGCGACGAGGACCGCGTACCGGGGCAGCAGGCGACGGGCCGCCAGGTACAGGGCGAACACCGGGAAGGCGATCGCGAAGCTGCCGTCCATCGAGGCGAAGAGACCGGTGCCGAAGTGGAGCAGCACCCCGGCGAGCAGCGCCGACGCCAACGGCACCGGTATGCGGTCCATGGCCTTCGCGAACCAGCCCGTCACCCCGCTGACGACCATCAGGGCGGCGCTGAAGACGAAGGCGCCCACGGCCTGCGCCATCGACACGCCCGTCAGGCCGGTCGCCAGGAGCGCCGCGCCCGGGGTCGACCAGGCGGTGACCACCGGCGCCCGGAACCGCAGCGAGAGCCCGATCGCGGTCACGGCCACGCCGACGCCGATCGCCAGCATCCACGAGGACGTCTCCCGGGCATCGGCCCCGGCGGCCCGCGCGGCGGTGAAGACGAGCGCGGCGGAGCTCGTCACGCCGACCAGGACGGCGATGAGCCCCGCGGCGACGGCCGACGGCGGCGCGAGCGCGCGGACGCGGGCGAGGCGGGAGAGGGAGGACGAGGGCATGCGGGATCCACTTCCGGGGGCGTACGTCGGACGGGCGCGGCGGGGCACCGCGGTCGTTCCATAAACAGAACGTTCCGTTTGTGGAACACTAGAGACGCGGACGACGGCCCGTCAACCGGGTACGGGTCGCCCGCGCGATCGACTGCGGACGGGAGGCGGGGCGGTGGGCCTGAACGACGAAGTGGGGCGCAGGCTCAAGGAGTTGCGCCAGGGCGCGGACCTCTCCCTGTCGGAACTCGCCCGCCGCTCGGGCGTCGGCAAGGGCACGCTCTCCGAGCTGGAGGGCGGCCGCCGCAATCCCACCCTGGAGACCCTGTACGCGCTGACCACCGTGCTGGGCCGCCCGCTCAGCGCCGTCCTGGACGACCCGCCCTCCACCGGGCGCGCGAGCGCCGCGGGCGTCTCCGGCAGCGCCGTCACGGCGGTCCTCGTCGAGCGGTACGAGGACGAGGAGGCCGCCACCGACGTCTTCCGCGTCACCATCGCCGACGGCGCCACGCAGGAGTCGGCCGCCCACGCCCCGCGCACCACCGAGAGTCTGATGGTGCTCTCCGGGACCGCGCTGGTCGGCCTCCCGCACGCCCCGCGGACGGCGGGCCCCGGCGCGCACGCCCAGTGGCCCGCCGACGTCCCCCACGTCTACGGCGCGCCCCACGGAGAGGTGCACGGCATCCTGTTCGTCCGCTACCCGAAGGACGGGCCGCACCGCTAGGGCACACACCGCCGGGGCGCACCGCCGGGGCGACGTCGACCGGACCGCGGGGCTACGCCTGCGGCGGCGTCGCGTTCGGGTTCACGTCGTCGAGCTTCGAGATGTCGACGGACTCGCTCGCGGACGGCGTCGCCGACGGGACCGGCTTGTCGTAGTCGGCCAGGGTCATCGTCAGATTCTGCCCGCCGCCCTTCTCCGTCGCCTTCACCAGGCGGTGCGGCGCGTCCGCGGTGACGTACATCGTGAGGGTGCTGCCCTTGTCGCGGCCGGTCAGCGGGACGACCCCGGTGCCGTCGACCTCCGTCGCGTCCCCCTTGGAGAGTTTCCGCTGCGCCGAGTGGGCGGAGCCGCTGTCGAGCCGGCCGCGGAACGCGTCGAGGTCGCACGTGTCGGCGAAGCTCTTGAGCATCTCGTCGTCGGTGGTGCCGTGCACGTACTTGCCGTCGAACAACTGCGCCGCCAGCGTGCCGGAACCGCCGCCGACCTGCGTCTTCCAGAAGGTGTCGTCCGGCTTCAGCCACACCTGGTCGCCGCGTTTGACGAGGTCGACCGAGCCGCCGTCGGCCCCGCCGACGCCCATCCGCAGCGAACCGGCGCAGTTGCCGTCCCGGTCGAGCCGCAGATCGAACAGGGCCGGAGTGCGGACGTCGCGCCCGGTGTCCGACCGGTTGGCCACGGTGAGGTGCAGGGATGTGGCGTCCAGGAGTTCCTTCTTCGCGTCGTCGGCCAGCTGCCGCGCGGAGAGGTCCGAGGCCGCGCCGCCGTCGGCGAACGCCGGAGTCGCGCAGAGCACACTCACGCACACGCACACGGCCGCCGCTGTGGTCCGGGTCATGACGTCACCTCGCTGTCCGGGACGCCCGCAGCGGGACGTGCGGGCCGAGCGCCCGAAATACCCACAAATTGTACGTTCGGGCCGTGACCGATGTCCTGGCGGGACCGGTCCGTCGGGTCCGTCGGGTCCGTCGTCGGGGCCGTAGGGTGCGGCCTTCGGTCAGTCGTCCTCGCCGCACACCCGCAGCCCGACCGGCGTCCCGCACGGCAGGTGCCCGTGCGCGGCGACCACGCCTTTGCCGGTGCCGTTGTCGACCGCGTACGACAGGAAGCTGGAGGCCAGCGAGTCGGCCGGCGGACGGCCGTAGGTGTAGGCGTACTCGATCTCGCGGTAGGGGTAGCCGTCCCGGTCGAGCCGGTCCGGGTCGGGGGCCCGGCCGTCCAGCGTCACCCGGTGCAGGCCGTGCGGCGCGTCCGGCGGCGAGGCGGCGCGCAACTCGCTGTAGCCGAGGGCGCCCGGGGTGCGCGCCACCGCCTGGAGGACCTGCTCGGTGGAGTCGAGTTCGCAGCGCAGGACCGGTGACGTGGCGCGCACGGTGCGCCCGACGCAGTCGTCCGAGGTGGCCGGCGGCTCGTCCGTGCCGCCGAGGACGCGGCGGGTCAGCGCGGAGCGGGTGCCCGAGCCGGAGCCGCGGCTGACGAGCACGATCGGCAGGCGGGGCCCGCCGACCTGCGACCAGTCGCGGACCTCGCCGCGGTAGATGCGGCGCACGTCGGCCACGGAGAGGTTCCGCACGCGGACGTCGTCGTGCACGACGAGCGTGAACAGCGAGACCGCGACGCGGCTCTCGCTGAGCCCGGTGTAGCTCGCCGGGCGCGGCCCGTCCGAGAAGGCGATGACGCCCGTGCCCCGCTGGGGCCCGCCACCGGAGAGGGCGAGTTCGCGCACCCCGGTGCGGCTGCCGTAGGCGGCGACCGTGATGACCGGCCGGTCCTGGCAGTGGTCCCGGTACTTCCGCGCCAGCTCGTCCAGGACCGGCGCGAACGCGGTGGAGCCGGTCAGCCGGAGCGTCCCGGTCTCGCAGTCGGCGGGCAGCGCGGACGGCAGCAGCAGCGGGAAGGTGACCGAGGCGATGAGGCAGAGGCCGAGCACGACGGTCGTCCAGCGGGCCCGCCTGCTGAACACCGGCGGCTTCTCGTCCGGGGTGAGGCTGTGGTTCTCGTGCAGACTGCCGTCGCGCACGTCGCCGGTGACCGTCACCGGGCCGCCCTCCTCGCCGCCCGTCAGCAGTACGAGGATCTTGTAGAACGCGCCGGGCCGCAGCGGGACGCGGGGGATCAGCAGGGTGCTGGAGCCCACCACGCGCAGGCCCGGCTCGTCCTCGAAGTAGCCCATCAGGTTGGCGTGTCCGGGCGGCAGCGTCACGTCCTGCGCCGCGATGCGCCGCCCGGGGAACTCGGCGGTCAGCCCGTACTCCCGCGGGGAGTGGATGTAGTCGGACTCCTCGACGTGCCGGGTGCCGTCGTTCTCGATGCGCAGCAGCACGAGCGTCGCGTCGCGCATCGCGGGCACGTCGTTGAAGAGCCCGAGCCGCGGATCCGACGCGTGGGGCGGTGCGTTGTGCCCTATGGCGATGTCCATCTGCTTGCGGAAGCCGATGCGCCTGCTGCGCCGTGCGCGCAGGTCCGCGAGGAACGGCGTCGCCATGGAGAGGACGCCGAGCACCAGGCCAGCGACCGTGAAGATGATGTCCAGCCGTCCCATGCGACGACGGTACGGAGTCCCCCCGCGGCCCGGGGCAGTCCGGCGCCGACCTTCGTCCAGTGTTCGACGGCCGTTCAACTACGCTGCCGCGCGGCTCCGTTCCGGTCACCCTCCGGTGGTGGATCCGGGCCGGACGATCATCAGGATCGTCACCGTCGCCCACAGCAGGTTGAACACGCCCGTGACCATGGCGAGCCGTCCCGCCGCCGCTCCCCGCGCGTCCGCGTCCGTCCCCGGTCCCGGTTCCTCGGCGGCGGCCAGGGCCACCTCCTGGCCGGGCAGGATGCCCACGATGAGGACGGCCGCGGCGGCGGCGGTCAGCGCGATGGAGACGATCAGCCACGCGCTGCCGAGGACCCCGAGACTGCTCGCCGTGGCGAACCCGAACACCGGCACCGCGAGGCCGACCCCCGCGTACACCCGGCAGATCCGGTGCATGACGCGCAGCGTCGCGCCGGTGTCCTCCGCCCGGGGCGCCGTCCGCAGCGCCGCGGGGAACATGCTCGCGGCCACGGCGACCGGCCCCACGGCCAGGACGGCGGCCAGCACGTGCAGGATGAGCAGCACCTTCGTCATGAGCGGGCGCCGTCCGCCGGGGCGGGCGCGCGGCGGCTGCCGGCGACCTTCGACGCGGGCAGCCGTCCGGCCCGGGACGTTCCGGTGAGGGTGTCGCCGTCGACGGTCACGGCGAACGTGAGGTTCAGCCGCAGCGGCCTGGTGACGGCCTGCCGCCAGGTGAGCCGGTCGCCGTCGAGCGCGACGTCCGCGAGCGGCACCTCCTCCCCGGCGCCGTGCGCCACGCCGGTCAACCCGTCCCCGGTGTCCTGGAGTTCGACGACGGCTGTGACGGTTCCGATCGGGGTGGAGACGGCCAGGTCCCAGGTCCCGGCGGCGGACATGCGGTTCATTCGGTCGTTCCTCATGTGGTGGGTGTGGTGGGTGTGGTGGGTGTGTTGGAGGGGGAGCAGGGCGGCGGGCTCAGAAGGCGGCGGGCTCGGGGCCGCGCGCGTGCCACACCGTGCCGCGCCGCTCGTACGCGAACAGGTCCTCGACCGCGTGGGCGATCCGCGGGCCCAGCTCGCGCTCCAGCAGGTACAGGCCGAGGTCGAGGCCCGAGGTGACGGCGGCGCCGGAGACGAGGTCCCCGTCGTCGACGACCCGGGCGCGCACGGCGTGTGCCCCGGTGGCGTCCAGCAGGTCCAGGCCCAGGTGGTGGGTGGTGACGTGGCGCCCTTCGAGGAGTCCCGCCATGGCGGGGACGAGCGCGCCGCCGCACACCGTGGCGAGCGTCGTGTCCGGGTTGTCCAGGACGGCTTTCAGGAGCGCGGGCAGCCCGGTGGTGAGCGTGCGGCCGAGGAGCACCGGGATCGTCGGCACGGCCGCCTCCGGGTCCGGCTCCGCGTCCGGCGCGCCGACTCGGCCCGCGGCGCCCGGCACCAGGACGACGCCGGGGCGTGCGGGATCGAGGGCGGCGGTGGCCCGCAGCGCGAGCCCGCCGGTCCCGCCGACCACCTCCCGGGGCCCTTCGGCCGCGACCAGCTCGACGCTCACCGCGCCGTGCGACGCGGCGCCCCCGGCGTGCAGCACCTCGAAGGGGCCGATGACGTCGAGCGGGTCGAAGCCGTCGAACAGGACGATCTGTACGTGCATGGGGGCGGGCCCTTCGTGGTGCTTCCTGGGGGACGGCGCCCGGTCCGCACCGGGCGCCGTCCCCGACGCTAACCAGCGGGTGATCGTCACCCCAGTGGCATTACCGACACCTTCCACCGGAATACCGCCAGCACCTGTGCACGGCCCCTGCCAGGCGAGTAGCGCGGGAATCGGCATGGCGTCTTCTCGGCGGCGGGGTATGTTCCCGCCATGCACACCGTCGCCCTGCTCGCCCTTGACCAGGTGATCCCCTTCGACCTGGCCACCCCCATCGAGGTGTTCGCCCGCACCCGGCTGCCCGACGGCAGGCCCGGCTACCAGGTGCGGGTCTGCGCCGAGGCGCCCGAGGTCGACGCCGGCGCCTTCCGCATCCGGGCGCCGTGGGGACTCGACGGACTGACCGGCGCCGACACGGTCATCGTGCCCGGGACCGCAACGCCGCTGGCGCCGCTCCCGCCCGCCGTGCGCGACGCGCTGCGGGCGGCCGCGGCGGACGGCACCCGGATCGCCTCGATCTGCGCGGGCACCTTCCCGCTCGCGGCGACCGGCCTGCTCGACGGGCTGCGCGCCACCACCCACTGGATCGCCGCCGACGCGCTCGCCGCCGCGCACCCCCTGATCGACGTCGACCCGGACGTGCTCTACGTCGACAACGGGCAGTTCCTCACCTCAGCGGGCGCCGCCGCCGGACTCGATCTGTGCCTGCACATGATCCGGCGCGACTACGGCTCGGCGGTCGCGGCCGACGCCGCCCGGCTGTCCGTCATGCCGCTGGAGCGCGAGGGCGGGCAGGCCCAGTTCATCGTGCACGCGCAGCCGCCCGCCCCGCAGGGCTCCTCCTTCGAGCCGCTGCTCACCTGGCTCCAGGACAACCTGAGCCGCGATCTGGCCCTCGCCGACATCGCCGACCGCGCCGGGATCAGCACCCGCACCCTGATGCGCCGGTTCCGCGAACAGACCGGCACCACACCGCTGCAATGGCTGCACCGGGCGCGCATCCGCCGCGCCCAGCACCTCCTGGAGACCACCGGGCACCCGGTCGAGCGGATCGCGGCGCAGGTCGGCTTCGGTTCCCCGACGGCCTTCCGCGACCGGTTCAAGCGCACCACCGGTGTCAGCCCGCAGGCGTACCGGCGCAGCTTCAGCTGAGCGCGGGCCGCCGGGTCCGGCCGGCGCCGCGCAGCCACCCGTAGAGGACCACCGAGCAGACGGCGGCGCAGGCGCACCACGTCGAGATGAACTCCCAGCGCCACAGCGCCGCACAGAGGGCGGCGCCCGCCCCGGCCAGCACGCCGAGCAGGACCAGACCCGGCTCACCGGACAGCAGCAGCGCCCCGATCGTCGCGAGCAGGTACCCGGCGAGCAGCCACGGGGCGTGCGGCAGTCCGATCGCGTACCCCATGGTGTGGCCGCGCACCTCGGCGGTGACCGTGCTCGTCGCCAGGAGGTGGGCGAGGACCGCCGACGTGACGACGCCCGACGCGAGCGGCAGCGCGAGCCGGCGGCGCGCGCCGCGCGGGGCGGCGCAGCACACGCCCACCGGCACCCACAGCGGCAGCAACGGGAGCGCGATCACCGCCCACGCCAGGGTGGCGGGGCCGGTGCCGCCCCCGGCGTGCCAGACCAGCGCCTCGATGAGCTGGTGCGCCCCGAGGAGCAGCGGGAGGGCGGCCAGCGGCAGGGCGCGGCGCCGGGTGCGCGCCGCGCGGGCCACACAGGCCACCCCCACCGCGGCGATCGCACCGCCCGCCACCAGATCCGCCGTCGCACTCCAGCACATGCCCGTCACGCTACGTCCCCCCGGCCCCACGCGACATCGGGATGCACCCGGCACCGAGTAAATGTAGAAGGCATGTATATTCTTTCTATATGCATCTATCTGAGGGGCCGGCCGGTACTGCCGGCGGCCCGGACGCCGATCCGGCCGACGTCGTCGGCGCGCGGCGCATCGAAGGCGCCGCCCGAGGGCTCCTGCGGGGGATCGCCCAGCTCTCCCAGATCCTCTTCAGGGCAGGGGAGTTCGGCCTCACCCGCAGCCAGATCGCCGTGCTCGACGCGCTGGAGGAGGCGCCGAGCCGGGTGACCGCGCTCGCCGCGCGCACCGGCATGGCCCAGCCCCGCGTCACCGTCCTGCTGCAACAGTTGCAGGAGGCCGGACTCGTCGAGCGGCGCCGCTGCGAGGACGACCGGCGGGCCGTGGAGACCTCGCTCAGCGCCGCCGGACGCGCCCTGCTGGAGCGGGGGCGGCAGCGGATGGCCGCCGCCCTGCTCACCGCACTCGACGGCGGGGCCGGGGACATCGAGCGGTCCGCGCGCGCGGTCGCCGCCGCCCGCACCGCGATCACCCCCCTGCTGGACGCCCTGATCGCCCAGAACGCACCCGTGAAGACCGTTGAGACGGAGGCCAGTTGACCACCCCGGGCACCCTGCCTGACCAGTCCGCCACCACCGAGCCCGGCACGGTCGCGGACCTCGCCCCGCACCGGGTCGCCGGCCCGCGCCGCTGGTGGGACTGGGTCCTCGCCGCCGACCCCGGACTCGGCCAGCTCCAGTCCGGCTGGCGATCGCTGGTCGCCATGGTCACCTCCCTCGCCGTCGGCTACTGGACGGCCGGAGCGCTCGACATCCCGGCCATGATCGGCATGATGGTCGCCGGCATGATGGGCCTGATGAGCGCCTTCGCGGTCGCCGAGAACACCTGGGACCGCCTGGCCCGCGTCATTCTGTGGATGCCGTTCCCCTACAGCGCGGTGCTCTGGGTGTGCGCGAGCCTCGACGGGCGGCGCACCGCGCAGATGTCCCTCATGGTCGCCGCGCTCGCCCTCACCTTCTTCCTCGCCAGGTTCGGCCCGTTCGCGCTGATCACCGGCATGATGCTGTTTAACGGCCTGATGGTCGGCATGCTCGCCGGGATCCCCGCCTCCCTCGTCGGCAAGGCCTTCGCCGTCGCCCTGGTCGCCGCGGCCGCCGTGCTCGCGACCCGGCTGCTGCTCTGCTTCCCGATGCCGCGCGAGGACCTGCTGCGCACCCAGCGCGCCTTCGTCGTCGAGGCCCGCCGGGTCGCCGACGCCGCCGTCGACGCCCTCGACCCCGACGCCGACCAGCAGCGGGCCGTACGCCGGATGACCCGCGCCCTGCGCCGCCTCAACATCACCACCGTCACCATCGACGGCCGGCTCGCCCAGCCCGAGGTCGCCGCCGACCCGGCCGCCGCGGAACTCCTGCACCGCCACCTCTTCGACGCCGAACTCGCACTGCGCGGCATCGGCCAGGCCGCCGCCGACCTCACCCGGCTGCCCGTGCCCGCACCCCTGCGCGAGGCCCTCGCCGTCGGTCTCGTCCTGGCCCGCGACACCCCGCTCGGCCGCGCCGAGGGACTGCGCCCCGCCGCCGCCCACATCCAGGAACGGGCCGGGGCGATCCTGCGCGACGCCACCGCGACCCCCGACGCCGTCGAGGCCGCCGTCCTCGCCCGCCGGACCGGCGACCTCCTCGACACCCTCGCGGACGCCCTCGGCGACTGGCTCGCCCTCGGCCGGCGCACCTGCGCCGACCCCGCCGACGTGCCCTTCCAGCCGACCGTCGCCCTGGAGAACGACCGCCTCCCCGGCTCCGCCGGACCGGCCCGGCGCGTCCTCGCCGCCGGTTCCGGGACCGGCTGGCGGCGCGCCGTCCCGTACATCCGCGTCCCCGCGCACGCCGCGATCGCCGCCGCCATCGTCTGCCCCATCGCCGACGCCATCGACCCGCGCCGCTTCTACTGGGGCCTGGTCGGCGTGATGATCACGCTGTTCGGCACCAACACCACGCACGAACGGCTGCGCAAGTTCGCCCACCGCATGATCGGCACGGTCGTCGGCGCCGTCCTCGGCATCGTCCTGCTCCACCTCGTCGGCCGCGACCACGTCTACGCCACGCTCGCCGTCATCGTCGCCGGGCTCTCGCTCGGCGCCTGGGGCATCCAGCGCGCGTACGCCTGCTGGGTCGTCGGCCTCGTCGTCGCCCTCACCCAGCTCTACGGCCTGACCACTCCCGACAGCGGCATGGAGCACCTGCTGGGGGAGCGGATCCTGGACAACGGCATCGGCATCCTCGTCGCCACCGCCTGCGCCGCACTGATCTTCCCGCTCTCGCGCCGCACCGTCGTCAAGGAGGCCGAACGCGGCTACGTCGACGCCCTCGCCCAGGTCGTCCAGCAGGTCGAGCGGCGCTGGGACACCCCCGACGCGCCGGTGCGGCTGCGCGGCGCGGCCCGCGCCGTGGACGCCGCCCTGCTCCAGGTGCAGGGCCTCGTCCGGCCCCTGGTGCGGATGCCGCTCGGCGTGCGCGGCCCGGCCGCCGACCACCGGGCGGCCCTGCTCGCCACCGCGACCGGGCACGCCCGCTCCCTCGCCGCGGCCGCCGACATCGACGTCGACCTGCCCCCGCGGCTGGCCGAACGCGCCCGCCTCGTGACCCAGACCCTCACCGCGTCCCTCAAGGAACTCGACCGGTTCTACGCGACCGGCGAGCCCGAGGGCGCCTGGCGCCGGGTCGGCCCCCTGGTCCGCGAACTGGAGACGGAACTCGCGCCCGCCGCGCCCGGCCCCCGCGCCGACCGACTGCGGACGGCCCTGCGTGAGATCGCCGCCCTGGACGAGGCGCTCGCCGCCTACGCCGAGCAGGCCGGCCTGCCCGTCGCGGCGCCCGGCCGCACGGCCGCCGCCAGTACGCCGATGCAGCGCACCACCCGCGCGCTGATGGCGGCCTGGGGCGAACCGCAGACGCGCCCCCGGACCACCGGCCCCGCCCGGCTCACCGGGACCGTGCGCTGCGACCGCCACCCCGAGGGCTGCCCCGCCTGGATCACCGTGATCAGCGCCCGCGGCAAGCGCCTCGCCAAGGCGCAGGTGCACCACGGCGCCTACACGGTGGAGACGCTCCCGCCCGGCACCCACACCCTGGTCGTCTCCGGCGAGCGGCACGCGCCCCGCGCCGAACTCGTCACCGTCGAGGCCGGCGCCGGGACCGTCCGGCACGACGTCGCACGGACGCCCTGACGGGTCCGGCCGGGGCCCCGGCCGGTGTCAGCGCGCCGCGCGCAGCCGCGGGGCCACCGAGAACGAGCCGCTGGCGGCGCGGGCGCCACCCGCCCGCGCCGCCAGCTCGATCGTGTAGCCGTCGCCGTTCACGACGATCGGCAGCACCGTGGTGGTCTCCCCCTCCGGCGCGTCGCTCAGCTTCGCCGCGAGCCGTATCACCCGGCCGTCGCCCCCGTGCACGAGCCACATGTCCAGCTCCTGGCCGGTGGAGTTGCGCCAGGTCACGAAGACACTGGCGCCCGCGCGGTGCACGGAGCCCGTGGCCGGGGCGGTGACGGTGAGCGCGCCGTCGCCGGCCGCCGTGCCCGCGGGGGCGACGACCAGCGCGGGAAGCGCGGCCAGGGAGGCGGCCAGGGAGAGGGACACGGACAGGAATCCGGTGCGGCGCATGCGACGACCTCGTTCCGCGAGAGGACTGACGGACGGAGCTCCCGGACCGGGCGGCCCGGAAGACGGACACCCGAGGTGTTCCCGCCCGGCAAGATCACCTAAGGGCCCGCACGGCATCCCCACCCCATGGGGTACGTGCCTGTCCCCGAACCGGCGGCTTCGACAGGACAGCCGGGCCCCGGGCACGCATCCTCGCGCCCGCGCGCCCGCAAGCCCGTTCGCGTACGGCCGGGGGGCGTGATCGGGCGCAGACTGGATAAGCGACAGGCACGGAAAGCAACGGGGACCCGGAAGGAGGACACACCGGATGACCGAGTCCAGCGATGTGACGGCCATGGGTGACGAGGTGTATCAGCCGGGTGATCCGGACGCCCATGAGGACGAGGGCATCCTCGAGGTGGAGGACACCCTCTACGACCGCGGGGTCGACCCGTACGACGAGGGCTGGTCGCCTCCCGAGCGGCCGCTGGGCGTCGAGCACAGCGGCACCACGGCGGCCGAGCGGCTGCGCGGCGAGACCCTCGACGAACGGCTGGCCGAGGAGCGCCCGGACCCCGCCGTCGAGGAGTACGAGGCACTGGAGTCCGGCGCGGAGCCCGGCGACGGCATCGGCGACCTGCCCGGCGGCACCGGGGAGCCCGTGGACGCGGAGGTCGGGGCCGCGCGGGCGGGACGCCTCGTCGCCCTCGACGAGGGTGCCCACGAGGACGCCGAGAAGGACATGGTCGCCCTGGACGTGGGCTTCGGCGGCGGCGCCGCGTCGGCCGAGGAGGCCGCCGTGCACCTGGTGGAGGAGGACGGGCGGACGGTGGACTGACCGGCCGCGGCGCTCACCGGCCGGTGTAGGCCGCGGCCAGCATCAGCCCGACCGACAGCACGGCGGTGCACAGCGCGGTGACCGGCGGCGTCAGCGCCGGCCGGTCCGTCGCGAGCCGGCGCGCGGTGAGACCCGTGCAGACCACGCTGACCGCCCCCAGGATCATCGCCACATAGATGAGCACGAACCGTCCTCCTTGTGCGGGCCGGGATCCGGGCTCCATGATCGCGTGACGGACGGCCCGGCGCACCCGGGCCGCGGGCGGGGCACGGAGGAGACGTATGGACACGAACACCTGGCTCGTGCTGGCGGCGGTCGCCGCCCTCGCGATGCTGGTGGCCGCCGCTGTGCTGCTCGTGCGGGTGTTCAAGGCCCGGCGGCTGCTCGCCGACGCGGGCGTCCCGCTGCGCGACAAGGCGCTGTTCTGGACCGCGGTGATCTACACGATCTCGCCGGTCGACCTGCTGCCCGACCCCATCTACCTGGACGACATCGGGTTCCTGCTGGTCGCCCTCAAGGCCCTGCACTCCGCGGCGCGGCGCGCGGGCCTGGAGCGGACGGAGCACGAGTAGCCGGCCCGACTCCCTCCGAGCGACGGTTCGCTGACGGAGTGTCACCGCACGTCGCGGATGTGCGGTTATCCCACCCATCACCAAGAAACCCCGCATACGCTCAAGCCGCGACATGTCCGAACGCCGATGGGCCGTCCTGACGGGGAGAGCGATGACGAAGGCGGAGTTCCCGGCCGGCCGGGCCCTCGCCGCCCTGCCGTACGCGGTGCTGGGCGTGGTGGTCCTCGCCGAACTGCTGACGCCCACCGGATTCGGGCTGCTGTCCCTGATGGCGCTCGGCCCCGCCTTCGCCGGGCTGAGCGGCGGCAAGCGGCGCACCGCGCGGATCGGCGCGTTCGCCGTCCTGCTGTGCGTCCTGCTCGCCGCATCCGACGGGACCCTCGGCAGGCGCCGCGTCTACATCGCGTCGATCAGCGTCGCCGGGGTGACCGCCGCCGCACTCGGCGCGGTCGTCATGCGCGAGCGCCGCGACGCCGAACTCGCCAGCGTCCGCTCCATCGCCGAGGTCGCGCAGGCCGTACTGCTGCGACCCGTCCCGCGCGTCGCAGGCGCCCTGCGCGTCGCCGTCTCCTACACCTCGGCCGTCGCCCAGGCGCGCATAGGCGGTGACCTGTACGAGGTCGTGGTCGTCCCCGGCGGCACCCGCGTCATCATCGGCGACGTCCAGGGCAAGGGCCTGGAGGCCGTGGAGACCGCACCCTGGTGCTCGGCGCGTTCCGCGAGGCCGCGCACGACGGGGCCGGACTGGCCGGTCTCGGCCGACGGCTGGAGCGCGCCCTGGAACGCGAACTGCTCGGCGAGCGGTTCGTCAGCGCCCTCCTCGTCGAGATCGCCGCGGGCGACCGCGAGGCGACGTTCCTCAACTTCGGCCACCCGGCGCCGCTGCTCGCCCGCGCCGACGGCACGACCGCGTTCCCCGAACCGCCCCGCTTCGCGCCGCCGCTCGGCCTCGGCGTGCAGGGCGGCGACGAACCCGTCCCGTACACCGTCCCGTTCGCCCCCGGCGACCAGCTGCTGCTCTACACCGACGGCGTGAGCGAGGCCCGCGACCGCGACGGCGCGTTCTACCCGCTGGAGGACCGGGTGACCTTCCTCAAGGACACCGACCCGCAGGCCGCCCTTGAGCGGTTGCGCACCGACCTCGTCGAGCACGCGGCGGGCCCGCTGCACGACGACGCGGCGATGCTCCTGCTGCGCCACCGCGACGCCTGAACCGCCCGCCGCGCGGGGCCCCACCCCGTACTACGGTGCCCGTATGCCTCGATCAGCGGTCATCGGCGTCGACATCGGCACCTCCAGCAGCAAGGGCGTCCTCGTCGCCCTCGACGGCACCGTCCTGCACACCGCCGTCCGCACCCACACCGTCGACCGGCCCGCGCCCGGCCGGGTGGAGATGGACGCCGACGTGTGGTGGGACGAGTTCGCCGCCCTGACCCGGGAGCTGACCTCGGACCCGGACACGGCCGTCATCGCGGTGGGCGTCAGCGGAATGGGCCCGTGCGTCCTGCTCGCCGACGCCGACGACCGGCCGGTGCGCCCCGCGATCCTGTACGGCGTGGACACCCGCGCCGGGCGCCAGATCGACCGCATCGAGCGGGAGCTGGGCGCGGCCGAGATCGTCCGCCGCTGCGGCTCGCGCCTCACCTCGCAGGCCGCGGGCCCCAAGATCGTCTGGATCGCCGAAGAGGAACCGGACCGCTACGCCCGCGCCCGCCGCCTCTACATGCCCGCCTCCTGGCTGGTCCGCCGGCTCACCGGCGCGTACGTCCTCGACCACCACTCCGCCAGCCAGTGCACCCCGCTGTACGACATCGGGGCCCACCAGTGGCACCGGCCCTGGACCGACACCCTCGCCCCCGGCCTCGCCCTCCCGGCCCTCGCCTGGTCCGGGGAGCGGGCGGGCGCCGTGACCGCCGCAGCCGCCCGGCGCACCGGACTGCCCGCCGGGATCCCCGTCGGTGTCGGCACCATCGACGCCTGGGCCGAGGCGCTGAGCGTCGGCGCGCACCGCACCGGCGACCTGATGCTCATGTACGGCACGACGATGTTCCTGGTGCACACCCTGCCGCACCCGCTGCGCGACCCGTCGCTGTGGACCACCGTCGGCGCGCTGCCCGGCACCCACAACCTGGCCGGCGGCATGGCCACCTCGGGCGCCGTCACCGACTGGCTGCGCGACCTGTTCGACACGGCCGACCACACCCGGCTGCTGGCCCTCGCCGAGGCGGCGGGGCCCGGCGCGCACGGCCTGCTGATGCTCCCCTACTTCGCCGGTGAGCGCAGTCCCGTCATGGACCCGGCGGCGCGCGGCGTCATCGCGGGCCTGACGCTGTCGCACACCCGGGGCGACCTGTACCGGGCGGCCCTGGAGGCGACGGCGTACGGCGTCCGCCACCACATCGAGGCCATCGAGGCGGCGGGCGGTGACATCCGCCGGGTCGTCGCCGTCGGCGGCGGCACCCGGGGCGGGCTGTGGACCCGGATCGTCTCGGACGTCACCGGCCGCGCCCAGGAGGTGCGGGCCACCACCGTGGGTGCGAGCTACGGAAGCGCCCTGCTCGCCGCGCGATTGGTGACCGACGCCGACATCGACGCCTGGAACCCGCTCGCCCGCACCGTCACCCCGGACCCGGCGACGGCGGACCGCTACGAGACGCTCTACGGCCTCTACCGGGACCTGTATCCGGCGTCCGCGCCCGTCGTGCACGCGCTCGCCGGTCTCCAGGGCGCCGGACGGAGCGGACCACCGGCCGGGTGACGGTCAGGACTCCAGCCGCAGCGAGATGTCCGCGAGGTGGCGGCCCTGATAGCGGGCGGCCTCCAGGACGGCCGCGTCCGGACCCTCGCCGCCGCCGCTCGGCCAGCTCACGCCGTAGGGGTTGCCGCCCGCCGCGAAGATCAGCGGGTCGGTGTAGCCGGGCGGCACGATGACACAGCCCCAGTGGTAGAAGACGTTGTTCAGGGCGAGGATCGTCGACTCCTGGCCGCCGTGCCGGTTCATCGCCGACGTGAAGCTCGTCGCGGGCTTGTTGTGGAAGACCCCCGCGTTCCACAGCCCGCCCGTCGTGTCGATGAACTGCTTCAGCTGCGCGGCCGGGGTGCCGAACCGGGTGGGCGTGCCGAAGGCGTACGCCGTCGCCCACTCCAGGTCCTCCAGCGTCGCCTCGGGCACCGCGTCCCTGGTCGCGTCGACATGCGCCCGCCAGGCCGGATTGGCGTCGATCGCGGCGTCCGGCGCCAGCTCGGGCACCCGCCGAAGCCGCACCTCCGCGTTCCGGCTCCGGGCGCCTTCGGCGACGGCCTCGGCCAGCGCGTGGACGTTTCCGGTGGCGCTGTAGTAGACGACGGCGACACGTGCTTGCATCGATCTCTCCCAGGGAAGTCGGCATCAGGTGTTACCGACATCCTGGCCCGGCCCGCCACCCGCCGAACGGGCCCCAGGGCCGTACGGGTGAGGACCTTCGGCCCGCCGCCCGCGGCCTCAGGTCCCGCTGGGCCGCCGCGGCCCGCCGGACCCGGCCTGCCGGGCGATCCGTTCGAGTCGGTCGTGGAGCCGGGACCACCACGCCGGGTCGTGCGGGGGCAGGGAGTCGTCGTCCCGCCGGTACCCGACCGCTCCGTCCGGCCCCTCCCGGAGGATGTCGGCGTGCCCCGCGTGCCGCTGGGTGTCGGACAGGGCGCGCACCGGCGCGTGGTGCAGGGTGATCGCGGCGCGCTCCGCCGGCCACCACGGCACCGTGCCGGACGTGTCGAGGGGGAGGGCGCGGACCGTCGCGTCGGCCAGGGCCCACGCCCTGCGGTGGCGCTCCACGATCAGCTCCCGGGACTCCTCGGCGCCGGCGTACGTGTCCGCGTTCGGGTCCGCGCCATCCCGGAGGTCGGGCAGCGGCTCCTCTGGGGGTGAGGGGGCGGCGCACGTCGTACTCGCTCAGCCCGTCCAGCTTCCCCACCAAGGCCTCGCGCGCGTCCTGGAGATGGCGCAGCAGGTCGTCCTTGTGATCGCTCTCGGCCACGGCGGCAGTCTGCCGGGGCGCGCGCCCGCGGGCGATGGGATTGGATGGGCGGGTGCGACACGACGAGCAGGGACTTGCGGGCGACCCGCTGAGCGGGCTCCTCGACCAGGTGCGCCGCAGCCTGCGCGACCTGGTCGGCGGCGCGCCCGCCTCGTACATCCCCGAGCTGAGCCGGGTCGACCCGGACCTGTTCGGGCTCAGCCTGTGCGCCCTCGACGGGCAGGTGTACGGCAGCGGGGACACGGACGCGCCGTTCACCGTGCAGTCCGTGTCGAAGCCGTTCGTGTTCGCCCTCGCGCTCGCCGACCGCGGTCTGGACGAGGTCCTCACCCGGGTGGGCGCCGAACCGAGCGGCGAGGCGTTCAACTCGATCCGGCTCGAACCCGGCACCGGCCGCCCGCCCAACCCGATGGTCAACGCCGGGGCCATCGTGACCACGTCGCTCGTCGCCGGGGACACCCCGGGCGCCCGCTTCGACCGCATCCTCGACGGGCTCAGCGCCTTCGCCGCCCGGCCGCTCGCCGTCGACGGGGCCGTCTACGCCTCCGAGCGCGCCACCGGTGACCGCAACCGCGCCCTCGCCTACCTCATGCACAACGCGGGCTCCCTCACCGGCGACGTCGAGGAGCAGCTCGACGTCTACTTCCGGCAGTGCTCCGTCCTCGTCACCAGCGACGATCTCGCCGTCATGCACGCCACCCTCGCCGCGGGCGGCATCAACCCCGTCTCCGGCGAACGCGTCGTCGCCCCGCGCCACGCGCAGCACGTCCTCGCCGTCATGGCGACCTGCGGCATGTACGACGCGTCGGGCCAGTGGATGCTCCAGGTCGGCATGCCCGCCAAGAGCGGCGTCTCCGGCGCCATCGGCGTCGCGCTGCCCGGCCAGTTCGGCATCGGCGTCTTCAGCCCGCCGCTGGAGGAGAAGGGCAACAGCGTGCGCGGCATCGCCGCCTGCCACCTGCTGTCCGACCAGTTCGGCCTGCACCTGATGCGGGCCAGCGTGCCCGAGCGGCGGCCGATGCCGCCCCGCTCCCTGCACCCCGCGCCGCTGCGCTCCCTGCGGCACCGCCCCCGCGCCCAGCGCGCCGCACTCGAAGCCCACCCCGACCGGATCCGGGTCCACGTCATGCAGGGCGACCTCGACTTCGCCACCGCCGAGCAGACCCTGCGCGCCGCCCGCGAACTCCCCGCCGCCGTCGGCTGGTTCGCCCTCGACCTCACGCGCGTGGGCCGCATCGAACCCGTCGCCGCCGACCTGCTGCGCGCCCTCGGCGAGAACCTGCGCGGCCGTGACGTGCGCATGGTGCTCGCCGACCCCGACCAACGGCAGGCCATGGTCCACACCGCCGACGAGTTCCCCGACCTCGGCCGCGCCCTGGAGACGTGCGAGGACGCCTTCCTCGCGGGCCTCGGCCTCGACCCCGCCGCACCGGTGCCGCTCGCCGACTGCGACCTGTTCGGCCGCGTCGACCCGGACCTGAGATTTGCGCTCGCCGACGCCTTCGACACGCTGCGCCTCGGCGCCGGGGAGAGCGTCGAACCCCCGGGGCGGCAGCTGCGCGAGCGCATCGTCCTCTGGTACGTCGAATCGGGCCGCCTCGCCGTCTGCGCCGACACCACCAAGGCCGTCCCCGCGCTGCGCACCTGGTCCGCCGGCCCCGGCGCGGCCCTCACCCCCGCCGACTTCCCGGCGCGCATCGCGCGCCGGGTGCTGGCCGAGCGCGACACCGTCTGCCGCACCCTCACCGCCTCCGGCCTGGCCCGGCTGCGCTCCCTCGTGCCCGAGGCCGTGGCCCACCTGGAACGGGCCCCGCTGGAGGGCGCCGACACCGTCGACCGCCCGGACGCCGGATAGCCCGTACGGCTACGGGCCGCGCCGGCGCCTGCGGGCGGCCACCTCCTGCGGGTCGATCTCCGGGTGCGACCACGCGGCGGCCAGCGCCAGCGACTCGGCGCGCCCGTCCGCGACATGGCCCAGCGCCAGCGCGGCCGCCCGGTCCGCGGCCCCGGCCGCGATCGCCTCGTACAGCTCTTCGTGCTCCGCGCACTGCCGGGCCGCGTCGCGTTGCGCCGTGAGCCGGAACAGCCACAGCGTCCGGGCCTCCAGCGGCCGCATCATGCTCGTCAGGAGCGGGTTGTCGGACAGTTCCACGATGTCGGTGTGGAAGCCCGCGTTCGCCGCCGCGATCGCCGCCCGGTCCCGCCGCCCGGTGGCCGTGCGCGCCGCGTCGAGCCGGCTCGCCAGCCGCGCGAGCCCCTCGGCGCCGGCCCGCTCGGCGGCCAGCCGCGCCGCCAGCGACTCCAGCGACTCCCGTACGTCGAACAGGTCGCGGACGTCGGAGGGCGTGAACGGCGACACCAGGGCCCCGCGCCGCGGCACCAGCACCACGAGCCCCTCCGCCTCCAGCCGGCGCAGCGCCTCGCGCAGGGGGATCCGGGAGACCTCCAGCTCCGCCGCGAGATCCCGCTCCACCAGCCGTTCCCCGGGCTGGAGTTGGGCCTCCACGATGCGCCGCCGCAGCGTGTCGTACGCACGGTCGCGCAGCGAACCGCGCTCCGCGCCCGCCGCCTGTACCGCTGTCACCAGGGTGTCCTCCGCTCCGTTCCGGATCTCACAGTAAGCGGACCGCGGGGGAGTGCGCGCAGTGCTAACCGGCCGCTAACACGCGGGCAACACACCGCTCCCAGACTGAGGGCGCGTAACGGTATACCACTAACGGGCCCGCGGGCCCCGCCCCCTGGAGGCACCTCAGTGGCACACACCCCTCTCCGTCGCCCGGCAGCGCTCGCGACCGGCACCTGTCTCGCCCTGACCGCCGGGCTGCTGCTCAGCGGGTGCGGCGGCGCCTCCTCCGCGCAGGACGCCGCGCCGTCCGCCGGCGGTGACCTCGCGGTCGGCGTCCTGTTCCCCGGCTCGCTCTCCGACGACGGATTCATGGAGTCCGCCCACCGCGGATACCTGCGCGCCGCGAAGCGGCACGCGGGCGAGGTCGCGTTCAGCAAGGTCGAGCAGGTGCAGGCCGCCGACTACGAACAGGCGCTCGTCCGCTTCGCCACCCACGCCGACCTGGTGATCTCGCTCGGCGGCCAGACCGACGCGGCCGTGCGCAAGGTCGCCGCCCGCTTCCCGAAGGTCAGGTTCGCGGAGATCGGCGGCCCGGCCGACGCCGAGCCCACCGCCAACCTCGCCCTGTACGACCCGCAGCAGGCGCAGGCCGCTTTCCTGGCCGGCGCCGCGGCCGCCCTGCTGTCGAAGAAGGACACCGTCGGCTTCGTCGGCGGCGCCGAACTGCCCGCCATCGTCAACGCCGCCAAGGAGTTCGAGCGCGGCGCCGAGGCCGCCGACCCCGGGGTGGAGGTCCTCGCGCCCCAGTACGTCGGCGACTTCAACGACGCCGCCCGGTCCAAGCAGTCCGCGCTCGCCGACTACGGCGCGGGCGCCGACGTCCTCGGCCAGGTCCTCAACCTCGGCCACAAGGGCATCGCCCAGGCCGCGGCGGGGCGCGGGGGCCGTCTCGTCGGCGGCCCGCTGGCCCACGACTGCGCACGCGACAGCGTCTACGCCGGTTACGTGGAGACGGACATCGGCGCCGAGCTGGAGTACGCCACCGACCAGCTGGTGAAGGGCTCCTGGAAGGCCGAGTCGGTGCACTTCGGACTCGGCTTCGCCACCCCGCACAACGACCTCGTGCTGTGCGGCACCGGCGCACCGGTGGCCGCCGCGAAGAAGAAGCTCGACGCCCTCAGGGCGAAGCTCGCGTCCGGGGAGATCACCACCCGATGACGCACCCGGCACCCGCACTGGAGATCACCGCCCTGACCAAGTCCTACGGCGGCGTACGGGCGCTGGACGGCATCGACCTCGTCGTGCGCCCCGGCACCGTGCACTGCGTGCTCGGCGAGAACGGCGCGGGCAAGTCCACCCTGTGCCACGCCGTCGGCGGCTCCCTCGTCCCGGACACGGGCACCCTCAGCCTCTACGGAACGCCGTACGCGCCGCGCCGCCCCGCCGACGCGCTCACCGCCGGAGTCGCCCTGGTCCACCAGCACTTCAGCCTCGTCCCGACGCTGACCGTCGAGCAGAACCTGCGGCTGCTGCGGCTGCCCGCCCTCGACCGGGCGCTCGCCCGGGTCCGCGACACCTACGGCCTGGAGGTGCGGCCCGACGCCCGCGTGGCGGACCTGCCGGTGGCCGCCCGCCAACAGGTCGAGATCGTCAAGGCGTTGCTGCGCGCACCGCGGCTCCTGGTCCTCGACGAGCCGACCGGCGTCCTCGGCCCGGCCGAGACCGACGCGCTGCTCGCCACCTGCCGGAGCATCGCCGACGCGGGCGGCGCCGTCGTCCTCGTCACCCACAAGCTCGGCGAGGTGCGGCGCGCCGGGGACGAGGCCACCGTCCTGCGCGGCGGGCGCGTCGCGGGCGGCGGCCCGCTCGCCGACCTCGGCACCCCGCAGCTGGTCCCCCTGATGATCGGCCGCGCCGCCGGCTCCCTCGACCCCGCCCTCGCCGGCCCGGTCGGCCTCGCCGCACCGGTGGCCGCCGCGGAACGCGGGGCACCGCGCCCGGCGGGCCCCGCCCTCACGCTGACCGGCGTCACCGTGCGCCGCCCCGACGGCACCCCCGCCCTCGACGGCGTCGACCTCGACGTCGGCCGCGGTGAGATCGTCGGCGTCGCGGGGGTCGAGGGCAACGGCCAGAGCGAACTCACGGCGCTGCTCGGCGGCTCCCTCGCCCCGGACGGCGGCCGCGTCGCGGTCGGCGGGCGGGACGTGACCGACGCCGGGCCCGCCGGCCGCACCCGCGCCGGGCTCGGCGTCGTCCCCGAGGACCGCCACCACGAGGGCTGCGTACCGCAGTTGTCGATCGCGGAGAACCTGCACCTCGGGCGGCTCGGCCGGTTCCGCCGGTGGGGCGTCGTCCTCGACCGGGCCGCGCTGGCCCGCGCCGCCGCCGACACGATCGCCGCCCACGGCATCCGCGCCCCGGGGCCGGGCGCGCCGATGTCCGCCCTGTCCGGCGGCAACCAGCAGAAGGTCGTCCTGGCCCGCGAACTCGCCCTTGACCCGCTGATCGCCCTCGCCGCCGCCCAGCCCACCCGCGGCCTCGACATCGGCGCCGTCGCCGCCGTCCACACCCGGATCCGGGAGGCGGCGGCCCGCGGCGCGGGCGTCCTCCTCGTCTCCGCCGAACTCGACGAACTCCTCACCCTCGGCGACCGGATCCTCGTCGCCTACCGGGGCCGGCTGCTCGGCCCCGTCGACCCGCGCGACCCCGCGGCCCGGGACCGGATCGGGGAGCTGATGGTGGGCGCCGCCGCACCCGGGCCGACACCGGCACGGGAGCGGACGGCGCCGCAGGAGCAGACACCGGCCGAACCCTGATCGGCGTACCCGGCGCGCGCGTGCCCCCGACGCGCGTACCCGGGCACCCACCGTCTTCGTCCCCGACCGTCCCGACCGTCCCGACCGTCCCGACCGCCCGAGGAAACCCGTGACCGTCACCACCACCGCGTCCCCACCGGGCCGCCGCACGGCACCGCGCCCCGCCGAGCTGGCCCGGCATCCCGTCTCCGTCGCCGTCCTCGCCGCGCTGCTCGCCCTCGGCGCCGGCCTGCTCCTCGTCGTCGCCGCGGGCGCCGACCCCGCCACCGCCTGGGCCGCCCTCGACGACGGCATGTTCGGCTCCGCGTACGCCGTCGGCAGCTCCTTGAACTCCGCCGCCGTCCTGGCCCTGATCGCCACCGGGTTCACGGTCGCCCACCGCGCCGGACTCGTGAACGTCGGCGGCGAGGGGCAGCTGTGCGCGGGCGGCACCGCCGCGGCCGCCACCGGGCTCGCCCTGCCCGCCGTCGTCCCCGGCGCCGTCGGCACCCCCCTCGTGCTGCTCGCCGGGTTCCTCGGCGGCGCCGCCTGGGCGGGCGTCGCGGGCTGGCTGAAGGTGCGGCGCGGCACCAGCGAGGTGATCACCACCCTGCTGCTCAACTTCATCGGGCTCGGGCTGGTCTCCGTGTCCGTCCACGAGACGGCCCTGCTGCGCCAGCCCGTCACGTCGTCGGAGACGCTGCCGCAGTCCGCACCGCTGCCCGCCGGGGCCCAGCTGCCGCTGATCGGCGGCGCCGAGTCGCCCGCGACGGCCGTCGTGATCATCGCCGCTGTCCTCGCCCTCGGCACCGGAGCCGCCCTGCGGCACACCGCGACCGGAGTGCGGCTGCGCGCGGTCGGGCACTCGCCCGCCGCCTCCGCCCGGCTCGGGGTGCCCGTCGGCCGCCTGGAGAGCGGCTCCCTCGCCCTCGCGGGCGGCCTCGCCGGGCTCGCCGGCGGCGCCCTGATCGCCACGGCCCCGTACGTCCTCGCCGAGAACTTCTCCTCCGGCTACGGCTTCTCCGGCCTGGTCGTCGGACTGCTCGCCCGCGGCTCGCTGACCGCCGTCGCCGCCGCCAGCCTGCTCTTCGGCTTCCTCACCAGCGGCGGCATCAACCTCCAGCTCGCCGCGCAGGTCCCGGCCCAGACCGTGCAGATCGTGCAGAGCCTGCTCGTGCTGTTCATCGCCGCCGCCATGCTGATCACCCGTCGCGGTCCGAGGAGCGGCTCATGAGCGCCGTCGTCGACGAACTCGCCTCCGGCGGCGTCCGCATGGCGCTGCCGCTGCTGCTCGCCTCCTCCGGTGAACTGCTCAGCGAACGCGCGGGCGTCCTGAACCTCTCCGTCGAGGGCATGATGCTCACCGGCGCGTTCGCGGGCGCCGCCGGCGCCCACGCCTCCGGCAGCGCGGGCGTCGGTGTGCTCACCGCTCTCGCCGCCGGTCTCCTCTTCGGCGCCCTCCAGGCGCTGCTGAGCGTCACCCTGCGCGCCGACCAGATCGTCACCGGCATCACCGCCAACGCCCTCGCGCTCGGCGCGACCACGTACGGCTCCCGGCTCCTGTTCGGCGACGGCGGCGGCCGGAGCGCCCTGCCCGGTTTCGACCCGCTGCCCGTGCCCGGCCTGCACGCGATCCCCGTGCTCGGCCCCGCCCTCTTCGAACAGACCCTCCTCGGCTACGGCGCGTTCGCGGTCACCGCGCTCCTCGCCGTGACCCTGAGCCGCCGCACCACCTGGGGACTCGCCGTCGACGCCGTCGGCGAGGACGCGCTCACCGCCGACCGCTGCGGGCTCCCCGTCCGGCCGATCCGGTACGCCGCCGTGCTGCTCACCGGCGCCACCTCCGCCCTCGCGGGCGCCCACCTGGCCCTGTCCGAGGTGCACGCCTTCAGCGACAACCTCACCGGCGGCGTCGGCTACCTCGCCGTCGTCGCCGTCATCGCCGGCCGCTGGCGGGCCTGGCCGACGCTGCTCGCCTGCCTCGTGTTCGGCCTCGCCCAGTCGCTCCAGTTCGCGGCCCCCGCCCTCGGCCTGCACCTGTCGGCGCCGCTGCTCGTCACCCTCCCGTACGTGTTCGCGCTGCTCGCGGTGAGCGGGCTTGCGGGCCGCAGCCGCGCCCCCTCGGCGCTCACCGTGCCCTTCCTGCGCGGCAGTTGACACCTCCCGCGCCTCCCGCGTCCCGCACCCGCCGTACGTCCTTCGTCAGGAGCACCCGCACCATGACCCTGATCCTCACCAGGTCCACCATCCGCGCGCTGCTGGCCGACCAGGTCGAGGAGGTCGAGGCGGCCGTGGCCCGCGCCCACCGCGACCTCGCCCGCGGCGCGGCCGTGCTGCCCGCCCCGCCCGCCCTGCGGCTCCCGGACACGCGGGACACCTTCCTCGCCATGGCCGCCGCCTCCGCCGCCGACGGCCTCGCCGTCGTCAAACTCCTCGCCGACCTCCCCGGTAACCGCGCGCGCGGGCTCCCCGTCCAGCGCTCCGCCGTCCTCGCCGCCGACACGGCGACCGGCGCCTGCCACGCCCTGCTCGACGGCGCCGAGCTCACCCGCGTGCGCACCGCCGCCGCGACCGCCGTCGCCACCCGCGCGCTGGCCCGCCGGGACGCCGCCACCCTCGGCCTGATCGGCACCGGACCGCTCGCCCGCGCCCACGTCAGGGCCCTGCTCCCGGGCCGCCCCTACGAGCAGGTCGTGCTGTGGGGCCGCACCCCGGCCGCCGCCCACGACCTGGCCTCCTGGATCACCGCCGAACTCGGCCTCCCCGCAAAGGTCCTGGACGGGCCACGGGCCGTCACCGAGATCAGCGACGTGCTGTGCACGCTCACGCCGTCCCGCGAACCGCTCGTCGAGGGAGCCTGGCTGACACCGGGTCAGCACCTGAACGCGGTCGGCGCCCCGCCCCGCCCCGATCACCGCGAACTCGACACGCGGGCGGTGCGGCGCTGCCGCATCGTCGTCGACGCCTTCGACACCGCCCGCACCAAGTCCGGCGAGGTCCTGATCCCGCTCGCCGAGGGCGCGTTGCGCGAGGACGACTTCAGGACCGAACTCGGCGACGTCCTCACGGGCACCGCCCCCGGCCGCACCGCCGACACCGACCTGACCCTCTTCAACTCCGTGGGGGTGGGGCTCCAGGACCTCGCCGTGACCCGGCTCCTGACCGACCTCGCCGAGCGCAAGGGACTCGGCACCCGCATCGACCTCGGCTCCTGACGGCCACCGGGACCCGTCCCCGCACGTCGATGAACGGTCCCGGCCCCGGAAGGCGTCCGTCATGGCCATGCGGCCCCGGCGCGGTCGGCCGCTATCCGGACCGTGGTCCCTCCGCGCCGCTCCGGTGACCCGCGCGGGCGCCTTTCGGCCGCCGCGCGGCCCTGTCGACATGCCGATACGGTGGCGAAGCGGTACACCGGAGAGTCCTATGGGCCCTGCACACGAGCCGGACATCGGCCTCGAAGAGCGACTGCGGCTGACCGGCATGGGCAGCTTCGACTGGGATCTGGAGGGCGGCGCTCTCCGCCTGGACGACAACTGCCTGGCCGTGCTCGACCTGCCCCGGGAGGAGTTCCGGGACACGGTGGAGTCCGTGCTGGCCCGGATCCCGCCGGAGGAGTCCGTACGCGTCAGCGCGGTCGTCAACGAAGCGCTCGCCACCGGCCGCGACGCCTACGGCGTGTTCTTCCAGATCACCACGCGGGACGGCACCGCACGCCTCACCCACGCCTCGGGGCGCATCCTGCGCGACGAGCGGGGGAGCGCCGTGCGGATCGTCGGCGTGGTGCGTGCGGCCCCCCACGAACCCGCCGAGCTGGCCGGTCTCGACGGGGTCGAGGGCAAGCGCCGCCGGGTCGCCCTCATGGTCCAGGGCACCACCGAGGCGCTGTCCAGGGCCGTGACCGTCGACGACGTCGTGGCCGTCCTGTCGGGCGCGGGCGGCCTGGACCGGTTCGCCGCCGACGGACTCGTCCTCGGCCTCGTCGAGGGCTCCGACCTGAAGCTGATCGCCCTCGTGGGCCAGTCGATGCAGGCCCTCGACGAACTCAAGCTGCACCAGATCGACGACTCCCTGCCGCTCGCCGAAGTGGTCATGAACCGCACGCCCCGGTTCGTCGGCGACCTGACGGACCTCGCCCCCCGGTTCACCCGTCTGGCCCCCTACATCGACCGGCTCAGACTGGAGGCCGCGGCCTTCCTCCCGCTGGTCGCCCAGGACCGCGCCATCGGCGGGCTCGCCCTGTTCTACCGGGGCCGCCGGGAGTTCTCCGACGCCGACCGCAATCTGTGCATCGGCCTGTCCGGCATCGTCGCCCAGTCCCTGCAACGCGCCATCCTCTTCGACGAGGAGCGCGACCTGGCCCGCAGCCTCCAGGGCACGATGCTGCCCAAGTCCGTCCCCGAGGTCCCCGACACCGAACTCGCCGTCCGCTACCACGCCGCGTGGGGCGGGCGTCAGGTCGGCGGCGACTTCTACGACGTCATCGTGCTGCCGCGCGGCCGGTTCGGCATCGTCGTCGGCGACGTCGAGGGACACGACACCCACGCGGCCGCCATCATGGGCCAGCTCCGGATCGCGCTGCGGGCGTTCGCCGGCGAGGGACACCCGCCCGCCACGGTGCTCTCCCGGGCCTCCCGGTTCCTGGCCGAACTGGACACGGACCGCTTCGCGACCTGCACGTACGCCCAGTTCGACCCGGCCACCGGCATCGTCCGCGCCGTCCGGGCCGGCCATCTGCCGCCGCTCGTGCGGCACACCGACGGCCGGGTCGGCATCCCCCGGCTGCGCGGCGGACTGCCGCTCGGCCTGGCCACCGAGTTCGAGGACGACGACTTCCACGAGACCCGGCTCGACCTCGTCCCCGGCGAGACCCTCGTGCTGTGCACGGACGGACTCGTGGAGGAGCCGGGCGTCGACCTCGACGACGGGCTGCGCGCGCTCGCCGACGCCCTGAGCGCCGGGCCGCCCACGGCCGAGGAGGTCGCCGACCACCTCTCCCGGTCCCTGTGGGAGAAGTGGGGCAGCGGGGACGACGTGGCCCTGCTCGTGCTGCGCCGGGTGCCCGACTCGGGCACCTCACAGGCCCCCCGTATGCACCGCTACGTGCACCAGGCCGATCCCGAGGGCCTGGCCGACGCGCGGGCCGCCCTGCGCGAACACCTCACGACCTGGGGCCTTGGCGCCCTGGCCGACGACGTCGAGACCGCGGCGGGCGAACTGCTCGTCAATGCGCTCCTGCACACCGAGGGCGGCGCCGTGCTGACCCTCGAAGTGCTCACCGGACCGCCGCGTGCGGTCCGGCTGTGGGTCAAGGACCGCTCCACCGCCCGCCCCCACCGGCGCACCCCGGGGGAGACGGCCACCTCCGGACGCGGCATGGTCATGGTGGAGGCGATGGCGGCGCGCTGGGGCGTCGAGCCGCGCGGCGAGGGCAAAGCGGTGTGGTGCGACTTCACCGTGCCCGACTCCTGAGCCCGCCCGGAGGCGTCGGCGCCCGCGCGTCAGCGCAGCTTGTTCACCGCCGTCACGGTCGTCTTCTTGAAGGCGGCCACCGGCGCCTGCGCGAAGCCGCCCAGCCGGCCCCACCGCACGACCGTCACGGTCGCGCCGTCGCGGCCCACCGCGAACAGGTTGATGTCGGACGCGCCCCACGACGCCTCCGTGTGCACGCCGTAGACGTAGGCGCCCTCCTCCACCGACAGCTTCCCGTAGTACTTCTGCCGGGCGGTGACCTCGGGGTCCTGCGCCGTCACGTCCGCGGCGCAGCTGTCGAGGTGACGGCGCAGCAGCGCCGCGAACTCCTTCGCGGCGGCGGCGTCCCGCTCGACGACCGTCACCTGGAGCGCACCGGTGTCCAGGTCCGTGCGGTAGACGCGGTGCACGGACGTGGACGGCAGGGCGTCGCCCACGCACAGCGGCAGCGGGTCGGGCTGCCCGGCCGTGACCGGCCCCGCGGTCCAGGCCGAGGACGGGTGCGGCGGCAGCTCGGACGGCGCCAGGAAGCGGGGCGTGCCCGCCGCCGACGCCGGTGCGGCCAGGGCGGCGACCGCGGCGACGGCCGCCGCCGCGCCGGCCGCGAACAGGACCCGGTTCTCTCGTACGTTCATGTGTGTCGTCCCCCGTGCTGGTCGAGCGGTCGGGCGGACCGTACGGCATGCACGGCCCGCGGAGCGGCGGACGCCCCGGAACCGTCACCCGCCCGGTCCCGGCGTTCTCCGCCACACCCGATACGACACGCGTCCCGCCCGGAGCGTTGCCCGCCCCTTTGTCACAGGTTCGTCCCGGCGGCTGTGGCGTCCGGGCCGAGCAGAGCCGTCAGCCGGCCGGCGTGCCGGGCACCGCTCTCGGCCGCGATCTCGTCGAGGGTCTGGGCGTCGCGCACGGCGGCGAAGCGGACACCGCCGTCGGCGTCGGTGGCGTAGCCGTGCACACCGGGCCGGGGCAGGCTGTTGTAGGCCCACGGCGTGGAGAAGTAGTAGGCGCCGGTGTCGCGCAGCACGACGAAGTCGCCCTCCGCCAGCGGCGGGAGCGGCCGGTTCTCGGCGACGACGTCCCCCGCGAAGCAGCACGGGCCGGCCACGTCCTGGGGCACGGGCGCGCCGTCCTTGGGGCGGCCCTGCGCGTCGAAGGCGCCGATCCGCAGCGGCCACGCACCCGGCATCAGCACGGTACGGGTCGCCGTCTGCGCGCCCGCGTGCGTGACCGCGATCCGCCGGCCCCCCGCCTCCTTGGCGTACTCCACGCGTGCCGCGATGAAGCCGTTCTTGGCGAGCAGCGACCGGCCGAACTCGGTGACCAGCCCGTACCGGCCGTCGAACAGGCCCGGCTCCGCGCCGCGCAGGGCGCGCGTGTACTCCTCGTAGGTGGGACTCACCGCGTCGTCGGCGAAGTTCACGGGCAGGCCGCCGCCGATGTCGAGGCTGGTGATCCGCCGCGCGCCGACCGCCGTGTTGATCTCCTCGGCGAGCCGGTACGTCTGCGCGACGCCCTCGGCGATCAGCTCCAACGGGCACCCCTGCGAGCCGACATGGGCGTGCAGCCGGGTCAGCCAGGGGCGCTCGGCGAACGCCCGCACCACGCGCTCGCGCGCGCCCGCGTCCCGCAGCGCGACGCCGAACTTCGAGGTCGCGGTGGCGGTGCTCATCGCGCCGATCGAGCCGGAGCCCACCTGCGGGTTGACCCGCAGCCCGATCACGGAGGCGCTGTGCGCGGGGCGCAGCGCGTCGACGCGCTCCAGCTCGTCGAGGTTGTCGGCGTTCAGCGCCACGCCCAGGGCGAGCGCCTCGGCGATCTCCTCGCGGGTCTTGGCGGGGGAGTCGAGGACGATCCGGCCGGGCGCGCAGCCCGCGTCGAGGGCGAGGCGCAGCTCGCCGGGGCTCGCCACCTCGCACCCCATGCCCAGCTCGGTCAGCAGCCGCAGCACGGGGACCAGCGAGGACGCCTTGACGGCGAAGGTGTGCAGCACGTCGGGGACCTCGGCGAACGCGCCGTGCAGCGCGGCGACGGACGCCCGGATCCCCTCGGTGTCGAGGAAGCCGGCCACGGGCTGCCCGGAGCCGACCAGGCCGCGGTCGACGGCCTGCCGCAGCACCGCCGCGACGCGCTCCTCGGCGGTGCGGGGGACAGGGGGAGTGGCGGAGTCCAGAGTCACGGGCACACCTTCGTCGTTCGGCACGGGCGAGTGAGATGGGGAGACAGACGTACGGGGAGACAGAGGTACGGGGAGACGCTCCGAGCCTCGCCGCCGGGGCGCGGGTCCGTCTTCGTGCGCCGGTCCAAAACAGGCGGCTTCTTTTGTGCGCCGCTCCGAGCACCGCCACGTACCGGCTCACCTCCCCGCGCGCTCCGGCCCGTCGTCCGGGGCGGCGAGCCGCACCGCGAGCGTGACGATCAGCCGGGTGTCCGGATCGTCGAGATCGAGGCCGAACCGCTCCCGCACCCGCTTGAGCCGGTACCGCAGCGTGTTGGGGTGCAGCATCAGGCGCCGCGCCGCGCGGGGGACGTCGCCCGCCGCGTCCAGGTAGGCCGTCAGCGAGCGGACCAGGTCGCCGCCGGCGGCGAGGTCGGCGGCGACCAGGTCGTGCACGGGACCGCCGTGCCGCTCCCACAGCGGCCGGACCGCGTCCAGGACCCGGAGCACCGCGACACCCTGCCGGACGTCCGCGGGGCCCGCGTGCCGCGGCGGCTCGCCGTCGGCGCGATCGGCGCGCGCCGCGCGCTCCCGCAGGGCCCGCACGACCAGCCGGGCCTCCTCGGCCGACACGGCGGCGTCCAGCGGCGAGGCCACGACCGGGCCCGCGCCGACCCGCACGACCGGGGCGTCCGGCATCGCGGCGGCCAGCGCGGCGAGGTCCCGGGCGAGCGCCGCCGGATCCCGGTCCCGGCCGTCGGGGACCGGGACCAGCACCGTGAGCCGGTGGTGCTCGCGCAGGTACCGGGTGCCGTTCCGGTGGGCCCTGGCCCGCAGCGCGAGGGCCTGGAGGACGCGCTCGGGGAAGGGCCCCGCGGATCCCTCCTGCTCGGCGACGACCACCGCGCAGGGCGTCCGCTCGCCGAACCCGAGCGACCACAGGTGGGAGCGCCGGTCGCCCTCGCCGGACAGCAGCCCGCGCACGGCGTGCTGCTCGCGGCGCGGCTCGGAGCCGGCCCGCAGCCGGTGCCGGAGCAGGTACGGCACGGCGACCTCGGCGGCGCGGCGCAGCGCCTCGGGCGCCTCGGGCGGGAAACCGCCGTCGCCGTCCGCCGCCGCCCAGATCGAGCCGAGCATCTCCCCGCCGTCGCGGACCGCGACGAGGAGCCGCTCCGGGTCCTCGCCGTGCGCGGCGCGGTGGATGACGTCGCGCGAACTCCACAGGGCGTGCAGCAGCCCGGCCCGCCGCAGCTCCGCCACCCGCCAGTCGGGGACCTTCCCGCCGAGGATCGTCGAGCGGCGCACGGAGTCGGCGCCGGGGCCGGTCGCGGAGTGCGCGAGGACCCGGAACCGGGTGTCCTCGACGGTGATCGAGGCACCGCAGTGCCGGGCGGTCTCGGCGGCCAGCACGGCGAGCCCGCCGCCCGCGATGTCCCCCACCGGCGGGTCCGCGCTGCCGAGGGCCGCGAACGCGCAGGCGGAGCGGACCAGCTCGACGGCGTCCGCCCAGTCGGCCCACCCGGCCCGGACCAGGAGGGCGAGGCCGGTCTCCCGCGCGGCCGCGACGATCTCGGCCGGGGGCGGTGCGCCGCCCGTGTCCCGCAGGACGAGAGCGG
Organism: Streptomyces sp. NPDC088785; assembly: GCF_044750685.1. Taxonomy (NCBI): domain Bacteria; kingdom Bacillati; phylum Actinomycetota; class Actinomycetes; order Kitasatosporales; family Streptomycetaceae; genus Streptomyces; species Streptomyces sp. NPDC088785. The sequence continues at coordinate 137,929 of NZ_JBIVKH010000012.1, forward strand.
TCGCGCCCCGTCCGGCCAGCTCGCGCACCCGGCGCGCCGCGGCGGCCGGGTCCCGTGTGAGCCCCGCCGCGAGCACCACGCACCCCTCGTGCGGCGTGTCCTCGTCCTCGTCGCCGATCAGCACCCCGCGCACCGGCGCGTCGGGCTCGGACGGGGCGAGGACGAGACGCAGCAGGCCGTCCTCGTCATGGGCGAGGACCTGCCGCAACGTGGCGTCCTGGGGCGGGGTGAACACGGGGGCAGGATACGAAGCCGCCCCGGGCCCTTCGCCCGTACCGCCCATGACTTTAGCCCTCAAAACTTATTCGGGTGAATATGTCGCCATAAAGATGGGCATCCCCGATCCGTACGGCAAGAGGGACGCACGACCAGGGGACGAGCGACCGGGGAGGGCGCGAGGAGAGGAAGAGGCGATTTGGTGGCGGGCGACACGGCGCTCCCCGGAACGGTCCCGCGCGGACCCGGCAGACCGGCGCGGGACGGCCCGCCGGGCCGGGCACCGAAGCGGGTGTACGCCCTGCTCGCCGCACTGGCGGCCCTGTACGTGATCGGACCCGTCCTGCGCGCCGCCGCGAGCCCCGCGATCGTCCAGGACCTCGGCGTGAGCCGGGAGGCGATGGCCACCGGCGAGGTGCTCGGCGCCGTCGGCGGCACCGTGGCCCTCTTCGTCACGGGCCGCGCGGGCGACCGGCTGGGCCGCCGCAGGGTGCTGGTCTGGGCGACCGCCGCGTTCGGCACCGGCTGCCTGTTCGTCGCGTTCGTCGCCCAGCCCTCCGCCTACATCGCCGGCCGCGTCCTGGTGACCATGGCCGCCTCCGCGATCTTCGTGACCTGCCTGGCCTTCGTGCCGTCCCTGTCGCTGCCCGGCCGGCTGCGCCCGATCATGGGCACCTGGCTCGCGGTCATGACCCTGGTGTTCCTGGGCGCCAGCAACGTGGCCGCCCCCCTCGTCTCCACCCTGGGCTGGCGGACCGTCTCCCTCGCCTTCGCCCTGATCGCCGTCGCGGGCGTCGTCGCCGTGCTGCGGATCGTGCCCGAGACCGTCGTCTCCGGCACCTCGACCCGCCTCGACGTCCTGTTCTCCGGCTGCCTCGGCGCGGCGGTGCTGCTGATCACCGGCCTCTACCTCGCGCCCGTGCGCGGCTGGTCCGACCCCTGGGTCCTGGCGCTCCTCGTCGCGGCGCCCGCCGCGGTCGCCGTCGGCCTGCTCTGCTCCCACAGCCGCCGCTGCCTGACCGCCACCCCGCTGCGCCAGCCCGGCACGGCGCTCGCCGCCGGGGTCGTCGTCGGCTTCACCCAGGTCGTCGTCGCCATCGCCCTGCCCGCACTGGTGAGGGCGGACGGCGGCACCCTCGCCCAGGGCGTCCTCGCCGTGTCCGCGTTCGGCCTCGGCGGCGCCGCCGCCTGCCTGCTCGCCCGGCGCACCGCCTTCACCCCGCTGACCGGCTGCTCCCTCGGGCTGCCCCTCGCGGCGGTCGGCCTGGCCCTGCTGCACACCGTCCCGAGGGGCGCGGGCCCGGCGACCGTCACCTGCTCCGCCCTGGCCGCCCTGGTCGGCTTCGGCATCATGACCGCCCAGACCCCGCAGATGGCGGGCTTCCTCGCCGCCCTGCCGCACTCCCGCCTCGGCGCCTTCTCCGCCCTCCACCCGACCGCGGTGGTCCTCGGCATGGCCGCGGCCCAGGCCATGCCCGCGACCTCCGTACTGCGCACCGCGCCGACCCCCTCCGACACGAGCGAACTGCTGTGGGTCGCCGTCGTCGTCGTGGCGGCCGCCGCCCTCGTCGTCGGCCGGCCCGCCGTCGCCCTCGCCGTCGCGGGAGTGGCCGGTCTGGAGCACCTGCTCATCCGCGGCTTCGCGGGAGAAGAGGTGGCGCAGCGGCCCGGGACCGTCGTCACCGCCCTCGCCATCGGCGTCCTCGCCGGCGCCCTGACGCTCCTGCGCCGCCAGCAGACCGAACGGCACGCCCGCACCGAACAGGCGGCGGGCGCGCTCCAGCACGCCGTGCTGCACCCGATACCGTCCCGGCTCGGCGGCCTGCGCCTGGCCGGTCTGTACCGCCCGGCGACCGCCGGCACCGGGATCGGCGGCGACTTCCTCGAAGCCGTCGACACCCCCTTCGGCACCCGCATCCTGGTCGGTGACGTCCGCGGCAAGGGCATGCAGGCCGTCCAGACCGTCACCGACGTCCTCGGCGCCTTCCGGTGCCAGGCGCACGAGGTCACGGACCTCGGGGAACTCGCCGCCCGCCTCGACCGGCAACTGGTGCGCGCCGCGGGCGCCCGCGGCGACGAGGAGCTGTTCGCCACCGCCGTCCTGATCCAGCACGGCGCCACCGGCGACGAGATGGAGGTGGTCAACTGCGGCCACCTCGCGCCCCTCGCCGTGTCCGGGCGGACCGTGCGCGAGATCGCCGTCCCCGCCCTGCTGCCCCTCGGCTTCGGCGGCCTCGGCGACGACCATCCGCGGCCCGCCACGGTCGGCCTCGCCCCCGACGAGACGCTCGTGCTGCACACCGACGGACTCAGCGAGGCCCGCAACTCCTCCGGCGACTTCTACCCCCTCGCCGAGCGTCTGGAGGCGGCGCGGGGCACCGAGCCGGGTGCCCTCGTGACCCACCTCGACGAGGACGTCCACGACTGGACCCACCACCTCGCCGACGACATCGCCGTCGTCGCCCTCGTCCGCGAGACGGCGCTCGCCCCGGCCGCGCGACAGGCGGACCTGTCCCTCGCCTGACGACCCGTCATTGTCAGTGGCACCAGGCAGGATGAACCACATGACGACGACTTCCGCCGGTCCCTCCGGCCTGCCCGCGCTGCCCGATCCCGCCGCCTACGGCCGGGCCGTGGAGGACGCGCGCCGGGCCGCCGCCGCGTACTACGAGGGCGGCACCTCCGCCCTGGACGACGACGCCTACGACCGGCTGGTGCGGGCGATCACCGTCTACGAGACGGAGCATCCCGACGACGTGCTGCCCGACTCGCCCTCGGGCAAGGTCGCGGGCGGCGCGGTCGGGGGCGACGTCCCGCACACGGTACCCATGCTGAGCCTGGACAACGTGTTCTCGGGCGAGGAGTTCACCACCTGGGCGGCCTCCCTGGAGCGCCGGATCGGCCGCGAGGTGACGAGCTGGAACGTTTCGCCGAAGCTGGACGGCCTCGCCGTCGCCGCTCGCTACGAGCAGGGCCGGCTCGCCCGCCTCGTCACCCGCGGCGACGGCACGGCGGGCGAGGACGTCTCCCACGCCATCGGCACCGTCGAGGGCCTGCCGGACCGGCTCACCGAGCCCGTCACGCTGGAGGTGCGCGGCGAGATCCTCATGACCGCAGCCCAGTTCGAGTACGCCAACGACGTGCGCACCCGGCACGGCGGCGACCCGTTCGCGAACCCGCGCAACGCCGCGGCCGGCACCCTGCGCGCCAAGGACCGGGCCTACACGGTCCCGATGACCTTCTTCGGCTACGGACTGCTGCCGCTGCCCGGCACCGACGCCGCCCTCGCCATCGCACTCCAGGAGGCCGCGCACGGCGCCCTCATGGACCGGGCCGCCGCCTGGGGCGTCCACACCCCGGCGGACACCCGGGTGCCCGCCGTCGTCGTCACCGACGTGGCCGAGGTCGTGGAGCGGGTCGCGGCGATCGCGGAGCTCCGCGCCGACCTGCCGTTCGGGATCGACGGCATCGTCGTCAAGGCCGACCTCGCCGCCGACCAGCGCGCGGCGGGCTCCGGCACCCGGGCGCCGCGCTGGGCCGTCGCGTTCAAACTGCCGGCCGTCGAGAAGATCACCCGGCTGCTCGACGTCGAGTGGAACGTGGGCCGCACCGGCATCATCGCCCCGCGCGCCGTCCTGGAGCCGGTGGAGATCGACGGCTCCACCGTCACGTACGCCACCCTGCACAACCCGGCCGACATCACCCGTCGCGGGCTGCTCATCGGCGACCGGGTGATGGTCTACAAGGCGGGCGACATCATCCCCCGCGTCGAGGCGCCCGTGGCCCACCTGCGCACCGGGGAGGAGCGGGAGATCGTCTTCCCCTCCGCGTGCCCGCAGTGCGGTTCGGGCATCGACACCGGCGAGCAGCGCTGGCGGTGCGAGCGCGGCCGCGACTGCCACCTCGTCGCCTCGATCGCGTACGCGGCCGGGCGCGACCAGCTCGACATCGAGGGCCTCGGGCACACCCGGGTCGTCCAGCTCGTCGAGGCGGGCCTGGTCACCGGCCTGCCCGACCTGTTCGACCGGCTGACCCGCGCACAGCTGCTCGGCCTGGAGCGGATGGGGGAGACCAGCACCGACAACCTGATGGCGGCCCTGGAGGCGGCCCGCGCGCAGCCGCTGTCGCGGGTCCTGTGCGCCCTGGGCGTGCGCGGGACGGGCCGCTCCATGTCCCGCCGCATCGCCCGGTACTTCGCCACGATGGACGGGATCCGGGCGGCGGACGCGGAGGCGATGCAGCGGGTCGACGGCATCGGCGCCGAGAAGGCCCGGGTCATCGTCGCCGAACTCGCGGGGCTGGCCGATCAGATCGACCGGCTCGCCGCGGCCGGGCTGAGCATGACCGAGCCCGGCGCCACCCCGCCCCCCGCCGGCGACCCGGACGCAAGGGCCGCCGCCGTGGGACCGCTGGCGGGCCTGAAGGTCGTCGTCACGGGCGCGATGACCGGGCCCCTGGAGCAGCTCTCCCGCAATCAGATGAACGAGCTGATCGAGCGGGCCGGCGGCAAGGCGTCGGGCAGCGTCTCCAAGAACACCAGCCTCCTCGTGGCGGGCGAGGGCGCGGGGGCCAAGCGGGCCAAGGCCGAGAGCCTCGGCGTGCGGCTCGCCACCCCGGACGAGTTCGCGGCGATGGTCGCCGACCTCCTCGACTGACCCACGCCACGCCCCCTCCGGGGGGCCTACGGGAGGATCGAGTCCACGTAACCGCCGTCCACGCGCAGGGCGCCGCCCGTGGTGGCGCTCGCCTGGTCGGAGGCGAGGTAGACGACCATGTTCGCGATCTCCTCGGGCTCGATCAGGCGTTGCAGCAGCGACTGCGGGCGGTACTCGCGCATGAACGCGCGCTGGGCCTCGTCCCAGGGCAGGTCGCGGTCGACGAGTCCGTAGACGAAGTCCTCGACGCCGCCGGTGTGGGTGGGCCCCGCGATGACCGAGTTGACGGTCACCCCGGTCCCGGCCGCCTGCTTCGCGAAGCCCCGGCCGACCGCGAGCAGCGCCGTCTTGGACATGCCGTAATGGATCATCTCCGCGGGGATCACCACCGCCGAGTCGCTGGCGATGTTCTGCACGCGGCCCCAGCCGCGCTCGGTCATCCCCGGCAGATACCGGCGGATCATCCGGACCGCCGCCAGCACGTTCACCTCGAAGTAGCGGCGCCACTCCTCGTCGCTGATCTCCAGCGGGTCGGCCGAGTCGAAGATGCCGAGGTTGTTGACGAGGATGTCGACCCGCGGCAGGGCCTCGGCGGCCTGCCGGACGCCCTCGTCGGAGGCGACGTCGGCCACCACCGGCACCAGTTCGGCGCCGGGGGCGTCGGCGCCGATCCGGCCGATGGCCTCCTCGACCCGTTCCCGCGTACGGCCGTTGACGCCGACCCGGGCCCCGGCCCGGGCGAGTCCGGTGGCGATCGCGGCGCCGATGCCTTGGGTGGAGCCGGTGACCAGCGCGGTCCGTCCGGTCAGATCGATCTGCATGCGGGTGACTCCTCATCATCACGGGGGCGGTGCGGGTGACCCCTACCCGGTCGGGGGCCGGGCACCGCCGGGGGTGGTCCGTCGGAGTGGCGGGCGGCTCCCCCGGCGGGTCCGCGCCGCCGGGGGAGCCGGGACACCGGGAAACAGGGGTGCGGGAGCGCTCCCACCCGTGGCAGGGTGCGCGCCATGAGGAACACGCCGTTCGTCCGCCGCTACCGGCCGTCCGACCGGGAGGCCCTGGCCCGCATCTGTGTCATGACGGCCCATGAGGGAGGGGATTCGTCGGCCCTCCACCCCGACCGCGAACTGATGCCGACCCTCTTCGCCTACCCGTACGTGCATCTGGAGCCCGACTTCGCCTTCGTCCTGGACGACGGTGAGGGGGCCGCCGTCGGCTATGTGCTGGGGGTGCCGGACACCGCCGATTTCGCCGCCCGCTTCCGTGCCCAGTGGCTGCCCCGGGTGACCGGCCGCTTCCCGCCGGTGGACGGCGTGGCCCGCACCCCCAGCGAGGAGATGATCGGGCTGCTGCACACTCCGGAACGCATGGTCAGGGACGAACTCGCCGCGTTCCCCGCCCACCTGCACATCGACCTGCTGCCGCCCTGGCAGGGCAGGGGGCACGGCCGCGCGCTGATGCGGGCCCTGCTGGGCGCGCTGCACGCGCGGGGGGTTCCGGCCGTCCACCTGTGCATGGTGCGGGCGAACACGGCGGCCCGCGCGTTCTACGACCGGCTGGGCTTCCGGCAGTTGGCGGTGTCGGATCCGGGCCCGGTCTGGTACCTGGGCCGCTCCACGGCGCCGGGCGGATGAGTCCGGGGGTGGCCGGTCAGTCCTCGCCCTTGCCGTAGCGCCGCTCGAAGGCCGCGACGCGCCCCTCGGTGTCCACGGTGCGGGCCTTCCCCGTGTAGAACGGGTGGCTCTCCGCGGAGATCTCCACGTCGACCACGGGGTAGGTCTCCCCGTCGTCCCACTCGATCGTCGCGTCCGTCCGCGCCGTGGACCGGGTCAAGAACGCGTAGCCGGCGGCCTTGTCCCGGAAGACCACGGGACGGTAGTCGGGGTTGTCCTGAGCCATGCCTGCTCCTTCGCTTCGGCCTGAGCCCCATCGTCGTCCACCGGCCGGGGCCGCGCCATGCGAGCCCGATGCGGGGCCCGCGCGATTGTCGGGGCGATCCCGCTGTTTGTCCCGGCCGGATCCGGCTATTCGCACACCATGGCGAACACACAGGACAACGAAGAGACCACCGCACGGACCACGAAGACCGCCCAGCCGGCCGCGGCCAAGGCGGCGAAGAAGACCGCGGAGAAGACCGCGACCAAGGCGGAGGCGGCCGGTTCGGGTGCGGGCCGCGCGGCGCGCACGGCGGGCAGCGAGGGCGCCCGCGCCGTGACCACGGCGACCGCCGCCCTGGACAGCGCCCGCTCGACCGTCACGTCGGCGGCGGGCCAGGCGGTCTCGGCCGCCACCACCGCGTGGACCGTGATCAAGAACCGCAAGATCATCGCCGCCGGTGTCACGGCCGGAGCCACGGCCCTGGTCGCGGGTTCCTACGCGGTCGGACGCCGTGCCGAGCGTGGCAGCCAGGGGCCGTTCACGCGCCTGACCGGCGGACGCGTCTGACCGGCAGCGGGCCGCTCGACCTCCCTCCACCCGGACGGAGTCGGGCGGCCACGCCGCCACGCTGTACCCGAGCCGGCCGATGGGCCGGTTTTTTTGCGTGCGCGTGCGGAGTCCCTACGGGGCGCCGATCACGGTGGCCAGGGATGACGAAGGGGCCCGGCACGACGAGGGGGTCGGGTACGACGAGGGGGTCGGGTACGACGAGGGGGTCGGGTACGACGAGGGGGTCGGGTACGACGAGGGGGGCGGGTACGACGAGGGGGGCGGGTACGACGAAGTGGCCGGGCATGACGAAGTGGCCGGGCATGACGAAGTGGCCGGGCATGACGAAGGGGGCGCGTCCTCGTCCCAGGACGCGCCCCCGGTTCATCGGATCCCGCGGCACGGGGAGCGGGATCGCTCTCCGGATGCCCTCGCCGGCCCGGCTCAAACAGGTGGGGTGGTGCGGTCGGTCACGCGGCCTGCGGCTCGTCGGAGGCGGAGGCGCGGGCCGCGGCCTGCTCCAGGACCCGGTCGGCGGCGGCGAGTGCGTCGCGGATGGTGCGGGTCCCGGTGCAGACGCACAGCGTGTAGGTCACGTCGTCGAGCTGCCAGCGCAGCTCCTGCGAGGGGTGCTCGCAGTGCCGCATCTGCAGATCGGCGTAGCGGCTCAGCAGCGTGCGGACGAACGCGGCGTCGGGCATCAGCATGGAAGGACCTGCTCTCGCTCGGGGGGCGTACCTTCCTGTGCCCCGTTTGTCACGGTCCACGCGTTCCGGCTGCCCGACGTGACCTGTCTCACTGGCGAACGTGCCCTGCTGGAGCGCTAGTTGACGGCCTTGCGGGCGGCTTCCGCTTCCGTGTCGGCCGAACCGGTGCGCAGCGAACCGCCCGCCGTCTCCAGGTGGGCCCGCACGAACCACTGGAACTGCTCCAGCTCGCGCAGCTGCCCGATCAGCAGGTCCTCCGTGACCTTGTCGATCCCGCCGGCGATGTCGACCGCCTTGCGGAAGTCTTCGAGGACACCGGTGTAGACGACGTCGAGCGCCCCGAGGTGGGCGATGGCGTCGGCGCGGCCCACGCTGTAGTCCTGCCACGTACGGGCGGCCACCAGCGCGCCGGGCGTGCCCTGGCTGACACCGCCGAGGGCGGCGGCGCGCTCCGCGATGTCGTCGGCCATGGCGCGGACCTGGTCGACCTGGGGGTCGATCATCTCGTGTACGGCGATGAAGTGCGGACCGACGACGTTCCAGTGGACGTGCTTCAGAGTCAGATGCAGGTCGTTGAGCGCGTGCAGGCGCATCTGGAGAATCTCGATCAGCTCTCCGGCCTGGTCCACCGTGAGGCCGGGGACCGTGTACTTCGGATTGCTCTGCTGAGTCATGGGGTGTGTCTCCCTTCGTACCGGACGGGCTGTCCTGCCTCATTACCCCGCATGCGGGATTCACACCTCTTTGCCCCCTGCGGGAAGGATCACCGCAGACGACGAGCTGCCCGCGCGGCGCTGTCCGTATCTGTGGGACACCCGGCCCTCCAGCCATGGCGGACCCGGCCCGCACGGGCGGATCCTGGAGGGGTCGGCCCGGGGAGCGGGCGGCGGACCACGGAGAAAGGCCCAGGTGAGCAGGGTGAACAGCACGCGGAACACGGTCGCGGGAATCCCGGTGCCCGACACGAAGCTGGCCCGCGAGGCGGAGGAGCTGGTCCGGGACACGACCAGCGAACTGATCTACCACCACTCCCGGCGCGTGTTCTTCTTCGGAGCCCTCCAGGGCCGCCACCGCGACCTTTCCTACGATCCCGAACTCCTGTACGTGGGGTCCCTCTTCCACGACCTCGGCCTGGGCGCGCGGTTCCACGACAGCGGCCGCCGTTTCGAGGTGGACAGCGCCGACGAGGCCCGGCGCTTCCTGGAGGCGCGGCAGGTGCCGTCCGACAGCGTGCGCCGGGTGTGGACGGCGATCGCCCTGCACACGACGCCCGGGGTGCCCGCCTTCATGGAGCCGGAGATCGCCCTGGTGACTGCCGGGGTCGAGTACGACGTCCTGGGCATCGGCTACGACGACCTCGCGCCCGCCGACCGCGCCGAGGTGGTGTCCCTGCATCCGCGCCCGGACTTCAAGCGGCGCATCCTCGCGGCCTTCACCGACGGCGTCGCGCCGAAGCCGGAGACCACCTTCGGCAACGTGAAGGCCGACGTCCTCGCCCACTACGTGCCCGGCTTCGAACGCGGCGACTTCGTGCGGACGATCCTCGACTCGCCGTGGGACCAGTGACCGGCGCCGCCCGCCACGGCGTGGCCGTCGTCGCCTTCGACCAGGTGCAGCTGCTCGACGTGACGGGGCCCGCCGAGGTGTTCACCACCGCCAACGCCCACGGCGCCGGCTACGACGTCCGCGTCGTGTCGCCGGACGGCGCCGACGTCATCACCTCCTCGGGCGTCCGGATCGGCGTCGACGGCGCCGAGGACACCCTGCCGGCCCGGCTCGGCACCGTCCTCGTGCCCGGCCGCGGCGACTGGCGGCGCGCGGTCGACGACCGGCCGCTGATCGCCTTCACCTCCCGGCTGGCCGCCCGGGCCGGACGGGTCGCGTCGGTGTGCGCGGGGGCCTTCCTGCTGGCGGAGGCCGGAGTGCTCGACGGGCGGCGCGCGGCCACCCACTGGCGGCTCGCCGCCGAACTGGCCGCCGCCTATCCGGCGGTGACCGTCGCCGACGATCCCGTGTTCGTCCGCGACGGGCCGGTGATCACCTCCGCCGGCGTGACGGCCGGCATCGATCTGGCGCTCGCACTCGTCGAGGAGGACCACGGCGCCGCCCTGGCCAGGAACGTCGCCCGCGAACTCGTGGTGTTCATGGCGAGACCGGGCGGACAGTCCCAGTTCAGCGCCCGCCTCGGCCCGGTCGCCGCCCGGCATCCCGCGGTGCGCGCCGCGATGGACGCCGTGGGCGCCGACCCGGGCGCCGCGCCCGGCCTCGACACCCTGGCCCGCACCGCCGGGGTGAGCCCCCGGCACCTGACGCGGCTGTTCCGCGCCGAGACGGGCATGACGCCGGGACAGTACGTCGAATCGGTGCGCCTCGAAGCGGCCCGCGCCCTGCTGGAAGGGGGCGGCGACCCGGTGGAGAGCGTCGCGCGGGCGGCCGGGTTCGGCTCTTCGGAGTCCATGCGGCGGGCGTTCCAGCAGGCGCTGGGCGTGGCGCCGACGGAGTACCGGGCCCGGTTCCGGACGACCGGCGCGGCGGGTTGACGCGGTGGCGTCTGCCGCAGCGACGGGCTTCGATCGTGTGACCCGCAGTGCCGGTTCCCCGATGCCGCGCCCGATCCGTGCCTAGCCTGGGGGTCCGTCGACGAGGAGGTGCTCTGATGTCCGAGGATGAGCCGCAGCGCTCGGGACTGCTGGGCGTGGAGATGCGGCGCGTGCCGCTGGACGACGGCAGCGTGGTGACGATCGTGTGCGACGCGGGACTCTCCGCCCAGGAGGCACGGGCCCGCGCCCAGAGCGTCGCGCAGGACAACCGGAGCCGCTAGGGCCCGGGCGGGGCGTCGGGAACCGGCCGGGCGGGCGCCGGGGGACCACCGGCGCCGCCCGCCCCGTCCGGCGCGGCACGGCCGCCCGACGGCCCCCTCCGGGCGTCTGCCCGCGGGGCGGCATGCGTGGCGTAGAAACGCCGTACATCCACTCCGTCCGGTGCGTGCCCCGCGCCACGACGGGAAGACGGAGGGCCTCGCGGGGCGGGCACAGCGGCCCGTCCCCCGGACCCTGCCGCGACGGGCGGCGCCCTCAGGAGTGAGACATGCCGCAACCGGCCGCGTTCCACGATTTCGGAGCCCTGCGATTCGACGACGGGGCCGTGATCGAGCCCGGCTCCGTGGACCGGGTGCGGGCGGCCGTCCAGGACAGCGGCGTGCGCGATCTGTACGTGGTCGTCCACGGGGCCCACAACGACGAGTCGGTCGGCGCGTCCGTCGACGGCGCCTACCGTGACCTGCTGGCCGAGGCCTGGCGCGACGCGCCCGGGCAGGCCGGCATGCTCGCCGTGCACTGGCCGTCGCTCTGCTTCCGCGACGAGGGCCTGCCCGGCGTCGAGCAGCCGGACGACAGCGCGGAGATCGACCAGGGGACGATCGACGACCTGCTGCGCCAGCTGCCCGAACACGAGAACGAACTGACCGGGATCGTCACCCTGCTGCGGGACCGGCCCGAGAGCGAGACCGCCTTCGACGACTTCGGGACCCACCTGCGCCGCCTGGCCGAGCTTCCGTTGCAGGACCCCGTGGCCGGTTTCGCCTCCGACACCGAGGGCGAGATACTGCCGCAGTCCGACCCCCTCATGCTCTTCGAGGACACCCGGACGATGAGCGCCGAGTTCTCCGGAGCCCTCGACGACCTCCGCCGGGCCGGCGACACGCGCTCCGCCCGCCCGTCCAGGAGCGAGGACGGCATCGAGGGGCCCGACGTCTCCGAGGAGGGGACCATCGCGGAGATCCGGGTCGCCGGACCGCGCCCCGCCCGCCCGCTCAGCGAGCGGGTGGGCCGCTCCGGAACCGTCGCCTCCGGCGGGGCGCTGGGGGAGCGGGCCGACGCGGACCGGGCCGAGCTGTGGAACGGCGCCCGCGAACTCTTCCGCCAGGTCGTCCGGCACGTGCTGCGCCGCCGCGCGGGATTCATCGGCGAGGTCGGCCTCGGGCCCAGCCTGCCCGGGCTCGCCGCGGACAGCGAGGTGCGGCTGCACCTCGTCGGGCACGGCCTCGGCGCGCGCCTGGCCGGATTCGCGCTGCGCGGCCTGGAGAGCGGCGGCGCGGAGCCGGTGCTGCTGTCCTCGCTCACCCTGCTCCAGGGCGAGATGTCCCACTTCGCCTTCGCCGACAGCCTGCCGCAGCAGGTCTCCGGGCACGGCGCCCTGTGGAACCTGGAACGCCTCGTCCAGGGCCCGCTGTTCTGCACGTTCTCCCACCTCGACTTCCACCTCGGCGTGCTGTACCCGCTGTCCGCCCAGATGATCGGCGACTCCGCCGAGCTGGTCTCGCTCGCCCGCAAGTGGGGCGCGCTCGGCTTCGACGGAGTGCAGGGCGTCGAGGGGCCCGCACCGGTGTGCCTGGAGGACCTCGGCAAGGACGACCTGTCGCACTCGGCCTACCTGAACATCGACGTCTCGGAGCTGATCCACTCCGCAGACCGGCCGCTGAGCGGCCACCACGACGTCATCCGCCCCGAGATCGGAGAGCTGCTGCGCCGGGCCGCCGAGGTGCCCGACGACGTGCGCTGAGCGACGCTGGACAGGTGACGACCAGCCGACGACCGCACCGGCAGGGCCCGCGGTGACGATGCGACCCGAGCGGGCCCTGGAGCGGATCGCGTTCCTCCTGGAGCGCGACCGCGCTCCCACCTACCGTGTCCGCGCCTTCCGCACCGCGGCCCGGGTGATCGATACGCAGGGGCCCGACGAGACGGCCCGCCGCGCCGCCGCGGGCACCCTGGAAGCGCTCAAGGGCATCGGGCCCACCACGGCCGAGGTGATCCGCGAGGCGCTCGCCGGCGACGTACCGCGGTACCTCGCCCGGCTGGAGGAGCACGCGCAGGCCCCGCTCGTCCCCGACGGCGCCGGGGCCACCCTGCGGGCGCTCCTGCGCGGCGACTGCCATCTGCACTCCGACTGGTCCGACGGCGGCAGCCCCGTCGAGGAGATGGGCCGCGCCGCCCGGGACCTCGGCCACGAGTGGGCCGTGCTCACCGACCACTCGCCCCGCCTGACCGTGGCCCACGGCCTGTCCCCGCAGCGGCTGCGCGAGCAGCTCGACGTGGTCGCCGACCTCAACACCCGCTGGGCGCCGTTCCGCCTGCTGACCGGCATCGAGTGCGACATCCTCGACGACGGCTCCCTCGACCAGGAGCCCGAGCTGCTCGACCGGCTCGACGTGGTCGTCGTCTCCGTCCACTCCCACCTGCGCATGGACGCCGCCGCCATGACCCGCCGCCTCATCACCGCCGTGCGCGATCCGCACGCCGACATCCTCGGACACTGCACCGGCCGGCTCGTCACCGGACGCGGCAGACCCGAATCGCGCTTCGACGCCGACGCGGTGTTCGCGGCCTGCGCGGAGTCCGGCACCGCGGTGGAGATCAACAGCCGGCCCGAACGGCTCGACCCGCCGCGCCGGCTGCTGCGCCGCGCCGTCGACGCGGGCACCCTGTTCGCGATCGACACCGACGCGCACGCCCCGGGGCAGCTCGACTGGCAGGTGATCGGCTGCGCCCGGGCCGAGGAGTGCGGCGTCCCCGCCGACCGCGTGGTGACCACCTGGTCCGTGGAACGTCTGCTCGACTGGGCCCACGGCGGCGGACGGCGTGGCTGAGCCCGGCCGCGACACCGTACCCGGGTGGCCCGAGTGAGCGGGGCGACCCGGGGAAGCCGAACCGACACGGCAGCCGATCCACGGCACAGACAGGAGCACCGCCCATGACGACCTTCGTCATCACGATTCCCGGTACGTTCGTGCGCCCCGCGGACGCCCAGGTGAAAGCACAGGTCGAGCGGCAGCTGCGGGAGGCCGACCCGCACCGCACCGAGCTGGGCCGCGAGGAGGACCTGGACCTGCTCACCGTCAACGACGACAACACGTTCAGCGTGCGTCTCGAAGTGACCGCCGACGCCAGCGCGCAGGCCCGCGCCCGGGCCGGCGACCTGGCCGCGCAGGCGCTGCGCGCGGCGGGCTTCGACGAGGACGCCGCCCCGCTGGGGCCGCCGATCGTCACCGGGATCGACAACCCGGCCTGAGCGGGCGCGGATCCGGCCCGGGCACGTCCCCGGGCGGATCCGGACACCCGGGGTCCGGCGGCACGGGCGTCAGGCGGTGAGTTCCGCGAGCGCCGACAGGAGCCGGTCGACGTCCGTCTCGTCGGTGTACGGCGCGGGCCCCACCCGCACCCCGCCCCGGTCGCCGAGCCCGAGGCGCCGCGCGGCCTCCACGGCGTAGAACGAGCCGGCCGGGGCGGCCACCCCGCGCGCGGCGAGATGCCGCGAGACATCGGCGGGCTCACGGCCCTCGACGGTGAACAGCAGCGTCGCCGTGCGGTGCGCGGCGCGCGCGTACACCGTGATGCCCGGCAGCGCCGCGAGCCCGTCCTCCAGACGGGTGCGCAGCCGGTGCTCATGGGCCTCCAGCGCCGCGAAGGAGGCGACGACGCGCTCCCTGCGGCTGCCTCGCACCGACGGGGCGAGCCCGGCCAGCAGATCCACCGCGGCCCGGGTTCCCGCCAGCAACTCGTAGGGCAGAGTGCCCAGTTCGAAACGTTCCGGCACGGCGTCGCTCGACGGCAGCAGCTTGTCCGGGCGCAGCGACTCCAGCAGCTCGGCCCGGCCCGTGAGGACCCCCAGGTGCGGGCCGAGGAACTTGTAGGGCGAGCAGACCAGGGTGTCCGCGCCGAGCGCCGCCACGTCGACGGCGGCATGGGCCGCGTAGTGCACCGCGTCCACGTGCAGCAGCGCGCCGACGCCGTGCACGAGCGCGGCGACGGCGGGCAGGTCGGGGCGGGTGCCGATCAGGTTCGACGCCGCGGTCACCGCGACCAGCCGGGTCCGCGGCGACAGCTCGGCCTCGATGTGCTCGGGCCGCAGCTCGCCCGACTCCGGGTCGAAGTCGGCCCAGCGGACCTTCGCGCCGACGGCCTCGGCCGCCTGCACCCACGGGCGGATGTTCGAGTCGTGGTCCAGCCGGGTCACCACGACCTCGTCACCGGGCTCCCAGGTCCTGGCCAGCATCCGGGACAGGTCGTAGACGAGCTGGGTGGCGCTGCGGCCGAACACGACCGTCTCCGGCGCGGTGGCCAGCAGGTCGCCGACTGCCGCCCGTGCCTCGACGACGATCCGGTCGGCATTGCGCTCGGCCTCCGTGGCGGTGCCCCGGTTCGCCAGCGGCGCGGTCAGTGCCGCCGCGACGGCCTCCGCCACGGGCTGCGGGGTCTGCGTCCCGCCGGGTGCGTCGAAGCGGGCCGGACCCGATGCCAGAGCGGGTATGCGCGCTCGCAGCGCGGCGACGTCGAAGGGCGCGGCGGACGCGGCGGCGGTGTCGGGGGAGGCGGAGGAGGCGGGGGATGCGGGGGAAGCGGCGGGCACGGACGGCTCCAGGGGACGCGGGCGGACGAGGACAGGGCGGCGGGCGGCCGGCGCGTTCCTCGCCGCGCACGTCGCCCGGCTGGGTCGTACCCCCGGACGCACCCGTGACTCCAGCCACGGCGCGGCGGCGCCGGCCGGCTCCACGCCCGGCACCGAACGTACCCCCCGCCGCCGACCGCTCCCGAGGGGGCCCCGGCCCCTCTCCACCGCCCGCCGGCACCTGGGCGGCCTCTTCCGGCCGGGCTGCGTACGCTGGCAGGCATGCGGATCAGACCTACGCTGAAGTGGGAGCCCACCGGCGATCTGCCCGCGCCCACCACCGACCTGTCGGCCGTCGTCGGCGCCGTGCGGGCCGGTGGCGTCGTGGTGCTGAGCGGTGCGGGCCTCTCCACCGAGTCGGGCATCCCGGACTACCGCGGCGAGCACGGCTCACTGCGCCGGCACACCCCGATGACGTACCAGGACTTCCTCGGCGGGGAGGAGGCCCGGCAGCGCTACTGGGCCCGCAGCCAGCTCGGCTGGCGCGCCATGACCCGGGCCGACCCGAACGCGGGGCACCGGGCGGTCACCGCGCTGACCCGCGCCGGCCTGGTCACCGGCGTCATCACCCAGAACGTCGACGGACTCCAGCAGGCGTCCGGCGCCGAGCACGTCGTCGAACTGCACGGCAGCCTGAGCCGCGTGGTGTGCCTGCGCTGCGGGCGCACCAGCGACCGCGCCGAGCTCGACCGGCGGCTGCGGGCGGCCAATCCGGGGTTCGAGGCGGTCGCCGAGCGGCACCGGGCCGCCCGGGTCAATCCGGACGGAGACGTGGAACTGCCGGAGGCCGCGGTGCGCGAGTTCCGGATCGTGCCGTGCGCGGCCTGCGGCACCGGGGTCCTCAAGCCGGACGTCGTCTTCTTCGGGGAGAACGTCCCGCCCGAGCGCGTGGCGCGCTGCCGGGACCTGGTCGACGGCGCCGCCACGCTGCTGGTGCTGGGCTCGTCCCTGACGGTCATGTCGGGTCTGCGGTTCGTCCGCCGCGCGGCCGACGCGGGCATCCCGGTCCTGATCGTCAACCAGGGCCCGACCCGGGGCGACCGCTGGGCCACGGGCCGGGTCGACCTGCCGCTCGGCGAGGCCCTCACGACCGTCGTGGCCGAGACCGTGGCGCCCGGCCCGGCCGGCCGGGCCCGCGGGTCCGGCTGAGCGGTCCCGGAGCGGTCCCGGAGCGACGCCGCTCAGGCGCCGGGCAGGAAGAGGCAGAACAGGTGTCCGTGCGGGTCGCGCATCACCCGTACGTCCGGCTGGGGCTGATGCTCCTCGACGGTCGCCCCCAGCGCGCGGGCCCGCTCGGTCTCCGCCGCGAGGTCGTCGACCTCGATGTCGAGATGGGCCTGCATCTGCTGGGTGCCGGGGCGCGGCGGCCACACCGGTGGGGTGTGCCCGGTCTCCAGCTGGAAACTGAGTCCGGGGCGTTCGCGTTCCGGTGCGCGCAGCCTGACCCACTCCGGTCGGCGGTCCACCTCGGCCCAGCCCAGCAGGGCACGGTAGAAGTCGGCCAGCGCGGGCGGATCGGGTGTGCCGAGGACAAAGGCACCGAGCGTCGTCGTCATGCCCCCATGCTGTCAGTGGCGGACGTGCGCGGCGGGCTGCTCGGGCTGCTCGGAGTGTTCCGGACGCCCGTGCTGCTCGGAGTCCTGCAGTTCGGCCAGCAACGCGCTCTGGCCGGTGAGGAGTTCGGTGAGGATGCGGCGGGCCGCGCGCAGGAGTTCGGCGACGTCGCCACCGGCGAGGGCGTAGTTGACGGTCGCTCCCTCGCGGGTGGAGACGACGATGCCGGAACGGCGCAGGACGGCGAGTTGCTGCGAGAGGTTCGAGGGTTCGACGTCGATGTCGAGCAGCAGGTCGCGCACCGACACCGGCCCGTTCTGGAGCAGTTCCAGCACACGGATGCGAACCGGGTGCCCGAGCATGCGGAAGAACTCTGCTTTGACCTGATAGAGGGGCGCCTGCACGGGGATCGCTCACTTCCCTGGCTCGGGTGTCGGGGTGCGGGTGGGGAGGACGGGGGCGGCGGCGATGCCCGCCGCCGCGCCCGCCGTGCCGTCCCATCCTTCCCGCCCGGGGCCGCCGGATCCGAGAGTTCGACGGATGCAGAGATGGAGACGTGAAGAATTCTTCAACTGGCGAGCACAGAGAAGGAGTCGGTGCTCAGACCTCCAACTGCTCCTCGACGCGACGGAGGTGATGCCGTGCCATGGCCAGGTTCGACCGGCTCTTGTCGATGACGAGATAGATGAACAGCCCGTTCCCCGTCCGGCCGGAGACGGGGCGAATGAGGTGGTACTGGGTGCCGAGGGTGATGAGGATGTCCTCGATCTCGGCCTTCAGGCCGAGCGCCTCCATGGTGCGCATCTTGGCGCGGATGACATCGGTGTTGCCCGCCGCCGCGACGGTCAGGTCCAGGTCCTTGCCGCCGCCCAGGGTGCCCAGCGCCATACCGCTCGTGTAGTCGACGACGGCGGCCCCCAGCGCACCCTCGACCTCCGTCAGCAGGGTCTTGAGGGACACTTCCACATTGGTCACGGGTTCTCCTCCACGGGATGCGGAGACCGGTTCTCCAGCCCCCGCCCGAACCCTAGAAGGTCGACGGCAACCCGGTATGGCATATGCCTGAAACAGTGCCGGACCGCTCGGGCGGAAACCCGGGCGGAAAGCTCAAAGAGTGATCTCGATACCGATGTTGGGCTTCTTGCGCACGCGGAGGATCTTGAGGAATCCGTTGCCGATCCGCGAGGTGACGTACTTCTTCCCGAGGAGTCGCTGCGCGTCGGCGGTGCCGGCCTCGTCCAGGAGCCGCGCGGTGCCGGGCACGGCGACGGCGTCGGGTGCGGTGCGCCCGCGCACGGTGCAGACGGCCACCGTGACGGCGCTGTTGTTGCGGATCCGCTTGACCTTCCACGAGTCGGCGGGCGTCACCACGAGCACCGTCCCGTCGGCCCGTGGCACCTGCCACACGGGGGTCGCCACCGGAGTGCCGTCCTTGCGGAAGGTGGTCAGGCTGATGTAGGTGGCGCGGCGGATCGCGTCGGTGTCGGACATGCCGGGGAGTCTAACGAGGCGCGCGGCGTGTGCCCGCTCAGTCCGCGGGCCGCACGACGGTGTACGTCACGGACCGCTGCTCCTTGTGGCGCCGGATGCGGCTCTTGGCGACGAGTGCTTCGAGGGTGTTGCGCACCACCTGCGGGGTCGGCGTGCGGTCGGGATACCGGGACAGCAGTTCCTCGCGCAGCTCGGCGGCCGACCGCGGCGCGTCGTGCGCGGCGAGCAGGTCGACGAGCAGATCCCGCAGCAGCGGCCGACGGGGCGCGCCCTTCGCGGCGCTCCGTTTCACGACACCTTTCTTCGTGCCGCTCTTCTCCGCGTCACCCTTCTCCGCGTCACTCTTCTTCGGGTCACCCTTCGCCCGCGTGTTCCCCACCGCCTGCGCGGAGGGTTTCCCGGGTGCCTTCCCGCCGGGTGTCCGCTGGGCGGGTGTCCTGCCGGCGGGTGTTTTCCGGGCGGGTGGAGCCGTGCGGCCCGCAGCCTTCGCACTGTCGCCGGCCTCCTCCCGCGCCCGCTCCGCCGTTCGTGCGGCGGCGTCGAACTCCTCGTAGCGCTCGGCCAGGTCAAGGATGTCCGCCAGCAGGGCCTCCTGCTGCTTGAGGGCCGCGAGCTGGTCCGCGATCTCCTGCTGACGACGGCGGTTGTCCGCCAGGTCCGACGCGGCCTGTTCGGTGTAGCGGGACCGGAGCGTGTCGGCTGATCGGCTGCTCACAACCGGTCACCCCCTCCATGTGGATGCCAGGTGGATGTCGCTGCGCATGCTACCCATGCGGCGAGGCGCCGTGCGGGCGCCCGGAGGCGGAGGCCCGCGCACACGTATCCGGCACGTATCCGGCGACCGGGCGGGTCCGCCGTCCCGCCCCGAGCACACACCGCCCCGCGCGCCACGGGCCCCCGCCCACCCCGGATGCGGCTCCGGGTGCCCGGACCACCGATACTGGTCGGGGCGCGTGTGCGAGCGAGGGGCCGCCGTCCGGGCGACAGAACCACGTGGAAGGGCTTGAACCGGTGACCACCGTCACGTACCAGGGCGAACTCGGATCCAACTCGGCGACCGTGGCGAGCGCCCTGTTCCCGGGCGACACCCAACTGCCCTGCACGAGCTTCGAGCAGGCCCTGGACGCCGTGACGCTCGGCGCCGCCGATGTGGCGGTCATCCCGGTCGACAACTCCGCGGCGGGGCGCGTCGCCGACGTGCACCACCTGCTCCCCGAGTCGGGGTTGTTCATCAACGCCGAGTACTTCCACGCGATCCGCTTCGACCTGATGGGCGTCCCGGGCGCGACGCCGGACCGGGTGGAGTGCGTCCGCAGCCATGTGCACGCCCTCGGCCAGTGCCGCAAGGTGCTGCGGGAGGGCGGCTGGCGCACCCTGGTCTGCGACGACACCGCCGGCGCCGCGCGCGAGGTGGCCGAGCTGGGCGACCCCCGGCACGCGGCGCTCGCCCCGCCCGCCGCGGCGGCGCTGCACGGCCTGGAGGTGCTGCGCGCGGGAGTCGAGGACGACCCGGACAACACGACGCGGTTCGTCGTCCTGTCCCGCGACGCCGCTCCGGCCCCGGCCGTCGGCGAGCCGACCATGACGAGCCTGTTCTTCTGCGTGCGCAACATCCCGAGCGCGCTGTACAAGGCGCTCGGCGGGTTCGCCAGCAGCGGCGTGAACCTCACCAAGATCGAGAGCTACCAGATGGGGGCCGGCCGCAGCGCGAGCCGCTTCTACGTCGAGGTCGAGGGCCACCCGGACGACGAGCGGGTCGCCCTGGCCCTGCACGAGCT
This sequence comes from Streptomyces sp. NPDC088785, assembly GCF_044750685.1. Classification (NCBI taxonomy): domain Bacteria; kingdom Bacillati; phylum Actinomycetota; class Actinomycetes; order Kitasatosporales; family Streptomycetaceae; genus Streptomyces; species Streptomyces sp. NPDC088785. Next base: position 158,203 of record NZ_JBIVKH010000012.1, read on the forward strand.
GCGCTTCTTCTCCAGCGAGGTGCGCGTCCTGGGCGTCTATGCCGCGCACCCGCACCGCCACCGCGGCGACGTCTGACCGTTACGCCCTGACGCCCGTCAGCGCGCGAACTTCGCGACGGCCGCCGCCGTCACGGGCGTGAAGAAGTTGACGAGGTTGCCGTCGGGGTCGCGGAACAGCAGGGACCGGTTGCCCCACGGCATCGTCGTGGGGCCGGCGACGACCTCGCCGAGGAACCCGCGCAGGTTCTCGTGCACCCGGTCCACGTCGTCGACACGGAACTCCGTGATCACACTGTGGTTCTCCGCCGGACGCGCCGAGCCCGCGGCGAACAGCGCGACCGTGCGGGTGCCGGCGATCGCGAGCGTGCCGCCCGTGGTGCGCAGTTCGGCGAAGTCCTCGGTGGCCCACTCCGCCCGCACCCCCGTGGCCCGCTCGTAGAAGCCGACGAGGCGTGCCACATCGCCGGTGATGATCCGGATCGAGACGAGGTCCATGGGTATCTCCTTGGCCGTACGAGAACGTGTGCGACCGAGGCTAGGAGCAATAGAGGACAGATTCGGTCCGGTATGGCGGCTAGAGTGCGCGCATGTCCCGCCCCGCTGGCCGCGTCCTCACCCTCCTGGAACTGCTGCAATCGGGCGGCACCCGGACCGTCGCCGAACTCGCCGACCGGCTCGGCGTCGACGGACGCACCGTCCGGCGGTACGTGGAGCAGCTGATCGACCTCGACGTGCCGGTGGAATCGGTGCGGGGGCGCTACGGCGGTTACCGCATCGGCCCCGGACACCGGCTGCCGCCGCTCATGCTCGGCGACGACGAGGCGCTGTCGGTGCTGCTCGGTCTGATCGCCGGCCGGCGCGCCGGGCTGACGACGGACGCCACGGCGAACGAGACGGCGGCGGCGAAGATCCGGCGCGTGCTGCCCCGGCCCCTCTCCGCCCGCCTCGACACCCTGCTGGACGCCCTGTCCTTCACCGGCGCGCCCGCCGACACGGACGTGCCCGACGCCGCGATCCTGCTCACCCTCGCCGACGCGGTACGCCACCGCCGCCCGGTGGCGCTCCACCACACCGGCAGGGACGGAAGGCGCGGCGAGCGCACCGTGCACCCGTACGGGGTCGTCGCGCACGCGGGCCGCTGGTACGTCACCGGCGTGGACGCCCGCCTCGGCGAGGACCGGACGTTCCGGCTCGACCGGATCACCGGCGCGCGGGCCCTGCCCGGCGCGTTCGAGGTGCCCGCGGACCTCGACGCCGGGCGGCGGGTGATCGAGGGGTTCGCCACGGCCGCGTACCGCCACGAAGTGACCCTGCGGATCCACGCGACGGCCGAACGGATCCGGGCCCGCCTCCCCGCGAGCGTGGCGACGCTGACGGACGACGGGCCGGCGGCGGACGCGGACCCCGCCGCAGAGCGCTGGTACCGGGTCGAACTGCGCGCGGAGCGGCTCGACTGGCTTCCCCCGGTGCTCGCCGGACTCGACCGGCCGTTCGTCATCGAGCGCCCCGCCGAACTGCGCGCTCTCGTGGCGGCACTCGCCGACCGCCTCACCGCCTCCGCCCGCCGCACCTGACCGCCGCCGGGAGGCCGACCGAACGGGCCGAGCACCCGTCAGCCAGAACGTCAGCACGTCAGCGGCCAGAACGTCAGCGGCCTACAGAGACACCCCGCCGGGGACCCGGGGGCGCCGCTGGAAGCGCAGGCCGTGACCGAGCGGGAACAGCGTCCGCGACGGATCACCGGCCACCGGGACCGACACCGGCAGCCGTCCGCCCGGACCGTGCTCGCCGACCACGACGCCCACCGCACGATCGAGGGCGGTCGCGCCGTTGCCGTACGTCGCCAGGTACACCGGCACCTCGGGGAACCGGTTGATGTCGTAGGGGGTGCGGACGCCGATGACCACCAGCGGGGTCCGGGTCGCCGACAGCGCGCGGACCAGGGCCACCTGCGCGGCGCCCGGATCCCGGGCGTCGCCGCCGACGGTCGGGGCGCTGGTGGCCACGACCACCAGATCGACCGCCCGCGCGTGCCCGACGGCCTCGTCGGTCACCGCCCGGCCGGGCGTCGCGCCGGCGTCCAGGGCCGTGACCGTGTGGCCGCGCGAGCGGAACGAGGCGGCCAGCCGGGACACGGCGGCGGAGTCGGCACCCGTGACGAGGACCGTGCGCCCGCCCGCGCCGATCGGGAGCGCTCCGCCGTCGTTCTTGACCAGCGTGGTGCTGCGGGAGGTGAGCGCGCCCACGTCCCTGCGGAACCCGGCGCGGCCCAGGACCCGTTCGGCGCGGGCCGGGTCGGCCGTCGCGGAGAACAGACCGCGGCTGATCTTGTGGCTCAGGACGCGGATCAGCGACGCGTCGAGCCGCGCCGCGGAGATCCGCCCGGCCCTGACGGCGTCGAGCACCGCCGCGTGCGCCCGCGGCAGGTCGGGGGAGAGCACCAGCAGGTCGACCCCCGCCGCCAGCGCGGTCACCGCGGCCCTGTCCGGCGGGAACTGTCCGCTGGCGCCCCGCATGTCCAGGGCGTCGGTGACGATCAGGCCCCCGAACCCCAGCTCCTCGCGGAGCAGCCCGGTGACGACGGCGTGCGACATGGTGGCGGGCACCCCGCTCGGATCGAGCGAGGGGACGCTGATGTGCGCCGTCATGATCAGATCGACGCCCGCGGCGACGGCCGCGCGGAACGGCGGCAGGTCGATCGCGTCGAGCTGCGCCCGGCTGTGCGTGATGCGCGGCAGCCCCACATGGCTGTCGGTGTCCGTGTCGCCGTGGCCGGGGAAGTGCTTCGCGGTGGCGGCGACACCACCGCGGTGCAGGCCCTCGATCGCGGCGCGCACGAACACCGAGACGGCCTCGGCGGAGGCGCCGAAGGACCGCACCCCGATCACCGGGTTCGCCGGATCGACGTTCACGTCCGCCACCGGGGCGTGGTCGGCGGTGATCCCGCACGCGTCGAGCTCGGCGCCCGTGATCTCGTACGCGCGGCGGGCGTCCGCCGTCGACCAGGTCGCGCCCAGCGCCATGTTGCCCGGCTGCTCGGTCGCCGGCGGGGTGGGCAGCCGGGAGACCGCCCCGCCCTCCTGGTCCACCGAGATGATCAGCGGCAGCCCCGAGGCGTCCCGCGACGCGCGTTGCAGTCCGGCGGAGAGGCGAGCGATCTGGCCCGGCGTGCCCAGGTTGTCGTCGCCGCGCGAGGAGAAGTAGATGACACCGCCGGGCGCGTACTTGCGGACGACCTCGGCGGGGGTGTCCACGCCGTAGCGGCGGCGGTTGAGCGCCGCGGCCGCCCCGCTCACGCCGAAGGCGTCCCGGCCCGCCACCTCGATCACGAAGAGCTGGCCCACCTTCTCCTCCAGCGTCATCCGGCCGGCCAGCGCCCGTGCCGCCTCGCGCACGGAGCGGGACGCGGCGGCCGGAGCGCCCGTCGCGCCCACCATCAGGGCCGAACCGGCGAGACCGGCCAGGGCCCGCCTGCGGGAGGTGGTCCAGGGGAGTGCGGCATGTGTGGCGATGGGAGTGCTCCTTCGGCCGTTTTGCCCGCACCCTACTGACCCGCTCCACCGCCGGACCGGTCCGCCGCGCGGTCATACGTGTGAAGACCCGACGGGTGCGGACGGGGTGTGTCCCGTGACCGGTGCCCCGACGCCGGGACGGGCCGGGGCCGGGGCCGCGGGAAACAGCGGCGCACCCTCTTGCCAAATGGTCAAGAGTCGTTGACCATTGCTCCCATGCCTGCTGATGACCTTCCCGAGACGTTCCACGTCACCACGGACGAACAACTGCGCGCCGTCTCCAATCTGACGCGTCACCGGATCATGGCCGTCCTCCGCTTCGAGCCCGCGACGATCACGCAGATCGCCGCGCGCGTCGGCCTGGCGAAGGGAAGTTCGAGCTACCACGTGCGGCTCCTCGAACGCGCCGGCCTGGTCGAGGTCGTACGGACGCGGAAGGTCCGCGGCGTCACCGAGCGGTACTACGCGATGACCGCACGGACGATCGAGCTGCCGGACCCGGGCGAGGGCGCCCCGGACCTGCTGATGCGGCACGCGGTCGCGGACCTGGAGGCGTCGCCCGCCGACGGCGCCCGGCAGGTCGGGATGGCGCATCTGCGGCTCACCGACGAGCAGTTCGCCGAGTTGGGCGCGCGGCTGGAGGCCCTGGCGGACGAGTACCGGAAGCTGTCCGACCCGGCACTGCCCGACACGTCTCTCGTCTTCGCCCTGTTCCACCCGGCGACGAGCGGGCCGACCGTTGCCGGGGAGGCTGCCGAGTGAGACCGGACAGGGGGAGGTTGCCGGCCGGCTTCGGACGGCTGTGGACCGCGCAGACGGTGTCCTCGCTCGGCGACGGAGTGACCCTCGCCGCGCTGCCGCTGCTCGCACTGACACTCACCCGGGACCCGATGGCACTCGCCGTCGTCACGGCTGCGGGGACCCTGCCGTGGCTGCTCTTCGGCGTCATCGGCGGTGCGCTGGTGGACCGTTGGGACCGCCGCCGCGTGATGGGGGCCGCGGACGCGGCCCGCGCGGCGCTGCTCGCGCTCCCCGCGGCGGCGGCCGCGCTCGACGTGCTGAGCGTGCCGCTGCTCGCGGCCGTCGCCTTCCTGCTCGGCCTCGGCGGACTCTTCTTCGACACGGCCGCCACCGCCTACCTGCCGGATCTGCTCCGCCGCGACTCCGCCCTCCTGGAGACCGCCAACTCCCGTCTGCGCGGCGCCCAGACCGCCATGTCCGGCTTCGCGGGGCCACCCGCGGGCAGTGCGCTGCTCGCGCTCGGCCGGGCGGTGCCGCTGCTCGCCGACGCGGTGTCCTTCCTGCTCTCCGCGCTGCTCGTCCGCACGCTGCCCGCCGTGCCCCGGCCCGCGCCGCAGGTCCACGAGCCGCTGCTGCGGCAGGCCCGGGCCGGAGCCTCGTACGTCTTCCGGGACCGGGTGCTGCTCGGCCTCGCGCTCCGCCCGGCCGTCGGGAACGTCGCCTTCCTCGCCGTGGAGACCGTCCTCGCCCTCTTCGCGCACGAACGCCTCGGCGTCGGCGCCTACGGCTTCGGCCTGCTCCTCACGGCCGAGGCCACCGGCGGCCTGCTCGGCTCCGCCCTCGCCTCCCCGCTCGGCCGGAGCCTCGGCACCGGCACCGCGCTGACCTGCACGGCAGCGGTCGAGGGGCTCGCCATCCTGGGCCTCGCCGCCACCCCGAACCCGTACCTGGCCGCACTGGCCCTCGCCGTCTGCGGGGCCGGCATGGGCGCCACGATGGTGCTCGCGCCCTCGCTCCGGCAGGCGATCGTCCCGCCGCACCTCATGGGCCGGGTCGCCTCCACCTCCCGCATGCTGGCCATGTGCGCGGCCCCCGTCGGCGCCTTCGTCGGCGGCTGGCTCGCCACCGCCTACGACCTGCGTACTCCGCTGTACGCCGCCGCCGGCCTCCTCCTGGCGATGACCGCCGTCACCGCATCGATGACCAGCGACCGCCGGGTCGGGGCGGCACTGAGCGCGGCGGCCCGTGCCTCGGATCCGGAGCAGGCGGAGCTGCCGGAACAGCCGGATCCGCAAGGGCGTTCGGGAGTCGAGGACCGTCCCCCGGAGAGCGCCGCCGACGTGCTCCGGCCCTGACGTCGGGCGGGCGCGGGGCCGCCCCCGCGGGGAAGGCTTGTGCTCCGCGGGGTCACCGCTCAGGATGGTGACGTGCTCCATGCCTTCCCTTGCGGGACGCTCCCGCTCGACTTCGTCGGCACACTGCGCGCGCGGCGCGACGACCCGCCGAGGGAGCGGCTCACCGGGCCCGCGCGGCTCGACGCCTGGTTCGTGGAGTCCGGCCTGCTCGATCTGGCTCCGGGCGCGGGCGAGGTGGATCTCGGCCTGGCGCTCGATCTGCGGGAGGCGATCTATTCCCTGGTCGCCGCCCGGCTGCACGACGGACCGCCGCCCCCGGACGCGGTCGCCGAGCTGAACCTGCACGCGTCGGGCAGGCCGGTGACGCTGCGGCTCGGCCCCGACGGCGCGACCCGCACGGGCTCGGTCGCCCAGGGGCTCGCGACGCTCGCCAGGCAGAGCGTGGAGATCGTCGGCGGCGCGGACGGAGCGCTGCTCCGCGAGTGCGCCCGGCCCGGGTGCACACAGGTCTATCTCGACCGTTCGCGCGGCCACCGGCGGGACTGGTGCGCCATGCGAACCTGCGGCAACCGCGTCAAGGCGGCCGCCTATCGGGCCCGCAGGAACAGCGGCGCGGGCATCTCGTGACGGGCTCAAAGGGCACTGTTCGACTCGGGGAACGTGTACATCACCGACCGCTGCTGCTTGTGGCGCTGGATCCGGCCCTTGGCCACCAGCGACTCCAGGGTGTTCCGCACCACTTGGGGCGTGGGGGAGCGGTCGGGGTGCTTCGCCAGCAGTTCGTTCCGCAACTCCGCGGCCAGGCGGGGCTCTTCACAGGTGGCGAGCAGCTCCGTCAGCAGGTCCCTGAGCAACGGCTGGGCCGGCTTCTTCTCCTCGGCGGAGGTCCGGCGATGCGCGGGAGCGGACTGCCACTCGGGCGGGGCGGGGGGTGCCGTCGGGTCGATCTGCGCGAGCCGGGGCCTCGCCTCCTCTCCCTCGTACCGCTCGGCGAGACGCATGATGTCGACCAGGAGGGCCTCCTCCTGCCGCAACATCTTGATCTTCTCGGCCAGTTCCCGCTGCCTGCGACGGTTGTCTTTCAGATCCGACGCGGCCTGCGTGACGTACCGCGATCGGAGCGTGTCGGCTGAAGTGCTGGTCACAACCGTTCACTTCCTCAGTAGATGGGGGACGCTGCGCATGGTACTCACGCGCCTGCGCCCGTGCCGAGGAGTGCGGCACGCCCCGCTCCGCGGGTGGACACCGGCCGGTGCGGCGGCGTCACCGCCCTGCCGGGTGACCTCACGCGTGGCAGGCAACTCCGCAGCGGAACACCCGCCTGCGGGCGCCGCGGCGGCGTGCTGGAACGGATCTCTATGAACGCCCCGGAGGAACATCCGGCGACCGGCCAGGACCGGCTCTCGCTCGCGATGGAGCGCAACCTCGCCGAGCACGCCTGCCACCTGCACCGGAAGCTGACCGGCGCGTCCGTCACCGAGACCGGCGACCTGCTGATCGCCGACAGCGGTCTCGCCGACGACACCTTCAACGTCGTCGCGGCGGCCCGTTTAACCCCGGACACCGCCGCGGCGCGGGTCGCGGACACGGTCCGGACCCTGACCGGCACCGGCCGCCCCTTCTCCTGGTGGGTGGGCCCCGCCTCCACGCCGGGCGATCTCGCCGAGCACCTGGCGGCCGAGGGCCTGGAGGCGTCGGAGAGCGAGACGGGCATGCGGAAGGAACTGCGGGGTCCCCTCCCCGAGATCCGCGCGGAGGGCCTGGACATCCGCCCGGCGACCACCCCGGAGCAGCTCGCCGACTACGCCCGGGTCCTCGCCGCGAACTGGGAGCCGCCGGCCGCCACGGTGCGCCGGTTCTTCGCCGCCGCCACCGGCCCGGCGCTCGCGGCCGACTGCCGCGCCCGCTACCTGGTCGGCTACGTCGACGGCCGACCCGTGAGCACGGCGGAGGTCTACCTGCACGCGGGTGTCGCCGGGATCTACAACATCGCCACCCGCGCCGCCGACCGCCGCCGTGGTCATGGCGGCGCCATCACCTCGGCCGCCCTACACCTCGCGCGCGCCGCGGGCTACGGGACGGCGGTGCTCCAGGCGTCCGCCGAGGGAGAACCCGTCTACCGCCGCCTCGGATTCACGGTCTGCGGCCACTTCACCGAGTACGCCATCGGGCCATGACCCGGAACGGCGCGGGCGGCACCGGCGCCGTGGCCGCCGTGCCGCACAGGAGGCGAGGCCCGCCGTCCCCGAGCGGAGCACATCGCCGCCCGCGGCGAGAGAGGGCCTCCGACACCGCGGCCCCGCATTCCAGGGCGGGACGTTCCCGCGCGTGCCGTGCGTCGCGCGCGCGGTTCACCGCACGTCCGGCTCCCGCACGGGGATCTCCCGGGCGTGGAGATGCCCCTCCGCCTCGTACGCCGTACGGGGCGGCAGAACGCTCTCCAGGGCGAAGCCCGTCTTCTCCGCGATCCGGCAGGAAGCGGGGTTCGCGGCGTTGTGGAGCAGTTCCAGACGGCTGAGTCCCACCCCCGCGGAGGCGTCGAAGGCTCAGGCGGTCAGCAGGTCCACGGCGCGGGACGCGACACCGCGGCCCCGTGCCGGAGCGCCCGTCCAGTAGCCGACCTCCCCCGCCGCCCTGCCCGCGGGCCGCTTGAGGACGACGTGCCCCGCGACCCGCCCGGTGACCAGGACGGCGAAACCGAGGCGCTCCCCGGACTCCCAGCCCGCCTCCTGCACCGCGATCCAGCGCACCGCGTCCTGCGGCCCGGCCACGCGGTGCGACGTCCAGCGGCGCACTTCCGCGTCATCGGCCAGTGCCGCCAGCACACCGGCGTCGCCGCGCTCCCACGGCCGCAACATCAGATCGGTCGAGCCCAGCACCACAGACATCCGTCCCCACCCGTACCTTTCACGCCCCCGGCCCGCCGTCCCCGGCACCCTAGTCGGCGGCCTGCCGCTCCTGTGCGGTGAGTTCGGCAGTGAACTGGGCGCCCGAGAGCAGTGCCAGGTTCGACAGCCACAGCCAGATCAGGAAGACCACGGCACCGGCGAGGGACCCGTACAGCTTGCTGTAGGTGCTCAGCGCCGACGCGTACAGGGCGAACCCGGCGGAGACGACGAGCCACAGGACGGACGCCAGGATGCCGCCGGGAATGCTGTGGTCGCGCGTGCGCGCCGGCACCGGACCGGTGTGGAAGACGATGATGACCAGCAGCGCGACCACGCCCATCAGCAGCGGCCAGCGCAGCAGACTCCACGCCCACGCGGCCTCGGTGCCGAACCCGAACGAACGGCCGAGGTCCTCGGCGACCGGACCGGTCAGCAGCAGGACGAGCGAACTGAGGACGAGCAGTCCCAGCAGGGCCAGGGCGGTGATCAGGAGGCGGTGCGCCTTGTGCCACGGCGAGCGGTGGTCCGCCACCCGGTGCATGCGGTGCAGGGCCCGACGGAACACCGCGAGATAGCTCGACGCCGACCACAGCCCGCTCGCCGTCCCGCCGATCAGCAGGGTCCACGCGGCCGTGCCGCCCTGCAACGTCCGCGACAGCACGTCGTGGAGCTGGGTGCCCGACTGCGCGGGCGCGTAGGCGGTGACGTGGGCGACGAACGCCTCCGCCGTGCCCGGACTGATCAGGCTGAAGCCGATGGCGGTGACCAGCAGCGAGGGCAGCACGGCGAGGATCGCGTAATAGGTGAGGGCGGCCGCGTAGTCCGACACGTCGTCGCGCCACATGGAGAGCGGGGTGCGCCGCAGGGCGGTCTGCCACTCCGGGGGAATCCGGGCACCCCGCCATCTCGCGGCGAGCGAACGCGGACGGCCGGCGGGGGCGTGTGGTTCAGCGGACATGAGGCCTTCGATGGGAGCGGCTGGAGAACCGGATGTGCATGCGCAAACGGTACGGGCTGAGCACCGCCTCCGTGTTCCGCGCGAGTCCGGTGAGGGCGGGCAGCACGGCGTGCGGAGGGGTGTCCTCTCCTAGCCTTACCCGTAGGACGACTTCCAGCCGTTGCCGACGCACTCTGGTGCGCGCCCGGCAGTGCGCGACCCCGTCGACGGCGGCCGCCCGGCCGGCGAGGGAGTCTTCGAGGGCCCGGGTCCGCAGCGCACTGTGCGGGGCGGGCAGCGGCACCAGCCGGTGGAATCCGCTGCGCAGCTGGCGCACGCTCACGCAGGCGAGGACCAGCGTCGCGACGATCGACCCCGCCATGACCGCCGGCGCCCACCACCCGTGCTCGCGCAGGTCGGGGAGCAGGTCGGCCGCCACGAGCGAGGAGTGCGGACCCGGCAGGGGCCACCGCTCCGGCAGGTCGCGGACCCACGAGGTCTCGCCCGCCACCAGCCAGAAGGCCGCCGCGAGCAGCGCCGCGCCGACTGCGGCGAGCGTGATCCGGTTCAGGGCCGTACGACTACGAAGCATCGGCGCCGCCTCCGTCGACTCGGGCGTCGGGATCCCGGACCAGCGCTTTCCTCGGTCCGGCGGGGGTGTGCGCCGGGGGAGCGGCGGGTGCGGGCTCCCAGGAGACGTCCGGGCGCACCCGGATCCGCGGCCTGGGCGGTCGCCGCAGGTCGCAGGAGTCGAGGACGCCCCGCGTCGCCTCGCGCACCCCGTCCCGCGCCGTCTTCCGGTCCCCGAAGGACAGCAGGGCGCGGACGGTGGCCCGGCGGCGCCCGACCCGTACGCGTACCGGTCCGATCCCCGGCACGTCACCGACCGCGTCCCGGACGAGGAGGGCGACCGACGCGCGGTCCACCGCCGCCCGCACGCGTCGGTCCGCCGACGACACGGTCAGCAGCCGCCGGCGGCCCGGGGTGACCGCCAGGAAGATCATCAGGATGCCGAGCGCGGCCAGCACCCCGGCCCCGGCGCGCACGAACGGGTCGGCGGAGCCGTGGCCGGTCAGCCAGTGCACGGTCTCCGTGCGCCACAGCGCGGCGGGACGGTCCGCGAGATGCACCAGGACCAGGTCGAGGGCCAGGGCGCCGCAGAGCACGGCCCCGATCAGCGTGAGCAGGCCCGTCGGCAGCCTGCGGGACGACCACCAGCGCAGCGGGGTCCGCCCGGCGGGCGGCGGCTCGGCCGGGGCCGGCGCGTGCCACCCCGGCCGCGGGGGCAGCAGGGCGGTCACGCCGACGCGCGGCGCGTCGACGTGCAGACCCGTCAACTCCCGGGTGCGGTCCGACACATGGGACTGCATCTGCCGGACCGTGTCCGACAGCGACTCCTGGCACGGCAGCGAGACCTCCAGCGCGACGTCCGCGCGCCGCCCGCGCACGGTCGCGGAACCCTTCGCCCCGTCCCTGACGGGCCGGGCCCCGACCGGCGCGGCCTCGACGGCGGCCCGCTCGGCGATCTTGCGCACCGCCCGTTCGGACACGACCGTCGTGCCGCGCCGCGCGGCGGCGGTCATCGACGGCTCCGCTCATAGGCGTCGCGCAGGTCCTGGAGACGGCCACCGCGGTCGGACCAGTGGCCCACCCACGCTCCCAGACCGCCCAGGGCGGCCACGAGCAGGAACGCTCCGAAGCCTCCGAAATATCCTGCGAAGGCCAGTGCCATGCCGACGATCACTCCGATGAACGTCCTGCTCACTGCCACTTTCTCCCCTTCCGCCGACGTCTTCGCGCGTCGGTCACCGAACCGCCGACCGCTGTGCTGCGCACCGCGGAGGGGTCACTCCACGCGGGACTCCGCGGCCGGTGCCTCGGTGTCGTCCTCGGGCAGGTGCACGTCGTTGACCGTCACGTTCACCTCGACGACCTCCAGGCCGGTGACGCGCTCCACCGCCGAGACGACGTTCTCGCGCACGTCGCGCGCCACGTCCATGATCGGGACGCCGTACTCCACCACGAGGTCCAGGTCGATGGCGGTCTGCTTCTCGCCGACCTCGACCTTCACTCCGCGGCCCACGTTCGGCCGGCCGCCCGGCACGCGGTCGCGCACCGCGCCGATGGTGCGGGACAGGCCGCCGCCCATGGCGTGCACCCCGGGGATCTCCCGCGCCGCGATGCCCGCCACCTTCACGACGACGACATCCGCGATGGAGGTCCTGCCCCGGTTCGCGGCGGGCTGGTCGGCCCCGGTGACTCCACCGGAGACCGCGGTCGTGCGCACCGACGGGCCCGTGCGCACCGCCGGGGCGTCCGTGCCGGTCGGAACGGTCTGCGTGCTCGTGGTCATGAGGAGACCCTCTTCCTGTAGCGGGCTGTGGTGATCTGTGACAGGTGACTGGCTGTTCTGTCGCGCTCACTGGGACAGACCCGCCCCGGCCGCATCTGTGACGCGGTGGAACGAAGAATCTTTCTCCGCCGCGCCCGGAGCGGGACCGGCGCCCGGTGGGCACCCGGTCAGAGAACGCCGCGTCTCAGAACGCCGCGTCACAGAACGCCGCCGGGTGTGTCCAACCAGCAGGACGAGACGAGAGGAGCCGCCCAGTGGCGGGGGCCCGCACAGATACCGCACCGCCGGACGGCAGCGGCGCGAGGGACGACACCTTGCTGGTGATCCGTGCCGCGGAAGGGGACGAGGACGCCTTCGCGGCCCTCGTGCACCACCACGCCCCGGCGCTGCTCCGGCTCGCCACCCGGCTGCTCGGCTCCCGTACGGAGGCCGAGGACGCCGTGCAGGACGCGTTCATCAGCGCCTGGCGGCGACTGCCCGAGTTCCAGGGCCAGGCGTCCTTCGGCACCTGGACGTACCGCATCGTCACCAACCGCTGCCTGAACGTCCTGCGCGGCCGCCGCCCCGCGGCGCCGCTGGAGTCGGCGGGCGAGGTGGCCGCACCCGAGCACGTGGTGTCACCGGCGCGGATCGCCGAGGGCCGCGACGCGGTGCGCGAACTCGGCCGGGCCCTCGACCACCTCTCGGCCGAACAACGTGCCTGCTGGGTGCTCCGCGAGCTCGACGGCCGGTCCTACGAATTCATCGCGGACGCGGTCGGTATCAGCCAGGAGGCTGTCCGCGCCCGCGTCTTCCGTGCACGACGCTGCCTGACACAAGCGCTGGGGGCCTGGCGATGACCGCTCACACAGAACCGCCCAACCCGCACGACGACCTCGCCGGCGACGAACGGCTGCCCTGCGGCCGTCCGCTGTCCCAGGTCTGGGAGTTGTGGGAGGAGCAGTCCGACGATCCCCACCTGCACGCCTGCCCCCACTGCCAGGACGCCACGGGCGACCTGTACCGGCTGGAGACGGCGGTGCGCGACCTGCGCGAGGAGCCGCTGGACGACGCCCGGTACGACGCGTCGACGCTGACCCGCCGCGTCATGGACGTCGTCCGCCTCGAACTGCGCCCGGGCCGCCCGCTGCCGCTCGGCGAACCCGACGAGGACCTGTGGATCATGGAGGCGGTGGCCGCCCGCACCCTGCGGGCTGCGGCCGAGACCGTCCCCGGCGTCCGGGCCGGGTCCTGCCGGCTGCGGCCGGCCGACGGGCCGTCCGCCGAGCGCGTGGAGGTGCGCCTGGAGATCCACGCGCCGTCCGACGCCCACCTGCCCGACCTCGCCGAGGACGTGCGGATCCGGGTCCGCGAGGTCGCCGACCGGGACCTGGGCATGGAGATCGCGTCGGTCGACATCCGGATCACCGACCTCACCGACGGCACCGACGGCACGGACCGCACCGATCTGCACGGTGGCACCGACCCCCACGGTGGCACGGCCCTCACCCACGGCACGGACCCCAGCGGCATGGGCCTCTACGGCACCATGGACCTCCACGACAGCACGGATCCCGGTGGCGTCGCCGATCGCACCGACCGACAGGAAGGCGGCACCCGATGACCCAGGACACCGTGTCCGGCACCCTCTCCGAGGGCATCGCCCGGGCCGTGGCGGGCCTGCCCGACGTCGCTTTCCTCACGCCCGACCTCGCGGGCCGGCTGCGCTCCGTACTGGCCCGCCCCGGGGCCCGGCCCGACGCGCGCCCCGAACCGGTCGCCCCGCCGTCCCCGTCCGCCGGAGTACGGCTGACCGGGCCCACCGACGGCGCCGGCGCCGGGCCCTGGCGGGTCGAGATCCAGCTCGTCGCGCGCGGCCGGGCCCGCACCGTGGACGTCGCCCGCGCCGCCCGCCGCGCCGCCGAGGAACACCTGGCGGCGGCGCTCCCGGCGGAGGCCGCGCGGGCGCACGTCACGGTGACGGTCACGGGTCTGGTCTGACCGGCCGCGGAGGGACGTGCGACACGCGCCCGCCCCTCCGCAGCCGCCAGACCCGACCCGACCCGACGCGACCGGGCTCGGCCCGACTCGGCCCGGCTCAGGCGAAGTAGTGCACGGTCCCGCGCAGCGCCGGCTCCGCACCCTCGCAGTGCTGGACGAAGGTCGCGGCGAACGCGGTCACGTCGCCGGTGGCGTCCGTGACCAGCCGGGTCAGTCTGAACTCCCCGGTCAGCGTGTTGCAGCCCCGCGACAGCCCGTCGACGTCCAGGGCCCCGACCGTCTGGCTCCGGAACCGTTCGGCCTGGTAGACCTTGCCGACCACGAACTTCTGGCCGTCCGGCGCTTCGAGGCGCACGGACCAGTTGGCCCGCTTCCCCGAGGCGGTGTACTCGATCGTCCGGTTCGTGCCCCGCACGCCGAACGTGCTGTTCGCCCCGGTGTACGAGTCCGTGGTGCCGTTGCCGACAGGGTCGCCGGGATCACTGCTGTAGCCGTACGAGAGGGGCTGGGCCCGGTACTTGACCCGGCCCTTGAGCGGCGGCGCGCCCGCGGTCTCGCAGTGCTGGGTGAAGGAGGCGTCCAGCAGGGTCACCTGGCCGTCCGCGTCGTGGGCGACCTGGTACACGGTGAACTCGCCGTACACCTCGTTGCAGGCGCGCCCCTCGCCGGTGACCGCGAGACCGGGGGAGCGCCCCGTGCGGAAGGCGGCGCGCTCGGCGTCGCGGTACACCCCGGGCCTCAGCAACTCGCCGGGCGCCCCGGCGAATTCGATCGTCCAGTCGACGTCGCCGTTGCCGGCGAAGACCCGGACGAGCCCCGGGTCGACCTCGACCGGATTACTGGCGGACACGCCGTCCTGCGGCGCGGTGAACGTGGCGCCGCGGCCCTGGCCGATGTAGTCGCCGGGGCTGCTGGTGTAGCTGAAGGACGTGGCCGGAGCGGTGCCCACGCCCGCGGCCGCCGCCGGGGCGGGCACGGTGGCGGCGGCCGCGGCGAGCAGCAGGGCGAGCCCGCCCCCGGCCGCGGCGCGACGCCATAACCCGATGAGTCTTCGCATGCGTGGTCCCCTCCCGTGAAGATCCCCTGCGGATCGGTGAGCCGTATACCCACCGGAGGGCTCCCGTCACCCTCGTCACAGGAGGAAAGAGCGGAGCGCGGCGCTCCGCCCGTCCTCACCCCACGAGGTCGGGCGCGCGCAGCATCTCCGGGGGGACACCCCAGGCGTCCACGAGATCGACGGCCAGCGGCCGGACCTTGCGGCAGAGGTCATTGATCTCGCGGCTGATCGCCTTGGAACGCTGGATCGTCAGCCGCCCGTGCTCCATGAACCAGGCGCGGTCGGCCTCGATCGTCGACAGCGCGAACAGGTCGCACAGCAGCCCCAGCGCGACCTTGTTGCCGTCGTCGGGCAGCGTGCGCGTCCGGTCGACGAACGCCTCCAGGACGAGCCGTTCGACATGGACGCGGGCCACCGCGATCACGTGGTCCTGCACATGGGAGAAGACGGTGCCCGCTCCGAGCCCCTGGTCCACGCCGCGCTTGAGGCGGCGGGCCAGCCCGGCGAGCATGTGCTCCTCGCGGAAGCGGAGCATCGCGAGGTGGTAGTCGGAGTCGAGCAGGCCGGCCTCCTGGTCCCACTCGTCGCCGCCGGGCAGCAGGTCGCGCACCCGCTCCAGGAGCTTGTGCACCGAGGTCTTCTCGATGACCGTCTCGACGGCCTGCCCGGTGACGAACCGCACCATGCCGAGCTGGTCCATGTCCTCGAACTCGTGCGCGTAGTTGGTCAGCAGACCCTTGGCCACGAGCTGGAGGAGCACGTGGTTGTCGCCCTCGAAGGTGGTGAAGACGTCGCTGTCGGCCTTGAGCGCGGCGAACCGGTTGACGGCGAGGTAGCCGGCGCCGCCGCACGCCTCACGGCACTCCTGGATCGCGCGCGTGGCGTGCCAGGTGCCGAGCGCCTTCGTCCCGGCGGCCCGGGACTCCAGCTCGCGCCGTGCCTGCTCGTCGTCCGTCGCGCCCGAGAACACCTCGTGGAGCTGGGTGCGGACCACGTCCTGGGCGAAGTGCAGGGCGTAGGTGCGGGCGACCAGCGGCAGGAGGCGGCGCTGGTGCATCCCGTAGTCGAGGAGGAGCTGCTCCCCGGTGTCCGGCGCGGCGTCGAACTGACGGCGGCGCACGGCGTACTTCGTGGCGATGGTGAGCGCCACCTTGGCGGCGTTGATCGCACCGCCGCCGACGCTGACCCGGCCCTGGACCAGGGTGCCGAGCATGGTGAAGAAGCGGCGCCCCGGGTTCTCGATGGGGCTTTGGTAGACGCCCTCGGCGTCGACGTCGGCGAACCGGTTGAGCAGTGCCTCGCGCGGCACCCGCACCCCGTCGAAGGCGATCCGGCCGTTGTCGACGCCGTTGAGGCCCATCTTGCGGCCGTCGTCCTCGATCCGGACGCCCGGCGCCGGCGCGCCGTCGACCCGCACCGGCACGACGAAGGCGTGCACCCCCTCGGACCGGCCGCCCACTTCGAGCTGGGCGAAGACGACCGCGAGTTCGGCGTGGCGGGCGGCGTTGCCGATGTAGTCCTTCCGGGCGCCCTCGCCCCGCGTGGTGATGACGAACTCCTGGCTGTCCGCGTCGTACGACGCCACGGTGCCCAGCGCCTGGACGTTCGAGCCGTGCCCGGTCTCCGTCATCGCGAAGCAGCCCATCAGCCGGCCCGTGATGAGGTCCGGCAGATACGCCCGGTGGTGGCGCTCGGTGCCGAGGTGCAGGATCGCGCCCCCGAACAGGCCGAACTGCACGCCCACCTTCACCAGCAGCGACAGGTCGCCGAAGGCGAGCGTCTCGAACGCGGCGATCGACGCGCCGATGTCGCCCCCGCCCCCGTACTCCTTCGGGAAGCCCATGCCCGTCTGCCCCGTCGCCGCCATCGCGACGGCCAGCTCGCGCACCCGCTCCCGGAACGCGTCGATGCCGAGTTCCTCGGCCTCTTCGAGCACGGAGGCGTGCTTCACCAGGTTCGTCCGGACCAGCTCGCGAATCTCGGCGTACTCGCCGTCGAGCACCCGGGCGAGGGCCGGTACGTCGATGTCCGGCCGGGTGTACCCGCCGGCGGGCGTGGAGGTGTCGGTGATCATGAAACCCCAGTACCCCGTACCGGCCGGACGCAAGCGATCCTCGTCGAGCGCATGTCATCATGCAATGACATCGATTGATGACATGAATTGATGAAAAGAAGAAGAGGAAGCCTTCCTTGCAGCCCTCCATACCGGCGCAGCCCTCCGGCCCGGAGTCCGCGGCCCGCTCCGACGCGACGGCACCCGCGCTCCGCCACCCGCGGGCCCTGGTGCCCGTCCTCGTCTCGCTCGGCATGCTCGTGGCCGTCGTCAGCAGCCTCGGCGCCCCGCTCATCCCGACGATCGCCGCCGAGGACCACGTGTCCGTCTCCACCGCGCAGTGGGCGCTCACGGTGACGATGCTCGTCGGCGCGGTGGCCACCCCGGTCATGGGACGCCTCGGCGACGGCCCGCACCGCAAGCGGGTCATCATCGGCGGGCTCTGCTTCGTCCTCGTCGGCAGCGTCCTCGCCGCCCTCCCCGCCGGATTCGCCTGCCTGCTGGCCGGCCGGGCCCTCCAGGGCGTCGGCATGGGGCTGGTCCCGCTCGCCATCGCCACGGCCCGCGACGCGCTGCCCGAGACCCGCGCCCGCTCCGCCGTGGCGACGCTCTCCCTGACCACCGCCGCGGGCATCGGGCTGGGCTACCCGATCACCGGCATGTTCGCCGAGTACCTCGGCATGTACGCGGGATTCTGGTTCGCGGCCGGGACCGCCGCCGCGGCGCTGACCGCCGCGCTGCTCGTCGTGCCGCGCGCCCCGCACCGCGCCGGCGCCCCCATGGACCTGCCCGGCGCCCTGCTGCTCACCGGCGGCATGGCGGCCCTGCTGCTGACCCTCGCCGAGGGGGAGCGCTGGGGCTGGACCTCGGCGCGCCTGCTCGGGCTCGCCGCCGCGGCCGTCGTCCTGCTGGGCGCCTGGATCGCACACTCGCTGCGCAGCACCCACCCCCTGGTGCGGGTCCGCCTCGTCAAGGACCGCGGCGTCCTGGTCGCCAACCTCACCACGATGATCGGCGGAGTCGGCACCTACCTCCTCATCGCACTGGTCACCCGCTACGTGCAGACCCCGACCTCGGCCGGGTACGGCTTCTCCGCCTCCATCGTCGTCACCGGCCTGCTCCTCGTGCCGTTCTCCGCCGCCAGCCTGCTGACCGGCCGGCTCGTGCGGATGCTGGGCAGCGCGGCCACCCCCGGCCGGATGCTCCCGCTGGGCTGCCTGCTCTCCCTCGCCTCCCTGGTCTGCTTCCTGCTCGCCCGCTCCAGCCTCTGGGGCATCGGCACGATGATGGCGCTCGCCGGACTCGGCGTCGGCGTCACCTTCGCGGTCACCCCCGGCCTGATCGTCGCCGGAGTGCCCGCGCGGGAGACGGGCAGCGCGATGAGTTTCAATCAGGTCGTGAAGTACATCGGATACTCGACCGGCAGCGCCCTGAGCGCCGTCGTCCTCCAGGCCGCCACCGCCCCCGGCGCGAGCCTCCCCGACAACGACGGCTACCGCACCGCGGGCCTCGTCGGCTGCGCCGCCTTCGCCGTCACCGGCGTCGTCGCCGTCGCCCTCACCCGCGGCGGCCCGCGACCGCGCCCGTCCGTCGTCGCGAGGGTCCAGCCGGGCCCGTCCGCCGCCGCCGACCCGGCACCGACCGCACCGGGCCGCCCATGAGCACCCCGCGCAACTCCGCCCGCAGCAGGGAAGCCCTCCTCCGGGCGGCCACCACCCTCTTCTCCGAGCGGGGCTACGACCGCACGACGATCCGCGAGATCGGCGAACGGGCCGGGGTCGACCCCTCGCTGATCGCCCGCTACTTCGGCAGCAAACCGCTCCTCTACGTGGAGGTGCTGCGCGCCGAGCACGGCGCCGGCCGCCCGGACGACCTGCTCACCGAACCCCGCCTGCGCGAGGTGGCCCGCCGCGCGCAACGCCGCGGACCCGTGCCGCTGCTGCGCGTCGCCGTCGAACCGCTGAGCGACACCGCCGCCCAGGAAGCCACCCGGGCGGCCCTGCACGACCGGCTCGTCGAGCCGCTGCGGGACCGTTTCACGCGAGAGGGCCGCGACCGGCCGGGCCTGCGCGCCGACATCCTCGTCGCCGCGGTCTCCGGCGTGCTGCTGGCCCGGCACTCCGGCGCCTTCGACGACCTGGCCGACGCCGAGGTCGACGACGTCGTCGACATCCTCCTGGACACCTTCGGCGCCGACGGACCGTCCGGCACCGCCTGACGTCCCGCAGCCCGGGCCGGCGGGGGCGCCCCGCCCGCCGCGCCGGGCGGGGTGATACAGATGGCCCGGCCGTGATCTTCACCGGAAGCAACCGGAAGGACCCGTGTTGACCCCCGACGCCGCTCCCGTGCTCACCGCTGTCGACGGGCACGCCGCCCGCCTCACCCTCAACCGGCCGCGCGCGCTGAACTCCCTGACGCCCGCCATGCTCGACGCCGTCGCCCGGGCGCTCGACGC
This sequence comes from Streptomyces sp. NPDC088785, assembly GCF_044750685.1. Taxonomy (NCBI): domain Bacteria; kingdom Bacillati; phylum Actinomycetota; class Actinomycetes; order Kitasatosporales; family Streptomycetaceae; genus Streptomyces; species Streptomyces sp. NPDC088785. The sequence continues at coordinate 177,534 of NZ_JBIVKH010000012.1, forward strand.
CTGGGAGCACGACCCCGCCGTGCGGACCGTCGTGCTCGACGGGGCGGGGGAGCGCGGGCTGTGCGCCGGCGCCGACATCCGCCTCTTCCACGACGACGCGCGCAGCGGCGACCACACCGCGTCCGAGGCGTTCCTGCGCGCCGAGTACCGGCTCGACGCGCGCATCGCGCACTACCCGAAGCCGTACGTCGCCCTCATGGACGGCATCGTCATGGGCGGCGGCGTCGGACTGTCCGCCCACGGCTCCGTCCGGGTCGTCACCGAACGGTCGAGGGTGGCGATGCCCGAGGTCACCATCGGCCTGGTGCCCGACGTGGGCGGCACCTTCCTGCTGTCCCGCGCCCCCGGCCACCTGGGCACCCACCTCGCGCTGACCGGCCTGCCGGCCGGCGCCGCGGACGCCGTGCTGTGCGGCCTCGCCGACCACGTCGTCCCCTCGGCCGCCCTTCCCGGCCTCCTGGCCGATCTGGCCCGCCTGCCCGCGCACGACGCGGTCGCCCGGCACGCCCGCCCGGCCCCCGAAGGGGTGCTCGCCGAGCAGCGGGAGTGGATCGACGCCTGCTACGCCGCCGACACGGTCGAGGAGATCGTCGACCGGCTCCACGCCTGCGGCGAGCCCGCCGCCAAGGAAGCGGCCGAGACCCTGCTGGCCAAGTCCCCCTCGGCCGTCAAGACGACCCTGGAGTCCCTGCGCCGCGCGGCCCGCCTCGACTCCCTGGAAGCGGCCCTCGACCAGGAGTTCCGGGTGTCCTGCGCGGCGCTGGACACGCACGACCTGCCGGAGGGCGTCCGGGCCCAGATCATCGACAAGGACCGCGACCCGCACTGGGACCCGGCGACCCTCGCCGAGGTCGGCGCCGACCGGGTGGCACGCTACTTCGCGCCCCTGGGCGAGCGGGAACTCGGCCTCGCCTGAAGCCCGCCGCCCCGCCCCGCCCGGCCTCAGGCCCGGTCGGCGAGGCGGCGGTGCAGGGCCTTCACGGCCGGCACCAGCGCGTCGACGGGCCCCTCGACCGCCACCGACGGCGCGATCTCCCGCACGGACAGCGCGCGGACCGGAGGCAGGGGGCGCCCCCACTCGGACAGCCACTCGGTCAGCTGGGCGGCCGAGGCGACGTACACGATCCGGCCGAGACCGACCCAGGCGTGCGCGGCCGAACACATCGGGCAGTGCTCGCCCGAGGTGTAGACGGTGGCGTCCCGCCGCTCCCGCGGGGTCAGGTTCTCGGCCGCCCAGCGGGCGAGCCCGAACTCCGGGTGCCGGGTGGCGTCGCCGCCGGAGACCCGGTTGCGGTCCTGCGCACGGACCGCCCCCGCGCCGTCCACCAGCACCGACCCGAAGGGCTCGTCGCCCGCCTCCAGGGCCTCGGCCGCCAGCTCGACACAGCGGCGCAGGTGCGCCAGTTCCCGCTCGTCCATCGCAGCCTCTTTCTGCCGTGGGGTAGGGGCAGCCGCCCATGCTGGCACGGGAGGGGACCGCGGACACGGCGCCCCGGTCCCCGGGGCGCCGTGCGGGTGGTCAGGAGACGCGGGCCACACCGACGTAGAAGCCGCTCGGCTCCGGAGTCGGCGCGGGCGTGTCCTTGTACCAGTGGGTGGCCGTGACCAGGCCGGGATCGACCATCTCCAGGCCCTCGAAGAACGGCTCGACCTCGGCCTTCGTCCGCATCCGCAGCGGGATCTCGCCCTTCTTGTACGTGGACGTCACCGTCTTCACCAGATGCGGGTGCTCGACGGTGGTCCCGTGCGAGAGCACGAGGTAGCTGCCCGACGGCAGCGCGTCGACGAGCGTGCGCGCGAGGCCGTAGGGGTCCTCCTCGTCGGTGATGAAGTGCATCAGCGCGATCATCGACAGCGCGACGGGACGGCTGAAGTCCAGGAACGTCCGCGCGTGGTCGAGGATCGCCCCGGGCCGGCGGACGTCCGCCTCGATGTAGTCCGTCGCCCCCTGCGGGCTGCTGACCAGGAGCGCCTCCGCGTGCCGCAGCACGATCGGGTCGTTGTCGACGTAGGCCACGCGGGCCGACGGCAGGATGCCCTGCACGATCTGGTGCAGGTTGGGCTTGGTCGGGATGCCCGTGCCCACGTCGAGGTACTGGTCGATGCCCTTCCCGGCCAGCCAGGCCGCGGCGCGGTGCATGAAGGCCCGGTTCCGCATGGCGTTGTCCCGTGCCTGCGGCGGCAGCTTCTGCGCCACTTCCTGATCGACGGGGTAGTTGTCCTTCCCGCCCAGCAGCCAGTCGTAGACGCGCGCCGGATGAGGTCTGCTCGTGTCGATGCGGCTCGGGGAGGATTGTGCCGTCATGCCTGGCTCCAGCGTGGATCGGATCGCGGACCGGACGGGGAACCACGACGTTCCCGGTGAGGCCCTGGAGGACCTCGTGATTATGGCACTGGCCAGGAGATCACGCAGAGGCACCGGCAGGGGGCGGCCGGGCCCATCTGCCGTGCGGCGGACGCCGATTGGGCGGGCGCCGTAAGGGAGAATGGGCCCATGGAACTGCGGGGGAACGAGGTCGTGCTGCGCCCGGTGGCCGAGGGCGACACGGCGATCCTGGACCGGATCGTGCGGGAGCCGGAGGTCGCCGCGTGGTGGTCGCCCCCGGACGACTACGAGGGCGCGCTGGCGGTCGTGCACGACGGCGAGGTCATCGGCCTCGTCCAGTACGCCGAGGAGAACGACCCCGAGTTCCGCCGGGCCGGCATCGACATCTTCCTGACGGCGCGGCGCCACGGCCGGGGGCTCGGCGCCGACACGGTGCGCACGCTGGCCCGCTGGCTGGTGACGGAGCGGGGGCACCACCGGCTGACCATCGACCCGGCCGCGGCGAACAGCGCGGCGATCCGCTGCTACGGCAAGGTCGGGTTCCGGCCCGTCGGCGTCCTGCGCGCCTATTGGCGCAATCACCGTACGGGCGTCTGGGAGGACGGCCTCCTCATGGATCTCCTCGCCGACGAGCTGACCTGAGGTACGGCCGCCCGTGCCCACCGGACGCACGGGGTGACGCACGCAGGCCCCCGAGGACCCCACCCGTCAGCACCGGCGCCACGCCGATCAGCGGCCGACGGGACCGGACACCCGAATGCAGTTCGGGGCACGGGGACGCCCCGCACGGCACCCGCCGGCCGCGTCGCGTCGGCTACCCCAGGGACCGCACCACCGCGGGCACGTCCTGCCCCCGCGGCGCGCTCACACTCACCGCTCCCGCCGCGTCCCGCACGACCTCGTAGACCGCCGCGTCGCGACCCCGGTGGTCGGGGACCGGCACGAGCACCGTGCCGCTCTCCCCGCCGGCCGGTGCGACGAGCAGGGACAGGCCCCGGAGCCAGTCGCCGTCCGGGCGGCTCGTGTCCGCTCCGATCGGCAGCACCGCGCCGGGCCGCACGTACAGCGGCAGGCTGTCGAAGCCGTGCCGCTCGCTGCGCCAGACCGGCCCCCGCACCTGCTCACCGGTGAGCAGATGGGTCCAGGTGCCCTCGGGGAGGTAGTACTCGACGGTGCCGTCGGCGGAGAAGACCGGCGCGACGAGGAGGTCCGGGCCGAGCATGTACTGCCGGTCGAGGGTGCGGGCGGTCGGGTCGCCGGGGAAGTCGAGCAGCATCGGGCGCATCAGGGGCACGCCGGTGCGGTGCGCCTCGGCGGCCGCTCCGTACAGGTACGGCATCAGGCGGTGCTTGAGCCGGGTGAACCGCCGGGCCACGTCGACCGCCTCGTCGCCGAACTCCCACGGCACCCGGTACGAGGACGAGCCGTGCAGCCGGCTGTGCGAGGAGAGCAGGCCGAATTGCAGCCAGCGCTTGAAGACCGCCGGGTCCGGCGTCCCCTCGAAGCCGCCGATGTCGTGCGACCAGAAGCCGAAACCGGACAGTGACAGCGACAGTCCGCCGCGCAGCGACTCGGCCATGGCGCCGAACGACGACCAGCAGTCGCCGCCCCAGTGCACCGGGAACTGCTGCCCGCCCGCCGTGGCCGACCGCGCGAACAGCACCGCCTCGCCCGCGCCGCGCTCCTCCTCCAGGAGGTCGAAGACGACCTTGTTGTACAGGTGCGTGTAGTAGTTGTGCATGCGCTCCGGGTCGGACCCGTCGTGCCAGACCACGTCCGTGGGGATGCGCTCGCCGAAGTCGGTCTTGAAGCAGTCCACGCCCTGGTCGAGGAGCACCTTCAGCTTGGTCCGGAACCAGGCGCACGCGGCGGGGCTCGTGAAGTCCACCAGGCCCATGCCCGCCTGCCACAGGTCCCACTGCCAGATGTCGCCGTCGGCGGTGCGCACGAGGTGGCCCAGTTCGGCGGCCTCCGCGAACAGGGCGGACTTCTGGGCGATGTAGGGGTTGATCCACACGGAGATCCGCAGGCCGCGCTCCTTGAGCCGGGCCAGCATGCCGACCGGGTCCGGGAAGACGTCCGGGTCCCAGGCGAAGTCCGACCACTGGTATTCGCGCATCCAGAAGCAGTCGAAGTGGAAGACGGAGAGCGGGATGTCGCGCTCGGCCATGCCGTCGACGAACTTCGTCACCGTCGCCTCGTCGTACTGCGTGGTGAACGAAGTGGTCAGCCACAGCCCGAACGACCAGGCCGGCGGGAGCGCCGGGCGGCCGGTCAGCGCGGTGTAGCGGCGCAGCACGTCCTTGGGCTCCGGGCCCGCGACGACGTAGTAGGTCAGCGTCTGGTCCTCGACGCTGAACTGCATCTGCCCGACGGACTCCGAGCCGACCTCGTAGCCGACCCTCCCCGAGTGGTCGACGAAGACGCCGTAGGCGCCGGCGGGGGAGACGTGCAGGCTGAACGGGATGTTCTTGTAGGCCTGTTCACTGCTGGTGCCGCCGTCGGCCTGCCACATGTCGACGACCTGGCCGTTCTTCACGAACGGCGTGAACCGCTCGCCGAGGCCGTAGACCTGCTCGCCGACCCCCAGGGACAGCTGACCGGCCATGTGGTGGGCGCCGTCGGCCGTCGTGACGAACGCGATGCCCTTGCGGCCCGCCGAGGCGACCTCCCGGCCCTCGGGATCGCGGAACGACAGGGTCCACGGTGCGGCCGTGTCCAGGCGGACGCCGAGCGCGCCACTGGTCAGTTCGACGACGTCGCCGTCCCGGCGCACCCGGCCGGCGCCGGTGTCCGCTCCGGGCAGGGCGAAGTCGGGGCCGCGGTGCGCGCGGCCCGCCAGGTGCGTGGCGCGCACGCCGATGACGCCCTCGGCGGGGGAGAAGCAGTCGACGGTCAGGAGCGGGGCGTTGAGGGTGTCGCCGCGCCGCTCGACGCGCTTCACCGCGGCGTACGCGGTGAAGCGGTCGTCGGTGGCGCGGACGTCGCGTACCTCGGTGGCGTACGAGGCATGGACGCCGTCGCGCATCATCCAGAAGCCGTCGGTGAACTTCATCATCTTCCTCGGGGTGCGGGGTGCGGGGTGCGGGGTGCGGGGTGCGGGGTGCGGGGTGGGGCTGGGGCTGGGGTGTGTGCGGCCGGGCGGGGCCCGGCGGCGGGGAGGGTGGGTCAGGTCAGGAGGGCTGGTGTCGCCGCGTCCAGCACGTGGGTCAGCCGGTTCCAGGTCGCCAGGTCCCGGGGCACGGGCGGCAGCAGGGCGCCCCGGCCGGTGTCCCATCGGGTGGCGACGGCGACCGGGTCGAGGCCGGTGGCGGCGGCGCGGGCCAGCGCGGCGGCGCCGAGCGCGACGAGCTCGCCGGACGCGGGCAGCAGCACCGGGCGGCCGGACAGCCGGCGCACCGTCTCCACCCAGAAACGGCCGCGGGCACCGCCGCCGATCAGCCGCAGCGGGCGCGCGCGGACCTCGGGGTCGCCGGGATCGAGGCCGCACGCCACCAGCAGCGCGTCCAGGGCGCGCAGCACGGTGAACACGGCGCCCTCATGGGCGGCGCCCAGCAGTTGCCGCCCGCTGGTGGCGTGCCGCAGGCCGGTGAGCAGGCCCGCGGCGTGCGGCAGGTCCGGAGTGCGTTCGCCGTCGAGGTAGGGCAGGAGGACGGCGCCGCCGCCGGGCTCGGCGTCCGCACGATCCAGGCCGAGCAGGGCCGCGACCCGGTCGACGGCGAGCGTGCAGTTCAGGGTGCAGGCCAGCGGCAGGTACGTCCCGTCGGTCGCGGCGAACCCGGCCAGGTCCCGGGAGGCCGGGCGGGTGCGGGTCGCGGTGAAGACGGTGCCGGAGGTGCCGAGGCTGACGACCGGGTGGTCGAGGAGGCCCGCGCCGCCGAGGCCGAGCCCGACGGCGGCCGCCATGTTGTCGCCGGTCCCCGCCGCCACGGCGATGCCCTCGGGCAGGCCCAGCGTCCGCGCGGCCCGCGCGGTCAGCGAGCCCGCCCGGGTGCCGCCGGTCGCGGCGACCGCCGGCAGCAGCTCGGGCCGCAGGCCGAGGAGGCCGAGCACCTCGGGGTCGTAGGCACCCGTCGCGGTGGAGTACCAGCCGGCGCCGGAGGCGTCCCCGGGGTCGGTGACCGCCCGCCCGCACAGCCGCTCGGTGAGGAAGTCGTGCGGCAGGCGGACGGCGGCGACCGCGCGGGCCGGCTCGTGCTCGCGCAGCCAGCGCCACTTCGTGGCGGTGAGCGAGGCGACCGGCACGGAGCCGGTGCGCGCCAGCCAGGCGTCGGGGCCGCCGAGCTCGCGGGTCAGGGCGGCTGCCTGCGGGGCGGAGCGGGTGTCGTTCCACAGCGCCGCGGGGCGCAGCGGGCGGCCGTCCGCGTCGAGGACGACGAGGCCGTGCTGCTGGCCCGCGACGGCGATGCCGGTGACCGCCCCGGGGGCGGTGTCCGCCTCCGCGAGCCCCTGCGCGACCGCGTCGCGCAGGGCCCGCCACCACACCTCCGGATCGGTCTCGCGGGCGCCCCGCTCGCCGGTGACCACGTGCGGTGCGCGGCCGACGGCGAGGAGCCGGCCGGTGGCGGCGTCCGTGACGGCCGCCTTGGTGGACTGCGTGGAGCTGTCCACGCCGATCACGACGGCCATGTAGCCCCCTCAACGTGCTGACGATCGTGGCCGCGCAGCGGAGCGGTGCGCGGCCGGCCTCGGTTCGAAGCGCCTGTAGGACGCATTTGATCGTAAAGAAAACAAAAGAACAAGGGGCGTCGGGGTGTGACCTTGCGCAAGCGCTTCGATTGGCTAAAACACCAGGTCGTTGCCGATCGGTGCCGTGTGAGTTTCCTCCCTGGGTCTAGCGCCGAGCGACAGGATGGCGTATTAGTCATGTCAGAAAACAAACGATCGACCCAAGGACGGCACCATGTCCGGCGGATTCACCCCCACCCCTGAAGACAAGTTCACGTTCGGTCTGTGGACCGTGGGCTGGCGGGGCAACGACCCGTTCGGCGACGCCACGCGTCCCGCGCTCGACCCCGTCGAGTCGGTGCGCCGGCTGTCCGAACTCGGCGCGTACGGCGTCACGTTCCACGACGACGACCTCATCCCCTTCGGCTCGACCGACGCGGAGCGCGAGGCGATCGTCAAGCGGTTCCGGCAGGCGCTCGACGCCGCCGGCATGGTCGTCCCGATGGCCACGACGAACCTGTTCACGCACCCGGTCTTCAAGGACGGCGGCTTCACCGCCAACGACCGTGACGTGCGCCGGTACGCGCTGCGCAAGACGATCCGCAACATCGACCTGGCCGCCGAGCTGGGCGCGCGCACGTACGTCGCGTGGGGCGGCCGCGAGGGTGCCGAGTCCGGGGGCGCCAAGGACGTGCGGGACGCGCTGGACCGGATGAAGGAGGCCTTCGACCTGCTCGGTGAGTACGTCGTCGAGCAGGGCTACGACCTGAGGTTCGCGATCGAGCCCAAGCCCAACGAGCCGCGCGGCGACATCCTCCTGCCCACCATCGGCCACGCCCTCGCCTTCATCGAGCGCCTGGAGCGCCCCGAACTCGTCGGCGTGAACCCCGAGGTCGGCCACGAGCAGATGGCGGGTCTGAACTTCCCGCACGGCATCGCGCAGGCGCTGTGGGCGGGCAAGCTCTTCCACATCGACCTCAACGGGCAGACCGGCATCAAGTACGACCAGGACTTCCGCTTCGGCGCCGGTGACGTGCGCCAGGCGTTCTGGCTGGTCGACCTGCTGGAGAACTCCGACTACGCGGGCCCGCGCCACTTCGACTTCAAGCCGGTGCGCACCGACGGCTTCGACGGCGTGTGGGAGTCCGCGAAGAACTGCATGCGCAACTACCTGATCCTCAAGGAGCGCGCCGCGGCCTTCCGCGCCGACCCCGAGGTGCGCGAGGCCCTGCTCGCCTCGCGCCTCGACCAGCTCGCGCAGCCCACCGCCGCCGACGGCCTCGCCGCCCTCCTCGCCGACGGCGGCGCCTACGAGGAGTTCGACGTCGCGGCGGCCGCGGACCGCTCGATGGCCTTCGAGCGCCTCGACCAGCTCGCGCTCGACCACCTGCTCGGCGCCCGCTGAGCCCCGCGGGCGACCCGCCCGCCCCCGCGTACGGCCGGGCCGGACCCGTACGCCGTTCCTCACCTCCTCCCGGCGGGACACAGGCGTCCCGCCGGGCCGGCCACCCCTCCCCAGGCAAGGGCAACCACCGTGACAGCAGCACGCCGGCGGGCCGCGATCCCGCTCACCGTTGTCTCCGTCCTCGTCGCCTCCGCGGCACTCGCGGGCTGCGGCAGTCAGCGCGACGACGACGTCTACACCGTCCTCAACTCCTCGACCGACGCCTCCTACCACGGCTGGGACGCCGCCACCCTCAAGCGGTGCAGCGCCCGGCTGGGCCTCACCATCGAGCAGCAGAGCGTCCCGGCCGCACAGGTCATGACGAAGTCGCTGCGGATGGCGTCGTCGAAGTCGCTCCCGGACGTCATCCAGTTCGACGCCTCCGAGATGCCGACGTTCGCCGAGGCGGGCGGCCTGGTCGACCTGACGTCGCTCGGCCTGTCCACGCGGGACATCCCGAAGGGCATCGTCGACTTCGGCTCCTACAAGGGCGGTTACTACGGCGCGGCGCGCACGGTGAACACCCTCGCGCTCTTCTACAACAAGGACGTCCTGAAGCAGGCCGGTCTCGACGTGCCCACCACCTGGGCCGAGATGAAGGAGACCGCGAAGGAGCTCACCCGGGGCAAGCGGTACGGCATCGCCCTGAGCGCGGGCGGCGCCGAGGACGGCGTCTTCCAGTTCACACCGTTCATGTGGTCCAACGGCGGCGACGAGACCGACCTGGACAGCAAGCCGGTCGCCGAGGCCCTCGACTACTGGAAGGGCCTCCTCAAGGACGGCTCGCTGTCCCGGTCGACGGTCAACTGGACGCAGGCCGACGTCAACGACCAGTTCATGGCCGGCAACGCCGCCATGATGATCAACGGGCCGTGGCAGGTCGAGACGCTCGACACCAAGAAGTCCCTGCACTGGGGCATCGCGCAGATCCCGGTCCCCGAGTCCGGGGACGACTCCGTCGGGCCGCTCGGCGGCGCCGTCCTCACCGTCCCGAAGACGGGCGACACCGCGCGCGAGCGGACCGCCGCCAAGATCGTCGGGTGCATGTCCTCCGAGAAGGAGCAGATCACCTACGCCCGCAACAGCTGGATGGTGCCCGCCAACGAGAAGGCCGCCGCGATCTGGCGCGAGGAGGTGCCCGAACTCGACGCGCTCGCCGACCAGGTGGCCACCGCCCGCTCGCGCACCGCGAAGGTCGGAGCGGGCTGGTCGTCGGTGTCGCTGGCCCTGCAGAGCGCCTTCCAGTCCGCGCTCACCGGTCAGAACAGCGCGGACGCGCTGAAGAAGGCGCAGGCGCGCGCCACGAGCGGGAACTGAGGGATTTCACGACCATGTCGACCACCACGGCCTCCGCCGCCCCCGAAACCCGGCCGGCCCCCGCCGCCCCGGTGCGCCGGCGGCGCGACACACGGCGCCGCAGACTCTCCCAGTGGGGCTTCATCGCCCCCGCCGTCGTCTTCATGCTGCTCTTCTTCGGCTACCCGCTCGTCCGCAACGTCGTGATGAGCTTCCAGGACTTCTCCCCGTCCACGTTCTTCGACGGCAGGTCGCCCTTCAACGGCACCGACAACTGGAGCAAGGTCTTCCACGACGACCTCTTCGGCAAGGCGCTCTGGCACACCGTCGTCTTCACGATCGGCTCGCTGATCGGCCAGTTCGGCATCGGCCTCGCGCTCGCCGTCTTCTTCACCAAGCGGTTCCCCCTCAACGGGTTCCTGCGCTCGCTGATCCTGCTGCCCTGGCTCGTCCCCATGGTCGTCTCCGGCATCGTCTGGCGCCGCATCCTCGACCAGGACACCGGCGTCCTGAACTCCTTCCTCGACACGCTCGGCCTCGGCGGCCACGCCCCGTGGCTCACCAGCCCCGGCATGGCCCTGTTCTCCGTGATCATGGTGAACATCTGGATCGGCATCCCGTTCAACATGGTGATCCTGTACGGCGGACTCCAGGAGATCCCGAAGGAGCTGTACGAGGCCGCGTCCCTCGACGGCGCCTCCGCCTGGCGGACCTTCCGCTCCCTCACGCTGCCGCTGCTCAAGCCCGTCATCACGGTCGTCCTCGTGCTCGGCTTCATGTCGACGGTGAAGATCCTCGACCTGATCCTGGCCCTCACCGACGGCGGCCCCGCCGACTCCACGCAGACGCTCGGCACGCTCACCTACCAGAACTCCTTCGTCCAGCTCGACTTCGGCGCGGGCGCCGTCGTGGGCAACGTCCTGATCCTGATATCCGCCGTCTTCGCGGTGTTCTACCTGCGGGCCAACCGCTCCGAGGGGAAGTGACCGGCATGGCGACAGCTTCCGTTTCCGTCACCACCGAACCCGCCATCACCCGGCCCCGGCGCCGCTGGGGCGCCACCGTCGCCGGCGTCGTCATCCTGTGCCTGATGCTGTTCCCGCTGTATTGGATGATCAACACGGCGCTCCAGCCCGAGTCCGGCCTCCTGGACGTCTCACCCGTCCCGCACTCCCTGGACCTCTCCGGCTTCTCCTCCGCCCTCGGCGACCAGGGCACCCACCTGCTGACCTCGCTCGCCGTCGCGCTCGGCGCCGTCGCCATCTGCCTGGCCGTCGCCGCGCCCGCCGCGTACGGACTGGCCCAGTTCCGGCTGCCCGGCACCAGGTCCATCGTCTTCGGCACCCTCATCACGCAGATGGTCCCGGGCATCGTCATCGCCAACGCCCTCTACAGCGCGTACGTCGATCTGGGCCTGGTCAACTCCTACTTCGGCCTGATGCTCGCCGACGCCTCGCTCGGCATCCCCTTCGCCATCGTCCTGATGCGGTCGTTCATGGTGGCCATCCCCAAGGAGGTCATCGAGGCGGCCGAGGTCGACGGCGCGGGCAAGCTGCGCACCTTCGTCCAGGTGGTGCTGCCGATGAGCCGCAACTCCCTGATCACCGCCGGTCTGTTCTCCTTCCTGTACGCGTGGAGCGACTTCATGTTCGCCCTCACGCTGAACACCACCGACGACGTCAAGCCCGTCACGCTCGGCATCTACCAGTACATCGGCGCCCACGTCGGCGACTGGGGCTCCGTGATGGCCGCCTCCGTCCTGTCGGCGATCCCGGCCGCCGTACTGCTCGTCCTCGCCCAGAAGTACATCGCCGCCGGCATCACCGGCGGATCCGTCAAGTAAGGCTTCCCATGAGTGACCTGCCCGTATTCCCCGAAGGCTTCGTGTTCGGCGCGGCCACCGCCTCCTACCAGATCGAGGGCGCGGCGGACGAGGACGGCCGCGGCCCGTCCATCTGGGACGTCTACAGCCACACGCCCGGCCGCACGGACGGCGGCGACACCGGCGACGTGGCGTGCGACCACTACCACCGCTACCGCGAGGACGTGGCGCTGCTGCGCGGCCTCGGCGTCGAGTCGTACCGCTTCTCCGTCGCCTGGCCCCGCATCCAGCCGACGGGCCGGGGCCCGGCCAACCGCAAGGGGCTCGACTTCTACTCGCGCCTCGTCGACGAACTCCTCGAAGCGGGCATCGAACCCGCCGCCACCCTCTACCACTGGGACCTGCCGCAGGCCCTGGAGGACCGCGGCGGCTGGCGGGTCCGCGAGACCGCCGAGCGGTTCGCCGAATACACGGCGATCGTCGCCGGACACCTCGGCGACCGGGTGCCGCGCTGGATCACCCTCAACGAACCCTGGTGCAGCGCCTTCCTCGGCTACTCCGTCGGCCGGCACGCACCCGGCGCCCAGGAGGGCACCCCCGCGCTCGCCGCCGCCCACCACCTGCTCGTCGGCCACGGCCTCGCCGTCAAGGAGCTGCGCGCGGCCGGTGTCCGCGAGGTCGGCATCACCCTCAACCCGGACTTCAACGTCCCGGCCACCGACTCCGCCGCCGACCGGGCCGCCGCACTGCGCGCCGACACCCAGCACAACCTGGTGTGGACCGACCCGATCCTCGCGGGCCGCTACCCCGCGTCCGAGGAGGACACCTGGGGCGAACTGATCACCCGCCAGGACTTCCGGCGCGACGGCGACCTCGACCTCATCGCCCAGCCGCTGGACTTCCTCGGCGTCAACTACTACCGGCCCACCCTCGTCGCCGACGCCCCGCACCGCGAACCCGACGCCGCCCTGCGCACGGCGAGCGACAACCGGTACGCCGAGCGCCCCTGGCCCGACGTCCGGCGCAACGCCATGAACTGGCCGGTCGTCCCCGAGACGTTCACCCAGCTGCTCACCGGCCTCAAGGAGCGCTACGGCGACGCGCTGCCGCCCGTGCACATCACGGAGAACGGCACCGCCGAGCACGACGCGCCCGCCGCCGACGGCGCCGTCCACGACACGGACCGGGTCACCTACCTCCACGACCACCTCACGGCCCTGCGCGCGGCCATGGACGCGGGCGTCGACGTGCGCGGCTACTACGTCTGGTCGCTGCTCGACAACTTCGAGTGGGCGCTGGGCTACGCCAAGCGCTTCGGCATCGTCCGCGTCGACTACGCCACCCAGGAGCGCACCCCCAAGGACAGCTACCACTGGTACCGCGAGCTGATCGCGGCCCACCGGGGCTGACGGCCCCCACCGGCCACCGCCCCTCGCCCGTGCCCGGCGGACCTCCCCGCCGGGCACCGGTGCGTCCGGGCCCGCCGGGCCTCGGAGGCGGCCCGGGCGGCGTCGTTCAGACCGTGCCCGGTACGGCGTACGCCGCCGGGTCCGCGAGCACATCGCGGACCACGCGGGCGGCGGCGCCCCGCGCCGCGTCGCCGGACGAGGACGACGCCCGCAGCCGGCCGCTGCCCGGCTTCCACAGGCCCGACACCACGCGCGCCGTCAGCTCGGCGTCCGCGGCGGGCGCCAGCCAGGGTTTCAGCTCGCGGAAGGCGCCGCCCAGGATCACCGCGTCCGGGTCCAGCAGGTTCACCGCCCCCGACAGCACCCGGCCCAGCCGCCGGCCCGCCTCCTCCAGGGCCCGCAGCGCCCGCGGCTCGCCGGCGCGCGCCCTCGACTCCAGCTCCGCCACACCCGCCGCGCCGGCCTTCTCGTCCAGGCCCGCCGCCCGCAACAGCGCCGCCTGCCCCGCGTACTGCTCCAGGCAGCCGCGCGCGCCGCAACTGCACGACGGGCCCTCGGGATCGACCACCACGTGCCCGATCTCGCCCGCGAACCCATGGGCGCCGCGCAGCAGTTGACCGTTCAGGACCAGCGCGCCGCCGACCCCGATCTCGCCCGTCAGGTAGACGAAGCTGTGCACCGGCGGGCGGCCGTCGTCCCCGGACGCGAACCACAGCTCGGCCATCGCCGCCAGATTCGCCTCGTTGTCCGCGCTCACCGGCAGCGCCGGGTGCTCCGGCCGCAGCGCGCTCAGCGCCTGGGCGAACAGGCCCTCGACCGGGACCCGGTTCCAGCCCAGGTTCGGCGCCTGCCGCACCGCGCCGCCCGAGACCAGCCCCGGCAGCGCCAACTCGGCGGCCACCGGCCGGAGTTCCTGCTCCGTGGCGGAGGCGATGGCGCGCGCCGCGATCCGGGCGGCCTGGTTGAGGACCGCCGCAGGCGCCGCGCCCCGGTTGTCCATCCGCTCCACCAGGCGGACCCGGTCGGTGCCCGCCAGATCGACGACGCACACGGCCACGTAATCGATGTTGATCTCCACGCCGAGTCCGGCGGGGCCGCTGCGCGCCACCTTCAGGACCGTCCCGGGGCGCCCCGCCTGCCCGCTGAACGTCTTGCCCCACTCGCCGAGGAACCCCTCCGTGAGGAGCTGGTCGACGAGCGACGACACCGCGGCCCGGGTGAGCCCCACCCGCGCGGCGATCCCGGCCCGGGTCGCCTCGCCCTCGTCGTGGACGGTACGCAGCACCAGGCTCAGGTTGTGCCGTCGCACGCCTGCCTTGTCGGCCTTCGCGGGCGGGGCGGGGGAGACGTTGTCGCTGTTCATCGTGGTACCGACCCTAGACGACGCCGGGCGGCGCGGGCCCGGGTCAGCGGGCGACGACGGCGCGGACCACGGCCGCGACGCCCGCCCGGTCCGTCGGGTGGGCGTCCACGGAGTTGTGGATCGAGAAACCCTCCACCAGGGCGTCCAGCGCGCGGGCGGTGAGCGGGTCGAAGTGCCGGGCGAGGGAGGCGCGGCTGGCCCGCATCCAGGAACGCATCACGTCGCGCAGCTCGGGATGGCGGGTGGCGAAGGCGTACAGCTCGTAGCTGAGCAGGAGATTGCGGTCGGAGCCCCACACCTTGCCGCAGATGATCTCGACGACCGCCTCCTGCGCCTCCTCGGGGGTGCGCGCGGCGGCCAGCAGCGCGCCGTAGCGGGTGGAGACGGACTCGGCGAGACGGGTGAAGGCCTCGGTGAGCAGGTGCTGCATGTCGTCGAAGTAGTACGTGAGCGAGCCCAGCGGCACCCCGGCCGCCGTGGCGATCCGGCGGAAGGTGACCTTGATCGCGCCGTGCTCGGCGATGACGTCGAGGGCCGCGTCGAGAATCCGCTCGCGCCGCCGCGGGTCGTTGGGGCCGCGGTTGCTTCCGGTCATCGTGGTCGTCCGCCTTCTCTTCTCTCCACCCCACCGGGTATGTACATTTGTGCATACCCGGTGGGGGCGGGACGCGTCGCCTGCCCGGCCCATTCTTCCGAACTCCCGCGGAGCACCCGTTGACCGACCCTGCCGTGCGCCGGCGCCGTCAGGCCCTGTACCTCCTCTTCTTCCTCAACGGCATCGCCATGTCGTCCTGGGTCACCCGCACCCCCGACGTGCGCGACGTACTGGACGTGTCGACCGCCCGGATGGGCCTGGTCCTCTTCGGCCTGTCCGTCGGGGCCATGGCCGGCATCCTGTGCTCCGGCCGCTTCGTCTCGCGCCACGGCACCCGGCCCGTGACCGCCGTCGGCACCTGCCTGGTCGTCGCCGCCGTCGTCGTCATCGGCGCGGGCAGCGCCCTCGCCTCGGCGTCCCTGGTCACCGCCGGACTGTTCCTCTTCGGCGCGGGCACCGGCGCGGGCGAGGTGGCCGTCAACGTGGACGCGGCCGACGTCGAGCGCCTCACCGGCCGGGCCGTCCTGCCCACCCTGCACGGCTGCTTCAGCCTGGGCACGGTGCTCGGCGGACTCGCCGGCATGGCGGCCACGGCCGCCGCCGTCCCCGTCCCCTGGCACCTCGCCGTGGTCGCGGTGATCGCCACCGCCCTGCTGCTCCACGCGCTGCGCTCGGTGCCCGCGGGCACCGGACGCGGCGCCGCACCGACGGAGCCGGAGGCGGGCCGGCGCTCCCGGCCGCAGGTGTGGAAGGACCGGCGGCTGCTCCTGATCGGCGCCATCGTCCTCGCCATGGCCCTCGCCGAGGGCGCCGCGAACGACTGGCTGCCGCTGCTCATGGTCGACGGCCACGGCCTGGACGCGGCGGCGGGCTCCCTCGTCTATGTCGGGTTCGCCGCGGCGATGACCGCGGGCCGGTTCTGCGGCACGTTCTTCCTCGACCGCTTCGGGCGCGTGGCGGTCGTCCGGGCGAGCGCCGTCTCCGGGGCCGTCGGGCTCGTCCTGGTCATCTTCTCGGACAGCGCCGTCGTCGCGGCCGTCGCCGTCCTGTTCTGGGGCCTCGGGGCCTCGCTCGGCTTCCCGGTCGCGCTGTCCGCGGCGGGCGACTCGGGCCCCGACCCGACGGCCCGGGTCTCCCTGGTCGCCGTCATCGGCTACGTGGCGTTCCTGGTCGGCCCGCCGGCCCTGGGCTTCCTGGGCGACCACTACGGCCTGCGCTCGGCGATGGTCGCCGTCCTGGTGTTCGTGGCGGGCGCCGTCCTGCTGGCCCCGGCCGCCGACACCCGCACCCGCGAGACCGCCGCCGCCGACGCTTAGCCGTCGACGGCACGGCCGGACCCGGAGCGCGGAGCGGCCGGTCAGGGCTGGATGTTCTCCAGGTCCGCCAGCAGGGCGGGGTGCCGCGGTTCCCAGCCGAGCGCCTGCCGGGTGTGGGCGCCGGACGACGGCTGGTCGGCCTCGAAGATCGTGCCGAGCGGCCCGTAGGTCTCCGTCGGCACCGACTCCACCGGCAGCCCCAGTCGCCGCCCGATGACCGTGGCGATGTCCCGCACCGCGTCCCCCTCGTCGGCCACCGCGTGCCAGGAACTGCCCGCCGGGGCCTTCTCCAGGACGAGCCGGAACAGCACGGCGGCGTCGAGCGCGTGCACGGCGGGCCAGCGCTGGGTGCCGTCGCCCGGGTAGCCGGACACGCCGCTCTGGCGCGCGATGTTCGTGAGCAGCCCCGCGAAGCCGCCGGTGCCCTCGTTGTGGACGGTGCGCGGCAGCCGCACCGCCGCACTGCGCACCCCCTGGGCGGCCAGGTCCAGCGCCCGCATGACCGCGACGCTCCGGCCGCCGACCGGCCCGTCCGTCGGCAGCGGATCCGCCTCGGTGGAGGGGCGGCCCGGCGTGAGCGGTGTGCCCGAGACGGTGACGAGCGGCCGGTCGCTCCCGATGAGCGCGTCGCCCAGGGCCGCGAGCGCGGCGCTCTCCTCCTCGACCCCCCGGGCGAGGGCCTCGGGGCTGCTGAAGTCGTTGCTGAACGCGAGGTGGACGACGCCGTCGGACGCGGCGACGCCGGAGCGCAGGACGTCCAGATCCGCGAGCCCGCCCTTCAGGGGCTGGGCGCCGGCCGCCTCGACGGCCGCGGCGGAGGCGTCGGAGCGGGCGAGCGCGAGGACGGAGTGGCCGTGGCGGAGAAGTTCGGCGACGACCGTGGAGCCGATCAGGCCGGTACCGCCGGTGACGAAGACGCGCATGGATCTCTCCTCAGAGTGACGTGACAGGTGACGGGACCCTGTCCCATCACTCTTCCACCGTACACCTGTGATGGGACAGAGTCCCGTCACGGAGGAGGGCGGCATGGCGCGGTGGGGGAAGGGGGCGGTTGCACGTGAACGGCAGGGTTGTCGGCGCTGCCGTCCTGCGGGTCGGCGCCCCCCCCGCCCGCCCTACGCGTGCGGGATCGGGCCCGTGGCCAGCAGGTGGCCCACCGCGATCCACAGGCCCACGGCCGCGCCCGCGAGGCGGAATCTGCGCAGCCGGGCGCGCGGCACCGGATCGGGCGCCGGGCCCACCGGCAGGCCCGGCGTCGTCGGAGCCGCCCCGCGCAGGACGGGTGACGCGGCGACCGCGCCCGGCGCGACGCGCGGGGCACGGGGCATGGGCGTCGCGACGCGCGGGGCGCGGGGCGTGGACGGCGCGACGCGGGGAGGGCGGGGCACGGGCGGCGTCGCGGCCGGGGGAGTGCGGGTGGCGGAGGGTGCCGGTGCCAGGCCGTGCGCGAGGCCGCTGAGGAACGCCGCGTACGCGGCCCGGCGCGGCCCGCGCGGCGCGGACCGCCCGGACTCCCAGGAGCGGACCGTCGCCGGCGTCACCCCGAACGCCTCGGCCACCTGCGCCGCGCTGAGCCGCCAGGCGCGCCGCAGCCGGGCGCGTTCCGCGGGGGCGGGCAGCGGGGCCCGGCCGTCGCTGCGGCGCGGGTGGGAGGGCATGGGCTGCCGGGTGATGAGTTCGATCGTCATGACGGTATGACAGTGCGACCGTACGACATGTGACGAAGTGTCAGAGAATGCACCCGTACGGCCCAGCGTGCACGGCCCGGCGCCGGTGTCGTCCGCGCAGGAGGGGCCCCGCGGGGCCCCGGCGTCACTGCGGGTCGGACGCGGAGGCCTGGTCGCTGCCGAGCGGACCGAGGAGTTCACGGACGCGGCGCATCCCCTCGGCGCGGCCGTCGGTCATCTCCAGGGCGCCGTCGGCCCCGGTGATCTCCAGGAGCCTGATGATGGCCGTCTGGTACGGGCCGCAGAGCACGAAGGGCCGCTGTACGTCCTGGTGCTCGTTGTAGGCGCGCAGGATCACGTTCAAGGTCGTGCTGTCGGCGAAGGCGAGGCCGGCGAGGTCCAGGAGGGTACCGGTGGTGCCGGTGTCCCGGAGCGCGCCGGACAGCGCCAGGTAGGCCTCGGCCTCGTCCGTGAGGTCGAGGTCGTCACGGAAGGAGACCACGGTCACCCGGTCCTGGCGGGTGACGTCGATTCTCTGTCTGTCGGAAACCATCCGCAGACTTTCCCACAGGTTCCTGGGCGTGTGATCAGCAGATCCCCCTTTCTCCTCCGGGGCGGCCCGAATCGGGGGAGTGTCGGATCGACGGGTGCGGGGAAAGCGAGAATCGTGGCGGCACGAGGTGCGACACGCAAGGGAAAGGACCCACGACATCATGAGCCCGGCTCAAGCACTGGAAACAGAGGAGATCAGTTGTGCGGACGCCCGGGTGGCGGTCCGCGCGGCACTGGCCGACGCGGCGGACGAACTGCCACGGGACCGGTCCCGGCAACTGAGCGAGGACGCGCTGCTCGTGGTCAGCGAACTGGTGACGAACGCCCTGGTGCACGCGGGCGGAGTCACCCGGCTCGAGGTCGAGGTCACGGACGACGTGCTCCGGCTGCGGGTGAGTGACGCCAGCACGACCGCGCCCCAGCGACTCCACACGCGCGCGGGAACCCCCGGCGGATACGGCCTGGTCGTGATCCAGCGGCTCTGCTCGGAGATGGACGTCGAGATCGGCCCCGAAGGAAAGACGATCACCGCCGCGATGCCCCTGCGGTGACCACCCCCCTCCGCACCGCCCGCCACCGCGCGGAGGGCCCCTCACCCGCCGCCTCGCCGTCCGAGGCGCAGAGGAAGATCGGTCAGCCCCCGCAGTAGGGTGCTGCCGCGCCACGTCAGCGTCGCCGGATCCGTGGCGAACGCGACCGTCGGGAAACGCGTCAGGAAGCACCGCAGCGCCACCTCCGCCTCCACCCGGGCCAGGGGCGCACCCAGACAGTGATGCGGGCCGTGCCCGAACGCGAGATGCGCGGGACCGGAGCGCCGCAGGTCGAAACGGTCGGCGTCCGCGTAGTGCCCGGGATCCCGGGAAGCGGCCGCGAGACCGACCAGCACCGCGTCGCCCGCCGCGATCGACGCCCCCGCCAGCTCCAGCGGCTCCGCCGCGAACCGGAAGGCGCTGGAGTGCACCGGCGCGTGGAAGCGCAGCGACTCCTCGACCACGGCGGCCGTCAGCGACGGATCCGCGCGCACCCGCGCCGCCAGGCCGGGCTCGGCGAGGAGGCTGAACAGCGCCGCCGAGATCAGATTGACGGTCGTCTCGTGCCCGGCGACGAGCAGCAGGAAGACCATGCCGAGGAGTTCGTCGGCCGAGAGGACGCCGTCCCGTCCGGCGGCGGCCAGCTCGCTGAGCAGGGTGCCGTCGGGAGCGGCGGTCTTCCGGTCGACCAGCTCGCCGATGAGCCCGGTCAGGTGCGCTCCGGCCGCTGCCGCCGCCTCCTCGGACGTGGGCAGCACCAGCTCGCGCGACCAGGCGTGGAAGGCGTCCCGCGCGTCCTGCGGCACGCCGAGCAGCTCGCAGATCACCGCGACCGGCAGAGGCAGCGCGTACCGCTCGACCGCGTCGACGACACCCTCGTCGGGCAGGTCGCGGAGCAGGCCGTCCGCGAGGGCCTCGATCCGCGGCCGCAGCGAGCGGATCCGCCCGGCCGTGAAGTGCCCGGCGACGAGCTTGCGCAGCCGCGTGTGGTGCGGCGCGTCGCTCTGGAGCATGTTCCGCCCGAGGGCGTGCCCGCCGTCGTCCGTCCAGGTCGCCGAGTGGCGGATGTCGTTGCTCAGCCGGGGATCGGCCAGCGCCCGGCGTGCCGCGTCCCGGCTCACCACGAGCCAGCTCGGACCGCTCCCGGGGACGACCACCCGATGGACCGGTCCGCGCGCCCGTAGCGCCGCGTACTCCGGGAAGGGGGCGTGCGCGGGATCGTGGCCGGGAGCGGCCGCGTCGTCCCGTGGAGATGTCGATGGCATGGAGTCGTCCCTCGCTTCGTTCGCGTGCGGTGTGTCGCGGTGGTGGTAGTGGTGCGGTGGTGGTCCGGTGGTGTCGCGGTGGTGGCGCCGGCCGTCGCCGGGAGGCGTCCGGGGGAGGGCTCAGGCGGGCAGGAGGTCGTCGATCGCGCCGAACGCGGCCAGCGCCCGCGCCTGCGCGCGGCCGGCACGCGCGGCGCCGGGCCTGCGGTGGTCCGCGGTCATGTTCCGCCCCATGGCGCGGCGCGCCGCCGCGTCGGGCGTGACGAGCGTGACGTGGCTCCCCTCCGCCGTCAGCGCGGCGGCCTGGCGCCCGGCGTGCGGGTGCGGCCCGACGGCGGAGGGGAGGGGGACCACGGCCAGGACGCGCCGGTGGCCGCGGGCCAGCTCCAGCGGAGCCGTCGACCGGCTGCCGCCGTCCATCCACCGCCGGCCCGACAGCGTGATCGGTGGCCACACCAGGGGAACGGCGCAACTGGCGGCGACCGCTTCGACGACCGTCGCGCCCGTGTGCCGGTCGAAGGCGCCGGTGGCGCCCGTCGCGGCGTCCACGGCCGCGAGCCGCAGCGGACGGTCGGGCCAGTCCCGCACGCCGTCCAGCAGCGTGCGCACCGTGTCGAGCACCACGTGCTCCGGGACGGTCCGGGCGGCGAGCGCGGCCCGGCCGAGGCGGCGCGCGGAGCGGTCGGGGTCCCGCGACCCGAGGGCCGCCCGGAGGAACCGGAGCGTCTGGACGACCGTGACCCCCAGGTCGACGCGGTCCGCGCCGGCCAGCTGACGCTCGTACAGCTCCTGCGGGGACTGCCCCGACAGCAGCCGGGCGGCGAAGACGGCCCCGGCCGACGCGCCCGCCGTCAGGTCGGCGTCGGCCGGATCGCACCCGGACTCCGCGAGACCGGCCAGGACGCCGACCAGCCACGCCCCGCCGACCGGCCCGCCACCGCCCAGGACGAGTGCCCTGCCCGCATCCCCCATGACCCGCTCCTCACCCCGCGCCAAACGGGGAGTGCTCCCCGTTTTGATGGACGATAGCATCTCCACCGGGGACCACTCCCCGGATGTCCCGGGGAGACGCGTGAAGGAGGACCACATGGCCGGCGCCGCATCCGGCACGACGGCACACCGGCGACGCGACGCGCGACGCAACCGGGAGCTGATCGTCGAGGCCGCGCGCGAGCTGTTCCGGGAGCAGGGCCTCGCGGCCCCCCTCGACGTCGTCGCCCGCCGGGCCAACGTGGGCAACGCGACCCTGTACCGGCACTTCCCGGCCCGCGCCGACCTCGTCGACGCCGTCTTCCGCGATCAGTTGGGCGGCACGATGACCGCCGGCGAGGAAGCGCGCGCGGCCGCCGACGCGTGGGCCGGCCTGACCGGCTACCTGGAGGTCGTGTTCACGGTGCTCGCCACGGACCGGGGCACGAACGACCTGATGACCACGAGCCTGGAGGGCGTCACGGCGCTGGACGCCGTCCACGCGCACAACCACCGGACCGTGGACGAACTCCTGCGGCGCGGACAGGCGCAGGGCTCCGTCCGCGCCGATGTCGTCGTGGAGGACGTGCTGTTCGGCCTCGCCGCGCTGGGGCGGGCCGTCCCCGCGCTCACCGCCGCGGCCGCGCCCGACGCCTGGCGCCGTCCCCTCGCCCTCCTCCTGGCCGGGCTGCGTCCCGCCGCCGCGCAACCTCCGCTCCCGGCCGCCGCCCTGACGCCCGGACAGCTCAGGGCGACCCTCGCCGGACTGTGACACCGGCCGCGCGCCGGGCCTTCCGGAAATAGGGAGGTGGGCGGGCGGACGACGTTGGTATGGTGCGCCGATGTCAACGATCAAGCAGTTCCAAGTGACCTTCGACTGCGCGGAACCCGAGCGTGTCGCCCGGTTCTGGTGCGAGGTGCTGGGGTACGTCATGCCCACGCCGCCGGAGGAGTTCGGCACCTGGGACGAGTACCGGGCCGCGCAGCCGCCCGAGGAGCGCGACACGTGGTCCGCCTGCGTCGACCCCTCGGGCGCGGGCCCGCGCCTGTACTTCCAGCGCGTTCCCGAGGGCCGTGTCGTCAAGAACCGCGTGCACCTCGACGTACGCACCGCCACCGGTCTCAAGGGCGCCGAACGCCTCGCCGTCCTGGAGGCCGAGTGCGCCCGCCTCGTCGCCCTCGGCGCGACCCACGTGACCACCCTGTACGCCGACGAGGAGAACGAGTCCTGCATCCCGATGCAGGACATCGAGGGCAACGAGTTCTGCATCGACTGACCCCACGCGAACCGACTGACCCCACGCAAGAGGACCGGGAGGCCCGCGGGCCCGCCGGTGCGGGCCTCCGGTCCTCCGCGTCCACGACGCTCCGGTCACCTGGACCCGCGACCGTCCGGCCGTGTCGTTCGCCGCGACCCGCGACCCGCGACCCGCGACCCGCGACCCGCGACCCGCGACCCGGTACCCGCGACCGCACGGCCGCGTCGGCCGTCGCCGGAGCCCGGCACCGGCCCCCGACGCCCCGTGGACAGCGGCGCGCCGAATGGCATGATGGCCCCTGACATGGGCGACAGCCGCCCGAGGAAACCGGTGCGATTCCGGTGCGGTACCGCCACTGTGATCGGCGAGCGGATCCCGACGAGCCACTGCCCCGCGCGGGGTGGGAAGGCCGGGACGAGCGCGGACCCGAGAGCCAGGAGACTCACGCTGTCGCCTCCTCGAAGCACCCCGGGGCGGACCTCCCCGGCGAGAGGAAGGACACGGCATGCCCGAGCGGCCCGCCGACGGCACCGACACGACCACGGCGACGGGAGCCCGGGCCGTCCCGTGCCGGGTGGTGGTCTGCCGCGACTGCTGCTGCGGCACCGTCAAGGTCGACGGCGACCACGCGGCCCAGACCGCGCGGCTGCGCCAGATCGCCCCGGTGCGGATCAGTGAGTGCCTGGACGTCTGCGAACAGGCCAACGTCATCGTCGTCCAGCCCTCGACGGCCGGCCGGGCGGCAGGTGCCCGCCCGGTCTGGCTCGGCCTGGTCAACGACCCCGACGCCACCGAGGACATAGCGGACTGGGTACGGGCCGGCGGCCCCGGTGTCGCCGCCCGCCCCGACATCCTCGACCTCTACCTCATCAAGCCGCCGCGCCGCGCCCCGGCCGGCTCGTGAACGCCACCGCGCACCCGGCGGGCGAGGCCCGGCCGGAACAGGTCGCCGAGGCGCTGCGCGACCTGGCGCGGCTCGGCGGGTTCTTCGCCCTCGACACGGCCGCGCCCGGCACACCCCGGCAGGGGGCGCCCGCCGACGGCCGCGGACTGCGCGAAGGGTTCGCCGCCCGGGCCCGGGCCGTCAACGACCGTTTCGGGACGGCCGAGCCCCGCGTCGGCGTCTCCGTCGCCCACCTGGGACTCGCCGCACGGCTGTGGTCGCCGGTCCTCGCCTGCGTGCTCGTGCACGGGATCCTGCCCGCGATGGACGCCGCGGAATGGGCGGGGGACGGCACGGCCGTACGCCTGAACGGCGCGCGGGGACGGCTCACGGCACGGCTGCCGGCGCCGGCCGACGCCGTCCACGCGGAGGTGGACGGCGCGCTGCGGAACGTCGAGGACGGCCTCACCGTGAAGATCGCGCCGGGCCTGCTGGCCGGCAACTCCGCGTCCGCGCTGGTCGGTTCGGCGGCCCAGCTCCAGCGGACGCTGCCCGCCCTGCGCGCCCCGCTCGGCCGGCTGACCCGCGACCTGCTGCGGACCGGCCGACTGCGCGGTACCGGCCGGATCACCGGCCCCGGGCCGGCGTTCCGCCGCAACAGCTGCTGCCTCCTCTACCGCGCCCCCGGCGGCGGCACGTGCGGAGACTGCTGCCTGACCGGGTGACCCGGCGACCGGGACGCGTCAGTGCGCGTCCCGCTGCCCGAACGTGTCGAGGATCCGCTCGGCGGCCAGCGTCGCCGTGAGCTCGCCGTCCCGGACCTGACGCTCCAGACCGGGCGTGACCGCGCGCACCGCCGGATCGGCGTGCAGCCGCCCGAGCAGCTCGTCGCGCACCATCGTCCAGGTCCAGTCGACCTGTTGCGTACGCCGCCGCTCCGCCAGCCGGCCCGTCGAGTCGAGGAGCGAGCGGTGCCGCTCGACGCGCTCCCACACCTCGTCGAGCCCGGTCCGCTCCCGGGCGCTGCACCACAGCACCGGAGGCGTCCAGAACGCGTCCTTGCCGTGCATCAGCCGCAGCGCGCCCGACAGTTCGCGCGCCGCCGACCGCGCGTCCCGCTCGTGCGGCCCGTCGGCCTTGTTCACCGCGATGACGTCGGCCAGCTCCAGCACACCCTTCTTGATGCCCTGCAACTGGTCACCGGTCCGCGCCAGCGACAGCAGCAGGAACGTGTCGACCATATTCGCCACGGCCGTCTCCGACTGGCCGACGCCGACCGTCTCCACCAGCACGACGTCGTACCCGGCGGCCTCCATGACGACGATCGACTCGCGGGTCGCCTTCGCGACACCGCCGAGCGTCCCGGCCGTGGGGGAGGGGCGCACGAAGGCGTCCGGATCGACCGCGAGCCGCTCCATCCGCGTCTTGTCGCCGAGGATGGAGCCGCCCGTGCGGCTGGACGACGGATCGACCGCGAGCACCGCCACCCGGTGGCCGCGCCCGGTCAGCAGGGAGCCGAACGCGTCGATGAACGTCGACTTCCCCACCCCCGGCACCCCGCTGACGCCGATCCGACGGGCCCGGCCGCTGTACGGCAGCAGCTCCGTCAGCAACTCCTGCGCCAGGCGGCGGTGCCCGGGACGCGTGGACTCCACCAGGGTGATCGCCCGCGCCACCACGGCCCGCTTCCCGGCGAGGACGCCCTTGACGTACGTATCGAGATCGATGGCCACCCCGTCACCGGCTCACTGGTCGTCGTGCCCGAGGTCCGCCGCGAGGCGCGCCACCAGGTCGTGGGCGGCGTCCGGGATCACGGTGCCGGGCGGGAACACGGCGGCGGCCCCCATCTCCACGAGCGTGGGCACGTCCTGCGGCGGGATCACCCCGCCCACCACGATCATGATGTCCTCGCGTCCCTCGTCGGCGAGCGCCTCGCGCAGCGCCGGTACGAGGGTGAGGTGCCCGGCCGCCAGCGACGACACCCCGACGATGTGCACGTCCGCCTCGACGGCCTGCCGCGCCACCTCGCCCGGCGTCTGGAACAGCGGGCCGACGTCGACGTCGAAGCCCAGGTCGGCGAAGGCCGTCGCGATCACCTTCTGGCCGCGGTCGTGCCCGTCCTGGCCCATCTTGGCGACGAGGATGCGCGGCCTGCGCCCCTCGGCCTCGGCGAACGCCTCGACGCGGCCGCGGGTCCGCTCCACGTTCGCCGACTCCCCTGCTTCGTTGCGGTACACACCGGAGATCGTACGGATCTGTCCCGCGTGCCGGCCGTAGACCTTCTCCAGCGCGTCCGAGATCTCGCCGACCGTGGCCATCGCCCGCGCCGCGCGCACCGCGAGCTCCAGCAAATTCCCGTCACCGCCCGCCGCCCGGGTCAGCGCGTCGAGCGCGTTCCGGCAGGCCGTCTCGTCCCGCTCCGCGCGCAGCCGGCGCAGCTTGGCGATCTGCTGGGCGCGCACCGAGGAATTGTCGACCTTGAGGACCTCGATCTCCTCGTCCGCGTCGACCCGGTACTTGTTGACGCCGATGACGGGCTGCCGGCCGGAGTCGATCCGCGCCTGGGTGCGGGCGGCGGCCTCCTCCACGCGCAGCTTCGGGATGCCCGCGTCGATGGCCTGCGCCATGCCGCCCGCCTGCTCGACCTCCTGGATGTGCTGCCACGCCCGGCGCGCCAGGTCGTGGGTCAGCTTCTCCACGTACGCGCTGCCGCCCCACGGGTCGATCACCCGCGTCGTGCCCGATTCCTGCTGGATGAGCAGCTGGGTGTTGCGGGCGATCCGCGCCGAGAAGTCGGTGGGCAGCGCGAGCGCCTCGTCGAGCGCGTTCGTGTGCAGCGACTGGGTGTGTCCCTGCGTCGCCGCCATCGCCTCCACGCACGTACGTGTGACGTTGTTGAACACGTCCTGCGCCGTCAGCGACCAGCCCGACGTCTGCGAATGGGTGCGCAGGGAAAGGGACTTGGCGTTCTGCGGATCGAACTGCTTCACCAGCTTCGCCCACAGCAGGCGGGCCGCGCGCAGCTTGGCGACCTCCATGAAGAAGTTCATGCCGATCGCCCAGAAGAAGCTCAGGCGCGGCGCGAACGCGTCGACGTCGAGTCCCGCCTCGCGGCCCGCCCGGAGGTACTCCACGCCGTCCGCGAGGGTGTACGCGAGCTCCAGGTCGGCCGTCGCACCCGCCTCCTGGATGTGGTACCCGGAGATGGAGATCGAGTTGTAGCGGGGCATCCGCTGCGAGGTGTACGCGAAGATGTCGGAGATGATCCGCATCGACGGCTTCGGCGGATAGATGTAGGTGTTGCGGACCATGAACTCCTTGAGGATGTCGTTCTGGATGGTCCCGGCCAGCTTCTCCGGCGGCACCCCCTGTTCCTCGGCCGCCACGATGTACAGGGCGAGCACGGGCAGGACGGCGCCGTTCATCGTCATCGACACGGTCATCCTGTCCAGCGGGATGCCGTCGAAGAGCTGCCGCATGTCGTAGATCGAGTCGATGGCGACGCCCGCCATGCCGACGTCGCCGGTCACGCGGGGGTGGTCGCTGTCGTAGCCGCGGTGCGTGGGCAGGTCGAAGGCGACGGAGAGGCCCTTCTGGCCGGCGGCGAGATTGCGCCGGTAGAAGGCGTTGGACTCCTCGGCCGTGGAGAAACCCGCGTACTGGCGGATGGTCCACGGCTGGTTCACGTACATCGTCGGGTACGGACCGCGCAGGTACGGCGCGACCCCCGGGTACGTCCCCAGGAAGTCCAGGCCCTCCAGGTCCTCACCGGTGTACAGCGGCTTGACGGAGATGCCCTCGGGCGTCTCCCACAGCGGATCGGCGCCGTCGCCCGCGCGCTTGAGGGCGCTGCGCCACTCCTGCGCGGTGGTCCCCGGCGCGGCGCCGTCGAGACCGAGCGCGGAGAAGTCGGGGACACCGGACGTGCCAGGGGCGGTCATCGGGACACTCCCATGCGGTCGAGCGTGGCGCTGAGCACTTCGACGGCGTCGCAGCCGGCGAAGACGAAGCTGTCGGGGCCGCAGGCGGTGCCCGGTCGGCCCGCGAGGAACACGTGCCGGGCGCCCGCCGCGCGCAGGGACCGCGCGGCGTCCTCGGCCTGTTCGGCGTAGACCGCGTCGCTGGAGCACAGGCACGCCTCCCGCGCCCCGCTCTCCTCGAAGGATCCGTCGCCGACCGGTTCGATGCCGCCCGCCTGGAACAGGTTGGCGGCGAAGGTCGTCCGCGCGGTGTGCGCCGCGGCGGGGCCCAGCGCCGCCAGATAGATCCTCGGCCGCTGCCCGGTGGCGGCGAGATGCGCGTCCGAGCGGGCCCGCAGCGCCTCGAACGCCTCGTCACGGCGCACCCGCGGCAGCCCGCCGGACGGCTGCGGCGCCGCCGCCGCACGCACCACCGGCTTCTCGGCGAGATGCGGGAACTCGCTGACACCGGTGACCGGTTCGCGCCGCTCGGCGAGCCGCCGCGACCGCACCGCCCACGTCGCGGCGAGCCGGTCGGCGACCAGACCGGAGCGCAGTGCGGCCCGCTGACCGCCCTCCCGCTCGATGGTCTGGAAGAACTCCCAGGCGGCGTGCGCGAGTTCGTCCGTCAGCCGCTCCACGTACCAGGAGCCGCCCGCCGGGTCGATGACCCGCGCCAGATGCGACTCCTCGATCAGGATGGTGGAGGTGTTGCGGGCGATGCGGCGCGCGAACGCGTCCGGCACCCCGAGCGCGTCGTCGAACGGCAGCACGGTCACGGCGTCGGCGCCGCCGACCCCGGCCGCCAGCGTCGCGACCGTCGAGCGCAGCATGTTCACCCACGGGTCGCGGCGCGTCATCATCACCGGCGACGTCACCGCGTGCTGCACCTGCGCCCCGCTCCTCGGGGCGCCGCAGGCCTCGGCCACGCGCGCCCAGAGCCTGCGCGCGGAGCGGAACTTGGCGATGGTGAGGAACTGGTCGGCGGTCGCGGCGTACCGGAACTCGACCTGGGCGAGGGCCTGCCGGACGTCCAGGCCCGCCTCCGTGAGCCCGCGCAGATAGGCGACGCCCGTGGCGAGCGACGCGCCCAGCTCCTGCGCGGCCGAGCCGCCGGCCTCGTGGTAGGGGAGCGCGTCCACGGTCAGCGCGCGCAGCCCCGGGTACCGCTGGGCGCAGAGCTTCGCGAGGTCGGCGGGGGGCCCGGTGTCGTACGCCTGTCCCGTACGGGCTTCGAGGCCCAGAGGGTCGGCGCCGAGGTTGCCGCGCGCCGCGTCGGCGGCGACGCCCCGGTCCTCGTACACGCCGAGCAGGGTGCGCGCGGCGTCCTCGGTGTCGGCGCCGGCGTCGAGCACGACGGGGGCCAGGTCGAGGTAGACGCCGTCGAGCGCGGCGGGCAGCGCCGACACGGGGAAGCCCCCGGCGTCGCCGACCGTCAGCCACAGCGACGTCACGCCGTTCTCCAGGTCGGCGAGGAGGGCGGCGGACTCGGGCAGCACATGGCGCTGCCGCACGTCCCAGCCGCCGGCCGTGTTCCCCTCGGGGCGCCCGCCGCGCACGAACGGCGGGAAGCCGGGCAGGCCGGCCGGGGGAGCGGTGTCGTCCGCGGTGTAGAGCGGGCGCGCGCGCAGCCCGTCCTCGAGCGTGGTGGACAGGGCGTCCTCCGCCTCGCCGGCCGAGACTTCCCTGCCCGACTTGCGCAGGACACCGGCGACAAGCTGCTGCCACTGATCATGCGTCGCGTCAGGGAATTCGGCTGCCAGGGAGAGCCCGTCGTCAGGCAGGACCGTCATGTTCGGATGCTAAGGCAGCGCGCAGAAGAGCAGCAGGCGACACACATGTGACCTTGTTCTCCTTGTCTTGCGCGCGTCGATCGCCTAGTGACCGGGAAAGGGCGGAGCGCCGGGAGGAATCCCGGCGGCCGGCCCGCCCGCCCCTTAGCCTGTCGCGATGATTACCTGTGTGGTGGAGTACGTGATCGACGCGGCGCAGACCGAGGCGTTCGAACGGTTCGGGCGGCGCTGGATGGAGCTGGTCGACCGGCACGGCGGTACGCACCACGGCTACTTCCTGCCGTCGGAGGGCGCCAGCGACAAGGCGCTCGCCCTGTTCAGCTTCCCCAGCCTCGCCGCGTACGAGGAGTACCGCTCGCTGTTCGGCCACGATCCGGAGTTCATCGCGGCGGACCGGATCAGGGACGAGAGCGGCTGCGTCCTCCGCTACGAGCGCACGTTCATGCGGCCGGTGCTGCCGACGTCCTAGACGCCGCCCCGAGGACCGCGAGATCCGAGATCCGAGGACAGAGAACAGAGAACAGAGGAGGACACGGTACGGATGAGCGCCGCGTCACCGGCTCCCCAGGAGCGCGCCCTTCGCCACGTGGCGGGTACGGCGTCCGGCCCGCCGGTCGACCCGGCCCTGCGGGTGACGCTCAACTTCCACCCCGACCGCGTGTCGCGGGGGCGGCCCATCCTGGACGCCATGGCCGAAACGGGCGGCTACCGCTCGCAGTTCGTCACCGGCACCAGCAACGGCGGCCTGACCGCCCACCCCGGCGGCGACCGGTGGCGCTGGGAGAGCCGGATCTTCGGCAGGGCCTACGACACCGCCCCCGCCCGGGACCGGCCGGTCTACGGGGCGCTGAACTTCCGCCGCAAGCCGGCCGGCGGGGCTCCGCGCTTCGGCTCCGCGCACTTCCGGCTGGCCGCCGAGACGCTGTCCCGGACGACGTTCTGCTACCCGGACAGCTTCCACGAGCCCGTCGACTTCGGCGTCGCGGACCGCATGGGACTCGTCGAACTCGCCCTCGCCGACCAGCAGGACGACCTGGACGACTACATCGAGGCCCAGGTGCACGGGCCGGTGCGGCCGGCCCTCGACGTCGAGGCGCTGGTCCTGGACCCCTGCTACCGGGGCACGGCCGTCGAGGACGCGGCGCGGCGCCTGGGCTGCGCGGTGGAGTGGCACCAGGGCTTCCGCCTCACCGTCGGGGAACTCCGCAGGCATCCCGGCTACCGCGGCCAGGAACACGTCGACCTCGGCGTCCGGATCGCCGCCGACGGCGTCCTCGACCCCCGGGTCATCGGGGAGGCGGTCCGCACCGGCCGCCACGACCCGCAGGCACTGAAGAAGGTGTGGCACTACGTGGCCCGTTTCGGACGGCCCGCGGTCACACGGCGGTCGGGCGAAGGTAGTTGAGCGCCAGCTGCGTCAGCTCCAGCAGGAACACGTCCCGCTGGATGGGCGGCCGGTCCAGCACATAACGGACCGTCAGGTGCTCGACCGTGCGGACCAGCATCCAGGCCGCCGCGGGCAGGGACAACTCCGGGCGCAGCTCGTCGCGCCGAGTGGTGAGATACGCGAGGACCAGCTCACCGATCCGGTCCTCGAAGATCCGCAGGGCACGGCCGTCGTCCAGCTGCGGACCGTGGACCACGGCGGCGCGCAGGAACGGCGGCTCCACGTCCAGCCCGTCGAGCAGCGTGGCGAGGGTGGTGCGGACGATCACCGGCGCGGGCTGCTCGAACTGACCCGTCATCTGCGCGGTGATCCCCGCCACCAGCCGGTCGCTGTAGCGCTCCAGCACCGCCAGGACGATCGCGTCCTTGTGCGGGAAGTACTGGTACAGCGAACCGGGGCTGAGCCCCGCGGCCGTCGCGATGCGGCTGGTCGACGCACCTTCGTACCCGTGCTCGGCCAGGACGTCCGCCCCCGCCTCCAGGATGCGCTCCACCGTCGCCCGCGACCGCTCCTGACGGGGGACCCGGCGCGCCGAGACGCGAGTACCCGGTGCGTACCGGTCGTCGTGACCGGGCGATGACCTGGGCATCAGAAGACGAGTTGAACGCGAATATGAGAGACCGTCAGCATCGGGTCATGGTCGCACACGAGCCTTCCACGCGAGATGCCTCGGTCGAACCGCACCGCACGAGGACGACCTCGCCCCCGCCGCCCCCGTACCCCCGGCGCTTCCGCGCGACGGAACGCCTCAACCGCCGCCTGGGCCGCCCTCTGCGCCTGCTGCGCGTGAGCCGTGGCCGCGTCGACGAGCGGCTGCTGGCCACCATCGGGGAGCGGCTCACGGCGCGCGACGAGACCGGCGCGGCCCTCGCGGACGCCCTGCGCGGAACCGGCCGGGGCGCCGCCCCGGCCGAGAAGGTGACGATGAGACAGTTCCGGCACGCCCTGCGGGACGGCATCGACGCGGTGCCCGAACCCCCGCGCGCGCTGCGGGACTTCTTCGCCGCCGTCGAACCGGTCCCGGACTGGGTGGACTTCGACCTGGTCGAGGAGGGCGGCCGGGTGGCGCGCCGGTTCGGCCGCAACACCGCCGACGTGATGCTGCAACTCGCCCTCATCGGCTCGTACCGGTTCGACGGGCCACCCCGGCTGCTGGTCGAGACGGGCGGCCTCGTCGGCGGCTCCGCGCTGCGCCGGATCGCCGAGACCCAGCACTGGGCGACGGCCGTCACCGCCCCTGGCGCGCTGCGCCGCGACGGCGAGGGCTACCGCCTGACGGTCCACGTCCGCCTCATGCACGCCCTGGTCAACCACCGGTACGAGCGGCACGGCGGCTGGGACGCCGACCGGTTCGGCCTGCCCGTGAACCGCTCCGACCTCGCCGCCACCCTCGGCCTGTTCAACGCCGTCCAGCTGCTCGGCGTCCGTCTCCTCGGGGTCCGCGTGACCCGCGCCGAATCCCGCGCGGTCATGCACCTGTGGAAGTACGTGGGCCATCTGCTCGGGGTCGATGAGGACTGGCTCTTCGACCACGAGTGGCAGCAACACCGCCTGAACTACCACCTGTTGCTCACCCAGAGCTACGGCGGAAGCGCAGGTCCGCCGCTCGCGGGCGCACTGGTGGAGGCGCAACGGCAGCTGCACTTCCGGTACTTCGCCCGCGTCCGCCGCGCCTACGCGCGCGCCCGGCTGCTGAGCATGCTCCGCTACTTCCTCGGCCGCCGCGGCCTGCACGACCTCGGCCTGCCGCCCGCCCTGCCCTGGGCCGTGCCTCCGCTCATCGCCGCCAACCTCGTGCGCTACCACCTCCTCGGCCGCACCGGGGCGGGGCGCGCCCACCTCCAGCGGCGCGGCGAGCGCTTCGTCCGACGGCACCTGCGCCGCCACTTCCACGACGACACCCCGGACGTCGCGGCCGTCGACGTGTGAGCCCCGCCGGTCCGGGGGCGGCCCGGACGACCGGCCGGCGGCGCGGGGACTCCGCGCCGCCGGCTGTCGCTGAGCTGTGATCAGGCGGCCACCTGGCCCCGGCTGACGCCGGTGCCCTCGAAGTCGAGCCAGTACCCGCTGCCGTCGAGAACGCCGGAGGCGGCGACGGTCCACTGGCCGGCCGGGGCGTTGCGATAGCCGTTGCAGGTGCCGCTCGTCTTCCAGCAGACCCTGACCCGGCGGGTGGTGGTCGGCTTGACGTTGATGTCGGCGCAGTTGCTCGTGGTGTAGGCGAACCCGCTTCCGGCCGGCCAGAAGCCGACATTGTCGGTCGTGTAGCTCTTCGCGCTCCCGTAGCAGCTCAGGGCGGCGGTCGGGGCCGCCGGTCCAGCGGCCGCGGAGGCGGTGGTCGCCAGTCCGAGGCCGAGCCCGCTGCCGATGACGACACCGGCCAGGGCGAACGGGGCGACTCGTGAACGTATGCGCACAGCTGATTCCCCTCGTTTCAACCGAACTCTGTGGTCACCGGGGACGCTAGCCGCGCGTGCCGCACGGCACGTTAGCGCTCGGCGACCGGCACTTGGGAATGCCCGCCAGCGCGCGCTCTGAGCCGGAACTCACCGGGCGGCACGCCGTACACCGAGCGGAAGGCCCGGGAGAAGTCGGCGGCCCGCGGGAAGCCCCACCGGGCTCCCACCGCGTGCACGGGGACGGTCGCCTGGCGGGGATCGGCGAGCGCCTGGGCCGCCTGCCCCAGCCGCTGCCTGCGGACCAGCTCGGTCGCCGTGGTGCCCTCGGCCCGCAGGAGCCGCTGGAGGGAGCGGACCGAGATCTGGTGGGCGGCGGCGATGGCGGACGGCGAGAGCTCCGGGTGGGAGAGATTGCGCCGGATGTAGGAGTGGACGCGCAGCGACAGCATCCGCTCCTGCGCGTCCGCGTCGAGCGTGTCCAGTTCCAGCCGGTGGGCCAGGACGGCGCCGACGAGGTCGATGAGCACGCTGCCGAGGCGGGCGCGGTCGAGGGCGCTCGTGCGGCCGTCGCCCCCTTCGGTCAGCCCGCGCAGCATCTGCGCCAGCAACAGGCCGGGGCCGTGCGCGGACTGGAGGGGTGTGGCGAGCAGGGCCGCGGCGTGCCGCGACGGGACGGGGAGCAGCCGGCGGGGCACGTGCGCGATGACCGAGGCCGCGCGCGCGTCCGTCGGGCGGGCCGGCACGGAGCGGGACTCCAGCGGGTGCGAGCTGCTGTACAGGACGAGCTGCCCCGGCCCGAGCTCGCAGGCGCGGTGGGCCTGGGCGAGGAACTTGCGGCCTGTGGTGATCAGTTCGAGCTGGTAGGTCTCCGGGTCGCAGCGCCTGATCAGCGCCGCGGTGCGCGCGGCGGTCTCCGGCGGGCGGGAGACGGTGTTGACCAGTGCCTCGCCCAGCGCGAGGGTGGTGACCCGGACGGGGAACGAGGCGCTCCGCTCCGGCCTGACGTGGGTGGGGAGCGAGGTGCCCACCGTGGTGTCGCTCCACCATGCGGCCTGTTCCCCGGCCGGGAGCACGCGGTTGTCGTAGAGCAGGTCCAAGGCCGCCCCCTTCACTGTGGTGGCAAACGCATGACAACCTACGGGCGCCGGCGCCTCGGCGTGGGGGAGTGGGGAGGGTTGTCCGGATGCGGGTGCTGCCGCGGCCGGCTGTCGCTCGGCCGGAGATCTCCTGTCCACGGGTGTGGCCGTGTTCCTGGACACGGCGAGGAGCGGGGAGAGGGCGGCGCGGCCACGAGCAGGCCGCCCCGGCCGGGGTCCCGGCCGCGGCGCGCCGGACGTCACGGCGCGGGCACGGTCCTCGTCACCGGCGGCGGGGGAGCGGTGGGGCCCGGCTTGTGCGCGAACACCCATCGGTTGCCCGCCAGGGCGTCGTTCTCCTCCGGCAGCGGCCCGCGGCCGTGCCGGTGGGTGAACTCGAAGGGCGTGTGCACCGACACGGACCAGTCCCGGCCCGTGAGAGCACCCGCGGAGTCGGGTCGCGGTTCCTTGACGAACAGGTCGAGCAGGTCGATGCCGATCTGCTGGGCCGTCGCGGTGTAGAGCGGGCTGTCGCGACAGGCCATCAGGTCCGGTTCCAGTTTGACCTCGTAGGCCAGTGCGCTGCCGGGTGCGCTCAGCCGGTCCACCTCGGCGACCAGGGCTGCCTCCGCGTCGGCGGGGAGGTAGAACAGCAGCCCCTCGGCCAGCCAGACCGTCGGCGCGGAACGGTCGAATCCCGAGTCGGCGAGGGCCGCAGCCCAGTCGGCGCGCAGATCGACCGGGACCGGTGTGCGGGCCGCCTTCGCGGTGGCCGCCAGCCCGTCGAGCACCTGCTGCTTGAACGCCAGCACCTGCGTCCTGTCGATCTCGAAGACGGCCGTGCCAGCAGGCCAGTCGAGCCGGAAGGCCCGCGTGTCCAGCCCCGCGCCGAGCAGCACGACCTGCCGGGAGCCGGCCGCGTGCACCGACCGGATGAGGAAGTCGTCGAGCACCCTGGTGCGCAGGCCGAAGTAGCGCGCGAAGCGTCCCCACAGCGGGTTCGCGTTCCCGTCCCGCACCTGCTGGAGGCGGGTCGGCCAGCCCGCGGACGCCGGCGCGGCGCGCACGAAGTGCTCCGCGAAGACGTCCTGGGCCAGGGAGTCGGGGCGGTGGGTCTCGATGGCGCGGGCGGCGGCGACCAGGAGCGCGGTCGTCCCCACCCCTCCGTCGACACCCGATGGGTGCTGCGCGCCGGTGCTGGTGCTGGTGACCACAGGACCTCCGTCGGCGGGTGCGGTGTTCATCGGCTTCGCTCCGGCGGGACGAGGACCGGTTTGACGACCCGTCCCGCTTCGCAGTCGCGTTCGGCTTCGTCGACGTCGGCGAGCGGATACGTCCGGACGAGCTCGTGGAACGGGAACCGGCCCGCCTGCCACAGGCCGATCAGCCGCGGGATCAGCAGGCCGGGCACGGCGTCCCCCTCGCAGATGTGGGAGATCCTCCTGCCGCGGTCCAGGGCCCCCGGCTCGATCGGCAGCGCGGTGTGCAGCCGCGCCACCAGGCCGAGGTGGCCGGTCGGACGCAGGGACCGGAGCGCCTCGTTGATCAGCGCGGGCGCGGCCGTGGTGTCGAGCGCGAAGTGCGCGCCGCCGTCGGTGAGTCGTCGTATCCGGTGGGACAGGTCGGCCGTCGACGCGGGCAGGGGCACCGCGCCGTAGCGCTCCGCGAGGCCCAGCCGCTCGGGGTGCCGGTCGACGGCCACGGACACCGCACCCGACGCGGTGGCGGCCATGACCGCCGCCAGGCCCACCGCTCCCGCCCCGAAGACGGCCACGGTGTCGCCCGGCCCGGCGCCGAAGGAGTTGAGGACGGCCCCGGCGCCGGTGAGGAACCCGCAGCCCAGGGGGCCGAGCAGTTCGACCGGCAGCGCGGGGTCGACGCGCACGGCGTTGCGGGCCGCCACCACCGCGTACTCGGCGAACGACGACTGGCCGAACCAGCGCGGGGCCAGGGCCCGTCCCCGTGCGTCGGTGAACCTGTCGGCGTGCTCCGTCCGCCCGCCGAACAGGTTGAGCGCGGCGAAGGAGTCGCAGTGGGCGGGGGCGCCGGTCAGGCAGTTTGGGCAGTGGCCGCAGGAGTCGAAACTCAGGACGACACGGTCACCGGGGCCGAGCCCCGTGTGCGGCCCGCCCGTCTCGGTGACCGTCCCGGCGCCCTCGTGGCCGAGGACCGCCGGGAGCGGCGAGCGGCCCGCCGAGCCCCGGACCGCGAGATCGGTACGGCACATCCCGCAGCCCGCGATCCGCACCAGGACCTCCCCGTCGGCCGGGCCGCTGTGCAGCAGCACCTTCTCGACGGTGAACGGGTCGCCGGGGGAGCGCAGCACCGCCGCGTCGAACGTCATCGGCACGGCGGCGGTCAGCCCGCGGCGACGGCGGCCGCGGCGTGCTCCCGGGCGTGCCGGTCCAGCTCCGCGCGGAAGGCGGCGATCAGCCGCGGCTCGATCCGGCCGGTGTCGCGGTCACCGCCCGCGCAGACGGCGCCGCGCACCCCCACGATGTCCGTGCCGATCCGGGTCAGCACACCGAGATCGCCCGCCTTGACGCTGCCCGCGAGGGCGGCGAGCAGTTCCGCCTCGTGCGCCCGGCGCACGAACTCCGCGCAGACCTCCGGCGGCACGTGGTCGAAGAGACGCGTCCCGTCCTTGATCGCGGTGTCCAGCATGGCCGCGTCGGCCCCCGACCGCAGGGCGATGTCGGGCAGGGCGAGCGGGTTGACGCAGCCGATCCGGTGCGCGTCGGCATAGCCCGAGGCGACGACGAGGGCGTCCGGCCGGTGGTCCTTCACCGCCCGCACGACGCCGCGCATCACCTCGACGGCCTGCTCGGGCGTCGTGCATCCGTAGAGCCCGACCTTGATGTACGTGGCACCCGAGACGACCGCGCCGAGCGCCGCCTGCGCCACCGTGCCGGGCTTGTACGGCACGTCGCCCACCGTGGCGGACACGGGCTTGGGCGCGGGCACCGCGTCGCGGATCTCCTTGATGACCCACGGAAAGTTCGCGCCGAGCGAGCCCTCGGCGGGTCTCTTGACGTCCACGATGTCGAGATGGTCGGCCGCCTTCGCGCACTCGACGGCTTCCTCGACGCTGTCCGGGGAGATCAGAAGTAGCAACGTGTGCTCCTTTCCGCACCTCACCACAGGCCCCGGGAGGCAGGCGGGAGGCACGAACGCGCTGATGTCTCTTGCGGTCGGCCCATCATCGGCCGCGGCCCGCGATCACCGGTAGGGCGCGCGCGGGGCGAGGGAGGCGTCACCCGCGGGGCGAGTGAGCCGTGCGCGCCGGTTCCCTCGGCCCCGCCTGCCTTTCATGTCGGCGCGGCGCCCTCTTCACTCGTTCTGCTGATCACGACCGCCCTTCCCCGGCCTCCGGCGGCGCGGGCCCGCATAGTTGCTGCTCGGCCGGCACATCGACGGTCTCCCGGACGCACGAAAGGCAGCCACCCATGCGCACCGAAGCAG
The DNA here is from genome assembly GCF_044750685.1 of Streptomyces sp. NPDC088785. Classification (NCBI taxonomy): domain Bacteria; kingdom Bacillati; phylum Actinomycetota; class Actinomycetes; order Kitasatosporales; family Streptomycetaceae; genus Streptomyces; species Streptomyces sp. NPDC088785. The sequence goes on from NZ_JBIVKH010000012.1 coordinate 215,034, forward strand.
TCACCCGTGTGAAGCTGGTCTTCTCCCTGTTCGACGCCGACGGCAACGGCGTCCTGGAAGCGGCCGACTTCGCGCTCATGAGCGACCGGGTCGCCGCGGCGGTGCCCGACGCCGACGCGGCCCGCACCCGGGCCATGCGCGACAGCTTCCAGTACTACTGGCAGACGCTGGTCCGTGAACTCGACGCCGACGGTGACGGCCGGATCACGTACGAGGAGTTCCAGGCGTGCGTCCTGTCGCCGGAGCGCTTCAGGGGAGCCGTCGACGCGTTCGCGGCCGGCTTCGCCCGGTTCGGCGACGTGGACGGCAGCGGGACCGTCACCCGGCCCGTCTTCATCGGCATGATGCGCGGCGTCGGTTTCGAACTCGCCAACATCGAGGCGCTGTTCGACGCGTTCGAACCCGATGCCGCCGACCGGATCCGGGTGGACGTCTGGGAGGCCGAGATCAAGAACTACTACGCCCCGGACAAGGGGGGCGTCCCCGCGGACCTGCTGGCCGCCTGACCCGCGCCGGGCCGGCACCCCGGCGGCCTCCCGGGACCGGGCGACCGGCACCGGGGCCGCCGGCCCTCCCGCCGATGTGCCCCGGCATCCTGCCGCCCGGCGGCACCGCGGCCCCGCCACGTGATTCCCTTCAGACGCAGGTACGTTCGTTCGAACCCTGGCCCAAATGGCTACCGGCCGGTATACAGGCGAAGTTGGACCATGACGGTGTGGGCTTCAGGGGAGGGGCACGATGCTGCAACGGACGCACGGGGAGGGGACGGCGCCGGGACGCCGGACCGTCACGGGACTGGCCGTACTGGGCAGCCTGGCGCTCACCGCCGCCATGACGGGCGCCGCGGACGCCGCACCGGCGCGGCACGAGGCACGGCCCCTCTCGAACTACGTGGCACTGGGCGACTCGTACACGTCGGGCCCCCTGATCCCCCGCCAGGTCGACGCCAACTGCGCCCGCTCCGACCACAACTACCCGTCGATCACCGCGAGCGCGCGGCACGTCGACTCGTTCACCGACGTGAGCTGCGGCGGTGCGACGACAGCACAGATGTGGCAGGCCCAGGGGACCAACGGCCCCCAACTCGACGCGGTCCGGCGCGACACCGATCTCGTGACGTTGCAGATCGGCGGCAACGACATCGGCTTCGGGTCGATCATCAGCACGTGCGCCGCGCTCGGCTCGACGGCCCCCGCCGGAAACCCCTGCGAGCAGCACTACCGGACGGCCGGCTACGACGAGCTGTCCCTGAAGATCCTCCAGACCGCGCCCGAGGTCGCCCGCGTCCTGCGCGCCGTGCACACCCGGGCGCCGCACGCCCGCGTGGTCGTCGTCGGCTACCCCGACCTGCTGCCCGACGACGGCACGGGCTGCTACCCGTCGGTTCCGTTCGCGGCGAAGGACTTCCCCTACCTGCGCGACACCGGCAAGCGCCTCAACCTGATGCTGCGCGCGGTCGCGCTCGTGAACCGGGCCGAGTACGTGGACACGTACAAGCCGACGGTCGGCCACGACATGTGCAAGGCACCCACCGACCGCTGGATCGAGCCGCTGAACCCGACCTCGCCCGCGGCTCCGGCCCACCCCAATGCCAAGGGCATGCAGGCCATGGCGCAGGCACTGCTGGACACGCTGGAACGCGGCGCCGGCCACCGCTGACCTCCGTGCCGGAGCATCACCCGGCGCAGGGGGGTCGGTCGGTGTCGTCCCGCCGCGCCGGGCGACTGCCGGGTCAGTCGCCCGGCCGGCTGCGGAGATCCGCGGACAGCGCCGCGTAGATGTACTCGCTGCCCCAGCGTTCCCCGTCGAGGTCGTTCTCGACCAGGTGCGCTTCCCGGCGCATCCCGAGGCGTTCACAGACCCGCACGGATCCGGTGTTCTCCACGTCCAGCCGTGCGTAGAGCCGGTGCGTGCCGAGTGTGCCGAAGGCGAACCCGGCCAGCGCCGCCGCCGCCTCGGTCGCGTAGCCGTGTCCCTCGTGACCGGGGTCGAGGGTCCAGCCGATCTCGGCCTGCGCGGCGCGGGCATCGGCCAGCCTCAGGCTCACCTCTCCGAGGACGCCGGGCTGGTCACGGCGGCAGACGGCGAGCGCGAGTCTGTCCCCGTCGGCGCGCCAGGCCGTCTGCGCCGCACGCTCGGCGGCGACCTGCTCGCTGCGCTCCCGGGTGTGCACCGGCCGGTACAGGTAGCGCGCCACGCTGGGCAGGCTCTGATAGGCGTACAGGGCGTCGGCGTCGCCGGGAGTGAACAGGCGCAGCGACAACCGGGCCGTGGTCAACGGCAGCAGCGAGGCGATGTCCATGCGGCTCCCCGAGGCGTGGGTGTGGGTGCGGGTGTGGGTGTGGGTGTGAGTGCGGGTGCGGATGTGGATCAAGATGCGGACGGATTGTCGCATCAGGGCCGCCCCGCGGCCACGCCTTTTCCCGGAGCCCGGCCCGGCCCCGGGGCCCTGGGTCCCGACCGGTGGCAGAGGTCCGGTCCATCGAACACGATGGACGGGCCGAGGGACGTCCCCCTGGTCCGCACCTCACCGAACCGATTCAGGAGACGAAAGCCCATGTTCTCTGCCGATACGCTCCTCCAGGCCCATCCCGCCGCCGCCGAGCCGAAGCTGCTCGAAGCGATCGCGCAGGCGGTCGAGGCGGCGCTGGGCTGCGTGGCGGCCTGCACGGCGTGCGCGGACGGATGTCTCGCGGAGGAGGACACGGCGCGCCTGTCCGGCGCGGTGGCCGCCGCCGAGAGCTGCGCGACGGTCTGCGCGGCGACGGCCACGACGCTCCTGCGGCAGAGCGCCTACGCCGACCGGGAGGGCCTCATCACCCTCGTGCAGAGCTGCACCAGCGCCTGCCTGCGCTGCGAGCGGGAATGCCGCGAGCACGAGATGATGCACGACCACTGCCGCCTGTGCGTCGAGGCCACCACGGCGTGCGTCGAGGCCTGCGAACGGGTGATCGCGCTGCTGTGACGCCGCCGGCCGCCCCGCCCCGGCCGGGTCGTCGCCTCAGCCCTCCGCGGGCCCGGGGGACGCACCGCTCACGTCCCCGGGGCGCGGACGTCGGCGGTCCTCCGGGTGGGACAGCAGCGCGTCGACGAGACCGGCGACCTGCTCGTCCTCGATCAGGAAGCCGTCGTGGCCGTACGGGGAGTCGATCACCCGGACCGCGTCGGCGGTGGGAATGCCCGCGGCCAACTCCCGCTGCTGGGACGGCGGATAGAGGCGGTCGGACCCGACGGCGGCCACGAGCGTCGGGGCGGTCACCCGGCGCAGCGCGCCGCGCACTCCACCCCGGCCGCGGCCGATGTCATGGCTGTTCATCGCCTCCGACAGCACGACGTAGCTGCCCGCGTCGAACCGCCGCACCAACTTCGCGGCATGGTGGTCGAGGTACGACTCGACCCGGTACCGGCCGCCGTCCCACGGGTCCTCCGCCTCCTGCGGAAGCCGGCCGAACCGGGTGTGGAGCTCCTGCTCGCTGCGGTAGGTGACGTGGGCGAGCCGCCGGGCCTGGGCCAGTCCGGTCGCGGGACCGCGGCCCGTGCCATGGTAGTGGCCGTCCTGCCAGTACGGGTCGGAACGGATGGCGTGCAGCTGGACGGTGGCCCAGGCGATCTGTTCGGCGCTCGCGGCGGCCGTCGTGGCGAGCAGGAGGAGCGCGCCCGTGCGTTCGGGACGCGACACCGCCCATTCGAGCGCCCGCATCCCGCCCATCGACCCGCCGGCCACCAGCGCCCAGCGGTCGATGCCGAGCGCGTCGGCCAGATGGGCCTCCGCCGCCACCTGGTCGCGCTGGGTCAGGAACGGGAAGGCGCCGCCCCAGCGGCGGCCGCCGGGGGCGAGCGAGGCGGGGCCGGTGCTGCCCTGGCAGCCGCCGAGCACGTTCGGCGCGACGACGAACCAGTGATCCGTGTCGAGGGCGCGGCCCGGGCCGACGAGCCCGTCCCACCAGCCGGGCGTGGGATGCCCGGGGGCGGACGGGCCCGCGACGTGGCTGTCGCCGGTGAGCGCGTGCAGGACCAGTACGGCGTTGGACGCGTCCGGAGCGAGCCGCCCCCACGTCTCGAACGCCAGCCGTACGCCCGCCAGTTCCCCACCCGCCTCCAGCTCCAGCGGGGCTTCGTGGGCGTACCACTGGCGGCGCCCGGGCGGGTCCCCCTCCTGCCAGGCCCCGGTGGCCCGCGGGAGGGGAACCCGTGCGGACGTCAGTACGGTGTTCAGGAGGACGCGCCCTTCGCGGCACGGAATCCCGCGTCGAGGTCCGCCTTCAGGTCGGCGAGGTTCTCGATGCCGACCGACAGGCGCACCAGGCCGGGGGACGTGCCGGTGGCCGCCAACTGCTCCTCGTCGAGCTGGCTGTGGGTGGTGGAGGCAGGATGGATGATGAGGCTGCGGACGTCGCCGATGTTGGCGAGGTGACTGAAGAGCTCGACCGCGTCGACGAACCTCCGGCCCGCCTCCACACCGTCCCGCAGCTCGAAGGAGACGACGGCACCGGCCCCGCGCGGCAGGTACTTCCGGCCCGCCTCGTACCACCTGCTGGATTCGAGCCCCGGATAGTGCACGGCGGCGACCTCGTCCCGCTGCTCCAGCCACTGGGCGAGCGCCAGGGCGTTCTCCGTGTGCCGCTCGATGCGCAGGCTCAGCGTCTCCACGCCTTGCAGCAGCAGGAAGGCGGAGTGCGGGGACAGCGCGGGCCCGAGGTCGCGCAGCAGTTGGACCCGGAGCTTGACGGCGAACGCGCCCGGGCCGAGGGCCGGCCAGTACCGCAGGCCGTGGTAGCTCGGGTCGGGTTCGACGAAGTCCGGGAACCGCTCGGCGTGCGCGCCGAAGTCGAAGGTGCCGCCGTCGACGACGACACCGCCGATGGCCGTGCCGTGCCCGCCGAGGAACTTGGTCGCCGAGTGCACGACGATGTCCGCGCCGTGTTCGAGGGGGCGCAGCAGGTACGGCGTGGGGACCGTGTTGTCGACGATCAGCGGCACACCGGCCTCGTGGGCGACGTCCGCCACCGCGCGTACGTCGAGCACGTTGCCGCGGGGGTTGCCGAGGGTCTCCGCGAACAGGGCCTTCGTGCGCGGCCGGATCGCGGCCCGCCACGCCTCCGCGTCGTCGGGGTCGTCGACGAAGGACACTTCGATGCCCAGCTTCGGCAGCGTGTGCCGGAAGAGGTTGTACGTGCCTCCGTACAGCGAGGCGCTGGAGACGATGTGGTCGCCCGCGCTCGCGAGGGTGAGCAGGGCCAGCGTCTCCGCGGCCTGCCCGGACGCGAGCGCGACGGCGGCGACCCCGCCCTCCAGCGCGGCGATCCGCTGCTCCAGGACGTCCTGCGTGGGGTTGTGGATGCGGGTGTAGATGTTGCCGGGCTCGGCCAGCGAGAACAGGTCGGCGGCGTGCTGGGTGTCGCGGAACACGAACGACGTCGTCTGGTAGATCGGGGTCGCGCGGGCCCCGGTCGCCGGATCGGGCACCGCCCCCGCGTGGACCTGCTGGGTCTCGAAGGACCAGGCCGGGGTGGCGCGTGCGGCGGGCGGCTCTTCGGGGGTGTGACCGGCGGTGACGGAGTCGATGGGCTGGCTCATGGCGATGCTCCCTGGACGAGGTACGAGACGACGGGGACGACGAGACGACGGACGGAAAGCGGACATGGGGGGCCGCACGGTGGGGAGTGGAGATGCCACAGCGGTCCCTGCGGCAAGGAAGCGGCAAGGAAGAAGACGCGCGAAGAGGTGAAGGCACTTGCAGTGACGGAGGCACGCTCGGAGGGGGAGCGAGGGACGATTTCACCGGCCCGGCACGCCGGAAGGGCGGCCAGGGAGGGAGCGCGTCGTCAGCCGGTGGCGCGACAACCGGTGGCGCGACAACCGGTGGTGGTGACACGTCCGTAGTCGACATGGCGACGGGTCACGAGCACGGTCATGACGTCAGGGAACCACAGCGGAGCCGCCTGCCGCCGGAAACTGCGGAATCTACGGAAAGTTGTCACATGGCGCCACGGGTGCCCAGGTCCGGTGGCGGACCCTGCTTGCCCGGCTTCTAAATCCAACGCGTGTTGTTCATAGACTGCGCGGGTGGAGAACATCGATGCGATCGCGGCCCTACAGGATCCCGTACGCCGACGCCTGTACGAATACGTGGCAGCGCAGGCGCGCGAGGTCGGGCGCGTGGAGGCCGCCGAGGCGACCGGAGTGACGCGTACGCTCGCCGCGCATCACCTGGACAAGCTGACCGAGGTCGGACTCCTGGAGGCCGGCAGCCGTCGTCCGCCCGGCCGCTCGGGGCCCGGGGCGGGCCGCCCGGCCAAGGTGTACACGCGGGCGCGGGCCGAGCGGTCGGTGTCGCTGCCCGCCCGCGACTACCGCACCGCCGCCGAACTCCTCGCCGAGGCCGCCGAGGAGGCGGGTCTGGACAGCGGGCTCTTCGCGGCCGCGCGGCGACGCGGCGCAGTCCTGCGGGGCCCTGCGGCCGCGTGCGACAGCGTCGAAGACGCCATGGAGTTGCTGACCGCCCGTGGCTACGAGCCGCACCTGGAGTCCGACAGTCGGGAAGCCCAAGGAACACCAGGAGCCGAGAGCGCGGGGTCGCCGGTCGTCCGTATGCGCAACTGCCCCTTCCACGCCGTCGCCGAACGCTTTCCGCCCCTGGTCTGCGGCATGAACCGCGCACTTCTGGAGGGGCTGATCGGCGAGGGCGGGCCGGTCCGCGCCCGGATGGACGCCCGGCCCGGGGAGTGCTGCGTGGTGCTCGAACCTTCTAAAAACAACGAGGATTGACATAGAAAAGCGGGCCGTGCTGGGATGAGCCATGACCGCATCCCAGCGCACTGCCCAACTCGCCGAACTCAACGTCGTCACCCTGCGCCGTCCCTTCGACGACCCAGAAATGGCGTCGTTCGTCGAGTAGCTGAACCCGATCAACGCCGTCGCCGACAGCGCTCCCGGATTCGTATGGCGGTTGGTGGAGGAAGGCGCCGCCGACGCCACGGGCCTGCGGCCGGCGGGCGAGGACGTCGTGGTCAACCTGTCGGTGTGGGAGACCCCCGAGGCGCTGTGGGACTTCACCTACAGGAGCGGCCATCTTGAGGTGATGCGACGGCGGCGGGAATGGTTCGAGCGGCACGTCGAGGCGCACCTGGTGCTCTGGTGGATCCCGGCCGGGCACATCCCGACCGTGGACGAGGCCCTGGCCCGGCTGGCGGTCCTGCGGTCCGACGGGCCGTCGCCGCGCGCGTTCACCTTCTCCTCCTCCTACACGGCGGCCGAAGCGGCACACGTGCTGTCGCAGGTGTAGTTAGGGGGATGGCCGTCGGGGTGGCCGATTGGAGGCCGACGGGGGCCACTGAGGTTGTCGCGGGAGGCCACGGCGGTCGGGGGCGGCCGCTGAGGTCAGTGGTGGGCGAGCCGGTCCACGAGGAGGGCCACGCGCCGCCCGGTCTCGGCCGGTGGCAGCCGCCCCGCCCGGGTGAGGGTGGCCAGTCCGTGCAGGGCGGCCCAGAACGTCTCAGTGAACAGGCCCGGTTCGACACCGTCCCCGGTCACCGGGGCGAGGCATTCCAGGAGTGCGGCGAAGGCGTCCTTCAGCGGCTCCGGCGTGGCCTCGTCCGCGAAGGCCAGCCCGCCGTCGAGCTGGAAGATCGCGTCGTAGACCGCCGGATTGCGCTCGGCGAAGTCGAGGTACGCGCGGGCGAGCGCGGTGACCCGCCCCGGAGAGTCCGCCGTGGCGGTGGTCGCGGCCCGCAGGGTCGCGGCCAGCTCGGTGGCCCCTTCGAGGGCGACGGCGCCGATGATCTCGCGCTTGCCGCGGAAGTGGCTGTAGAGAACGGGCTGACTGTATTCGATGCGCTCGGCGAGCCGCCGGGTGGTGACCGCGTCCCAGCCCTGCTGTTCGGCGAGTTCGCGGGCCGTGGCCACGATGAGCCGTTCACGGCCCGCCCGCTCGCGCTCCTTGCGTTCCTGTACCGACATGAGCCGATCCTAGCAGCGCTAGACAATCGAGCGGCAGTAGTACTAGCTTTGCTTCATCGGCTAGCAACGCTAGATTCCAGAGGGGTCATCATGCTCAACGCACTTGAGGTGTTCACCACCGTGGTCGTCGGCGTGATGGTGGGGGTGGAGTTCGCCGTCGCCTTCGTCATGAACCGGATCTTCAACGCGCTTCCCGAGGACAGCGACCAGCTCGCCCGGTCCCACGGCGGCAGGATGCTCGGCGCCGTGATGCCGTTCTGGTACATCGGCTCGCTCGTCCTCGTCGCCGTCTGGGCCGCCGCCGGATGGCACCACCGCGGCACGGGTCTCGTCGTCACCTCCGGGGCGCTGCTGCTCCTCAGCGTGGTCATGTCGCTGCTGCTGCTCGTCCCGATCAACCAGCAGAGCAAGACGTGGACCCCGGAGAACCGGCCCGAGGACTGGAAGGAGCAGATGAACCGCTGGGACCGCTACCACTACGTCCGCGTCGCCGTGATCATCGCCGCCTTCGCGCTGCTGGTCGTGGCCCTCGTCTGATCGCCGGGTGCGGGCTTTCCGGGCTCTGCCGCTGTCTCCGGGTCCGCTGTGCGCGGGCCCGGGTCCGGCGTGCTCGCGGCCATGCCGGGCCCGGGACCGCTGTGCTCGGGCTAGGGCGTCCCGGACGATGGCGCGCCGCCTCCGGGCCCGCCGTGCCGGGGTTCGCCGCGCGTTCGTGCAGATGACGTCCGTACTAGGCTGCCGAGGTGACGAACCCCTCCGACCCCGGGCGGCCCCGCCCCGCGAACCAGGGGCGCCGGGTCGCGGCCCGCAACAGGGCCGCGCTGATCGCCGCCGCCCGCGAGGTCTTCGCCGAGCAGGGGCTCAACGCTCCGCTGTCCGCCGTGGCCCGCCGCGCCGGGGTCGGCCAGGGCAGCCTCTACCGGCACTTCGCCGATCGGACGGCTCTGGCCTCCGCCGTCCTGGGGGAGAACGTCCGGCAGATCGAACAGGCCGCCGCCGAACCGGACGCGACGCTGACGAGCGTGCTCGGCGTGGTCACCTGGCACGTGACCCGGTCGACCGCGTTCGTCGACCTCCTGCGGCTGCGCGGCGACGACCAGGAGGGCAGGGAACTGTCCGAGCGGGTCCGCGGCGTCCTGTCCCACTGCCCGACCGACGGCCCGGCGCCGCTCGCCGTGGACGACCTCATGCTCGCGGTGGCGATGGTCTCGGGGGCCGTCACGGGTCCCCTCCCGCAGCGCGAGCGCCAGGCTCTGGCGGCCTGGCGGCTCCTCGGCATCGAGGTGGGGCCGCTGCGCCCGGTGGAAGCAGCCGCCGACGAGTGACCGGGGGTGCCCCTCCCGGGGAACCTGAAGAAATCAGCCACCCCTCAACAGCCCTCAACCGCCGTTCGAGAGGCGGATTCCGTCGGCCAACGCCTCGAAGGAGTAGACGTAGCCGCCGGCGGGGCCGCTGACCGTCATGTAGGCGCTCCTGCCGCCCGGCGTGATCGCGACATTGGTCGCCGACCGCAGCCCCTTCGCCGCCCCGGCCGGCACCTCGACCGTGCCGAGCCGCTGCCCGTACTTGCTGAAGACGGCCATGGCCGGGCGGCCGTGCAGCGCTTGATAGAGGTTGCCGTCGGCGTCCACGGAGATCGAGTCGGTCTGGGCGAGGCCGCCGTCGACGTGGATCGCCTCGTGCCGGGACGTCACCGCCGTCCTCTCGGCGTCGAGCAGCAGATACGAGACGGTGTTCCGCGCCAGTTCACTGACCCACAGACCGTGCTGCTCGGGGTCGAACATGACTCCGTTGGGATGGGCGAGCCCGTCGGCCAGGACGACGGCCTTCCGGCCGTCGCGGTCGATGCGCACGATACGACCGTCGGCCCTGCCGGTCTCCATGCCGTGCAGATCGCTCACATACAGGTTCCCCGCGTCGTCGAAGACGATGTCGTCGGGGTTCATGGCCGACCCGTCGACCTCGCCCGGGAAGAACGTACGCCGGTCCGAACCGTCCTGGGCGAGGCTGACGACGGCCCCCGACTGATACTCGGTCAGATAAACGCGGCCGTCATAGGGGCTGATCTGCGCCGAGGTGTACGCGCCGTTCCTGTCCGTGTAGACGCCCTTGTGCCGTCCGGTTCCGACGTCCACGGAAATGAGCTTGGGCTCGCCGGGCGGCGCGGTGACGTCCGTGACGTAGAGGCGCCCCTTCCGGGTGAGGACCGGTCCCTCCAGGAGCGTCATGCCGGTCGATGCGTGCACGTCGGTGACGTGGGAGACCTGTGTCGCGCGGATGACGCGGCCCTCGCCGGACGTCACGGGCCGGGACGCCGGACCGGCGGCGGTCTCGGTGCCGCAGCCGGCCAGGGCCAGCAGGCAGAGGCCGGCGAGACCGGCCAGAGTGCCGCGGGATCGGGACGCACGGCATGGACGGGACGCACGAGACGCACGGGACGCATGCGGTTCACGGGGTGCGCGGGGAGCGCGGGGAGCGCGGGACGACGTGATCATGGCGATTCGGGTCCTTCCTGCGGGTCCGGCGGACCGGATCACGCATGCCGTGAAGTGGCCTCCGGGCACGGCCGCCTGGCGCGAACCACACCCCTACCGGACAACACTGTCCGGTTGCTGGGTTACGGTACCGGTGCTCGTCCGGAAGGCCCAGCAGGCCCCGGCGCGCGCGACCCCCAACTCCCCCCCACCACGAAATCCCCGAACACCCCCTGAACTCCGCACGAACCGAACTCCACCCGAACCGATCTCCGCACGAACCCTGAACTCCGTACGGAAGGAACCCACCGCATGACCCCGCAGCGCGAAACTCCCCCCACCGCGCAGGAGACGGCGGACCTCCGCGAGCGCTACCGGATCGAGCGGGAGCGGCGGGTCCGACCCGAGGGAACCCGCCAATACCGCGCCCCCACGGCCGAGTTCGGCTACTTCGCGAAGGACCCGTACGCGGGCGAGCCGACCGCTCGCGAACCCGTGCGCGACCACGTGGACGTCGCCGTCGTCGGCGGCGGGTTCGGCGGCATCCTGGCCGGCGCCCGGCTGCGCGGGCAGGGCGTCGCGAAGGTGCGCGTCGTCGAACAGGGCGGCGACTTCGGCGGCACCTGGTACTGGAACCGCTACCCCGGCGTCCACTGCGACGTCGAGTCGCACGTCTACCTGCCGATGCTCGACGAGACCGGCCACGTACCGGAGTGGAAGTACGCGCCGGGCGAGGAGATCCGCCGGCACGCGGTGCGCATCGCCGAGCGGTCCGGCCTGTACGAACACGCCCTGTTCTCCACCGCCGTCACCTCACTCACCTGGGACGAGAGCGCCGCGCAGTGGATGGTCCGCACCGACCGGGGCGACGCCTTCCGGGCCGGCTACGTCGTCACCGCCACCGGCACCCTGTCCGAGCCCAAACTGCCCTCCGTCCCCGGCATCGAGGACTTCCGGGGCCACACCTTCCACACGTCCCGCTGGGACTACGGCTACACCGGCGGCGGCCCCGACGGTGGCATGACCGGGCTCGCGGGCAGACGCGTCGGAGTCGTCGGCACCGGAGCGACCGGCGTCCAGGCGATCCCGCTGCTGGCCGAGGACGCCGGACACCTGTACGTCTTCCAGCGCACCCCGTCCGCCGTCGACGTGCGCGGCCAGCGCCGCGTCACACCCCGGGAGGTCGGAGCGGACCGGCCCGGCTGGGCGGCCGAACGACGGGAGAACTTCCTGCGGATCGTGTCCGGCGAGGACACCGAACGGGACCTCGTGGCCGACGGCTGGACGGAGTCGGCCGGCCTGCTCGAAAAGCTCCTCCCCAGCTTCCGCCGCGACGGCGCACCGGACTTCGAGACGACGTACGAGGCCGCGGACCACGCCACCATGAACCGGATCCGGGCGCGCGTGTCCGCCGAGGTCACCGACCCGGACACCGCCGCGGCCCTCCAGCCCTGGTACCGGTACGCGTGCAAGCGCCCCGCGTTCTCCGACCGGTACCTGCCGGCCTTCAACCGGGACAACGTCACCCTCGTCGACACCGCCGACACCCACGGCATCGAGCGCATGACCGCCCACGGCGTGGTCGTGGGCGGCGTGGAGTACGAGGTCGACTGCCTGATCCTCGCCACCGGCTTCTCCGTGGGCGTCTCCGGCATCACCTCGGGGAAGCTGCCCGTGACCGGCCGCGACGGCATCCGCCTCCTGGAGTCGCTCGCCGAGCGGGGCCCGCGCACCCTGCACGGTTTCACCAGCCACGGCTTCCCGAACCTGTTCATGATGGGGCCCCTCCAGAACGCCAGCAGCGTCAACTTCACCCACATCCTCGACGAACAGGCCATCCACGCCGCCGCGTTGATCACCGCGGCGGAGAAGAGGAACGCGATCCTGGAGCCGACCCCCGAGGCGGTCGACGCCTGGCTCGCCGTCTGCGCCCAGGACGCCCCGGACCACGAGTGGTTCCACGCCGAGTGCACCCCCGGCTACTACAACCGGGAGGGCCGCGGCCGCCCCAACGGCCCGCACGCCTACCCGTACGGCGCGGTCGCCTTCCACGACCTGCTGCGCCGCTGGCGCGCGCGGCACATGGACGACGTCCTGCGCGCGAAAGAGACGGGGAAGACCCGCTGACGGCAGTCGGCCAAGGGGCGGCGGTCGGTCAGGGGGCGGCGGTCGGTCAGCGGGTGGCAGTCGGTCAGCGGGTGGCGGTCGGTCAGGGGGCGGGCGGCCACCCGAGCCACCAGATGAACAGCCCGCTCAGCAGGACCAGCAGGAAGAGGGCCGCATTGGTGCGACGGTAGGAGACGAGAAGGGCCACGAACTCGCGGAGCATGGCGCTGGGCCAGAAGTACGAGGCCGTGGGGGCGCCGATGACATGGCCCCGGACGCCGGTGCGGCGCGCCGTGACCGCGGCGCGGAAGACGTGGTAGTTGTTCGTGACGATCACACAGCGGTAGGCCGGATTGGCCTTCTCCATCAGGACTTTGCTGAACGCCAGGTTCTCGTCGGTGGTCGTCGACCGGTCCTCGCGGGTGATCAGATCGGCGGGGAACCCCTCGGCCGTCAGATAGTCGGCCATCGCGTGGGACTCCGGCAGCTTCTCGTCGGGCCCCTGCCCCCCGGAGGTGATCAGCACCGGTCGCCGTCCCTTGCGGGACAGCCGGGCGTGCTCCTTGCGGGCCCGCTCCAGACGACTGGCCAGCAGCGGGGGCACCTTGGTGCCGCCGATCAGACCCGAGCCGAGGACCACCACGAAGTCCGCGCGGCGCCGGATGCGCAGACGCGCGTACAGCCCGCCGTAGACGAGGAAACAGAGGAACAGGAAGGCGACGTACCCGCACAGCGCGGTCGCCGTGGCCGCGGCCACCAGCAGTGTGTGCGTGTGCAGGGCCAGCGCGGTGGCCAGCAGGGCGAGCAGCGCGACCAGCGCGAGCCCCGCTCCGAGAGAGAGCAGGTTCGCCGGGCTGCGGCCCTCTTTGCGGACCATGGTGATCCCGTTGGCGATCAGGAACCACGCGAGCGTGATGACACCCAGCGCCGCCAGGATCAACAGCGCGATCGCGAGCCCGAGACCCAACTGCTCCCTCTCGGAAGCCAGTTTCAGAAACAGTGCGATGACGGCGAAGACGACGGAAAGCCCCAGGAGAACGGCGTTGCCGAGCCGGCGGCGGTCCCGCGCCACCCCCGCACAGAACAAGAAAAAACAGACGAGCGATGGAACGAAGGACACCATGAGCACATGCTAATGACGCATGCGGGGACGCCGACGCGCGGCCTCCTCGCGGAGCGGTCGAGGAAAGTCGAGTAAAGAGGGATGCGCGTGGACCTGTACAGCGTGATGTGCGTCGGCGACCGGAGCAGGGCGGTCCCGTGGTACGAGGTGTTCTTCGGCCGCCCCGCGGACACCGTCATCGGCGAGGAGTCCCTGTGGCGGGTGGGGGAGAACGCCTGGGTCGTCGTCGACGACCGGGACGTGCGCGCCGAGCGGGTCGGCGGAGCCATGGTCACCTTCGGCGTGGACGGCCTCGACGCCGTCCTGTCACGGCTCGACGCGCACGGGATCGCCTACGGACCGGTCGAGGTCTACGGCAGCGGCGTGCGGCACGTCGTCGTGCTGGACCCCGACGGCAACAGCCTCTCGCTCGCCGAGTCACCGCCCCGATCAGCGACCCGATGAGCCCGTTCCCGCTCCGGCACGTCAGGCGGAGGCGTGCGGCCCTGCACCGTCACCGATGACGCGCACGCCCGGAACGATCCGCCCGTCGTCCTGCCCGTCCTGCTGTTCCTGGTCGGCCGCCACGTCCTGCACGACCTCGCCGGAGTGCGCGTCGAGGAGCAGGTGCCAGACGGCGCCCTCCTCGTCCTCGACCGTCGTCGAGAACAGATAGCGGTCCGTACTGCCCTCGTACCGGCCGAACTCCAGCCCCAGCGCACCCTGGCCACCGGGGTGCCGCGCCTCGGCGATGTCGAGGAGATCACCTGCCGGAAGCACCAGCTCCGTCTCGACGATCCGACGGGCCTCGTCACTCTCGATCTGCGTCATACCGATCATCCCCCCACGCTACGAGTGAGCCCCCCGCCGGCGCGAACCGCGTCGCGTGCGTGACCCCGCCCACTCGCGTGGAACGGGGAAGCGAGGAGCGGGAATGCGGGCCCCCCATGAGCAGTTACTTCAGAGGCTGTAACAATGCACGCACACATACCAATCGGTTAACCCTGCATCTTCTGAGGAGTCCCTGTGACCGCCACGACGCCCGCTTCCCGCGCGGCTCGCCTGCTGTCCCGCCCGATCTCGCTCGCCGGCCTGACCGTCCCGAACCGGATCGTGATGGCGCCGATGACGCGCATGTTCTCCCCGGGCGGCATCCCCGGCGAGGACGTGCGCTCCTACTACGCGCGCCGCGCGGCCGCCGGGGTCGGTCTCATCGTCACCGAGGGTACGTACGTCGGTCACGACTCGGCCGGGCAGAGCGACCGGGTGCCCCGGTTCCACGGTGACGATCAGCTGGCCGGCTGGGCGAAGGTCGCCGAGGACGTGCACGCGGCGGGCGGCACCATCGTTCCGCAGCTGTGGCACATCGGCATGGTGCGGCAGCAGGGCGACGCCCCGTACCCGCAGGCCCCCGCCGTGGGCCCCTCCGGTCTCGTCACCGCGGGCGCCGAGCAGACCGGCACGGCCATGACGCAGCAGGACCTGGACGACGTCGTCACCGCGTTCGCCCAGGCGGCCGCCGACGCCGAGCGCATCGGCTTCGACGGCGTGGAGCTGCACGGCGCCCACGGCTACCTCCTCGACCAGTTCCTGTGGGAGGGCACGAACCGGCGCACCGACGCCTACGGCGGCGACCCGGTGGCCCGGACGAAGTTCGCCGCGGAGATCGTCGCGGCGGTCCGGGAGAAGGTCTCCCCGGACTTCCCGATCCTGTTCCGCTACTCGCAGTGGAAGCAGCAGGACTACACCGCGCGGCTCGCCGAGACCCCGCAGGAACTGGAAGCGATCCTGGCCCCGCTCGCCGCGGCCGGCGTCGACGTGTTCCACGCCTCCACCCGCCGCTACTGGCTGCCGGAGTTCGACGACTCGGACCTGAACCTGGCCGGCTGGACGAAGAAGCTCACCGGCAAGCAGGTCATCAGCGTCGGCTCGGTCGGCCTCGACGGCGACTTCGTGAACGCCTTCCAGGGCGAGGGCTCCGCGGTCAAGGGCATCGACAACCTCCTCGACCGTCTGGAGGACGAGGAGTTCGACATGGTCGCGGTCGGCCGCGCGCTGTTGCAGGACCCCGAATGGGCGGCCAAGGTGCTCTCCGACCGCTACGACGAGCTGAAGCCGTACGACGCCGCCGCGGTGAAGACGCTCAGCTGACCCGGTGGGCCGGTAGGCCGTGAGCAGCTAGGCAGCTAGGCAGCTAGGCAGGCAGGCGGAAGGGGCGCCCGGCGCGTGTGGACGGCCGGGTGCCCCTTTCGTCATCCACGTCAGAGCCCGAAGGCGGCGGGGTACCGGATCGTGCCCACGGGCACCGGTCGGGTGGCGTCGAGGGCCAGGGCCATCATGGCGTCGTCGGGTGCCTCGAACGGGGCGCGGATGCCGAAGCGGGACGCCGGCACGAAACCGAAGCGCGGGTAGTAGCCGGCGTGGCCGAGGACCAGTACGAGGTTCTCGCCCATGGCGCGTGCGGCGTCGAGCGCGGCGCGGACGGCCGCGGAACCGGCACCGGTGCGCTGCGCCGACGGAAGCACCGCGCACGGGGCCAGGGCGAGGGCGGGCTCGCCGTCGACGTGACAGCGGGTGAGCAGCGCGTGCCCGGCGAGGGTGCCGTCGGGAGCCTGGGCGACCAGGGACAGGCCGTCGATCCAGGCGCCGGGGTCGGCGCGCAGCGCCTCGACCAGGTCCGCTTCATCGGCGGTGGGGAAGGCGGCGAGGTTGATGCCGCGCACGGCGGGAACGTCGTCCGGTGTCTCGGCGCGAGTGGTCCAGATGGCTGTCATGTGAGGTCGGTCCTCGGGTTGCGGCGTCCGGTGCTTGAGCCGTCCGGCCTGCGCACGTGACCTGAACGGTAGTCCCTCTGTCGCACTGGCTGTGGTGGTGGGTCGGTGGGTCGGTGGGTCGGTGGGGCGTTCAGGTGTTCTGAGCCGGGGGCGGTGTGCGCTCGATGAGGACAGCGGCGGTGTCGTCGTCCGG
The DNA here is from genome assembly GCF_044750685.1 of Streptomyces sp. NPDC088785. NCBI lineage: Bacteria > Bacillati > Actinomycetota > Actinomycetes > Kitasatosporales > Streptomycetaceae > Streptomyces > Streptomyces sp. NPDC088785. The sequence goes on from NZ_JBIVKH010000012.1 coordinate 231,642, forward strand.
CCCGTGACCGTGGAAGCGGCGCAGGTCGACGGCGAGGGCGAGCAGTACGTCGCGGGCTGGCGTGTCCGACCAGGAGGCGAGGCGCTCGGCTAAGGGGTAGAAGTTGCCGCGTCGATCGCGGGTCTCGCTGACACCGTCGGTGTACATCAGCAGACGGTCACGCGGGCCGAAGGCGATCTCCTCCACGACGTACTCGTCCGGCACGCTGACGGGCAGGTGGATGGGCAACGACGGCTGCCGGAAGTCGACCAGGCGCGTAGTGCCGCCGGATGGCTGAAGGACCGGCGGGGGATGCCCGCAACTGAGCAGCCGCAGGACCGGCAGATCGACGGGAATCTCCGCCAGGACCACGGTGGCGAACCGCTCCGCGTCCTCGACGTCGACGCGGGCGGCGTGCCGCCGCATGCTGGCTTCGAGGGTGCGCGCGACACCTGGGAGATCGGGTTCGGCATGAGCACATTGACGAAAGGCGCCCAGCAGCACCGCTGCGGTCTCCACGGCTCCCAGGCCTTTGCCCTGGACGTCGCCGATCATCACTCGGACCGCGCCGGGTACTTCCAGGGCTTTGTAGAAGTCGCCGCCCAGGTGCGCGCCGGCCACCGAAGTCTCGTACAACAGGTGCAGGTCGACGGGGCCCAGCCGTTTGGGCAGGGGATGCTGCACGGCACGCTGGACGACGTCCGCGACCGTCCGCACGTGCTGGAGTTCCCGTTCGCGCCGCTGGCGCACACTGCTGGTCCAGGCGGCGACCAGGCTGAAGACCAGCATCAGGACCGTCTCGGCGAACCCGCCCGGCATGAACGCTTCACCCCGGGCCTCGCCCCGCCACACCAGTAGCGCCGTGGCAACGGCGCCGAAAGCCAATGTGCCCCTCGCTCCCCAGGACACCGCCGCGAGACCGGGGACGATGTAGAGGAAGGCGTCGTATCGCTCCCGCCGGGGCGTGAAGACGTCAGCCATCGCGGCCGCAACGATCATGGCCAAGGGCAGCAGCTGTACGCCGCGGTATCTCATCTTCCAGCTCGCCATCACTCGACGATCATCGATGACCGCGGTGCGCTGCGCAGCCTGAGATTCGGCGGGGTGCGGCTGTGGTGGGGTGGTTAGTGGGGGGTGGGGTGGAGGGTTTTGGGTGTGGGGAGGGGGGTGGGTTCGGGTGCTGTGGTGGGTGTGGGCAGGGGCGTGGGCGCGGTCGTCGTCGTGGGTAGGGGTGTGGGTGTGGTGGTGTGTTGGAGGGTGTAGTGGTAGGCGTCGAGGAGGGCGTGCCAGGTGGCGGTGGTGGGGTTGGTGTGGGTGC
>NZ_JBIVKH010000013.1:0-229838 GCF_044750685.1 Streptomyces sp. NPDC088785
CCGACCTGATGGCCGGAGACGGGGTATCAACATATCTGGCGTTGATTTTTGGCACGCTGTTGAGTTCTCAAGGAACGGACGCTTCCTTTGTACTCGCCCTCTCGGGCTTTCCTCCGGGCGCTTCCCTTCGGTCTTTCGTGTTTCCAACCTTACCAGATCCTTTTTCCGTTCCGTTTCCGGTTCGGAATTTGTTTCCGGTGGCCGTTGGAGGGCCTTTGCCTTTCGGCTGCTCCGACTTTATCAGAGGTTCTGAGTCGGAATTTCCGGCCCCTTGGGGAGCTGGGTCCGAGCGCGTAATCACGTCGGGTTCCCCTCAGGCGGAGCCGTAAACGTACTGGAGCGGGGCGCCTCGATGCAAATCGAGGCGCCCCGCTCCTGAGGTGTCTCAGACCTCGACGACGACCGGGAGGATCATCGGGCGCCGGCGGTAGGTGTCGGAGACCCACTTGCCCAGCGTGCGGCGGATGAGCTGCTGCAGCTGGTGGGGTTCGACGACGCCGTCCTGGGCCGACTTCTCCAGGACGTCCTGGATCCTCGGGACGACCGCGTGGAACGCGGAGTCCTCGATGCCGGATCCGCGGGCCTGGATGTTCGGACCGCTGGTGATCTTGCCGGTGCTGGAGTCCACCACCACGAAGACCGAGATGATGCCCTCGTCCCCGAGGATCTTGCGGTCCTTCAGGGCCGGCTCGCGCACGTCACCGACGGACAGCCCGTCCACGTAGACGTAGCCCGCCTGAACCTTGCCCACGATCTTGGCCTTGCCGTCGACCAGGTCGACGACGACGCCGTCCTCGGCGATCACGATGCGGTCGTGCGGGACGCCGGTGAGGGCGCCCAGCTCGGCGTTGGCGCGCAGGTGGCGCCATTCGCCGTGGACCGGCATCAGGTTCTTGGGCTTGCAGATGTTGTAGAAGTACAGGAGCTCGCCCGCGGACGCGTGGCCCGAGACGTGCACCTTGGCGTTGCCCTTGTGGATGACGTTCGCGCCCCAGCGGGTCAGGCCGTTGATCACGCGGTAGACCGCGTTCTCGTTGCCGGGGATCAGGGACGACGCCAGGATCACCGTGTCGCCGGAGACGATGCGGATCTGGTGGTCGCGGTTGGCCATCCGGGAGAGGGCGGCCATCGGCTCGCCCTGCGAACCCGTGCAGACCAGGACGACCTCGCTGTCCGGCAGGTCGTCGAGGGTCTTGACGTCCACGACGAGACCGGCCGGCACCTTCAGGTAGCCGAGGTCACGCGCGATGCCCATGTTGCGGACCATCGAGCGGCCGACGAAGGCGACCCTGCGGCCGTACTCGTGGGCCGCGTCCAGGATCTGCTGGATGCGGTGGACGTGGCTCGCGAACGAGGCGACGATGATCCGCTTCTGGGCGCCGGCGAAGACGCCGCGGATCACGTTCGAGATGTCGCGCTCGGGCGGGACGAAACCCGGGACCTCGGCGTTCGTCGAGTCGGACAGGAGCAGGTCCATGCCCTCCTCGCCGAGCCGCGCGAAGGTCGGCAGGTCGGTGAGGCGACGGTCCAGGGGGAGCTGGTCCATCTTGAAGTCGCCGGTGTGGACGACCATGCCCGCCGGGGTGCGGATGGCGACGGCCAGCGCGTCCGGGATCGAGTGGTTGACCGCGACGAACTCGCAGTCGAACGGGCCCAGGCGCTCGCGGTCGCCCTCGGCCACCTCAAGGGTGTACGGGCGGATGCGGTGCTCCTGGAGCTTCGCCTCGATCAGCGCGAGGGTCAGCTTGGAACCGATCAGCGGGATGTCCGGCTTCTCGCGCAGCAGGTACGGGACACCACCGATGTGGTCCTCGTGCCCGTGCGTGAGCACGATCCCCTCGATGTCGTCGAGGCGGTCCCTGATGGACGAGAAGTCCGGCAGGATCAGGTCGATTCCGGGCTGCTCCTCCTCGGGGAAGAGCACTCCGCAGTCGACGATCAGCAGACGGCCGTCGAATTCGAAGACGGTCATGTTGCGCCCGATCTCGCCGAGGCCGCCGAGCGGGGTGACGCGCAGGCCGCCCTTCGGGAGCTTCGGCGGGGCGCCCAGTTCAGGATGCGGATGACTCAAAAGACTCTCCTCACCACGCACGCCACGTACCGGGAGGCACGTGGCGCGCGTGACGTTCGTGCAGTAGCTGTTGTGGTGATGACAGAGGTGTAGCTGTTCGTGCTGCTTGTTCTGTTGATTCAGTTGTGAAGCTTTGCGAAGTCTGTGTTTAGAGCTGTACCCCGCCGGCAGCAAGATCGATCTTGAGCTGCGCGGTTTCATCAGGACTGAGCTCCACGAGCGGCAGCCGCAGGGGGCCCGCGGGCAGTCCCTGGAGGGCCAGCGCGGCCTTCGTCGTGATGACGCCCTGCGTGCGGAACATGCCGGTGAAGACCGGGAGCAGCTTCTGGTGGATCTCCGTCGCCTTGTGCACGTCGCCCGACATGTAGGCGTCGAGCATGGTGCGCAGCTCGGGGGCCACCACATGGCCGACGACGGAGACGAAGCCGACGGCGCCCACGGACAGCAGCGGCAGGTTCAGCATGTCGTCGCCCGAGTACCAGGGCAGGCCCGAGCGGGCGATGGTCCAGGAGGCGCGTCCGAGGTCGCCCTTGGCGTCCTTGTTCGCGACGATGCGCGGGTGCTCGGCCAGCCGGACGATCGTCTCGCTGTTGATCGGCACGCCGCTGCGGCCCGGGATGTCGTACAGCATCACCGGCAGGTCGGTCGCGTCGGCGATCGCGGTGAAGTGGCGGAGCAGGCCCTCCTGCGGGGGCTTGTTGTAGTACGGCGTGACCGTGAGGAGGCCGTGCGCACCGGCCTGCTGGGCCTGGCGGGCCAGCTCGATGCTGTGGCGGGTGTCGTTCGTGCCGACTCCGGCGACGACGTGGGCGCGTTCGCCGACCGCCTCCACGACGGCTCGTACGAGATCCGATTTCTCCGCGTTGCTGGTGGTCGGGGACTCGCCGGTGGTGCCGTTGACGATCAGGCCGTCGTTGCCTGCGTCCACCAGGTGGGCGGCGAGCCGCTGCGCGCCGTCGAGGTCGAGTGCGCCGTCCGCCGCGAAGGGCGTGACCATGGCGGTGAGGACCCTCCCGAAGGGGGTCTGCGGAGTGGAGGTCGGAGCCATGGGTAACACGCTACTCGCTGCTCAGTGCCGGGTCCCCCCTCGGGGGATACGACAAGTCGCGACAAAGGAGGAGCCCGGCACTGCCTGCTCGGGGGTTCAAGCAGTGCCGGGTCCGTTTGATCAGGCTAGATGAACTTTACGAAATGCCGCAATACGGACACTTCGGTCGGCTCATCCGTACATGTGTGCTCCGGCCGTACGGAGCGGGCCCCGCTCGGGGCTACGGCGCCACCCTGCCGTTGGCGTTGAAGGCCGCGTAGGTGAGCGGCATGAGGGTCGCCCACTCCGCCTCCATCTTCTCGCCGACCATCTCGATCTCCCGCTGCGGGAACGACGGCACCTTCGCCAGCTCGTGCTGGGTGCGCAGGCCGAGGAAGTGCATCAGCGAGCGCGCGTTGCACGTCGCGTACATCGACGAGAACAGGCCGACCGGAAGCACCGCGCGGGCCACCTCGCGGGCCACCCCCGCCGCCAGCATCTCCTGGTACGCCTCGTACGCCTGACGGTAGGAGTCCTCCATGCAGCGGGCCGTCAGCTCCTGCTGCGCGCGAGTGCCCTCGACGAACTCGTACTTGCCGGGACGGCCCTCCTGGACCAGCTTGCGGTCGGCGTCCGGGACGTAGAAGACCGGCTGGAGCTCCCTGTAGCGGCCCGATTCCTCGTTGTACGACCAGCCCACGCGGTGGCGCATGAACTCGCGGAAGACGAAGATCGGCGCGCTGATGAGGAACGTCATCGAGTTGTGCTCGAACGGGCTGCCGTGACGGTCGCGCATCAGGTAGTTGATGAGCCCCTTGGACCGGGCGGGGTCCTTGGACAGCTCGTCCAGGGACTGCTCGCCCACGGTGGAGACACGGGCCGCGAACAGCACGTCGGAGTCGCTGGCGGTGTGCTTCACCAGTTCCACGGTCACGTCTCCGCGGAACGTCGGCTTGAGGTCTTCAAGAGGGGTTTCGGTCACGGCTCGGGGGGTCCTTCCCATCACTACGGTCGGGCGGCGCCCACTCTACGGGCCACCACCGACAACGCGGCATTCGCACCGTTCTCACCCCGTTCACCACCGATCGGGAAAAAACTTCTGGGAATTCGGCGGTTGACGGCACCTTTTGGGGCAGGCGTGCGTCTGTGTAGATGAACACACTTCGTTCGAACCCCTTGAGGAGAAGCACCACCCATGTTCCGTCGGCGCGAACCCGTACCCTTCGCCTTCATCGCCGAAGCCGACAAGTTCCGCAGTAACGTCACGCCGCCCGCGCGCGAACGGCCCTCCGTGAGCCAGCTCGCCGGCCGATGGCTGGTCGGGCTGACGGTCGTCGCGGGCATCACCGGCTCCCTGCTGTTCGGGATGCCGGCCCTGTCCGCCGATCAGTCCACGCAGCACGTCCAGCAGTCCGAGGCGTCGGACGGGCGCTGAGCCGCCGCCGGAGTGTGCCTTCCTCGTCCGGACCCCCTGAAGTGGAAGGGCTCGTGCCGCCTGGGTAGCCTCACCGGGCACAGCCCCAAGACCAGCGTGGATCGAGTGAGGACCCGTCGTGCCCCTGCCCTTCCTGACGGCCGACCGTGCTTTCGACGAGGCCGCGGACGTCGCGCTGCCCTTCGACGACCGGGACCAGTGGCGGCGCCCGTACCGCCCGGGTCCCTACCGGGTCGGCGCGGCGGCCCTGCTTCTGCTGCTGGCGTCGTACGTGCTCTTCGCAGCCGTGATCATCGCCGTGGCCGGTGACGTGACCGCCGCGACCCTGTGCGGGGTGCTGGCGGTGCTCATCATCGCGGCCGCGCTGCGGCTGCTGCGGATGGGTACCTGGGTGAGCGCGCGCGGGCTGCGGCACGTCGCGTTCTTCCAGACCCGCACGGCGCGCTGGGACCAGGTCGTGACCGCCCGCACGGTGCAGCAGCCGGTGCGCTGGCTCGGGCTGCCCCGCACGGTCCAGGGACAGGCCCTGGTCCTCGTGCGGCGGGATCGTACGGGTGAGCAGACGACGCTGCTGACCAGCCACGGCGCCGACTTCCTCGGCCGGTCCACGGCGTTCGACCGGGCCGCCGACAGCATCGAGGTGTGGGCCGAGGAGTACCGGCCGCAGAGCTGATCGACGTACGGGAAAAGGGCCCGCCGGGAGATCCCGGCGGGCCCTTCGTCGTGTGTCAGGCGCTGAGCGTGCGGCCCTCCTGGAGGGCGATCGCGCGCTGCATGGCTTTGCGGGCGCGAGGGGTGTCGCGGGCGTCGCGGTAGGCGACCGCGAGGCGGAACCAGCAGCGCCAGTCCCCCGGCGTGTCCTCCGTCTCCGCCTTGCGGCGGGCGAAGACCTCGTCGGCGGAGTCGCGGTCGATGCGGCCGTAGCCGTCCCGGCGGAGTTCGTCGACGGGCAGGCCGCCCTCCGCCTCCAGGAGCACGGCGAGCCGGTTGGCCTTGCGGACGAACTGGGTGTTCGCCCACAGGAACCAGATGCCGATGACCGGCAGGATCAGCACCGCGACGCCGAAGGTGACCGTCAGGAGGGTGCCCTGCTGGATCAGCATGATGCCGCGGTCGCCGGCCAGGACGAAGTAGACGACCAGGACCGCCGCCGTGAGGGCGTACGTGATTTTCGCGCGCATGGCCGCGGGTCAGCCGTTCAGGTCGAGGAAGTGTTCCAGGCCGAAGGTGAGGCCGGGGGCCGACACGACCTTGCGGGCGCCCAGGAGGATGCCCGGCATGAAGCTGCTGTGGTGCAGCGAGTCGTGGCGGAGGGTGAGGGTCTCGCCCTCGGCGCCCAGCAGGACCTCCTGGTGGGCCAGCAGGCCGCGCAGGCGCACCGAGTGGACGGGGACGCCGTCCACGTCCGCGCCACGCGCGCCGTCGAGCGCGGTCCGCGTCGCGTCCGGCGCGGGCGCGCTGCCGGCCTTCGCGCGCGCCGCCGCGATCAGCTGGGCGGTGCGCGCGGCCGTGCCCGAGGGGGCGTCGACCTTCTTCGGGTGGTGCAGCTCGATGACCTCGACCGACTCGAAGTAGGGGGCCGCCACCTCGGCGAACTTCATCGTCAGGACCGCGCCGATGGAGAAGTTCGGGGCGATCAGGACGCCGGTGTCCGGGGAGGCCGCGAGCCAGGAGTCCAGCTGTGCGAGGCGGTCCTCGGTCCAGCCCGTCGTGCCGACGACGGCGTGCATGCCGTGGCCGACCGCGAACTCCAGGTTCGCCATCACCGAGTCGGGCGTGGTCAGCTCGACCACGACCTGGGCGCCGGACCCGACCAGCGAGTCCAGCGCGTCTCCCCGGCCGAGGGCCGCGACCAGCTCCATGTCCTCGGCGGCCTCGACGGCACGGACCGCCTCGGAGCCGATGCGGCCCTTGGCGCCGAGGACCGCCACGCGCAGCTTGCTCATGTTCTTCCAGCTTCCTTACAGACGAAGGGGGCGAAGGGTTACGCGACGGCCTCGTGGAGGCGTGCCGCCTGCTTGTCCTTGAGCGGCCCTATCACCGACAGGGACGGGCGCTGCCCCAGGATCTCGCGGGCCACCTCGCGCACCTCGTCCGGGGTCACCCGGGAGATGCGGGTCAGCATGTCGTCGACGGACATCTGCTCGCCCCAGCACAGCTCGCTCTTGCCGATGCGGTTCATCAGCGCGCCGGTGTCCTCCAGGCCGAGCACCGTGGAGCCCTTGAGCTGGCCGACGGCGCGGGTCAGCTCGTCGTCGGTGAGGCCGTGCCGCGCGACCTGGTCCAGCTCGTCGCGGCAGATCTTCAGGACGTCGTGCACCTGGTTCGGGCGGCAGCCCGCGTAGACGCCGAACAGGCCGCAGTCGGCGAACGACGAGGTGTACGAGTACACGCTGTAGGCGAGTCCGCGCTTCTCGCGGACCTCCTGGAAGAGGCGCGAGGACATGCCGCCGCCCAGGGCCGTGTTGAGGACGCCCATGGCCCAGCGGCGGTCGTCGGTGCGGGCCAGGCCCGGCATGCCGAGGATGACGTGGGCCTGCTCGGTCTTGCGGCCGAGCAGTTCCATGCGGCCGGCCGCGCGCAGGGTCTTGCGGCCGGTGCGCGGGCCCGAGGGCGCGGCCGTGCCGGTGAGCGCGCCCGCCTTGTCGAAGGCGGTGCGGACCTGGCGGACGACCTTGTCGTGGTCGACGTTGCCGGCCGCGGCCACGACCAGGTGGGTCGGGTCGTAGTGCCTGCGGTAGAAGCGGGCGATCTGGCCGCGGCTCAGCGCGTTGATCGTGTCGACCGTGCCGAGGACCGGGCGGCCGAGCGGGGTGTCGCCGAGCATGGTGTGGGCGAACAGGTCGTGGACGACGTCACCGGCGTCGTCCTCGGTCATGGCGATCTCTTCGAGGATCACGCCGCGCTCCGCGTCGACGTCCTCCTCCTCGATGAGGGAGCCGGTCAGCATGTCGCAGACGACGTCGATGGCGAGCGGCAGGTCGGTGTCGAGCACGCGCGCGTAGTAGCACGTGTACTCCTTCGCCGTGAACGCGTTCATCTCGCCGCCGACCGCGTCGACGGCGGCGGAGATGTCGAGTGCGCTGCGCTTCCTGGTGCCCTTGAAGAGCAGGTGCTCCAGGTAGTGCGTCGCGCCGTTGAGCGTCGGTGTCTCGTCACGGGAGCCGACGTGGGCCCAGATGCCGAAGGTCGCGGAGCGGACGGAGGGCAGGGTCTCGGTGACGATGCGCAGGCCGCTGGGGAGCGTGGTCCTGCGGACGGTGCCGATGCCGTTGTCGCCCTTGATCAGGGTTTGGGTACGGGCGACGGCCCGCCCCTCCGAGGAGGTGCGGGCCGTCGTCGTGGTGCTACGGGACGTCACTTGTCGGCGTCGTCCTTCTTGTCGGCGTCGTCGCCGTCCTCGCCCTCGATGACCGGGACGAGGGACAGCTTGCCGCGGGAGTCGATCTCGGCGATCTCGACCTGGACCTTCTGGCCCACGCCGACGACGTCCTCGACGTTCTCCACGCGCTTGCCGCCGGCGAGCTTGCGGATCTGCGAGATGTGCAGCAGACCGTCCTTGCCGGGCATGAGCGACACGAACGCGCCGAAGGTCGTCGTCTTCACGACGGTGCCCAGGTAGCGCTCGCCGACCTCCGGCATGGTCGGGTTGGCGATGCCGTTGATCGTGGCGCGGGCGGCCTCGGCCTGCGAGCCCTGGGCGGCACCGATGTAGATGGTGCCGTCGTCCTCGATCGTGATGTCGGCGCCGGTGTCCTCCTGGATCTGGTTGATCATCTTGCCCTTGGGGCCGATGACCTCACCGATCTTGTCCACGGGGATCTTGACGGTGATGATCCGCGGGGCGTTCGGGGACATCTCGTCCGGGACGTCGATCGCTTCCATCATCACGTCGAGGATGTGGAGGCGGGCGTCGCGGGCCTGCTTGAGGGCGGCGGCCAGGACGGAGGCCGGGATGCCGTCGAGCTTCGTGTCCAGCTGGAGGGCCGTGACGAAGTCCTTGGTGCCGGCGACCTTGAAGTCCATGTCACCGAACGCGTCCTCGGCGCCGAGGATGTCGGTGAGGGCGACGTAGTGCGTCTCGCCCTTGATCTCCTGCGAGATCAGGCCCATGGCGATACCGGCGACGGGGGCCTTCAGCGGCACACCGGCGTTCAGCAGCGACATGGTCGAGGCGCAGACCGAGCCCATCGACGTCGAGCCGTTGGAGCCCAGCGCCTCGGAGACCTGGCGGATCGCGTAGGGGAACTCCTCGCGCGTCGGCAGGACCGGCACGATCGCGCGCTCGGCGAGCGCGCCGTGGCCGATCTCGCGGCGCTTCGGGGAGCCGACGCGGCCCGTCTCACCGACGGAGTACGGCGGGAAGTTGTAGTTGTGCATGTAGCGCTTGCGGGTCACCGGGGAGAGGGTGTCCAGCTGCTGCTCCATGCGCAGCATGTTCAGCGTGGTGACGCCCAGGATCTGGGTCTCGCCGCGCTCGAACAGGGCGGAGCCGTGCACGCGCGGGATGGCCTCGACCTCGGCGGCCAGGGTGCGGATGTCGGTGACACCGCGGCCGTCGATGCGCTTCTTCTCCTTGATGACGCGCTCACGGACCAGGGACTTGGTCAGCGAGCGGTACGCGGCGGAGATCTCCTTCTCGCGGCCCTCGAACTGCGGGAGGAGCTTCTCGGCGGCCAGACCCTTGACGCGGTCCAGCTCGGCCTCGCGGTCCTGCTTGCCCGGGATGGTGAGGGCGGCGGACAGCTCGGTCTTGACCGCGGAGGTCAGCGCCTCGAGCACGTCGTCCTGGTAGTCCAGGAAGATCGGGAACTCGGCGGTCGGCTTGGCGGCCTTCGCGGCGAGGTCCGACTGGGCCTTGCAGAGGACCTTGATGAAGGGCTTCGCGGCGTCGAGGCCCGCGGCGACGACCTCCTCGGTGGGCGCCTCGGCGCCGCCCTCGACGAGCTTGATGGTCTTGTCGGTGGCCTCGGCCTCGACCATCATGATCGCGACGTCGCCGTCCTCCAGGACGCGACCGGCGACGACCATGTCGAAGACGGCGTCCTCGAGCTCGGTGTGCGTCGGGAACGCGACCCACTGGCCGTTGATCAGCGCGACGCGGACGCCGCCGACCGGGCCGGAGAAGGGCAGGCCGGCCAGCTGCGTCGACGCGGACGCGGCGTTGATCGCCACGACGTCGTACAGGTGGTCGGGGTTGAGCGCCATGATCGTGGCGACGACCTGGATCTCGTTGCGCAGGCCCTTCTTGAAGGACGGGCGCAGCGGGCGGTCGATCAGGCGGCAGGTGAGGATGGCGTCCTCGGAGGGCCGGCCCTCGCGGCGGAAGAAGCTGCCGGGGATCTTGCCGGCGGCGTACTGCCGCTCCTCGACGTCCACCGTGAGGGGGAAGAAGTCGAGGTTGTCCTTGGGGTTCTTCGAGGCCGAGGTGGCCGAGAGCACCATGGTGTCGTCGTCGAGGTAGGCCACGGCGGAGCCGGCGGCCTGGCGGGCCAGGCGGCCCGTCTCGAAGCGGATGGTGCGGGTGCCGAAGGAGCCGTTGTCAATGACGGCCTCGGCGTAGTGGGTCTCGTTCTCCACTAGCGTTTTCTCCATTACTTTCGTCTGTTACGTCTTTTGTCCCGCTGCCCGTGTGGCAGGGGGACGGTGCGGAGAAGCGCGCCGTGTGTGCAGGCCGGTCTTCGATCGAAGCACCCGGGGATCCTCTTGCGTCTCCGGGGGCCACTACCGAGGACCGGCGGCGGCGAGGTGCGCTTCTCCTCGTCATCTTCGTGGTGGTACGCCACCACACTACAAAGCCTGCGTGCCTGTGCGCACGTACGGCAAAGGGAGCGGCCCCCGTCTTCGGGAACCGCTCCCCTTCACAGCGTCTTAACGGGCGCCGGCCGCACCGCGGCGGATGCCGAGGCGCTCGACCAGGACACGGAAGCGCGCGATGTCCTTCTTGGCCAGGTACTGCAGGAGGCGGCGGCGCTGGCCGACCAGGATCAGCAGACCACGACGCGAGTGGTGGTCGTGCTTGTGGGTCTTGAGGTGCTCGGTCAGGTCCGAGATGCGGCGGGAGAGCATGGCGACCTGGACCTCGGGAGAGCCGGTGTCGCCCTCCTTCTGGCCGAACTCGTCGATGATCTGCTTCTTCGTAGCGGTGTCGAGTGCCACGCTTACTCCTCGTAGATTCTTGAGCGCCTCCGAGCGCCCCTGGTCTACATCTCAGGGGAGCTTCCGGAACTCGGGAGGCGGGGCTCGCTGGGCGCTGTCCCCAGCTGCTGCCGGGGGCGCGTACACAAACGGCCGTGGACCAGGATAGCAGTCGCTCGACTGCTGCCCTGACCACGGCCGCCGGGGTGCGGGCCGGTCAGCTGACCATGCTGCGTACCTGCGTGTAGAGGCCGAGCACCGCCAGGCACAGCGGGACCAGGGTGAGCAGGACGAAGCCGTCGAAGAGGTCGAGGATACGGCCCCAGAACGGGGAGACGCCCTTGCGCGGCACGGTCAGGCCGACCGCCACGAGCAGCGCGGCGCCGCCGCCGATCGCCGCGGTGAACCAGAGGGTGTGGACGTTGAGCGGGCCGCTGTCGCCCTGCACGAGGCTGATGAGCAGGGACTGCGGGACGTGCAGGGACATGCCGAGGATCAGCAGGCCGAGGATGAGCAGGCCGCCCACGACCAGGGAGGCGACCTGTGCGGTGTAGTCGAACAGGCGGGCGCGGAGCATCACGGCGATGCCGCAGGCGAGGGCGAGCAGCTGGGACCAGACCTGGTCGGAGAAGCCGAGCACGACGCCGGCCGTGGCGACGGCGACCGTGGCGCAGCCGATGACGAGGCCGAGCAGCAGTTCGTGGCCGCGGCGGACCTGGGCGCCGATGCGGCCGAAGTCGACGTGCTCCTCCTCGTCGCGGCCGTAGTCGCGGCCCTGGGCGATCTGGTCGGGCGAGCGGTAGCCGATGGGGAGCCGGGCCGAGCGGGCGGAGAGGCCGGGCAGCCAGGCCACGGCGATGATCGCGACGACCGCGGTGACGGCGGCCACCTCGCGCGGGCGGGCCTCGGTGACCAGGGCGCCGAAGGTGGCGAGGGCGCCGACGGCCGAGCACAGGGCGGCGGCGACGAACACGGCGTCGCCGTGCGGGAGCAGCACCACGAGCAGCGCGGAGGCGGCGAGCACCACGACGCAGCCGGACAGCAGCTGGAGCCGGCCGGGTCCCTCGCCGCCGTCGGCGGGGAAGAGGCCGGAGCCGGCGAGGAGCAGGTGCGGCAGGGCGGCGAGGCCCAGCGCGGTGGACGCGGCGCGGTCGTCGTAGACCCGGGCGCGGACCACGGACAGGGCGACGAGCAGGACGCCGACGACGCCGGCGATGATCCCGGGCAGACCGTGCATGTCGCGGTCCGTCGGGTTCGAGAACCACAGGGCGAACGCCATCATCGTCAGCAGCAGCACGCCCGCGGCGAGGCCCACGACGCTCATCAGCTCGTCGCTCCAGCGGCGCCGGTCGCGGCGGACCGCGGAGGCGACGGCGTCGGAGACGTCGTCGAACACCGCGGCGGGCAGCGATTCGCCGAAGGGGCGCAGCAGCAGCACGTCGCCGTCGAGGACCCGCTGGTCGGCGAGGGAGCGGCCGGCGTCCAGGACGGTGCCGTCCCGGCGGACCAGGTGGTAGCCGGTGGGGTCGCCCTCGGCCTGGGTCTGTCCGGAGAGCTGGAGGATCTCGGGATAGATGTCGGCCAGGGCCGTGTCCTCGGGCAGGGCGACGTCGATACGTGCGTCCGGTGCGGCGACGGTGACGCGGCAGAAGCCGGTCCCGCCCCCGGCAAGAGCGGTGGTGCTCACCTCGCGGTTCCCCCTTGTAAAGAAATTGGTGTGGCGTCGCTGTGGAGAATTGGTGTGGCGTCGCGGATTTTCGGTGCGGACCACGTTCGTTCGGCGCCCGTGCGGCGTCCGAATGGCGTCACGCGCGGGGCGACAGCGTACCGTCCAGGTCTCATCTCACCCCATGGGCCCCGTGAGTTGACCGGAGTCAGTAGGATCATCCGGCACGCCGGAGCACTCGCTCTCCGGCCTGGGGGTACCGCCGGTAACGGGGGCGGTCCGACATATACCGATGCGCACGACATCTGTGCGTACGGAACCGAATTTACCGACGAAGCCGATGAATAAGGACTGGTGCCTCGGTGAGCGTGGTCATCGTCAAGCGCCCGCCTCGGGTATTGCCGCCCGACGTACCGACGAACGAGGTGACGCTGGAGCCGCCGCCCGAGCTGGCCCGGCCCGAAGACCAGAACCTCATGATGAGCCTGCTGCCCATGCTGGGCATGGGCACCTCCTCGGCGTTCTTCTTCACGTCGGGGCAGTCGATCATGAAGATCATGGGTGGCGTCATGATCGTCTCCACCCTCGCGATGGCCCTGGCCCAGCTGATCAAGGCGCGGCAGGGCGGCGGCGCCGAGATGGCCCAGGAGCGCCAGGACTACCTCAAGTACCTGGCCCAGGTGCGGCGCGAGGTGCGGACCACCGCGCGCAAGCAGCGGGACGGGCAGTTCTTCCTGCACCCGAACCCGGAGCAGCTGTGGGCGCTGGTCGCCGAGGGGCGGCGGGTCTGGGAGCGGCGGGCGAGCGACGGCGACTTCACTCAGGTACGGCTCGGCCTCGGCCCGCAGCAGCTGGCCACGCCGCTGATGGCGCCGGAGACCGCGCCGCTCGACGAGCTGGAGCCGCTCACCGCGCACGCGATGAAGTCGTTCCTCGACACCCACGGCACGCTCGACGCGCTGCCGCTGGCCGTGTCGCTGCGGTCCTTCTACCACGTCAGCATCTCCGGTGATCCGGACACCACGTACGGCGCGGCCCGCGCGCTGATCGCCCAGCTGTGCACCCTGCACTCCCCCGAGGACCTGCGGGTCGCGGTGGTGGCCTCGCCCGGCGCGATGGCCGAGTGGGAGTGGACGAAGTGGCTGCCGCACGTCCAGGACTCCACCGTGGACGGCGCGGGCTCCCGGCGCATGATCGTCGACGACCTCGGCGAGGTCGAGGACATGCTCGCCGACGACCTCGACGGCCGCGGCCGGTTCAACCCGAACGGGCCGCCGGTCGCCGACGCCCCGCACCTCGTGGTCGTCATGGACGGCGGCGACATCCCCGACGACTCGCTGATCGCGGGCGCCGAGGGCCTCCAGGGCGTGACCATCATCGAGGTGGTCCCCGGCATCGTCGAGGAGCTGCGCGGCTCGCTGTCCGTGCAGGTCCACCCGGGCAGCCTGCTCCTGGAGTCGCAGGGCGGAACCCAGTACACCGGTATCTGCGACACCCTGTCGGCCACCGAGGCCGAGGCCCTCGCCCGGCAGCTCGCGCCGCTGCGCGCCGGTTCGGCGGACGGCGACGAACCGCTGCTGGCCAACCTGGACTTCACCGAGCTGATGGGCATCGGCGACGCCGGTTCGGTGGACGTCTCGCGCACCTGGCGCCCGCGCACCCTGCACGAGCGGCTGCGCGTGCCGCTCGGGGTGGACCGCGACGGCCAGCCGGTCATGCTCGACATCAAGGAGGCCTCGCAGGAGGGCATGGGCCCGCACGGCCTGTGCGTCGGCGCCACCGGTTCCGGAAAGTCCGAGGTGCTGCGCACCCTGGTGCTGGCGCTGACCGTGACGCACTCCTCGGAGACGCTGAACTTCATCCTCGCCGACTTCAAGGGCGGCGCGACCTTCGCCGGCATGTCCGAACTGCCGCACGTCGCCGCCGTCATCACCAACCTGGCCGACGACCTCACCCTCATCGACCGCATGCGCGACTCGATCACCGGTGAGCTCCAGCGCCGCCAGGAGCTTCTGCGCTCGGCGGGCAACTACGCCAACATCACCGACTACGAGAAGGCGCGCGCGGCGGGTGCCCCGCTGGACCCGCTGCCGTCCCTGGTGATGGTGCTCGACGAGTTCTCCGAACTGCTCACCGCGCGGCCCGACTTCATCGAGATGTTCATCCAGATCGGCCGCATCGGCCGCTCCATGGGCGTGCACATGCTGCTCGCCTCGCAGCGCCTGGAGGAGGGCAAGCTGCGCGGCCTCGACACGTTCCTGTCGTACCGGATCGGTCTGCGCACCTTCTCGGCCGCCGAGTCCCGTACGGCGATCGGTGTCCCGGACGCCTACCACCTGCCGAACGTGCCGGGTTCGGGCATCCTCAAGTACGACACCGAGACGATGATCCAGTTCAAGGCCGCGTACGTCGGCGGTGTCTACCGGCCCGGCGGCGCGGGGCCCGGCGGGTCGCGCGCCCACCGGCAGCCGGTGCTGTTCACGGCGGCGCCGGTCGCGCAGCAGATCATCCAGGAGCCGGAGCCCGAGGAGGTGCCGGACCAGGTCGACGACGCGCTCGCGGACACCGTCCTCGACGTGATCGTGGCGCGTCTCGTCGGCCAGGGCCCGCCGCCCCACCAGGTGTGGCTGCCCCCGCTGGAGGAGTCCCCCTCCATGGACGCGCTGCTGCCGCCGCTGTCGACGACGCCGGAGCGCGGTCTGCACGCCGCCGAGTACGCGGCGCAGGGCAAGCTGGTCGTGCCGATGGCGCTGGTGGACAAGCCGTTCGAGCAGCGCCGCGACATCCAGTACCTGGACTTCTCCGGCTCGTCCGGTCACGCCCTCGTGGTCGGCGGCCCGCAGTCCGGCAAGTCGACCCTGATCCGCACGGTGATGTCGGCGTTCGCGCTCACCCACACGCCGGCCGAGGTGCAGTTCTACTGCCTGGACTTCGGTGGCGGCGGCATGCTGTCGATGGAGGGCCTGCCGCACGTCGGCGGCGCCGCCTCCCGCCTCGACGCGGAGAAGATCCGCCGTACGGTCGCGGAGGTGCGGGGCATCCTCAACGAGCGCGAGGAGTTCTTCCGCGCCAACAACGTCGACTCGATGGGCACCTACCGGGCGCGGCGCGCGGCCGGCCAGTACCCGGACCAGCGGTGGGGCGACGTCTTCCTGGTCATCGACGGCTGGGCCGCGTTCAAGACCGACTACGAGCAGCTGGACCCGGTCATCCTGGACCTGGCCGCCCGCGGTCTCGGCTTCGGCATCCACCTCTTCATCGGCGCCGCCCGCTACAGCGAGGTGCGGCCCGCCCTGCGCGACCAGCTCCTGAACCGGGTGGAGCTGAAGCTCGGCGACCCGATGGAGTCGGAGTTCGACCGCAAGAAGATGGAGGCCGTGCCGCTCGGCATGCCCGGCCGCGGCCTGACCCCGGACAAGCTCAGCTCGCTCGCCGGTCTGCCCCGCATCGACGCCTCCTCGGACGTGACGACGCTCGGCCAGGGCATCGAGCACATGGTGACGACGATCGCCGAGCACTGGCAGGGTCCGGCCGCGCCGCCGGTGCGGATGCTGCCGACGAAGCTGCACATCAGCGAGATCCCCAAGGGCAGCGACTTCCCCGAGCGGGGCGTCGCGATCGGTGTCGACGAGACGACGCTGTCGCCGGCGTTCATCGACTTCGAGAACGACCCGCTGATGGTGGTCTACGGCGAGTCCGAGTCCGGCAAGTCGGCGTTCCTGCGCATGATCGCCAAGCAGATCGCGGAGCGGTACCCGACGGACAAGGCGCTCCTGGTCGTCGGCGACTACCGGCGCGCGCACCTGAGCGAGATGCCCGAGTCGCACCTGTACAAGTACTGCGCGTCGGGTCCGCAGCTCCAGGAGGTCGTCACGAGTCTGGCGGGCTCGATGGGCCGGCGCATGCCGGGTCCGGACGTCACGCCGGAGCAGCTGCGCAACCGGTCCTGGTACGACCTGCCCGACGCGTTCATCATCGTCGACGACTACGACCTGGTGGCGACCAGCTCGGGCAACCCGCTCCAGTCGCTCCTGGAGTACCTGCCGTTCGCCCGCGACCTGGGCCTGCGCATCATCGTGGCGCGGTCGTCGTCGGGTGCGGCGCGGCAGTCCTTCGAGCCGGTCATGCAGCGCATGAAGGAGCTCGGCGCGACCGGTCTCGTGCTGTCCGGCGACCCGGCGGAGGGCCAGATCTTCGGCCCGCTGAAGCCGCAGCGCCTGCCGCAGGGCCGTGGCATGTTCATCACCCGCAAGGGCGGCGCGCAGCTGGTGCAGACGGCCTGGCTGCCGACGCACAACTGACGCGCGCGTTTCCCCGGTACGGTACGGCGCCGGAGGCACCCGCCTCCGGCGCCGTCCGCACAACCAGCTCGAAGGAGAAGTACGGTGACCACCGCACCCCGCACCACCGACGAGGCGCTCGCGATCGCGCGGACGACGTTCCAGCCGCTGTGCGCGGACGGCACTCCGGCCACGCTCAACGTCCAGGAGTTCGACATCGGCTTCCTGGTCTACGCGACCTTCCCGCCGACCGAACCGCCGAGCTACGGCGGCAGCCACCTGGTGATCTCGAAGAGCGACGGCTCGACGATGTACGTGCCGAACTTCCCGCCGGACTCGGCCATCGACGTGTACCGGCAGCAGGTGGCGCGGGGCTAGGGCCCGTCCCGGCGAACATCGGACGCTCCATGCCCGCTGTCAGCAGGCGGCACTAGACTTGACACGCAGTGGCCGGCACCGCGACCTGGTGCGGTCACGCAGACGATGAACCGGGGGAAACAGGGGTCATGAGTCAGCCAAGCAGCCCTGCGCCGCCGTCCGGCGACGGGCGAGAGCACGGTGGTGAGCTCCGTAGTGAGCTCCGTGGTGAGCTCCGTGGTGAGCACGCCTTCGAGCCGCATCCGTACATCGGCGGCCGGACCGCGGCCCTGCGCGCCCTGGCCGCGTGGCGGGCCGGCGCACCGGGCGCACCGCGCGTGGTGCTCCTCACCGGGTCGCCGGGGTGCGGGGGTTCACACCTGCTGACCGGTTTCCTGATGGTGTGCGATCCCGAGTACCGCGCCCGCATGGACCTCGGCCGCGTCGATCCCTCGACCGTCCCGCCCCCGCTGCCCGCCCCGGCCGTGCCGAGCGCCGCGGGGCGCACCGCCGCGCAGCTGCTGTGGCTGCTCGCCGACCACTACGGCATCGACGCGGTCCGGGACGCGCAGGTGTACGAGGCGCTGGGCGCCGACGGCGCCGAGCGCACCGTGGTCGTGCCCGACGTGGGCCAGGCCGGTCCGGTCCGCTCCGGGCGCGGCCCCGAGCGGCTGGCGCGCGAACTGCTGCTGCCGCTGGCCGCGCTGGACTCCGTGCGGCTCCTGGCCGAGGTGCCGCCCGGGATCGCGGAGCTGATCGCGTCGGCCCTGCCCGCCGGCACGGTCCAGGTCGTCGATCTGGACGCGCCCGAGTACGCCGACCCGGAGGGGCTCGCCCGGCAGACCGCGGCGGTGCTCGACCCGGTGTTCGGCGCGCCCGAGCTGCCGTTCACGGCGGATCCCCGGGCCCGGCAGACGCTCGCCTCCGCCCTCGCCGCGCGGGCCCTCGCCGGCCCCGGCGGGAGCCGCCTGACCGTCCAACTGGCCGCCGCGGGCTGGCTGTCGGCGCCCGACCCGGCTCCGGACCCGCACCAGCACGTGCCCGCCTCGCCCGTCGACGTCCTCGACCTGCACGCCCGCCGCCTCGGCGCCGATCCGGCGGTCCTGCGCGCGACGCTCGCCCCGCTCGCCCTCGCCGAGGGCGACGGCCTGCCCCTGCACCTGTGGGTGCCGCTCGCCTCGGCGCTCGCGGGGCGCGACATGACGGCGGAGATCGCCGACGGGATGCAGCTGGCGGGCCCGTTCGTGCGGCCCGCCGGGATCGACCCCGATGCCGCCCCGGACTCCGCCACCCGCACCGGGACCGGGACCGGCCCTCTCGTGGCGCTCGCCCATCCCGCGCTCGGCGCGGCGCTCCGGGCCCAGCTGCCCGACGTGCCGGCCGCGCACCTGTGCATCGCCATGGAGCTGCTCGGCCGGGTGCCCGACCAGGACTGGGCGCGGGCCGAGCCCTACGTGCGGGACGCCATCGCGGGCCACGCGCTCGGCGCGGGCCAGTTGCCGCGGCTGCTCACCGACCCGTCGCTGATGGCGTACGCGGATCCGGTGGTGCTGCGCGCGGCCATCGAGGAGGTCGCGGCGGACGAGGCGGCGGCCGGGCAGCTCCCGCCGCCGGCCCTGACGTATCTGCGGGCGGCCCCGCTCCTCACCCGCACCCAGGCGGATCCTCCGTTGCGCGCGCGGATCCTCGCGGCCGCGTTCGACGAGGACGGCCTGCCGGAGTACGCCCAGGCGCTGCGCGCCCGCCCGGAGCTCGCCGTCCCGGACGACCGGCCGGCCCCGGCAGCCCCTTCGACCGTGCCGCATTCCCAGCCGATGGAGACACAGGCGTGAGCACCCCCGACCACGACGACCGCCGGAACCAGGAGCCGACCCAGGCCCCGGCACCGGACCAGCAGAACGCGCCCGCCGCCACCGGCCCGGGGAACACCGCCGTGTTCACGTACGTCGACCCGCGCACCGGCGAGGAGACCTATCTGACGCGGGTCTCCGGCCCCGGCCTGCCGCCCGCCGAGTACCAGGCATGGTCGGACCTGCTCCGCGGCGACGTCCCCCCGGGCAACGTGGTGGCGATCCACACCGACCTGCGCCCCTCCTCCCTCCCCGGTGGCTACACCATGGACGCGATCGCCGCCGGGTTCCCGACGGCCGCCGTCTCGTTCGGCCACGCGTACGGCCAGGACCCGGCCGAGCGGGCGGCGGGCGTCGCCGCGCTCATCGCGCAGGTGGAGTCGATGGCGCGGCTCACGGGTCGGACACCGCCGCACCCGCACCGGGTACCGCTGCCGTCCGATGCGGCCCCGGTGCCGCGGCTGCCCGCGGAGCTGCCGGGCGGTCTGCCGGTGCAGCGCTACAGCCCGGAGGCCGTCGCCGCGGTGCCGCTTCCCGAGGCGGCCCGCGCGACGCTGACCGGCACCGGGCTCCCGGCCGACATCAGTCTCTTCTTCACCGCGGACCGGCCGGAGACGCCGCCGCCCGGCGGCCTGTTCGTCGACGCGGCGACCCATCTGCGCGCGCTGGGCACCGAGTTGTCGCCCGCCGCGGCCGACATCCTGTCCGCCCACACCCGGATCGGCTCGGACGGCCGGTACGTGATCACCGTGCAGCAGGAGGCGGGCAGTGTCTGGGCGGCCAACCCGGAGACGGGGGCCGGGCGTTACGTGAACGGCTCGCTCGCCGCGTTCGTGCACTGCCTCGCCGCGCTCGCCACCACCCGCGACCTCATGCCCGGCATGAACCCGTACGAGGCGGGCGCCGCGGTCGCCGACCTCCAGGCCCGCCTCCTCGCCCTCGACCCGACCTGCTTCGGCGATCCCGGCACCTGGTGGTCGGTGATCATCGACCAGATGTGGCACGGCCTGTTCTGACCCCGTTCCGACCCTGTTCGGACGCCGGTCCGGCCACGTTCCGGCCCCGGTCCGCCCGACCTGTCCCGTACTCCGGTTCACGTCCCCGTACTCCGGTTCACGCTCGTCACCCGAGAGGAACACCATGGCCCGCGAAGGAATCCGTACCGATACACAGTCCCTCTCCCGCGAGGGCGGCACCTTCCAGGACCTCGGCAGCCGCTTCTCGGCCGCGGCCGCGGCCCTCCAGAACGGCCTGGCGTCCGTCAACGCCTGCGCGCCCACCAGCGGCGGCCCCGCCACGGCGCAGCCCGGTCAGGTCGAGGGGTTCGTCCAGGGCCTCACGACCTTCGCCGACAAGGCGAACATGCCGCCGTGGGGCGACGACGAGATCGGCGAGAAGTTCGGCATCGCCTACGAGGGCCTCCAGACCGGCATGTTCGAGTCGATGAACCACTTGGCGCAGGAGCTGACGAACATCGGCGGCGCGCTCTCCGCCATGGCCAAGAACCACGACGAGAACGAGTCCTTCAACGAGGAGCTCATCCGGCAGCAGCGGAACGACACCGACTTCGCGGCGGGTGGCGGGGGCACCATGACGCATATGACCAAGATGGCCTGAGGGGCCGGAGAACCGGGGGGCTGGGGTCGGGAGGCCCGGGGCCTGGGGTCGGGAGGCCCGGGGTCGGGAGGCCCGGGGTCGGGAGGCCCGGAGGTCTGACGGTCTGTGGGCCTGGGGTCCGGGGGTCCGGTGGGCCCGTGGGCCGGTGGGCCGGTGGGCCTGACGGCCGGTGGGCCGGTGGGCCTGACGGCCGGTGGGCCCGTGGGCCCGTGGGCCCGTGGGCCCGTGGGTCAGAGTGCCTGGCCCACCGCGATGACCAGTGCCGATCCGACCATCAGCCACAGGCCGGTCCTGCCTGCCCCGGCCGGGCCGCGTGCGGCCTGCCACAGCGCGCCGCAGCCGCCCAGCACGCCGAGGGCGTTGGCGGTCAGAGCCACCGCGCCGGCGCCGCCGACGGCCTGTCCGACGAGGGCGGCGAGCGCCGCCGCGAGGAAGACGGCCGCGCACACGATGCCGCGCAGCCGCTCGCGGCGCAGCACCTCGGCGACCCGCGCCCGTTCCTCGGCGAGCGCGCGCTCCTCCGACGGCAGCTCGGTCTCCCACTGCCGCGCGAAGTCGCCCTCCCACTGGAGGCCGGTGCGGTCTCCACCCGTACGTGTCATGCCCGCGACCCTAACGGACCCGGACCCCGGCGGCTCACTCAGCCGGGGCGCCGTCGAGCTCGTCGAGGAGGGTGCCGTAGTCCTCGGCCTCGTACGCGAGGTCGTCGAACGCCCCCTCCCAGGCCGGGGAGTCCGCGGCGTCCGGGTCGATGGCCGCCACCCAGGACGGCAGCGTCTCGGACAGGGCCTCCATCTCCAGCTCCGAGCTGGTCAGCGGTGCGCTGAGGACGAGGTGGTTCAGGAGCGCCAGCGCGAGGAGGCGGGGCATGCTCCGCGCCACGGGCAGCAGTTCGTCGTCCTCGTCGACGAGGACCGCGCCGCTCTCCCCGTCGACGTACAGCTTCCAGGAGGCGAGCTGGCCGAGGCCTTCGAGCATGCCGGGGTGGTCGTCGGACGGCTGGAGCGGTGACTGGCCGAGGTCGAGGGTGTAAAGACCGCCGATGACGCGGGTGCACGGCCAGCCGGTCCCGCTGAGGAAGCGGCGGGACGGCTCGTGGGTCAACTCGTCCGGCAGGGCCGCCGGTTCCACGGGGCGGCAGGCGCCGTCGCGGAACGCGTCGGCACGTTCCAGGCGCTCTCGGGTGACCTCGTCGTCCGTGCGCGGGATGTCCTGGGGGAACGGCCAGGCGGCGGAGCTGGTGAGCGGTCCGGGCGCGAGCAGGTTCCGCCAGGGCGTCCGGGGCAGGTTGGAGACGGCCTTGTGGTCGACGAGCGCGCCGAAGAGGCCCCCGTATCCGGCGAAGACCCACAGCTCGGCGCCCGCGTCGTCGCGGGCCAGACGGACGGCCTCACGGACCGCCTCCGGCATCCGGGGAACGTCCTCGGCGGTTCCGCGCGAGGCCTGCCGCCAGCCGCGGCTGCGGTTCGCCGCGTAGGCGACCTCCGCGAAGGGCTGCTGCTCGGTCAGCTCCGGCCAGGCGCTGACGATCCGCTCGGGGCCGTCGGCCGGCTGCCCGGACCAGGCGTCCCAGCGTCGGCGCTCGTACACCTCTCGCGGCTCATCACCGGTGCCGTCGGTTTCGTCCTCGTCGGTCGGGGCGGCGCCGGTCTCGCGCCACTCGGCGATCAGCCGGCGGCCGTCCTCCTCGGCGGCCCGCACCTGCTGCACCCCGCCCTGGGCGGGGTACGCGACGAGGGGTCCGCCGGGCAGGCGCCAGTGGGACCAGAGGGTGCGCCAAGGGAGCGGGCCGGCGGCCTCGGCCAGGGCCTCGGCCTGTGCGCCGTCCCCGCGCGAGACGGCGGCGTGGTGGAGCGACGCGACCCATTCGCCCTGCGAACCCGGGCGCACGCCCTGCGCGTGGAGGAAGTGGACGTCGGCGGCCGTGCCCCCGCCGGGGACCCCGTCCGGGTAGGCGGTCGCGAGCCCCGACCACAGTCCGTACCAGTGGAGGGTCGCCAGAAGGGCCGGGTCGTCCAGGACCTGTTCGATGTCCTGGGCGAGGGCGGCGTGGGTGGGCAGCGCCCAGGCGGTGTACGTGGTCGTGGGGCGACGCCGGTGCAGCTGGGTCAGGGCGTTCGCGATGGCCCGGTGATCCGTACGGGACACGGGGAACGCGGCGCGCACCGCTCGATGCACGGCGGTGTCCGCGAAGCGCAGTTCCTCCGGGCGGGCGCGGTCGCCCGTGCCGTCCGCGTCTGCTCCGGATGCGGCTTCCTCGGCCCGTTCGTCGTCGGCGGTGGCGGGGCCGAGGGTCAGGACGTCGGGCCAGGCATCCACCAGGGCGCGCAGCGTCGACGTGGAGAGGGGGGACTCGGACGACGTCTCGGACGGGTCGGACGGTTGTTCCGCTGTGCCGGACGGGTCCGAGGTGTCGTCGGATGTGTGGTTGTCGAGCACGGCCTGGGCGACGGTGTGCCACACCTCCAGCGGCGCGGCCGTCTGCTCCAGCGCGGCTGCGGACGCGACCAGTTGGGCGACCGTCTCCGGTGCGATCCCCGGGACCTGCGGCAGTTCCGGCGCCTGCGCGCGGTCGGGCGCCGGGTCCGGGGAGTCGACGACGCGGGCCCGCAGCCGGAACTCGCGCTCCACCGCCAGCGGGACGGACCCCGCGACGCGCTCGGGTTCGGCCGAGGTGATCAGAGGTCCGGCGAACGGCACGTTCACCAGCTCGACCGGCTGGGGGCCGTCGCCGGACGCCTCGACGCGTTCCGCCACCGCTGACAGGACCTCGTCGGCAGTCAGGCCTGAACAGTCGATTCGCACGAGAACTCCTAGCTGTGGTCGAACAGGGCCGCTACAAGCAGCGTCGCATCATACGCATCCGGGTCGGCAGCCGCTGAGGGGTTGCCGACCCGGGCAGCCGACCCGGACTGACGACCCGGACTGTCGAGGGGCAGGGCGCTGTGGACGGAGGCCGGGCGGATCCCAATCGGCGTCCCGCGCCCTGCGCCTTACAGAGCTTCGGCTCCCCTGAGTTCCATCCAGAGCTCCACCTTGCGGTTCAGGTTCTCCTGGAAGTCCCGGCTGAAACTCCGCTGGATCTGGCTCTTCTTGGCCGTCGCCCCGTCTTCCAGGGCTCCCTTCCGGAATCCGGTGGCATAGCCGACGGGAACGCCCTCGAAGACCTTCGCACCGTGAATGTATTTCGAGCAGTCCGCCTTCGGCAGTCCGGACTTGTCTCCGCAGGGCTCGCGTTCCGTATACAGATTGCGCGCTTCGATCGGAGGCATTCCGTTCGCCTGGCGATGGGAATTGACCAGGTCCAGATAGTTTCCGAGGTGGGGTTCGGAGTGGGCCTCGTCCGGTGTCTGCTGCGGGATCGAGCTGTCCACCAGGTAGTACGTCTGGCCGTCCTGCGGGTTGAAGACCTCGACGACGGCGTAGTTGCGAGCGGTGAAGTCGGGGCGGTTCCCGCTGGTTCCCGCCGCTTCCGTCAGCCGCATCTTGCGGACGGCCTCCGGCCCGTACACCTCTTCGGCGTGCTCGTAGGCCTGGCGGCTGGGGTTGGCCTTGCCGTTGCTCTTCACGCCGAACATGTCGGCCTGCGCGTGGTAGTGGACTCCGCGCGATATGTCGTTCTGCTGCGGGAGGCCGGCCGGCGGATTCGCGTAAGGGGGATTCAGGCTCGTCGGAGGCACGCCCAGAGGAACGTGTCCCACAGCGTTCTGCCGGTGGAAGTCGAGACTCAGGCGGGCCAGGGTCGCGACGACTTCGCCTCGCTCGGAAGGCGTCAGGTCGGCGAATCCCGGGAGCGCGTCGGACAACTCGGCATGGGTATAGGGGCCGGTGTTCCCGTTCGGGCGGGAGGCCGGATCCAGTACCTGTTCCAGGTCCCCATCGTTCAGCCAGCGCCGGAGATGCGCGTCCGTGACGTCGGTGTCTATCTGGGACACCTCGTGGCTGTGGCGAAGGGTGTCCTGCGATCCCTCCGGCAGCATGCTGTAGTGGCTGTGCTGCTTCTGGCCCGGCTGCCGCTCGCCGTACGGGGTCGACCCCTCCCCCTCGGGTTCGAGCGGGACGGGCGGCTGACGCTTCGGCTTCTTCGGCGGCGGCTCGGCCGAGCCGTCGTCGTCGGAGTGGGGGTGCTTCGAGGGGGCGCCGTACGACGGGGTCTGCCCCGGCTGGGGCTGGCCGGGCGGGGTCTGCCCAGGCGGGGTCTGCCCAGGTGAGGTCTGCCCCGGCGGGGTCTGCCCCGGCTGCGGGGGGCCTTGCTGGGGCGGGGCCGTCTGGGTGGGCGGCGGTGTCTGGCCGGGGGGTGTCGTCGTGGGCGGCGTCGTGGTGGTCGGCGTCTGGCCGGGAGGTGTCGTCGTGGGCGGCGTCGTGGTGGGCGGCGTCTGGCCGGGAGGTGTCGTCGTCGGTGGTGTCTGGCCAGAGGGCGTCTGGCCGGGAGGCGTTGTGTGTGGCGTGGTGGATGCTGGCGTCGAGGTGTCGCCGGGGGTGCCGTTGTAGGTGGGGGCGGACGTCGGGGTGGACCCGTCGCCCGGCGTCGCGGTGCTCTGTGTCGTACTGGGAGACGCGTTGGGAGACGTGTTGGGCGTCGTCCCGCTGGACGTGTCGCCCGGCACACCATTCGGCGTCGGTGTCGTACTCGGCGTCGCGTTGGACGTGTTCCCGGGTGTTGTGTTGGACGTGGTGGTGGACGAATCGCCGGGCGTCCCGTTGGACGTCGTCGTGCTGGGGGTGCCCGTGGGGGAGGTGTTTCCAGGTGTCCCGTTCGGCGTCGCCCCGTTCGGCGTCGCCCCGTTCGGCGTCGCCCCGTTCGGCGTCGCCCCGTTCGGCGTCCCGTTGGGGGTCGTCGCGCTGGACGAGTTCCCGGGCGTCGTATTGGACGACGTCGCGCCCGGCGTCGTAGTGGACGTGCCGCCAGGAGTTCCGTTGGACGGCGTCGCGCTCGGCGTCGCGTTGGACGTCGTCGCGTTGGACGTCGTCGCGTTGGACGTCGTCGCGTTGGACGTCGTCGCGTTGGACGTCGTCGCGTTGGACGTCGTCGTGTTCCCCTGGTTCTCCCAAGGGGCGTTCATCGTCTGCCCGTTGGAGTCGAAGGGGACGTAGCGGACGCCCGCGGCGCCGGTGTGGATGGGGTTGGGCGAGACCTGGCCGGTCTGGTGGTCGACCCAGATGATGTTGCCGTTGTGGTTGTAGACGTTGAAGGCGTGTCCGCCACCGCCGGGCCACTGCACGCCGACCACGGCCGCGGAGCCGGGTCCGGCCTGCTGGAGGTGCTGGGCGATCCGGCCGTAGGGGTTGGGATGGTCGGCGCCGGCCCAGATCTGGGGACGGCCCGCCCAGGCGTCGAGGTTGTTGTACGAGTCGCGCTCGGGCGACATCGTGTCGAGGGAGCCGTCCGGATTCGTGTCCGGCGTGCGGGGTGCGGCGACCTGTGGGTCGCCGAACCAGGTCGACAGGCCCGAGCGGGCGTTGTCCAGACAGTTGTTGGAACGGCCGGGCTGGCTGATGCCACCGTCGTTCTGGAGCTGGGCCCAGGTCCCGTTCGGGTCCGGGTGGCGCTGCGGCGTGCCGTCGGGATTGCGCGGAACCGCGTTCAGCAGGGCCTGCTGGTCCGCCGGGTCGGGCGGGAGCAGACCGTACGGGGCGTGGTTCAGGCTGTCGCGTATCTCCTGGAGGCTCTGGCCCTGAGACAGCGGAGCGGGTGCCGGCGGCGGTGTCGGGGCCGGTGCCGGAGTGGCCGGTGTCCCCTCGCCCGGGGTGTGGCCGGGCTGCTGGTTCTGGGGCTTGCCGTTCGGGTGCTGCGTCGGGTCCGCGTACACGCCGGGCGGGATCGTGCTGGTCGGGTTCGCCGGATTGGCCTGGTTCGGCACTCCGCCGGGGGTCGTCTGACCGGGCGTCGGGGCCGGGTTCGGGGTCGGGCCCGGCGTGGGGCTCGGCGTCGGAGTCGGGTTCTGGGTGGGGCTCGGCGCCGGGTTCGGGGTCGGGTTCGACGACGGGGTCGGGGTCGGGTTCGACGCCGGGCTGTTGGGCGTGGGTGTCTGGGTGTTCGGCCGTGCCGGGGTCTGGGTGGGCGCCTGCCTGGTGGGCTGGGCCGGTGTCTGAGCGGGGTTGGCACGCTGAGGGGTGTCCGTCCGCGGCCGCGGGGTCGACGCCGCGGGGCGCGCCGGTTGCTGGGCCGGTGTGGTGGGCTGTGAGTTCGTGGCCGGTGCCGGGCCGGTCTGGGGCGCCTGGTTGGGGATGTTCGTCGCCGGGCCGGGATCGCCGGCCGGGGTGGCGCCCGGGGTGGGCCCGGGGCGCGTGGAGGTCGCGGAGACGGGTGCCTCGGTCGTCGTCACGCTCTGCGCGTGGAACGTCGGCGCCGACGAACGCGACGGCGAACCCGAACTGGAACCCGTATGCGGAGCCGGACCCCCGTTCGGCGTCGAACTCGGTGTCGAGGACTGGGGGGAACCCTGCGTGTTCCCGGGCGTGGTGCCAGGCGTGTTGCCCGGTGTCGAGGTCGAGGGCGAGGTCGAATCGGGCGTGTGTCCCGGTGTCGAGGTCGGCGTCGAACCTGGGGTGGGCCCCGGTGTGGCGCCCTGCGTCGCGTGCGCCGGGGAAGGCGTGGCGCTCTGTGTCTCGTGCGCCGGCGAGGGTGTGCTGGAAGGCGTCGTGTTCGACGGCGTCGTGTTGGACGGCGTCGATGTGTTGCTGGCCGGCGTCGTGCCCGATGGTGTCGATGCATTGCTGGCCGGCGACGTACCCGAGGGCGACGTGTTCGACGGCGAAGGCGTGCCCGAGGGTGACGACGTGTTGCCGGACTGCGGTGTGCCCGAGGGCGTCGTGTTCGACGGCGAAGACGTGCTGCTGGCCGGCGACGTGCCGGAGGGCGACGACGCAGTACTGGCCGGAGACGCATTGCTGGTCGGAGACGCGTTGCTGGCCGGAGACGCATTGCTGGTCGGAGCTGACGAAGTGTTCGCCGGGGACGACGAGGTGTTGGTCGGGGACGTCGTCCCGTCGGTGGACTGCGGCGTGCCCGTCTGGGCGGCGGCGGGCTGCTGAACCTGCGTACGCGGATCCTGCCCGGCCGACGGGTCGTGCGGGCTCCCCTGCGACGGGGTCTGCGCGGAACCCGGGGCCGGTGCCCCGTTCGTCGTGTCCTGGGCCGTCGGGGCGCTCTCCGACGACGTGTTGATGTGCTGCGCGGTCGTGCTCGACGGCGTCGGCGAGGCCGTCGACGTCTCGGTCGCCGCATGGGTCTGCGGCCCGGAATGCGGTTCCGGCGACGTGGTACCGGCGGCACCGGGATCCCGCTGCGGGCCCGAAGAGCCGGAAGACCCGTCCGCCCCGCCGGTATCGGTCTGCCCGGAGGCACCGCCGCCGGTCTGCTGCTCGTGGTAGCCGGCATCGAACGGCGTCAACGGCTTGCCACCGTCGGAGGAGGGGCCGCCGCCCCCGGTACCCGCGCTCGACCCCGTGTCGCCGGAGGCAGCCGCCGTGGTCCGCACCTGACCGCCGTCGCTCCCGGGCCCGGAGGATCCCGCGGAGGCCGAAGAGGAACCGGTGTGCCCGGCCCCGCCGCCACCGTCGCCGGACCCGGAGCCCGAGCCCGCGGGGGGGGGACCGGATCCGCCGCCCGAGCCGGTCGACGTACTTCCGGAACCGCCCGAGCCACCACCGGACCCGGACCCAGCCCCGGACCCGGCACCCGAGCCACCGCCCGCGCCCGACCCCGCTCCGGAACCGGACCCGGAATCCGCACCCGAACCCGAACCCGACGAACCGGACCCCGACCCGGAGTTCGACCCCGGACCCGAATCCGCCCCGGAACCGGAACCGGACCCGGAATCGGACCCGCTCCCGCCGTCACCACTCGTCCCGGAGTCGGAGCCGCCATGGCCGCTGTTGCCCGCGGCATGGTCGAGCCCGCCCCGGGCGTGGTGTCCGGCCCGGCCACCGGCGCCGTCCCGCAGCGACTCACCGAGCGTCGAGCCGAAGTTGTCGAAGCCGTCCTTCACCGCAGTGGTGCCGGCGTTGGCGGTGCGCCCCAGGTTGTAGCCGTCCTGCGCGCCGAAGCTCTGGTTGACGGTCTGGGCGATCAGGTCCTTGCTCATCTCCTCCAACGCGGAGATGAACGGTTCCTTCACCGCCTCCAGTACCGCCTCCAGGATGGCCTCCGCCGTCTCCTTGAGGATCTTGCGCACCGCGACTCGCGTCACCTGCGACAACGCGGCGGACGCCGCACCCGACAACCCGAACGTCAACACGGCGGTCGCCGCCGCGATCGCGATCTGGATCGCCAGCACCGTCAACTGGATGATCACCGCGATCTTCATCGCGATCACCAGCACGGCCGCCGTGTCGAACACGACCGCGATCATTTCGGCTGCCTGCCGGGCATCGTCCAGATACCCCGACCCGCCGGAGAAGTCCTGCCACTTCTCCACGAACGCGTCGATCGAGTCGCCGTAGTTGTCCGCCGTGACGTTCCCCGCCGACTGCACCGCCGACGCCTGGATGTCACCGACCTGCGACCCGAACTCCCGCCAAGTGGCGGCACACTGCGTCAGGTGGTCCTCATTGGCGGTCGGCCAGTCGAAGCCGAGCATCTCCAGCACCCACGCCAGCTCGTCCGGCAGCATCATCGCCACGACGGCATCCCCCGAATCCCCGTGTTCTGTAGCCCCGTGTCCCTGCGTCCTCGTACAACTCAACTGACGCGGGTTTGCCGCGAGTTTACCCAGTCACCCGAACAGCGGGTCAACCGCGGGCGCCCCATCCCCCGGAACTGCACACAACTCGCACGACCCGCACCGGTGTCCCGGGCCGACGTCCGGTGCGTCGGAGGCGCACGGGTCCGCGTTTCTGATGGGGGGAGGCGGCTGAAACGGCTGTGCCCCGCGTCCTGGGGACGCGGGGCACAGGTTCTCGGGCCTTACGGGTCTTACGGGTCTTACGGGTCTTACGGTCCTACTGGTGGCCGTAGGGGGACTGCGAGGGCGGAGCCTGCGGGTACGAGCCGGGTGCCGGGGGTGCCTGCTGCGGGTAGCTTCCCGGGTGCTGCGGGTACTGCTGCTGCGCCGGGTACGGGGGCTGTCCGCCGCCGCCCCAGCCGCCACCGGGAGGCGGGGGCGGTCCGCTGCCGTTGTTCTTCCTGCTCCGGACGATCAGGACGACGACGATCACCAGGACGACGAGGGCGCCGACGACGATCCCGATGATCACGCCCGGGCTCATGCCGCTGGAGTCGGAGGAGTCGGAGGCCGCCGTGCCTGCTTCGGACGACGAGGACGAGGACGGCGCCGAGGCGCTGCCGCCCTTCCCCTTCGCGATGGCGGAGTTCAGCTCGTCGATCTTCAGGGGGCCGTTCTTGGAGCCGGCCGGGATGTTCGCGGTGAGGGCCGAGTACGGTTTGATGAATCCGTAGCCGTAGTGCTCGTCGGGGAGCGTCGTCCCCTTGGCAGAGGCGGGCAGCCCGGCCGTCTTGACCAGCCGGTTGACCAGTTGGCCCGGGGTCAGGTCGGGGAACTTCTGCTTCAGGAGGGCCAGGGCGGCGGAGACGTAGGCGGTGGAGCCCGAGGTGCCATTTCCGACGTCGTAGCCATCAGCATCGAGGCCGGCGACGACGTTCTTGACTCCTGGCGCTGCGAGCAACACTTCAGGACCGTAGTCCGACTTATCCCAGATCTGTCCATTGGAGTCCACCGCGCCCACGGTGACTACACCCGGCTCGACTGCGGGATAGCTCTCGGACGACTTGGCGACCACCTCGCCGTCGTTGCCTGACGCCGTGACGACAGGTACACCATGCTCCAGGGCGTACCCGATCGCCTCCCGCTCCAATTGAACGTCCTTGCTGATGTCCCCGGCGTCTCCGATGCCCTGAGAAATGTTGATGACATCAGCGCCATGGTCAACGGCGTAGCGAATCGCCGGCCCGTAGAAACCGTCCGACGAACTTCCAACATCGCGGATGGGGAGGATCTTGGCGTCCGGGGCCAGTCCCTTCACTCCGTCGGCGCCTCCTGCGCCGTGGCCATGCGCGGCGATGACACCTGCCATGGAGGTGCCGTGCTCCGGCTTCTCCGCACTCGGGTCCGGCTCGACCGAGTCGTCACCATCGACGAAGTCCTTGCCCTTGAGGAACTGGCCTTCGAGGTCGGGGTGATCCGTCTTGAAGCCGTTGTCGATGACTGCGACCGTCACGCCCTTTCCGGTTGCGACGCCCCAGACCTTGTCGGCCGAGAAAGCGGCAAGAGGCCACTGATCGTCTCTCACCTGGTCGGCCGACGCCGTCGGCGCGGCCGCGAAGAGCAGTGCTCCCGCCGCTGCCCCGGCGCCGACCGCGCGCAGCGCTCGCGTGAAGCCCATGCCGTTACACCTCATCCCTCGCAGGTCGGGGCCCACAGCCCGAAGGCTGCGGGCCCCGTCTTGTCGTCACCGCACACTTAACCAGCAGTCCTGGCTACTCCACGACCTTGGGGTTGACGACGCGGTCGTTTGCCCAGGTCTCCTCGTCCTCGACCAGGTAGTCCGGGCGGGAGTTGTCGCGCCTCTTCTTGTCCTTGGCGTTGGTCTGGGCACCGCGGCCCATGGCGCCGTTGCGTTCCGCGCTCGTACCGGCACCACCGGTTGCGGTCTTGGGCTTCTGGCGCAGGGCAGAGCCGCCCTGCTGTCCCGATCCGGGCTTCACCACGGACTTGCCGATCTCGCCGCCCTTGGTACGGGCGAGCGAGCTGCCCTTCAGGCCCTTCGCGTCCGGTTTGCCCGCGCCGGCTCCCGTACCACCGGCACCGAGCCCGCCTCGACCAGCGCCACCGGCGCCCAGTCCACCGCGGCCACCGGCGCCGGCTCCGCCGCGCCCCACGCCACCTGCGCCGAGCGAACCGCGGCCCGCAGCGCCCCGTCCGCCTGCTCCGAGGCCCGCGCCGGCACCGATCCCGGCGCCGAGACCCGCTCCTCCGACCCCACCGGCACCTGCACCGGCTCCGGGTCCGGCGATTCCGCCGCTGATGCCGCCGCCCGTGCTGATCCCGCCACCCGTGCTGATACCGGCTCCTCCACCGGCGCCGCCGCCGAAGCTGAGGTTGCCGGCGCCGATCTGGGATCCCGTGGGAGGCTTCTGCGAACCGATTCCGCCACTGATGCCGTCGCTGCTCGCGTTCGGCGACTGCACACCTGTGATCGACGAGCCAGAGCCCGACCCGCTGGAACGGCTGAGATTGCTCGTCGCGGCACGGGCCGAGGGGCGGCTCAGGGAACCAGCAACGATCGGCACGGGGGCGATGCCACCCGGCTCACCCGGATAGTCGTCCGTGTCTTCCCGGCCCGATCCGTTCCGGTTCCACGACCCCATCGACTTGGTCTGCGCGTTGTACGCACCCCCCAAGTCCTCCATCTTCACAGCCATCTTCATCTGCGCCTCGCGCCCCGCGGACATGTCGCCCTCGCGGTTGTCCACGATGTCCTGCGCCGAGACGTTCGAGTTGGCGATGTCGCGGTCGAGGCCGTCGGTGTCGCGGCCGCCGTCGGTGAGGCGGTCGCCGATGCTGCTGGCCTTGCTCGGCTTCTGCATCGCCATGACCTCGGGCTTGATCTCCTCGAGCTTCACGGCGGCGCTCGTCATCGCGGTGGACACGTACGTCGCGTACGTCGACGTGTCCTCGATCTTCTTCGCGATGATCTTCGAGCGGGCCTGGAACTGGTCGGCCGACGAGCCTTCCCAGTCCTTGAGGACCTCGCTCACGGCCGCCTCGTAGACAGCCTTGACGTCGACCAGCTGATCGTGAACGCCCTTCCAGCCGTTGGCGGCCTGATGCACGTCCGCCGGGTTGGAGTTCTGGACCATGGCCTTCATCTGGTCCATGTCGTGGTTCTTGAAGTCGCTGGAGTGCTCGCCGACATAGCACTGGGTCGGCGCCTGATAGTTGTAGTCCGCGCCCTTGTCGCTCATCTCTGCCCCGTCTTCCCTTCGCGTCCGCTACCGGCCCAGTACGTCACGCCATCGATCCGGACGTCGTGCTGTAGTTCCCGCCCGGGGATCCGCCGGACGACGACGTCGAAGCCCCGTGCACCGAGCTGGCGGTGGTCGCTTCCGCGTCCTGGTAGGCCCCGTGCGCCCGCTTCGTCTTCGTACCGAAGTCGTCCATCACCGACTCCAGGTGGTCGACGACGGCTTCGAGATACGTCTTCATCTCGTCGTGCGCGGAGCTCAGCTTCTGGGCCTCGTCGAACCCGGTCCCCAGAGCGCCCTTCGGCAGGTACGTGTTGTGCTTGGTGTCCGCGCTGGTCTTCCCGAGGTCGCTGATGACCCCGTTCAGCTTCTTGATGACCTGGTCGAGCGCACTCAGATCGACCTTGTACCCGTCACCGGCCATGCCCTTGGCCCTCCCCGTTCGTCCCGCTAGTCCCGTTCATCCCCATGCGGGGAAGTAAGTCCGGTCCCCTGTCACAAGTCTGTCTCTAGACTATCGAACAGCACCCGCAGCCCGCCCGGTGCTCCCTGTCACAACTGCGCGACAAGCGTGGCGGATACACGGCTTGCGTCGCGGTCGCACGTGGCGGCCGGGTTCACCCGAAGGGATTCGCCCCGGCGGCGGGCCGGGTGTCCGCCGAACTGCCTTCGTGGGTCGACGTGTTGGCGCTGTCGGGCGTACGCCGCAGTGGTGCGGGCATCGCGCCGGGAGCCGAACGGGCCGTCGGGGTGTCCGCGCCCGTGCCCGCCGTCGCGCCCAGGTTCTCGAAGTCCTTGCCGGTGCGTTCGTCGTTCCATTCGTGGCCGTCGGCCGAGGCGCGGAGGTTGGCCGCTCCGGCGCGGACGCGGGCGCGGAGGCCGTCCAGGGCCGGCTTCCAGCTGGTGGAGACCTCCTGGAGCGCCGAACCGAACGCCCAGCCGGAGAGGGAGCCTCCCGCGGTGTCGGACTCCTTGACCGCCTTGTCCGCCGGGCCCTTCAGGTCGTCGGCCAGCGCGTCGGCGGCCTTGGCGGAGGCGCGGAGTTCGGCGGGGTCCACATGCGTTTCGTTCGACATTCACGGCTCCTCTGCCCTGTGCCCTCTGCTCTGTGCCCTGTGCCCTGCCGGCATCGACGGCATCTCTGCACTACTACCGCTCACCCGGCTCTCGACCACCGCCCGGTCCTCGCTCACCCGGCGCTCGCCCGTCCGGCCTCCCGGTTCAGAACTGCTGCTGCTCGGCGCCCGGCGGCAGCAGGCACGGGGTGCTCACGGAGAAGGAGAAGCGCTGCGGCTTCTTCTTGCCCGAGCCGACCGTCTCTGCCTCCACGGAGTACTGGTTCTTCTTGTTCCGCGCGCGCAGCACCGACGACTCGTAGGCGCTCTTGAACTCGCGGTAGCCGGTGACCTCGTACCCGCTCTTCCTGAGTTCGTCGCGCAGGGTGCGCACGATACGGGTGTGTTCGGTCGCGGGCGCCGGTGAATAGACGTAGTAGAGGAGGCTGTAGCGCCCGTCGTCGGCGACTTCGTCGTGTGCGCCCACGCAGTCCTCGAACACCGTCCTGGCCGTGTCGGGGAGCAGGTCGACCCCGGCGACCCGGGCCAGGTGGGCGGTGTGGTC
The DNA here is from genome assembly GCF_044750685.1 of Streptomyces sp. NPDC088785. NCBI lineage: Bacteria > Bacillati > Actinomycetota > Actinomycetes > Kitasatosporales > Streptomycetaceae > Streptomyces > Streptomyces sp. NPDC088785. The sequence continues at coordinate 33,988 of NZ_JBIVKH010000013.1, forward strand.
CTTCGCCCACTTCAGCGCCGTGTCCTTGGCCATCCGCGGCAGCGGGGCGTTGCGGTCGTCGTCCTGGGACATGCATCCTCCGGTCAGCAGCATCGCGGCGCACAGGGCGACGGCGGTGCGGACGGCGCGTTCTCTAGCCGATGAAGGAGCCTTGCTCCGGATCGTCATTGACTTCCTTCGGTACTTCCGTGGGTGGTTTGCCCGCGATGATGGCGCCCTGGTTGGCCAGGGAGTCGCTGTCCCGGTCCCAGTAGCCGCTGTGCCCGTGGGTGTCGACCTCGAAGTTGTTGCCGCCGAACGGTGCCCGCAGCGGGTCGTCCCCCAGGGTGAGCCCGGCGAAGTTGTTGATGATGGGATCGTCGTCGGCGCCGCCGACCCACACGTGCTCGGGGTCCATCTGGAGGTCGGAGGCCTCGTGCACGGTCATGCCGGGGCTGCCCACGACCACCACGTCGTCGGCGCCGAGGCCGTGGCCGCCCGCCGCCGCGGCGCCGACCACGGTCGAGCCGTAGCTGTGTCCCATCACGGTGGTGTGGCCGGGGGGACCGTCGTGCGCGGCGTGCGTGCCCGCGACGAACCGCCGCAGGTCCGGCGCGGCGTCCTCGGCCCGCCCCTTCCCGCCGACGCTGTCGAAGTCGGTCCCGGACGCCTCGGGCGCGTCGTACCCGAGCCAGGTGACCATGGCGACGCTCTCGCCGTCGGACTTCTTCATGGCCGACTCCTGGAGCATGCTGATCCGGTTGAGCTGGCCGGGGACGCCCTCCATGTCGGTGTTGGTCCCGGGCACCAGGATGCCCGTGTGGTCGGCGGTGTCCGGGTTGCCCATCGCGATGATCGCCCGGCCGTCGTCCTTGGAGTCGTAGCCGATGAGGTACAGCTCCTTGCCCGGGCGCGCGCTGTCGCCCGCGTCGAGGCGGTTGCTCAGCAACTCGGCGTTCAGCAGGCGCTGGTTGACGGTCTCGTCGCTCTCGCCGGGGAAGTCCTCGTCGTAGTTGCCCTCCTGGAGGGCGTTGAGCTCCTGGCCGAGGGCGGTGCGGTTCGCGTCGTCGCGGACGTCGGTCGGCAGGCCGTCGGTCGCCCCGATCTGCTGCGGGTAGAGCGTGGTGTACTCCTGCCGCTCCTCGGGGCTGAGCGCCTTCCACCAGGCCGCCGCGCCCTTCGGGTCGTCCCGGGGGATCTGCGGGTCCTGGACGCCGATGTCCTTCATCGCCAGCCGGGTGTCGTCGGCGGACTCGGCCGCCGCGTCGTGGCTGAGCGGGTCGGTGAGGATGTCGCCGTTCAGCCGGCCGAGCGCCTTCGCGCCGTCGTCGCTGGCCTTGCGGGCGTCGGTCAGGGCCTCGTCGATCCGGGCCCGGTACTGGCCGAGCAGATGGTTGCGGTCGGCGATGATCTGCCGGGCGTCGGGGTCGTTGTGCGGGAGGTCCGCGGTGGTCGGGTCGGTGACCCAGCCGTCGCCGTCGACCGCGAAGTGGTCCTGTTCGGCGCGGCGTACGGCGTTGCGCAGGGCGGTCTGGGCCGACTCCATCCACACGCGGGTGGTGTCCACGACGCGCGCGACGGCCATCGCCTCGGTCTCGACCACGCTCAGCCGCGACTCGACGTCCTCCAGGAAGAAGAGGGCGCTGTCCGCGTCGTCGCCCTTCCAGGACCGGTGCAGAGGGCCGGTCACGGACGTTCTGTGACGGCTCGTCAGGGTGTCCGCCGTGGTGGCGAGGGCGCGCCAGGCCGCGGCCGACGCCTCCGTGTCCGAGAAGTCCTGCTTCAGCAGCCGGGCGAAGTCAGAAGCCACGACGGACCCCGCCCGCTCTGCTCGCCATCGGCATCGGCATCGGCATCGGCATCGGCGAACCGCACGTCGGAACAGGCCCTTTGGACATGGTGCGAAGCCCCCGCTTCGGATGATCTCCAGCTGCCGCCTTGCGGTCACCGACTGTAGAACAGCGAGCGAACACACGTACGCGCTTTACGGGGTTCTCCTCCGGCCACTCCCCCGGGCACGCGGGTCGCTCCCCCACGTACGCGGATCGAGTGGTGTGCCGCCCCGCGCCGGTCACCGAAGGAGTGAGCGGCGCGGGCACCCCGGGCGGTACGTCGACACGGGTCCCGCGGGTGGTGGGCGCGCGGCCGGGCCACGGGCGGTGCGCCGCGCTCCGTTGACCGTGCCCCGGTGACGCCTTCGCGCCCACTAGCGTCCGCGGCGGTAAAGCCGGTTCCAGTGGACGGAGTTGAGGGCGTGGCCGACGGCATGTACATCGACGGGGCCGGGCTGACGAGGCTCGGCAAGAGCTTCGAGGCGTACGCGTACGACCTTGAGAGCTACGCCAGGGAGTTCAGATCGAGGACCGGGAGCGAGCAGATCCACGACGGGTTCGGCGTGCTGACGGAGTCCGCCGAAGTGACCTCGGCCTACATCGAGTTGGCGGAGGGGATGGCCGCGTCGTTCGACGGCATCCGGCGCCATCTGGACGAGATCGGGGCGGGGCTGCGGGACAACGCCCACAACACCGCGTCCGCGGACGGCACCTTGGCGGACCTGTTCCACGGCGGCCCCGGCCACACCGCCGAAGGCGGCCGTGCCGGTGGTGGGCGGTGAGTGGCGAGGGGGTGGCCGAGGAGGTCTACGAGGCGGGCATCGAGGTCATCGATCCCGGTGGCCGCCCGGACGTCCTGCGGGACGCGGCCGACGGCTGGCGGGCCATGCGCACCCGCCTCGGCTCCCTCTTCTCCGAGCTGGACCAGCAGGTGGAGAGCACGCTGGGCGAGCACTGGCGGGGCGCCGCGGCCGACGCCTTCTCGGCCCACTGGAATGAGCTGACGAAGGCCGTCGACGCGACGCTGCCCCTGTTCGAGGAGGCCGCCCGCGGCCTGGACGAGGCGGCGAAGTCCATCGAGGAGGTCAACGAGGAGATCCATCAGATCTACCTGGAGATCGGTGTCTCCGTCGCCGCGGGCGTGGCGCTGTCCTTCGTCACCGTCGGATTCGGGGCGGCCGCGGGCGCCGCGAACGCGGTGCGCCTCGCCGGCCAGGCCGCCCGGGCCGCGACCCGTCTGGGCGCCCTGCTGAGCAGGGTGGCCCGGTGCTTCCGCGCGGTGCAGACCATGGCGCGTCACCACAGGGCGATGAAGTTGCTGCTGACGACGGGGGTCCAGTACGCCGGTGGCCTCGGGTCGGGCATGGCGACGAGCGTCGTCGGCGGCAAGGGCCTCCAGTGGCGGGAGAACCTCGTGAACGCCGGATTCGGTGTCCTGGGCGGCGCCGGGGCCGGGGCGGCGATCGGCGGACGGCTCGGCGGCGGGATCGTCGAGAGCGCGGTGACCGGCGGCGTCGGCGGCGCCGGAGCGAGCGTCGCGGGGGACCTGGCCACCAACGCGGTCAGGGGCGAGAGGAATGACGCCGCGCAGATCGGCATCGGCGCGGTCACCGGCGGCCTGGGCGGCGCCGCGGGTGGGGCCGCCGCCCAGCACGCCCTCCATACGCCGAGGCGGCTCGGCGGGGCGCGCGGGCTCGGCATCGACGTCGGCGTCAACGGCGCCGTCGGCGTGGGCGCGGGGACGGCCGGTGACCGCCTCAAGGACACGCGGGAGAGTGCCGCCGCGAGCGACGAACACCACGTGCGGCGCCTGCGGGGCGGGCCCGACACCGAGAAGTTCGGGGCGTTCGGATGAGCCGGCCCGGCGGGGCGGCCGGGGCGCACATACCACCGGGGGCGGCAGATGCGGATGCATCTGCCGCCCCCGGGCGGGTACCGCTGGGCGTCACGACCAGACGTTGGTGTTCCGCTGCTCGGTCTGCTGGTAGTTCTGGGCGGCCGTGTCCAGGGCGCGGGCGATGGACTCCAGCGTCGAGTGCAGGGACGCGGCGCGCTGGTCCCACTCGTTCTGCTTGGCCTGGTAGCCCTCCTGGGCGGCACCTTCCCAGCTCGAAGCGATGCGCTTGACGCCGGCCTCGAGGTCGTCGAGCTGCTGACGCACGTTGCTGGCGGTGGACTTGACGTCCTGGGACGCCTGGGAAATGGTCTGGAAATTGACCAGAACCTGACCGGACATGATCTCCCCCGGGGGATTGTGGACGAACGGTGAGAAAGCTCTGCGGGCTACGAGCTGAGAACTGCGAGCCAAGAGCTACGAGCGGCGGGCGGAAGTCCGCCGCGAGCTCGGGAAGGTCGAGCGGTCCGTGCGGCTCAGCCGAACGGGGAGGCCTCGGCACCCGAGGAGATGTGACCGATGGACGCGGCCTGCTCCTCTTCGGACGACTGGTAGTTGCTCGCCGTCGAGTCGATCGCTTCCTTGATCTCGTTGAGGACCCGGTTCAGCGCGGTCGCGTCCTCATTCACCTGGTTCTGCAGGCTGTTGTACGCGTTGGCCGCCGAGCCCTTCCAGCCGGAGGTGATCGAGTCGACCACCGTCTGGAGGCGCTGGATCTCACCCTGGATGGACTCGTTCACCTGGGAGATACGGCCGCTGAACGCGACCATCTCCTCGTGCGTGACATTAAACTGACCAGCCATGGCCACTTGCCCCCATGAGATTCGACTTCGGTCCCCGCGACTCCCGGCTTCCTCAGGGAACCCCGCGCGCGGGTGGCACTTCTCGGGAGTGCCGCGACCGTACTTTAGTCACAATTGACACGGCCACCAAGGTTGTTACCCGGGTTGGCCCGCACCGTGACAGGACTCTCACATTGTCACAGACGCATCAGGCCTCAGCCGAAGGTGGCCCTGACCCGCTCCTCCTCCGCCACAGATCCGGAACCCGAGGCCCCGGCTTCTCCCCAGGCGCCGACGGGTCCGGAGGCGCCGGGAGACGGTGGGGCCGGTGTGGTGGAAGAGGCCGCCGTGGATGTGGCTCCCGATGATACCGATGCCCCCGCCGGCCCGTCGGCACCGGACCCACCGACCTCATCGGCACCAGACCCACCGGCCTCGTCGACACCGGACCCACCGACTTCATCGGCACCGGATCCACCGGCACCCGCCCCACCGCGCAGCGCGTCCACCCCGGACCGGACCCGGTTCCCGGCCGCTTCGGTCGCCCGGTCGGTCCCCGCGTCGATGTACGTCCGCGGGTCGACGAGGCCCGTGATGCCGTCCGCCTTCTCCTGGAGCCCGTCCCTGATGCCGCTGACGGCCGTCTCCTTGAAGGACTCGTAGCCGGCCCCCGCCGCCGCGCCGAAGTCGATGCTCCGCTGCGCTCCGAAGTGGGTCTTGACGCCCTGTTCGACGATGCTCCGGCCGGCGGCCCTTCCCGCCTCGGCGGCGGCCTCCTTCAGCACCTCCACGATCATCTCCCTGATCGCCTTCACGGAGGCCTGCTCGACGGCGTCCTCGATCGTCCTGAGCACCAGCCGCTTCAGCTCGTCGAGCAGCCGGCGCACGACGAGCCGGGTGGCCTGGGTCGCGCCCGCGGCCCCGAGCTCCGACAGCCCGAGGGTGAGCGGCGCGGCGGCCTGCGCGGCGGCGATCTCGATGGCGAGCGCGATGAGCTGCGCGATCACCGCGACCTTGCTCCCGATGACCACCAGCGCGACCGCGTCGAGGGCGAAGGAGAGGATCTCGGCGGCCTGTGCCGCGTCCTCCAGATAGCCGCCGCCCGCGCCGGAGAACTTCTGCCACGCGGCACCGAAACCCTCCACCGCCGCACCGGAGTTGGCGGCGAGGACGGTCCGGGCCGCGCCGGTGCCCGTGCCCTGCGCCCGGCGGACCGCTCCCGCGAACTCCCGCCACGCCTGGGCCGCTTCGTGGATCCTGTCCTCGTCGGCGTCCGGCCAGCTGTAGCCGAGCAGATCCAGGACCCACTCGATCTCCGACGGCAAGGTCAAGGCCATGGTGTGCGACTCCCCGTGTGCGTACGTCCTGATGAACGCGCACGCCCCGTGTGTGGTGACGGGGGCGTCGGCGGAACCGCATCCCCCGTCCGGTGCTCGGTCAGTGCGTGATGCCGGGCCGCCGGGCGGCGTACGTCACGATGCTGCGGGTCCGCTCGTCCTCGGTCAGCTCGTACCGCGCGCCCATGACCGCGAGGTTCGTGCCGATCGTGTCGAGTTCCGAGGCGAGGTGCGCCATCGAGTCGAGCATGCCGTCGCGCACCGGCCCGTAGAGGCCGGCGAAGGTGCCGATGATGTCCTCGCCCCAGCCCGACTCGGCCGCTTCGAGCGACGACGCGAGCTTCTCGGTCGCGGCCTTGAAGTCGGCGCCGAGGTCCGTGAACACCCCGCCCTGGTCCTTCAGAACGGCCGGATCGACGTCGTAACCGGTGCCTGCCATGCGCTCCCCCTGAGTACCGCGGTACCGCGGAACCGCGTCGCGTGGAAAGCCGTCACTCTAGTGCTGCCGGTTACCAGCGATTCACCGCCCGCTCCATCCTCACCCCGCGCAATCCCCACCCCGCGCTCACACCCACGCCATGTCCCTGCGCTACCGTGCAGCGGCCCGCCGTCCGCGCCCCCACCGCGAGGAACCCGAGACCCCGACATGGCCGACCAGCAGCCGAATCCGTACCAGCAGGCGAACCCCTCCCAGCAGCCGCGGCCCCGGCAACCACCGTGGGGCCCACCGCCCCCGTCGCCGTACCCGGCGGGCCGGAAGGTTCCGGTCCTGGGGCGGCTGGTCGGGGCCGGCATCGTCGTCGTCGCGCTGTTCTTCGGCGGCTACTTCGCCTGGGAGGGCCTGTACGCGGCCGGGGTGCGCGGCACGCACGGCGAGCTGAAGGTCGACAAGTGCGTCACCACGTACGAGCGTCATCGCACGCACGGGCACTACCGGACGCGGCGCAGCTACGACTGCCACGGCACGTTCACCTCGGACGACGGCGGCACGAAGGACCCCGACGCGGTCCTGGACACCGAGACGCGCCGCACGGCGGGCGAGACGGTCGCGGTGACCCGGGCGGGCGGGGCCGTGTCCGCCGGGCGCGACTTCGACTACGTGCTCTCCGACGCCCGGCACGCCGGGTTCGACTTCGCCGCGGCCTGCGCACTACTCATCGGCGTCGCGCTCGGCGTCTTCTGCACCGTCACGGGCTACTTCCCCGGCAGGCGCTGCCAGGTGTCGTACCAGGAGGCCTGGCGCGCGTCGGCGCGCGGCGCGACACGGCCGGTCGTCCTCGCGCTCGGCGCGGCCGGCGCACTGGGGGCGCTGGTGTCGCTGCTCCTCGGGTACGCGCTCTAGCGCCGCCGGTCCGCGCCGCTACCGGATGCGGCTGTCGCGGACGGCGCCGCCGCCCTGCGGGTCCTCGTCCGGGTCGTACTCGCGCACCCGCTGGCGCTCCTGCGGCGACATGTTCTTCCACTGCTCGCGCAGCGGGGCCAGTCCCTCGCCGAGCGCGCGGTGGCCGGCCGGGCTGTCCAGTACGTCCTTCAACTCCATCCGGCCGGACAGGAGTTGACGGGCCAGGTCCTGGAGCGCGGCCGGGGCGTTCGGCAGGTCGCGGACCTTGCGCAGGGATGCCGTGAGGTGCTCGTTCTGCTCCTCGGTGAGGTTCTTGTCCTCGATGGGATAGTCGCGCTCGCCGAGTGCGTCGAGGCGGTCGCGGTTTCCGGGTCCGGTGTTCATGGTGTGGGGCTCCCCCTTGTGGATGCGTAGCTGGTGGTGGGTGCGTGAAGGCGTCAGCCGAACGTGGCGCGGACCTGGGCGGCCTCCGAGCCCCCGACGGACGCGGTGGCCGGTTCCGCGGGCGCGGCGGCCGGGGCCGGTGCCGGGGACGAGGACGGCGAGGACGGCGTGGACGGCGTGGACGGCGTGGACGGCTCGGACGGCTCGGACGGCTCGGACGGCTCGGACGGCTCGGACGGCTCGGACGCCGTGGTGGGGGTGTCCGCCGTGGTGGGGGTGTCCGCCGTGGACGGGGTCGAGGTGCCCGACTCCGCGGACGGCTTCTCGGTGGCGTTGTCGAACAGCTCGCCCGCGCCCTGCACGGCGGTCCGCAGCCCGCCCGGGTCGCCCGCGTCGACCGCCGCGAGGCCCTGCACGACCTTGCCGCCCGCCTTGGCCTCGAAGTCGTAGCCGTTTCCGTCGTCGTTCACGGAGATCTCGCCGGCCACCTTCCCCATCGCGGGGTTGACGGTGGCGGCCCCGAGTCCCAGCAGGGACTCCCCCAGACCGCCTCCCGCGCCGAGGCTCACCTTGATGCTCTGCGTCGCCGCCTCACTGGCGACGGACTTCAGGGTGTCCTTGGCCAGGTCCTCCAGGATGGTCTTCGCCTCCTTGACGACCCGCTCCTTGAGCGCCTCCTGGACGGCCTGCCAGACCTTCTGCGCGGCTTCCTTGAGCAGCCGCCCGACGAGCTGCCTGACCATGACGACGCGGGCGGCGAAGGCCGCCTCCGAGGCGCCGAGCGTGAAAACGGCACTGGCCTGCGCCGCCGCGAACTCGATGGCCAGGTCGATGAGTTGGATGATGATGGCCAGCTTCATCTCGGCCACGATCGCCGCACAGGCGGTGAGCGCGCCGGCCAGGGCGCCCGACGCCATGGTGATCACGTCGAGGTAGCCGACGCCCAGCGCCGCGTCCGCGAACCTGCCCCACTCGGCGGTGAACTTCTCGACGGCCTCGCCGGAGAAGGCGGTGATCGGCTGCGCCGCCGAGTTGCCCTGCGTCTGCGCGTCGGCCGCGGCCTGACCGAGCTGGAGCCACTCGTTGGCGGCCTCGATCATCTTGACTTCATTGAGGTTCGGCCAGTCGAACCCGAGCAGGTCGAGAATCCAGTCGAGTTCGGGCGGCAGTACGGTGATCTCGTCCCAGGCCACGTGCTTGCTCCTCAGCGATACGTCTACGCCGGGGCGTGCTCGCCCCGCGTCGGGTGCCCGCGCCCTGTGGGAGGGCGGACCCGGTGGGAGGGGTCAGGCCCCGCGGTTCTGCGACGCCTGCATGAGCGCCCGGTAGTGGTCCTGCTCCGTCTTGTCGTACTGCTCGGCCATGGAGTCGAGCTTCTCGCCGACGCCCTTCAGGGCCTCCGTGAGGTGTTCGAGCGAGTCCCGGATCCCGGCGCTGATCGGCTTGTAGAAGTCGAGGATCGTGGTGGCCACTCCGGCGTCGTCGTCGCCGAATCCGTCCTCGAGTTCCCCGATCGCGTCGCCCGACTTCGTCGCCGCGGATCCGAAGTCCTCGCCGAGGCGCGCGAAGGCGCGCCCCTGGGACCTCAGGACGTCCGCGTCGATGTCGTATCCAGCGCCCGCCATGGACTGCTCCCCCCGCCGCTCTGCTGCCCGTACCGGCTCCGCGAGCCGAATGTCGTACTGTAGTCGACCACATCCTCAGGCGGCACGGCAGGCACGGTGTCTTCACGCTCCGGGCCCAGCACCGCCACGGGCACCCGTCACAGCGCCGCCGACCTGGCATTTCCCCCCATCACCGGGCCTCTCACGGAAACTTCGACATGACCTCTCCCCCCTCGCCCGCCTCCCCCGCACCGCCCCCCGTGCCGGATCCCGCGGCTCGGGGGGCCGCCGCGGAGGGGTCCCCCGCCACCCCCGTACCGCCGTCCCCGGTCGGACGCTGGTTCGGGGTCGCGCTGGCCGTCGCCGCGCTCGCGGTGATCTGGTACGGCTTCTCGACCGCCGCCCTGTCCTCGGGACTCGTGGGCACGCGGGGCGCGCTGACCATCAGCACCTGCGAGACCCAGTTCGGTGCGGGCGGCGGGCGCTCCAGCGGCTCGCACCCCACCAAGCGGGTGCGTGAACTCACCTGCGAGGGCACGTTCCGCTCGTCCGACGGCTCCGTCGTGGACCGCTCCGCGCGCCTCACCCTGGACGGGAACCAGGGCGGCGGTGACGGCGACGCCATCAGCGAGATCCGCAAGCAGGACCTGGACCGCGGTTACGAGCCGGGATACGAGGTGGACGTCAACCGCTCCGCCGACGGCGGTCTGCACGTCACGAGCTGGCTGTCGATCGCCAACTGCCTGTGCCTCGGCTTCTTCGCGGTGATCGTCCTCGGCTACAGCATCACCTGTGTCGGCGCGGGCCACTTCCCCCGCAAGGGCATCGGCCCGTCGTACAGCGAGGGGACCGCGAGTCTGCCCAAGTGGGCGACGAACACCGAGAGTTGGCTGTGGGTGATCGGCGGCGTCGGGCTGCTTCTCGCCATCGTCTTCCGGGTGCTGCTGATGTTCGGGGCCTTCGCGAGCCTGCTGGTGTGAGGCCCGGTCAGGGCGCCCGGGCGGGTCGCGCCCGCCTGGGCCGCCCGGGCGCCGGGGACGGCGGCCCGGGAGCGGACGGCCACGGCATTCCGCACGTTCCTGCTCGCTGCGTTCCTCGGCTCGCTACGTTCCTCGGCTCGCCCGGGGTCGGCGCGCCCGGCGGCGAGACCACGCTGAACACCACCGCCGTGCGGCCGGGTGCACCGCCGGGACCGTTCACGTTCCCCCACGACGCCATCGACGTGCCCGCGTGGACCGCCCGGCTCGACCAGCACCCGCGGTCGTCCTTCCAGCTCTGAAGCGGGCGGATGACCGCGGGGCGCCGTACGAGGAGGGCGCCGCTACTGCGGCGGCGGCTGCTGCGTCCAGCCCGAGGGCAGGCCGCCGCCGCCCTGCTGCGGCTGCGGCTGCTGGGGGGCCTGGGGCTGCTGCGGGTAGCCGTAGCCGGGCTGGGGCGCCGGGGGCTGGGGCGCGTAGCCCTGCTGCTGGGGGTAGCCGGCCGGGGGCATGCCGGGCTGGGCGCCGAACATGGGGCCCGCCTGCAGCTGGCTCTGGCCGCGCTGCGCGAAGTCCTCGGCGATCAGGGCGGCGATCTCGAAATACGCCTCCCGGGTCTTCGGGCGCATCATGTCGAGGTCGACCTCGGCGCCCGCCGCCAGGTGCTCGTCGAACGGCACGACGACGACCCCGCGGCACCGGGTCTCGAAGTGGCTGACGATGTCGTCCACCTTGATCATCTTGCCGGTCTCGCGGACCCCGGAGATGACGGTCAGGGAACGCTGGACGAGGTCCGCGTAGCCGTGCGCCGACAGCCAGTCGAGGGTGGTGCTGGCGCTGGACGCGCCGTCCACCGACGGGGTGGAGATGATGACCAACTGGTCGGCCAGGTCCAGGACTCCGCGCATCGCGGAGTAGAGCAGACCGGTGCCGGAGTCGGTCAGAATGATCGGGTACTGCCTGCCGAGGACGTCGAGGGCGGCGCGGTAGTCGGCGTCGTTGAAGGACGTCGAGACGGCCGGGTCCACGTCGTTGGCGATGATCTCCAGGCCGGAGGGCGCCTGCGAGGTGAAGCGGCGGATATCCATGTACGAGTGCAGGTGCGGGATGTTCTGCACCAGGTCGCGGATGGTCGCGCCGGTCTCGCGGCGCACGCGGCGGCCGAGCGTGCCGGCGTCCGGGTTGGCGTCGATCGCGAGGATCTTGTCCTGCCGCTCGGAGGCGAGCGAGGCGCCGATGGACATCGTCGTGGTCGTCTTGCCGACGCCGCCCTTGAGGCTGATCACGGCGATGCGGTAGCAGGACATGACCGGCGTGCGGATCAGTTCCAGCTTGCGCTGCCGCTCGGCCTCGGCGGCCTTGGCGCCCAGCTTGAACTTGCTGGGGCCCTTGTTGTTGTTCTTCCGCTTCGGCTGGTTGCGCAGCAGGCGGTCGGAGCTCAGCTCGACCTGCGCGTTGTAGCCGAGCGGCGCGCCGGGCGCCGACCGCTGCTGGCCCGCGCCCGGGTCCCAGCCCGCACGGGGGTCGGCCGACGGCTGGGGGTACGGGGTCGGCGCGGGCGCCGGAGCGGCGGCCTGCGGGGCCGGCTGCTGGTAGGGCTGCTGCTGGCCGTACGGGCCGAACGGGGCCTGGCCCGGCTGCGGTTGGGGCTGCTGCGGGGCCGGAGGCTGCTGCTGGCCGGGCTGGGGCTGGCCGGGCTGCTGCGGGTAGCCGTACCCGACGGGCGGCTGCTGCTGCGCGGGTGCGGGCTGCTGGCCGTACGGGTTCGGTGTCTGCGGCGGCATCGGCTGGCCGGGGGCGGGCTGCTGGTGCTGCGGGTAGCCCGGGGTCGGCTGCTGGCCCGGAGCCTGCTGGTGCGGCTGGGGTTGCGGCTGCGGGTAGCCGTAACCGCCCGCGGCGGGCGGGAGCGGCGCGCCCTGCTGGGGCTGCGGGGGCTGCTGCTGGGGCTGCGGGTAGCCGTAGCCGCCGGCCGGGGGCGCGGGCTGGGCCGGGGCCTGCTGTTGCGGGTAGCCGTAGTTCTCGGCGGGCGGCAGCGGCGCGCCCGGGGTCGGCTGCGCGGGCTGCTGCTGCGGGTAGCCGTACGCCTCGGCGGGCGGCAGCGGCGCGCCCTGGGCGGGCGGTACCGGCTGGCCCGGGAGCTGCTGCTGGGGCTGCGGTGCGGCGGGCGCGGGGGTCGCCGGGGCGGGAGCGGGGGCGGGTGCCTCGGGCGCGGGGGCGGGCGGCGCGACCTGCGCGGCCTGCGGTGCCTGCGGTGCCTGAGTGGGCTGCTGTGCCGGTGCGGCGGTGTCGGCGTGGGGCTCGGCGGCCGGGGCCTCGTCGTCCTCGTCGTCGCCCCACAGGTCGCCCGTGGGGTCCACGACGCCGGACCGGTGGCTCGACTCGGCCGGGTCCTCGGCGGGAGCGGGCGGGGCCGGGGGCGCGACGGGTGCGGGTGCCGCGGCGTCCCCGGCGCCCTGCTGCTCGGCCGGTGCCGTGCCGGGGCCCGTCGGCGCGCCCGGGGTCCCGAAGCTCGGGAAGCCGGGGGCCGCCGCGGCCGCGGACTGGGCGGGCGGCGCGGGGGTCGCGGGCGTGCCGGACCGGGGGGCGTCGGGCGCCGCGGCGCCCGGTTCACCCGCATTCGTGTACCAGGACGGCGCGTCGAAGTCGAGGTGGAACTCGCCAGTCAGTTCCGTCTCGATCGATCCGTCGCCGAGGTCCGGGTTCCGCTGGTCCCGGTCACTGGTCACTACGCCTCCTGGTCTTGGCTGTGCATCTGAACGACTGGGCCTGGCAGGGCTCCCCGTTCGTCCCCCGGGCCGCTGAGGCGGTCCCGCACCATGTGCGTCATTGCCGTTCGTCACGACAGCCTAAACGCTGCGGGGCACCCACCGTAAAGGCGGTACGCACGACTCCCGTACCGCCCCTCGGCGGGGCCGGACGCAGGGTCCGGCCGTCAGTCCATGCGGCGCGGACCGCCGAGCAGACCGGTCTCCGGATCCGTCGGCTGCACCATCACGTACTGGTGCTTGCCGCCCGCGATCCACAGCATCGTCGCGTCGCTGAGCGTCGGCAGCGTCCGGGTGAGCTGCTCGGGCAGCCGCAGCACGCGCCCGATGACCTCGGCCTCCTGCGGGGAGACGCTCTGGAGGCCGATCACGTCGGCCCGGGTGAGCAGCCGCGGCGCGCGCGGGCCGAGGAACGGGACCACGGTGAGCGTCGACTGCCAGGGCATGGGCGCGAGTTGGGAGCGTCCGGGCTGGGCGCCCAGGTCGCGCACGACGAGGACGGGGCTGGCGACCGACGCGCCCTGCGCGGCGAGCTGGCCCGGCTCGTACACCGCGACGCACTGCAGACCGCCGCCCGCCGCCTGGGCCATCGGCGCCCACGCCTGGGGGCGCACCGACTCGACGGCGATGCGGGCGCCGACGGCCGCGGTGCGCAGCGCGATGATCTGGGCGGTCCACATCGAGCCGACGACGACCACGTCGAGCGGCTTGGGGCGCAGCACGTCGAGGACGGCGGGCATGCCCTGCGGGTCGACGCCGATGACGACGCCGTCGTCGCCGACGCTGACGCCGAGCGAGCCGAGGGACTTCTTCGGCAGGACGTGCCGGCGGCGGCGCGGGCCGCGCAGGCCGTAGCCCGCGTGGCTGAACTCCTCCTCGAACTCGGCGAAGTCGTCGTCGTCGGCGTCGGGCTCGTCGGGCAGCGCCCGGTGCGTGGGCCGGCCGGAGCCGACCTCGGGGGCCGGGGCGTACGTCATGGTGGTGGAGGCGGCCGGTTCCGGCGCGGGCTGCTGCTGGAGGTGGCCCGCACCGCCGGAGAAGTCGCCCTGCGCGGGGATGCCGCCCTGGAACGCGCCCTGGGGCGGCGCCTGTTGGGGCTGCGCCTGAGGCTGGGGCTGCGCCTGAGGCTGCGGCTGGGGCGGCTGCGCGAACTGCTGCTGAGCCGCCGCCTGCTGCTGCCGCTGCTGGTCCTCCCACTGGCGGCGCCGCGCCTCGGCCTCCTCGGCCCGGCGCTGCTCCTCCTGGTAGCGGGCGCGCAACTGCCGCTGTTCCTCGGCGTGCTGGGCGGCGACGGCCTGCTGCTGCGCGGCCGCCTGCTGGGCCGCGGCCTGCTGGGCGGCGGCCCGTTCGGCCTCGGCGCGCTGCTGGGCGGCCGCCTGCTGCTCCGCCGCCTGCTGCGCCTCCCACTGCCGGCGGCGCGCCTCGGCCTCGGCCGCGCGACGCTGCTGCTCGGCGGCCTGCTGCTGCGCGGCCTGCTGCTCGGGCGTGAGCTGCTGCTGCGGTTGCTGTTGTTGCTGCTGCTGCTGCTGCGGGTAGCCGTATCCGCCCTGCTGCTGGGCCGCGGCGGCCTGCTGGGCCTCCCACTGGCGGCGCCGCTCGGCGGCCTCCGCGGCGCGGCGCTGCTGCTCGGCGTGCTCCTCGGGGGTCAGCTGCCCGCGCGGGTCCCGGGGGTCGCGGTTTTCGGGGGTGCTCATCAGCTCGTGCCTCCGAGGGGAAGGGTGGCCAGGAGGCCGGGCAGCTGTTCCCGGTCGAGGCGGACGAGGCCGGCCTTGAGCGCGGTGGAGGAGCGTTCGAGCTCGCGCTTGGCCTGGTCCAGCTCGTTCTCGCTGCGCGCCGACAGCCGCACGTGCCCGCTGAGGGCGACGTCGTCGCGGCCCGCGCCGGAGACGGCGAGGGAGACGGTGGTGGCCATGGTGCGGGTGGTGGACAGTCCGCCGGTGAGCGCGGAGAGCGGCGTCGCGCCGGGGCCGAGCTGCGGCCACGTACCGACCCAGTACGAGGCGTGCCAGCGGTCGTCGCACCGCCAGGCCCGCACGGTCTCCTCGGTGCGCGGACCGGAACTGCCGCCGCGCGACTGGGCGTTGAGATTGGCGCGCGGGTTGACGCAGGCGGCCATGGACAGCGCGGAGATGATGCCGGTCTCGTCCAGGGCCTCGGCGCGGAAGCCGAGTCCGTTGAGCCGGCTGATCAGCTGGTCGGAGGCGCGCAGCAGGGCGCGCTGCGCGCCGCGCACCCCGCCGCCGCGGGCCTCGACGGCCTCGGGGCAGAGCTCGGGGTCGAGCTTGAGCGCCACCCAGGTCATCCGGACCGCGGGGGCGCCGGCCTGCGCCTGGACGGCCGCGTACGCCTGGGCGGCGAGGGCCTGCGGCGGCAGGTGCGGGGCCGGGGCGGGCTGGGTGTACTGGACCAGCTGCACCGATTCGAGGTGGATGTCCTCGACGTCCAGGGAGTCGGCGAGGAGTTCGACGGGCAGCGGCCGGGCGTCGCTCTGCGGCCGCAGCGGCCCCGGCGCGGAGTCGACCTGGACGAGGGTGGTCAGGAAGGTGCCGTCGCCGACGAAGCCGACGAGGCGCCGGTCGCGGGACTCGTACTCGTGCGTGCGCAGCGCCGGGTCCGCTTCGAGCAGCGGCGCGAAGGAGCTGTCGACCTCGGCGGGCGGCGGGCCGGTGAAGGTGCGGCGGCGGCGCTTGAGCGCGCGGCCGATCGCCATCCACTCGGGGAGCGGATGGCGCCTGCGGCGGCCGAGGTTGAAGAAGACGAGGAGTCCGCCGACGATCGCGGCGGGCACCATCAGGATGGCGCTGATCGCCGCGGCCGCCACGACGAGCGCGAGGGCGATCTGGATGATCAGCAGATGGTGGGCGCTGACCGGTCCGAAGCTGCCCGCCTTGCGCGGCAGCCTCGGACGGACCGGGCCCGCCGGCGGGCGCACGGCCGCCTCGGGCTGCGCCGGTGGTGTGGTGCGACCGCCGCGCCGGGTGGGCGGCCGGCCCTGTTGGGGCCTTCCCGTCCCGCGGCGCCCGGCCGGGGCCGGTCGCCCCTGATTGCCGCGCTGTCGGGTCCTGCTGGCGCTGGACATCCCCCGCCCTGCTCCTTCGCTCGCTGCTGTGGTGACCCGCCGGTCCGGCGGTGGCGCCGGGTCGGCCGGGGCCTCCGGGCCCTGAGTTTCACTGGCGCGTCGAAAATTGATACCCGTACGCCACGGGCCGATCGTCACACGGCATAGTAGAGGCCCGTGCGGCGCGTGCGCCGGGGGTGGTCGCGAAGTGGACCCAGGTAACTACCAGTACGGTCCGGCAAGAACGGGGAGATTACGTAACGATGGCGTCACGTCGTGATGAGCTGAATGCCTACAACTTCTCACGGAAGCGGACAGTTGCCTCTTTCCTGAAGCCGCTGCCCAACGGCTCGGTGGAGTCGGCGCCCAAGCCGCTGAAGCACGCGGTGTCGGGCATCGTGATGAGCGTCGTGATCCTCGCCGGGTTCGGGGCCTGCGGCTTGCTGAGCCCGGTGGCGCCCGAGGGCTGGGACACCCCGGAGGCCGGGATCATCGTCACCGACCCGTCGGCGACCCGGTACGTCGTCCTCAAGTCAGGCGAAAAGGACAAGAGTGGCAAGGACATTCCCGTCCTGCACCCGGTCCTGAACCTCGCCTCGGCGAAACTTCTGCTGGATCCGAAAAAGACCAAAGAAGGTTCTGTGAAGACCGTCAAGGAAAAATTCCTCGACGAGTCGAATATCGCCCAGGGTTCGATGGTCGGAATTCCGTACGCCCCCGACCGGCTGCCGAACGCCAAGGACGCGGGTACCCCGAAGGTGTGGGCCCTGTGCCAGCAGGCGAGCGCCAGCAGCACGGACAAGGCCTCGGTGCAGCAGACGATCCTCGTGCTCGACAAGAAGGACGCGAAGAAGGTCGCGGAGAAGGGGTCGGGAAAGCTGGCGGCCGGCCGGGCGCTGTACGTGCAGGACAAGCGCCGCACGCCGTACCTGGTGAGCAGCCGCGGCGTGGCCTACCAGCTCCGGGCGAGCGGCACCGGTGACCTCGACTCGGTGGTGCGCACGCTGTTCGGGGACGGCGCCGAGCCGATGACCGTCACGGACGACTGGCTGAGCACGCTCAGGACCAGCCCGCAGGCGATCTCGATGCCGTCGGTGCCGGACGACGGGCAGCCGTCGCAGGCGAAGGGCGTGCCCGCCAAGTTCCGCACCACGGGCACCCTGCTGCGCACCCGCAGGGGCCAGCACTACCTGGTGGAGCGGGACCGGCTCGTCCCGGTGACGGAGTTCCAGACCGCCCTGCTGAAGGAGGTCCTGGCCAACTCGCGTACGGAGACGGTCAATCAGACCGACATCCAGCCGGACACCGAGGGCAGGCTGGCGGGCGCCGAGTCCTGGCCCGCCCCGGCCGTCACGCTGGCCAACGGCGGCCGGACGGACACCGCCTGCTCCGTGTACGGCGGCGGCAGGTCGACCGACCTGACCACGTGGGCCGGTACGTCCCTGCCCATCCGGTCGATCGCGGCGAGCGCGTCCTCGTACGTGAGCCCGGGCAGCGGACTGCTCTACCAGGAGCAGCAGGGCACGTCGAGCACCGGCTTCAACTACCTGGTCACGGACACCGGCCTGCGCTACTACCTGCCGGTCAACAACGACTCGGGCAAGGACAAGTCGGGCTCCGACCAGGAAGAGGTCAGCAAGGCGAAGATCCGCCTGGGCTACGAGAGCGCGCAGAAGGTGACGGTGCCCTCCCAGTGGTCGAAGCTGCTGCCGTCCGGGCCCGACCTGACGACGACGGCCGCCCAGCAGACGCAGAACTCCTAGGGGGCAGTCACCGTGCGTTCCATCAACGGGCGTTCCACCGGCGGGCGCTCCATGACCTCCACGGCGCCGGCCGCCGTCGCCCGCCGGGCGGCCGCGGTCCTGGGTGCCACCGCCGCGCTGGCCGCGCTGACCAGCACTCCGGCGCTCGCCGACGGCGACGGCTCCGGCACGCAACTGGCGAGCACCGACTGCCAGTTCGGCGGTGACGTCATCAAGGGCACGCCGTGGTCGCTGCAACGGGTGATCACCGAGCAGTTGTGGCAGGGCGGCACCCTCAAGGGCGACGGGGTGACCGTCGCCGTCATCGACACCGGCGTCGACAAGAACAATCCGCAGCTGACGGGCAAGGTCCTGGACGGGAAGTCGTTCGCGAAGTCCAAGGCCACGAGCGACGGCGTCGGCCACGGCACGAAGGTGGCGGGCATCATCGCGGCCGCCGACAACTTCCCCGGCACCGGTTTCCACGGGATGGCCCCGAAGGCGCGGATCCTGCCGCTCCAGACCAGCACGGCGGAGGAGGGCGGCAACCTGGCGACGATGGTCAACGCCATCAAGGCGGCCGTCAGCGCGAAGGTCGACATCATCAACATCTCGCAGGGCACGACGGCGAACGTGAGCCAGCTCCCCTCGCTCCAGGCGGCGGTGGCCGAGGCGGAGAGCAGGAACATCCTCATCGTCGCCTCGGCCGGCAACAACGGTTCGAGCGGCCAGGAGTCCAAGACGTACCCGGCGGCGATGGACAACTCCAACGTGCTGTCCGTCGCGGCATCGGACCGCAACAACGAGCGGGCCACGTTCTCCACCCAGAACCGGCAGGTGGACATCGCGGCCCCCGGCGTCGACAT
The DNA here is from genome assembly GCF_044750685.1 of Streptomyces sp. NPDC088785. Lineage (NCBI taxonomy): Bacteria > Bacillati > Actinomycetota > Actinomycetes > Kitasatosporales > Streptomycetaceae > Streptomyces > Streptomyces sp. NPDC088785. The sequence goes on from NZ_JBIVKH010000013.1 coordinate 52,550, forward strand.
GGTCTCGACGGTTCCGGTCCGGGGCCAGTGCGTCGACCAGGGCACGTCGTTCTCCGCTCCGTACGCGGCCGGGGTGGCGGCCCTGGTGAAGGAGAAGCACCCCAAGTGGACGCCGGCCCAGATCATCTGGCACCTGGAGCGGACGGCGTCGCGTTCGCACCCGTACCACGACAACCACATCGGCTGGGGTGTCATCGACCCGATGGCCGCCGTGAAGGACGACACCGAGCCGACCGGGCCGGTCACCAACGCCGATCTGCGGAGCGCGGTGACGGCGAGCAACGGCGACAAAGAGAAGATCATCGCGGCGAAGCTGACCCTCGGCGAGACCCCGGCGGAGCGCAACGCCCGCTACGGGACGTATCTGGTCATCGGGGGCGGGCTGCTGCTCGGTGTGATCTCGGCGGGGGCGATGGCCCGCCGCGACTGGCTGCGCAAGCGCGGGGCCGACGTGCTCTGAGGTGCCCTCGGGGGCCCGCGAGCGCTGTGAGCGGTTTGTGAGGAAACTTGTAAGGGGCTAGTAAAGCAGGGCACCCTGTACGTCAAGGCATGCACATGCAGGGGGCGTAAGTGGGCGCCGCGTGTAGGTCGTTGACGTTGAACGGGGAGGACAGCCGGAGATGGCTGACGGGTACGAGGTCGATCTCGACGCGCTGGACCAGGTGGTCAAGGAGCTCAATCAGGTCCTGAAGGACATGGAGGGGCCCAAGCAGAAAGCCAAGTACGGCACCGATGTGCCGGACGGGGCCTTGGGGAAGGGCTTCTCGGAGGCGCAGGAACTGTACGACGCGCACGAGAAGATGAAGACGAAGATCCAGAGCGAAATGATCGAGAAGATCGAGGATCTGGTCGACAAGTTCGGCCGGAAGACCGAGAAGGCGCGCGGCGTGTACCAGGACGCCGAGGCCGAGAACACGATCACCGACACCGGTGTTGCTGACCGCAACTCCTGAAGGGGGACGAGGGGATGATTCCGGCAGACGGCGGTTCGGGCGGCCTCCCGGGGACCAAGTTCAACTCGCACGACCTCGACAGCCTGAAGGACATGGTGTCGGGCGCCAAGCCGCAGACGGTCATGCAGGTCTCGCAGAACTGGTCGGACGTCCACGACGGTCTCGTGGGTTCGGACGGCAGCGGCGGCATCAAGCAGCGGTTCGACAACGCCGTGAAGAAGGTCCTGGAGAGCTGGAAGGGCTCGTCCGCGCAGAAGTTCCAGGCGGAGGCCGCCAAGATCAGCCAGGAGATGGCCAACGGCGGTGACCGCGCGCAGTTCACCTCGCAGGCGATGGAGAACTCCGCGGACAACCTGTACAAGATCCAGGACCAGGTCGACAGCATCGACGTGAGCTGGTGGGACGAGGCGTGGGACTCCGCCTCCGACATGTTCAGCAACATGTCGGGCACCGAGTTCGCCGCCATGCTCGCCAACCCGCTGGGCGGCGCCTACGCCCAGTACCAGGCGATGAACCGGATCCAGAACGCGCAGAGCAGCATCGAGAGCGACCTCGCCAGCGGCATGGACACGCAGTCCGTGATCGACAAGTGGGGCGACAGCATGGGGGCCCGCCGGGAGGCGGGGCTCAAGGCCGCGATCCTCATGGAGCAGTTGGGGCAGGTCTATCAGGCGAATTCGAAGCAGCTGAGCGGCGAGGACAACGACCGTCGGTATGTCGCGCCTCCCGTTGACACGGGCCGCCTGCCGAGTGACGTGAGCGTGCCTGGTTCGGGTGGTACCAATCCGAGCATTGCCGGGGGCGCCGGAGTCGGTGCGGGCGCGGGTGCGCTGGGCGGTGGCATCGGCGGGGCCGGGCTGGGCGACGTGAACTCGCCCCACCTCTCGGGGATGCCCACGCCCGACTCGACCATCTCGACGATGCCCGCGTCCGGTTCGAACCCCTTCGGCGGCGGCGCCGACGGAGGGGTCGGCGGCGGCATCGGCAGCGGCATCGGCAGCGGAGTCGGTGGGGGTATCGGCGGCGGCGTCGGCGGAATCGGCGGCGGGGCCTCCCAGATCAACACGGGCCTGGAGAGTGCCGGCGGCGGCATCGGCGGCGGAGCCGGTGGTGGCATCGGCGGCGGCATCGGTGCGGGCGCGGGCGGGCTCGGCAGCGCGGGCGGCATCGGCGGCGGAGCCGGTGGTGGCATCGGCGGCGGTGTCGGCGGCGGCGGAGCGGGTCTGGGCCCCGGTGGCGGTCTGGCCGGTGGCATGGCCGGCGGTGCGGCCGGGCTCGGCCGGACGGCCGGCGGCGCCGGTGCCGGTGCCGGACGAGGCGCGGGCGCGGCCGGTCGCGGCGGTCTCGGCCGCGGTATGGGCGGCATGGGCGGCGGCGCGGGCGGTGCGGGCGCCGGCAAGGGCGGCCTCGGCGGCGCGGGCCGGACCGGTGCCTCGGCGCGGACGAAGGGGGGCGTGGTCGGCGGCGCCAAGGGCAAGACCGGCGGCGCCTTCACCCCCGGTGGTACGGGGCTGCGCAACCGCGGCAGCAGCGCGAGCGGGACCGGCGCCACCACCGCCCGGGGCGGGAACGGCCGCAACGGCATGGGTCCCGGCGGAGCCGCCGGTGGCCGGGGCGCCGGGAAGCAGCGTGGCGAGGGCGGGAACAGCAGCCGACGTCCCGATTACCTGTACGAGGACGAAGAGACCTGGACGCCCAAGGAGCGCAAGGTCAACCCGCCCGTCATCGAGTGACCGGCTAGCCTTCGTGAGGCCCGTGACCCTCTGGTCGCGGGCCTCACGTCCGACAGCAGTCAGGGAATCCAGAGAGGTGTCAGAGCATGCGCTTCGCGCAGACGACGCTCCGCACGATGGGCGGCGCGGCGATGGTGGGAGCCTTGGTGCTCGGCACCGCACCGGCCGCATCGGCGGACGCGACCAGAGACGGCCAGTGGCAGAACAAGGCGTTCGACATCAATGCCGTCCACAAGATCGCTACAGGGAAGGGCGTCACCGTAGCGGTCATCGACGATGGCGTGAACGGCGACCAGCCTGACCTGACGGGCAATGTGCTGCCCGGTACTCGTTGTGCGGATGAGAACACCGCGGACAAAGAGAAGCTGGACAACCACGGCACAGGAATGGCCGCGTTGATCGCCGGTCACGGGCACGGCGCCGGGCAGGGCCAAGGCGTACTGGGCATGGCTCCCGGTGCCAAGATCCTGCCCATTGACATCTGGTCGAAGGACGGCGCGGGTGAGAACGAGTCCCTGACCAGGGCCTGCGAGCTGAGTGACGCGATCCGTTACGCGGTCGACAAGGGCGCCGACGTCGTCAACCTCTCCATCGGAACCGGCACCGCCACGGAGGCCGACAAGCGAGCGATCTCCTATGCGCTGGAGCACGGTGTCGTCGTCGTCCACGCCTCCGGCAACGAAGGCGACGAGGAAAGGGACACCGTCGGCACCATCCCCGGTGTGGTCCAGGTCGGTGGCTCCCTCCAGAACGGGACCGTCTGGGCGGACGAGAACTACTCCCAGTCCATGATGTTCACCGCCCCCGCCCGGAGCATCACCGTCCCGACCGCCAATGGCGCGTACGAGGACGCCGGCGGCAACACGGTCAAGGGCGACTACCTCACCACCGACGGCACCTCCATGTCGGCCGCCATCGCCTCCGGCGCCTTCGCGCTGCTCAAGCAGAAGTACCCGGACTACACCCCCGGCCAGCTCGTCAACCGGGTCGTCAAGTCCACGTACATCGCCAAGGGCGTCGACAAGGCGAAGCTGCCCGACGCCTACCACGGCTACGGCGACCTGAGCCCTCTCAAGGCCCTCACCGCCGACATCCCCAAGGGCGGCCCCGACGGTCCCTGGAAGGATCTCGGCAGCCTGCCCAAGGACGACAAGAACGGTTCGGGCGCCTCCTCGTCGCCCGCCACCGGCTCGGCCGGCGCCGCCGACAAGGCCGACGACGGTTCGCACACGATGCTCTTCGTCGGCATCGGCGCCGGTGTCCTCGTCGTCATCGTGCTGATCGTCGTCCTGGTCGCCCGCAAGAAGAACAACCGCGGCGGTCCGGGCGGCCCCGGCGGTCCCGGTGGTCCGGCGGGCTGGGGCGGCCCCGGCGCTCCGCAGCAGCCCTACCAGCAACAGCCGTACCAACAGCAGCCCTACCAGCAGCAGCCGTACCCACAGCAGCCGCCCACCGGTCCGTACGGCGGCCAGCAGCAGAACGGCCCCTCCGGCTACTGAGCACAGCTGTCCGGCTCCGCCGCGCCGCTGGTCAACTCCCGTTAAGCTGGGAGCGTTTACCGCAAGGCGACGGAAAGGGCTGATGCGGCGTGGGGACGAATGGCGAGGCTCCGAAGGAGACGCCGGAGGAGATCAAGGCCCGCAAGGAGCGCGAGAAGGACGAGCTCTACGCGCTGGACATCTCCGGCGTCGAGTGGCACAGCGCTCCCGGCACCGAGCAGCACGAGGAGCGCGTCGAGATCGCGTACCTGCCGGACGGCGCGGTGGCGATGCGGTCGTCGCTGGAGCCCGAGACCGTGCTGCGGTACACCGAGGCGGAGTGGACGGCGTTCGTGCTCGGTGCGCGCGACGGCGAGTTCGACCTGGAGCCGGCCCCGCACAACGGCGGGCTCGACGCCTAAGGCCTGTCCGGCAGGACAGGACGGGACAGTACAAGGCAGGACAGGACAGGACAGGACAGGACAGGACACCGAGGGTCCGGGCCGCCGCCGCACCGGCCGGCGCCCGGGCCCTCGTCGGTTCGTGGGTGCGGCCGGGCCTGCCGTGCTCCTGGTTTTCGTGATTAGGCTGGGTCTGGACGTGTCACGTACACCCGTGTGCGGGTGAGGCGTACGCCGGGGACCAGGGGGACGGTCCCCGGAAGTGATGACCAGACCACGCAGACCGGTCGCCCAGCACGGGACGCGGGTGGTCGACCACACCAGGAGGCATTGTGAACAGCGATCGGGACGGTCTCCACGGGGGCTCGGACTCGCCCGTCGACGATCAGTCCGACGCGCAGTCCAGTGTCGAGCGGACCGGCGAGTTCACCATCGACTACGCCCCGCCGCCCTGGTACGCGCAGAACGCGCCGGAGGCCGCCGCCGTAGCGCCGCCGCCCCCTCCGCCGCCGCCCCCCGCGCCCGCCCCGGCGCCCGCACCTGCCCCTATCTCCGCTCCTGCTCCAGCCCCTGCCCCTGCCCCTGCCCCTGCTCCAGCCCCCGCGTCCGCTCCCGCTGCCGTGCCTGCTCCCCTGCCGGAGCCCGTCGCCGAGAGCGGGGACCTGGAGAGCGGCGCCACCATGCGGTTCTCCGGGCTCGCCCAGCGGGAGCCGGAAGCGGCCCCGGCCCAGACGATCCCGGTCCAGGCACCACCGGCCCGGACAGCCCCGGCCCAGGCACCTCCGGAGCCGACGCCGCCCCCGGAGGACCGGCCCGCCGCTCCGCAGTCGGAGCGTTCCTGGGTCGACGCCCACCGGGTGCACGTGGAGTTCGACCGGAGCGGCGGCGCCACGGCGAGCGCGCCGGGCGTGGGCGAGCCCGCTCCCGTTCCCGCTCCCGTTCCCGCTCCGGGCCCCGAGACCGCACCGCCCCCTGCCCCGGCCCCGGCTCCCGTGAACAGCGGCGCCGAACCGGCCGAGCGCAACGCGCCCGCGCCGGGCGCCCCGGCGGGCTGGACTCCTCCGCCCGCACCGGACAGCGCGGTTCCGCCGCTGCCGCCCACGTTCCAGCCCGCCGCGCCGAACCCGGCGCCGCAGTGGACCGACCCCGCGCCCGGCGGTCGGCCGGCGCCGCCCGAGTCGCCTGCCGCTCCGCCCGCCTGGCCCGCGCAGCCGCAGGAGGGTTACGGCTTCCCGCAGCAGGGCCAGCCGCAGCCTCCCCAGCCCGGGCAACCGCAGCCCGAGCCCGGCGCCGCCGTGCCGCAAGGCGGTTTCGGCTTCCCGCAGTTCGACGCCCAGTCGCAGCCGCAGCCCCCTGCCCCACCGCAGGCTCAGCCGCAGCCGGGCCCCGACCCCGTACCCCCGCAGAGCGGCTACGGCTTCCCGCAGCCTCCCGCGCAGCCGGAGCAGCCCCAGCCGGCTCCCGGCCCTCCGGCCCCGCAGGGCGACTACGGCGCGCCCCGGCCCGGCGTCCCGCAGGCCGGTGACCCACCGCTCCAGCCGGGGCAACCGGGGCAACCGGGGCAACCGGGACAGCACCAGCCCGCCCCGGGCTACGGCTTCCCCCAGCCCCCGCCGCAGCCGCAGCCCCAGCCGGGCTACGGCTACCCGGCCCAGCAGCCCCAGCCCCAGCAGCAGCCCGTGGACCCCCGCACCGGTGCGGCCTGGCCGCAGCCGATGCAGCACGACCAGCGGCAGCCCACGAACGTCGGCGGCGCGCCGCTCGGCTACACGGCCGCCGTCGAGCTGTCGGCCGACCGGCTGCTCAACAACAAGCGGCAGAAGGCGAAGAGCAAGGCCCCCAGCACCTCGGGCAGCCGCTTCAAGATCGGGGCGAAGAAGGAGGAGGCCGAGCGGCAGCGCAAGCTCCAGCTGATCCGCACGCCGGTCATGTCCTGCTACCGGATCGCCGTGATCAGCCTCAAGGGCGGTGTCGGCAAGACGACCACGACGACGGCGCTGGGCTCGACCCTCGCCGCCGAGCGCCAGGACAAGATCCTCGCGATCGACGCCAACCCGGACGCCGGCACGCTCGGCCGCCGGGTGCGCCGCGAGACCGGCGCGACCATCCGGGACCTCGTGCAGGCGATCCCGAACCTGCACTCGTACATGGATATCCGGCAGTTCACGTCCCAGGCCCCGTCCGGCCTGGAGATCATCGCCAACGACGTGGACCCGGCCGTCTCGACGACGTTCCAGGACGAGGACTACCGCCGCGCCATCGACGTGCTCGGCAAGCAGTACCCGATCATTCTGACCGACTCCGGCACCGGCCTCCTCTACTCCGCGATGCGCGGGGTGCTCGACCTCGCCGACCAGCTGATCATCATTTCGACGCCCTCGGTGGACGGCGCGTCCAGCGCCAGCACCACCCTCGACTGGCTGTCGGCGCACGGCTATTCGGAGCTGGTCGCGCGCTCGCTCACCGTCATCTCCGGGGTCCGCGAGACCGGCAAGATGATCAAGGTGGACGACATCGTCAGCCACTTCGAGACCCGGTGCCGCGGAGTGGTCGTCGTGCCGTTCGACGAACACCTCGCGGCCGGCGCCGAGGTCGACCTCGACATGATGCGGCCCAAGGTGCGGGAGGCGTACTTCGAGCTGTCCGCGCTGGTCGCCGAGGGCTTCGCCCGCGGCCAGCAACAGCCCCAGCAGCACCCTCAGTCCCAGCAGCACCCTCAGCCCCAGCAGCACCAACAGCCCCCTCAGCCCTCGCCCTACCAAGCTCAGCCCCAGGCCCAACCTCCCCAGGGCTACCCCCCGCAGCCCTACCCCCAGCAGCAGCCCTACCCCGGCCAGCCCGCACCCCCCGCCCAGTGGCCCCCGCAGCCGCCCCCGCCCCACCAGTAGCAACGATTTAGCCAACTCCGTGAAAGGCCCGCACCGTTGTCGGTGCGGGCCTTTCACGTACATCACGCGGATACGTCCGCTACGTCGCCACGCGCTGGCCTGCAAAGCGACAGAGGTCTTGACCAATGTGCGTGAATTACGGGTCAACTCGTTATTTCCGCAGGCCACATGGGGTTCACCTGCCGTTGACGCACGTCAAGAGCCGCTGATAGACACCTACTTCATTCAGCCTGCTGTGAGAGTCACGACGCGAGGTGTCCGCCCCATGGCCACGAAAGCTCAGCGAGATACGCACGATCAGCACCACAGAACGGACCGCCGCGGCGCGCGGGTCCTCCTCGCGGCCGGCGCCGCGGCCCTCAGCCTCACCGCGGCCCTCGCCACGCCGCTCAACCCGGCGCCCCACGAGGCCGGGGCAGCCGACGACGGCGGCAAGAAGGTCCTCACCGTCGCGCTGGCGCAGAGCGTCGACTCGCTGAGCCCGTTCCTGGCGACGCGCCTGGTCAGCACCAGCATCCTCCGACTGGTGTACGACTACCCCACCAACTACGACCCGAAGGACAACCACGTCGTCCCGGGCTTCGCGACCAAGTGGGAGCCGTCGGCGGACAAGCTCACCTGGACGTACACGATCCGCTCCGACTCGAAATGGTCGGACGGCCAGAAGGCCACCGCGCACGACGCGGCGTTCACGTTCAACAAGATGATGACCGACGACGCGGCGGCCACCGCCAACGGCTCGTTCGTCGGCAACTTCGAGAAGGTGACCGCGCCCAGCGACACCCGGCTGGTCGTCAGGCTGAAGAAGCCGCAGGCGACGATGACCTCGCTCGACGTCCCGATCGTGCCGGAGCACGTGTGGAAGGACGTCAAGGACTACTCGAAGTTCAACAACGACCAGAAGTTCCCGATCGTGGGCAACGGGCCGTTCATCCTCACGGACTACAAGACCGACCAGTACGTGAAGCTGAAGCGCAACCCTGACTTCTGGCGCACGTCGAAGAAGCCGCAGTTCGACGAGATCGTCTTCAAGACGTACAAGGACCAGGACGCCGCCGTCGCCGCCCTGCGCAAGGGCGAGGTCTCCTTCGTCGCCGGCTCCCCCGCCCTGACCCCGGCCCAGGCCGCCTCGCTCAAGGGCGAGAAGGACATCAAGGTCAACGAGGGCCCCGGCCGCCGGTTCTACGCGATCGCCACCAACCCCGGCGCCCGCACCAAGGACGGCAAGAAGTTCGGCGACGGCAACAAGGCGCTGCTGGACCAGAAGGTCCGCCAGGCGCTGTTCCGCTCGGTCGACACCAAGACCATCGTCGACAAGGTCTTCCAGGGCCACGCCGTGCAGGGCGAGGGATACATCCCGCCGCGCTTCAAGGACTACTTCTGGACCCCGTCGGACAGCCAGAAGCTCTCCTACGACCCCGACGCGGCGGGCAAGCTGCTCGACGAGGCCGGGTACAGGCTGAAGGGCGGCAAGCGCGTCGGCAAGGACGGCAAGGCCCTCGACCTGCGCATCCTGTGCCACGCCACCGACCCGAACGACAAGGCGGTCGGCAAGTACCTCAAGGAGTGGTGGGGCAAGCTCGGCGTCGGTCTGAAGGTGGACTGCCTCGACGACGTCTCCGTCCCCTGGTACGCCGGTGAGTACGACCTCGCGTTCGACGGCTGGTCGGTCAACCCCGACCCGGACTTCGTGCTCGGCATCCACACCTGCGCGGCGCTGCCCGCGAAGGCCAAGGAGAGCGCGGCGACCGACAACTTCATCTGCGACAAGAAGTTCGACGACCTGTACGGCAAGCAGCTCGCCGAGTACGACCCGGCCAAGCGCGCGGAGTACGTCAAGCAGATGGAGTCGTGGCTGTACGACTCGGGGTACATGAACGTCATGGCGTATCCGAACGCCGTGGAGGCCTACCGCACCGACCAGATCAAGTCCATCGAGACCATGCCGACCGCCGCGGGCAACATCTACGGCCAGGACGGTTACTGGAGCTGGTGGTCGGCCGAGCCGGTGTCCTCCTCCGACAGCGGAAGTTCGGACTCGTCCGGCTCCACCGGAGTGGTGATCGGCATCGTGGTCGTCGCGCTGGTGGTCATCGGCGGCGGGATCCTCTTCGCCCGGCGCCGCCGTTCGACGGCCGACGAGCGCGAGTAACCGGCGCCCGCTCGGCCCTCACCACCCGCACGAGCAACGAGAGTTCGCATGAACAGCAGAGAACACGTGAACCATGACAGCTGACAGCACTCCGGCGCTCGTGCAGCCCGCGGACGGACCCGACGGCGACCCGGCCTCCCCGGCCGGGCAGCTGTCGGCCGGCCGCGGGCCCCGGGCCCGCACCACCGCGGAATACCTGAAGTACGCGGCGGCGAAGATCGCGGGGGCCGTGGTCTCCCTCTTCGCCGTCCTCGTCACCAGCTTCTTCCTCTTCCGCCTCATCCCCAGCGACCCGGTCAAGCAGATGACCGGCGGCCGCAAGGTCTCCACCGAGCAACTGGCCAACCTGCGCCACCAGTACGGCCTCGACCAGCCGATGTGGAAGCAGTTCACGAGTTACGTCGGCGACGCGCTGACCGGCGACTTCGGCATGTCGTTCCAGTACCACACGCCCGTCATCGACAAGATCCTGGACGCGCTGCCCGCGACGCTGCTGCTGACCGGCACGGCGTACCTGCTCTACTCGGCGCTCGGCATCTGGCTGGGCACCCGCACGGCGTGGCGCAACGGATCGCGCAGCGACCGCTTCAACACCGCGTTCGCGCTGACCCTGTACTCCATCCCGTCGTTCTGGCTGGGCCTGCTCCTCATCATCGTCTTCTCCGTCGGCATCGGCCCGATCCCCGGCATCTTCCCGACCGGCGGCCTCGAATCGGGCGGCGAGACCGGCTTCGCGTACCTGCTCGACGTCGCCCACCACCTGATCCTGCCGGTGCTCACCCTGGTCGCGGTCGGGTACGCGCAGACACTGCTCGTCATGCGCTCCTCGCTGCTCGACGAGATGGGCAGCGACTATCTGACGACGGCCCGCGCCAAGGGCCTGCGCGACGACGTGGTGCGCCGCAGGCACGCGGTGCCGAACGCGCTGCTGCCGACCTTCACCCTGATGTTCGTGAACCTCGGGCACGTCGTCGCCGGGCAGATCCTCGTCGAGACGGTCTTCTCCTGGCCGGGCCTCGGCGGGCTGTTCTACCAGGCGCTGTCCGTGCCCGATCTACCGCTGGTACAGGGCCTGTTCTTCGTCTTCGCGACCGCGGTGATCCTGGCGAACACCGTCGCCGACATCCTCTATCCGCTGCTCGACCCGAGGGTGGGACGATGACGACGCAGACCCCCGCCGCCGACAGGGCGGCCAACCCGCGCGCGCTCGCCCGCGCCCGCAAGCGCCGGTCGCTGGCCCGCTTCTGGACCGCGTACCGCTCCCACACCAGCGGACTGTGGGGCCTGGGCCTGCTCGTCCTGATCGCGCTCATCGCGATCTTCGCGCCGGCCCTGGTCGGCGCCGACTCGCAGTCCGTGACCGACGCCGACGGCTCCCCGCTGGCCGGGCCCAGCGGCGACTACCCGCTCGGCACCGACCAGTTCGGGCGCAGCGTGCTCGCGCTGCTCGTGTACGGGGCGCGCGTGTCGCTCACCGTCGGGCTGCTCGCCGCGTTCCTGTGCGTGGCGATCGGCACCGTCGTCGGGATCGTCGCCGGGCACTTCCACGGCTGGTACGCGACGGTCCTGATGCGGGTCACCGACTGGTTCCTGGTGATGCCGACGCTGGTCCTCGCGATCGCCCTGGCGACGGTGATGGACCGCTCCATGTGGACGGTCATCATCGCGATCGGCGTGACGACCTGGCCGACGACGGCGCGGCTCGTGCGGGCCCAGACCCTCGCGGTCGAGTCCCGGCCGTACATCGAGCGGGCCCGCGCGCTGGGCGGCGGCCACGGCCACATCATGCTGCGGCACGTGCTGCCGAACGTGATGCCGCTGGTCCTCGCCCAGACCACCATGATCATCTCTTCGGCGATCCTGACCGAGGCGACGCTCGCCTTCCTCGGCCTGTCCGACCCGACGATCACCTCCTGGGGCGGGATGCTCCAGGACGCGCGCGAGGCGGGCGCGGTGAGCGCGGGCGACTGGTGGTACCTGGCGCCGCCCGGCATCGCCATCGCCGTCGTGGCGCTGTCCTTCACGCTGTGCGGCCGCGCGGTCGAATCCGTCCTCAACCCGAAGCTGGGGGTGCGCTCATGACGCTGCTAGAGGTACGGGACCTCCACGTGACGTACGCGGGCGGGAGCCGGGCCGTGCGCGGGGTGAACCTCTCCGTGGCGGCCGGCCAGAAGCTCGGCATCGCGGGCGAGTCCGGCTGCGGCAAGTCGACGCTGGCGCTCGCCCTGCTGCGGCTGCTGCCCGCGAGCGCGGAGGTCACCGGCGAGATCCTGCTGAACGGCGAGGACGTCCTCGCCATGAAGTGGGGCCGGCTGCGCGCCGTCCGCTGGGCCGGGGCGTCGATCGTCTTCCAGGGCGCGATGCACTCGCTGAACGCCGTGCACCGCATCGGCGACCAGATCGCCGAGCCCGTCCTGCTGCACCAGAAGAAGACCCCGGAGCAGGCCAGGCGCAGGGCCGCCGAGCTCCTGGAGCACGTGGGGCTGCCCGCGGCGCGCGCGGCGGCGTATCCGCACGAGCTGTCCGGCGGCCAGCGGCAGCGCGTGATGATCGCGATGGCGCTCGCCTGCGACCCGGAGCTGATCATCGCCGACGAGCCGACGACCGCGCTCGACGTGATGATCCAGGCGCAGATCCTGCGTCTCATCGAGCAGTTGGTGGCCGAGCAGGACCTCGGCCTCATCATGATCAGCCACGATCTGGCGGTGCTCTCCGACACCTGCGACCGGCTCGCCGTGATGTACGCGGGCCGCGTCGTGGAGGAGGGCCCGGCCGACGAGGTCTACGGATCCGCGGTGCACCCCTACGGCCGGGCGCTGTCGGCGGCGTTCCCCACGATCGGCGACCCGGCGTCGCGGTTCGCGCCGCGCGGGCTGCCCGGCGACCCGCCGGACCCGGCGGCGCTGCCCGCCGGCTGCACGTTCCATCCGCGCTGCCCGGTCGCGCTCGACGTGTGCGCGAGCGAGGACCAGGTGCTGCGGGACGCGGGCCCCGGACGGCGCGCCGCGTGCGTCCACGTGGATTCGGACGGCTCGCCCGCACAGGGCGTCGAAGCAGGGAGCAAGACCGCATGACCGAAGCGCTGTTGAGTGCCGACCGGCTCCAGGTGACGTTCCCCGGCCGGCGCGGCGCCCCCGCGGCGCGGGCCGTGGACGGCGTCGACCTGGACATCGCCCCGGGCGAGATCGTCGCCCTCGTCGGCGAGTCCGGCTGCGGCAAGACGAGCCTGGCACGCACCCTCCTCGGCCTGGAGAGGCCGACGTCGGGGCGGGTGACGTTCGCGGGCCGGCCGCTGGACTACGCCTCGCGGGCGCTGAAGGCGTACCGCAAGCGCGTGCAGCTGGTCCTCCAGGACCCCAGCGGCTCGCTGAACCCGCGGCACACCGTGTACGAGGCGGTGGCGGAGGGGCTGCGCATCCACGGGCACCCGGGCGACGAGCGGGCGGCGGTGGCGGACGCCCTGTCGCGGGCGGGCCTGCGTCCGCCGGAGCGGTTCTTCCTGCGCTATCCGCACGAGCTGTCGGGCGGTCAGCGCCAGCGGGTGGTGATCGCGGGCGCGCTGGTCCTGGAGCCCGAACTCATCGTCGCGGACGAGCCGGTGGCGTCCCTGGACGCGTCGGTGCGCGGCGAGATCCTCGCGCTGATCCTGCGGCTCCGCGAGGAGCTGGGCCTGTCGGCGCTGGTCGTCACGCACGACCTGGGGCTGGCGTGGAACATCGCGGACCGGGTCGCCGTGATGTATCTCGGCCGGATCGTGGAGACGGGCCGGGTCGAGGACGTGCTGACGTCGCCCCGGCACCCGTACACGCAGGCGCTGTTGTCGGTGCTGCCGGAGGCGCCCGGCGAGCCGGTGGTGCTGAAGGGCGAGGCACCGGACCCGTCGCGGATCCCGGGCGGCTGCCGCTTCCACGCGCGCTGCCAGATCCTGGCGGGCGGCGAGGCGGAGCGCGCCGGGGTCGCGGGCAGGTGCCGCACGGAGGATCTGCCGGTGCTGTCCGGCGCGGGCACGTCGCAGGTGGCGTGCCACTGGGCGGCGGCCGGGGCCGCCGCGGCGTCGGGGGCCGCCGGGGTGGCGGCGGAGCAGGGGTAGGGGTGCGGCGGTCGGACCCGGTCCGGTGGGGCCGGGCCCGTCGGCCGCCGTCTCAGCTGTACATGCCGGGCTGGTAGTCGCCCGCGGGCTGCTGGGTCATCACGTTGATCCTGTTGAAGGTGTTGATCACGGCGATCGTCGCGACGAGCGCGCCGAGCTGGTCCTCGTCGTAGTGCTTGGCGGCGGCCGCCCACACCTCGTCCGGGACCCCGGCGCCGTCGGCGATCCGGGTGCCCGCCTCGGTCAGGGCGAGGGCCGCCTTCTCGGCCTCGGTGAAGACCTTGGCCTCGCGCCAGCCGGCGACCAGGTTGATCCGGACCGCGCTCTCACCGGCCGCGGCGGCGTCCTTGGTGTGCATGTCGAGACAGGCCGCGCAGCCGTTGATCTGGCTGGCGCGGATCAGCATCAGTTCGTGCGTGGCGCCGGGCACCCCGGCCTCCGCGGCGGCCTGGCCGGCCGCGACGATGTGCTTGAGGGCCTTGCCGAGGGCCGGGTTGGCGAAGAGGTCGAGGCGGGGTTCCATGGTGGGCTCCTTCGTGCGCCGTGGTGCTGACACACCTATGACGGAGCCGCCCCCGGGGATGTGACACGGCCGGACGTGACCCGTGTCACCCGCCCGGACCGGTCACGCCCCGGCGGCCCCGGTCGCCTCGATGAGTTCCCTGGACCGCTTCACGTCGTCGGCGATGGCGTCGACGAGCTGCTCCAGCGAGTCGAACTTCGACATGCCGCGCACGAAGGCGAGGAAGTCCACGGCGACGTGCAGCCCGTACAGGTCGAGCCCGACGCGGTCGATGGCGTAGGCCTCGACGGTCCGCTCGGTACCGTCGAACTGGGGGTTGGTGCCGACCGAGATCGCCGCGGGCATCGCCTCGCCGTCGACGTGCAGCCAGCCCGCGTAGACGCCGTCGGCGGGGATCGCGGTGTGCGGCAGCGTCTCCACGTTGGCGGTGGGGAAGCCCAGCTCGCGGCCGCGCTGCGCGCCGCGCACGACGACGCCCTCGACCCGGTGGGGGCGTCCCAGGATCTCGGCGGCGCCCTCGACGTCGCCCTCGGCGACGAGGGTGCGGGTCAGCGTGGAGGAGAAGGGGGCGCCGCCGCCGGCGTTCCCGCTCACCTTCAGGTCGATGACCTCGACCTCGAAGTCGTACGTGGCGCCGGCCTCGGCGAGGAACCGCACATCGCCCGCGGCCTTGTGCCCGAACCGGAAGTTGGGGCCCTCGACGACCACGCGGGCGTGCAGCTTGTCGACGAGCACCTTCGCCACGAACTCGGCCGGCGACAGCTTCGAGAACTCGGTGGTGAACGGCAGGACCAGCACCGCGTCCACGCCCAGGGCGGCCATCAGCTCGGCGCGCCGGTGGTGCGGGGCGAGCAGCGGCGGGTGCGAGCCGGGCCGCACGACCTCGCTGGGGTGCGGGTCGAAGGTGACGACGACCGCGGGGACGCCCAGCTCGCGGGCGCGCTCCACGGCACGGCCGACGATCAGCTGGTGTCCGCGGTGCACGCCGTCGTAGGAGCCGATGGTGACGACGCTGCGCCCCCAGTCCTGGGGGATGTCCTCCAAGCCACGCCAGCGCTGCACGGTGATTGCTCCTCGCAAACCTGTGTACGACGGTTCATCTCTGTGTCCGCGTATCGCCGTCACCCCTCGCTCGGGGCGGAACACGCAGGTCTAAGAGTGCCATGCCGGGGGCCCGCGCCTCTCCCCGGCCCACCCGGTGCAGGTCAGCCGGTGAGTGCGCGGGCCACGCCCAGCGCCTCGCGCACCGCGTCGGGGATGTCCGTCACCGGGAAGCGCACGTGCCGCACCACCCGGTCGCGGTCCACGACGAGGACGGCGCGCTTGAGGCGCAGCGCCTGCCCGGCCCGGAACACCGGCAGGCGCAGGGCGGCGGCGAGCCGCAGGTCGACGTCGGAGAGCAGGTCGAAGGGGATGCCCTCCTCGACGGCGAACACGCGCTGTTCGTCCGGGCGCTGGGTGCTCACCCCCCGCACCTCGGCGCCGGCCGCCCGGAAGTCGTCGTAGGCGTCGCGGAACAGCCGGTTCTCCAGCGTGCAGCCGACGGTGCCGGGGATGTCGCCCCAGCCCTCCGGCAGCGGGCTCGGGCGGCCGGTCGCCGGATAGCAGAACAGGACGGTGGCGGCGGCCCCGGCGACCGGGTCGGCCGGGCTCCCGTCGCGGTGGCGGGGCAGGGTGAGCGGCGGCAGCCGTGCGCCCGCGAGCGCGGCCGTGCGCCGCGCCTGCTCGCTCTGCTCGTCGGCGGTGCCGCTGAGCGAGCCGTCGCCGAAGACCCAGCGGTCCGCCCAGTCCTGCATGGCCAGCAGGACGGGCAGCAGGCCCCGGCCGGCGTCCGTCAGCCGGTACTCGTGGCGGACGGGCCCGCTCTGGTACGGGACCTTCTCCAGGACCCCGGCGTCGACGAGCTGGCCGAGGCGTTCGGCGAGCACCTTGCGGGAGATGCCCAGCTCCTCCTGGAGCGCGTCGAAGCGGTGGTGACCCCGCGCCGTCTCGCGGATCAGGAGCAGGCTCCACCAGTCGCCGACCACGGACGCGGCCTGCGCGATCGCGCAGGCCGCGTCCCGCTCCGGCACCGACCTGACCATGACGTCCCCGCCTTCTCCCCGTACCGCGGTCTCCTGCATCCATCTTGCGCCATCGGGTCAGTTTCCGATAGGAACTCACCTGAACGAGTGAGTTCCTAAAAGAAACCCAGTGGGGGGAGACCACCTGTGGCCGTACCGCAGACAGCGGCTGAGCCGACCGACGAACCCGACGGCAGCCGCATCGGCACGGACGGCGCGGAGGGCAGGGACGTCAGGGAAGGCAGGGACGACGGGGATTCCGCGCGCCGGTCGGCGGGCGGCTCCGCGCCGGGCGTCTTCTGGCGGTACTGGACCGCCGGCACCGTCAGCGACGCGGGCTCCGCCGTCACCGCGCTCGCCCTGCCGCTGCTCGCCCTGACCGTCCTGGACGCCACCGCCTTCGAGACGGCGCTGCTCGCCGCCGCCGGCCAGATCTCCTGGCTGCTGCTGAGCCTGCCGGCGGGGGTCGTCGCGCAGCACGTGCCGCTGCGCCGGCTCCAGGTCGGGCTCGACCTCGTCCGGTTCGTGGCGCTCGGCTCCCTGCCGCTCGCCTGGTGGCTCGGCGCGCTGACCTATCCGCACCTGCTGTTCGCGGCGCTGGTCACCGGCGCGGCGACGGTCCTGTTCGACATCGGCAACTCGACGTTCCTGCCGGCCGTCGTCCCCGCCGGGCAGCTGGCCGCCCGCAACAGCGTGGTGTCCGGCACGCACGCCGTCACCGACACCGGCGGGCCCTCGCTCGGCGGCGTGCTGGTGAGCGCGGCGGGACCGGCCGGGGCGCTGGCCGTGGACGCGGTCAGCCATCTGGTCTCCGCCGTGCTGCTGCGCACCCTGCCCGAGCTGCGTCCCGCGCCACCGGCCGGGCAGAGGCCGCTGCGGCTGATCCGCGAGGGCTGGCGGTACGTGACCCGCCACCCGGTCATGCTGCCCTGCACGGTCTGGGCGACGGCCGCCAACTTCCTGAACGCGGCCCTGGTCGCCCTCACCCCGCTCTACCTGGTCCGCGAGGCCGGTCTGAACTCCGTACAGCTCGGTCTGGTGCTCGCCATGGACGGGGTCGGCGCGCTCGCCGGGTCCGCCGTCGCCGTCCGGATCACCCGCCGCCTGGGCACCGCGCGCGGGATCATCGCGGCCGATCTGGCGGGCGCCGCGCTGCTGCTCCTGGCTCCGCTGACCACCTCGGCGGGGGACGCGTACTGGTTCGCCCTCGGCAACGCCGGGTTCGCCTTCGGCAGCGTCGTCGGCTCGATCACCACCCGCACCTACCGCCAGACCCAGTCGCCGCCCGCGCTGCTGTCCCGGGTGATGGCCACGGTCCGCTTCATCTCCTGGGGCGCCCTGCCCCTGGGCGCCCTGGCCGCGGGGCTGCTCGCGACCCTGGCCGGCACGCACGCGGCCCTGTGGACGGTGTGCGCCGCCGCGACCGTCCCCGGCCTGTACCTCCTGGCCTCCCCGGTGGGCCGCCACCGCGACCTCGCCACCACCTGACGGCCGTCTCCCGTGCCCCTGACCCGACGGAGCCCGTTCCGGCGGAGCCCGTTCCGGCGGAGCCCGGCCCGACGAAGCCCGGCCCGACGAAGCCCGGCCCGACGGAGACCAGCCCGACGGAGACCAGCCCGACGGAGACCAGCCCGACGGAGCCCGGCCCGACGGAGCCCGGTCCAGGGGCACGGGGAACCGTGCGCCCGGCCCCACCCTCACCCGGCGCCCCCACCCCGGCCCCGAACCACCACCCCCTCGGCGGCGAGGACGGCCAGCAACTCGCGAGCACGCGGGTGCCCGCACTCCGCCAGCACCCCGGCCAGCGCGTCGACGGCCCGCCGCCGATGGATGTACAGCAACGCCTGCGCGGCGGTCCCGACCGTGGCATCCGGCGACGCGGGCAGCACCCGCTCGTCACCGAACCAGCGGACCAGCTGCCCCTGCACCCGCTCCGGCTCCGCGACGAGCCGCTCGACCACGACGTCGAGGTACCGCTCCCCCGCCCCGGGCCCCGGATCCCGCACGACGAGCCGCCGCAGCAGGGCGACCCGCAGCTCGTCCGCGACCGGCAGCGCCCGCCAGAAGCCGGGCCCGAACACCCCGCGCTCGGCCAGCTCCTCCAGCACGCGCCGGTGCACGCCCGCGTCGGGAACCCGCAGCAGCACCCCGCCGAGCAGCTGCGCGGCCCACCAGCACGCCTCGCCCCGCTCCCCGGGGCCGCCCCCGGGCTCGACCCGACGGGCCAGCTCGGCGAGGCGCGCGCCCAGTTCACCGGCGCCCCGCTCCCGCCCCACCAGCAGCAGCGCCCGCACCACCGGCCCCGCCCGGTGCCGCGGCACCGGCACGGACCTCCCGCCATCCGGCCGCCGGAACACCAGCGCGTCGAGCGCCGTGTCCAGGTCCAGGTGCATGCCCTGGATCCAGTCGGCGACCTCCTCGTGCGCGAACCGGTACCCGTCCCCGGCGGGCACCAGCACCCCCTCGGCCAGCACGGCCGACGCCCACCCGGCGACCCCGTGCAGCACCCCCCACGGGAACAGCTCCTCGAACGCCGCCCGGTCCAGGTCCCCCTGCCCGGGCCCCAGACCGCGCCGCGCCGCCTCGTGCAGCCGCCCCGAGACCCGCGCCGCCAGCCGCCGCACCGCGCTCCCCCGCACCCCCGCGGGCGCCGCGAGCCGCACCGCCACCCGCAGGCACATCAGGTCCAGATACGCGCCGAAGACCTCGTCCCGGTCCGGGCATCCGGCCGGGCCCCCGCCGGGCACGGCCGCGCGCACCTCGCCGAGCAGCCGCAGCGCCAGCGGATGCCCGGCGTCGCGCGCCGCGAGCGCGCCCGGAGGGATCCCGTACCGCTCCCGCGCCAGCCGCGCCGCCTGCCCGCTCAGATCCCCCAGCGGCACACACGCGGGCAGCGGCCCCGCGGCCGGCCCGTGCAGCGTCCGCGCGCCGAACAGCTCCCCGGCCTGCTCCCAGTACTCCCCGCGGCACGCCACCACGAGCCGCACCCCGCACCGCGCGAGCCACCGCTCGGTGCGCTGCGACCAGGCGGCGAGCCGGTGCGCGAGCACCGGCGGCATCTCCTCCGGCCCGTCGAGCAGCAGGATCAGCGGCCGTCCCGCGGCGTGGGCCACGGCGGCGACGCGCTCCGCCGAGAGGCCGCCGCGCGCGCCGCCCGCGCCGGAGGCCTCCACGATCCGCCCGGCGCGGTCCAGGGCGCGCTCCAGCGCGTCCGCGACGCAGGCGTCGTCCCCCCGCAGATCCGCGCCGCGCAGCCACACCGCGGGATGCCCGGTCCGCCGCGCGGCGAAGGCCGCAAGCTCCGTCGTCCGGCCGCACCCCGGGTCGCCGACGAGGGCGAGGACGGTGGCGGCGCCGCGCGTGAAGTCGGCCAGCTCCCGGACCGTCCCGGGCCGTTCGACCGGTGCGGGTCCGCCGCCCGGCCCCGGCCCGTCGCTGTCCACGGAGACGGCGGCGACCTGGAGCACGCCCGCCAGATTGAGATCGGGGCCGTAGGCGGGCACCGTCGCCGCGTTGCGCGCGAGGAGGTCGGCGAGCGGGCCGCGGGGGTCGGCGGCGGCCGCCGCGCGCAGCGGCACCGCGAACCCGGCCGCCGGGTGCCCGGCCGTCAGCGCCGTCCCCAGCACGGCGACGACCGCACCGCTCCCGGCGTCGACGACGGGTCCGCCGGCGGCGCCACCGCCGTGCAGCAGCGCGTCGGCACCGGCCGTCCCGACCGCGAGTTCCAGGGCGCCGTCCAGCACATGGAGGCCGCCGGCCGCCGGATAGGTCACCTCGGTGCGGCCGAGCACCCGGGCCTCGCGCCAGCCGTCCGCCGGAATCCTGACGTACGCCCCGGCCCGCAGCGCACCAGACGCCGCCACCGGCACCGGCGCCACCCCGAGCCCCTCGGTCCGCACGAGCGCGAGATCGGCCTCCGGCAGCTCCACGACCGCCTCGGGCCCCACGACACAGGTCCCCCCGCCGTCCGGCGCGTGCAGCACCAGCCGGCCGAGCCCGTCGACCGCCTCATGGCTGGTGACGACGGTGCCGCGGTCGTCCGCGGCGAACCCGGCGCCGCGCGGGCGCCCCGCCGGATCGCAGATCCGGACCAGCGGCGGATCCACCATGCCCGCCACCTCCCGCCGCACCCGTCCTCCCCGACGGTAGGCGCGCGGTGATCAGCGGAACAGGACACGACCCGAACGCGCCCCCTTCCGCTCCCCCGCTTCACTCCGAGCGCCTGCTCGAAGGGGTGAAGCGGGGCGTCCGGACGGATACACCTTGGAGAGGGGGAACGTGGAGCGGCGGGCGCCGGGCGGACCTGGCAACCGCCGCTCCACCGAAAGCGGGCGCCCCGCGGAGGCGGGCTCAGCCGAAGACGGCCAGGCTCTTGGCCTTGCCCTTCGACTCCTCGACGAGCGCGACGAACCGGCCGTCCTGGTCGAACACGCCGACCGGCCCGGCGCCCGCGTACTCCCCGGGCACGTCGAGCCGCACGCCGTTCAGCAGCAGCCCGGCGCGCCGGGCGTCGACGTCCCAGCGCGGGAAGGCGGCAGCGGCGGCCTCGGCCACCGGCATCACGGCGAAGGACTCCTGGAGCTGGTCCAGCGTCCTCGCCCGGTCCAGCTTGTACGGGCCGACGCGCGTGCGGCGCAGCGCGGTCAGGTGCCCGCCCACGCCGAGGTCCGCGCCCAGGTCCCGGGCCAGGGCCCTGATGTACGTACCGGACGAGCAGACGACGGACACCACGAGGTCGAGCACCGGCGTGCCGTCCTCGGCGACCGCGTCCCGCACGTCGTACACGGCGAAGGAGGAGATCCGCACGGGCCGGGCCGGGATCTCGAAGTCCTCGCCGTCCCGGGCCCGCTTGTACGAACGCACGCCGTTGATCTTGATGGCGCTGACCTTGGACGGCACCTGCATGATGGCGCCGGTCAGCTTGGCGATCCCCGCGTCGACGGCCGTGCGCCGGACCCCGGAGGCGTCCGTGGACGAGGTGATCTCGCCCTCGGCGTCGTCGGTGAGCGTGTTCTGCCCGAGCCGGATGGTGCCCAGGTACTCCTTCTCGGTCAGTGCGAGGTGGCCGAGGAGCTTGGTGGCGCGCTCGATGCCGAGCACCAGCACGCCCGTCGCCATCGGGTCGAGGGTGCCCGCGTGGCCGACGCGGCGGGTCCTGGCGATCCCGCGCATCTTGGCCACGACGTCGTGCGAGGTGAAACCCGACGGCTTGTCGACGATGACCAGGCCGTCGGGCGGGGGGGTGCGGTCCGACATGCTCAGGCGTCGCCGTCCTTGTGGGCGGTGTCGGCAGCGTCGTCGGCCTCGTCCTCCGGCTTCCTGTACGGGTCCGCGTCGCCGGCGAACTGGGCGCCCGCGGACGCCTCGCGCACCTGGGCGTCCGAGGACCGCGCCTTGTCGAGGAGGTCCTCGATCGTCTTGGCGTTGTCCGGCAGGGCGTCCGCGACGAAGGTGAGGGTCGGCGTGAACTTCACACCGGCCGCCGCGCCGACCGCGGAGCGCAGGATGCCCTTGGCGCTCTCCAGGCCGGCCGCCACCTCGGCCCGCTCCTCGTCGTCCCCGTACACCGTGTAGAAGACGGTCGCCTCCCGCAGGTCACCGGTGACGCGGGTGTCCGTGATGGTGACGTGTGTGCCGAGCCGCGGGTCCTTGATCCCGCGCTGGAGCTTCTGGGCCACCACCTCTCGGATGAGGTCCGCCAGCCTCTTGGCGCGCGCGTTGTCGGCCACTGGTCCGTCTCCTTTTAAGTGCTTACTTCTTGTGGTGCTTCAGGCTTCAGTCTTCGTCGCTGTGGAGCCTGCGTCGAACCGAGAGCAGTTCCACCTCTGGCCGCCCGGCGACGAGCCGTTCGCAGCGGTCGAGTACATCGGTGAGGTGTCCCGTGTCCCCGGAGACCGTCGCGAGCCCGATCTCGGCCCGGCGATGGAGGTCCTGGTTCCCCGTCTCCGCGGCGCTCACTCCGTACTTGCGCTGGAGTTCGGCCACGATCGGACGGACGAGGGAGCGTTTTTCCTTCAGCGAGTGAACATCGCCGAGGAGCAGGTCGAAGGACAGAGTCCCCACGTACATGAATGGTCCGGATGTCCCGCCGGTTCGGGTTCGTATAGGTGCCCGCTCCGGACACCGATACGGGAACCGTACACGCAACGGCCGGGGCCGATCGACGGAAATAAGTCCCGCCGATCGGCCCCGAAACGTGACGCTCAGGTCAGACGCGCGGCTTCTCGCGCATCTCGTACGTCGCGATGACGTCGTCGACCTTGATGTCGTTGAAGTTGCCGAGGTTGATACCGCCCTCGAACCCTTCGCGGATCTCGGTGACATCGTCCTTGAAGCGACGCAGACCGGAGATGTTGAGGCTCTCCGCGATGACCTTGCCATCGCGCAGCAGGCGCGCCTTGGTGTTGCGCTTGACCTCTCCGGACCGGACGAGCACACCGGCGATGTTGCCCAGCTTGGACGACTTGAAGACCTCGCGGATCTCCGCCGTGCCGAGCTCGACCTCTTCGTACTCCGGCTTGAGCATGCCCTTGAGGGCCGCCTCGATCTCCTCGATGGCCTGGTAGATCACCGAGTAGTACCGGACGTCGACGCCCTCGCGCTCCGCCATCTGCTGCGCACGGCCGGCTGCCCGGACGTTGAAGCCGATGACGATGGCGTCGGAGCCGGTCGCCAGGTTGATGTCGGACTCGGTGACCGCACCCACACCGCGGTGCAGGACACGGATGTCGACCTCTTCACCGACGTCGAGCTGGAGCAGCGAGGACTCGAGAGCCTCCACCGAACCGGACGCGTCGCCCTTGATGATGAGGTTGAGCTCCTGCACCAGACCGGCCTTGAGGGCCTCGTCCAGGTTCTCCAGGGAGAACCGGACGCCGCGCCGCGCGAAGTTGGCGTTGCGCTCGCGGGCGGCACGCTTCTCGGCGATCTGACGGGCCGTACGGTCCTCGTCGACCACCAGGAAGTTGTCGCCGGCACCCGGGACGTTGGTGAGACCGAGCACGAGGACGGGGGTCGAGGGACCCGCTTCCTCCACGTTGTTGCCGTTGTCGTCGAGCATGGCCCGGACCCGGCCGTACGCGTCGCCGACCACCATGGTGTCGCCGATGCGCAGCGTGCCGCGCTGGACCAGGACCGTCGAGACGGCACCGCGGCCCTTGTCGAGGTGCGACTCGATCGCAATACCCTGCGCGTCCTGCTCCGGGTTGGCCCGCAGGTCGAGCGAGGCGTCCGCGGTCAGGACCACGGCCTCCAGCAGGGAGTCGATGTTCAGACCCTGCTTGGCGGAGATGTCGACGAACATGGTGTCGCCGCCGTACTCCTCGGCCACCAGGCCGTACTCGGTCAGCTGACCGCGCACCTTGGTCGGGTCGGCACCCTCGACGTCGATCTTGTTGACCGCGACGACGATCGGGACCTCGGCGGCCTTGGCGTGGTTCAGCGCCTCGACCGTCTGGGGCATGACGCCGTCGTTGGCCGCGACCACGAGGATCGCGATGTCGGTCGACTTCGCACCACGGGCACGCATGGCGGTGAACGCCTCGTGACCCGGGGTGTCGATGAAGGTGATCCGACGCTCTTCCTCGTTGACCTCGGTCGTGACCTGGTACGCACCGATGTGCTGCGTGATGCCGCCGGCCTCACCCGCGATGACGTTCGTCTTGCGGATGGTGTCCAGCAGGCGGGTCTTACCGTGGTCGACGTGACCCATGACGGTGACGACCGGCGGACGCGAGACGAGCATGTCCTCGCCGCCCTCGTCCTCGCCGAACTCGATGTCGAAGGACTCGAGCAGCTCGCGGTCCTCCTCCTCGGGGCTGACGATCTCGAGGAGGTAGTTCATCTCGTCCGCGAGGAGCTTCAGCGTCTCGTCGGAGACGGACTGCGTGGCAGTGACCATCTCGCCGAGGTTCATCATCACGGCGACGAGCGAGGCCGGGTTGGCACCGATCTTCTCCGCGAAGTCGGTCAGCGACGCACCGCGCGACAGACGGACGGACTGTCCGTTGCCGCGAGGCAGCATGACGCCGCCCACCGACGGGGCCTGCATGGCCTCGTACTCCTGGCGCCTCTGCCGCTTCGACTTGCGGCCGCGACGGGCGGGCCCGCCGGGACGGCCGAACGCACCCTGCGTGCCACCACGGCCACCGGGACCACCGGGACGACCGCCGAAGCCGGGACGGCCACCGCCGCCGCCGGGACGACCGGCGAAGCCGCCGCCACCGCCACCGGGACCGCCGGGACGACCGGCGAAGCCGCCGCCGCCACCACCGGGACCGCCGGGACGACCGGCGAAGCCGGGACGACCGCCGCCGCCACCGCCGCCGGGACGACCGCCGCCACCGGGACCACGGCCACCGCCGGGGCCACCACCGGGACGCGGGCCCGCGGCGGGACGCTGCGGCATCATGCCGGGGTTCGGACGGTTGCCGCCGCCGGGACGGGGACCGCCCGCGCCGGCACCGGCCGCGCCGCCCTGCGGGCGAGGCATGCCGCCCGGGGTCGGACGGGCGCCGCCCTGACCCTGGGGACGGGGACCACCCTGGCCGCCACCCTGCGGGCGGGGGCCGCCCGGGGCACCCTGGCCGCCGGGACGCGGGGCGCCGCCCGGACGGGGCGCCTGCGGGCGCGCCATGCCGGTGGAGCCACCAGAGGTGAAGGGGTTGTTGCCCGGACGGGGACCCGCGGGACGGGCACCACCGGGACGGGCGCCCTGGCCGCCGGGGCGCGGAGCACCCTGGCGGTCGCCACGGCCCTGACCGCGGTCACCGCGGTCCTGGCCGGGGGCGGGACGGCCCGCGGGCTTCGGGGCGCCCGGACGGGCACCCTGACCGCTGGGACGCGGGCCGGCCGGCGCCGGGGCCGACGGGGCGGCCGGGGCGGCGGGCGGCGCCGTGAACTCGGGCGCTGCCGGGGCCGGCGAAGCGGGCTTGGGAGCCGGCTTCGGACCCGGGGTGGGCCGCGGGCCCGGCGCCGACGAGGCGGCGGGGGCCGGGGCGGGCTTCTCCGCGGCGGCGGGCTTCGGCGCAGCCGGGCCCGGACGCGGAGCGGCAGGCTTCGAGGCCTGCGCGGGGGAAGGGGTGGGACGCGGCGCCGCGGGCTTCGCGGGCGCGGCCTTCTTCGACGCGGGCTTGCCCGCGCCATTGGTGCCCTGATTCAGGGCGTCAGTCAACTTGCGCACAACCGGCGCCTCGATCGTCGAGGACGCCGAACGTACGAATTCACCGAGTTCTTGGAGCTTGGCCATGACGACCTTGCTCTCTACGCCGAACTCCTTGGCGAGCTCGTATACCCGGACCTTAGCCACTTCGCTCCTTTTAGGTCCGGGTTACGCCGGACCGTCGCTACTTCATGGGCGTACTCATCGCGTGCTCATCGAGTGCTCATCGCAATCTCGACCTACTTCCAACTCGCGGAATACCAGGGCCGCACGGGGGTTCCGTACGGCGCTTCTTACGGTGTTGCCTGCTCGACACGGTGGCGCAGGGCCGCGGTGTCGAACGGTCCAGGGGCCTTGTAGGCCCGCTGGAACGCCCGACGGCGGACCGCCTGGTCGAGACAGATCTCGGCGGGATGCACGTAGGCACCCCGGCCGGGCAGCGTACCGCGATCATCGGGGACACATTCACCCTCGACGATCACGATCCGCAGCAGATCGCTCTTGGCCGCTCGCTCCCGGCATCCCACGCAGGTTCGCTCAGGGCAGGCGCGGGCTTGCGTCCGGCCAGACACGATTTAGTCTACCTCCCCGTAGCGGCCTCACCCCTTCGGGGGAAAAATCGAACGGCCGTCTACGTCACATTCTGTCGTGATCCAAGCGCTCTGCGCCCGGATTTATTCCCCGGAGTCGGATCCGGGCTGCTCGGTGTCCGGCCGGATGTCGATGCGCCAGCCGGTCAGCCGGGCGGCCAGGCGGGCGTTCTGCCCCTCCTTGCCGATGGCCAGCGACAGCTGGTAGTCCGGCACCGTGACCCGGGCGGAGCGGGCACCCATGTCGACGATCTCGACCTTCGAGACGCGCGCCGGGGACAGGGCGTTGGCCACCATCTCCGCCGGGTCGTCCGACCAGTCGACGATGTCGATCTTCTCGCCGTTCAGCTCGCCCATCACGTTGCGCACGCGACCGCCCATGGGGCCGATGCACGCGCCCTTGGCGTTGAGCCCGCTCCGGGTGGAGCGCACGGCGATCTTCGTGCGGTGGCCGGCCTCGCGGGCGATGGCGGAGATCTCCACCGAACCGTCGGCGATCTCCGGCACCTCCAGCGCGAAGAGCTTCTTCACGAGGTTGGGGTGGGTGCGCGACAGCGTCACCGACGGACCGCGCACGCCCTTGGCGACCCGGACGACGTAGCTGCGCAGCCGCAGGCCGTGCGGGTACTCCTCGCCGGGCACCTGCTCCTGCACCGGCAGGATGGCCTCCAGCTTGCCGATGTCGACCAGCACGTTCTTCGGGTCGCGGCCCTGCTGGACCTGGCCCATGACGATGTCGCCCTCGCGGCCCGCGTACTCGCCGAGCGTCGCGTCGTCCTCGGCGTCGCGCAGCCGCTGGAGGATGACCTGCTTGGCGGTGGTGGCGGCGATCCGGCCGAAGTCCGACGGGGTGTCGTCGAACTCCTTGGCCTCCTGGCCCTCTTCGAGGTCCGCCGGGTCCTCCGTCGCCCACACGGTCACGTGGCCGCTGTCCCGGTCCAGCTTCACGCGCGCCCGGCGGAAGCTGCCCTCGGTGCGGTGGTACGCGATGAGGAGGGCCGACTCGATCGCCCCGACCAGCAGGTCGAAGGAGATCTCCTTCTCCCGGACCAGACCCCGCAGGGCACTCATGTCGATGTCCACGGCTACGCCTCCTCTTCTTGAACGTCGTTGCCGTCGTTCTTGTTCTTGCGGTTGAACTCGACCTGGACCCGCGCCTTGGCGATGTCGGCGAGGTCGAGCCGTCGGGCGGTGGCCTTGCGGCCCTTCACGCCCGGTACTTCGAGGTCGAGACCCGTGTCGTCGACCGTGAGGATGCGCGCGACCAGTTCGCTGTCGTCCGTCAGCTGGAACCTGACGAGGCGGTCCGTCGCGCGGACGTAGTGGCGGGCTTCGGTCAGCAGGCGCTCGGCGCCCGGCGTCCCGACCTCCAGCTCGTACTCGCCGTCGCCCATGGCGTCGGTCTCGTCGAGCTTCGCCGAGAGCGCGCGGCTCACATCGGCGATCGCGTCCAGGTCGGCGCCCTCGTCCGAGTCGACGACGACACGCAGCACACGCTTGCGTCCGACCGAGGCCACCTCGATCTCTTCGAGGTCGAGTCCCTGCGAGCTGACGAGCGGTTCCAGTAGTTCCCGCAGCCTCTCGTTCTGGGTGGTGCTCATCCGGGTGACTCCTCGGCCGCGTGTGCTGTTGTGGTTACTGACATTCCCTGCGCGTCAGGTCAAAGGGTATCCGGTCCAGGGGGGTGTTGCCGTCCACCCGGCGGGTGCCGACTGTACGGTGATCACCGGTCACTCCCCGTTCCCCGCCCGCTCCGCTGCCCAAGGACGTCCGCCGTGCCGCTCACCACTCGTAGGAGTCTGCTGGCCTCGGTGGCCGGTGCCGCGCTGCTGGCCGGATGTTCGGACGGCGGTGGCGACGGCGGCGGCGCCGAGGGCGCTCCGTCGGTCTCGCGCGCGAAGCGGCTGCGGGCGAAGGCGGCCCGGGAGAGCGCCGACCTGCTCGGGCAGTACGACCGGGCGCTCGCCGCGCGGCCGTCGCTGGCCGCGCGGCTCGCCCCGCTGCGCGACGAGGTCGCCCGGCACGCGCAGGCGTTCGGCGGGGCGACCCGGCCGAGCGCGGCGAGCAGCGCCTCGACGCCGCCGGTCGCCGAGAAGGACGTACTGAGGGCGCTGGCGGCGGCCGAGCGGGAGCTGGCCGACCGCAGGATGAAGGCGCTGGCCGAGCCGGACACCCCGGCGGAGCTGGCGCGGCTGCTCGCGTCGGTGGCGGCGGCCGGTGCCGGGCACGCGTATCTGCTGGCTGAGGGGTGAGGGTCGCGATGACCGAGCAGGATGTGCTGACCGCCGTGCAGGCGGCGCTGCGGGCCGAGCACGCGGCGGTGTACGGGTACGGGGTGGTCGGCGGCCGGATCCGCGCGGGCCGCGGCGACGAGGCGAAGGCCGCGTACGACGCGCACCGCGCCCGCCGCGACGACCTGCGCCGCACGGTCCGCGAGCTGGGCGGCGCCCCGGAGGAGTCGGCGGGTGCGTACGCGCTGCCGTTCCCGGTGCCGGACTCGGCCGCCGCGGCCCGGCTCGCGGCCGACATCGAGGAGCGGGTCGCCGGGGTCTACTCGGATCTCGTACGGGCGTCGAGCGGCGCCCGGCGGCGGGCGGCGGCCGACGCGCTGCGGGAGGCGGCGGTCCGTGCGGTGCGTTGGCGCGGCGGGAGCGTAGCCTTCCCTGGGCTCACCGAACGGTCCGCGGCGCCCACGGCGTCCGCCTCCGGTTCCACGGCGACGCCCGGTACCTGAGGAGTCTTCGGAAGGGAATCACGCGCGCATGGCTTTCGAACCGCCGCAGCGGCTGGTGAACGCGCTCGGCGAGGTGCGCGACGACGGGGCGTCCGCGTGGCTCGCCCGGCTGGGCGTCCTGCTCGACGAGGCGGCGGCCCGCCGCGGGGTGACCGTGGAGCGGGTGCACCTGCCCGGCGGGCGCAGCAGCCTGGTCGCCCAGGTGCGCACCGCGGACGGCTCCCCCGCGATCCTGAAGCTGGCGCCCGAGCGGTTCCGGCCGGAGGCGGAGCGGGCGGCTCTGACGCACTGGGACGGGTTCGGCGCGGTCCGGCTGCTCGACGCCGGGACGACCGACGGCGCACTGCTGCTGGAGCGGCTGCACCCGGAGGTCTCGGTGCGGACGCTGCCGGAGGCGAAGGCGCTCCTGGAGGCGGCGGGCACGCTGCGGCGGCTGTGGGTGGACCCGCCGGCGGGCCGCAACTGCGAGACGGTGCCCGAGCGCACGGGCCGGCAGGCGACGGCGATGCGCGCGTCCGTCGACACCTTCCCCGATGTGGCGCCGCTCGTGGACGCGGCGCTGGCGGCGCGGGACGAGCTGGTGGCGGCGCCGCCCGAACTGCGGCTGCTGCACGGCACGTTCCGGCAGTCCAAGGTGCTGTCCGGGGAGCGCATACCGTGGCTGGCCGTGGGCCCGGATCCGGTGGTCGGCGAGTGCGCCTTCGATCTGGCGCGGCTCGTGCGCGACCGGGTGGAGGACCTGATCGGCTCGCCGTCGGGGCCGGCGATCACCCGGCGCCGGGTGAAGAAGCTCGCCGAGTCGCTGGACGTGGAGCAGGAGCGGCTGCGCGGCTGGACGCTGTTCCGGGCGGTCGAGTCCGGGGTGCGGGCGCTGCGCGTGGGGCGCGAGCGGGACGCCGAGAACCTGCTGGAGTTCGCGGGCTGGCTCTGAGGGGTCAGCCGGTCAGCTCGCGTACGTAGGTGATGCCCGGCTTGCCCGAGAGGGTGGTCTCGCCCGTGGGGCGGAAGCCGGTGCGGGCCAGGACCGCCCGGGAGGCGCCGTTGACGCGGGCCGCCGACGCGGTGACGCGGGTGAGGCCGTGGTCGGCGGCGGCCAGGGCCAGCACCTGGTGCACGGCGGCGGTGGCGAGGCCCCGTCCGGTGGCCGCGCGGGCGAGGCGGAAGCCCAGGTCGGCGCCGCCGTCCCGGACGTCGACCAGGTTGAACCGGCCCAGGATCGCGCCGGCCTCGCCGACCAGGACGTGCAGGTGGACGGCGCCGGTGTCCTGTTCGGCGAGCAGCGCCGCGTGGCGCTCCGCGAAGTCGGCGAAGTAGGCGTCGCCGCGGTCGGGGATGCTGGCGGCGAAGAACGCGCGGTTCTCGCGCTCGAAGACGAGGAGCGCTGCCGCGTGTTCCTGGTTCAGGCGCTGGAGTTCGGGCATGGCGCCACGATAGGGGTGGGGCGGACGCGGCGGCGCGCGCGGCCCCTGAAGCGGGCGGGACCCGCTTCAGGGGTGCGGGGAAGCCGCGACGGCGCCTATGCGCGGGGCGCGGTGAGGCGGGCCACGGCGTCCTCGACCGAGAGTTCCTCGCGCTCGCCGGTGCGGCGGTCCTTCAGCTCCAGGACACGGTCGCCGCTGCGGCGCCCGGCGACCAGGATCTGCGGGACGCCGATCAGCTCGGAGTCGGTGAACTTCACGCCGGGCGAGATGCCCGGGCGGTCGTCGACGAGGACGCGGACCCCGGCCTCGGCCAGCAGCTCCGAGACCTCCAGGGCCAGTTCGGTCTGGAGCGCCTTGCCCGCGGCGACGACGTGCACGTCGGCGGGGGCGATCTCCGCGGGCCAGACCAGGCCCTTGTCGTCGGCGTGCTGCTCGGCGAGGGCGGCGACGGCGCGGGAGACGCCGACCCCGTACGAGCCCATGGTGACGCGGACCGGCTTGCCGTTCTGGCCGAGCACGTCGAGCTGGAAGGCGTCGGCGTACTTGCGGCCGAGCTGGAAGATGTGGCCGATCTCGATGGCGCGGTCCAGCTTCAGGCCCGTGCCGCAGGCGGGGCAGGGGTCGCCCTCCTGGACCACGACGACGTCGACGTACGCGTCGACCTCGAAGTCGCGGCCCGCGACGACGTTCTTGGCGTGCACGCCGTCCTTGTTGGCGCCGGTGATCCAGACGGTGCCGGGGGCGACGCGCGGGTCGGCGACGTACTGGACCTTCTCCAGGCCCTGCGGGCCGACGTAGCCGCGCACCAGGTCGTCGCGGCCCGCGAAGTCCTCGGCGGTGACCAGCTCGACGGCGGCCGGGGCGAAGTGCGCCTCGACCTTGTCCAGGTCGACCTCGCGGTCGCCGGGGACGCCGACGGCGACGATCTCGCCGTCGACCTTGACCAGGAGGTTCTTCAGGGTGGCCGACGCCGGGACGTTCAGGTACGCGGCGAGCGTCTCGATCGTGGGGGTGTCGGGGGTGGGGATCTCCTCGACGGCCGGGGTGTCCTCGGCGGGGACCGGCTTCAGGGCGTAGGAGACGGCCTCGGTGTTCGCCGCGTAGTCGCAGTTCGGGCAGTCCGCGAAGGTGTCCTCGCCGGCCGCGGCCGGGGCCAGGAACTCCTCGGACTTGGAGCCGCCCATGGCGCCGGCGGTGGCGGCGCAGATGCGGTGGTCGAGGCCGAGGCGCTCGAAGATCTTCTGGTAGGCGGCGCGGTGCAGCGCGTAGGACCGGGCGAGGCCCTCGTCCTCCAGGTCGAAGGAGTACGAGTCCTTCATCAGGAACTCGCGGCCGCGCAGGATGCCGGCGCGGGGGCGGGCCTCGTCGCGGTACTTCGTCTGGATCTGGTACAGGATGACCGGCAGGTCCTTGTAGGACGTGCACTGGTCCTTGACCAGCAGGGTGAAGATCTCCTCGTGGGTCGGGCCGAGGAGGTAGTCGCCGCCCTTGCGGTCGTTGAGGCGGAACAGCTCGGCGCCGTACTCGGTCCAGCGGTTCGTCGCCTCGTAGGGCTCCTTGGGCAGCAGGGCCGGCAGGGAGACCTCCTGGGCGCCGATGGCGTCCATCTCCTCGCGGACCACGCGCTCCACGTTGGCCAGGACCTTCTTGCCGAGCGGCAGCCAGGACCAGATGCCCGCGGCGGTGCGGCGCACGTACCCGGCGCGCACGAGGAGCTTGTGGCTGAGCACCTCGGCGTCCGCCGGGTCGTCGCGCAAGGTCTTCACCATCAACCGGGACATGCGCTGGACCTGGGCCTTGGCCATGATTATTGACTCCTGCTGCGAAAGGGTGGTCCCAGGAGGTTAGCCGTGCGGGCCCGGCGGCCGGAAATCGGTCAGCGCAGCAGCGGGAGGGGCGCGCCCATCACGCAGTACGGCTTCGGGGCGCTCGGGAACAGCACCTGCTGTGCCAGGTCGTCGTAGCCCAGGGAGCGGTACAGGCCGCGGGCCGGGCTCTCGTGGTCGATCGCGGAGAGGATCGAGCGGGGCTGGCGCGCCGCGTCGGTGATGGTGGTGATCAGGGTGCGGCCGATGCCGCGGTTCTGGTGGCCGGGGTGCACGTGCAGCTCGGTGATGACGAAGGAGTCGTCGAGCCAGTGGTCGGTGCCGCGGGAGCGCAGGTACGGCTCGACGACGGTGGACCACCAGTGGGTGCGGTCGTTGGGCATGCCGTAGACGAAGCCGACGAGGCGGCCGGTCCCGGTGGTGGCGCCGAGGGCGCGGGCTCCGGGGTACATGATGTGCCGCAGGACGATCTGGCGGCGGACGGCGATCTCGTCGTCGCTGAGGCCGAAGGCGTGGGCCTGGACCGCGAGGGCCTCGTCCACGCGGTCGCGCAGGTCGAGGGGGCCGATGGTGACGGAGGGTTCGTCCGGGCTGCTGCGGTGCGGCATGCCCCGGAGAGTACCCCGGGGCGCACCGATGATGGGTCGGGCGGCCGGGGCGGCCGGGCCGTGCGCTAGAACAGCACGCTCATGAACGCGCCGATCTCCTCGAAGCCGACCCTGCGGTAGGCCGCACGGGCCGGGGTGTTGAAGTCGTTGACGTAGAGGCTGACGACGGGCGCCACGTCGGCGAGGGCGTAGCGGACGACCGCCGCCATGCCGGGGGCGGCGAGGCCCTTGCCGCGGTGTTCGGGCGCCACCCAGACGCCCTGGATCTGGCAGGCCTCGGGGGTCGCGGCGCCGATCTCCGCCTTGAAGATGACCTTGCCGTCGTCGTCGAGGCGGGCGAAGGAGCGGCCCGAGCCGACCAGTTCGGCGACCCGCGCCTGGTAGAGCAGGCCGCCGTCGCCCGCCAGCGGGGAGACGCCGACCTCCTCGGTGAACATCGCCACGCACGCGGGCATGATCGTGTCCATCTCGTCCTTGCGGATGCGGCGGACATAGGGGTCGGGGACGACGTGGGCCGGCAGCCGGTCGGTGACCATGAGGGGCTGGTTGGCGCGGACGTCGCGGGCGGGGCCCCAGGACGGTTCGAGGAGCTGCCACAGGCGGGCCGTGGGCTCGGCCGGGCCCACGATGGAGGAGCAGCGGCGGCCCGCCCTGCGGGCGCGGTCGGCGAAGCCGCGGACGGCTCGGTCGGTGGCGCAGATGGGGACCAGGTTGGCGCCCGCGTAGCACAGGGACCGGAGCATGCCGTCCTCGTACCAGCCCCACATCTCGCCGCCGAGCCGCCACGGGTCGAGGCCCGCGACGCGGACGCGGGCCGTCACGAAGGCGTTCACGACCGGCTCGCGGTCGAGGACGGCGAGCGCGGCGTCGAGGTCACTCGGTTCGAGGACCCGGGTGGTGGTCTGAGTCAACACGTGCGGGGCCTTTTTGGCGGGGAGGGCTGATCTCCGCACTGTACCTGCCGCCGAATGGGGGTGGCTCGGTGTGTACCGGGGTGCGGGTGCCTCCGGCGGTCTCAGCGGGGGTGCCGTCCCCTCGGCCACGTCGCCGCCGGGCTCTGGGCGGGGGCTTCTCGCGCAGGTCGTGCCTCGGCTGACGGCCGGTGGCCGCTTCTCGCGCCGTTCCCCGAGCCCCTGGGGTCGTTGCTCGTGCGCGGGCCGGTGGCCGCTTCCCGCGCCGTTCCTCGCGCCCCTGGGGTGGTTGCTCGTGTGCGGGCCGGTGGCCGCTTCTCGCGCCGTTCCCCGCGCCCCTGGGGGGCGCTTCGGGCTCGGGGCGTGCTTCGGGTCGCGGCCGGTGGCCGCTTCTCGCGCCGTTCCCCGCGCCCCTGGGAGGCGCGGGGGCGGGAGTCAGCCGGCTACTGCGACGGACGGCTCGCCGGAGGCTACGCCGTCCTTCTCCATCTGCTCGGCGATCTTGAGGGCTTCCTCGATGAGGGTCTCCACGATCTTCGACTCGGGGACGGTCTTGATGACCTCGCCCTTGACGAAGATCTGGCCCTTGCCGTTGCCGGAGGCGACGCCGAGGTCGGCCTCGCGGGCCTCGCCCGGCCCGTTCACGACACAGCCCATGACGGCGACGCGGAGCGGCACCTCCATGCCGTCGAGCCCGGCGGTGACCTCTTCGGCCAGCTTGTAGACGTCGACCTGGGCACGCCCGCAGGACGGGCAGGAGACGATCTCCAGGCGGCGGGGCTTGAGGTTCAGCGACTCCAGGATCTGGTTGCCCACCTTGATCTCCTCGACCGGCGGGGCCGAGAGGGAGACGCGGATGGTGTCGCCGATGCCCTCGGAGAGCAGCGCGCCGAAGGCGACGGCCGACTTGATGGTGCCCTGGAAGGCGGGGCCGGCCTCGGTGACGCCGAGGTGCAGGGGGTAGTCGCACTTCTCGGCCAGGAGGCGGTACGCGTTGACCATGACCACCGGGTCGTTGTGCTTGACCGAGATCTTGATGTCGCGGAAGTCGTGCTCCTCGAAGAGGGACGCCTCCCACAGGGCCGACTCGACGAGGGCCTCGGGCGTCGCCTTGCCGTACTTCTGGAGCAGGCGGCGGTCCAGGGAGCCCGCGTTGACCCCGATGCGGATCGGGGTGCCGTGGTCCTTCGCCGCCTTGGCGATCTCCTTGACCTTGTCGTCGAACTGCTTGATGTTGCCCGGGTTGACCCGGACCGCGGCGCAGCCCGCCTCGATGGCGGCGAAGACGTACTTGGGCTGGAAGTGGATGTCGGCGATCACCGGGATCTGCGACTTCTTCGCGATGATCGGCAGCGCGTCGGCGTCGTCCTGGGTGGGGCAGGCCACCCGCACGATCTGGCAGCCGGACGCGGTCAGCTCGGCGATCTGCTGGAGCGTGGCGCCGATGTCGGACGTCCGCGTGGTCGTCATCGACTGCACCGACACCGGGGCGTCGCCGCCCACGGCCACCGTGCCGACCTGGATCTGCCGGCTCTTGCGCCGCTCGGCGAGCTTGGTCGGTACGTCCGGCATGCCGAGTGAAATCGCAGTCATCTGCTGTGCAACCCCAAGGTGTGGATCGAGGATCGAGTCCAGAGGCTTCCGAGATTACGTCACCGGCGCGCGGCCGGGCACATCGCGCCCCGCAACTCCACCCGAAGGTGCACGGCCGGACACCCAGGGTGTCCGGCCGTCGTGAAGCGGGAACGCTCAGGAGATTTTCACCGGGTTAACGACGTCCGCGATCAGCACCAGGATGGTGAAGCAGACGAAGATCCCGGCGACGACGTACGCGACCGGCATGAGCTTCGCGACGTCGAACGGGCCCGGGTCGGGGCGCCGGAAGATCCGCGCGAAGTTGCGCCGCACGGCCTCCCACAGCGCGCCCGCGATGTGTCCGCCGTCCAGCGGGAGCAGCGGCAGCATGTTGAAGAGGAACAGCGAGAGGTTGAAGCCGGCGACCAGCATCAGCGACATCGCGAGCTTCTGGGTGGCGGGGATGTGGAGCGCGGCGATGTCACCGCCGACGCGGGCGGCGCCCACCACGCCCATCGGGGAGTCCGCGTCGCGCGGGCCGTCGCCGAAGGCGGCGTCCCAGAGGGCGGGGATCTTCCCGGGCAGCGCCACGATGGAGTCGACGGCGTCGCCGACCCGGTCGGTCATCCAGGACACCGATTCGCCGAAGCTCTGGTGGACGACGCCGGTGGCGGCGCTGAAGCCGAGGAAGCCGGCCCGCACGTACCCGTCGGTGATCTGGCCGCTGGAGTCCTTCTTCGCGACCTGGTTCGTGGCGATCTTCGCGGTCAGCGTCTGCCGCTGCCCGTCGCGCTCGACGACGATCGGAACGGTCTTGCCCGCGCTCTCGCGGATCTCGTCGGACAGGGTGTTCCACTCGTGCGTCGTGATGCCGTTGAAGGACACGATCTTGTCCTTCGCCCGCAGCCCGGCCGCCTTCGCCGGGGACGGCGGGTCGGACGCCTTGCAGGTGTCGCGCTGGGCGCTGGCCCGGATGACGCAGTCCGAGACGGAGGCGACGGTGTTCGTCTGCTGCGTGATCCCGAAGCCCATGAGGACCGTGAAGAAGAGCCCGATCGCCAGGATCAGGTTCATGAACGGGCCCGCGAACATCACGATGACGCGCTTCCACGGCTTGCGGGTGTAGAAGAGGCGGGTCTCGTCGCCGGGCTGCAACTCCTCGAAGGCCGCGGCGCGCGCGTCCTCCACCATCGAGCGGAAGGGCGAGGTGGAGCGGGCCTCGATCTTGCCGTCCTCGCCGGGCGGGAACATGCCGATCATGCGGATGTAGCCGCCGAGCGGGATCGCCTTGACGCCGTACTCGGTGTCGCCCTTCTTCCGCGAGAAGAGGGTGGGGCCGAAGCCGACCATGTACTGCGGCACGCGGATGCCGAAGAGCTTCGCCGTGGACAGGTGGCCCAGCTCGTGCCACGCGATGGAGACGAGCAGGCCCACCACGAAGACGACTATGCCGAGGATCATCATCAAGGTCGTCATGCACGAGCCTCCGCGGCCGTCTTGTCCTGTGCGGTCAGTTCACGGGCCCGGGCGCGCGCCCAGGTCTCCGCTTCGAGGACGTCCGCGACGGTGAGCGAAGTTCCCGATTCCGGTGTGCCGTGCTCCTCGACGACCTTCGTCACCGTGTCCATGATCCCGTTGAACGGCAGTGCGCCCTTCAGGAACGCGTCCACGCACTCCTCATTGGCGGCATTGAACACCGCCGGAGCCGTCCCCGCGAGCTCCCCCACGTGCCGGGCGAGCCCCACGGAGGGGAACGCCTCGGTGTCGAGGGGGAAGAACTCCCAGGTGGAGGCCTTGGTCCAGTCGAAGGCGGGGGCCGCGTCGGGGATCCGTTCGGGCCAGCCGATGCCGACGGCGATCGGCCCACGCATGTCGGGCGGGGTGGCCTGGGCGAGCGTGGAGCCGTCGGTGAACTCGACCATGGAGTGCACGTAGGACTGCGGGTGCACGACGACCTCGATGCGGTCGAACGGGATGTCGTAGAGCAGGTGCGCCTCGATGACCTCCAGGCCCTTGTTGACCAGGGTCGAGGAGTTGATGGTGATGACCGGGCCCATCGCCCAGGTGGGGTGCGCGAGGGCGTCCTCGACGGTGACCCGCTCCAGGTCGGCGCGGGTCCGGCCGCGGAACGGGCCGCCGGACGCCGTCACGACCAGCTTGCGCACGTCGGCGCGGGTGCCGGCGGCGAGCGCCTGGAAGAGCGCCGCGTGCTCCGAGTCGACCGGGATGATCTGGCCGGGCTTCGCGAGTCCCTTGACCAGGGGACCGCCGACGATCAGCGACTCCTTGTTGGCGAGCGCGAGGGTGCGGCCCGCTTCGAGCGCGGCGAGCGTCGGGGCCAGGCCGATGGAGCCCGTGATGCCGTTCAGCACCGTGTGGCAGTCGCCGCGGCCCGCGATCTCGGTGGCCGCGTCGGGGCCCGCCAGGATCTCCGGCAGCGGCTCGCCCGTCCCGTACCGGGCGGCCAGCGCCTCGCGCAGCGCCGGCACGGTCTCCTCGCGGGCCACGGCGACCGTGCGCACGCCCAGGCCGTGGGCCTGTTCGGCGAGGAGTTCGACCCTGCCGCCCGCGGCGCTCAGGGCGGTGACGCGGAAGCGGTCCGGGTTGCGCAGGACCAGGTCGATGGCCTGGGTGCCGATCGAGCCCGTCGAGCCGAGGACCGCGATGTCGCGCGGGGTGTCGGTGGGGGCCGGGTCGAAGACGAGGTGGGGGTCCGCGAGCGGGGACGGGCTGACGGAGCTGTCGGGGCTGTCGGTCATTGCCCCATTCTTGCGCGCGCGGGCCGCGAAGCCGACAGGGTGTCCCGGCAGTTCGCCCGCACGGGCGGTGCGGCGGGCGCCCGGCGGCCCCGCCGCCCGCCGTGACCGGCCCCCACCGGGCGCCACGGGGCCCGCGCCGGCCGCCCCGGGGAAGGACTCCGGGGCGGGGGCGCCGTCAGCGGACGGGCCGGTGCACGTTCTCGCGTTTGCTCGGGCCCGGCGTCGCGTCGGCGATCCAGACGCCGTCGCCGCTGGGGTCGACGACGCCCTGTTCCAGCCAGGTGTACGTACCGCCGAGCACGCCCTTGACGACCTTGCGGTCCAGCTCGTCGGTGTTGGTCCACAGCCGGTCGAAGAGTTCGTCGACGCGGATGCGGGCCTGGCCGCAGAAGACGTCGGCGAGCTGGTACGCCTCGCGGCCGTACTCCTCGGTGGTGCGCAGGAGTTCGGCGCGCACGCAGGCGGCGCTCATCGCGAACAGTTCGGCGCCGATGTCGACGATGCGGCCGAGGAAGCCCTGCTTGGTCTCCATGCGGCCCTGCCAGCGGGACATCGCGTAGAAGGTGGAGCGGGCCAGTTTGCGGGCCGAGCGCTCGACGTAGCGCAGGTGGCCGGACAGGTCGCGGTGGCCCGCCGGGTGGAACTCGCCGTACGAGCGCGGGAGCTGGCCGGGGCCGGTGACCAGCTTCGGCAGCCAGCGGGCGTAGAAGCCGCCCGCCCGTGCCCCCGCCCGCGCCTTGTCGGACAGCGACGTGTCGGGGTCGATGAGGTCGCCGGCGACCGACAGGTGGGCGTCGACGGCCTCGCGGGCGATCAGCAGGTGCATGATCTCGGTCGAGCCCTCGAAGATCCGGTTGATGCGCAGGTCGCGCAGGATCTGCTCGGCGGGGACGGCGCGCTCGCCGCGGGCGGCCAGGGACTCGGCGGTCTCGAAGCCGCGGCCGCCGCGGATCTGCACCAGCTCGTCCGCCATCAGCCAGCCCATCTCGGAGCCGTACAGCTTGGCGAGGGCGGCCTCGATGCGGATGTCGTTGCGGTCCTCGTCCGCCATCTGGGAGGAGAGGTCGACGACGGCCTCCAGGGCGAAGGTGGTCGCCGCGATGAAGCTGATCTTCGCGCCGACCGCCTCGTGGAACGCGACCGGCTTGCCCCACTGCTCGCGCGCCGCCGACCACTCGCGGGCGATCTTCAGGCACCACTTGCCCGCGCCGACGCACATCGCGGGCAGCGAGAGCCGCCCGGTGTTGAGGGTGGTGAGGGCGATCTTCAGGCCCGCGCCCTCCGGCCCGATCCGGTTCGCGGCGGGCACGCGCACCCGGTCGAAGCGGGTGACGCCGTTCTCCAGGCCGCGCAGGCCCATGAAGGCGTTGCGGTTCTCGACGGTGACGCCCTCGGACGCGGCCTCGACCACGAACGCGGTGATGCCGCCCTTGTGCCCCTCGGACCTCGGCACGCGGGCCATGACGACGAGCAGGTCGGCGACGACGCCGTTCGTCGTCCACAGCTTCACGCCGTCGAGGACGTAGGAGTCGCCGTCGGGGACGGCGCTGGTGGCCAGCCGGGCCGGGTCGGAGCCGACGTCGGGCTCGGTCAGCAGGAACGCGCTGATGTCGGTGCGGGCGCAGCGCGGCAGGAACGCGTCCTTCTGCTCCTGCGTGCCGAACTGCTTCAGCGGCTGCGGTACGCCGATGGACTGGTGCGCGGAGAGCAGCGCGCCGATCGCCGGGGACGCGGAGCCGACCAGGGCGAGCGCCTTGTTGTAGTACACCTGGGTGAGGCCGAGGCCGCCGTACCTGGTGTCGATCTTCATGCCGAGCGCGCCGAGCTCCTTGAGCCCGTTGATCGTCTCGTCGGGGATCCGTGCCTCGCGCTCGATGCGGGCCGCGTCGATCTCCGTCTCGCAGAAGTCGCGCAGCTTGGCCAGGAACTCCTCGCCGCGCTGCGCGTCCTCGTCGGCGGGCATCGGGTGCGGGTGGATGAGGTCGATCCGGAACCGGCCGAGGAACAGCTCCTTCGCGAAACTGGGCTTGCGCCAGTCCTGTTCGCGTGCGGCCTCGGCGACCTGCCGTGCCTCCCGTTCGGAGACCTTCGCCTGCTGCTGGGGTGTTGCGGACATGAGGTTCACCTCGCCGCGCGTCGGGTCCACCGGCCCGGTTCCGTTACCGGCCGGTGCTACTCGATCGTATGTACTCGAAAACCGGCATGTCGGCCAGTCCTCGGGCCCTAGTCGGCGTCGATGCCGCGCTCCGCGAGGACGGCCAGCAGGTCGGGGGCGAGGAACTCCGAGCCGGATATGCGCCGCAGGTTCGGCAGCAGGG
This sequence comes from Streptomyces sp. NPDC088785, assembly GCF_044750685.1. Lineage (NCBI taxonomy): Bacteria > Bacillati > Actinomycetota > Actinomycetes > Kitasatosporales > Streptomycetaceae > Streptomyces > Streptomyces sp. NPDC088785. The sequence goes on from NZ_JBIVKH010000013.1 coordinate 92,733, forward strand.
CGAGGTCGTCGAGCACCGTGATGTCGAACAGGTCGTCCTCCCCGTCCCACACCGGCGCGCACTCCCGGTAGATCCGCAGTCCGCCGTCCAGCGTCAGCTCCTCGACGGACGCGAGGAGTCCGTCGGAGATCTCCAGCGCCGCGAAGTGCTCGCGCGCCTCGGGCACGATCTTGTACGCCAGGTCGTGGTCGTACGCGTACCTCCACGGATCGTCGCCGAGCCCGCGCTCCTTGAGCAGGTCGGCGAGGCGGAAGGCGGGCGTGAGCGTCCGGTCGTCGTACATGAGGCGCTCGATGACGACGAGCTTGAAGTTCAGGTCCGTGAAGGAAGTCATGGGAGGACGGTAGGAGACGGCACTGACAACGGGGGCGCTCCGCCGCTCCGTCGCCGGACCGGCCGGGACCGCGGCGGGCCGGAAACGGAACGGCGGCCCGAACCCCCGCACAGTGGGTTCGGGCCGCCGTTCGGCCGGGTGGCTACAGGGCGAGGCCGGTCAGGACCAGGACGCGCTCGTAGGTGTAGTCGTCCATCGCGTAGCGCACGCCCTCGCGGCCGACGCCGGACTGCTTGGCGCCGCCGTACGGCATCTGGTCGGCGCGGTAGGAGGGGACGTCGCCGACGACGACGCCGCCGACCTCCAGGGCGCGGTGGGCGCGGAAGGCGGTTTGCAGGTCGTGGGTGAACACGCCTGCCTGGAGGCCGTACTTGGAGTCGTTGACGGCGTCGAACGCCGCGGCCTCGCCGTCGACCTTCTTCACGGTGAGGACCGGTCCGAAGACCTCCTCGCAGGAGATCGTGACGTCGGCCGGTACGTCGGCCAGGACGGTCGGCGCGTACGTGGCGCCGTCCCGCTTGCCGCCCGTGAGCAGCGTGGCGCCGGCGTCGACGGCCTCGGTGACCCAGGACTCGACGCGCCGGGCCGCGTCCTCGCTGACCAGCGGGCCCACGTCGGTGGCGGCGTCGGCCGGGTCGCCGGTGACCAGCGCCTCGACGGCGCTGACGATCTTCGGGAGCAGCCGGTCGTGGACGGCGGCGTCGACGATGACGCGCTGCACCGAGATGCAGGACTGGCCGCCCTGGTAGTTGGAGAAGGTGGCGATGCGGGTCGCGGCCCAGTCGAGGTCCTTCTCGGAGGCGTAGTCGGCGAGGACGACCGCCGCGCCGTTGCCGCCGAGCTCCAGGGTGCAGTGCTTGCGCGGGACGCTGTCCATGATGGCGTAGCCGACCGGGCCCGAACCGGTGAACGAGATCACCGGGAGGCGCTCGTCCTGCACGAGGGCGGGCATGCGGTCGTTCGGGACGGTGAGGACCGACCACGAGCCGGCCGGGAGGTCCGTCTCCGCGAGCAGTTCGCCGAGGATCAGCGAGGAGATCGGGGTCGCGGGCGCCGGCTTCAGGATGATCGGGGCGCCGACCGCGATGGCCGGGGCGACCTTGTGGGCGCTCAGGTTCAGCGGGAAGTTGAACGGCGCGATGCCGAGGACGACGCCCTTGGGGATGCGGCGGGTCAGGGCGAGGCGGCCCTGGCCGCCGGCGTCGGTGTCGAGGCGCTGGGCGTCGCCGCTGTTCCAGCGGCGGGCCTCCTCGGCGGCGAACCGGAACACGGAGACCGCGCGGCCGACCTCGCCGCGGGCCCACTTGATGGGCTTGCCGTTCTCGGCGGAGATCAGCTGGGCGATCTCCTCCGTGCGCTCGGTGAGGCGGTCCGCGACGTGGTTCAGGGCCTGTGCGCGGACGTGGGCCGGGGTCGCCGCGAACTCGTCGACCACGGCGTGGGCGGCGGCGACGGCCTCTTCCACCTGGGCCTCGGTGGGCACGGCGACGGTGCCGACGAGGCGGCCGTCGTAGGAGTTGTGGACGTCGAAGGTGTCGTCCCCGGTGGCCTGGCGGCCGGCGAGCCAGAAGGCGTGGGTGGCGGTCATGTGTCTTCTACCGGCCTCTCCGTGTTCGTGGGCTTGTGCGGGGTCCACGTTAGGTGGGGGGTCGGGTGGTTCGGCTTGGCCGGGCTGGAGTGTTGCTGCCGCCTTGTTGGCCGGTTCGTCAGGTGCCGGGGGGGTGGGGGCTGGTCGCGTGGTTCCCCGCGCCCCTGGGTCGTTCGTCGTGCGCGGGCCGGTGGCCGCTTCTCGCGCAGTTCCCCGCGCCCCCAGGCCGGACGTCGTGCGCGGGGCGATGGCCGCCTCCCGCACCCCTGGGTCGTGTGTCGTCCGCAGGCCGGTGGCCGCTTCTCGCGCAGTTCCCCGCGCCCCCAGGGCGCATCTCGTCCGCGGGCCGGTGGGCGCTTCTCGCGCCGTTCCCCGCGCCCCCAGGTCGCACGTCGTGTGCGGGCCGGTGGCCGCCGCCCCCGAGGCAGAGCCGCGGAAGTCGCCACCGGTGCTCGGACGGGATACGGCCCAGGGGGTGCGGGTGGGGGTCAGGATCCTGTGGCCTTCAGGGCCAGCCAGAGTTCCATGCGGACGTCCGGGTCGTCGAGGGAGCGGCCCAGGATCTCCTCCACGCGGCGCATCCGGTAGCGCAGGGTGTGCCGGTGGACGCCGAGATCCGCGGCGGCGGCGTCCCACTGCCCGTGCCGGGACAGCCAGGCCCGCAGGGATGCCACCAGGTCGCCCCGCCCGGTCGCGTCGTGATCGCGCAGCGCCCGCAGCAGGCCGTCCGCGAACGCCCGTACGGCGTCGTCCCCGAGCAGCGGCAGCACCGACCCGGCGACGACGTCCTCGTGCTCGACCAGGACCCGCCCGCGCCGCCGCGCGACCGACAGCGCCTGCTCGGCCTGCTTGAACGCGGTGGCCGCCGCGATCGGTCCGGCCGGCGCCGAGAAGCCGATGACCAGCTCCTCGTCGTGGCCGGAGGCGGCGCCGCCCGTGCCGCCCACCGCGGCGGACCGGGTCGCCTCAAGGGCCTCGGCGTAGAGCGTGCACGCCTCGGCCGCCGCGCCCCCGTCCACCACGAGCAGCACCACGCGCTCCCCGTCCGGCACGACGAGCACGGCCTCTCCGGAGCGCGCGGCGGCGGACTCCGCGATGTCGATGAGGACCGCGACCGGGTCGCCGGACGGGCCGCCCGCGCCGGTGGCCGCCTCGGCGAGCAGCAGCGCGGTGCCGGTCTGCCGGTCGCCGCTCGGCGCGACCCCGGTGGGCGGCGGCGCCACGGCCTCCGCGAGGACCATCCGGAAGGGGGCGTCGAGCAGGGCCCCGTACAGGTCGCCCGCGACGGCCCGCGCGTGGTCGGGTTCGCCGGCGAGCAGCATGCGCAGCACGGCGGCGCCGATCCGCTGTTCGGCCGCGTACAGGGCCCGGGAGCGTTCGGTGGTCAGGGTGAGCAGGGCGATGGCGGAGTGCAGTGCGTACCGTTCGGCGGTGCCGAGCGCGGCCGCCGTGCCGACGGCGAGCGCGGCGCGCGGCCTGCGTCCGGTGCCGATGGAGTGCAGCTCGACGCGGTCGGTGCCGTTGTCGGAGCCGCCCGCGACGACGGCGCTGGCGGGGGCGGGCCGGTCCCGCAGGCGTTCGACGTCGGGGGTCAGCCGGGCCGCGCGCCGGCCGGCCCATTCCGGGGCGGTGGCGACGACGGCGCCCGAGGCGTCGTACAGCGCGGCCCAGCCGTCGACCTGGGCGGCGAGCACGGCGAGCAGTCCCTCGGGGCCCTCGCCGAGCGCCTGCTTGGTCAGCTCGCGCTGGGCGGCGAAGCCGGAGGTGACGGCCCGGTACTGGTCGGCGGCGATGGCGGCGGACACGGCCTTGCTGATCGCGATGAACGGCGTCCTGGGCGGCACTTCGAGCAGGGGCAGGCCCTCGTCCTGGGCGGCCCGCGCGAGCGCCTCGGGCACGGCGTCGTAGTTGACGCCGACCGCGAAGCCGAGTCCGACGACGCCCGCGCCGACGAGCCGCTTCACGTAGCGGCGCATCGCCTCCGGGTCGTCGGCGTCCAGCTTGAGGGCGGTGATGAGCAGCAGCTCCCCGCCCTCCATGTAGGGCACCGGGTCGGCCAGCTCGCTCACGTGGGCCCAGCGAACGGGGGTGTCCAGGTGCGCCTCGCCCGCGCGCACGGTGAGTTTGAGCGCCGAGTGGTGGACGAGTGAGGCGAGCGTGGGCGGCATGGCGGCCTTCGGGTGGGCTGTGGGGGGATGTACGGCGGCGGGGCGGTCGGAGCCTGTGAAGCTTTTGGACTCTCCGTATGAACGCCTCGTGCCGATTCTGCCTCACCGTACGTACTGCCGGACCGCGCCCGTCGCGTCGCGGGGTCCCGCGCGGTGTCCGGGGCCCGCCGCGCGGGCCGCGTTCAGCCGCGCAGGTCGACCAGGAGCGGCGGCGCGTGCTCACCGCGCACGGTGGTGAGGGAGAGCACGGCGTGGCCCGGCGGGACGGCGTGCGCCAGGTCGGAGGCCGACCAGCGCTCGCGCTCCACCTTGCGGACGGTGACCGCGCGGGCGGTCGGCGCCCGGCCGGTGATCACCCGGCGCACCGCGTGCAGCGCCTTGCCCGCCGGGGTCTCGGCGATGATCTGCCGGTCGGTGACGTCGCGGGTCTCGGTCCACTCCTTGCCCCAGACCTCGGCGAAGTCCTGCCCGTCCCACGGGGTGAGCCCGGACAGCGCCATCCGGCAGCCGACCGCGCCGAGCAGCGGGGAGCGCAGGGCGCGCGGCACGTCGTCGAGGGTGCGCAGGGTGAGGACGGCGCCCGCGTTGGCCGAGCGCAGGCGCTGCACGGCGCGCACGGTCTGCGGGGTGACGACCCCGGTGGCGTCGTCGAGGATCAGGCAGGCGAACAGGGAGCGGTCCTCGCGCACCGCGACGTTGGCCGTGAACTGGGCGAGGACGAGCCGGGCCAGGATCCGGGAGGCGTCGGCGTGGCCGCGCTCGGGCAGGTCGACGCGGACCCGGACGGGGTGGTCGAGGGCGCGCAGGGAGAACGGCCTGGTCCGCCCCGAGGTGTCGAAGAAGGAGGCGAAGGCGGGCCGGTCGAGCAGGGCGATCCGGTCGGCGAGGACGGCGCCCACGTCACCCGGCTGGCTCAGCTGGCGTTCGCGGGCGTCCAGCTCGCGCAGCATCGCCTCGTGCCCGGCCTCGGTGAGCGCCTTGCGCAGCGCGCCGAGGGCGACGGGCGCCCCGTCGAGCAGCTGCCGCAGTTCGGGAACGGACGGGAAGCGGCCGTGCACCGCGTGGTACGGGCCGAGCAGCTGGCCGAGGACGGTCGTGGAGCGGCGGCTGTCGCCGCTGGGGTGCGGGTCGGCGAGGTCGCCGACGAGGGCCTCGGCGAGCACGGCCGCGGCCTCGTCCGGGTCGGTGGAGCCGCCGTACAGGTCGAGGTCGTAGACGGAGTCGGCCTGGCCGACGCGGATCACGACGTCGTAGGCGTCCTGCGGGCCGAGTCCGGCGCCGGCCGCGCCGACGACGATCACGGCGGCCCGGCCGGCGAGCGCGCCCAGGCACAGCGACTCGGCGAGCGGCCAGACGACGCCGCTGGTCTTGCCGGCGCCGGGCGGGCCGACGGCCAGCAGCGAGGTGCCGAGCAGGTCGGGGCCGACGCCGAGGCCGACGCCGCGGTACGCGTACGGGTTGCGCTCGTCGTCGGCGGCCGCGCCGAGCCTGACCTGCGCGGTGCCCAGGTCGTGGCGGGCGGCGCGGGAGGGCAGGTCGCGCAGGCCCGAGGGGTGCGGGCAGGCGGCGGCGCCGTCCTTCACGACGGCGGCGGAGAACGAGGCGAGGGAGTGCTTGCCGCGCTTCACGCCCTGCCAGGCGCGGGCGATCCGGGCGTGGTCGACGTCGCGCATCAGGCCCGCGCGGGCGTCGGCGCCGAGCCGGTCGGCGGCCTGGACGGCGCCGGCCTCGCGCAGGGTGGGCCACTGGACGGGGTCCTTCTCGGGGGCGACGGGCCGGGCGGCCTGCACCGGCTCGGCGGCCTTGCGCCAGGCCGGGTAGCCGAAGCGGCGCCAGATCTCCGCCCAGCGGCCCAGCCGTCCGACGGCGACCATGATGCCGACGGCGAAGACGGCGTAGTAGAGGTACACGACGACGACGGAGGTGAACGAGTGCGGGGACGCCCAGGAGTCCGGGATCATCGCGTAGAGCGGGAGCAGCCACCAGCCGCCCAGGTAGCCGTTCCACAGCAGCGACCAGACCAGCCAGCCCACCAGGAACGCGATGACCGCGCCGCTGAGCAGCTGCCGGGTCGGGGTCGTCGCCGGTTCCGCCGCGGGCCGCGGCCGGTGTCCGAACCGCCACACGCCCGGCGCGGCGGTCGGCCGCGGGGTGCGCAGCCAGGTCAGGAACTCCGACCCGGCGGCCGCCTCGTCGCGCACGCCCGGCGCCTGCGCGGGCCGCGGCGGCGGTGCGACCGGGCGGGCCGGGTGCGGCACGGCGGCGCGGCCCTGCTCCGCGGCGGCGCCGTTCGTGCCCTGCGTGCCCTCGGTGTCCATGGCCCTTGCCCCCTGCTCAGCGCATTGCTCTGCCCATCGGCCTCAATGTAGTGCCCGTGCCTGGGGAGTTCACCGGTTACGCGCCCCGTGACGCGCGCCGTCCGCCGGTCCGGGCCCGCGGACGCATATGTCCACGGCGGACAACGGCCGGCCCCGACCGCACCCCGATGGAGCATGACCGTCCCCTTCCCTCGCCCCTAACCTGCGAGGAGAGCCCCCGTACATCCCGGCGAAACCGGACCAGAGCCCGGTGACACGCCTCTTCAGAACCTGGAGCCCCGCATGAGCGACATCCCGCAGGAGCGCCGCGTCGTCACCGCCATCCCCGGCCCGAAGTCGCAGGAGTTGCAGGAGCGCCGCCTGGCCGCGGTCGCGGCCGGCGTGGGCTCCACGCTGCCCGTGTTCACCGCCCGCGTGGACCGCGGCATCATCGAGGACGTCGACGGCAACCGTCTGATCGACTTCGGTTCCGGCATCGCCGTGACCTCGGTCGGCGCCTCCGCCGAGGCCGTGGTCCGCCGCGCCTCCGCCCAGTTGCAGGAGTTCACCCACACCTGCTTCATGGTCACGCCGTACGAGGGCTACGTCGAGGTCGCCGAGGCGCTCGCCGAGCTGACGCCGGGCGACCACGCCAAGAAGTCGGCGCTGTTCAACTCGGGCGCCGAGGCCGTCGAGAACGCCGTCAAGATCGCCCGCGCGTACACCAAGCGCCAGGCGGTCGTCGTCTTCGACCACGGCTACCACGGCCGGACGAACCTGACGATGGCGCTGACGTCGAAGAACATGCCGTACAAGCACGGCTTCGGCCCGTTCGCCCCCGAGGTCTACCGGGTGCCGGTGGCCTACGGCTACCGCTGGCCGACCGGTGCGCAGAACGCGGGCCCCGAGGCCGCCGCGCAGGCCATCGACCAGATCACCAAGCAGATCGGCGCGGACAACGTCGCCGCGATCATCATCGAGCCGGTGCTCGGCGAGGGCGGCTTCATCGAGCCGGCCAAGGGCTTCCTGCCGGAGATCGTGAAGTTCGCCGAGGCCAACGGCATCGTGTTCGTCGCGGACGAGATCCAGTCCGGCTTCTGCCGCACCGGCCAGTGGTTCGCGTGCGAGGACGAGGGCATCGTGCCCGACCTGATCACGACCGCCAAGGGCATCGCGGGCGGCCTGCCGCTGGCCGCCGTGACCGGGCGCGCCGAGATCATGGACGCCGCGCACGCGGGCGGCCTCGGCGGCACCTACGGCGGCAACCCGGTGGCCTGCGCGGGTGCGCTCGGCGCCATCGAGACCATGAAGGAGCTCGACCTCAACGCCAGGGCGAAGGAGATCGAGTCGACGATGAAGGCCCGCCTGACGGCGATGCAGGAGAAGTTCCCCGTCATCGGCGACGTGCGCGGCCGCGGCGCGATGATCGCCGTCGAGCTGGTCAAGGACCCGGCGACCAAGGAGCCGGACGCGGCGACCACCGCGGCGCTCGCCAAGGCCTGCCACGCCGAGGGCCTGCTCGTCCTCACCTGTGGCACCTACGGCAACGTGCTGCGTTTCCTGCCGCCGCTCGTCATCGGCCAGGACCTGCTCAACGAGGGCCTGGACATCATCGAGAACGCCCTCGCCGCGCTCTGAGCGGTAGTGCGGGGCCCGCGCGCGGGCTCTAGGGTCGGGCCGTGTGAAGAACGTGTGGGGGCCCCATGTCAGCTTGCCGAACCGGCTGTCGTGGCCCCCGTCCCCTGACGTACGGTTTCCGCAGATGAGAGAAACACCCCGTCCGCAGGGGACTGCGGACGACTCGGGGTCGGAGCCTCCCCAGCCCCGCCCTGGTCGTGCCCTCGCGCACACACCCGGAGCCTCGCGCTCCGGAACTCCTCACCGATCGGACGGTCGCCCGCCCCACACCCCCCGGGGCGCGCGGCACGCCGATCAGATCGGGCGCCCCGGAGCCACCCCCCCTGCTCCGGGGCGCCCGGCCATTTTCCCGGCCGCCCTCGCGGTCCTGCTCCTCGCGGTGCTCACCTGGCAGGTGGCCGTGGACGGCCCCCTCCTCGCCCCGGACGAGCGGCTCGGCGACGCGATCCGCACCAGCGGCATCCCGTCGGGCCCGGCCGAGTTCTTCGCGGACCTCGGCAATCTCCAGGTGGCCCTGCCGGTCCTGGCCTGCACCCTCGCGTACGTCACGTACCGCACCCGCCGCATGCTCCCGGCGGTGACCGCGCTCGCGACCATGGCGCTCGTGCCGGCCCTGGTCGTCCCCCTCCAGCACCTCCTGGCCCGCCCCGGCCCGCCCCCGATGTCCCCGGCGACGGGCTTCTTCCCGTCGGGTCACGCGGCGACGGCGGCGGTGGCGTACGGGCTGTGCGCTCTGCTGCTCGCCGGACGCGCCGCGGCCCACGGCTGCGTCGTGGTGAACGCGGCCGTGGGCCTCGGGCTGGTGCGGCAGGGCTATCACTGGCCGCTGGACGTGGTGGGGAGCTGGTGCCTGGGCGTGCTGCTCCTCACCGCGGCGGCCCGGGTGACCGGCGGTGCGGTCAGCCGAAGTACGCGTCGAAGTTCTTCTGGAACTCCCAGTTGTTGAAGCGGTCCCAGTTCACCGACCACGTCATCAGGCCGCGCAGCGCCGGCCAGGTGCCGTGGGTGGTGTACGCGCCGCAGCCGGTCTTCTTCGTGAGGCAGTCCAGGGCCTTGGTGACCTCGGCGGGGGCCACGTAGCCGTTGCCCGCGTTGGTCGAGGCGGGCATGCCGATGGCGACCTGGTCGGGGCGCAGCGGCGGGAAGACGTTGTTGGCGTCGCCCGCGACCGGGAAGCCGGTCAGGAGCATGTCGGTCATGGCGATGTGGAAGTCGGCGCCGCCCATGGAGTGGTACTGGTTGTCGAGGCCCATGATCGGGCCCGAGTTGTAGTCCTGGACGTGCAGCAGGCTCAGGGCGTCGCGCATGGCGTAGATGACCGGGAGGTAGGCGCCGCAGCGCGGGTCCTGGCCGCCCCACTTGCCGCTGCCGTAGAACTGGTAGCCGTTCTGGACGAAGAAGGTCTCCGGGGCCATGGTCAGGACGAACGCGTCGCCGTACTTGGCCTTGAGGGTCTTCAGTGCCGAGATCAGGTTGACGATCACGGGGGTGGTCGGGTTCTTGAAGTCCGTGTCGCCCGTGTTCAGGGACAGCGAGTGGCCCTCGAAGTCGATGTCGAGGCCGTCGAGGCCGTAGGTGTCGATGATCTTGGAGACGGACGAGACGAAGGTGTCGCGGGCCGCGGTGGTGGTCAGCTGGACCTGGCCGTTCTGGCCGCCGATCGAGATGACCACCTTCTTGCCGGCCGCCTGCTTGGCCTTGATGGCGGCCTTGAAGTCGGCGTCCGACTCGACGTTCGGGCACTCGGTGACCGGGCAGCGGTTGAAGCGGATGTCGCCGGAGGTGGTCGAGGTCGGCTCGCCGAAGGCGAGGTCGATGACGTCCCAGCTGTCGGGGACGTCGGCGAGGCGGGTGTAGCCGGAGCCGTTGGCGAAGCTCGCGTGGAGGTAGCCGACGAGGGCGTGCGCGGGGAGGCCGCCGGAGCCGCCGCCGGGGTTGCCGGTGCCCTGGGCCGTGGTCGCCGTGACGGCGGTCGACTTCGAGGACTCTCCCGCGTCGTTGAGCGCGGAGACCTGGAGGCTGTACGCGGTGGCGGGCGTGAGGCCGGTCAGGGTGGTCGAGGTGCCGGTCACGGTCCGGGACTTGGCGCCGTTGACGTAGACCGCGTAGCTCGTCGCGCCGGAGACGGCGGGCCAGGACAGAGCGAGGGAGGTGGCGGTGACGGAGCCGGTGGTGAGGCCCGTCGGGGCGGCCGGGACGACGGGTGCCGCGCCGCCGGGGCCGATCAGGCTGAGGTCGTCGGCGGTGTAGGCGGGGGTGCCGTACCAGCCGTGGGTGAAGAGGGTGACCTTGGTGGTGGACGGGCCGGTGGTGAACGTCGTCGTCAGCTTCTGCCAGTCGGTGGCCGACTGGGTCCACGTCGAGACGTCCGTGGTGCCGGTGCCGGTCGCGCCGAGGTAGACGTACGAGCCGCGGACGTAGCCGGAGAGCGCGTACGTGGAGCCCGGCTTCACCGTCACCGTCTGCGTGCACTGGGCGTTGTCGGAGGCGGTCGGGGTCCCCTGGAGAGCCGAGGTGCCGCTGTGCGTCGGCGAGCCGACCACCTTGCCGGTGCCGGCCGAGCACGTCCAGCCGTCGAGGCCGGACTCGAAGCCGCCGTTGCGGGCCAGTTCGGTGTCGGCGGCGTGCGCGGGCACGGACAGGGCGGTGAGACCGGCGGCGGCCAGGGCCGCCGCCGTCACGGCGGTCAGGAATCTGCGGGGTGGTCCGGTACGGGCCATGACTGCCTCCGGGCGTGGCGGGGGAAGGGGCACGGTGGAGCGAAGTGCGCCCAACTTGGTCCAGACCAATTGAGTTGTCAAGGGTTCCGTGCGCCCCGAGATCGACTTGTGCCCGGCTACTCCCCCGATTCCCGGGCCAGTTGGGCCGCGGCCTCGTGCATGGCGAGTTCGAGGAGCGCCGGATCGGTCAGCGTGCCCCGGCCGTCCGGGGGCACCAGCCAGCGCACGCCGCCGGTGGTCCGGCCCGGGTAGGGGACCACGATCCAGGTGCCGTGGCCCGCGCCGCGCACCCCCGTGCCGAGCCAGCGCGCGACGGTGCCCGCGGGCACGAAGAAGCCCATCCGGGCGTCCCCGAAGTCCGCCAGGACGGGGCCGGGGCGGTCGATGACCCGGGTGAGGACGTCGAGCGTGGGGTATCCGAGCTCCCCCGGCAGGATCAGCACGTCCCACTCCCGGCCCGCGGGCAGCAGCGCCACCCCGAGCGGATTGCGCTCCCACTCCCAGCGGCACGCCTCGGGATCCGGCGCCACCGACACCAGCCACTCGACCGCCGACTTAGCCGCGCCTGAGCCAGTCATGGCGGGACCTCCCTCTCGCTTCGACTTCAATGGGTCACGAGCGAGAGGGAGGTGGGGGCCCGAGCATTACGCGACTTCGGGCTACTTGTTGGTAGTGAGCCGGGTCACAGGGGGTGACCTGGGCGTACGCCGGCCCGGCCGGGGCCAGGCGCCGGGCCTCAGCTGTCGAAGCCGAGACCCAGCGTGTCCATGGTCCGCAGCCACAGGTTGCGCCGCCCGCCGTTGTCGTCGGCGCAGGCCAGCGCCCACTTGGTGAGCGCGATCCCGGTGTAGGCGAACGGCTCGGGCGGGAACGGCAGCGGCTTGGAGCGGACCATCTCCAGCTCCGTGCGCTCGGTGCGCTCCCCCGACAGCAGGTCGAGCATCACGTCCGCGCCGAAGCGCGTCGCGCCGACGCCGAGCCCGGTGTACCCGGCCGCGTACGCCACCCTGCCCGCGTGCGCGGTGCCGAAGAACGCCGAGAAGCGCGAGCAGGTGTCGATCGCGCCGCCCCACGCGTGGGTGAAGCGCAGGCCCTCCAGCTGCGGGAAGCAGGTGAAGAAGTGGCCGGCGAGCTTCGCGTACGTCTCCGGGCGGTGGTCGTGCTCCGCGCGGACCCGGCCGCCGTAGGGGTAGATCGCGTCGTAGCCGCCCCACAGGATCCGGTTGTCGGCCGACAGCCGGAAGTAGTGGAACTGGTTGGCGCTGTCGCCGAGGCCCTGGCGGTTCTTCCAGCCGATCTCCGCCAGCTGGCCGGCCGTCAGCGGCTCGGTCATCAGCGCGTAGTCGTAGACCGGGACCGTGTACGGGCGGACCCGCTTGACCAGCGACGGGAAGACGTTCGTGCCGAGCGCGGCCTGCCGGGCGAAGACCCGGCCGTAGGGGGTGCGGACGGCGACGCCCGCGCCGTTCGAGGCGAGCCCCGTCGCGGGGGTGTGCTCGTAGACGCGCACGCCGAGGTCGAGGCACGCCTGCTTGAGGCCCCAGGCGAGCTTGGCCGGGTGGAGCATGGCGACGCCGTCGCGGTCGAAAAGCGCGCCCCGGAACGTCGGCGAGTTCACCTGCTCGCGGGTCTGCCCGGCGTCGAGGAGCTCCAGGCCGTCGGTGAGGCCGGCCCCGGCCAGTTCCTCGTAGAACTCGCGCAGTTCGGTGACCTGGTGCGGCTGGGTCGCCACGTCCAGCTCGCCGGTGCGCTCGAAGTCGCAGTCCATGGAGTAGCGGGCGACCGCCGCCTCGATGGCGTCGAGGTTGGCGGCGCCCAGCTCCTCCAGCTTCTTGATCTCCTTGGGCCAGCGGGCCAGGCCGTTGGCCGTGCCGTGCGTGAGGGAGGCGGCGCAGAATCCGCCGTTGCGGCCGGAGGCGGCCCAGCCGATCTCCCGGCCCTCGACGAGGACGACGTCGCGGCCGGGGTCGCGCTCCTTGGCGATCAGGGCCGTCCACAGTCCGCTGTAGCCGCCGCCCACGACCAGCAGGTCGCACGTCTCGTCGCCGGTGAGGGCGGGGCGGGCCCCGGGGCGGCCCGGGTCGTCGAGCCAGTAGGCGACCGGCTTGGCGTCGGCCAGTGCCGCGGTCCAGCGATTCATGGCACGTGCGGCCATGATTCCAACTCCCTCAGAAATCCGAGAGTCCTGTGGTTCAGGAGCTCTTGTTCTTGCGCTTGCCGGCCATCATTCCGACGAGCACGCACAGTACGGCGACCAGGAACATGGCCGTACCGATGACATTGATCTGAACGGGCGTACCGCGTTGCGCCGATCCCCACACGAACATGGGGAAGGTCACGGTCGAGCCCGCGTTGAAATTCGTGATGATGAAGTCGTCGAAGGAGAGCGCGAAGGCGAGCAGGGCGCCCGCCGCGATCCCGGGGGCGGCGATGGGCAGCGTCACCCGCAGGAAGGTCTGCACCGGACCGGCGTACAGGTCCTGCGCGGCCTGCTCCAGGCGCGGGTCCATCGACATCACGCGCGCCTTGACGGCCGTCACCACGAAGCTCAGGCAGAACATGATGTGGGCGATGAGGATCGTCCAGAAGCCCAGCTGAGCGCCCATGTTGAGGAAGAGCGTGAGCAGCGAGGCGGCCATCACGACCTCCGGCATCGCCATCGGCAGGAAGATCAGCGAGTTCACGGCGCCGCGGGCCCGGAAGCGGTAGCGCACCAGCGCGAAGGCGATCATCGTGCCGAGCGCGGTCGCGCCGAGCGTCGCCCAGAAGGCGATCTGGAGGCTCAGCGAGAGCGAGCCGCACATGTCGGCGACCCCGCACGGATTCTTCCAGGCGTCGAGCGAGAAGTCCTGCCACTCGTAATTGAAGCGGCCCTTCGGCCTGTTGAAGGAGAAGACCGTGACGACGACGTTCGGCAGGAGGAGATAGGCGAGCGTGAGCAGGCCCGCGATGACCACCACATTGCGGCGTATCCAGCGTACGAAGGGCATCAGACCAGGTCCTCCGTTCCGGAACGGCGAATGTAGAAGGTGACCATGAAGAGAATGGCCGCCATGAGGATGAAGGAGAGCGCCGCCGCCGTCGGATAGTCGAGGATGCGCAGGAACTGGGTCTGGATGACGTTGCCGACCATGCGGGTGTCGGTGGAGCCGAGCAGGTCCGCGTTGACGTAGTCGCCGGTCGCCGGGATGAAGGTGAGCAGCGTGCCGGAGACGACGCCCGGCATGGACAGCGGGAAGGTCACCTTGCGGAAGGTGGTCACCGGCGACGCGTACAGGTCGCCCGCCGCCTCGTGCAGCCGTCCGTCGATCCGCTCCAGCGAGGTGTAGAGCGGCAGCACCATGAACGGCAGGAAGTTGTACGTGAGTCCGCAGACCACGGCGAGCGGGGTGGCGAGGACCCGGTCGCCGTCGGTCATCCCGAGCCAGGTGGTGACGTCGAGCAGGTGCAGCGAGTTGAGGGTGCTCACCACGACGCCGTTGTCCGCGAGGATCGTCTTCCAGGCCAGCGTGCGGATCAGGAAGCTGGTGAAGAACGGGGCGATCACCAGGACCATGATGACGTTGCGCCAGCGGCCCGCGCGGAACGCGATGAGGTAGGCCAGCGGGTAGCCGAGCAGCAGGCACAGGATCGTGGCGAGACCCGCGTACAGCACGGAGCGCAGGAACTGCGGCCAGTACTCGGACAGCGCGTCCCAGTAGGTGGCGAAGTGCCAGGTGACGGTGTAGCCGTCCTCCAGCGACCCCTGCTGCACGGAGGTGGAGGCCTGGTAGATCATCGGCAGCGCGAAGAAGACGATCAGCCAGAGCATGCCGGGCAGCAGCAGCCAGTACGGGACGAGGCGGCCGCGCCTGCGGGGCTTGCGGGGGGCCGGCTCCGCCGCCTCGGGCGGTGCCTCGGTGAGTGTCGTGCTCATGCGCTCGCGTCCTCCGAGACCTTCTCCACGCCCGCCCCGGCGTCCTGGGCGGCGTCGAGGCCGAAGGTGTGCGCCGGGTTCCAGTGCAGGACGACGTCGGCGCCGGGCACGAGCCGGGCGTCCCGCTCGATGTTCTGGGCGTAGACCTCGAAGGCGTCGCAGAGCGGGCTGTCGACGACGTACTGCGTGGAGACGCCGATGAAGGAGGAGTCGGCGATCCGGCCGGTGATCCGGTTGCGGCCGTCGGGGATCTCCGCGGCGTCGTCGGCGTGGGTGAGGGAGATCTTCTCGGGGCGCACCCCGAGCAGGACCTTGTCGCCGACGGCGGTGGAGGCGGTGGAACATCGCGCGCCGGGCAGCACGAGCTTGCCGTCGCCGGCCCGCAGCGTGAGGTCGTCGCCGGCCCGGCCCGCGATCTCGGCCTCGATGAAGTTCGAGGTGCCGAGGAAGTTGGCGACGAACGTGGAGCCCGGGTTCTCGTACAGGTCGGTGGGGGCGCCGAGCTGTTCGACGCGTCCCGCGTTCATCACGGCGACGGTGTCGGCCATGGTCATGGCCTCCTCCTGGTCGTGCGTGACGTGGATGAAGGTGATGCCGACCTCGGTCTGGATGCGCTTGAGCTCCAGCTGCATCTGGCGGCGCAGTTTGAGGTCGAGGGCGCCGAGCGGCTCGTCGAGCAGCAGCACCTTGGGGTGGTTGATGAGGGCGCGGGCGACGGCGACGCGCTGCTGCTGGCCGCCGGAGAGCTGGTGCGGCTTCTTGCGCTTGTGCTCGCCGAGCTGGACCAGGTCGAGCATGTCCTCGACCTGCTTCTTCACCGACTTGATGCCGCGGCGGCGCAGGCCGAAGGCGACGTTCTCGAAGATGTCGAGGTGCGGGAAGAGCGCGTACGACTGGAAGACCGTGTTCACGGGCCGCTTGTAGGGCGGCAGGTTCGTGACGTCCTGGTCGCCGAGGAGCACGGTGCCGGTGGTCGGCTCCTCCAGGCCCGCGATCATGCGCAGGGTGGTGGTCTTGCCGCAGCCGGAGGCGCCGAGGAGGGCGAAGAAGGAGCCCTGCGGGACGGTGAGGTCGAGCGGCTGGACGGCCGTGAAGCCGTTGTCGTAGGTCTTGCTGATGCCGGTGAGGCGTACGTCGCCGCCGTGGTCGCTGTGGGGTTGCGTCGTCATGGTGAGTCCAAGGGAGTCCGGAGGAAGGGGTGGGCAGCGGGCACCGGTTCAGCCGCCGGTGAGCTGGGCGAACTTCTGCTCGTACGACGTCTCTTCCTTGGCGCTCAGCGAGCGGAAGCCGTGCGCCTTGGCCGACATCGCCTTGTCGGGGACGATCAGCGGGTCGTCGGCCGCGTCCTTGTCGAGCTTGGCCAGCTCCGGCTTGACGACGGTGCTCTCCAGCGGGGTGACGTAGTTGATCGCGTCGGCGAGTTCGGCGCCGACGGCGGGCTCGTAGAAGTAGTCCATGAGCCGCTCGGCGTTCGTCTTGTGACGCGCCTTGTTGGGGATCAGCATGTTGTCGGTCGACGTGATGTAGCCGGCGTCCGGTATCGCGAACCGCACGTCGGGGTTGTCGGCCTGGAGCTGGACGACGTCGCCGGCCCAGGCGAGACAGGCGGCGAGGTCGCCCTGGTTGAGGTCGGCGATGTAGTCGTTGCCGGTGAAGCGGCGCACCTGCTTGTTGTCGACGGCCTTCTGGATGCGGGCGACGGCGGCGTCGAAGTCGTCGGTCCTGAAGTCGCGGGGGTCCTTGCCGAGGTCCAGGAGCGTCATGCCGATGGTGTCGCGCATCTCGGACAGCAGGCCGACCTTGCCCTTGAGGGCGGAGTCGTCCAGGAGCTGGGAGACGGAGGTGATCTCCTTGCCGCCGGTCGCCTTCACGTTGTACGCGATGACCGTGGCGATGCCCTGCCAGGGGTAGGAGTAGGCGCGTCCCGGGTCCCAGTCGGGGTCGCGGAACTGGGTGGCCAGGTTGGAGAAGGCGTGCGGCAGGTGCGACGCGTCGAGCTTCTGCACCCAGCCGTAGCGGATGAGGCGGGCGGCGAGCCAGTCGGTGAGGACGATGATGTCGCGCCCGGTGTCCTGGCCCGCCGCGAGCTGCGGCTTGATCTTGCCGAAGAACTCGACGTTGTCGTTGATGTCCTCGGTGTACTTGACGGTGATCCCGGTGCGGCGGGCGAACGCGTCCAGGCTCGGGTGGTGCTTCTTGTCCTTGCTGAGGTCGATGTACTCCGTCCAGTTGGAGAAGTTGACCTTCTTCTCCTTGGCCGAGTGGTCCTCGGACGAGACGCCGCCCGAGGACTTGCTCGCGGCGGGGATGCCGCAGGCGCTGAGCGCACCGAGCCCGCCGACGGCGAGCGCGCCGCCCGCCGAGGCGCGCAGGAGGGAGCGGCGGGCCAGGGGCGCCGCCGCCCTGCCGGTGCGCAGGCTGCGCCTGATGGCGGCCAGTTGGGCCGGGGACGGGCGGTCGGGCTCGTACTGCTCCATGCGCGTGGTTGCCCTTTCGGGAGTCCCTTGCGGGAAGGTGGAGTGCGGCCGCGGGTCAGGCGGCCCGGTGGCTATCGGTCCCCGAAGACGGTGCGGTGCCAGTCCTTGCGGACGACCGCGGTGTTGTCGAACATGACGTGCTTGATCTGCGTGTACTCCTCGAAGGAGTAGGCGGACATGTCCTTGCCGAAGCCGGATGCCTTGTAGCCGCCGTGGGGCATCTCGCTGAGGATCGGGATGTGGTCGTTGACCCAGACGCAGCCGGCCTTGATCTCCCGGGTGGCGCGGTTGGCGCGGAAGACGTTGGTCGACCAGGCGGAGGCGGCGAGTCCGTAGGGGGTGTCGTTGGCCAGCGCCAGTCCCTCGTCGTCGCTGTCGAAGGGCAGCACGACCAGGACCGGGCCGAAGATCTCCGACTGGACGATCTCGCTGTCCTGCGGGGCGTCGGCGACGAGGGTCGGCCGGTAGTAGGCGCCGGGGTGGTCGGGGGCCTCGCCGCCGGTGACCACGCGCGCGTAGCCGCGCGCCCGGTCGACGAATCCGGCGACGCGGTCGCGCTGGGCGTGCGAGATGAGCGGTCCGAGGTCGGTGCCGTCGGCGAAGGGGTCGCCGAGCCGGACGGTCTCCATGAGGGCGGCGGTCTTCTCGACGAACGCGTCGTAGAGCGGGCGTTGCACGTACGCGCGCGTGGCCGCGGTGCAGTCCTGGCCGGTGTTGATGAGCGCGCCGGCGACGGCGCCGTGCACAGCGGCGTCGAGGTCGGCGTCGTCGAACACGAGGAACGGGGCCTTGCCGCCCAGCTCCAGGTGGAGGCGCTTGACGGTCGCGGTGGCGATCTCGGCGACGCGCTTGCCGACGCCGGTCGAGCCGGTGAAGGAGGTCATGGCGACGTCGGGGTGGCCGACGAGGTGTTCCCCGGCGTCCCGGCCCGCGCCGCTGACCACGTTGACGACGCCCTCGGGCAGCCCGGCGGCGACGGCGGCCTCGGCGAACAGCAGGGAGGTGAGGGGGGTCGTCTCGGCGGGCTTCAGGACGATGGTGTTGCCCGCGGCGATGGCCGGCAGGACCTTCCAGGCGGCCATCTGGAGCGGGTAGTTCCAGGGCGCGATGGAGCCGACGACACCGATCGGCTCACGCCGTACGTACGAGGTGTGGTCGCCGCTGTACTCCCCCGCGGACTGGCCCTGGAGGTGCCGGGCGGCACCCGCGAAGAAGGCGGTGTTGTCGACGGTGCCCGGCACGTCGAACTCGCGGCTGAGCTTGATCGGCTTGCCGCACTGCAACGACTCGTACCGGGCGAACTCCTCGGCCCACTCGCCGAGCACGGCCGCGAACCGGTGCATGGCGTCGGAGCGCTCGCCCGGGGTCAGGCCCGACCAGCCGGGGAAGGCGGCCCGGGCCGCGGCGACGGCGGCGTCCACGTCGTCCGGGCCCGCCAGTTCGTACGTGAGGACCTCGGCGCCGGTGGCCGGGTCGACGATCGCCTGGGTGTGGCCGGAAGTGCCCTTGGTGAGGCGGCCCGCGATGTGGTTCGCACCGGCGGCGAACCGTTCTTGCACGGCGGCGGTGACGGACGCGGCCGAGAGGGGGGTGTCCGAGGTGGGGTGGTGCATGAGTGCTCGCTCTCGCTCTCCTCCGCCAGGCGTCCCGTCCCACGGGCCCCGGCGTGGCTCCAGCTCGATTTGAGTGCCGATCCTGACAGAGCCCTCCTACTCCAACAAGTGATTCCGTTGTTGCCTTTTGGTTACGCGACGGAATCTGTCGACCAGGTGTCGAGTCCACCTGGAAAACCCAGGACGGAGTGTCAGTGGTGCGTGCCAAACTCCCGTGCATGGCGATCGAGAGCAGGGAATCCCTGGTGGCGGCCGTGCGGGCGGGGGCCCGGGTGAAGTTCCTGCACTTCTGGGGGCACGCGCCGCGGGCGGACGGCACGCTGGGGGCGAGCTGTCTGAGCCAGTGGTGGCCGTCGCCGTTCACGGTGGACGGGGTGCGGTACGCGACGGCCGAGCACTGGATGATGACGGCCAAGGCCCGGCTGTTCGGTGACGTCGAGGCGGAGCGGAAGGCGCTCGGAGCCGGTCATCCGTCGCAGGCCAAGACGGCGGGGCGGCTGGTGCGCGGCTTCGACGACGCCGTGTGGGAGCGGGAGCGGCTCGGCATCGTCACCGAGGGCAGCGTGCACAAGTTCGCCTCGGACCCGGCGCTGCGGGCGTTCCTGCTGGCCACGGGCGAGCGGGTGCTGGTCGAGGCCAGCCCCGTGGACCGGGTGTGGGGCATCGGCCTGACGGCCGACGACCCGGCGGCCCAGGACCCGGAGCGGTGGCGGGGGCCCAATCTGCTGGGCTTCGCGCTGATGGCGGCGCGGGCGCGGTTGCGCTGAGACGGGCGGTGCGGGCGGCTGGTGCCGTGGCGCCCGCTTCCGTGGCCGGGTGCCGTGGGCCGACCGGGCCGGGGCTCGAAGGCGGCCTAGGAGCTGGCGACGACCAGCACGACGAAGCCGACGGCCAGCGCCGCCCCGGCCGCGCCGCAGATGATGCCGGTGAGCGCCTGCCCCGGGTTGGTGGCCTCGCCGCGCCGGACCCTGGCGCGGCCCATGGCGCCGAAGATGATGCCGAGGACGCCGCAGATCAGGGCGATGGGCCACATCAGGAACAGCACGGCCGCGACGATGCCGAGGACCATCCCGGCGATCCCCAGCCCGTTGCTGGGCTGCGCGGGCAGCGCTCCCGGCCAGTACCCGTACTGCTGGGGATGCTGCGGGGCCTGCGGACCGGGATACCCGTACTGCGGTCCGGGATACCCGTACTGCGGTCCCGGGTAGCCGTACTGCGGACCGGGCTGGGCGCCGTAGGGCGGCAGGCCGGGGCCGTCGGGCGCGAGGGGCGGCGGCGGCACCGGGCCCTGCTCGCGCGGCGCGGCCGGCGGTGCGTACGGGCCCGGGGCGGGCGGGGCCGCGTACGGGCCCGGGGCGGGCTGCGGCGGCGGGGGCGTCTGCGGTCCGGGGACCAGCGGCACCGACGTCACGGTCTGCCGGTCGTGCAGGTCCGGCGGCGTGTCCCCGGCCTTCGCGAGGGACACGTCCTGCGGCGGGGCCCAGGGGTCGCGGTCCTGCGGTGTGCTGCCGCCGGCCATGGCGGGCCCCCTCCGTCGTCTGCTGGCTTCCGCCCGACATGCTAGGGCCTGTTCGGCGGATCAGGTCGCAGTCGGGTGGCCCGCGCGCTTCTGTGCTGGTGAGCGGGGTCCGGTGCGTCGAGATGCAAGGCGGAGGAGGGCGTCAACGCGGAGCGTTGGCAACCGACGACAACGCCGCAGGTCGGCGTGCCGGACCCCGCGCCCGCGACAAGATCCGCCGGGCAGGCCCCAGGCCGTGGCCCGCTCGCCGCACCTGGCAGGTCCCGGTCCGCCTCGGTCCCGCGGCTCGTGCGGAGGTCCGGCCGGAGCGTGCGGGGCGGCCGCATACGATGCCCGGGACCCCGATCAGCCGATCACCCGAGTTCCTGGGGAGGAATCCGTGAGCTCCGAGAGCAAGACCCTTCAGACCTTCGTCGCCGGACTGCCGAAGGCCGAACTCCACGTCCACCACGTGGGTTCGGCCTCTCCCAGGATCGTGTCGGAGCTGGCCGCCCGGCACCCCGACGCGGGGGTCCCGGCGGACCTCGACAAGCTCACGGAGTTCTTCACCTTCAAGGACTTCGCCCACTTCATCCAGGTCTACCTGTCCGTCGTGGACGTGATCCGCACCCCGGAGGACGTCCGGCTGCTCACCTTCGAGGTGGCCCGCGACATGGCCCGGCAGAACGTGCGGTACGCGGAACTGACCATCACCCCCTTCTCGTCGACCCGGCGCGGCATCGACGCCCGCGCGTTCATGGACGCGATCGAGGACGCCCGCAAGGCGGCCGAGGCGGAGTTCGGCACGGTCCTGCGCTGGTGCTTCGACATCCCCGGCGAGGCGGGCCTCGAGTCGGCCGAGGAGACGGTGCGGCTGGCCACGGACGACCGGCTGCGCCCCGAGGGCCTGGTCTCGTTCGGCCTCGGCGGACCCGAGATCGGCGTCCCGCGCCCGCAGTTCAAGCCGTACTTCGACCGGGCGATCGCGGCCGGTCTGCACTCGGTCCCGCACGCCGGCGAGACGACCGGCCCGGAGACCGTCTGGGA
The DNA here is from genome assembly GCF_044750685.1 of Streptomyces sp. NPDC088785. Classification (NCBI taxonomy): domain Bacteria; kingdom Bacillati; phylum Actinomycetota; class Actinomycetes; order Kitasatosporales; family Streptomycetaceae; genus Streptomyces; species Streptomyces sp. NPDC088785. Next base: position 114,029 of record NZ_JBIVKH010000013.1, read on the forward strand.
CGCCCTGACCGCACTGCGCGCCGAGCGCATCGGGCACGGCACCTCCGCCGCCCGGGACCCGAAGCTGCTCGCGCACCTCGCCGAGCACGGCATCCCGCTGGAGGTCTGCCCGACCTCGAACATCGCCACGCGCGCCGTGCGCACCCTCGACGAGCACCCGCTGCGGCAGTTCGTCGACGCGGGCGTGAGCGTCACCATCAACTCCGACGACCCGCCGATGTTCGCCACCGACCTCAACACCGAGTACGAGGTCGCCGCCCGCCTCCTCGACCTCGACGAGCGGGGCGTCGCCGAGCTCGCCAAGAACGCGGTGCACGCCTCGTTCCTCGACGCGGCGGGCAAGGCCCGGATCGCCGGTGAGATCGACGCGTACACGCGCGACTGGCTCGCGAACGCGTAGCGCCGCCTCCCGGGACGCCAGAATGGGCCCATGCGCACCGTGACTGCCGTGGCCCACCGAGGCGACCCCTACCGCGTCCGCGAGAACACCCTGCCGTCCCTGCGCTCCGCGCTGGACCGCGGCGCGGACGCGGTGGAGGTCGACGTACGCCCGACGCGCGACGGCGTGCCCGTCCTGCTGCACGACGCCACGCTGAAGCGGCTCTGGGGCCACGACCGCCCGCTGTCCGCGCTCTCCGCCACGGAGGTGCGCGAGGTGACGGCGGGCGGCGTGCCCACCCTGGCCGAGGCGCTGGCCGCGACGGCCGGCACCGGCGCCCGGCTGATGGTCGACCTGCCCGGCGCGACCGAGAGGGCGGTCCGCACGGTCGTCGGCACCATCCGCGACGCCGGTGCCGAGGACCGCGTCTACTACTGCGCGGGCGCGCGGACGATGCTCACGGTGCGGGCCGCCGACCCGGCCGCCGAGATCGCCCTGACCTGGACGATCCTGGCCCCGCCGCGCCCGGCCCTGCTCGCCGCGGTCCGCCCGCGCTGGCTCAACTACCGCTTCTCCCTGATCGACCGGGACCTCGCGGCCCGCATCCACCGCGACGGCCTGCTCGTCTCGGTCTGGACCCCCGACACCCGGTCCTCGATGCGCCGGCTCCTCGGTCTCGGCGTCGACTCGATCACCACGAACCGCATCGACGTCCTGGCCGGGCTGCGCGGCGCCGCCGCCTGACCCGGCCGACCCGGCCGACGCTGCGTCAGCCCCGCGCCGACCCGGTGGGCGACTGCCCGGCCTTGTCGACCACCCCCTGGGCGAGCACGGCGTCGCTGGACATGAGGGTGCCCGCCCTGCCGTAGCGGGTGTCCCGGAACAGGTAGCTGCGCGAGCCGAGGAAGGCCAGGTCCTCCTTGTCGAAGACCCACTCGGTACGGGTGCCGAAGGTCGTGTCGTCGCGGGAGATGCCGACGCCCTTGCGGCCGATGGCGTCCCGGGCGCCGGGCGCCTCCGCGACGCCGGGGATCCGCGCCGCCGCCCGGTAGAGCGCGGCGGCCGTCCTCGGCGGCATCACCGTGCCGACCAGGGAACCGATCTGGTCGAAGACGGCCTGGTCCCGCTCCTCGCCGCGGAACTTCGGCGTCTTGGCGTACAGGTAGGCGAGCAGCTTGTCGGGGTCGGTGGGCAGGGAGGCCAGCCAGGTGTAGGTGGGGCGGCTGAGACCGGCGGGGGTGCCGTGGGTGTCGCCCAGCTCGGCGTTGACGGGAAGCGTCCGGCCGTCGGTCCTGGTGATCCCGAGCCGGTGCAGCGGGCCCGGCTGCTGCGCGGTCCACGACTCGGTCTCCTCCAGGGGGCCGACGACCGCCTTGCCGCTGGTCAGGTCGGCGCCCGTGGTCCGGGACCGGACGTAGACGAACTGGTCGTCCCGCACCTCCAGCGCGTCGCCCCTGCCCGCGGCGAGGGAGATCCGGTCCAGCAGCGCCGTCGCGGCCGGGGTGCGGGCGGTGCCGTGCTGCCGGGTCGCCGTGGTGGCGGGCGCGTCGTCGCCGCCCGCGACGACGACACCCGCGACGAGCACGGCGCCGAGGGCGAGCGCCGACAGCGGCACCAGGAGGGCGGGGCGCGGCAGGCGCCGGGCGGGGCGGGGGCGGGCGGTGTGCCGGTCCTGGTCGGTGCGCCGGTCCTGGTCGATGCGCTGCATCAGTCGTTCCTCGTGCCGGAGGTACTGCTCGCGGGAGAGGTCCTGGCGGGCCGGGGCCGGCAGCAGTCGCGCGATCTCCGCGACGTCGCTGTCACGCTCCCCCGGTGCGGCGGCGCCGCGCTCGTGGTCCACGTTCCGGTCGTTCATGCCGTTTCCTCCCTCACGGGCAGGGCCGCGAGTGCGGCTTCATCCGTCATCTCTCCGCGGGCGGGGCCGGGTTCCGGTCCTTTCCGCGCCCTCTCCCGGCGCTGCTCCTCGTCGGCGAACCGGGCGAGCTTCGCCCGGGCCCGCGACAGCCGCGAGCGCACGGTGCCGACGGGGATCCCGAGGGCCTCGGCGGTCTGCCGGTAGTCGAGGCCCGACCACACGCACAGGGTGAGCACCTCGCGCTCGGGGCGGCGCAGCCGGTCGAGGGAGTCGCGCACGGCGTCGAGTCGGCGCGCGTCGTCGATGCGGGCGGCGGTCTCGGGGGCGAAGTCCGCGACCACCCCGGTCTCCCGCTGCCGGGCGAGGAAGGCGCTGCGGCGGCGCCGTCCGCGCCGGGCGTTCTCCGCCTTGTGGGTGGCGATCCCCAGCAGCCAGGGGCGCAGGGAGCCGCCCTCGGCGTGCAGCCGCTCCCGTGCCCGCCACGCGGTCAGGAACGTCTCCGACATGATGTCCTCGGCCGTCGACCAGTCCCCCGTCAGCCACAGGGCGTGCTGGTACACGGGCCGGGCGCACTGCTCGTACAGCTCCGCGAACGCACCGCGTTCCCCGGCCCGTACGCGTCCGCGCAGATCGTTCTCTGAGTCGCTCACACCGAACACCTCTCCGCCGCCCCGGCGGAGTTCCTGTGATCTGCGCCATGTCCGTGTCCGAGGGTCCGTGCCGGCCGGCCGCCCACCCCGCTGAGCTGCCCCTCGGTTCGGAGCCGACCCTGTCAGGCGGAACCCTGTGCGGCTAGCATGTTCCAGCTGTCACGACCCGTTGCGTCATCTGTTCTTCACCAGAACCTCATGCCCGCCGCCCGCACCCGATGAGCCGGACCATTGACGACCTCACCCTCTCGAATACCCCCGTCCGATCACCCCGGACCGCCGTGGCGGCGCCCGCGCTTCGTGCTGTGGACCGCGGCCGGGGTGGCGACCGCCGGGTTCCTCCTCGCGCTGGAGTTCGCGGCCCGCCGCTACGGCCAGCCGGGCCCGCTGACGGTCGAGGCGCAGGAGCTGGTCCTCGCCCCGCACTCGGGTCCGCTGCTGTACGCCGGGCTCGCGCTGGCGATGGTGGTGCTCACCTGGCGCGAGCGCGTGATCGCGGCAATCACCGCGGTCGCCGTCGACGTCGTGTTCCTGCTCGTGCGCCTGCTGGTCGGCGCCGATCTGAACTTCGGCAACGGCGCGCTGTGGGTGGTCCTCGGCCTCGCGGTCGTCGCCCTCACGCGCCGCACCGGTGCGGACCGCTCCCTGCTGCTCAAGGGCTGCGGTCTGGGCATGCTGCTGGTGTTCGGCCACAAGACGGGTGACACCTGGCTGCTCATCACCGCCAAGGAGCACCCGCAGGTCCTCGACCCGTACGTGGCCCTCGCCGACCACGCGCTCGGCAACCCGTCCTGGGTGGCGGGCCGGATCCTGGAGGCGATCGGGCCGGCCGGCAGCCACCTCCTCGACCTGGTCTACGGTCAGCTCCCCCTCGCGGCCGCCCTGGTGGGCCTCTACCAGCTGCGCAACGTGGCGGCGGAACGCCGCTTCCCGGCCCACCACCTGGTGCGTACGTTCCTGGTCATCGGCCTCGTCGGCCCCGCGATCTACATGATCTTCCCGGTCGTCGGCCCGGTCTACGCGTACGGCGCCGAGGGCGGGGCCTGGGCCGTCTCGCACGGGTGGCCCGACGTGCTCCCGGCGATCGGCACGCCGCACCCGGTCCTGTTCGACGGGATCACCCCGCGCAACTGCATGCCCAGCCTGCACACGGCCTGGGCCACCTCGCTGTTCATCCACACCCGCAAGGGCGCGCGCCCCATGCGGTACGCGGGCGCGTTCTGGCTGGTGGCGACGCTCAGCGCGACCCTCGGCTTCGGCTACCACTACGGGGTGGACCTGGTCGCGGGTGTGGTGTTCGCGCTGACGATCGAGGCGGCGATGCGTGCCTTCGCCCGCGGCTGGGACCTGTCGGCGGTCCGGCTGGTCTCGTACGGCACGGTGGTCTTCGCCGCGCTCCTGACGGCCTACCGGCTGCTGCCCCGCGAGCTGGCCGCCCACCCGTGGCTGTCCGGCCCGCTGCTGCTGCTGGCGATGGCCTCGGTGATCGTGTACTTCGTCCGCACCACCCGGTCCTGGGAGCCGGGACCGGCCCTGCCGCGCCAGCGCGAGCCCCGGGCGCCGGAGCCGCAGCCGGAACCGGCACCGGAACCGGCCTGAGGTGCCGTCCCGGCGATCTCAGCGAGTTGTCCGCCCGACCGGAGCAGGGAGTTGAACGTGCGGCACGACGAGGTGGACCCGGTCGCCCACAACCGGGCGGCCTGGGACAGGTACGTCCACGAGGGCAACGAGTGGTCGAGGCCGGTGAGCACCGAGGTGGTCGAGCGCGCCCGCACGGGCGACTGGTCGGTCGTCCTCGTCGGGCGCGAGCCGGTCGACCGCTCCTGGCTGCCGGCGGACCTGACCGGCAGCGACGTGCTGTGCCTGGCCTCCGGCGGCGGCCAGCAGGGTCCGGTCCTCGCCGCCGCGGGGGCGCGGGTCACCGTGTTCGACAACTCGCCCCGCCAGCTCGGCCAGGACCGGATGGTGGCGGCCCGCGACGGGCTCGAACTGCGCACCGTCCTCGGTGACATGCGCGACCTCGGCGCCTTCGGCGACGCGGCGTTCGACGTCGTGTTCCAGCCGGTCTCCAACCAGTTCGTCCCGGACCTGGACGCGATGTGGCGCGAGTGCTTCCGCGTGCTGCGGCCGGGCGGCACGCTGCTGGTGGGCTTCCTCAACCCCGACGCCTACCTCTTCGACCACGAGGCGCTCGACGAGCGCGGCGAGCTGATCGTCGTGCATCGGCTGCCCTACAGCGATGTGGCGCGGTACTCCGCCGAGGAGCGGGCCGCGAAGTTCGGCGCGGACGCCGCCCTGGAGTACAGCCACACCCTCGCCGGGCAGATCGGCGGGCAGCTCGCCGCGGGGTTCGTCGTCACCGGCTTCGCGGAGGCGCCGCACCAGTCCAACGCCTCCGCCGCCTACCTGCCGGGCTACTTCGCGACCCGGGCGGTCAAGCCGGGCTGAGCCGGCCGCGGGGCCGTCCGTCCTACAGCCCCGCGATCGCGTTCCACCGCTTGGCGAACCCGGTGCGCTCCTCGGAGGTGATGTCGCGGGCGATCGCCAGCCGGGAGCGCATCGCGTCGTCCGGGAAGATCAGGGGGTCCTCCGCCAGGGCCGCCGTCTCCTTGTCCTTGGCGTCGGCGAGGATGTCGCGGGCGGCCGGGACCGGACAGACGTAGTTGACCCAGGCGGCCAGTTCGGCGGCGACCTCGGGGCGGTAGTAGTAGTCGATCAGCCGCTCGGCGTTGGCCTTGTGGTCGGCGAGGTTGGGGATCATCAGGGACTCCGCCCACAGCTCCGCGCCCTCCTCGGGCACGACGAACTCGATGTCGGGGTCGTCGGCCTGGAGCTGGATGATGTCGCCGCTGTAGGCCTGGCAGGCGAGGACGTCGCCGCTGGAGAGGTCCTTGATGTAGTCGTTGCCGGTGAAGCGGCGGATGTGCTTCGAGCGCACGAGCTTCTCGACCTGGTCGCAGATCCGGTCGAAGTCGGCGGCGGTCCACCGGGTGATGTCGACGCCGTTGCCCTGCATGAGCAGCGCGAACGACTCGTCGAGTCCGGAGAGCAGCGTGACGCGGCCGGCGAGGTCGTGCGCCCAGAGGTCCGAGACGTGCTTGATCTCGCGGCCCAGGCGCCGCTTGTTGTACGCGATGCCGGTGATGCCGGACTGCCACGGCACGGTGTACTTGCGGCCCGGGTCGAAGGCCGGGGAGCGCAGCAGCGGGTCGAGGTACTCGGCGACGTGGGGCTGGCGGGCGCGGTCCATCTCCTGGACCCAGCCGAGCCGCACGAAGCGGGCGCACATCCAGTCGGAGATGACGATGAGGTCCCGGCCGGTCTTCTGGTGGTTCATCAGCGACGGGCTGATCTTGCCGAAGAACTCGTCGTTGTCGTTGATCTCCTCGGTGTACTTGACCCGGATGCCGCTGCGCTTCTCGAACGCGTCGAGGGTCGGCCGCTTCGAGGTGTCGTCGTCGTCCACGTCGATGTAGAGCGGCCAGTTCGCCCAGGTGAGCCGGTTGTCGGCGGAGGACAGGTCGCGGGCGCCGCGGTCGCCCGGCGCGACGTAGGCGGCGGGCACCCCGCAGCCGGTGGCGAGGGCGCCGACCGCCGTGGCCGTGGCGCCGCCGCCGAGGGCGCGCAGCAGGGATCGACGGGTGACTGCGGGGCTGCTCATGTTGGCTCGCACCACCGAAGGATGCCGCCGCGGCACGGGCGCGGACAATGGACGCTGCGTCGAGCGCGGCGGTCCGCGGCCGGTCACCCTGTCGATGGTCCCCGGCCGGGTGGGCGTCACCCGGTCCCGGAGCGCTCCACGGCTTGTACGAGCGCCCGCAGATAGCGCCGGGTCACCGCTCGCTGCACGGCGCGGGCCACCGGGCCGCCGGCCCGCACGAACCAGCGTCCGGGGCGGGAGAACGCCCGGATCCGGAACCACACCGTGCCGTCGGCGTCCCGTTCGGCGAGGAACGCCTCCTCGCCGCACTCGGGGTGCCCGGGCAGTGTCCCGTAGGCGAATCCGATCCGGTCCGCCGCGCGCACGACCCGCACCACCCGGCAGGGGATCCGCAGCAGGGGCGCGGTGACCAGGACGTCGACGCCCTCCCGGGCGGGTCCGTCCGGCGTCACGGTGAAACCGGCGCCCCGGTGCGCCGCCCACGACAGGACCGCCGCGCCCGCCCGCTCGAAGCAGTCGCTGCCCGAGCCGAGACGGACGCGGCGGTCCAGGTGGTGGTACCCCGGCGGCAGGTCGCCGTCCGCCAGGGTCGCGCCGGCCTCCCGATAGGTGAGCGGCGCCGCGGGACTCACGCGTCCAGCGCCGTCATCACGTGCTTGATGCGGGTGTAGTCCTCGAAGCCGTAGCCGGAGAGGTCCTTGCCGTAGCCGGACTTCTTGAAGCCGCCGTGCGGCATCTCGGCGACCAGCGGGATGTGGGTGTTGATCCACACGCAGCCGAAGTCGAGCACCTTGGACATCCGCATGGCGCGGCCGTGGTCTTTGGTCCACACCGACGACGCCAGCGCGTAGTCCACGCCGTTCGCGTACGCCACGGCCTGCGCCTCGTCCGTGAAGGACTGGACGGTGATGACCGGGCCGAAGACCTCGTTCTGGATGATCTCGTCGTCCTGCTGGAGGCCCGAGACGACGGTCGCGGCGTAGAAGTAGCCCTTGTCGCCGACGCGGTGGCCGCCGGCCTCGACCTTGGCGTGGGCCGGAAGGCGCTCGATGAACCCGGAGACCTGCCGGAGCTGGTTCGGGTTGTTCAGCGGGCCGTACAGCACGTCCTCGTCGTCCGGCTGCCCGGTCTTCGTCTCGGCGGCGATCTTGGCGAGCGCGGTGACGAACTCGTCGTGGACCGAGGCGTGGACCAGGACGCGGGTGGCGGCGGTGCAGTCCTGTCCCGCGTTGAAGTACCCGGCCTCCGCGATGCCCTCGGCGGCCTTGGCGATGTCGGCGTCCTCGAAGACGACGACGGGGGCCTTGCCGCCCAGCTCCAGGTGGACCCGCTTGAGGTCCTTGGAGGCGGACTCGGCGACGGCCATGCCGGCCCGCACGGAACCGGTGATGGAGGCCATCGCCGGGGTCGGGTGCTCGACCATCAGGCGGCCCGTGTCGCGGTCGCCGCACACGACGTTGAAGACGCCCTTGGGCACGATGGAGCCGATGATCTCGGCGAACAGCACGGTCGAGGCGGGGGTGGTGTCCGACGGCTTGAGCACCACCGTGTTGCCCGCGGCGAGGGCCGGGGCGAACTTCCACACGGCCATCATCATCGGGTAGTTCCAGGGCGCGACCTGGGCGCAGACGCCGATCGGCTCACGGCGGACGATGGAGGTGAGGCCCTCCATGTACTCGCCCGCGGAGCGCCCCTCCAGCATGCGCGCGGCGCCCGCGAAGAAGCGGATCTGGTCGACCATCGGCGGAATCTCCTCGCTCCGCGTCAGGCCGATCGGCTTGCCCGTGTTCTCCACCTCGGCGGCGATGAGCTCCTCGGCGCGCTCCTCGAACGCGTCGGCGATCTTGAGGAGGTGGCGCTGGCGCTCGCCCGGGGTCAGGTCGCGCCACGCCGGGAAGGCGGCCTCGGCGGCGGCCATGGCGGCGTCGATGTCGTCCTGCCCGGACAGCGGCGCGGTCGCGTACGCCTCGCCCGTCGCGGGGTTGACCACCTCGGTGGTCCGTCCGTCGGCGGCGTCCCGGAACTCGCCGTCGATGTAGTTCCGCAGTCGACGCAGCTCACTGGTGCTCACTGCCGGCCCTCCTGAGTAGGTGTAGCTGAAGCTCTGGCTGTCCAAGGTTTGAGACACCCACCCTAGTCCGAGCACCGACGTTTTCGACACCCCCCGGCACCCCACACCTACGGAATCCGTGAGTATTGAAGACGTAAACAACGAATTACATCGATCCAGGGTTGCGAAAGCGACGACTCCTCATGCAGAGTGAGAGCGTGGCCAGTCGCAGTGCAGACCCCAAGGGATCCAGTTCGAAGAACGGCAGCGGCGCCCCGTCGCTGGACTCCGTCTCCCTCGCGATCATCGAGCAGCTCCAGGAGGACGGCAGGCGTCCGTATGCGGCCATCGGGAAGGCCGTGGGCCTGTCCGAGGCGGCCGTGCGCCAGCGCGTGCAGAAGCTGCTCGACCAGGGCGTGATGCAGATCGTCGCCGTCACCGACCCGCTCACCGTGGGATTTCGGCGGCAGGCGATGGTCGGGATCAACGTCGAGGGCGTCCTGGACCCCGTGGCGGATGCGCTGACGGCCATGCCGGAGTGCGAGTACGTCGTGATGACGGCGGGCTCGTTCGACCTGATGGTGGAGGTCGTCTGCGAGGACGACGACCACCTTCTGGAAGTGATCAACCAACGCATCCGGGCCCTGCCCGGAGTGCGCTCCACCGAGAGCTTCGTCTACCTCAAGCTCAAGAAGCAGACCTACATGTGGGGAACCCGATAGCCGTGAGCAAGGACCTCAGCCAGAGCGCGTACGACCACCTGTGGATGCACTTCACCCGCATGTCGTCGTACGAGAACGCACCCGTTCCCACCATCGTGCGTGGCGAGGGAACCTACATCTACGACGACAAGGGCAAGAAGTACCTCGACGGCCTCGCCGGCCTGTTCGTGGTGCAGGCCGGCCACGGCCGCCGCGAGCTCGCCGAGGTCGCCGCCAAGCAGGCGGCCGAGCTGGCCTTCTTCCCGATCTGGTCGTATGCCCACCCCAAGGCCGTGGAGCTGGCCGAGCGCCTGGCCCACTACGCTCCGGGCGACCTGAACAAGGTCTTCTTCACCACCGGTGGCGGCGAGGCCGTCGAGACCGCGTGGAAGCTGGCGAAGCAGTACCACAAGCTCACCGGCAACCACACGAAGTACAAGGTCATCTCGCGCGCGGTCGCCTACCACGGCACCCCGCAGGGCGCCCTGTCCATCACCGGCCTGCCGGCCCTCAAGGCCCCCTTCGAGCCGCTCGTCCCGGGCGCGCACAAGGTGCCGAACACGAACATCTACCGCGCCCCGATCCACGGCGACGACCCGGAGGCCTTCGGCCGCTGGGCCGCCGACCAGATCGAGCAGGAGATCCTGTTCGAGGGCCCGGAGACGGTCGCGGCCGTCTTCCTGGAGCCGGTGCAGAACGCCGGCGGCTGCTTCCCGCCCCCGCCCGGCTACTTCCAGCGGGTGCGCGAGATCTGCGACCAGTACGGCGTGCTGCTCGTCTCGGACGAGGTCATCTGCGCCTTCGGCCGCCTCGGCACGATGTTCGCCTGTGACAAGTTCGGCTACGTGCCCGACATCATCACCTGCGCCAAGGGCATGACGTCCGGCTACTCGCCGATCGGTGCCGCCATCGTGTCCGACCGGATCGCGGAGCCGTTCTACAAGGGCGACAACACGTTCCTGCACGGCTACACCTTCGGCGGCCACCCGGTCTCCGCGGCCGTGGGCCTCGCCAACCTCGACATCTTCGAGCGCGAGGGCCTCAACCAGCACGTGCTGGACAACGAGGCGAACTTCCTCAACACGTTGCAGAAGCTCAACGACCTGCCGATCGTCGGCGACGTCCGCGGCAACGGCTTCTTCTACGGCATCGAGCTGGTGAAGGACAAGACCACCAAGGAGTCCTTCACGGACGAGGAGTCGGAGCGGATCCTCTACGGCTACGTCTCGAAGAAGCTCTTCGAGTACGGCCTGTACTGCCGCGCCGACGACCGTGGCGACCCGGTCATCCAGCTCTCGCCGCCGCTGATCTCGGACCAGGCCACGTTCGACGAGATCGAGGGGATCATCCGCCAGGTCCTCACGGAGGCCTGGACGAAGATCTGATCCCGCTCCGCGCCACGGCCCGGCTGCCCCATCCGAGTGAGATGGGAGCGGCCGGGCCGCGTCCTTTTCCTCCGCTCCGCCCACGCGTACCTACGGTGCCCAGTGACCGATCGGCCCCGCCTTCGTTCCCTCGTACGGGGGAAGGCAACTGATCTGAACCGAGGTGTACGCCATGGTGGCCCCACCGGACAACGACGTGCTCTGGGCGCGCGCCCTGCACTTCTCCCACAGCGGCTCGCCCGCGCTCACCGGGGTCTCCCTCGGTGTCCGCGAGGGCGAGATCCTCGCCGTCACCGGCCCGCGCGGCGCCGGCAAGACGACGCTCCTGCAATGCCTGTCGGGCCAGCTGCTGCCCGACCCGGGCGGGGAGGTGTGGTTCAACAGCGCCCCCGTGCACACCATGGGGGCGCTCGTGCGCGAACGGCTGCGCCGGGACCGGTTCGGCTGGATCGACCCGGAGCCGGTCCTCGTCCCGGAGCTGAACGTCTGGGAGAACACCGCGCTGCCGCTGATGCTGCGCGGCACCGGCCGCCGCCCCGCCAAGGCCGCCGCCCACGAGTGGCTGGACCGGCTCGACGTCGGCCGGCTCGCCCGCAAGCGCCCGCACACCCTGGCCATGGCCGAGCGCCAGCGCGTCGCCATCGCCCGCGCCCTGGTGCACGGACCCGACGTGGTCTTCGCCGACGAGCCGACGGCGACCCTGCACCGCGCCGACCGCGCGCACGTGCTGCGCACCCTGACGGCGGCGGCCCGCTCGCACTCCGTCACCGTCGTCCTCGCCACGCACGACAGCGAGGTCAGCGCGCTCGCCGACCGCACGGTGTCGCTGCTCGACGGGCGCCGGGTCACCACCGTGCACCTGCCGGCCGCGCCCGCCGACCCGAAGAACCCCGAAGAGACGGGGGGCCGGGCCGCGTGCTCAGTCTCCGTCTAGCCCGCGGCGCCCATCCCCTGGTCCAGCTGCGCAGACTGCTGGTGGCCGCCGCGTCCGCCGGCACCGGCTTCCTGCTGCTGTGCACGCTGGGCCACGCGATGGGCCACCCCGACGCCTCCGGCGGCTCCCTGCTGCGGCTCGCCTGGTGCGCGGTCCCGCTGGCCGCCACGGTCTACTTCGCGGTCGCCGTGGCCCGCTCCGACCCGGGCACGAAGCCGCGCACCGGCCTGTCGGCGGTCGGCCTCGGCCCGGCCCGGCTCACCCTGCTCTCGGCGATCTCCACCGCCATCGCCTGCACCCTGGGCTCGATGCTGGCGCTGCTGTTCTTCCTGCACCTGCGGGGCGATCTGTCGGGGCTGCCCTTCGACGGCGCGGCCCGCGACCTGCTCGCCGCCGGCAAGCCGCTGCCGCTGGCCGCCGCGCTGACCCTGCTCACCTTCGTGCCGCTCGCCGCGTCGGCGGCCTCCGCCGTCGTGCTGCGCCCGCGGCCCAGGAAGGCGGGCGAGGCCGAGGAGGCGCCGCGCGAGCCGTCCCCCGCGCCCACCGGACTGCCCTGGGGCATCGCGCTGCTCGCCGCGGGACTCGCCGTGGAGACCTACGCCTCGCACGCGCGCGGCGACCGCGGCTTCCCCATGCCGGGCGGCCTCGGCGGCTCCTCCTCCGGGGTGCTGGCCGGCTGGGCGCTGACCGCGCTCGGCCTCGCCCTCGCCGGGCCCGCCCTCACCTACCACTGCGGACGGGCCCTCCAGGCGGTGCGGCCCGGCGCGGTGCGGCTGCTCGCGGGGCGCGTGCTCCAGGAGGAGGCGCGGCGCATCGGAGCACCGATCGGCGTGCTGTGCGCCGTCGCCTCCGGCGCGTACGCGGCGGTCGTGCTGTACGCGGGCCTGGGCCCCGATCCTGGTCCGCTCTCCACGCTCGGCTCGGTCCTGGTGGTCGGCTGCGCCGTCGCCACCCTCGTCACGGCGGCGGTCGAGTCCCGGCAGGAGCGCCACGAGACGACGGCGGCGCTGCTGCGCCTCGGCGCCCCCGCGACGATGCTGCGCGGCGCCGCGGCCCTGCGCGCGGGCGCGCTGTTCGCCCTGTTCGCCCCACTGACCTGGGCCGTCGCGGAAATCTCGGCGATTCCGCTGATCCCGCGATGAGTTTCACCCCCGGGGTGCGTCTAACTCTGCGTACGGCAGGAACCGACCTCCTCCGACCGACTCAGAAGGCGACGGACACCCCATGTACCAGCAGATGATCTTCGTGAACCTGGCCGTGAGCGACCTGGACGCCGCCAAGAAGTTCTTCACGGAGCTGGGCTTCACCATCAACCAGCAGTTCACGGACGAGACGGCCTCCGCGGTGGTCGTCAGCGACACCATCGTCCTCATGGTGATGACGAAGGAGAAGTACGGCAGCTTCACCCACAAGGCCATCGTCGACTCGACCACCAGCAGCGAGGTGCTGCTGTGTCTGAGCGCGGAGAGCCGCGAGAAGGTCGACGAGCTGGTCGAGAAGGCGCTCGCGGCGGGCGGCACCGAGACCGGCGAGAAGCAGGACCACGGATTCATGTACGGCCGCGCCTTCGACGACATCGACGGCCACACCTTCGAGATCACGTGGATGGACCCCTCGGTGGTCGAGGGCTGACCGTCGCGGACCGGCCGTCGAGGGCGCCCAATTCGCCTGCGGACAGCGGTGCTTAAGCTGGGCGGGTGCCGACACCCACTGATCCCGCCACGCCCAGCACCACGACCGACCACGAGATCGAGACGCTCACCGAGTTCGACCGGGTCGTCGGGGACGCCGGCAGCCTGACCGGACACCGCGTCCAGGCCGTCGACCTGACGGCCCGGACCGCGGAGCTGCTCGACGTCGACGTCCAGGGCGCCATATTCCTCGGCTGCCCGATGGAGCCCGAGGCCGCCGCGCGCGTCAGAGCGCGCGGCGCCCTCGTCTTCCCGCCCGTCCCCGGCCTGCCCTTCGACCCGTACCGCGGCCATGTCTACGCGCCCGGCGAGCTCTTCGACGGCCTGACGACGGACGAGGGCTACGAGGCGACGCCGGACGCGCGCGCCTACCGGTGGTTCCAGCGGACCAAGGCCGACGGCGACGTGTTCGCCTCGATGCTGCGGGCCGTGCACGACGACTCGGTCTCCGACGCCCTGGACGAACTCCTCGTCGGCGCCCGGGTGGTGGGCGTCATGGGCGGTCACGCCATGGCACGCGGCACGGAGGCGTTCGCGGGTGCCGCCCGGCTGGGCCGGACGCTCGCGCGCGCCGGACTCACCGTGGCGACCGGCGGCGGCCCGGGCGCCATGGAGGCGGCGAACCTGGGCGCGTACGCGGCGCCCTTCGCCGACACCATGCTCGCCGAGGCGCTGCGACTCGTCGCGAAGGCACCGTCGTTCACGCCGTCGGTGACGGAGTGGGCGCGGGCGGCCTTCGCCGTCCGGGACCGCTGGCCGGACGGCGGCTCCTCGGTCGGCATCCCGACCTGGTTCTACGGCCACGAGCCGCCCAATCCGTTCGCCTCGCACCTCGCCAAGTACTTCGCGAACGCCACCCGCGAAGACGGGCTCCTCGCCCGCTCCAACGCGGGCGTCATCTTCCTGCCCGGCGCGGCCGGCACCGTCCAGGAGATCTTCGACAACGCCACGCCGAACTACTACGAGTCGCGGGGCGGGCCCACGCCGATGGTTCTGGTCGACCGGGCGCACTGGACACAGGAGTTGCCGGCGTGGCCGCTGTTGCAGGCGCTCGCGCGGGGGCGCTCCATGGAGTCGCGGATCGCGCTCGTCGACACCGTCGAGGAGGCCGGAGAGGCGTTGAAACGGATCACCGGGTCAAGTGAGGGTCAAGACTGACCACTGTGCCCAGTTTGTGCATTGACGTTGCGTCACGTGCACTTGTAAACGTGAGGTGACCGTGGGGGTTCAGTGGCGAGAGCCATGTGCGTCCCACAGCACCCCCCTTCATCTCCACGAGATCCCGTGAAGGACAACAGTGTCCGTACCCCCCTCCCTTTCCTCCCGCATATCCGGCCGCGCCGGACGTCTCGCCGGTGTCACGTGCGCCGCGACCGTGCTGGCCCTCGGTGCCGCGGGCACCGCGTCGGCGTGCAACATCTCGGAGTTCACCGCCGCGGCGAGCTGCAACGGCGACAAGGGTGTCATCACTGTCACCGACAAGGACAGCTCGGGCACCCCGGCGCTCGTCACCGTCTACCTCCAGTCGAACGGCGCGGAGAAGCAGATCGGTGCGAAGACCGTGAACGGCACCCGTGAGGGCGCCACCCTCACGTTCGAAGAGAACTGGGCGCCGAACGCGACGTACCGCATCCACGTCAAGACGGACAAGTACGACGTCGACGAGGACATCAAGGGCGGCGTCACCACGCCCGCCACGGCGTGCGCCACCGAGAAGCCGACCGAGAAGCCGACCCCGACCGCGACGCCGACCTCGCCGGCGCCGAGCACCCCGGCCGAGACGGCCGAGCCGAGCGCTTCGACGTCCACCTCGGCGGCGGCCCCGGCCCCCGCCAACTCGGCCTCCCCGGCCGGTGACTCGAACCTGGCGGAGACCGGAGCCAGCTCCAACACCGGTCTGTTCGCGGGCATCGCGGCGGCGCTGGTCGTCGCGGGCGGCGGCGTGGTGTTCGCGCTGCGCAAGCGCGGCGCCAAGGCCTGATCCACACGCGCGGCCGTACGCGGCGCCGGCGGAGCGGTATCGCCGGTGCCGGGTGCGGCCGCATCTGTGTGGAGCGGCCCCTCCGGGCGACGGGACGGTCAGCCGGTCAGCCGGTCAGCGCGACGATCTCCTCCGCGGCGAAGGCGACGCCCACCTCGTGACCCACGTCGGGAGCCTCCCGCAGCGCGCACGCCGCTTCGAGCCGGGGCGCGTCCGCGGGCTGGAGGTGCAGCGCGACATGGGTGCCCCGGAAGGTGCGGGCGGCGACGGTGCACGTCACCTGCGCCTCGTCGGCGGGCACCAGGCGCACCCCGGCCGGCCGGACGAGGAGGTGCCCCGCCCCCTGCGCCGTGCCGGCGGGCACCGGCAGCTTGCCCCACGGCGTGTCGGCGACCTCCCCGGAGACGCTCGCCGCGACGACGTTGTCGAAGCCGAGGAACCGCGCCACGAACTCGTCGGCGGGCCGCTGCCACACGTCGAGGGGCGTCCCGGACTGGGCGATCCGCCCGTCCCGCATCACCACGACCCGGTCGGCCAGCGCGAACGCCTCCCCCTGGTCGTGGGTGACGGCGAGCACGGTGGTCCCCAGCTCGCCGAACAGCTCACGGAGTTCGACCACCAGCCGCTCCCGCAGCGACCGGTCGAGCTGCCCGAGCGGCTCGTCCAGCATGAGCAGCCGGGGCCGCGGCGCGAGCGCCCGGGCCAGGGCGACGCGCTGCTGCTCGCCGCCGGAGAGCGCGGCGACGGCCCGCCGTTCGGCGCCGGGCAGCCCGACGAGGGCGAGCAGTTCCCGTACCCGGTCGGCCTGTTCGGACCTCGGGGCGCCGTGCATGCGCAGCCCGAAGGCGACGTTGCCGCCGACATCGCGCTGCGGGAACAGCTGGTGGTCCTGGAACATCAGGCCCACGCCCCGCTTGTGCGCGGGCACCCCGCGCTGGTCCCGCCCGCCGAGCAGCACCCGCCCCGCGTCGAGGTCCTGGAGGCCCGCGACGGCCCGCAGCAGCGTCGACTTCCCGCTGCCGCTCGGCCCGAGGACACAGACGATCTCGTGCTCGGCGACCTCCAGGCCGACGGTATCGAGCACGGCGCGCCCGCCGAACCGCACGGTGGCGTCGCCCAGTTCCAGCAGTGGCGGCAGTGGCGGCAGTGGCGGCATCAGAACTCCCCGGTCGTGGCCCGCGCGGGCCGGATGCGTTCGAGCAGCAGCAGGCAGACGGCGCAGACGAGCATCAGGATCGTCGAGAGGGCCATCGCCTGCCCGTAGTTGAGGTCGCCGGCCCGCCCGAGGAGGCGGGCCACGGCGACGGGCAGGGTCGGGTTGTCGGGCCGCGCGATGAACACGGTCGCCCCGAACTCGCCCAGCGACACGGCGAAGGCGAAGCCCGCGGCGACCAGCAGCGCCCGCCGCACCATCGGCAGGTCGACCTCGCGCCAGGCCCGCAGCGGCGAGGCGCCCAGGACGGCGGCGGCCTCGCGCAGCCGCCCGTCGACGGCGCGCAGCACCGGCAGCATGGTCCGGACGACGAAGGGCACGCCGACGAGCGCCTGCGCGAGCGGCACCAGGATCCAGGAGGCCCGCAGATCGAGCGGCGGCCTGTCGAGGGTGATGAGGAACCCGAATCCGACGGTCACCGCGGACACGCCCAGCGGGAGCATCAGCAGGGCGTCGAACCCGCGCACGAGCCGCCCGGCCCTGCGGGTGAGCGCCGCCGCGGCGAGGCCGCCGATCAGCAGCGCGATGGCGGTGGCGGCGAGCGCGTACTCCAGGGAGTTGCCGATGGCGTCGATGGGCGGGACGAGGAAGGTGCCGCCGTCGGACGACAGCAGCGCCCGGTAGTAGCCGAGGCCGAACCCGTCCGCCGTGTCGAACGACCGCGCCACCAGCACGCCCAGCGGCAGCAGGACCAGCACGACGACACATCCCAGCACCCCGCCCAGCAGGGCCCACTGCCCGGCGCCGCGCGGCCTGCGGGCCGTCTGCGCGGCGTCGACGAGCCGCAGGGCGCTCTCCCGGCGGCGCACGGTCCAGGCGTGCACGGCGAGGATCAGCCCGACGGCGGCGAACTGCACGAGGGTGAGCACGGCGGCGGTCGGCAGGTCGAAGATCTGCGCGGTCTGCCGGTAGATCTCGACCTCCAGCGTCGAGAACCCGGGCCCGCCGAGGATCTGCACGACGCCGAACGAGGTGAAGGTGAACAGGAACACCATCAGCGCGGCGGCGGCCACGGCGGGCCCGAGCGCGGGCAGGGTGACCCGGCGCCAGGCGGCGAGCCGCGAGGCGCCGAGCATCCGCGCGGCCTCCTCCTGGCGGGGGTCGAGCTGCGCCCACAGACCGCCCACGGTCCGCACGACGACCGCGTAGTTGAAGAAGACGTGGGCGAGCAGGATCGCCCACACCGTGGTGTCGAGCCGCACGCCCCACAGCTCGTCGAGCAGCCCGCCGCGCCCGAGGAGGGCGAGGAAGGCGGTGCCGACGACGACGGTCGGCAGCACGAAGGGCACGGTGACGACGGCCCGCAGCACCTGCTTGCCGGGGAAGTCGAGGCGGGCGAAGACGTAGGCGCCGGGCAGCGCGAGCAGCAGGGTCAGCGCGGTGGACGCGAGCGCCTGCCACACGGTGAACCACAGCACGTGCCGGATGTCGGACTGTCCGAGCACCTCGGTGATCCGCCCGAGCTGCCAGCCGCCGTCCACGTGCAGCCCGCGCCCGACGATCGCGACGACGGGGTAGGCGAAGAAGACCCCGAAGAACACGACGGGCAGGACCATCAGGCCGAGCCGCGCCGCGTTCCGCGAGGGCGCCTTCGCGGCTACTTCAGTACGAGCGAGGTCCACGACTTGACCCAGTCGTCGCGGTGGTCCGCGATGGCGCGCGGTGCCAGCGTCTCGGGGTCGTCGACCGGGACCGCGTACTTGGTGTACGCGGCGGGCGCGGTGGCGTTCTTCGTCACCGGGTCGACGAACATGTTGAGCGGCATGTCCTCCTGGAACTTCTTCGAGATCAGGAAGTCGACGAGCGCCTGCCCGCCCTTCGCGTTCTTCGCGCCGTCGAGCAGCCCGGCGAACTCGATCTGCCGGAAGCAGGTCCCCTTCGCCACGCCGACCGGCGAGGTCTTCGGCTGCGGGTCGGCGTAGATGGCCTCGACCGGCGGCGAGGACGCGTAGCTCACGACGAGCGGCCGGTCGCCGCCGGCCTTCTTCCCGCCGGCGCTCCCGCTGAACTCCTCGTTGTAGGCCTGCTCCCAGCCGTCGACGACCTTCACGCCGTTGGCCTTGAGCTTCTTCCAGTACGCCTGCCAGCCGTCGTCGCCGTACCGCGCGGCCGTACCGAGCAGGAAGCCGAGGCCGGGCGAGGAGGTGGACGCGTTCTCGGTGACGAGGAGGTTCTTGTACGCGGGCTCGGCCAGGTCGGCGAAGGAGGCCGGCGGGGTCAGCCGGTGGTCGGCGAAGTACTTCTTGTCGTAGTTGACGCAGATGTCGCCGGTGTCGATCGGCGTGACCCGGTTCCTGCCCGCGTCGAGCTGGTAGCGGCGCTCGACCTGGTCCAGGCCCTTGGCCTTGTACGGGGCGAAGACGCCGTTGTCGAGGGCGCGGGAGAGCAGGGTGTTGTCGACGCCGAAGAAGACGTCGCCCTGCGGGTTGCCCTTGGACAGGATGGCCTTGTTGACGGCCTGCCCGGCGTCGCCGTCCTTGAGGACCCTGACCCGGTAGCCGGACGACTTCTCGAAGTCGGCGAGCACGTCCTTGGAGACGGCCCACGAGTCGTGGCTGACGAGCGTGACGGTCTTGGAGCCGCCGCCCCCGCCCGCGGTGTCCGAGGACGACCCGCACGCGGACAGCGAGACCAGGCCGAGGCCGACCGCCACGGCCACGTATGTCTTCTTGCTCACTTGGTTTTCCTCCTGGGGGTGTCCAGGAAGAGACGCGGCCCTGCCCGGGGACCTCGACGGTCCCGGGGCAGGGCGCAACAGCTTGAGTGGTGACCGAACTTCCTACCCAGAATGACCTGGGCAAGGTTCAGAGGGTCTGCGGCCCGCCATGTGTCTGGCTACCGCACTCTCAGCGCTGTGGCGCTCCCCTGTCGGAATATGAAGATGTGTGTACGGGTCCCAGGCTACCGCTCGGTCGCGGCGAGCTGGCCACACGCCCCGTCGATCTCCTGACCGCGGGTGTCGCGGACGGTCACGGGCACCCCGTGCGCGGCGATGGCCTCGACGAACGCCTTCTCGTCCTCGGGCCGCGACGCCGTCCACTTCGACCCGGGCGTCGGGTTCAGCGGGATGAGGTTGACGTGCACCGGCTTGCCGCGCAGCAGCCGGCCGAGCCGGTCACCGCGCCACGCCTGGTCGTTGATGTCCCGGATGAGCGCGTATTCGATGGAGAGCCGGCGCCCGGACTTGGCCGCGTACTCCCATCCGGCGTCGAGGACCTCGCGCACCTTCCACCGGGTGTTGACCGGTACGAGGGTGTCGCGCAGCTCGTCGTCGGGCGCGTGCAGCGAGATGGCGAGCCGGCACTTGAAGCCCTCGTCGGAGAACCGGTGGATCGCGGGCACGAGCCCCACGGTCGACACGGTGATCCCGCGCTGGCTCAGCCCGAGGCCGTCCGGCTCGGGGTCGGTGAGCGCGCGAATGGACTGCACGACCCGCTTGTAGTTGGCGAGCGGCTCGCCCATCCCCATGAACACGATGTTGGACAGCCGCGCGGGACCGCCCGGGATCTCCCCGTCGCGCAGGGCGCGCATCCCGTCGACGATCTGGTGCACGATCTCGCCGGTCGACAGGTTCCGGTCGAGGCCGGCCTGCCCGGTGGCGCAGAACGGGCAGTTCATCCCGCACCCGGCCTGCGACGAGATGCACATCGTCACCCGGTCCGGGTACCGCATGAGGACCGACTCGACGAGCGTGCCGTCGAACAGGCGCCACAGCGTCTTGCGCGTGGTGTCCTGGTCGGTCGACAGGTGCCGCACGACGGTCATCAGCTCGGGCAGCAGCGCCTCCCGCAGCTTCTCGCGCGACGCGGCGGGGATGTCGGTCCACTGCTCGGGGTCGTGCGCGTACCGCGCGAAGTAGTGCGTCGACAGCTGCTTGGCACGGAACGGCTTCTCGCCGACAGCGGCGACAGCCTCCTTCCGCTCCGCAGGAGTCATATCGGCAAGGTGCCGCGGCGGCTTCTTGGCTCCGCGGGGGGCGACAAAGGTGAGTTCTCCGGGCTTAGGCATGGCTGTACCAGTGTCGCAGATGGATGGGGGTGACCTGGGGCCGTCGCGCTGGGGGCCGGTCACTGTCGGTCGCCGGTGGTCGCGGACGCACGACTTCGGAGTCCCGACCCGCTCGGCTCATCCATGCTCGGACCAGCCGGCATCGCGGTCGACGGCACGACGTACCGCTAACGCCTGCGCGGCCGGCCGACGACGTACAGCCGGGGCCTTCGGGGGTCGCGCGGCCCCCGAAGACGGCAGGGCCCGGACCACGCGTCGTGGTCCGGGCCCTGCCCCGTGCGCTGCCGTCCCGCGGCGGGGGCGCGTCAGCTCTGTGCGGTGTCGTCGTCCGCCGGTGCGGCACCCTCGGCCGCGCCCGCCTTCTCGCGCATCTTGCGCACCAGCTCCGCCTTCTGGTCGGCCGCGCGCTGGCGGTCGAGGTTGCGGTGCGGGCCGTTGTTCTGGCGTTCGGCGCGCGACTGCTTCTTGCGCTGGCCGCCGCCCTGGCCCACGGGGTTGTTGATGTTCTTGCTGTCGGTCACGGGGTCTCCCGGCGGTGAGGTGAGGTGGTCTACGGATTCAGCTGTGGAGGACGGTCGCCGACGCCGGGGCATCGAGACGGCGCAGGACGTCGGCGGCGGGTGCGGTGAGGGGCGGGCACCCGACCGGGTGCCCGCCCCTCAAAGTCCGCTCAGGCCGATCCGACGAACAGGACGAGCAGCAGCCACACCACCGGCGCGGTGGGCAGCAGGGAGTCCAGGCGGTCCATGATGCCGCCGTGGCCCGGGAGCAGGGTTCCCATGTCCTTGATGCCCAGGTCACGCTTGATCATGGACTCGCCGAGGTCGCCCAGGGTGGCGCTGGCCGCGACGCAGGCGCCGATCACCAGGCCCTGCCACCAGGTCCCGTCGTCGATCAGGAACTGCATGCACAGCACGCCCGCCACCATCGCGAACAGCACGGCGCCGAAGAGCCCCTCGCGGGTCTTGCCGGGGCTGATGCGCGGCGCCAGCTTGTGCTTGCCGAAGCGCCAGCCGATCGCGTACGCGCCGGTGTCGCTGACCACGGTCAGGATCAGGAAGGTCAGGACCCGCCAGGCCCCGTCGTCGGCGGTGAGCATCATCGCGACGAACGTCGCGAGGAACGGGACGTAGAACGCCGCGAAGACCCCGGCCGTCACGTCCTTCAGATAGCCGTCGGGCGGCTCGGTCATCCGCCACACCAGGACCGCGAGCGCGGTCAGCGCCATCGCCACCCACGCGCCCTCGGGCCCGCGGACGTAACCGGCGACGACCATCGCCGCGCCACCGACGGCCAGCGGCACGAGCGGCGCCCTGATGCCCTTGCGCTCGTCGAGCCGCGAGGTGAGCTCCCACAGCCCCACCACGACGGCGACCGCTATCACCCCGACGAACACCGCCTTGACGATGAACAGCGACGCGATGATCACGGCGCCGAGCCCGACGCCGACCCCTATGGCCGCACCGAGGTCCCGGCCCGCACTCTTCTTCTGCTGAGGCTGAGGCTGAGGCTGGAGGTGCGGCTGGGGCTGGGGCTCGGGCTCGGGCTCGGACGGGGACGCTGCGCCGGTCATGGGCTCCTGTGGGCCGGTCCGCGGCTCGGGCGACGCCTGCGGAGCGGCCGCCTCGTCGCGGAACAGGGGACCGCTCAGCCGAGCAGCCCCCCGGTCGTCCTGGTTGTCACCGCCACCGGCGGGCACGTCGGGCATATCGGGCACGATGGGCATGGGCCGAGTCTCCTCAACCGCGTGCCGTTCGTACGCGGGACCCGCCGGAGCGCGTCCCTGGTCGTACGAGGGGCCCTGACCGTATGCGGGACCTGCCGGGGCGCGATCCTGATCAGCGGGCCCCCAGTACCCGGGCCCGGTCTGCGGCGCCCCCCAGGAAGAGTCGTTCACGGATTCCTCGAACCTCGATGTTCCGTGCTCGCTCAGACTTCGAGCAGCTCGGCTTCCTTGTGCTTGAGCAGCTCGTCCACCTGGGTCACGTACTTGGCGGTGGTGTCGTCCAGCTCCTTCTCGCCGCGACGGCCCTCGTCCTCGCCGATGTCGCCGTCCTTGATCGCCTTGTCGATGGCTTCCTTGGCCTTGCGACGGACGGAACGGATGGACACCTTGCTGTCCTCCGCCTTGCCCTTGGCGACCTTGATGTAGTCGCGGCGGCGCTCCTCGGTGAGCTCGGGGAACGTCACACGAATGATGTTGCCGTCGTTGCTCGGGTTGACGCCCAGGTCCGAGTCACGGATCGCCTGCTCGATGTTGCGCAGCGCGCTCTTGTCGAACGGGGTCACCACGGCCATCCGCGGCTCCGGCACCGAGAACGAGGCCAGCTGGTTGATCGGCGTCAGCGCGCCGTAGTAGTCCGCCACGATCTTGTTGAACATCGCCGGGTGCGCACGGCCGGTGCGGATCGCGGCGAAGTCCTCCTTGGCGACCACGACGGCCTTCTCCATCTTCTCCTCGGCCTCGAGGAGGGTCTCTTCGATCACCACTTGCTCCTGCGTGTCTTGAGTGAGGCCCGGCGTGCACGGGGCGGCCGGCTGCGTCGCGTCTGTTGCTTCCCGCGCGGTGGGCCCACGCGGTTTCCTGCGGTGTCCTGCGGTGTCCTGCGATACCGAGCGGTGTCGTGCGGTGTCGTGCGGTGTCCTTGCACGGTGTCCGACCGGCAGGACATTGTCCATCCCCCGCGGGGTGTCACGGACCTGAGGGTCAGGCGCGGGTGCCCTGCTCGCCCACCAGCGTCCCGATCTTCTCACCCTTGACGGCGCGCGCGATATTGCCGGACGTGAGGAGCTCGAAGACGAGGATCGGCAGCTTGTTGTCGCGGCACAGGGTGATGGCGGTCATGTCGGCGACCTTGAGGTCGCGGGTGATGACCTCGCCGTAGCTGAGCGCGTCGAACTTCACGGCCCCGGGGTTGGTCTTCGGGTCCGAGTCGTAGACGCCGTCGACACCGTTCTTGCCCATCAGCAGCGCCTCGGCGTCGATCTCCAGGGCGCGCTGCGCGGCGGTGGTGTCGGTGGAGAAGTACGGCATGCCCATGCCGGCGCCGAAGATCACGACGCGCCCCTTCTCCAGGTGGCGCACGGCGCGCAGCGGGATGTACGGCTCGGCGACCTGGCCCATCGTGATGGCGGTCTGGACGCGGCTGTCGATGCCTTCCTTCTCCAGGAAGTCCTGGAGGGCCAGGCAGTTCATGACCGTGCCGAGCATGCCCATGTAGTCGGAGCGGGCCCGGTCCATGCCGCGCTGCTGGAGCTCGGCACCGCGGAAGAAGTTGCCGCCGCCGATGACGACGGCGATCTGCCACCCGTCGCGGACCACGGCCGCGATCTCCCGGGCGATGGCATGCACCACGTCGGGGTCGACACCCAGACCCCCGCCCCCGGCGAACGCCTCACCGGAGAGCTTCAGCAGAAAGCGCCCCGCGCCTTTGCCGACGTCGCTCTTGTCGCCCTTGTCTGCAGCCTGGGTGCTGGTCATGGATTCTCGCCTCTTCTTGCTTGGCACACATACGAAGAAGACCATTGCCGATGGGGTGTTTCGCATCCCATGTGCGGCAATGGCCTCCTCGTCACATCTGCGGTCGTCCGGTGCGTACCCGGACGACTGCTGTCGACCCTAGCCGGGTCTCGCGTCGGGCGCGGTACGGACTCAGATGCCGACCTTGATGCGCGAGAAGCGCTTCAGGGTGACACCGGCCTCCTGGAGGACCTTCTCGACCGACTTCTTGTTGTCGAGCGCGTACGGCTGACCGAGGAGGGTGGCCTCCTTGAAGAAGCCGTTGACGCGACCCTCGACGATCTTCGGGAGCGCGGCCTCGGGCTTGCCCTCGGCGCGGGTGGTCTCCTCGGCGACGCGACGCTCGGACTCGACGACCTCGGCCGGGACGTCGTCCTTGGTGAGGTACTTCGGCGCGAAGGCGGCGATGTGCTGCGCGACACCCTTGGCGAGGTCGGCGTCGGCCTTGTCGAGCTCGACCAGCACACCGATCTGCGGGGGCAGGTCGGGCATGGTGCGGTGCATGTAGGCCGTGACGTACGTGCCGGAGAACTGGGCGAAGCGCTCCAGGACGATCTTCTCGCCGAGGGTGGCGTTGGCCTCGTCGACGTACGCCTGGACGGTCTTGCCGGCCTCGATCTCGGAGCCGAGCAGGGCGTCGATGTCGGCGGGCGACGTCTTGGCGATGTGCGCGGCCAGCTCGTTGGCGACGGCCTGGAACTTCTCGCCCTTGGCGACGAAGTCCGTCTCGCACTTCAGCTCGACGATGACGCCGGTGGAGTTGTCGTCCGCGATGAGGGAGACGACAGCGCCGTTCTCGGCGGAGCGGCCCTCGCGCTTGGCAACGCCCTTCTGGCCCTTGATGCGCAGCGCCTCGACGGCCTTGTCGACGTTGCCCTCGGCCTCGTCGAGCGCCTTCTTGCAGTCCATCATGCCGGCGCCCGTGAGCTCACGGAGCTTCTTGACGTCAGCGGCGGTGTAGTTCGCCATGATCCTGGTTTTCTCTCTACGAAGTCTGGAGTGTCTGACGACGGAAGGTCGTACGGAGGACGGTCACGGGTGAACGGCGGGGGCCTTGTGGGCCCCCGCCGTCACCTCACGAAACCGGATCCCGTACGGGTCAGGCCTGGTCGGCGTCCGTGGCCGGGGCCTCGGCGGCCGGCGCCTCGGCGGCGGGGGCCTCAGCGGCCGGCGCCTCCGCGGCGGGGGCCTCGGCAGCGGCCGGAGCCTCCTCAGCCTTCTCGTCGGCCTTGTCGTCGGCCTTCTCGTCGGCCTTCTTCTCGCCCTCGAGCAGGTCGCGCTCCCACTCGGCCAGCGGCTCGCCCTGGGCCTTCTCGCCCGGCTTCGAGTCACCGGTGGCCACGCCGGAGCGGGCGATGAGGCCCTCGGCGACGGCGTCGGCGATCACGCGGGTGAGCAGGGTGACGGAGCGGATCGCGTCGTCGTTGCCCGGGATCTTGTAGTCGACCTCGTCGGGGTCACAGTTCGTGTCGAGGATCGCGACGACCGGGATGTTGAGCTTCCGGGCCTCGCCGACAGCGATGTGCTCCTTCTTGGTGTCCACGATCCAGACGGCGCTGGGAACCTTGGACATCTCGCGGATACCGCCGAGGGTCTTCTCCAGCTTGGCCTTCTCGCGCGAGAGCACGAGAAGCTCCTTCTTGGTGAGACCGGACGCGGCGACGTCCTCGAAGTCGATCTGCTCGAGCTCCTTGAGGCGCTGCAGACGCTTGTAGACGGTCGAGAAGTTGGTGAGCATGCCGCCCAGCCAGCGCTGGTTCACGTAGGGCATGCCGACGCGGGTCGCCTGCTCGGCGATGGCCTCCTGCGCCTGCTTCTTCGTGCCCACGAACATGACCGTGCCGCCGTGGGCGACGGTCTCCTTGACGAACTCGTAGGCGCGGTCGATGTACGACAGCGACTGGAGCAGGTCGATGATGTAGATGCCGTTGCGCTCCGTGAAGATGAAGCGCTTCATCTTCGGGTTCCAACGACGGGTCTGGTGACCGAAGTGGACGCCGCTCTCCAGCAGCTCCCGCATCGTGACGACGGCCATGGCCGTACTCCTCTGAGTGTTCTCGGTTGTTTCCTGACGCCCCGAGCGCGCCTGCCTCGTGCGTGAGCACGGGACCGAAAGGCGCTGACACGAACCCGAAAGGGCCCGGTGTCGGGGCGTGCGAAGTCGATCCGGTGGCCCGGATCGCCACATGAAGTGTACGGGACCCTGGAGGTACCGGGTGACGCCGCTGTCCACAACCGACGGGTAGTCCACGGTTCCCGGCCAAGATCCCCCGGGACGGGCCCGCTGCCGGATCATCTCCGGCATGCGACGACTACTGTGCGTGATGCTCTTCCTGGCCGCTTCGACCCTCGGACCAGCGGTCGGGACAGCCGTCGGGACGGCCACCGGAACAACCTCAGGAACGGCTCCGGGACCAGCCTCGACGACGACCGCGGGAACAGCCCCGGGACCAGCCACAGCGACGGCCGCGGGACCAGTTCCGGCGACGACCGCGGGAACCGCCGCACCGGCCGCCGGCCCACCGGTGCGTACGGCCGCCCGCTGGCCGGTGGGCGACCCGCCCGCGGTGGTACGCGCCTGGTCCCCACCGGCGTCGCCCTACGGCGCCGGTCACCGGGGCGTGGACCTCGCGGCCCCGATCGGCGCCCCGGTGCGGGCCCAGGCCGCCGGCCGGGTCTCGTTCGCGGGCCGGGTGGCGGGCCGCGGCACGGTCTCCGTCGAACTGGCCGGCACCGGGGACCCGCCACTGCGGACGACGTACGAGCCGGTGTCGGCGACCGTGCGTCCGCACGACGAGGTGGCACCGGGTCAGGTGATCGGCACCCTGGAACTCCCGACGGGCCACTGCCCGCCCGTGGCGCCGTCGTGCCTGCACTGGGGTCTGCTCAGAGGACGTACGTACCTGGACCCGCTGTCACTGCTGGATCCCGCGCTCCTGCGCCGCGCCCCGGCCCGCCTGCTCCCGGTCTGGGAGGTCGGTCCCGCCACCGCCACCGCTCCGCCGCGTCAGCCCTCGACGCCGCGCAGCACCATGCTCACGGCGGCGTCCACGATCGCACCCGGCTCCTCGGCGGCGCCGAGTTCGATCCGTCGCACCGCCGCGTCCACGACACCCTGCACCAGCATCGCGGCCAGCCGCGGCTGGCCGTGGCCCATCTCCCCGAGCGCCTCGACGATCATCGCGACGAGCCCGCCGTGCGCGGCTCGGATCTTCTCCCGCGCGCCCGCGTCCAGCTCGCTGGCGGAAATGGCGACGACGGCCCGGTGCCGCCGGTCCCCGACCAGCGCCAGCTGCTCCCGCACATACGCCTCGACCTTGCCCTGCGGCGTCGCGGCCCGCGCCATTCCGGCCTCGACCTCGGCGGCCCACACCGGGAAGTCGACGGCGCACAGCTCCTCGACCACACCCGCGCGGGACTTGAAGTACTCGTACACGGACGACCGCGCGAGCCCCGTCCGCTCCGCGAGCGCGGGGAACGTCAGCGCGTCCGTCCCCCCCTCGGACAGCAGGGAACGCGCGGCATCCAGAAGGGCCGCGCGCTGCATCGACCGGTGCTCGGCCACAGAGGCCGCTCGAATCCTTGGCACACATCCACTGTACGGACACACCGCGCGCAGCGGGAGCCTCGGCGGGCCCGGCCGCCCGGCACCGGCCCGTGGACGGGCCGCCCCAGAACACGGCAGGGACGATTCGCCACCGCCCGCCACCGAGCGCCGTCAGCGCCCGAAACTCGCCAGCTTCGCCCGCAGCTGCAACACCGACTTCGTATGGATCTGACTGACCCGGCTCTCCGTCACGCCCAGCACGTTGCCGATCTCGGCGAGCGTCAGTCCCTCGTAGTAGTAGAGCGTGACGACGGTCTTCTCCCGGTCGGGCAGCGTATTGATCGCCCGCGCCAGGAAGCGTCGCAGCTCACGGTCCTCGGCGACCTCCACCGGGTTGTCGGCGGCCTGGTCCTCCAGGGTGTCCATGAGGCTGAGCCGGTCCCCGCCCTCGCCCCCGACGTGCAGCAGCTCCTCGAGCGCCACGACGTTCGCCAGGGACAACTGGCTGAAAACCGCGTGCAGTTCCTCCAGCGCCACCCCCATCTCCTCGGCGACCTCGCTCTCCGAGGGGGAGCGCCGGAGCTTGGCCTCCAGCGTGGCGTAGGCCCGCTCCACATTGCGCGCCTTCTGCCGCACGGAGCGAGGGATCCAGTCCAGGGCCCGCAGTTCGTCGATCATGGCGCCGCGGATCCGGGTGATCGCGTACGTCTCGAACTTGATCTCCCGCTCGATGTCGAACTTCTCGATCGCGTCGATCAGCCCGAACACCCCGGACGACACGAAGTCGGCCTGCTCGACATTGGGCGGCAGCCCGACGCTCACCCGGCCGGCGACGTATTTCACCAGCGGCGAGTAGTGCAGGATCAACTGCTCCCGCAGCCGCTCGTCGCCCGTGCTCTTGTACGACCTCCACAGTTCCTCCAGCGAGGAGGGGGCCGGAGGCCGCACGCTGGAGCCGCGGGCTGCGGGGGGAGCCGCCGCCCGGTCGGATCCGGAGGTGTGCTGTGGCATGCGCCGCCTTGTGCCGTTCTGCTGCTTGCCGAGTGAGTCGGAGAGGGTGCCCCGGGTCGCGGCCGGGGCCTGGGCCTGAGTGCGTCCGGTGGTCTGGGTCGTGGGGGCCGCTGGGATCTTTTTGCTGGTGAAGATGGAGTCTTGCCCGTCTAGTGAGGATTGAGGTGACGAACCCGAATCCTGGTGAGCGTAGCGTGACTGTGGCGTCGCAGTGTGCGAGGGGCAGGGGATCGTACGCGCGCAGATACGTTCCCTTGGGGGACTCGCGCAGACGGTTCCGGAGCCGGTCGCGAGCGGGCCGGAGCGTCAACTGCCGGAATTGCCAAGGTCATCGAGGGGTCATCCGGACGGCGCAACACCGTGACTCAGCCGCCCCCTCCGTCCCCGGAGACCGACCGGATCGCCTGGCGTGTCAACTTCCAGCCCTCGCCGTGTCGTTCGACGAACCCCAACGAGCGCAGTTCGTACAACCGACCGGTCGTGTCGTCGTCGGTCGCGCCGGCCTCCCGGGCGATCTCCGCGGGGGTCCGTGTCCCGCGGGCCGGCAGCGCCGCGAGCACCCGCGCGGTGGCCGGGGCCAGCAGATCGCGCGGCACCACCGGTCCGCGCCGCTCGGGTGCGAGCTCCCCCATCTCGCCGACCAGCTCGACCACTTCCTCCGCGTCCGTCACCAGCACCGCCTCCTTGCGCAACAGTTCGTGGACCCCGGCGGAGACCGCGCTGGTCGCGGGGCCCGGCACGCCCATCGCGTGCCGCCCCAGGCGCAGCGCCCAGCGGGCCGTGCCGAGCGCCCCGCTGCGATAGGCCGCCTCGACGACGACCGTGCCCCGGGTGAGCGCGGCGATCACCCGGTTCCGCAGGATGAAGCGGCCCGGCGTGGGGTGGGCCCCCGGGGGCAACTCCCCCACCAAGAGTCCCTGTTCCGCGACCCGGCCGATCAACTGCTCGTGGCCGCGCGGATAGGTGCGGTCGATGCCGCAGGCCAGGACGGCCACCGTGGCCCCGGTGGCGCCGAGCGCCCCGCGATGGGCGGCGGCGTCGATCCCGTACGCGCCGCCCGAGACCACCACCCAGCCGCGCTCGGCGAGCCCGGCGCCCAGGCTCGCGCTCATCCGGACCCCGTAGTCCGTGCAGGCCCGCGCCCCCACGACGGCCACCGAGCGCAGCGCCCACATCCGCAGGGAGGGTCCGCCCCGCACCCACAGCCCGAGGGGGCGCGCGTCCCCCAGGTCGTCCAGCTGCCCGGGCCACTCGGGGTCCCCCGGGCACACGAAGCGCGCCCCGAGCCGCTCGGCCCGCGCCAGGTCGAGGTCCGCCGCAGGTGCCTCCCGGGCCCGCGCCACCAGCCCCGCCCAGCGCGCCTCGCGCACCCCGGGCAGCGCCGGCACAGCCGCCCCTTCGTCGGCCTCGTCGATGCGCCGCACCGTCTCCACGGCCCCGAACTCCCGCAGCCAGCGCCCGGCCGGCTCCCACCCCGGCTCGACGATCCGGGACAGCCGGGCCCGCGCGCGCCGCACCTGGTCCGGGGCGCCGTGCCCGGTCATGCGCCGGACCCGATCGTCATCGGCACCCCGCGCGAGATGCCGGTCCGCAGGTGCAGGGCGAGCGCCACGTCCTGGGCGCAGGGCCGGTCGCGGCCGGCGAGGTCGGCCACGGTCCAGGCCACCCGCAGCACCCGGTCCAGCCCGCGCGCGGTCAGGAATCCGCGCTCCAGGTCCAGCTCGGCCTCGTCCAGGGCGCCGGGGGCCGCCGGCCAGCGGGTGCGCAGCGCGTGCCCGGGCACCTCGCTGTTGGTCCGCCACGGGGTCTCCGCGTACCGCGCCGCCGCCCGCTCCCTGGCCTGGCGCACCCGGTCGGCGACGAGGCGGGTGGAGTCGCCGCGCGGCCCGTACCCGGCCAGTTCGTTGCGCGTGACGGGGTCCACCTCGACCCGCAGGTCGACCCGGTCGAGCAGCGGTCCGGAGAGCCGGGCCTGATAGCGCCGGACCGCGGCGGGCGGGCAGTCGCACTCGCCGCCGTGGACCCGGAACTGCCCGCAGGGGCAGGGGTTCGCGGCGAGCGCCATCAGGAAGCGGGCGGGCAGCCGCACCACTCCCGCGCTCCGGGCGATGACCACGTGCCCGGCCTCCAGCGGCTGGCGCAGGGCGTCGAGCGCCCGCCCGCTGAACTCCGGCGCCTCGTCCAGGAAGAGCACGCCGCGATGGGACAACGAGACCGCTCCCGGCCGCGCCACCCCCGGCCCGCCGCCGACGAGCGACTGCATGGTCGCCGAGTGGTGGGGGGCGCAGTACGGCGCGACGTCGATCATCGACCTGCCCGGCGGCAGCATGCCCGCCACCGAGTGGATCGCCGTGACCTCCAGCGACTCCTCGCGGGTGAGCGGGGGCAGGATCGCGGGCAGCCGCTCGGCGAGCATGGTCTTGCCCGCGCCCGGCGGCCCCGACAGCATCACGTGGTGGCCGCCCGCGGCGGCGACCTCGATCGCGGTGCGGGCCGAGAGCTGGCCGACGACGTCGGCGAGGTCGAGGCCCTGTCCGTCGTACTGTGAGCCGCCGATGCCGGTTCCCGCCCCGCTGCCGGGCATGCTCAGTCCCGCGAGCATCGCGTCGGGCCGGCCGTGCGTCTCCGGCTCCTCCTCCGGCACCGGCTCGTCGGCCAGGACGGCGATGAGCTGGCGCAGACTGCGCACGCCGAGGACGGAGACGCCCGGGACGAGGGCGGCCTCGCCCGCCGTCGCCTCGGGCACCACCACCTGCTCGTACCCCGCGGCGGCCGCGGCGAGCACGGCCGGGAGCACCCCGCGCACCGGCCGGACCCGGCCGTCGAGCCCCAGCTCCCCGATCATCACGATGTCGGCG
The DNA here is from genome assembly GCF_044750685.1 of Streptomyces sp. NPDC088785. NCBI lineage: Bacteria > Bacillati > Actinomycetota > Actinomycetes > Kitasatosporales > Streptomycetaceae > Streptomyces > Streptomyces sp. NPDC088785. The sequence goes on from NZ_JBIVKH010000013.1 coordinate 145,473, forward strand.
AGGATCCGCGGGTCGATCCGCTCGGCGGCGCCGAGGATCGCGCAGGCGACGGCGAGATCGAATCCCGAGCCGCCCTTCGGCACGGACGCCGGGCTGAGCCCCACGGTGAGCTTCTTCTGCGGCCAGTCCGCGCCCGAATTGACCACGGCGGCCCTGACCCGGTCCCGGCTCTCCACCAGGCTCTTGTCGGGCAGTCCGACGAGGGTGAACGCGGCGACCCCCGGCTCCAGGTCGGCCTGCACCTCGACGACGACGCCCTCGACTCCGACCAGGGCCACGGAACATGTGCGTGCGAATCCCATCAGGACACCCCCCGCGCGTGCTCGACGCGGGGTGCGCCGCGCTCCGGCAGCAGGACGCCGACGAGGTCGATGCGCACCCCGCCGGGTGGCGCTCCGCCGTGTTCCTGCACCCATCGCTCGGCGAGATCCCGCAGCCGTCGCGCCTTGACCGGCGTGATGGAGGCCATCGGGTCCTCGAAGGCCCGGCCCCGGCCCGCGCCGCCCACGGCCCTGCGGGTCTTGACCTCGCAGACGACGATCGCGTCGCCGTCCCGCGCCACGATGTCGATCTCGCCCGACCGGCCCGCCCGCCAATTGCGGGCGAGCACCGTCATCCCGGCCTCGGCCAGCCGCCTCGCGGCCAGGTCCTCGCCGTACTTTCCCAGTGCGCGCTGTGCGTTCACGTCGGCACCACCTCCGACGCCCACGGTGGCGCGGCGCCGAGAAGGAAGTGGATCTTGGTGAACTACCGGCCGGTTGTGGACAACTCCGTCACCCGCCGGTGTGGCAGCACGCAGGGCACCCCCGGTGCCGACACATCAGGCTCAGCTCCCCGGGAGCTCCAAGTCGGTCTTGTTCAGCTCTTCGATGTTCACGTCCTTGAACGTGAGGACGCGGACCTGCTTCACGAACCTGGCCGGCCGGTACATGTCCCACACCCAGGCATCCGCCATCGACACCTCGAAGAACACCTCACCCTGGACCGAGTGCACCTGCATCTCATAGTCGTTGGTGAGGTAAAAACGCCGCTCGGTCTCAATCACGTATTTGAACAGACCGACGACGTCGCGGTACTCCCGGTAGAGCTTCAGCTCCATCTCGGTCTCGTACTTCTCGAGGTCCTCGGCGCTCATGGCATGTTCCCCTTCAGCCGTGCGTCCCCCTATTGTGCGCCAGTCTCCGGGGCCTCTAGACGATTTCCGTGTCGAGGACCAGCGGCCGGCGCGGGGGACCTTCGTCGAACAGCCGGTTCAGCAGCTCGGCGAGTCTGGTCGGATACACCGTCTCATGCGCCTCGGCCAGTTCCCGGTACGTCCACCAGCGCGCTCCGACGACGCTGCGCCGTTCCAGGTCGGTCAGGCCCGTCTCATTCAGCCGCGCTCCGGCCTCCGAGGCCGCCGGGCCCCGGGTGCGGGCCAGGAAGTACCACTCGTCCTGCTCCCAGCGCCGCCCGTCGAACGGGAAGGAGCAGATGCGCTCCCACAGCACCGGGCCCAGCTCGACGTCCGTCAGGCCGGTCTCCTCGGCGAGTTCCCGCAGGGCCGCCTGCCGTCGCGTCTCGTCGCCCTCCAGGCCGCCGCCCGGGGTGAACCACCAGTCGTCGGAGGGATCGCCCGGCTCGTGCCCGTGCAGCAGCAGGACGCGGTCCTGCGGATCGAGCAGCACGACCCGGGACACCTTGCGGGGTCCGCTCCCCGGCTCAGGCACGGACCGGTTCCGTCCGGGTCCGCGAACGGCGCGAGCGCTTCGCGATCGGGCCGTAGGCGGCCCCGCCGAGCACCAGCACCGCCCCGCCCACCACCGCGTACACCATCCACTTCAGGGGCCCGGGGTGCGAGATCCCGCCGGGCAGGTCCTCGAAGCCGGTGGGCTTGGCCAGCATGCCGTTCAGGGGCCAGGCCACGGCGTCCACCCGGGCCTGCACGGCGCCGCGCTCCACCGACCCCTTCTCCGAGTCGCCGAGATGGACGCTGGAGTCCAGGGAACCGCTGCGCTCGTCACCGAGGAGGAAAAGACGGCCCCGCGGCACCGTCGTGGACTTGATGCCGGAGAGCGAGGCGTTCTTGCCGGCCGGCAGATACGATTCGTCGATCTTCTTGCCGTTGACGGTCAGCTGACCGTCGGTGCAGCAGGCGATCCTGTCGCCGCCGATGCCGACGACGCGCTTCACCATCGGCAGGTCGCCCCAGGTCGCCTCCTGGAAGACGACGACGTCGCCCCGCTTGACCACGCTGCCGTCGATGCGCTGCGCGAGGACCCGGTCGCCCGCGCCGATCGTCGGCGTCATCGAGTCGGTGGGCACCGTGTACGGCTGGTACACGAAGGCACCCCACACGAATCCGCCGAGGAACAGCACACAGCCGAGGGCCACGGCTATGCCCGACAGCACGCTGCCGGCCTTGCCGTGGCCCTCGCCCGTACGACGTGTCCTGCTCATCCCAGTTGCTCCCCCGCGTCGGAGAAATCGATCTCGCGGGCCGGCCCCGCACGGGCACGGACCACGGAAGATCGGCGATCTGGGACGGCACCCTACCTGTCGGTACCAGTCGCAGAAACCTTGGTGTTCCCGTCGGTAAGACCCTGGGTGAGGCGGCGCCTGCGCCAGATGACCAGCGGCACCGCGCCCGCGAGACCGACCGCGCCCGGGGCCACGCTCGCCGCCGTGTTGATACCGGACTGGTCGAAGGTGTCCGGCACCGGCAGCGTGGACCAGTGCGTGGGCGGCCAGGCGACGACGATCGCGCGGCCCACGACGTTGTCGACCGGGACGAAGCCGTCGTTCTTGTCGTTCTGGTGGTAGCGGGAGTCCATGGAGTCCTGGCGGTGGTCACCCATGACCCAAACTTTGCCCGCGGGTACCTTCACCTTGAACGTTCCGCCCGCGTTGTCCGCGCTGCACGGGGTGTTGCCCGCGTACACGTACGGCTCGTCGAGCGCCTTGCCGTTCACCTTGAGCGGGCCCGTGCCCGAGCACTCGACGGTGTCGCCCCCGACGCCGATGACGCGCTTGATGAGGTCCTTCTCATCGGCCGACGGCATCAGGCCGACCCAGCTGAGGACCTGCTGGATCGCGTTCGGATCCGCGGTCGGCTCGCCCTTCAGCCAGTCCGCCGGGTCGTGGAAGACGATGACATCGCCGCGCTCCGGCTTCGAGCCGAACCAGGGCGTGAGCTTGTCGACGAGCACCCGGTCGCCGATCTTCAGCGTGTTCTCCATCGACGCCGACGGGATCGAGAACGCCTGGACCAGGAACGTCTTGATCAGCAGGGCGAGAACGAGCGCGATGCCGATGAGCAGCGGCAACTCCTTCCAGAAGGAGCGGGGCTTCTTCTGCTGCCTGCCGGTGTCGTCACCGCCTCCGCCGTCCCCCGGTCCGCCGTCACCGGCTGCGGGCCCCTGGTCCGTCACGGCCGGGTTCGCCGCGTCGTCGGATCGCCCGGGCTGCTCTTCGGGCCCCTGCCCTGACCGTGCGCCGACCGCCAAGTCCCCCACATCCACTCCTCACTCCGTGCCGCTGCCTGATCCCTACGCGATGCAGGCCCACCACTCCCATAACGAGCGGGAGTTCCGCAGGGGTCGGGAGGGGGATCATTCCGTCCGAATCCGATGCGTTCGAACTCATGACGGCGCTGTTCGTGGTGGCCACCTTATGCGACGCGCCGGACGCGGCGGTCGATCCGTCACCTTGCGCGTCGGCGACGGCCGCGAACGTGCCGGGCTCGCCCAGGGTGCTCCAGCTGCCGATCGGCCACACGATCGCCCGGGCCCGTCCGACCACCGAGTCCTCGGAGACCGTGCCGTGGTGCGCGTCGGTGAGGTGGTAGCGGGAGTCCGCCGAGTTGGCGCGGTGGTCCCCCATGACGAACAGCCGGCCCTCGGGAACCTTCACCGAAAAATCGAACTTGGAGGGGGTGTTGCCGGGGTGGATGTACGAAGTCTCGTTCAGCGGGGTGCCGTTCACGGTGACGCGGCCCTGCTTGTCACAGCACTTCACGGTGTCGCCGCCGACACCGACGACCCGCTTGATCAGATCGCGGTCGTTGTCGGAGGGCAGCAGTCCGATCCAGGTCAGCCCCTCCTTGACCTGCTTGACGCCGACCGGCGGATCCGTCTTCTGGCCCGTCTCCGCCGTCAGCCAGTTGCCGGGGTCCTTGAAGACGACGACGTCGCCGCGGTGCACCTCGGCGCCGAACCAGGGGGTGAGCTTGTCCACCACGACCCGGTCGCCGATCTTGATCGTCTGCTCCATGGAGCCCGACGGGATCACGAAGGCCTGGACGAGGAACGTCTTGAGGACCAGGGCTATCAGCAGGGCCACGCCGACGAGGAGCGGTATCTCCCGCAGGGCCGAGCGCCTGCGCCTGCGCTTCACCTTGCGCGCGAGCCTGCGCCGCTCCGCCCGGCCGGGGCGCGCGGGCCCGCTGGTGCGCCGGCTCCCCGTCGGCAGCCGTTCGTCGCCGTCACCGCCCGGCGCCCGGCCCCGCCTACCCATGGGCGGCGTCGGGTGCGGGCACGCGCGCGTAGACGTCGGGCCGGGACAGTGATCGCCAGTGCCCGGTGGGCCAGGCGACCCACTCGGCCTTGCCGATCACGTGGTCGAGGGGGAGGAAGCCGCCGCCGGGCGCGCCCAGGAGTTCGCGGGAGTCGCGGGAGTCGCCGCGGTGGTCACCGAGCAGGAACAGGGTGCCGTCGGGAACCCGGATGTCGAAGGCCACCTCGGAGGGCGCGTCCCCGGCGTGCAGCAGGGAGCGCTCGTCGACGGACCGCCCGTTCACCTCGACCCTCCCCCTGCTGTCGCAGCAGACCACGTGGTCTCCCCCCACACCCACGACCCGCTTGATGTAGTCGGCCTCACCGAAGTATCCGTCGCCGTCGAAGACGACCACGTCGCCCCGCTCCGGTTCGGCACCGAAACGGTACGCCAACTTGTTGACGAGGACGCGGTCCCCGACCCTCAACGTGCTCTCCATGGAGCCGCTGGGGATCTGGAACGGCTGCATCACCAGGATGCTGAAGGCGAGCAGGAACGCCAGGCAGCTGAGCAGCGCGAGCGTCACCCGCCCACCGGGCAGCCAGGCGGCGGCCGCGTCGATGCCCCGGGACAGGGCGCGGGGAGAACGCAAAGAGGAGCGCGACCGGTCCTCCTCGCCCTCGGGAAGGTCTTTCCCGGGCCGGGAGGAGCGGTCGCGCTCCCCATGCTGTGCTTCGGTGTCCATCGGGGCCAGATGCTATCCGGCGACGCGACGAGCCCGGACGCGAGATCAGTTCTCGCGCTTCTCCTTGATCTTCGCGGCCTTGCCGCGCAGCTCACGGAGGTAGTACAGCTTGGCGCGACGGACGTCGCCCTTGGTGACGAGCTCGATCTTCTCGACGATCGGCGTGTGCACCGGGAAGGTGCGCTCGACGCCGACGGAGAAGGAGACCTTGCGGACCGTGAAGGTCTCGCGGACACCGGCACCCTGGCGGCGGATGACTACGCCCTTGAACTGCTGCACACGCGAGCGGTTGCCCTCGATGACGCGGACGTGGACGTTGACGGTGTCACCCGGGCGGAAGGCCGGGATGTCGCTGCGCAGCGACGCGGAGTCGACGGAGTCGAGCAGGTGAGACATGATCGTCTGCTTTCTTCGCCGATGCCACAGGTCATCGGCGGGAGGTATGCGATGAGATTCGGTAGCTGATCGCGTCGGGCCCTGCGTCGTTCCCCCTGTGGCAGGGGCGCAGGCCGGACGTACAGCAGCGGCCTATTCTTCCACGGCCTCGGGCGTTGGCCCAAATCGCCCGTCGGGGCCCGGGCCCCAGCCCAGGATCGAGAGCATTTCGCGGTCCTTCTTGTCGAAGGCCCCGGGGTCGGTGCGCTCGACGAGGTCGGGGCGGTTGCGCGTGGTGCGGCGCAGCGCCTCGTCCCGCCGCCAGCGGGCGATCCTGCCGTGGTGGCCGCTGAGCAGCACGTCCGGGATGTCCCGGCCGCGCCACTCGGGGGGCTTGGTGTAGACGGGCCCTTCGAGGAGGTTCGCCATGGCGCCCGGCGCGAAGGAGTCGTCCTGGTGCGAGGCCGCGTTGCCGAGGACGCCGGGCAGCAGGCGGGCCACGGCTTCCGTGATCACGAGTACGGCGGCCTCCCCGCCCGCGAGGACGTAGTCGCCGATGGAGACCTCGTAGACCGGCACGCGGGTCGCGTACTCGTCGATGACGCGGCGGTCGATGCCCTCGTAGCGCGCGGGCGTGAAGACCAGCCAGGGGCGCTCGGAGAGCTCGACCGCGAGTTCCTGGGTGAAGGGGCGCCCGGAGGGCGTGGGAACGACCAGGACGGGCCCGTGGGCCCCGTTCTCGTACCCGTCGGCGAGCACGTCGTCGAGGCAGTCGCCCCACGGCTCGGTCTTCATGACCATGCCGGGGCCGCCGCCGTAGGGGGTGTCGTCGACCGTGTTGTGGCGGTCGTGCGTCCACTGCCGCAGGTCGTGCGCGTGGACGTCGAGCTGTCCACGCGCGCGGGCCTTGCCGACGAGGGAGACGTTCAGCGGTTCCAGGTACTCGGGGAAGATCGTGACGACGTCGAGCCTCATGCGGAGCCTTCCTCCGCGGAGTCCTCCCGGGACGACACGATCTCGGCGCGGTCGTCGATCAGCCCGGGGGGCGGGTCGATGACCGCCTTCTGCTCCTCCAGGTCGATCTCGGTGACGATCTCCTCGACGAACGGGATCATGACCTCGCTGCCGTCGGGCCGCTCCACGATGAACAGGTCCTGCGAGGGCAGGTGCGAGATCTCGGTGATCCGGCCGACCTCGGTGCCGTCGGTCGTGACGACGTCGAGGTCCATGAGCTGGTGGTCGTAGTACTCGTCCTCGTCCTCCGGCAGCTCCTCCGGGTCGACCTCGGCGATCAGGAGCGTGTTGCGCAGCGCCTCGGCGCCGGTCCGGTCCCGTACGCCCGCGAAGCGCAGCATCAGCCGGCCGGAGTGGACCCGGCCGGACTCGATGGTCAGCGGCCCGGTGGAGGCGGGGTCGGTGGCGAGCACCGCACCGGGGCCGAGCCGCAGCTCAGGCTCGTCGGTGCGGACCTCGACGGTGACTTCACCCTTGATGCCGTGGGCGCGGCCGATGCGCCCGACTACCAACTGCACGTCGGAAACTCTCCTGTCATACGACTAGGGCCGGGGACGGCCCGTAAGCCCTCCCCGGCCCGAGCCGGTGTTCAACTTGTCAGCGGACCTGGTCCACGTCGACGAGGTCGACGCGGATGCCACGACCGCCGATGGCGCCCACGACGGTACGCAGAGCGCGCGCGGTGCGGCCGTTGCGGCCGATCACCTTGCCGAGGTCGTCGGGGTGGACCCGGACCTCCAGCACGCGCCCGCGGCGCAGGTTGCGCGAGGCGACCTGCACGTCGTCGGGGTTGTCGACGATGCCCTTCACGAGGTGCTCAAGAGCCTCCTCGAGCATGCTCAGGCCTCGGTCGACTCGGACGCAGCCTCAGCGGCCTCGTCCTTCTTCTCAGCCTTCTTCTTCTGGGTGATGGCCTCACCCTTGGGCTCGTCGGCCGTGGCAAGCGCCTCGAAGGAGGGGCGGGCCTGCTTGGGCTCGGCGACCTTCAGCGGCTCCGGGGCGGGCAGACCCTTGTGCTTCTGCCAGTCACCGGTGAGCTTCAGGATGGCCATGACGGGCTCGGTCGGCTGCGCGCCGACACCCAGCCAGTACTGCGCGCGCTCCGAGTCGACCTCGATGCGCGACGGGTTCTGCACCGGGTGGTACAGGCCGATCTCCTCGATGGCCCGGCCGTCACGGCGGGTACGGGAGTCGGCGACGACGATGCGGTAGTGAGGCGAACGGATCTTGCCCAGACGCTTCAGCTTGATCTTGACTGCCACGGAAGTGGTGTCTCCTGGTCTTGACGTGGGTGGGCACGGCGAGATTGCCGCGTGGGGTTGCGGTACCCGAGTGCCCGATGGACGCGTCAGCCGGAGGAGAGAGGGGTCCTGTGCGACTGTCGAGTACAGCTAGCCATTGTGCCATATGCCGAGAGGGCGGCCGCACCGGAGTACGGCCGCCCCGCACCGCCCCACCAGGAGCGAGGAACCGCAGGTCATCCGGCGGCGGCGCCCACCACTTCCGGGATCCGGAACGGCTTGCCGCAGCCGCCGCACACGATCGGCGCCTGGGCGAGCACCGACGGTACGACCCGGACGTTGCGCCCGCAGTCGCAGACGGCCTTGACGCGGACGCCGCCCCCGGAGGAGCCGTGCCGCGCGGCCGGTCCGCGGAAGCTGCGCTTGGTGTCCGCGGCGGTGGCCACCGTGTGGGCCTTCAGGGCGCGCTGGAGCCGCTCGATCGTCTGCCGGTAACGCTGCTTCGCCTCCGGGTTGAGTGTGACCAGCGAGAAACCACTGCTCGGATGCGGTTCGTCGGGGTGGTCGAGGCCCAGCTCCTCCGCGATGGCCAGGAATCTGCGGTTGTGGTATCGGCCGGCGCGTGAGGTGTCGCGGATTCCGCGCGCGGCTGCGATGCCGTGGACTGCCTCGTGAAGCAGTCGCTCGAAGGAGAGTTCGTGTCCGCAGGCGGACGACGACTCCCCGATCAGGGATTCGGGCGCGGCAAGATCCGGCAGTTCGGGGTGGTGCCGCTGAATGTCGGCCCACGCCCCTGCCAGCTCTGCGGCGAGAACAGGTGGTGTCGTGCTCACGTCGTGACAACGAGCCGGGGTGCCTCCGTGTTCCTATTCCGGGGCATCCCAAATAATTTGCACGTACCAGTCAGTTGCCGCTGATGCGTCCTGACGAGGGCGGGTGCGCTGATCTGCGGAGAAGACGCACAGCCCGCACCAAGGTGGTGCGTAGCGTCACGTACGCCCCGACGCGTAGGCGGAACTACGCGCCGGGCGCCGGTTGCGCAAGGTGCGGTTTCGGCCGCAGTGGGCCCGGTGGCCCTCGGCGGCCCGCTCGCCCGGGAGGCGTGCGCGCTCCGGTCGGGCCGGTGCGCCCTAGTAGGCGCGTGCCACGACCGCGACGTTACCGGGTGCGTCGTCCGCGTCCGGCACCGCCCCGTCCTCGGTGAGCAGGCAGCGGACGGACACGGCGTGCTCGGCGAGCTTCGCCTCGCCCGCCTCGCCCAGGGTGGCCCACGGGATGCGGGCCCAGCCGCCGGCCTTCGCCGCCTCGACCGCCTCGTCGACCGTGGCGACGTCGCTCGTGCGGGAGAGGCGCCGCTCGCGCGACTGCCGCAGCAGGAGTGCCTGGTCCGCTTCGAGGACGCCGGGCAGGAGGGCGGCCAGCCCGTCGATCGCGACGGGTTCCTTGCCGCCGGGGATGCGGCGGGCCAGCATCGCGGTCCCGTTCGCCAGGTCGCGCGGGCCGACCTCGACGCGGACCGGCACGCCCTTCAGCTCCCAGTCGACGGCCCGGCGCCCGAAGGGGGTGTCCGTGCGGTCGTCGACCTGGACGCGCAGGCCGGCCGCCCTGAGGGCGGCACCGGTCTCCCGCACCTTCGCGAGCACCGCCGGGTCGTCCTTGACGGCGAGGACGACGACCTGGGTGGGCGCGAGGCGCGGCGGGACGCGCAGACCGCTGTCGTCGCCGTGCATCATCACCAGGGCGCCGATCATGCGGGTCGTCGAGCCCCAGGAGGTCTGCCAGACGAGTTCCTGCCTGCCCTCCTTGGAGAGGTACTGCGTGTGGAACGCCTTGGCGAAGTTCTGGCCGAGTTCGTGGCTGGTGCCCATCTGGAGGGCCTTGCCGTCGCCCATCATCCCTTCGAGGGTGAGGGTGTTGACGGCGCCCGCGAAGCGCTCCTTCGGGGTCTTGCGGCCCAGGACGACGTCCATGGCGAGGACGTTCTCCATGAAGTCGGCGTACACGTCCCGGTGGATGCGGGCGGCGAAGTCGCGCGCCTCCTCGTAGGTGGCGTGCGCCGTGTGCCCCTCCTGCCAGAGGAACTCCGTCGTCCGCAGGAAGAGGCGGGGCCGCAGCTCCCAGCGGACCACGTTGGCCCACTGGTTGATGAGCAGGGGCAGGTCGCGGTAGCTCTGGATCCACTTGGCGAAGTAGTCGTTGACGATCATCTCCGAGGTGGGGCGGACGACGGCGGGCTCCTCCAGCTCCTTGCCGCCGCCGTGCGTGACCACGGCCAGTTCGGGCGCGAAGCCCTCGACGTGGTCGGCCTCCCTGGTGAGGTAGGACTGCGGGATCAGGAGCGGGAAGTACGCGTTCTGCGTGCCGGTCTCCTTGATGCGCGCGTCCATGTCCTGCTGCATCCGCTCCCACAGGCCGTAGCCGTACGGTCGGATGACCATCGTGCCGCGCACCGGTCCGTTGTCCGCCAGTTCGGCCTTGGCGACGATGTCTTGATACCAGCGCGGGAAGTCTTCCGCCTGGGGCGTGAGAACGGGTGCTTTGGGCATGGCGCGCATGCTACGGGGCGGGCTGCGGAGCACGGGAATCCTTTTCGCCCGTATGCCCCGGCGTGCACCCGTCATATGACCTCCGGGGGGCGCACGACGGAGCACACGCGCATTGTTCCCACGCCTGCCCGACACCCCCTAGACGCGGCGGACGAAGCGGAGTTTTCTGGCGTACGGGGGGAGTGCGAGCAGCGCGCGACAACGGAACGTACGCATCGGCGACAACTCTCGGCATCTCTCGGCGAATTGGGGAACTTTCCATGACACCTACGCTCGTGCAGCGGCACCCATCCCACGCGGAGTCCGTACCGCGCGCGGACCTGTGCGCACGCGCGCGTGACTGGGCGGAGATACAGGAGCGCATGCTGGTCCCGCTCTACGAAGCGGTGTATCAGCGGCTCGAGGTCGGCCCCGGCGCCCGTGTCCTCGCACTCGGCTGCGGTTCCGGGCTCGCCCTCCTCATGGCGGCGACCCGCGGCGCGGCCGTCACCGGCGTGGAGCCGGCCGAGCCCGAGCGGCTCGCGCTCGCCCGCGAGCGGCTGCGGCCCGAGGGGCGGGCGGGCCGGCGCGGCCCGCTGGCCCGGCTCACGGACGGCGCCGACGCCACCGCCGTGGCGGCACCCGGCGACGAGCCGTATGACGTCGTCACCGCGTTCGAGCCGATCGGCTGCGCGGCGGACGACGCGGACGGGCTGTCGGCGGTCCTGGGGAGCGCGGCGCCGCTCGCCGCGCGCGGCGCGGCCGTCGTCCTGGCCGGCTGGGGTCCCCCGGAGCGCTGCGCCGCGTCGTCGGTGCTGCGGGTGGCGACGAAGCTGGCCGACCCGCTGCGCACCGCGGTCAGCTGGCGCCCCGCCCTCCGTGACGACCTGGAGGAGGTGGCGCAGCGGGCCGGACTGCGGCCCGACGGCTCCGGCCGGGTGGCGTGCCCGTTCGGCTACGCGAACACGGAGAGCGCCGTCAAGGGGCTGCTGTCCACCGGTCTTTTCGACGCGGCCGTGGGCGCGACGGACGCGACGCAGGTCGACAAGGAGGTGACGGAGGCGCTCCAGCCGTACGTGCGTCAGGACGGCACGGTGTGGATGCCCAATGTCTTCCGGTACCTGATCGCCCGTACCGCCTGAGGCGTGCGGGCGGGTCAGTCCTTGGTGAACCGGGCGACGCCGGCGACCCGGTAGGCGTCGGCCTCGTCCAGCGTCTCGTTCTCCAGGAGGGCCGCCGCCAGGGCGTCCAGCTGGTCGCGGTGGTCGACCAGCTTGCGGCACGCCTCCTCGTAGCACTCGTCCACGATGCGGCGCATCTCGCCGTCGATCGTGTCCAGGGTGTCGGGGGCGGCGGCGAGGCCGTACGCCTGCTGGGCGTCGTTCGGCAGTGCGGAGAGCCGGCCGACCTTCTCGCTCATGCCCCAGCGGGCGACCATGCCGCGGGCGATGTTGGTGACCTGTTCGAGGTCGTTCTCCGCGCCGGTGGTGACGACACCATAGACGACCTGCTCGGCCGCCATACCGCCGAGCGCGCCGATGATCCGGCCCCGCAGGTACTCCTCGGTGTACGCGTACTTGTCGGAGTCGGGGGTGGACAGGGTGACGCCGAGGGCGCGGCCGCGCGGCACGATCGTGATCTTGCGGACGGGGTCGGCGCCGGGTTGCAGCATGCCGAGCAGGGCGTGGCCGCTCTCGTGGTACGCGGTGCGGCGGCGCTCCTCCTCGGGCATCACCAGCGGCCGTTCGGCGCCCAGCTGGACCTTCTCCAGGGCCTCCGAGAGGTCGCCGCGGGTGACCTGCTTCTGCTTGCGCTTGACCGCGAGGAGGGCCGCCTCGTTGGCGAGGTTGGAGAGTTCGGCGCCGGTCATGCCGGGCGTCGTCCGGGCCACCTGGGCGAGGTCCACGTCGTCGGCGAGCGGGATCTGCCGCGTGTGGATCTTGAGGATGGACTCGCGGCCGTCGCGGTCGGGCGGTGAGACGTTGACGATGCGGTCGAAGCGGCCCGGCCGGGTCAGGGCCGGGTCCAGGACGTCGGAGCGGTTGGTGGCGGCGATGACGATGACGCCCTCGGAGCCGGAGAAGCCGTCCATCTCGGTGAGGATCTGGTTCAGGGTCTGCTCGCGCTCGTCGTGGCCGCCCATGCCGCTGCCGCCGCCGCGCGCGCGGCCGATGGTGTCGATCTCGTCGATGAAGATGATCGAGGGCGCGACCTTGCGGGCCTCGGCGAACAGTTCCCGGACGCGGGAGGCGCCGACGCCGACGATCATCTCGATGAACTCGGAGGCGGAGGCCGAGAAGAACGGGACGCCCGCCTCCCCCGCGACCGCGCGCGCGAGCAGCGTCTTTCCGGTTCCGGGCGGGCCCGCGAGGAGCACGCCGCGCGGCATCTTGGCGCCCATGGCGCGGTACGCGTCGGGGTTCTTCAGGAAGTCGACGACGTCGTTGAGCTCGCCCTCGACCTCGTCGATCCCGGCGACGTCGTCGAACGTGGTGCGTTTCTTGCCGGGTTCCAGCTCGACCGGTTTCGGCGGCTGTTTGCGGCCGAGCATGCCGCCCGCGCCGCCGCCCATGCCCTGGCTCATCCGCCGCGCGATGAAGATCCACAGGACGACGAGGAGCAGCATCGGCGCCAGGGAGATGAGCAGGTTGGACAGGAAGCTGCGTTCCTGGACCACGGGTTCGGCGGTCACCGTGACGTCGTGCTTCTCCAGGTTGGCCCAGAGGTCGTCGTCGGCGAAGGAGGGCCGCTGCGTCGTGAACTTCGTGTAGTTGTCGCTGCGGCTGTCGCTGTCGTCCGGGGTGGGCTGCTCCTTCTTGAGCTGGCCCTGGATCGCGTCGCCCTTGGCGTAGATCTTGGTGACGTTGTCGTCGGCGACCTGCTTGCTGAACTCGGTGTACGAGATCGTCGGCTCGTCGCCCTGGTTGAAGAAGGACAGGACGAGGTTGGCGATGAGGTAGACGATCAGGGCCGTCAGGATGAGGCCGCCCCAGCCGCCGGGCATCTTGCGCTTGGGCGGTTGTTGCGGGGGCGGTGGCGGCGCGCCTTCCGAACGCCAGGGCTGATCGGTCCGATCGCGCGGGGGTACGGGGTTCGCCACGCCTGGTCCCTCCTGCCGGCTGCCCTGGTCCTTGATCCTTGGTTCTTGGGCCCATCAGCGCACAGATCAGGACCGGCCGCCACCGGGGAGGAGCAGCGTGAAGGGCCCGGAACCGATCCGGTTCCGGGCCCTTCACGCGCGCGTACGGGCAGGTCAGCCCATGAACTTCTTGAACTCGTCGGGGAGCTCGAAGTCCTTGCCGCCCTGCTGGCCCGCGCCGGGCAGACCGAGCGCGCCGCCGGTCTCGGCGGCGGCCGCGCGACGGGCGGCCTCGTCCTGCTCCTGCTGCTTGCGCTTCATCGGGTTGCCGGAGCGCTGCTTGCCCTTGGCCTTCTTCGGCTGCTTCTTCGTGCGGCCGGCGCCGCCGCCCATGCCCGGCATCCCGGGCATCCCCGGCATGCCGCCGCCCTGTGCCATGCGCGACATCATCTTGCGGGCCTCGAAGAACCGCTCGACCAGGTTCTTGACCGCGCTGACCTCGACGCCGGAACCCCGGGCGATACGGGCGCGGCGCGAGCCGTTGATGATCGTGGCGTCCGCGCGCTCGGCCGGGGTCATCGACTTGATGATGGCGGCGGTGCGGTCGACGTCGCGCTCGTCGAGGTTGTTGATCTGGTCCTTCATCTGCGCCATGCCGGGCAGCATGCCGAGCAGCTTGGAGATGGAGCCCATCTTCCTGACCTGCTCCATCTGCGCCAGGAAGTCGTCGAGCGTGAAGTCCTGGCCCTTCTTGGAGGCCAGCTTGGAGGCCATCTTCTCGGCCTCTTGCTGCGAGAAGGTCTGCTCGGCCTTCTCGATCAGCGTGAGCATGTCGCCCATGCCGAGGATGCGGGACGCCATGCGGTCCGGGTGGAACGCGTCGAAGTCGTCCAGCTTCTCGCCGTTCGAGGCGAACATGATCTGGCGGCCGGTGACGTGCGCGATGGAGAGCGCCGCACCACCGCGGGCGTCACCGTCGAGCTTGGAGAGGACCACGCCGTCGAAGCCGACGCCGTCGCGGAACGCCTCGGCCGTGTTGACCGCGTCCTGACCGATCATCGCGTCGACGACGAAGAGGATCTCGTCGGGGCTGACGGCGTCGCGGATGTCCGCGGCCTGCCGCATCAGCTCCTGGTCGATGCCGAGGCGGCCGGCGGTGTCGACGATGACCACGTCGAAGACCTTGGTCTTGGCGTACTCGACGGAGTCCTTGGCGACCTGGACGGGGTCGCCCACGCCGTTGCCCGGCTGGGGGGCGTAGATGCCGACGCCGGCGCGCTCGGCGACGACGCTCAGCTGGTTCACGGCGTTCGGGCGCTGGAGGTCGCAGGCGACCAGCAGCGGCGAGTGGCCCTGGGACTTGAGCCAGAGGCCCAGCTTGCCCGCGAGGGTCGTCTTACCGGCGCCCTGGAGACCCGCGAGCATGATCACGGTGGGGCCGGTCTTGGCGAAGCGCAGCCGGCGGGTCTCGCCGCCGAGGATGCCGACGAGCTCCTCGTTGACGATCTTGATGACCTGCTGCGCGGGGTTCAGCGCCTGGGAGACCTCGGCGCCGGCCGCCCGCTCCTTGACCTGCTTGATGAAGGCACGGACGACGGGCAGGGCGACGTCGGCCTCGAGCAGCGCGATACGGATCTCGCGGGCCGTGGCATCGATGTCCGCTTCGCTCAGCCGGCCTTTGCCGCGGAGGTTCTTGAATGTCGCTGCGAGGCGATCGGAAAGAGTGTCGAACACGGCGGTCGCGAATCCTCGGGTCGGTGGGCGGTAGGGACAGGTCGCCCTCCAGGGTATCGGGCCGTGGCAGCTTGGTCTGCGGCCCGGTCGTACGAGTACCCGGCGACGGCGCGCAGATCACGCCGCCCGGCCCCGCGGGCGCCGGAGCGCCCCGCTCCCGGCGCACCGGCTCAGGGTCCCGGAGCCCTGCCGGGGGCGGGCGAAACGGCTCCGCCGAAGGCGCGGGAGCATTGGCGTACGGCGTGCGTCCTACGCCCGGAGCGCTCCCTCCAGTGCCTTCGCCACCGACGCCGCTTCCCCGGCGGGCAGCGGCGCCCCGTCGGCCCCGGTGACGTAGAACGCGTCCACCGCGTTGGCCCCCAGCGTCGACACATGGGCGGAGCGCGTCTGGACGCCGGATGCCTCCAGGGCCCGGCCGATGCGGTACAGCAGGCCCGGCGCGTCCTGGGCCCGCACCTCGATCACCGTCGCCAGCCGGGAGCCGGCCGACGCCACGGCGACCCGGGCCGGCGGCGCCACCACGCCCCGGCGCCGCGGATAGGCGGCGTCGCGCTCGGCGAGCCGGGACACGACGTCGAGGGACCCGTCGAGGGCCCGGACGAGGTCGGCGCGGAGCCGGGCGGCCTGCGGCAGGGAGCCGTACTCGGCGGCGACCCGCCAGTTCAGCAGCAGGACGGCCCCCTCGACGCCCTCGGGCAGCGACAGCGACCGCAGCTCGGCCGTCCGCACGGTCAGCCGGTGCATGGCGAGCACCCCGGCCACGGCGGGCAGGACCCCCGGCTGGTCCGGTACGGCGATCAGGAGTTCCACGCCCAGCGGCTCGGGCGCGTCGGCCGGATCCGGCGCCGCCTCGGTCTGCGCGCGCAGGGAGAGGACGGGCCCGCCGGTGCGGAACGCCTCCACCGCGAGCCGCTCCTGCTCGGCCGTGGGGTCGGCGGCGTCCGGGTCGGGGGGCTCGTCCCCGGCCAGCACCGCGGAGACGCGCTTGACGAGGTCGGCGACGAGGGAGCCGCGCCAGGACGACCAGGCGGCGGGGCCGGTCGCGAGGGCGTCCGCCTCGGTCAGGGCGTGCAGCAGTTCGAGGGTGCCGACCGAACCGACCGCGTCGGCGACGGCCCGCACGGTCGCCGGGTCCTCCAGGTCCCTGCGGGTCGCCGTCTCGATGAGCAGCAGGTGGTGCCGGACGAGCGAGGCGAGCACGGCGACGTCGGCCCGGTCGAAGCCGATCCGCGCGGCCACGTCGCGGGTGATGATCTCGCCCGCGACCGAGTGGTCGCCGGGCCATCCCTTGCCGATGTCGTGCAGCAGCGCCGCGACGAGGAGCAGGTCGGGGCGGCCGACCCGGCGGGTCAGCTCGCTCGCGCGCACGGCCGTCTCGACGAGGTGCCGGTCGACGGTCCAGGTGTGCACGGCGTTGCGCTGCGGGCGGCACCGCACCCGCTCCCAGTCGGGGAGCAGCCGGGTGATGAGCCCTTCGGCCTCCAGCGCCTCCCACACGTCGACGGTGGAGCGGCCGGCGCCGAGCAGCGTGACGAGCTGTTCGCGGGCCTCGGCGGGCCAGGGGGTGGGCAGCGGGCGGGCCGCGGCGGCCATCCGGCGCACGGCGTGCAGCGACAGCGGCAGCCCGGCCTGGGCCGCCGCGGCGGCGGCGCGCAGCGGCAGGACCGGATCGCGCTCGGGCTTGGCGGCCCGCGCGAGGACGGCCTCGCCGTCCATCTCGACGACGCCCTCGGCGAGCGGCGAGCGCTCGACCGGCGCGGCCTTCGCCCCGCCGAGCATGGCGCGCAGCCGGGGCCGCACGGAGCGCGACTGGAGGACCCGGCCGACCTCGCGCCAGGTGACGTCACTCGCGTAGGCGATGGTGCGCGCGGCCTCGTAGACCTGGCGGAGCAGGGTGTCGGCGTCGAGGAGGCCCAGTTCGGCGGCGACCTGGTCCTGCTCCTGGAGGGCGAGCCGGTCGGTCGCGCGGCCGGTGGCCAGGTGCAGCGCGTCCCGGACGTCGAGCAGGCGGCGCCGCGCGTCGGCGAGCCCCTCGCGCGGGGCGTCGGCCAGCCAGGACGCGGCGACCGCCCGCAGCGCCGTCGCGTCGCGCAGGCCGCCGCGGGCCTCCTTCAGGTCGGGTTCGAGGAGGAACTGGAGCTCGCCCTGGCGTTCGCCGCGCTCCTCGCACAGCTCGCGCAGTTCGGGGAGCCGCTTGGGCGCCTGGTTGCGCCAGTCGGCGAGGATCGCGGTGCGCAGGCCCGCCGTCAGGCCCAGGTCGCCCGCGAGGTGCCGGGCGTCGAGCAGGCCCAGGTGCACCTTGAGGTCGTCGCCGGCGGTCTTGCGCGCCTCGACGGGGGTGCGCACCGAGTGGTCGAGGGCGAGCCCCAGGTCCCACACCGGGTACCAGACGCGGTCGGCGAGGGCGGCGATCTCGCCGGAGTCGGCGGTGCCGTCGTGCAGCAGCAGCAGGTCGAGGTCGCTGCGCGGGGAGAGCTCTCCCCGTCCGTAGCCGCCGACGGCCACCAGGGCGGTTCCCGGCACGCCCTTGCCGAACAGTCCGGTCAGCCAGTCGTCGGTCAGCTCGGCCAGGGCCGAACGGCGCGGCGGCCCGGACCGCGCTCCTCCTTGGAGGAGACGCAGCCGGGCCGCCGCGTAGCCGCTGGGTCGGTCGTCCGATGCTTCGGTCCGTACGTCGTTCACACTCGTCACCCAGCGACTCCAGTCCTCTGCACGGCGTCCGGCTCCTACAGCGCGTCCGGTCCGCGCTCGCCGGTCCTGACCCTCACGGCCGTCTCGACGGGAACCGCCCAGACCTTGCCGTCACCGATCTTGCCGGTCCGCGCCGCCTTCACCACGACATCGATCAGCTGATCGGCGTCGTCGTCCTCGACGAGGACCTCGACCCTGATCTTGGGCACCAGGTCGACGGTGTACTCGGCCCCACGGTAGACCTCGGTGTGGCCGCGCTGACGGCCGTAGCCGCTCGCCTCGGTCACGGTCAGCCCCTGGACGCCGAAGGCCTGGAGGGCCTCCTTGATCTCGTCGAGCCGGTGCGGCTTGACGACCGCGGTGATGAGCTTCATGCGTCCACCTTCTTCGATACCTGGGCCACCGGGGACGGCACGGCCGTGCGGGCCGCGGCGCCGCCGCCCGCTCCGCTGAAGTCGTACGCGGTCTCGGCGTGCTCGGTCTGGTCGATGCCCGTGACCTCGTCGTCCTCGCTGACCCGCATACCGATGGTCTTGTCGATGAGGAAGGCGAGGACGGCGGAGGCGATCAGCGAGTAGGCGAGGACGGCGCCGACACCGGCGCACTGCTTCCAGAACTGGGCGAGGCCGCCGCCGTAGAAGAGTCCCTGCGCGTCGGACTGGCCGCCGCCGGTGGCGAAGAAGCCGATCAGGAGCGAGCCGGCGATGCCGCCGACCAGGTGGACACCGACGACGTCGAGCGAGTCGTCGTAGCCGAACTTGTACTTGAGGCCCACGGCCATGGCGCACAGCACACCGGCGATGGCGCCGACGGCGATCGCGCCGAGCGGGGAGACCGCACCACCGGACGGGGTGATCGCGACGAGTCCGGCGACGGCACCGGAGGCGGCGCCGAGCGAGGTGAACGCGCCGTGCCGCAGCTTCTCGTAGACCAGCCAGGCGAGCATCGCGGCGGCGGTGGCGACCTGCGTGTTGACGAACATCAGCGCGCCGACGCCGTCGTCGTTGCCGAGCCACGAGCCGGCGTTGAACCCGAACCAGCCGAACCACAGCAGACCGGCGCCGAGCATCGTCCACGGCAGCGAGTGCGGCCGCATCGGGTCCTTCTTGAAGCCGACCCGCTTGCCGATGACCAGGATCACGCCGAGCGCGGCGGCACCGGCGTTGATGTGCACGGCCGTACCGCCGGCGAAGTCGATGACCCCGAGGTCGAAGGCCCAGCCGCCGGTCCCCCAGACCCAGTGCGCGACGGGGAAGTAGACGATCGTGGCCCACAGCGCGATGAACAGCGACCAGGCGGTGAACTTGACGCGGTCGGCCAGGGCACCGCTTATCAGGGCGGGCGTGATGATGGCGAACATCAGCTGGAAGACGGCGAAGACGTAGATCGGGATGGTGTAGCCGTCCCAGAGCTGGGTCAGCCCGATCCCGCTGAGGCCGACGTAGTCGCCGTCCCAGCCGAAGAGCGACCCCTTGTCCGTGCCGAACGCGATGGAGAAGCCGTACAGCACCCACAGGATCGTGATGATCCCGAGGCTGATGAAGCTCATCATCAGCATGTTCAGGGTGCTCTTGACCCGGACCATGCCTCCGTAGAAGAAGGCCAGGCCCGGCGTCATGAGCATCACCAGGGCGGAACAGATCAGCATGAAGCCTGTGTTCGCGGCAGAGAGCTTGGGCGCCTCTGCGGCGAGCGTGATGGCGGCTGGTGCCATCGGCGTCTCCTCGTCGTTGGTACGGCCCCGTGCGGGCGAAGCCTGAGCGGTCACATGAGGGGTGGGCCGGTTATGAGCCATGAGATTGGCGCAGCGCGGTTTCCGCGGGCGCCCCTCGATGTTTCGCCGCAGTGACGAAGAGGTCCTGGGTGTTACGCGTCCATGAACTGCCGGATGACGGGTTTGCCGGTCGATTTCCCGGGCGGACACGGACCGGCCGCGACCGCCGCCCCCGATGGCCTGGCGCGGGGGAACCGTGTCGGGCTGTTGTGTGGCGGGCCGGTCGCGGCCGGAGTTCCGGAGCCGCTCAGACGGCCGTCTCGGCGGTCTCGGGCAGCTGTACGGCGAGCAGGTCGGTGAGGTCGATGACTTCGGCGAGATCGCCGAAGTCGCGAACCGCGGTGTCCACGGTCTTGCGGATACGGGTGTTGACCCGCTCGGAGCGCACCTTGCGGGCGATGCCGAGCGCTTCCTTGGCCATCACGGTCGCCTGTTCCGGCTCCTTCTGGAGGAGGTGCACGGTGGCCATCCCGATCAGGTTGAGCGCGTAGGACCGCTGGTGCTCGGCGTCCTGGCCGAACAGGTCGACGGCGCGCCGCATCAGCGGCTCGGACATCGACGCGTAGGCGGGGCTGCGCCCGGCGACGTACGCCAGGTCGCGGAACGAGTGGCTGTTCTCGCCGTGCAGTTCGGCCGCCGAGAAGAAGCGGATCCAGTCGGGGTCCGGCTCGTCCCAGTCGTCGGCGTCGGTGAAGGTGTCCTCGGCCATCCGGACGGCGCGCTTGCACTTGCCGGGCTGTCCCATGTTCGCGTAGGCGCGGGCCTCCATCGCATACAGCATGGCCTGGGTGCGCGGACTGGCGCAGTCACGGCTGCCGTACTGGGCGAGGTGGATGAGTTCCAGCGCGTCGTCGGGGCGGCCGAGATGGATCATCTGGCGGCTCATGCTGCTGAGGATGTACGAGCCCAGCGGCTTGTCGCCCGCTTCTTTGGCGGCGTGCAGGGCGAGGACGAAGTACTTCTGGGCGGTGGGCTGGAGCCCCACGTCGTAGCTCATCCAGCCCGCCAGCTCGGCCAGTTCGGCGGCGACCTTGAACAGGCGTCTGGTGGTGCTGTCGGGCTGCGGCTCCTGGAGGAGGTCGGTCACCTCGTGCAGCTGGCCGACGACCGCCTTGCGGCGCAGCCCGCCGCCGCACTGGGCGTCCCACTGGCGGAACATGACGGTGGTGGACTCCAGGAGGTCCAGCTCCGGCTTCGACAGCCGGTTCGCCCGGCGGTGGCCGGCGGAGGTGGCCGCGTCCGGCTCCGGGCGGCCCGCTCCGGCGCCCGGCGTGGGCACCAGCCAGCGCTGCATCGGCTCGATGAGCGCGGGGCCCGCGGCGAGCGCCAGCGAGCTGCCGAGGAACCCGCGGCGCGCGAGCATCAGGTCGCTGCGCGAGAACTCACCGATGAGCGCGACGGTCTGCGGACCGGTCCACGGCAGGTCGACGCCGGAGACCGAGGGGGCCTGGTGCGCGGCGCGCAGGCCGAGGTCCTCGACGGCGACGACGCAACCGAAGCGCTCGGAGAACAGCTCGCTGAGGATTCTGGGGATCGGCTCGCGCGGGTTCTCCCCGTCGAGCCAGCGGCGTACGCGCGAGGTATCGGTCGAGATGTGGTTGGCCCCCAACTGGCGTGCCCGGCGGTTGACTTGGCGCGCCAGCTCGCCCTTCGACCATCCGCTGCGCAGGAACCACGAATTGAGCAGTTCGTTCGGGCGCTTCTCCGCGTTCGCCACGCTGCCGCCGCTGCCGCCCACTGGAACGCCCCCATTCCCTGAAACCATCGTCGCGATCTCTGCCGTCAAGCGATCTCTGTCGTCAAGCGATCCGTGTCGTGCGAGCCGTCCGTGACGCCCTGCGTCGTGGCCCGGCGGCCACTCCTCGTCGGCCGACCCTCCCAGGATGCCGTCAACTACAGCCTCCCGTCCGGCAGTTGTCACTCCTCGAACGGGAATCCGGCTTGCCCGCGGCATACCCACCGGTGCACGTATCCCGAGGGTTCGTGTACTCAAAGTAATCCTACGATCACCCCTCTCGCGAGGGCGAACAGCGAAACGCCACCATTCGCCACCCCTTCGAATGAACTCACTTGTGCCCGCACGCGATTCACTTGACATAGGACAGCCGCCGATGGGCGGAGCGTGGTGCGCCGGGGCGCGTGACCCCGCGGCGCACCACCCCCGGGAGCGGTTCGGCGTCGCCCGGACCGCGCGGCGGGCACATCGGGTCACCATCCGTATGCATCACGTGACCAACTGCGTAACCACTGGCGCGCGGAACCTGTTGGAGGGGGCATGGGCTTCACGATCGGCGGCATGCGCGAGATGCGTTCCGGCACCCGGCGCCGGGGGCGCGCGACCGGCCGCGCTTCCGACCGCACCACGGTGGCGGAGTTCACCGGGCTTTGGGGCTGGGACGTGGTGCCCGGCGCCCGCGCCCTGAGCGGCGTCTGCTCGTGCGGCAAGGCGGACTGCCCGGCCCCCGGCGCCCACCCGCTCGACCCGACCGCCCTGGTCCCGGCCGGCGCCACCCTCGACGAGGTGACCGCGGCCTGGGCGCAGTTCCCCGGCGCCGCGGTGCTGCTCCCCGTCGGCCGCGCGTTCGACGTCCTCGACGTGCCCGAGGCGGCGGGCCGGCGCGCCCTGACCCGGCTGGAGCGCATGGGCGTCCCCCTCGGCCCGGTCATCGCCACCCCCGAGGGCCGCGCGCACTTCTTCGTGGCCCCCGGCGCCGCCGCCGAACTGCCGACGCTGCTCTACCGCATGGGCTGGGACGGCGCCTCCCTCGACCTGCGCGCGCTCGGCACCGGCGCGCACGTCACCGCTCCCCCGTCCGACCGCGCGGGCCTGGGGGCCGCGACATGGCTGCGCGCCCCGTCCCTGGACACGGCGACGCAGCCGCCGCAGGCGCGGCTGCTGCTGGGGGCGCTGGCGTACGCGGCCCACCGCTGGCCCTGCGCCTGACCGACGCCCGCGCGCCCGACCCGACCAGCCCCCCGCGCAGACAGAAGTGCGGGGAACCGCTCCTCGCAGTTCCCCGCACCGTCCGAGCCGGCGACGCCGAATCGGTTACTCCCCGATCAGCGCGTCCACGAACGCCTCGGCCTCGAAGGGCGCCAGGTCGTCGGGGCCCTCGCCCAGGCCGATCAGCTTGACCGGCACGCCCAGCTCGCGCTGGACGGCGATGACGATGCCGCCCTTGGCCGTGCCGTCGAGCTTGGTCAGCACGATGCCGCTGATGTCGACGACCTCGGCGAAGACGCGGGCCTGGACCAGTCCGTTCTGCCCCGTCGTCGCGTCGAGCACCAGCAGCACCTCGTCGAGCGGCGCGTGCTTCTCGACGACGCGCTTGACCTTGCCGAGCTCGTCCATCAGGCCGGTCTTGGTGTGCAGCCGGCCCGCGGTGTCGATCAGGACGACGTCGGCGCCCTCCTCGATGCCCTCCTTCACGGCGTCGAAGGCGATGGACGCCGGGTCGCCGCCCTCGGGGCCGCGCACGGTGCGGGCGCCGACGCGCTCGCCCCAGGTCTGGAGCTGATCGGCGGCGGCGGCGCGGAAGGTGTCCGCGGCGCCCAGGACGACGCTTTTGCCGTCGGCGACGAGCACCCGCGCGAGCTTGCCGGTGGTGGTGGTCTTACCGGTGCCGTTGACCCCGACGACCATCACGATGCCGGGGGTGTCGAGGTTCGAGTCCGTCTTCACGGTGCGGTCGAACTCGGGTACGAGCAGCTTCAGCAGCTCCTCGCGCAGCAGGCCGCGCAGCTCCTCGGGGGTGCGGGTGCCGAGGACCTTCACGCGCTCGCGCAGGTTCTCGACCAGCTCCTGGGTGGGCTGCACGCCGACGTCGGCGGTGAGCAGGGTGTCCTCGATCTCCTCCCAGGTGTCCTCGTCGAGGTGCTCGCGCGACAGGAGCGTGAGGAGCCCCTTGCCCAGCGCGTTCTGCGAGCGGGAGAGACGGGTGCGCAGCCGCACCAGGCGGCCCGCGGTCGGCTCCGGCACCTCGATCTCGGGAGCGGCGGGCTCGTCGACCACCACGGGAGCCGTGGGCTCCGCGGTGACCGGAAGGTCGACCTCCTCGATCGTGCGCCGCGCTTCGTCGCGCGGCGTCTCTGCCTCGTCGCCTACGTGCGGCTCGGCGGGCGGGGCGGCGGTGATGTCGGGGGCCGACGGGGGCGGCGGCGGCAGCTGCTTCTTCTTGCGACCGCTGACCACCAGCCCGCTGACGGCGCCGATCACGACCACGGCGATGACTACAGCAAGGATGACGATTTCCATAACCCGTCCAGTATCAGTCATGAGCCCCGGGCGGAGCCGTTCTCGTCGCTTCCTCCAAAGGACAAAGGGCTCTGGAGGGGATGACTCGGACTAAAGTACGATGGAAGTGGTCGCGTCAACGCGCGTAGAGTCCGTCAGGACCGCCCCCCACCCCACCGGCTCTCCCGTCCCCCGCGTCAGAGCCGAGCGAGAGGCACGGAACCCCCCGCCATGAGCAAGACCGCCGCAGCCGAAGGCGCCCTCGAGACGCGCGGCCTCGAGCCCGTCCCCGACTCCGAGCGCACCGCCAGGACCCGCGACCTCTTCCCCACCTGGGTCGGTGCCAACATCAGCGTGCTGCTGCTCACGATGGGCGCGAGCCTCGTCGTGGCGTACCGGCTGAACTTCTGGCAGGCGCTCGTCGTCGCGAGCGCGGCGCCCGTCGTCTCGTACGGCCTGGTGGGCCTGATCGGCATCGCGGGCAAGCGCGGCGGCGCCCCCGGCATGGCCCTGTCCCGCGCGGTCTTCGGCCAGCGCGGCAATCTGCTGCCCGGCTCGCTCATCTGGATCGCCCGCTGGGGCTGGGAGACGATCAACGCGGTGACGGGCGCCTACGCCGTCCTGACGATCCTCGACATTCTCTTCGGCATCAAGAAGAACGACGTCCTCGTGGTCGTCACCCTGCTCGTCTTTGTGGTCGCCACCTTCGTGATCTCGGGGCTCGGGATCAACGCCGTACAGAAGTGCAACAAGTACGCGACGTACCTCTTCGGGCTCTTCTCCGTCCTGGTGCTGGTCTACCTGATCGTCGACACCGACTGGTCCGCGGTCTTCGACCGGCCCGCCGGGCAGACCTCCCTGATGGTCGCGGGCATCGGCATGATCGCCGCCGGTGGTGTCAGCTGGATCCCCTCCTCGCCCGACTTCACCCGGTACCTGCCGCGCACGGCGTCCTCCCGGGGAATCGTCGGCACCTCCATCGGCGGCGCGGGCATCGTCGTGCTGCCCATGGTCCTGATGGGCGCCGTCATGGCGGTCTCCACACCCGACCTGGCCTCGGCCGCCGACCCCGTCTCCTTCCTCGGCGAGCTGCTGCCGACCTGGATCGCGGTGCCCTACCTGCTGATCTCGCTGGTCGGCATGCTGCTGATCAACGCCATGTCGATGTACTCGGCCGGCTTCACCGCGCAGACCCTCGGCTTCAAGATCCCGCGCCACTGGGCCGTCTCGGTGAACGCGGTCATCTCGCTGGTCTTCGGCGCCGTCCTGATGCTGGTCGCCACCAGCTTCATGGGCTCGTTCATCGCCTTCCTGTCGCTGCTCGCGGTCGCCTTCTCCGCATGGGTCGGCGTCTTCGGCGCGGACATGTTCTCGCGCAGGCACTACGACGCGAAGGCCATGCTCGACACCACCCGCACCAGCGCCTACTGGTACCAGGGCGGCTTCTCCCCCGCCGCCGTCGCCTCCTGGGCCGCGGGCCTGGCCGCGGGGCTGCTCTTCACCTCCTCGGACTGGTTCTCCGGGCCGCTGGCCGCCAACAACTTCATCGGCGAGTACGGTCTCGGCTGGATCGTCACGATCGTCGTCTCGGGCCTGCTCTACCTCGTGCTGCCCAGGCCGGCCGACACCACCACCGCTCCGGACGCCGCCGACGAGGCACCCCGGGAGCCCGAGACCATGGCTATCTGACGCCCTGTCAGCTACCGTCCCCCTTCACCCGAGCCCGCTGAAGGGGGACTTCTCCATGCCTGTCTCCGTCGTACGGTTCAACCTGGTCGACCCCGACGGCACCCCGGAGTCGCTCGGCGCCCGCTACCAGGCGGCCGTGGCCATGGCGGTGTACGCCGACGAGCGGGGCGTCGACACCGTGCAGACCGAGGAGCACCACGGCGTCGCCAACAACTGGCTGTCCTCGCCGTTCACCTTCGCCGGCGCGGTCCTCGGCGCCACCCGCCGGATCGCGGTCACGGTCTCGGCGGTCATCGGCCCGCTGCACGACCCGTTGCGCCTGGCCGAGGACATCGCCGTCCTGGACCTGCTCAGCGGCGGCCGGCTGGTGACGGTCGCGGGGATCGGCTACCGCCCCGAGGAGTACGCGCACTTCGACGTGGAGTGGAAGCGGCGCGGCAAGCTCCAGGACGAGCTCCTGGAGACGCTGCTGAAAGCCTGGTCGGGCGAGGAGTTCACCTACCGGGGGCGCCGGGTCCGGGTCACCCCCCGGCCGTTCACCCAGCCCCATCCGCTGCTCCTGGTCGGCGGTTCCTCGCAGGCCGCCGCGCGCCGGGCGGCCCGGCTCGGACTGCCGCTCTTCCCGAGCGCGCACCTGCCGGAGCTGGAGGCGTACTACAAGGAGAAGCTGGTCGAGTACGGGACCGAGGGCTGGACCATGATGCCCGCCGAGACCACCCCGCTGCTGCACGTCTCCGAGGACCCGGACCGCGCCTGGGCCGAGTACGGCGCGCACTTCCTGCACGAGGCGCGCACGTACGCGTCCTGGCAGTCGGGTGACATCAAGTCGGCGGTGAAGTCGGGGGCCACGACGGTCGACGAGCTGCGCGCCGAGGGCGTCTACCGGATCCTCACGCCCGAGGAGTGCGTGGCGCAGGGGCTCGACAACTACGTACTGCACCCGCTGTCGGGCGGCATGCCGCTGGAGGAGGGGTGGCGCAGCCTGCGGCTGTTCGCCGAGCGGGTGCTGCCGGCGCTCGCCGGCGGCTGAGCCGGCCCGCGCCCGGACGACCGAACGCGCCGCCTCCGGGGATCCGGGGGCGGCGCGTTCGGCGAGGAGACGGCGGCGGGGGATGTGGCCGTCCCCCCTGGCTGTAGGGGGAGCGGGCGGGTCAGCCCATCTCCTCCAGGGACTTGCCCTTGGTCTCCTTCACGAACTTGAGCACGAAGGGGATGGAGAGCGCGGCGAAGACCGTGTAGATGATGTACGTCGCCGAGAGGTTCCAGTCCGACAGGGACGGGAAGCTCGCGGTGATCGCCCAGTTGGCGATCCACTGCGCCGAGGCGGCCACACCGAGCGCGGCGGCACGGAGCCTGTTCGGGAACATCTCGCCGAGGAAGACCCAGACGACCACACCCCACGACAGGGCGAAGAAGAGCACGAACACGTGGGCCGCGACCAGCGCCACCCAGCCCTGCGTGGCCGGCAGCTTGCCGTCCACCAGGTCGTACGAGAACGCCCACGCCTCCAGGGCGAGACCGACGACCATGCCCACGGAACCGATCAGGGCCAGCGGCTTGCGGCCGATCCGGTCCACGAAGATCATCGCGATGACCGTACCGACGATGTTGATGATCGACGTCGTGAACGAGTAGAAGAACGAGTCCGACGGGTCGACGCCGACCGACTGCCACAGCGTCGACGAGTAGTAGAACGCGACGTTGATGCCGACGAACTGCTGGAAGACGGAGAGGCCGATGCCGATCCAGACGATCGGCTTGAAGAAGAAGCCGCCGCCGAGCAGGTCCTTGAACGTCGACTTGTGCTCGCTGCGCATCGCGGTCTCGATCTCGTTCACGCGCGCGTCGAGGTCGATCCGGCTGCCTTCGACCTCTTCGAGGACCTTCTTGGCGCGGTCGGTCTTGCCGACGGAGATCAGGAAGCGCGGCGACTCGGGGATGGCGAACGAGAGCAGCCCGTAGAGGAGGGCCGGGATCACCATGACGCCGAGCATGACCTGCCAGGCTTCGAGGCCCATCAGCTTGCCGCGCTGGTCGCCGTCGGCGGCGTTCAGCAGGCCCCAGTTGACGAGCTGGGAGATGGCGATGCCGACGACGATCGCCGCCTGCTGGAAGGAGCCGAGCCGGCCGCGGTAGGCGGGCGGGGCGACCTCGGCGATGTACGCCGGGCCGATGACCGAGGCCATGCCGATGGCGAAGCCGCCGATGATCCGCCAGAAGGCGAGGTCCCACAGCGCGAAGGGCAGCGCCGAACCGACGGCGCTGATGGTGAACAGGACCGCCGCGATCTGCATGCAGCGGATGCGCCCGATGCGGTCGGCGATCCGGCCCGCGGTGGCGGCGCCGATGGCACAGCCGATCAGGGCGATGGCGATCACCTGTGCGAGCGCGGCGGAGCCGATGTCGTACCGGTCGCGGATGGCCTCGACGGCGCCGTTGATCACGGAACTGTCGTAGCCGAAGAGGAAGCCGCCCATCGCGGCCGCGGCCGCGATGAAGATGACATGGCCCAGATGCTCGGGATGAGCGTCCCGGGCTCCGGAATTGGGTGCCGCTGTATCGGTCACGTGTACTCCTCGGGCCACCGGCTTCGCTGCCGGGGGTGGGGGCGAGAGCCCTTCCAGTGGCGCACAACCTGACGTGGCCCACCACCTGAAGGTAAAAGCAACGTTGCAGAGACTATGCCTTCAAGTTTCGAAGTCAATAGTCGGGGTGCTGTGAATTTTGAGCACAACAGAGGAGCTTTGCGTTCAAGTGTTGAACACATGCAATCGGCTGCCGGAGACGTCGGAAACCGCCGCCGCTCCGCTCGGCACCGGCCCTACCGCAGCCGCTGGCTGATCACCTTCGACACCCCGTCGCCCTGCATGGAGACGCCGTACAGCGCGTCGGCGACCTCCATCGTGCGCTTCTGGTGCGTGATCACGATGAGCTGCGAGGCCTCCTGCAACTCCTGCATGATCCGGATCAGACGTTGCAGGTTGGTGTCGTCGAGGGCGGCCTCGACCTCGTCCATCACGTAGAACGGGCTGGGCCGCGCCTTGAAGATGGAGACCAGCATCGCCACCGCGGTCAGCGAGCGTTCGCCGCCGGAGAGCAGGCTCAGCCGCTTGACCTTCTTGCCCGGCGGGCGGGCCTCGACGTCCACGCCCGTGGTGAGCATGTTGTCGGGATCGGTCAGGATCAGCCGCCCCTCACCACCCGGGAACAGCCGGCTGAAGACGCCCTCGAACTCCCGGGCCGTGTCCCGGTACGCCTCGGTGAAGACCTGCTCGACCCGCTCGTCCACCTCCTTCACCACTTGAAGGAGGTCGATCCGGGTCTTCTTCAGGTCCTCCAGCTGCTCGCTGAGGAACTTGTGGCGCTCTTCGAGCGCCGCGAACTCCTCCAGCGCAAGGGGGTTGACCTTGCCCAGCTGCTGATAGGCGCGCTCGGCGGACTTGAGCCGCTTCTCCTGCTCCGAACGGACGAAGGGGCGCGGCTTGTTGCGCGGGTCCTCCGGGTCGTCCGGCAGTTCCTCGCCCTCGGCGGGGAGCGAGGGCGGCACGGGCAGGCCGGGACCGTAGTCCGCGACGAGTCCGGCCGGTTCGACACCGAGTTCCTCCAGCGCCTTGGTCTCCAGCTGCTCGATCCGCAGCCGCTTCTCCGCTCCTAGTACCTCGCCGCGGTGAACTGAATCCGTGAGTCTGTCGAGTTCCGCCTTCAGATCGCGGCCCCGCCCCCGCTCGGCGACGAGCTCCTGTTCCCGCACCGCCTTGGCGCGTTCGGCGAGGGTGCGCTCCTCGTCGGCCCGGGCGATGGAGATCTCGACGTGCGCGAGCAGCTGCCGGGCGCCGGACGCCACGGCCTCGGCGACCTCGGCCTCGTGCCGGAGCCGGGCCCGCTGCCGCTCGGCACGCGCGCGTGCCTCGCGTTCGGCGCGGGCCGCCCGGTCGAGCGAGTCGGCCCGACCCGCCAGGCCCTTGACCCGCTCCTCGTGCGTCCGCGCCTGGAGGCGGGCCTCCATCTCGGTCTGCCGGGCGTTGGCCCCGTCGGCGGAGAGCCGGTCGCGCACGGACGTGTCCGGCTCCTCGTCGCCCCCGTCGCCGTAGGCGGACTGCTCCTCGGCGACCGCGAGCCGCTCGGCCAGCTCCTCCGCGTCCACGGCGGCCTTCTCCAGCGCGTCCTGCGCCTTGGCCGCCGCGGCCGCGCTGCGCTCGGCCTCGCCCGCCGCACCCCGGGCCTGTCCGGCGAGCCGCCCGAGCTGCTGGGCCCGGCCCGATCGCTCCCGCTCAACGGCGCGCTGGGTCTGCCCCAGCTCCTCGACGAGCGCGGCGCACTCCCGGCGCCGCTCCCCCGCCGCGTGCTGCACCTCGGCCAGCTCCTCGCACTGCGCGGCCAGCCGCTCCAGCTCGGCGGCGGCCTCGTCGACGGACGCCTGGACCTCCAGGAGGCTGGGCGCCCCGGCGGAACCGCCCTGGGCGAAGTGCGCTCCGAGCAGATCGCCCTCGGCGGTCACCGCGGTCAGCTCGGGCCGCGCGTAGACCAGGTCCTCGGCGTCCTCCAGCGTTCCCACGACAACGATGCCGCGCAGCAGCCTGCGCACGGCTGGCAGCAGCTCGGACGGGCCACGGACGAGGTCGGCGGCGCGGGGCGGGGTGGTGGGACCGGCGGCGTCGTACGGGGTGGTGGGCCCGGCTGCGTCGTACGGGGTGCCGGGTCCGGTCGCGTCGGAAGGGGTGCCCGGTCCGGCGGCGCCGTACGGGGTGCCGGGTCCGGTCGCGTCGGAAGGGGTGCCGGGCCCGGCGGCTTCGTACGCGGTGGCCGGGATGGCCGGAGTGGCCGGAGTGGCCGGAGTGGCCGGAGTGGCCGGGTTGGGCGGGGTGCCGGGTGCGCTCCCCCGGACGTCGGCCAGGTCCTCCTCCTTCTCGCCGAGGGCGTCCCCCGCCAGCAGCAGGGCGGCCCGGCCGGCGTCCTGCTTGCGCAGGAGGCGGATCGCTTCGGCGGCGGCGGTCGGGGAGGTCACGGCGACGGCGTCGGCGGCGGCCCCGAAGGCCGCCGCCACGGGCACCTCGAACCCCGGCGTCACGGACAGCAGTTCGGCGGCGGGGCCGAGCAGTCCGCCCAGCCGCTCCTGCGCACCGAGCAGCGCCCCCGTCCCGTCCTTCCTGCGCAGCCCGAGCGCCAGCGCCTCGTGCCGGGCGGCGAGTGCGGCGCGCCTGCGCTCGGCCGAGGTGGCGGCCTCCCGGGCCGCGGACAGCGCCGACTCGGCGTCGGCGAGCCCGGTCTTCGCCTCGTCCAGGCGCGCCCCCAGCTCCTCGTCGCCCGCGTCGAGCCCGTCGACCTCGGCCTTGAGCTGCTCGTACTCCTCCTGCGCCGCCGCGGACCGCTGCTGCGCGCCGTCACGCGCGGCGGCCAGCCGGTCGATCTCGGCCTGGGCGGAGGCGGCCCGCGACCGCGCCGCGTTGACCTGTCCCTGCAAGCGGGCCAGGCCCTCGCGGCGGTCGGCGATGGCACGGGCGACGTCCTTGAGCCGGCGCTCCTCGACCGCCAGTTCGCGCTCCAGGTCGGCACGGTGCGAGACCGTCTCGTCGAGGGCGGTCTGCGCCGCTTCCAGGGCGGCCTCCAGTTCCGCCTCCTGTTCGCGCACCCGGGCGGCCTCGCGTTCGAGGTCCTCAGGGTCGCGGCCACGCCGCTCCTCGGCCGGCGCGGACCGGGCGCTCTGCACGCGCGCGTCGGCCAGCGAGACCGTCCCGCGTACGCGCTCGGCGAGCTGCGTCAGCCCCACCCATGTCTGCTGGGCCCGCTGGAGCCGCGGAGTGAGCTGCCGGACCTCGTCCTCCAGCTGCCCCTCGCGCAGCAGGGCCTTCTTCAGCTCGTCCTCCGCGCTCTCCTTGCGCCGCTTGAGCTCGGCCTCATCGGCCACCTCGGCGCTGAGCGCTTCCCGCAGCCGTACGAGGTCGTCGGCGAGCAGCCGCAGGCGCGCGTCGCGCAGGTCGGCCTGGATGACGGCGGCCCGGCGGGCGACGGCCGCCTGCCGGCCGAGCGGCTTGAGCTGCCGCCGCAGTTCGTCGGTGAGGTCCTGGACGCGGGAGAGATTGGCCTGCATCGCGTCCAGCTTCCGCAGCGCCTTCTCCTTGCGCTTGCGGTGCTTGAGGACGCCGGCGGCCTCCTCGATGAAGGCGCGGCGGCCCATGGGGTCGGCGTGCAGGACGGAGTCGAGCCGGCCCTGGCCGACGATGACGTGCATCTCGCGGCCGATGCCGGAGTCGGACAGCAGGTCCTGGATGTCGAGGAGGCGGCACGTGTCGCCGTTGATCTGGTACTCGCTGCCACCGTTGCGGAACATGATCCGCGTGATGGTGACCTCGGCGTAGTCGATGGGCAGCGCGCCGTCGGAGTTGTCGATGGTGAG
Organism: Streptomyces sp. NPDC088785; assembly: GCF_044750685.1. NCBI lineage: Bacteria > Bacillati > Actinomycetota > Actinomycetes > Kitasatosporales > Streptomycetaceae > Streptomyces > Streptomyces sp. NPDC088785. The sequence continues at coordinate 177,441 of NZ_JBIVKH010000013.1, forward strand.
CGACACCTCGGCGCGGCCGAGCGGCGGCCTGCCGGTGGTGCCGGCGAAGATGACGTCCTCCATCTTGCCGCCGCGCAGCGACTTGGCACCCTGCTCGCCCATGACCCAGCTCAGGGCGTCCACGACATTGGACTTGCCCGAACCGTTGGGGCCCACGACACAGGTGATGCCGGGCTCGAACCGCAGCGTGGTGGCCGAGGCGAACGATTTGAACCCGCGCAGGGTCAGAGCCTTGAGGTGCACGCCGTCGGACTTTACCGGGCGCCCCTGTCTCACTCCATGAACCCACGGTTTCACCGATGAAGGTGCAGGGCACATCAGATGATGAGAAAGCGCTTCGGTGCGCGGGGGCTCACAGACCGGAGCGGGCCGTGGTGGCCGTGCGGGCCGGGAGGGAAGAAAGAAGGGACGCCGAAGCGTCCCTTGCATATCTGTTGCGTTGCTCTGTCAAGCGGTGGTGACGAACAGCTCCGGACCGCGTGCGGTGACTGATGCGGTCAGGTGAGCGCCGGCTCCGCCTGGGGTACGTCGACCTCGATGAGAGCGTCGTGAGAAGCGGCAGCCGCGAGCGCGTCGTTCTCCGCCTGGATCCTGCCGAGCTCGGATTCCAGGTCCTGGACACGCTGCTGGAGCCGTCGCATCTCGGCGAGGAGTCGCGGGTCGCTGCCGCCGACGTAACCGAGAAGCGCCTTTGCCATGATGGATGGTCCTCCACACTGAGTGACCGACCGTAGCGATGGTGGGTCGTGAGGGTCGAGAGGGAAAACGCACCCGCAATGCCTGGCACTTGTTGTCTTGCTGGCCGTTCTCACATGCCAAACAGCTAAGGTGCGCGGGGATTCCAGAGTCTCACCAAAAAGTTTGACGGTCAACACGATCACACCCCGTATTGGCGGGCATCCCGGGGGCTCTGCGCCATGGATCGTGCGGCGCGGCCTGACCGTCGGGGCCCTGGGGGTGTGGAGATCATCCGTACCTCGGGAGCCTGCCACGCCTGCCCCGTATTGGCAACCACCAGGGCGTTTCTGCCCGGAGCAGTTGTTCGCCGCCCCTCGGGGCCCGGCGCGTCCGCGGCCTCCACGACGACGGTTCAGCGAATCGCGAACCCGTCGTAGCCGCCGCGGGGTGTGTCCCAGATCTCGGTGACACCGTCGACACGGCCGGGTGTGTCGTCGCCGTGGAGCCATTCGAGCAGCTGCCGGCAGGCCGCGCGCGGCCCCTCGGCGACCACCTGCACGCGGCCGTCGTCCAAATTGAGAGCAAAACCACTCAGGCCGCCGATCTCCAGGGCCCTCGCCCGCGTGAACCAGCGGAAACCCACACGTTGGACGCGTCCTCGCACCCACGCGACCAGGCGCACATCTTCATTCATGGCTGCACGCTAACCGGCCAAATGCTCACTGAGCACTTCGTCCCCTTGCGTTCTGGGGTACCGTCGCGGACCGATGAGCCTCACCCGTACGGGCGAGTCGCATCGACCACCGCGAGGATCGAGGAAGGCCACAAACATGGGACGCCACCGACGCTCCGACGCCGGCAGCGCCGCCACGGGCCGCGCCACGGGCACTCCGGAGGAGCAGCACTCCGAGGGCCGGTACACCGAAGAATACGGCGCGGCGTACGACGTTGATCACGCCGGGGCGTACGAGGAGCAGACCTCCGCGTACCCCTCACACCCCGGGCACGCCGCGCACTCCCCGGCGCACCCCTACGCACCGGCGCCCACCTCCTCGTACGCCGGCACTTCGTACACCTCCACCGCGCCGCACGCGCCCGCTTCCCCGTACACGTCGCGGGAGTCGTACGCGCCGCGGGAGTCGTACGCGCCGCAGGACGAGACCGTCACCGCCGAGTACGGCATCGTGTCCGCGGCCGGCGGGTCCGGCGAGGCGCCGCGCGGGCACGCCCACCGCCGCCGCAAGAAGCGGGACGGCGTCCCGCTGCGCACCGGGCTGCTCGGCGTCTCGGCGTGCGTGGCCATGGGCGCGGTCGCGGTGGCCTCGGGGCTGATCCCGGGCACGGACACCTTCAAGCTCGGCGACGACCACGGCGGCAACAAGGTGCGGGCCGCCGGCTCCTCCCCCAGCGTCGAGGCGCAGGGCGGCACCGACGGCACGGTCGAGGACCGCGCGTCGCAGTCCGCCGCGAGCCGTGACGCCCAGCGTTCGTCCTCCCCGTCCGCCGCGCCCTCGAAGTCCGCCGAGTCGGCCGAGCCGTCGGCGAAGGCGTCACAGGCGCCGCAGGAGAAGAAGACCTCCGCCACGGACGCGAAGCCGAAGCCGGCGAGCCCGTCGACGTCCGCCCCGGCGAAGCCCGCCGCTCCCGCCGCGCGGGCGGCCACGACCACCTCCGACGAGTCGGCGGCCGCGTCCCAGGTACTCACGCTCGTCAACCAGGAGCGCGCCAAGGTCGGCTGCTCCCCGGTGACGGCGGACAGCCGGCTCGCCGCGCTGGCGGGCGCCTTCAGCGAGGACATGGCCGAGCGGAACTTCTTCGACCACACGGACCCGGACGGCGCCTCGCCATGGGACCGCGCCAAGAAGGCCGGGATCACCAATCTGGGCGGCGAGAACATCGCCCGCGGGCAGGCCGACGCGCAGGCCGTGATGGATGCCTGGATGAACAGCGAGGGCCACCGGGCGAACATCCTCAACTGCGACTTCAAGACCCTCGGCGTCGGCGTCCACTTCGGTTCCGGCGGCCCCTGGTGGACGCAGGACTTCGGGTACTAGGCCCCCCTCCGCCCGTCCCCTCCTCCCACTTACTCCCGGTTAGCGCCCCCTCTGGGGGCGCGCTAACCGAGAGTATGCTGCGGGTATGACCACGACCGACAGCGCAACCGTCACGGCCGACGCGCACGACAGCGACCGCGCCTACGACGTGTTCGCCCGGGCCTGTCCGTCGCGCGGCACCCTCGAACATGTGACGGGACGCTGGGGCGCGCTCACCCTCGGGGCGCTGCACGAGGGCTCGTTCCGCTTCAACGAGCTGCGCCGCCGGGTCGACGGCGTGAGCGAGAAGATGCTGTCCCAGACGCTCCAGGCGCTGGAGCGCGACGGCCTGGTGCACCGCGAGGCGCAGCCGACGAATCCGCCGCGCGTCGACTACGAACTCACCACGCTGGGGCACGAGGTGGCCGGCCGGCTGCTGGCGCTCATCGAGTTCGTCGAGGGCCGCATGGACGACGTGCTGGTCGCGCGGGAGCGCTACGACACGACGCGCGGCGGCCGCTGACAGCGCGGGCAGAAGTAGCTGGACCGGTTCATCCACGGGCGGCGCAGCATCGGCGTGGCACACCGCCGGCAGGGCAGCCCCTCCCTGCCGTACGCGTCGAGGGACCGGTCGAAGTATCCCGACTCCCCGTTCACGTTGACGTAGAGCGAGTCGAAGCTGGTGCCGCCGACCGACAGCGCCGCGTTCATCACGTCCCTGATGTGGCCGAGGAGTTCCGCCGTGCGCGGGCGCGTGAAGGTGGCGGTGGGGCGCTCGTAGTGCAGCTTCGCGCGCCAGAGCGCTTCGTCCGCGTAGATGTTGCCGACGCCGCTGATGAGGGACTGGTCGAGCAGCGCGCGCTTGACGGTGGTGCGCTTGCGGCGCAGGGCGTCGTGGAACGCGGCGTCGTCGAAGAGCGGGTCGAGCGGGTCGCGGGCGATGTGCGCGATGACGTCGGGCAGCCCGTCGGGCGTGGTGTCGTGCAGGGACAGGCCACCGAAGGTGCGCTGGTCGACGAAGCGCAGCTCGGTGCCGAGGTCGTCGGCGAACCGGACCCGGATCCGCAGGTGCTTCTCGTCCGGGGCGTCGTGCGGCTGCACCAGCAGCTGCCCGCTCATGCCGAGGTGCGCGAGGACCGCGGTGTGGGTGGTCTCCAGCGGCAGCCACAGGTACTTGCCGCGGCGGCTCGGCTCGCCGATGCGCTGCCCCTTGAGGCGGTGTGCGAAGTCCTCGCCGCCCGCGATGTGCCGGCGCACGGCGCGCGGATGCCGCACCTCGGCATCGGCCACGGTCCGCCGTGCCACCCACCGGGCGAGCCCGCGCCGCACCACTTCGACTTCGGGCAGCTCGGGCACGGGAACCTCCAGATCGTGGGCTGGGCCGAGCGTATCGCGCCCCTCAGGAGGGGCGGAAAACCGGGATCGGCCACCACGACCGCACGGACGGCGACAACAGAAGCGCCCGCCCCCACCGGTGTGAGCCGGCGGGAACGGGCGCTCAAGGAAACGGACGACTACGCCCCGGGGGCGCTGTCGGCACCCGCCCCCTCGGACGCGGCGGCCTCGGCCCGCTCGTCCGCGGCGGCGCGAATCGCACGCCACGCGGATTCCGCGGCCTGCTGCTCCGCTTCCTTCTTGCTGCGGCCGGTGCCGGTGCCGTACGAGACGCCTCCGACGCGGGCGGCAGCAGTGAAGGTCTTCTCGTGATCCGGACCGGTCTCGGAGACCAGGTACTCGGGAACGCCGAGCCCCTCGGTCGCCGTGAGCTCCTGGAGACTGGTCTTCCAGTCCAGGCCGGCACCCAGGTTCGAGGACTTCTCGATCAGCGGGTCGAAGAGCCGGTGTACCAGCTCGCCCGCCGCGTCGAGGCCCTGGTCGAGATAGACGGCGCCGATCACCGCTTCAAGGGTGTCGGCGAGAATGGACGCCTTGTCCCGGCCGCCCGTGCCCTCTTCACCCCGGCCGAGCCGGATGAAGGAACCCAGGTCGAGCCCTCGGCTGACCTCCGCCAGCGCACGCGAATTGACCACCGCGGCCCGCAGCTTGGCCAGCTGGCCTTCGGGCAGATCGGGGTGGGTTCGGTAGAGGGTGTCCGTGACGACCAGTCCGAGCACGGAGTCCCCGAGGAACTCCAGCCGCTCGTTGGTCGGCAGGCCACCGTTCTCGTACGCGTACGAGCGGTGCGTCAGGGCACGCACCAGAAGGGCGGACTCGAGTTTGTACCCGAGCCGCCCTTCCAGAAGCGTGTGGGACGAGGCTGTGGTGTCCGCCTTCTTCTTGGCGTCCTCCGCCGATTTCTGGCTAGCCACTGTGCCTCTCACCAGCCGCTCAGACCTCGAGGACCTGGCGCTTGTTGTAGGTGCCGCAAGCGGGGCACGCGATGTGCTGCAGCTTGGGCTCCTGGCAACGCTCACACGAAACCAGGGTGGGGACCGCAGCCTTCCACTGCGACCGGCGGTGGCGCGTGTTGCTGCGCGACATCTTCCGCTTCGGAACAGCCACGGCTACTTCTCCTGCTTCTCGTCGACGCCCGCTTCGGCGCCGCTCATCTCGTCCTTCTCGCCGTCCTGGACGGTGCCAGCGAGTCCCTGCAATGCCGCCCAACGGATGTCGACGGCGTCGTGGTGGTGGCCCGGGTGGTCCGAGAGCCGCACTCCGCATTCGGAGCACAGACCCTCGCAGTCTTCCTGGCACACCGGCTGCATCGGCAGTGCGAGCACCACCGCATCACGCAGCACAGGCTCGAGGTCGAACAGTCCGTCCTCGAGAAAGAGCCTGTCCTCGTCGTCCTCGGCGTCGTCGCCCGGTTCCGCCTTCACGCGGCCCCGGTCGTCGGCGTCAGGGTACGAGAACATCTCCTGGAAGTCCGCGTCGACCTCGAGGTCGAGCGGCTCCAGACACCTTACGCACTCCCCCTCGGCCGATGCACGGGCGGTGCCTGTGACGAGCACACCATCCATGACCGACTCCAGGCGGAGCTCGATCTCCACCGGGGCGCCTTCCGGCACCGCGATGACTCCCTGGATACCGAAGTCCTTGGGAGCGTCGACCGTGCGGGCCAGCCGCTGCATGGCACCAGGACGCCGACCCAGCTCGTGTGTGTCGAACACAAGAGGGTTGCGGTGGTCGAGGTGGGTATTCAGGGCTGGTCCTGCTTTCGATCTTCGAGGCTCGTGAAGAAGCTCCGGGGAGCGGCCGCCCCCGGAGATCCGGGGAACCGTTCCGGGCAGCTCGGAACGCACGTGTACGCGCGACCGAAGAGCCAGGATACTGGACCATTCGCTCACGGCCCAATCCGGTCCCGGCCCCCTTGTGCGGCAGGGGCACGGCGGGGGCGGGGCGGGGTCGCGGCCGGGCTCAGTGGCCCTGGTCGTACTGCCGCTCGTACTCCCGCACCTGATCCATGCTGATCATGCTGGTGTCGAAGAGGCTGGTCTCGTCGAGCGCGCCGGCCTGGGGCTGCTGGGCCTCCTGCTGGTAGCCGTACGCGTACTGGTCCTGCTGGGCCTGGTGGGCCTGCTGGGCCTGCTGGGCCTGCTGGGCCGCGTACGGGTCCTGCTGCTGGTAGCCGTACGGATCCTGCTGCTGGTACACGGCATAGGGGTCCTGCTGCCCGTACGGCTGGGGCTGCTGCTGGTACCCGTACTGGTCCTGCTGGAGGTCCTGGACGTCCTGCGCGTACGCGGGCTGCTGGGCCGGGATCTGCGGGGCGGTCTGCGGGGCCTGGGGCTCCTGCGGGGCGGGCCGGACGCCCTGGCCGCCGATGTCGGCGAGGCCCGCGAGGTAGTCGGCGTCGCTGGTGTGCGCCTGCGCGCCGCCCTCGCCGTCCAGGTGCAGCGCGCCCAGGTCGTCGCTGGCGAGGCGGCCGTGCAGCTTCTGCCGGCCCTTGCCGACGGCCTCCAGGGTCTTGGCGAGCACCGCCTCGAAGGCGCCGAGCTTGACGTCCACGTAGGCGTCGGCGTCGCGGCGCAGCGTCTCGGGGTCGTGGCTGCGCTCGGGGGCGTCGTCCAGTTCGGGGTCCACGTAGCCCTGGTCGTCGGCGCCCGGGCCGGTGCCGAGCAGCTTCTCGCGGCCGCGGCCGACCGAGCCGAGGGTCTTGGTGAGGACGACCTCGAAGTTGGCGAGCTTGGAGTCGACGTAGTCGTCGGCCTCCGCGCGCACCTCCTCGGCCTCCTGCTGGGCCTCGGCGAGGATGCGGTCCGCCTCGTTCTGCGAGCGGCGGGCGATCTCGGTGTCCGAGATCAGGGTGCCGCGCTCGGCGTGCGCGGTCTCGATGATCCGGTCCGCCTCGGCGCGGGCCTGCTCGACCATCTGTTCGCGGCCGCCGATCAGCTCCTGGGCCTGCGCGAGCGAGCCGGGCAGCGCCTGGCGCACTTCTTCGAGCATCGAGAGCAGGTCGGCGCGGTTGACCACGCAGGAGGCCGACATGGGCATGGAGCGGGCGTTGCCGACCGCGGCGACGATCTCGTCGAGCTTCTTCTGCACGTCCACCGTGTGCTCGCCACTCTCTCGTCTGCTCACAGGGGTGTGAGGGGTGTTGGAGACGGACGGGACGACTGTATGCCCAACTGGTGTGTGCGTGTCACTTCTTGGGGAGGCGCTCGGTCAGTGACGCGTGCACCACCGGCGGGACCAGGTGCGACACGTCGCCGCCCCAGGCCGCGACCTCCTTGACGAGCGAGGAGGACAGGAAGCTGTAGGTGGGGTTGGTGGGGACGAAGAGCGTCTCCACGCCGGAGAGGCCGATGTTCATCTGGGCCATCTGCAACTCGTAGTCGAAGTCGCTGACGGCCCGCAGGCCCTTCACGATGGCGGGGATGTCGCGCTGCTTGCAGAAGTCGACGAGGAGGCCGTGGAAGGCCTCCACCTCGACGTTGCCGAACTCGGCGGTGACCTCGCGGATCAGCTCGATGCGCTCGTCGACGGTGAAGAGTCCCTGCTTGGACTGGTTGATCATCACCGCGACATGCACCACGTCGTACAGCTTCGAGGCGCGGGCGATGATGTCGAGGTGGCCGTTGGTGATGGGGTCGAACGACCCGGGACAGACTGCGCGGCGCACGGGAAGTCCCTCGCTCTCCGGTCCGGTCATCGTGCGTCGTCGCACGTGAGGGTGGTGTTCAAGGCGGCGCGACCGTACCAAAACGTGCCCTCGCCGTAACGCCGGGACCTCAGTCCCTCGAACCCGTCGGGCCACCGGAATTCGCCGCCTCTGGTGCTGCGTTCAACGGTGACGAGCGCTTCGTCCGCGAGCCAGCCCTGAGTCCGGAGTGTGAGCAGGATCTCCCGAAGATCGTCGTCGGAGACGGCGTACGGGGGGTCGAGAAAGACCAGGTCGTAGGGTGTGGCCGGCGGCGGGCCCGCGACGACTTGTTCCGCTTTGCCGGTCCGCGCCTCGGCGCCGGGCAGGCCGAGCGCCTTGATGTTCTCGCGGACGGTGCGGGCGGCTCGCGCGTCGGCCTCGACGAGCAGGGCGTGCGCGGCGCCGCGCGAGAGGGCTTCCAGGCCGACGGCGCCCGACCCGGCGTAGAGGTCGGCGATGCGGGTGCCGTCGAGGGTGCCGAGCAGGGCCTGCCAGGTGGAGAAGAGGCCCTCGCGCGCCCGGTCGGAGGTGGGGCGGGTGCCGTTCCCCGGCGGCACGGCCAGGCGGCGTCCGCCGGCGCGCCCGGCAATCACGCGGGTCATCTCGGGTCCCGGTCCTTGTTCGTCGTCGTGCTGGTCAGTGGGGGTCCAGTGTGTCAGGGCGGGCCGGGGGTCCGCTTCCCGGGCGGCGGCCCGGTGCGGGGCGGGCGCTGCGGGCGGCCCGTGTCCGGCCCGGGGTCACCCCTTGTCCAGGTACTGCTCCCGCTCGGCGTCCAGCAGGGCGTCCAGGGCGGTCTTCAGGCCGGGCAGCCGCTCCAGGTCGGGATCGGCGGCCACCACCTTCGTCGCCTCCTCCCGCGCCTCCGCGATGATCTCCTCGTCCTCGATGACGGTGAGCATCCGCAGCGACGAGCGCACGCCGGACTGGGCCTGGCCGAGCACATCGCCCTCGCGCCGCTGCTCCAGGTCGATCCGGGACAGCTCGAAGCCGTCCAGCGTGGAGGCGACGGCGCCCAGCCGGGCCCGCGCGGGGCTCGCCTCGGGCATCTCGGTGACCAGCAGGCACAGGCCGGCCGCCGAGCCGCGTCCGACGCGGCCGCGCAGCTGGTGCAGCTGGGAGACGCCGAACCGGTCGGCGTCCATGATCACCATGGCGGTGGCGTTCGGCACGTTCACCCCGACCTCGATGACGGTGGTGGCGACCAGGACGCCGGTCTCCCCCGCGGCGAACCGGCGCATCACCGCGTCTTTGTCGTCGGGGTGCATCCGCCCGTGCAGCACTTCGACGGTGAGGCCCTGGAGCGGCCCGTGCGCCAGCTCCTCGGCGACGTCGAGCACCGCGAGGGGCGGCCGCTTCTCGGCCTCGTCCTCGGCGGACTTCTTCTTGCCCTTCTTGGGCTTGTCGTCCTCGTCGTCGCCGATGCGGGGGCAGACGACGTACGCCTGATGCCCGTTCTCCACCTCCTCGCGCACGCGCTCCCACGCGCGTGCGAGGAAGTGCGGCTTGTCGGCGGCGGGGACGACATGGCTGGCGATGGGCGAGCGCCCGGCGGGCAGCTGGTCGAGGACCGAGGTCTCCAGGTCGCCGAAGACGGTCATCGCGACCGTGCGCGGGATCGGGGTCGCCGTCATGACGAGCAGGTGCGGGGGCTGCTTGCCCTTGGAGCGCAGGGCGTCGCGCTGCTCGACGCCGAACCGGTGCTGCTCGTCCACCACGACCAGGCCGAGGTCGAGGAACTGCACCTTGTCCTCGATCAGCGCGTGCGTGCCGATGACGATGCCCGCCTCGCCGGTGACGAGGTCGAGCAGCGCCTGTCGGCGTGCCGCGGTGCCCATGGAGCCGGTGAGCAGCACCACCTTGGTGGAGTGCTCGGCGCCGCCGAGCATGCCGCCCTGGGCCAGCTCGCCCATCATCTCGGTGATCGAGCGGTGGTGCTGCTGGGCGAGGACCTCGGTGGGCGCGAGCATGGCGGCCTGGCCGCCCGCGTCGACGACGGCGAGCATGGCGCGCAGGGCGACCATCGTCTTGCCGGAGCCGACCTCGCCCTGGAGCAGCCGGTGCATCGGGTGCTCGGTGGCCAGGTCGTCGAAGATCTCCTTGGAGACCTTCTGCTGGCCGTCGGTGAGCGTGAACGGCAGCTTGGCGTCGAAGGCGGTCAGCAGCCCGTCGGGCTTCGGCTCGCGCGCGACGGCGGTCAGCTGGGTGTCCGCGAACCGGCGTCTGGCCAGGGCGACCTGGAGGACGAACGCCTCGTCCCACTTCAGGCGGGCGCGGGCGTCGGCGATGTCCGCCTTCGTGTGCGGCCGGTGGATCTTCAGCAGTGCCTCGGGGAGCGGCACCAGGCCCCGGCCCTCGCGCAGCGACTCCGGGAGCGGATCGACGGCCTCGGGGGCGCTGGGCAGGACCAGGTCGACGGCCTTGGCGATCTTCCAGGACTCCAGCTTGGCGGTGGCCGGGTAGATCGGGAGGAGGGCGCCGGCCCAGGAGCCGACGGCCTCGGCGGCCTCGGTGGCGTCCTCGGCGGTGTCGGCGCGCAGCAATTGGTACGCGGGGTGCGCCAGTTGCATCTTGCGGTTGAACACCGAGACCTTGCCGGCGAACATCGCGCGCGTGCCCGGCAGCAGCTCCTTGTGGGGCTTGTGGATGCCCTTGCCGAAGAAGACGAGCTGGATCTGGCCGCTGCCGTCGGTGATGGTGACTTCGAGGCGCTGGCCGCTGCCGCCGTTGAACCTCAGGACGCGCGCGGTCGCGACCTGGGCGACGACCGTGACGTGCTCGTCGAGCGGCAGCTCCGCGAGCCGGGTCAGCTCACCGCGCTCGGCGTATCTGCGCGGGTAGTGGTGGAGCAGATCACCGACGGTGTGCAGGTCCAGGTGCTCGGCCATCACCTTCGCGGTGGCGGGGCCGAGCACTTTCTTCAGCGGTTCTTCGAGCACAGGCACGAGATCCATTGCACACCACGCCACTGACATTCCCGGGCAGGTTCCCGGCACCCGTGGACCGGTATCGCCGAAAACCGCTGGTCGGGAGCGGCTTGCCGGCCCTAGGATGACCGCCTTCCGTCCTTTTCGCGGCCACCTCACGCAGGGCCGCCCGACCCGCGCCGTCGTCCCCCACCGGCGCAGCGACGATGGATTCCCAGACTTCTCACGACGCCCCGCGCGCCCAGGCGCCGCACACGTTCCAGGTCGATCTGCGCGGGCTGGTCGATCTGCTCTCCCACCACCTGTACTCCAGTCCGAAGGTCTACCTGCGCGAGCTGTTGCAGAACGCCGTGGACGCCATCACCGCCCGCCGCGCGGAGCAGCCCGACGCCCCCGCCGCCGTGCGGCTGTTCGCCGAGGGCGGCGCGCTGCGGATCGAGGACACCGGTGTCGGTCTGACCGAGTCGGACGTCCACAGCCTGCTCGCGACGATCGGCCGCAGCTCCAAGCGCGGTGACGGCCTGGAGGCGGCGCGTGCCGACTTCCTCGGCCAGTTCGGCATCGGGCTGCTGGCGTGCTTCGTGGTCGCCGAGCGGATCCGGGTGGTGAGCCGCAGTTCCCGCACGCCGGACGCGCCGCCCGTCGAGTGGACGGCCCGCGACGACGGTTCGTACACGGTCCGCACGCTCCCGGACGCGGCCCGCGCCGAGCCGGGGACGACCGTGTACCTGGAGGCCCGCGCGGGCGCCGCGGAATGGCTGTCCGAGGAGCGGGTGCTGGCGCTCGCGCGGGACTTCGGTTCGCTGCTGCCGTACGACGTGGCGGTGGGCGGGAGCCCGGTGACGGATCTGCCGGCCGTCTGGAACCGCGCGTATCCGACACCGGCCGGCCGCCGGGTCGCGCTGGCCCGGCACTGCCACGAGCTGTTCGGCTTCACACCGCTGGACTCCATCGACCTGGACGTGCCGCTCGCGGGCATCCGGGGTGTCGCGCACGTCCTGCCGCAGGCGGTCAGCCCGGCCCAGCGCGCGGGCCACCGGGTCCACCTGAAGGGCATGCTGCTGACGGAGCGGGCCGAGCAGCTGCTGCCCGACTGGGCGTTCTTCGTGCGCTGTGTGATCGACACGGACAGCCTGCGCCCCACCGCCTCGCGCGAATCGCTGTACGAGGACGAGACCCTGGCCGCCGTGCGGGAGGCCCTGGGCGAGCGCATCCGGGAGTGGCTGACGACGCTCGCGGCGGGTGATCCGGACCGGCTGGCCGCCTTCCTGTCGGTGCACCACCTCGGGGTGAAGTCCCTCGCGCGGCACGACGAGGAGATGCTGCGCACGATGCTTCCTTGGCTGCCGTTCGAGACGACGGACGGGCGGCTCTCCCTGGAGGAGTTCGCCCAGCGCCACCCGGTCGTGCACTTCACGCGGACCGTGGAGGAGTTCCGGCAGGTCGCGCCGATCGCGTCGGCGCAGGGCATCGGGGTCGTCAACGGCGGCTACACGTACGACGCCGATCTGGTCCAGGCGCTGCCCTCGGTGCGTCCCGGCACGGCGGTGGCGGAGCTGGACGCGGACACCGTGACCGCGCACCTGGACTCGATCGACGCGGCCGACGAGCTGGCCCTGTCGGCGTTCCTCGCGGCGGCCCGGGCCCGGCTCGACCCGCTGGGCTGCGACGTCGTCCTGCGCGCCTTCCATCCGCTGACGGTGCCCGCGCTGCACCTGGACGACCGGGCGGCCCGCCACGAGCAGGCACGCGCGGAGGCCGAGGCGCAGGCGGACGACCTGTGGGCGGGCATCCTGGGCTCGCTGCGCGGCAGCGCCCCACGCGCGCGTCTCGTGCTCAACCACCTCAACCCGCTGATCCGCCGGGTGAGTTCCCTGACCGACGCGGACCTGATCGGGACGGCCGCCGAGGCCCTCTACGGGCAGGCGCTGCTGATGGCCCAGCGCCCCCTGCGCCCGGCCGACTCCGCACTCCTCAACCGCTCGTTCATCGGCCTCCTGGAGTGGGCCACGCACCCCGGCACCGGAAAGGACGACGCCCGATGAACGGGACCGACGAGATCACCGACCTGGACTCCCTGCGGCGCGCGATGGCGGAGAACGCCGGGCAGCCCGAGGGCCCGGCGCGCGGCGCCCGCGCGGAGCAGTTGCTCGCCGACGCCGAGAAGCTCTCCGAGCCCCTGGCGGTCATCGAGGCGCTCGGACACCAGGTGCAGATGTACAACTACAGCTCCGAGAAGGACAAGATGTTCGTCCCCTTCGCGCGGCTGCTGCGCATGTGGGACGAGCACCCCGAGGAGTTCGACGCCTACGAGGCGCACTCGCTGCACTGGGTCTTCAAGTGGATGTCGGCCGGCATGCTCCGCCAGCCGCACATCCCGCTCGCCTCCATCGAGAAGTGGCTCGGCGAGATGGAGCACCGCTACCGGGTGGCGGGCCACTCCGAACGGGCCGTGCGGATGAGCGAGTTCTTCGTCGCCGACCACCTGGGCGACGAACAGCGGGCCACGCGCGCGTACGAGGCGTGGCTGGCGGCCGACCGCGACGAGATGGCGGACTGCCACGCCTGTGAGCTGAACGGCCAGGGCGTCCGCCAGTCGGAATTGCGCGCCGACGAGCGGGCCCTGGAGCTGTGGCGGCCGGTCCTGGAGGGCGAGCACACGTGCGCCCACGAGCCGCACGCGGCGCTCGCGGCCTCGCTGCTGCCCCTGCTGCGGCTGAACCGTCCGCAGGAGGCGCGCGCGCACCACCTGCGCGGCTACCGCCTGGTCCGGCAGATGGAGTCCATGCGGGGATCGTTCGCCTCGCACGTGGAGTTCTGCGCCCTGACCGGCAACGAGGCGCGCGCCGTCGAACTCCTCGCCGAGCGGCCCGCGTACTTCACGGACAGCGGCAACCCGGCCGGGCTGATGGACTTCCTGTCCGTGACGGCTCTGGTGATGGACCGGCTGGTCGGACTCGGCCTGGGTGGGCAGAGCGTTCCGGGCCCCGCGGGGCGGACCTGGACGGCGGCCGGTCTCGCCGTCCACGCGCGCGGGGAGGCGCTGGCCCTCGCGGCCCGCTTCGACGAGCGCAACGGCACCGACCGGGTGAGCCGGCGCGTGCGGGAGCGGATGGACCAGCAACCGCTGCTCGACAGGCTCCCGCTGGGCGTGCGGGTCGTGCGACCGGCGGCGGCGCGGCGGGTGCCCGCGGCAACCGCGCCCGCCGGGCGGCCCGCCGACGCCTCGGCGCTGGTCGCCGAGGCCCGCCGGCTGTCCGCCGAGGAGGGCGGCCCGTCCGCCGGCCTGGCCTGGGAGCGGGCCGCCCGCGCGGCCGAGGCGGAGGGGCTGGAACTGACCGTCCACGACCGGGCCGAGACGGCCGACTACGGCGCGGCGGGCGCGGCCGACGGCGGCCTCGAACTGTTCGCCCGCGCGGCCGAGCTGTACGACGCCTGTGGCGACCACGGGGAGGCCAGGGCGGCCCGCGCGCGCAGGGCGTACGCGCTGGCCCGCGCGGGGCGGACGGAAGAGGCGCTGGACGCGATCCGGGAACCGTACGAGCAGGTGCTCGCGGCCCTCTCCGGTCTGGACGCCGCGTCGGCCCGCCCCGCGGCCGCCGTCCTGGCGTGCCGGGCGCGCCTCCTGCTCCAGGCGCACTCCGGGGACGCGGAGGTCGCCGAGGCGGAGCGGTGCGCGGGGCAGCTGCTCGCGCTCGTCGAGCCGTTCGCGGACGTCCCGCGGCTCGCCTCGCAGGGTGCCTCGGCCCGCTCGTTGCTGGGGGACATCGCCCTGCACCGGGGCGACCTCGCGGAAGCGGCGGCGTTGTACGAGCGGTCGGCGGCCGAGCAGGTCGCGGCGGCCCGGCCCTGGCTGGCCATCGAGTGCGAGGCGCGCCTCGCGGGCCTCGCCCGCGACCGGGAGGACGCCGAGGGCGCCGAGCGGGCGCTGCGGGCCGCGCTGGAGCACGGGGCCGGATATCTGGAGCCCCTGGGGGCGGCCCAGCTCCACCTCCAGCTGGCCGACGTCCTGGCGGCAAGCGGGCGGTTCGCGGACGCGGCGGACCACGCGCTGGAGGCGACGCACTGGGCCGACGAGGACGGTGCGGACGCGGGGCTCGGCGCCTGGGCGCGGTTCCAGCTGGGTGGTCACCTGCTGCGTGCGGAGCGGACGGCGGAGGCCGCGGAGGTGCTGGAGTCGGCGCTGCTCGACCTGTCCGCCGAGGACCATGGCGACGGAACGATCGTGCAGGCCCACTGGTGGCTCGGCGACTGTGCCCGCGCGCTCGGGGAGCACGTGCAGGCCGCGCAGGCGTGGCTGAAGGCGGCGGAGATCGCCCAGCACTGGTCCGAGCAGCGTGACCACGCGATGCTCGCGAACCTGGCGGCGGACGCCCTGGACCGGGCGGGCCGCCCGGAGGAGGCGGACCGGGCGTACGCGCGCGCGGGCGAGTTGTGGGCCTCCCTGGGGCAGGTGCCCGCCGTGGTGCGGTGTCTACGCGCGCGTGCCTGGCTGGACTCCGCGTCCGCGGACGACGAGCGGGAGCTGATGGGCGCGGCGATCCGTGCCGCCGAGGAGGCGTCGGGGCCGGACGAGGAGACCCGAACCGTCCTGCTGGCCGATCTGGGCCACACGCACCGGCAGTTCGCGGAGCTCCTGGAGCGGCGCGGCGAGATCGCGGACACGGCGACGCATCTGGAGTCCGCCGCCGCGGCGTTCGCGGAGGCCGGGGACGAGGAGCGCCGGGCCGAGGCGGAGGGGGCCCTGGCCGCGCTGCGGGCGCGCTGAGCGACCGCGGGGCGGCGGGGCTACTCGACGCCGATCAGCAGCAGCGCCGACTGCCGTCCGCCGCGGTAGACGAGGGTGTCGACGGCCAGATGGGCCTCGCGGACGTGCCGCTCCAGCGCGTCCGCGACCTCGTCGGGCACGTCGTCGCCGAGGACGAGGGTGACGAGTTCGCCGCCCGCCGCGAGCATCCGGTCCAGCACCGTGCGGGCCGTGGTCGGGACCGCGTGGCCGATGACGGCCACGTCCCCGTCGATGAGCCCGAGGACGTCACCGGCCTGGCAGATGCCGGCCATGGTCCAGGACTGCCGCTCGGCGACGGCCAGTTCGGCGTAGCGGGTGGCGCCCGCGGCCGAGGTCATGGCGACGACGTCCTCGTCGAAGCGCCGGTCGGGCTCGTGGACGGCGAGCGCGGCCAGGCCCTGGACGGCGGACCGGGTGGGGATCAGGGCGACCCGCACCCCTTCGGAGCGGGCCTGCTCGGCGGCGGCCGCGGCGGTGTGCCGCAGTTCGGCGTCGTTGGGCAGCAGGACCACTTCGCGCGCGTGGGCGCGACGAATGGCGTCGACGAGTTCGCCGCTGGCGGGCGGTTCACCGGGGCGGTCGGGCACGGTGGTCGCGCCGGCCTCCGCGTACAGCCCCGCGAGGCCGTCGCCCGGTACGACGGCGACCACGGCCCGCTGCGCCCGCTCGCGGGGCGGCGCGGAGGCCCGGTCGGCGTGCACGTCGCCGAGGCCGAAGTGCGTGATGCGGATGCGGTGCGGGCGTCCGGCCTCGACGCCCGCCTCGACGGCCGCGCCCGCGTCGTCGACGTGCACGTGCACGTTCCACAGTCCTTCCCCGCCGACGACGACCAAGGAGTCGCCGAGGGTGTCGAGCCGGCTCCTTAGCCGGGCCACGGCCCGGTCGTCGGCTTCCAGGAGGTAGATGACCTCGAAGGCGGGCCCGGCGACGACGTGCTCGTCGGGGCACTCCAGTTCGGCATCGAGGGACATCGCGTCCACGCGTGCGTGCCCGTCCACGCGGCGTTGCCGCCAGGCCGGTACGGCGTTGCCGGTCACGGCCTGGCTCAGCGCGCCCAGTACGGCGACGAGTCCCCGCCCGCCGGCGTCCACGACCCCGGCGCTGCCGAGGGCCGCGAGCTGTCCCGGTGTCGCGTCGAGCGCCGCGCACGCGCCTTCGTGGGCGGCCCGCGCCACGGCCCCGCAGTCGCCGTCCGTGCCGGCCGCGGCTTCCGCGGCTGCCGTCGCGACGGTGAGGACGGTGCCTTCCACGGGGTGGGCGACCGCCTCCCGCGCGGACGTGGCGGCCCGGCTCAGGGCCAGCCGGAGCGCCTCCCCGTCCACCGGATCCGTGTGATCCGCCTCACCGAGGGGGCCGTCGGCGAGCACCTGGGCCATGCCGCGCAGCAGCTGGGCGAGAATGGTGCCCGAGTTCCCGCGGGCCCCGATGAGGGCGCCGTGCGCCATGGCGCGCATCACGTCGGGCAGGGCGGGGGCGGCGGGTTCGAGGCCGGTGAAGACCGCCTCGACCGCCTGATGGGCGGACTCCACGGTCAGATACAGGTTGGTGCCGGTGTCCCCGTCCGCGACGGGATACACATTGATCGCGTCGATCTCCGCGCGCTCCCTGCCGAGCGCTTCCAGGGCGAGTGAGCACCAGGCGCGTACCGCGACGGCGTCGAGCACATGCGGCACCTGCGGCACCTACGCCTCCTTCGAGCGGCGGGACTGGCACGCAGAGTAGACCTCGGCGTGGAGCGGCCCGGTAAGAGGGCCTGGTCCGAGGCCCGGGGACGGGGGCCCGGGCAACCATGGTAGTTTCGTTGTATCGGAGCAGCCGTTGTATGCTGCTCCGGTTGCCCGATATCCATCGGGCCATCCCCCTGGCACCGCCACTCAGATCCCTTTCGATCTCGATCCCGGCATGCCGGGATTAACCGTAAGTGCATCTGAAGTCTTTGGAGTGACCCGTGGCTGCCAACTGCGACGTCTGCGGCAAGGGGCCGGGCTTCGGCAACAACATTTCGCACTCGCACCGCCGTACGTCCCGTCGCTGGAACCCGAACATCCAGCGTGTGCGTGCAGTGGTCGGGCGGACGCCGAAGCGGCTCAACGTCTGCACCTCGTGCATCAAGGCCGGCAAGGTCTCGCGCTGACGTTTCGCGTAGCGCGGCCACCTCGCTGGTTGCTTGAAGAAGCCGGTCCCCTCGGGGGCCGGCTTCTTCGTCTTTCCCGCGCCTTCCGGGCCGCGTCGCCCGGGGATTCGCGAGCGCGACCCCACGACTGTCAGTGGTGGCACTGTCAGTGGTGGCTGCGAGACTCTGCGCATGCGGTTCGGCATCCTCGGCTCTCTCGACGTGCGGGCCTCTGACGGCAGCCCCCTGGATCCCGGCGGGCCGCGGCCGCGTGCTCTGCTGACGCTGCTGCTCCTGGACGCGGGCCGCACGGTCTCGGTGGAGCGTCTGATCGACGGCCTGTACCGCGAGGCCCCACCGGCGGGAGCGGCGAACGCCTTGCAGTCGCAGGTCTCCCGGCTCCGCAAGCGCCTGGAGCTGGAGATCGATTCGGGTCCGGCCGGGTACCGCCTCCTGGTGGCCCGGGACGACGTGGACCTGCATCGCTTCGAACGTCTGGCCCGTGAGGGCGGGCAGGCCCTGGCCGCCGGTGATCCCGCGCGCGCGGCGGCGCTGCTGCGCGAGGGCCTGGGCCTGTGGCGCGGTCCGGCCCCGGCCGGCCTGCCGCGCCTCGACGAACTGCGGCTCGGGGCGACACAGGACCGGATCGAGGCGGATCTGGCGCTGGGCGGCGGCGCCGACCTGGTCGCCGAGGTCCGCGAACTGCTCGCCCTGCACCCTCTCAGCGAACGTCTGTACGGGCTGTTGATGCGCACGCTGCACGCGGCGGGCCGGTCCGCGGAGGCGCTGCGGGTCTACGAGGACGCGCGGCGCACGCTCGCCGACGAGCTGGGAGCCGATCCGTCCGCGGAGCTGGCGGCGCTCCACCTGGAGCTGCTGCGGGGGCAGGAGCCCGTCCGCGTGCGCGGGGTGCCCGCGCAGCTGACCCGGTTCGTGGGCCGGGCGGACGAGCTGTCCCGGATCGACGCGCTGCTGGCCGGAGCGCGGCTGGTGACGCTGACCGGCCCCGGGGGCGCGGGCAAGACCCGACTCGCCTGCGAGGCGGCACGCTCCCGCGAGAACGTCTGTTACGTGGAGCTCGCGCCGCTCACCGAGGGCACCCGGATCCCGTACGCGATCCTCACCGCTCTCGGGGTGCGCGAGGGGCTGCGCGGACCGCAGGCCGCGGACGCGACGGACCGTCTCACGGCCGCTCTGGAGGACCGGGACCTGCTGCTCGTCCTCGACAACTGCGAGCACGTGATCGCGGACGCCGCCGACCTGACCGGCCTCCTCCTGGGGGCCTGCCCGGGGCTGCGCGTCCTCGCGACGAGCCGGGAGGGGCTCGGCCTCACCGGAGAGGCTCTGTGCCCGGTGCCGCCGCTCGCCTCGGGCCCGGCGGCCCAGCTGTTCCGGGACCGGGCCGCGGCGGTCCGGCCGGACTTCGAAGCGCACGGCCACGCGCGCGGGGCAGCGATCGATGACATCTGCGCCGCCCTGGACGGACTTCCGCTCGCGATCGAGCTGGCGGCGGCCCGGCTGCGCACGCTCACCCTGGACGAACTCGCGGAGCGGCTGGGCGACCGCTTCCGCGTCCTGTCCCGGGGAGATCGCACCAAGGCGCCGCGCCACCGCACCCTGCGGGCCGTCGTCGAGTGGAGCTGGGAACTGCTCGACGAGGAGGAGCGGGATCTCGCCTGCCGGATGACGGTGTTCGCCGGCAGCGGGCTGACCGGGGGCGCGACGCTGGACGCGGTGGAGGAGGTGTGCGGCGTGCCGTATCCGGAGGATCTCCTCGCCTCCCTCGCCGAGAAGTCGTTCCTGGAGGCGTCCGACGGCCGCTATCGGATGCTGGAGACGATCCGCGCCTTCTGTGCCGAGCAGCTGGAGGACGGCACGCTCGCGGAGCTGCGGGACGCGCACGCCGCGTACTTCCTGGGTCTGGCGGAGGAGGCCGAGCCGCGGCTGCGCGGGCACGGCCAGCTCCCCTGGCTGGCCAGGCTCTCCGCCGAGCAGGGCAATCTGGACGCGGCGCTGCGCCATCTCGTCCGGGCCGCCCCGCATGACGGGCTGCGCCTGATGGCGGCCCTGTCGTGGTTCTGGCGGCTGCACGGCCTGGCGGGCGAGCGGGTGCCGCTCGCGCGTGCCCTGCTCGACGCGGTGGGGCCGACGCCCCCGCCCGGCCTGGAGGAGGAGTACGCGCTGTGCGGGCTGAACGCGGTGATGTCCGTGACCGGCGAGGACGACGAGGCCCGGCTCGCGCGCGCGGATCAGGTCCTGGCCACGATCGACCGTCAGCTGCGACTGCCGTTCACCGTGGTGCTGTGGACGCTCGCCGTCGGCCCCGAGCGGTCGCGGGACGAGCGGGTCAGGGCGCAGGTCGGGGACGACCCGTGGGGGCGGGCGCTGCTCGGCATCGGGCTCGGCTTCCAGGAGCAGTTCGCGGGCCGTCCCGCCGCCTCGGAGGCACTGTTCGCGCAGGCGCTTGAGGGGTTCCGCAGGACCGGTGACCGCTGGGGCATGGCCAACTCCCTGGACCAGCTGGGCATGTTCGCGGACTGGCGCGGGGAGCGTACGCGCGCCCTGTCCCTGCTCGACGAGGCGCTCGGCTACGCGCGGGAGCTGGCGGCGCCCGAGGAGACCGCCGACCTGTTGTGCCGGCGGGGAGCCGTCCTGCTGCGGTGCGCCCGCTACGAGGAGGCGATCGCGGACTTCACACGGGCGGCCGACCTCGCGCGGGCGGCGGGTGCGCCGGAGAAGGTGGCGGGTGCGCATTGGGGAATGGGGGACTCGGCGCGGCTGGCCGGGGACCGCGCCCGTGCGCGCGAGCACTACGAGACGGCGCTGACGACGACCGCCCGGTCCTGGTACAGCGTGGGCCAGACGGTGCACGTCTTCCTCGGCCTGGGCCGCACCGCGCTCGCCGAGGGGCGCACGGAGGAGGCCGACGACTGGTTCCGGCAGGCTCGTCGGCTGTCCGTCGACGGGGTGGGGCAGAGCCTCGAACTGGCGGCGGTGGCGGAGGCCCTGGCGTCCCGCGCGCCCGTCCCCGAGCAGGCGGTGACGCTGCTGGGCGCGGCAGCGGCGCTGCGTGGCCGTCTGATCGTCGACGACCCGGACGTGACCCCGCTCGAACAGCGCCTGCGGCGGCTGCTGGCACCCGACGTGTTCAAGAAGGCCTTCGAACTGGGCGGGACTCTGCGGGAGACCGCCATCGTGGACCTGTGACGGTGCAGCGCTCACGGACATCGAGCCTCCGGGCCTCCGGGCCTCCGGGCCTCCGGGTGGCTGAATACCCGGGCGGCTGAGCGGCGGTAAGGCGCGGTCAGCGGGCGGTCAGCGAACGGTAAGCGTCCGGCCGCAGGATCCGTGTCATGACGAAGCAGCAGCTCAACACCTCAGCCGACGCCCCCGACAACCACCGTGGCAGCGCCCACTCCGACGGCGGCGCCACCCTTCCGCACACCGGCGAGCTCCCGGCCGGCGACGCCCTCGCCCACCTCGACGTCCTCGTCTCCGGCGCCAGCGTCGCCGGACCCGCCATCGCCTTCTGGCTCTCGCGTCAGGGTGCCCGCGTCACGGTCGTCGAGAAGGCGGCGGCGCTGCGCGAGGGTGGCTTCGCGGTCGACTTCCGCGGCGACGTCCACCGCACCGTCCTCACCCGCATGGGCATCTGGGACGACCTGCACCGCATGCGCACCGACATGGGCCGCCAGACCGTCGTGAACGCGGACGACACCGCCCGGGTCGACCTGCCCGCACATCTGATGAGCGGCGACGTCGAGGTGTTCCGCGGCGACCTCTCCAAGCTCCTGTACGAGCGCACGAAGAGCACGGTCGAGTACGTCTTCGGCGACTCGATCGCCACACTCGCCGAGACGCCCGAGGGGGTCGACGTCACCTTCGGCCACGCTGCCGCCCGCACCTTCGACCTGGTCGTCGGCGCGGACGGACTGCACTCGCACACCCGCCGGCTCGTCCTCGGCGACGAGTCGCGGTACCTGCGCTTCCTCGGTTACTACGTCGCCGGCTTCGACATGCCCAACCACCTGGGCCTGGACCGCACGGCACGCCTGTACTCCGAGCCCGGACGCACCGCGATGATCAGCAACTACGACGGCGACCCCGACCGGGCCGGCGGAGGCATCGTCTTCGCGTCCGAGCAGCTCACCTACGACCGGCGGGACGTCTCCGAGCAGAAGCGGATCATCGCGGAGAAGCTGCGCGGCATGGCCTGGCCGCACGTGGCGGACCTCGTCGCCGCACTCGACTCCGCGGACGATGTGTACTTCGACGCGATCGCCCAGGTCCACATCGACCGGCTCGCCAAGGGCCGGGTCGTCCTGCTGGGCGACGCGGGACACGGCGCCACGATGGGTGGCATCGGCACCGGCACGGCTCTGGTGTCGGCGTACGTGCTGGCGGGCGAGCTGGTGGCGGCGCGGGGCGATCACCGGACCGCTTTCGCAGCGTTCGAGGCGGAGATCACCACATACGCGAAGGGCTGCCAGAAGATATCCGGCAACGCGGGCGCCTTCTTCGCCCCGCCGACCGAGAAGAAGATCCGCAGCCGCGACCGGGCGTACCGGATGCTCGGCTCACGCGTCCTGGCGGGTTTCTTCAAGCGCCTGACCGAGAAGACCGCGAGCGCGCTGGAGCTGAAGGACTACGGCCTGGCCGGAGAGGCGGCGCCCGCCGCCTCCGTGAGCCGCCAGCCGTGATCCACGGGCCCGATACCGCCGCCCAGCGCGAACCCGGCCGCGATCGCGCCGGTCACGTACTCCTTGGCCGCGCGCACGGCCTCGGGCACCGACTGCCCCTTGGCCAGCTGGGCCGCGATCGCGGAGGCGAGGGTGCAGCCCGTGCCGTGCGTGTGGCGGTTGTCGTGACGCGGCGCCCGCAGCCAGTGCTCCTCGGAGCCGTCGGTCAGCAGGTCCACCGCCTCCGCGGAGCTGCCCCCCGGTCCACCAGCCCCCGCCCCACCGCTTCCTGAACCGTCGGAGCCGAGATGACCACCCTTGATGACCACCCACTGCGGTCCGAAGCCGAGCACCGCTTCGGCGGCCCCGCGCATCTGTTCCTCCGACTCCACCTGGAAGCCGGTGAGTTGCGCGACCTCGTCGAGGTTGGGGGTCGCCACGGTGGCGGTCGGCAGCAGTGTGGTGCGGACGGCGTCCAGCGCCGAGGCGGCGAGCAGCGCGTCCCCGTGCTTGGAGACACCGACCGGGTCGACGACGACCGGCGCCCCGGTACCGGCCAGCAGCTCGGCGACGCACTCGACGAGTTCGGCAGAGGCCAGCATCCCGGTCTTGACGGCCTGTACGCCGATGTCGTCGACGACGCTGCGGTACTGGGCGCGCACCGCCTCCACGGGCAGCTCCCAGGCTCCCTGCACACCGAGGGAGTTCTGCGCGGTGACGGCGGCGATGACGCTCATGCCGTGGGTGCCGAGCGCCAGCATGGTCTTCAGGTCGGCCTGGATCCCCGCGCCGCCCCCGGAGTCGGACCCGGCGACGGTCAGCACCCGTATCGGCCCGCTGGCCTCGGCGCTCATGACTCGATCTCCCCGCCGAAGTTTCCGGAGACGTCGTCGCCGAAGTGGTCCCAGCCGCCGGTGCTCGTCCAGGGAGCGCCGTCGACGGTCACCTGGGGCAGCGCCGAGGGGGGAAGGACCTCTCCGATCACCTTCCAGCGGGCGGGCAGTTTCACGTCCTGCGGGAAGGTGGCCACGATCGCGTGGTCCTCCCCTCCGGTGAGCACCCACTGGAGCGGATCCACGCCGACGGCCTGCCCGATGTCCTTCATCT
The DNA here is from genome assembly GCF_044750685.1 of Streptomyces sp. NPDC088785. Classification (NCBI taxonomy): domain Bacteria; kingdom Bacillati; phylum Actinomycetota; class Actinomycetes; order Kitasatosporales; family Streptomycetaceae; genus Streptomyces; species Streptomyces sp. NPDC088785. The sequence continues at coordinate 200,847 of NZ_JBIVKH010000013.1, forward strand.
GGGACGGCACGTCCACGCCGGCGGACTTGATGTCGATGCGGCACTTGCTGGCCTCGGCGATGTGGCCCAGGTCGGCGATGAGCCCGTCGCTCACGTCGCACATGGCGGTGGCGCCCAGCCCGGCCGCGGCGGGGCCGGCGTCGTACGGCGGCTCGGGCCTGCGGTGCGCCTCGACGAAGGCGCGCGGCGAGCGGAAGCCCCGGGAGAGCACGGCGTACCCGGCCGCGGACCAGCCGAGCCAGCCGGTGACGGCGACGACGTCTCCGGGCCGGGCGCCGGCTCGGGTCACCGGGGCGTGGTCGCGCAGATCGCCGAGAGCGGTGATGGCGATGGTGATGGTGTCGCCGCGCACCACGTCACCGCCGACCACGGCGGCGCCGGCGACCTGGCATTCGTCGCGCAGCCCGTCCATCAGTTCCGAGGGCCAGGACGCGGGCAGTTCGGCGGGGACCACCAGGCCCAGGAGCAGCGCGGTGGGTACGGCGCCCATGGCGGCGATGTCGGCGAGGTTCTGGGCCGCGGCCTTGCGGCCGACGTCGTACGCCGTGGACCAGTCCCGCCTGAAGTGCCGGTTCTCCAGCAGGATGTCCGTGCTGGCGACGACCCTGCCGTCCGGTGCCGCGACCACGGCGGCGTCGTCGCCGGGCCCGATCCGTACGGCTGGAGTGGTGGTGAGCCGTGAGGTCAGCTCTCTGATGAGGCCGAACTCCCCCAGCTCGCCGACGGTGCCCTTCATGCGCGTGCTGCCCTCTCTCTTCCGACCGGTTCCCGGCCCGCTGCCGGCTCCGCCCCGACCCACTCACGATCCCGAACCCTGCCAGGACGGGCCACTCGCACTCCACCCGCCCCCGTCACAACCATCGCTGACCGCCCCCACGCGAGGCGCCCCAGCATCACGGGCCCGACCTCACTCGGGCCGACCTCGACCGCCCCCGAGCCCACCGCCCCGAAGCCCACCGACCCGAAGCCCACTGCCCCGATGACCGGCGACCCGACCTCCGCCCGCCCGGTCCCGAACCGGCCAACCTCGCACCGCACCGCACGCCGCCAAGCATCGCGCGGTCCGACCTGCCCCGGCCCAGCAGCGCCGGGTGACCCGGCCCCATGTCGCCAGATCCCCGGTCGCCCGACCGCACAACGACCGACCGCACGCGGCCCCACCGACCCGACCGCACAACGACCGACCGCACGCGGCCCGTAAGCAGGCCGCCTGCCCGCAGACCGCCTACCCGCAGGCCACCCGCCCCTCCAACAGCTCGGCGTGACGCCGACCGACCTCGCACCGCCCCACCTCGAACCGTGGGCCCGGCCCACCTCGCCCCCGCGAGTCCCCGGTCCCCCCGACACAGTCGCAATCCCCGAACTCCGCGCACTCCCCGAACCCCCCGAACTCCCCGAACTCCCCGAACTCCCCGCAGCCTGAGACCCCTCCACCGCGATCGCAGCCTCCCAGACGGACGAGGCGCTCGTGGTGCCGACGCCTTCGACCTCCACGTCCTCGGCCCGCAAAGCACCCACCGCCTCCACCAGGCCGACCCGAGAGCCCCTCGCTCCCCCGGCCCAGACCCCGCCCCCAGTCCGAACCCCCGCCCCGCCCCTCCTCCGAACGAAGTCGCGGGCGATCGGCCCCCTGGGTACCGTGGAAAGGAGGAGCGCGCCCGCGGGCGTCTCCGCGGCCGCGTCGACCGGAGTGGCGTGCGCCGCGGCACCCACGGTCCCGCCCGCGCCGACCGAGAAGCCCACGACTTCCCCGACTCCTACGACTCCCCTGTCTTCCACGACTCCCACGGACAAGCCTTCCGCTGCCCTCGCTCCGCACGAGGAGCCACCCCGGCGACCGGCGACGAACCCGTGTTCTCCCGGCCCGAACCCGGCGAGTTCGCCACAGCCACCCCGGGTCTCCCCGCGACGAGCGGTGACGCGATACCGTGGCGTCCCTTCTCCCCACATGATCCTCGTGGCCGCCCTGGAGGTTCCGTGGTACAGGCGTACATCCTGATCCAGACCGAAGTCGGCAAGGCGTCGACCGTCGCCGAACTGATCGGAAAGATCGCAGGAGTCATCCAGGCCGAGGACGTCACCGGCCCCTACGACGTGATCGTGCGCGCCCAGGCGGACACCGTCGACGAACTGGGACGCATGGTGGTCGCCAAGGTCCAGCAGGTGGACGGCATCACAAGAACCCTGACCTGCCCGGTCGTCCACCTGTAGCCCCCGTCTACCCTGTGCCGGTGAACTCTTTCCGTCACCGGCGCCGTCTCGGCCGTCTTCTCGTCGGGGCGCCCGCGCTGTCGCTGCTGGTCGCCGCCGCCGCGGGGTGCTCCGCGACGGACGATGCTCCCGAGGCCGCGGTTCCCACGCCGAAGGCGCCGGTCGCCAAGCTGTGCCGGAACCTGGACAAGGTGCTGCCGCAGAAGCTCGACGGACTCGAGCGCAACGACCCCGAACCGAGTTCCGAGCTCACCGCGGCGTGGGGAAGCTCCGCGATCATACTGCGCTGCGGTGTGCCGTGGCCCGACGCGGCGGCCGACAAGGACAGCAACCCGGCGACGGTCAACGGCGTGGAATGGATCGTGCGGGAACTGGACGGCGGCGCGCAGCAGATGACGACGGGCAGCCGCCTCGCCTATGTCGAGGTGACGATCCCCGAGGACCAGGTGCGCCGGGTCGGCGCCGGCCCGCTGGCCGACCTGGCCGAGCCGATCCGGAAGGCGATCCCCAAGGGGATCGCCGACTAGCCCCAACCAGCGGGTTCAGCGACGTACAGCGTGCTCGGCGGCGGCTATCGCAGACCGGTCGGGCGGCGCAGCGCGGCCTGGAGCAGGCGGTCCACGAGCTCCGGGTAGCTGACGCCGGTCTCCTGCCACATGCGCGGATACATGGAGATCGGGGTGAAGCCGGGCAGCGTGTTGATCTCGTTGATCACGAACTCCCCGTCCTCGGTGAGGAAGAAGTCCGCGCGGACGATCCCCTCGCAGGACACCGCCTCGAACGCCTCGACGGCGAGCCGCCGCACCTCGGCCGTCTGCTCCTCGCTCAGCGGCGCGGGCACGAGCCCGGTCGCGGAGTCGATGTACTTGGCCTCGAAGTCGTAGAAGTCGTGCGCCTGCACCGGGGGGATCTCGGCCGGGACCGAGGCGCGCGGCCCGTCCTCGAACTCCAGGACCCCGCACTCGATCTCGCGCCCGACGATGCCCGCCTCGATGATGACCTTCGGGTCGTGGGCGCGCGCCGTCTCCATCGCCTCGTCGAGACCGTCGAAGGACTCGACCTTGGTGATGCCGAACGACGAGCCGGCCCGCGCGGGCTTCACGAACAGCGGCCAGCCGTGCTCGCCCACGAAGTCGGCGACGCGGCGGCGGGCGCCCTCCTGCTCGCGCTCCCACTCGCGCGGCCGGATCACCAGGTAGGGGCCGACCTTCAGGCCGAAGGAGGTGAAGATCCGCTTCATGTACTCCTTGTCCTGGCCGACGGCCGAGGAGAGCACACCGCAGCCGACGTAGGGCGTCCCGGACAGGTCCAGGAGCCCCTGGACCGTGCCGTCCTCGCCGTACGGGCCGTGCAGCACCGGGAAGACGACGTCCACGTCGCCGAGCGCCTTGGGCACGGAGCCGGGCTCGGTGTAGACGACCTCGCGCGACGACGGGTCGACGGGGAGCACCACGCCGCCCTCGGGCGACTCGGCGAGGTCGGCGACGTCCGGCACCCGCCGGTCGCTGATCGCCATGCGCTCGGGATCGTCCGAGGTCAGTGCCCAGCGTCCCTCGCGCGTGATGCCGATCGGCAGGACGTCGTACTTGGAGCGGTCGATCGCGCGGAGCACGGCGCCCGCCGTCACGACGGAGACACCGTGCTCGGAGCTGCGGCCGCCGAAGACGACGGCCACCCGCGGCTTCTGCCCGGTCGACGAAGCGTCCGACGAGGCGCCCGAGGACGCGGCGGACGCAGGGCTCTGGGGAAGGTTCTCGCTGCTCATATCGCGTTGAGCGTACCTGCTGGTAGTACGAGAGTCAGCGCCCCCGGAGCCCCGGCCGCGCCGCGCCGCGCGGGCCGTCGCTCAGCGTCGTTCGGGCTTGGCGGAGCGCGACATCAGCTCCTTCACGGCGACCACCGGAGGCTTGCCCTCGTGGACGATCGCGACGACGGTCTCCGTGATCGGCATGTCGACGCCGTGCCGGCGTGCCAGCTCCAGCACCGACTCGCAGGACTTGACGCCCTCGGCGGTCTGCTTGGTGACCGCGATGGTCTCCTCCAGCGTCATGCCCTTGCCGAGGTTGGTGCCGAAGGTGTGGTTGCGCGACAGCGGGGAGGAGCAGGTGGCCACCAGGTCGCCGAGCCCCGCGAGGCCGGAGAAGGTGAGCGGGTCCGCGCCCATGGCCAGGCCGAGCCGGGTGGTCTCGGCGAGCCCGCGCGTGATGAGCGAGCCCTTGGTGTTGTCCCCGAGGCCCATGCCGTCGGCGATGCCGACGGCGAGCCCGATGACGTTCTTGACGGCGCCGCCGAGTTCGCAGCCGACCACGTCGGTGTTGGTGTACGGCCTGAAGTACGGGGTGTGGCAGGCGACTTGGAGGCGCTGGGCGACGGCCTCGTCGCGGCAGGCGACCACCGCGGCGGCCGGCTGCCGGGCGGCGATCTCGCGGGCGAGGTTCGGCCCGGTCACGATCGCGATGCGCTCCTGCGGGACCTTCGCGACATCGGCGACGACCTCGCTCATGCGCATCGCCGAGCCCAGCTCGACGCCCTTCATCAGCGAGACGAGCACGGTGTCGGGGGCCAGCAGCGGCGCCCAGTCGGCGAGGTTCGCGCGCAGGGTCTGCGAGGGCACCGCGAGCACCGTGAAGTCGGCTCCGGCGGCGGCCTCGGCGGCGTCCGCCGTCGCCCGCACGTTCGCCGGGAGCTGGACTCCGGGCAGGTAGTCGGGGTTCGTGCGGGTGGAGTTGATGGCGTCGGCGAGGGCGGCGCGGCGGCCCCACAGCGTGACCTCGCACCCCGCGTCCGCCAGCACCATGCCGAACGCCGTGCCCCAGGAACCGGTCCCGAAGACGGCGGCCTTCACGGGTCGGGTCACTTGCTGCTCTCCTCCGTCGTACCGCCGGATGCCGAACTCCCGCTGCTCGCCTGCGACTTGTCGCGCTCCTGGAGCTTGCGGCGCTGCGCGATGCGGGCCTCGCGCGGGTCGTACCGCTTCGGCGGGGCCTTCTCGCCGCGCAGCCGCTCCACCTCGGCGGTGATCGCGGTCATGATGACCTCGGTCACTTCCTTGAGCAGATCCGGTGTGATGTCTTTTCCGTAGAAAGCCGACAGGTCCACGGGTTCGCCCGCGAGGACGTGGTGCGTCTTTCGGGGGAAGAAGTGCGGGGTCTTCGTATAGGGCGCCAGCGCGTCGGTGGCACCCCACTGGCCGACGGGAATCACCGGGCATTTCGTCTGGAGGGCCACTCGGGCGACACCGGTCTTACCGGTCATCGGCCACAGTTCCGGATCGCGGGTGAGTGTTCCCTCCGGATAGAAGGCGACGCACTCACCGCGCTCCACGGCATCGATCGCGGCGCGGAAGGCGCTCAGTGCGTTCGTGGACTCGCGATAGACGGGAATCTGTCCGGTGCCGCGCATCGCGGCGCCGACGAACCCCTTCTTGAAGAGGCCGTGCTTGGCGAGGAAACGCGGGACTCGTCCGGTGTTGTACTGAAAGTGCGCGTAGAGGAACGGGTCCAGATGCGAATTATGGTTCACCGCGGTGATAAATCCGCCGTCGGCAGGAATGTTCTCCATTCCGCGCCAGTCCCGCTTGAACAGAACCACCAGCGGCGGTTTGCACAGGACCGCAGCGAAGCGGTACCAGAAGCCGATTCTGCGGCGGGACACTCGGACACCTTCCTCTAGACCATGCAGGCAGGGCCCGCGGGGCCGCACAAGTGTCGCCCCGGGCCACTGGTCTGTCGAGAACACCGTACGCCCGCCCGAACGGGCGCACCTCATGCACAGGTCACAATAGGCGCGTGCAGTGGACCCTGGTGATACCGCTGAAACCGTTGGCGCGTGCCAAAAGCAGGCTCGCCCCCGCGGCCGGTGACGCCCTGCGGCCCGGTCTCGCCCTGGCATTCGCCCAGGACACCGTGGTCGCCGCGACGGCCTGCGCCGCGGTGCGCGATGTGGTGGTCGTCACGGACGACGCCCTCGCCGCACGCGAACTGGCGGCCCTCGGGGCCCTGGTCGTACCCGACACGCCGCAGGCGGGACTCAACGCCGCTCTCGCCCACGGAGAGGCGGTTGTACGGGCCACGCGTCCCCGTGCGCCCCTGGCGGCGCTGAACGCCGATCTGCCGTCTCTGCGCGCCGCCGAATTGGCCCGCGTCCTCTCCTCGGCCGCCGCATTTCCGCGTGCTTTTCTGCCCGATGCGGCGGGAATCGGCACCACTCTGCTCTCCGCGGCGCCCGGCGCGGAATTGCTGCCCGCATTCGGCGTGGCCTCCCGCGCCCGCCACCGTTCGTCCGGCGCCGTGGAACTGCCGCTCGCCGGCGTCGACTCGGTCCGCCAGGACGTGGACACCGGCGACGACCTGCGTACGGCGCTGGGCCTTGGGGTCGGTCCGCGCACGGCGAAGGCCGCGGCGGGGCTCCTCCTGGTCGACTGAGGCCCGGTCGGGTGCGGCGCCCGGACCCGCCGACTGAGTACGCTGCCCGCATGCAGGCCACCGCGTACACGTACGACCCCGAGACCCGCTCCGGCAGCGTCCTTCTGGACGACGGCACCCCGGTGCCGTTCGCCGCCGACGCCTTCGACGCGGGCGGTCTGCGCCTGCTCCGGCCCGGCCAGCGGGTCCGCATCGAGGTGCGGCAGGACGCGGCCCCGGCCGGCCCGCCGACGATCACGCTCGTCACCCTGCAGACCTTCTGAGCCCTCCGCGCGGAGCTTCTGAGCCCGCCCCGCGGACCTTCCGGGCCTCCCGCCCCCCGGACACACCGCGGGCCGGGCTCCCCGAGGGGAGCCCGGCCCGGCGCGTGAGCTGCCTTGTGGCGTACGCCCAAGATGGCGACCTCCGGAGAGAAGGTCCTACTTCTTGCGGGCGGTGACCTTCTTGGCGGTGGTCTTGCGCGCAGTCGACTTCTTGGCCGGCGCCTTCTTGGCCGTGGCCTTCTTGGCGGGCGCGGTCTTCTTCGCCGTGGCCTTCTTGGCGGTGGCGGTGACCTTCTTGGCCGGGGCCGCCTTCTTCGCCGTCGCCGTGGCCGTGGCCTTCTTCGCCGTCGCCGTGGTCTTCTTCGCGGTGGCGGTGGCCTTCTTGGCGGTGGCCTTCTTCGCCGTCGCCGTGGTCTTCTTCGCGGTGGCGGTGGTCTTCTTCGCCGGGGTGGCCTTCTTGGCGGCGGCCTTCTTGGCCGTCGTCGTCTTCTTGGCCGCGGCCTTCTTGACCGTCGCGGAAGCGCCGCCGGTCAGGCTGCCCTTGGGCGCCTTCTTGACCGCAACATCGTTCTTCGGGAGCTTCTTCGAACCCGCGACGAGGTCCTTGAAGCCCTGTCCCGCACGGAAACGCGGCACGGAGGTCTTCTTGACCCGCACGCGCTCACCCGTCTGCGGGTTGCGGGCGTAACGGGCCGGACGGTCGACCTTCTCGAACGAACCGAAGCCGGTGACCGAGACGCGGTCACCACTGACCACGGCACGGACGATGGCGTCGAGGACCGCGTCAACGGCCTCCGCGGCCTGCTGACGGCCGCCGACCTTGTCGGCAATCGCTTCTACGAGCTGCGCCTTGTTCACGTCTTCCCCTTCGGAGACATTGCCGGAGCGAATCTCTTTCGACCCGGCTTTTTCGCACGTTAGGCAGATATATACCGCAAATCAAACGCGAAACGGGCTAATCACCCTTGTGCCGCAACGAACTGGGCAGTCTCAGAGTTCCTCTTCAGTGCGGGAGCCCTCGTCGAAGTCGTCGAGGTCCGCCATGAATCGCTCCAGACGCCTCGCCGCGGCAGCGAGATCGTGTTTGGCCGCGGCCGTAATGGCCAGCAGCTTCCGGGTCAGCGCCATCCGTACGCCCTCCGGGACTTGCAGTGCGCGCACTCGGGCGTGCGCTTCCTTGAGTTGGTTCGCGACCGCCGCGTACAGCTGGAGTTGGCCGTCGTGTTCCATGCACAGATTGTGCCATCTGGGGCGAGTTGTCGCCTCCGCAGGGGGTAACTCCCGCCCCGCAAGGGCCTCCTGACCCCTTCCGCAACACGTCTTCCGCATGCGCCGCCGAAACTCGCCTACCCCGGGAACGACCTTGGCATTCGCGGGAGTTGAGGCCGCGCGCGGGGGTGCGGAGAGGGCCGATCGGGGCCTTCCGGGGCCGCACACGGAAGTACCCCCAACCGATGCACGATTGGGGGTACGAGGCCTGCGGAAGTGGCCTGAATCTGCCTTGTCCGGCAGCGGGTCAGACCGGGAGCGTCCGCGGCTTGAAAGAGGGGCGCTTCGCCTCGTAAGCGGCGATGTCCGACTCGTTCTTCAGGGTGATGCTGATGTCGTCGAGCCCGTTCAGCAGCCGCCAGCGCGCATTCTCATCGAGCTCGAAGGAGGCGGTGATGCCCTCGGCGCGAACTTCCCGCGCCTCCAGGTCGACCGTGATCTCGGCCTGCGGGTCGCTCTCCACGAGCTCCCACAGCGCGTCCACCACCTTCTGGTCCAGAACGACGGTCAGCAGACCGTTCTTCAGGGAGTTGCCGCGGAAGATGTCCGCGAACCGGGCGGAGATCACGGTCTTGAAGCCGTAATTCTGCAACGCCCACACGGCGTGCTCGCGCGACGAGCCCGTACCGAAGTCGGGACCGGCGACCAGCACCGTGGCACCCGCACGCTCCGGTTTGTTGAGCACGAACTCCGGGTCCTTGCGCCAGGCCTCGAACAGACCGTCCTCGAATCCGTCCCGCGTCACCTTCTTGAGCCAGTGAGCAGGGATGATCTGGTCGGTGTCCACGTTCGAACGGCGCAGCGGGACGGCCCGGCCGGTGTGCTTGATGAATGCTTCCATGACTGATCAGACTCCAGCGGGCGTACGGTCGGCGGGCGCATCCGAGAGGTCCGCAGGGGACGCCAGGTGGCCCAGCACGGCGGTGGCGGCGGCGACCTGGGGCGAGACCAGGTGGGTGCGGCCGCCCTTGCCCTGCCGGCCCTCGAAGTTGCGGTTGGAGGTGGACGCGGAGCGCTCGCCGGGGGCGAGTTGGTCCGGGTTCATGCCCAGGCACATGGAACAGCCCGCGTACCGCCATTCGGCGCCGGCGTCCTTGAAGACCTGGTCCAGGCCCTCGGCTGCGGCCTCCAGACCGACCCGGGCCGAGCCCGGGACGACCAGCATCCGCACGCCGTCGGCGACCTTGCGGCCCTTGACGATGTCCGCCACGGCCCGCAGGTCCTCGATGCGGCCGTTGGTGCAGGAACCTACGAAGACGGTGTCGACCTTGACCTCGCGCAGCGGCTGACCGGCCGCCAACCCCATGTACTCCAGGGCCTTTTCGGCGGCGAGGCGCTCCGAAGCGTCTTCGTACGAAGCCGGATCGGGGACGTTCGCGGACAGGGGCGCGCCCTGGCCCGGGTTGGTGCCCCAGGTGACGAACGGGGAGAGGTCCTCGGCCTTGATGAAGACCTCGGCGTCGAACACCGCGTCGGCGTCGCTGCGCAGCGTCTTCCAGTACGCGACCGCGGCGTCCCAGTCCGCGCCCTTGGGGGCGTGCTCGCGGCCCTCCAGGTAGGCGAACGTGGTGGCGTCCGGGGCGATCATGCCCGCGCGGGCGCCGGCCTCGATCGACATGTTGCAGATGGTCATGCGGGCTTCCATCGACAGCTGCTCGATGGCGGAGCCGCGGTACTCCAGGACGTAGCCCTGGCCGCCGCCCGTACCGATCTTCGCGATGATGGCGAGGATCAGGTCCTTGGCGGTGACGCCGTCGGGCAGGTCGCCGTCGACCGTGATGGCCATCGTCTTGGGGCGGCTCATCGGCAGCGTCTGCGTGGCGAGCACGTGCTCGACCTGCGAGGTGCCGATGCCGAACGCCAGGCCGCCGAAGGCGCCGTGCGTGGACGTGTGCGAGTCGCCGCAGACGACCGTCATGCCCGGCTGCGTCAGGCCCAGCTGCGGGCCCACGACGTGCACGACGCCCTGCTCGACGTCGCCCAGGGAGTGCAGGCGCACACCGAAGTCGGCGGCGTTCTTGCGCAGCGTCTCCAACTGCACGCGCGAGACCGGGTCGGCGATCGGCTTGTCGATGTCGAGGGTCGGGGTGTTGTGATCCTCGGTGGCGATGGTGAGGTCGAGCCGCCGCACCTGGCGACCGGTCTTGCGCAGGCCGTCGAAGGCCTGCGGGCTGGTCACCTCGTGCAGCAGGTGCAGATCGATGAAAAGGAGGTCGGGCTCGCCCTCGGCGCGCCGGACGACGTGGTCGTCCCAGACCTTCTCCGCGAGTGTCCTACCCATCGCTTTCCCTCCGGCCGGCGAGTGTGAGCCGGCCCAACTAGAGATTCGGGGATCGCCGACATCCACCCCTCGTACCGGACGCCGACGGCCGGGCCCGCTTGGTCAGCGGACCGGTGTGGCATCCAGAGTGGCAAGTTCCACGGAAAATTGAACTTGCGTTTCACAGAGTGAGACGGGAGTATCGACGCATGGACAACAGTAGCGGCGTCGGCGTCCTGGACAAGGCAGCCCTTGTCCTGGGCGCCCTGGAGTCCGGACCCGCGACCCTAGCTGGCCTTGTCGCGGCCACCGGATTGGCAAGACCCACAGCTCACCGCCTGGCGGTGGCCCTGGAGCACCACCGCATGGTGGCCCGTGACATGCAGGGCCGTTTCATCCTCGGCCCGCGGCTCGCCGAGCTCGCGGCCGCGGCCGGCGAGGACCGCCTGCTGGCGACGGCGGGCCCGGTGCTCACGCACCTGCGGGACGTGACGGGCGAGAGTGCCCAGCTCTACCGCCGCCAGGGCGACATGCGCATCTGTGTCGCCGCGGCGGAGCGGCTGTCCGGACTGCGGGACACGGTCCCGGTCGGTTCGACCCTCACCATGAAGGCCGGGTCGTCCGCGCAGATCCTGATGGCGTGGGAGGAGCCGGAGCGTCTGCACCGCGGCCTCCAGGGCGCCCGTTTCACGGCGACGGCCCTGTCGGGCGTGCGGCGCCGCGGCTGGGCCCAGTCGATCGGCGAGCGGGAGCCGGGCGTCGCGTCCGTCTCGGCGCCGGTGCGCGGCCCGTCGAACCGGGTGGTGGCCGCCGTGTCGGTCTCCGGTCCGATCGAGCGCCTGACCCGCCACCCGGGCCGGATGCACGCCCAGGCCGTCATCGACGCGGCGGGCCGGCTGTCCGAGGCGCTGCGCCGCACGGGCTGATCCCCAACTCCCCCGTTCTCACCACTCATCCCCGGCCGGTCGCTTCAACGCCGCAGCGACCGGCCGGAGTTGTGTCCACCGGTCCCGGGCCCACCCGGACGACGCAGTCCACAAGCAGACGACAAGCAGACGACAAGAGGCCCTTCCCGCACGGGAAGGGCCTCTTCGTCTGGTGGTACCCCCGACCGGATTCGAACCGGCGCTACCGCCTTGAGAGGGCGGCGTGCTAGGCCGCTACACAACGGGGGCCTTGCGGACGGATCCGCGGATGCAGATGAGCTCTGCGAGCTGGCCTACCAGGACTCGAACCTAGAATGACGGTACCAGAAACCGTAGTGTTGCCAATTACACCATAGGCCATGGTGGTTTAGACCATTTTCAGATCTTGACCAGTACCCCCGACCGGATTCGAACCGGCGCTACCGCCTTGAGAGGGCGGCGTGCTAGGCCGCTACACAACGGGGGCCCTAGCGATCCTGCATCAAGGTCGGCGGGAGCTACCCGTACCGTCCTCGCGGGAAGGATCTGTACCCCCGACCGGATTCGAACCGGCGCTACCGCCTTGAGAGGGCGGCGTGCTAGGCCGCTACACAACGGGGGCTTTGTGGATCTGGAATCCACGGGTGCAGATGAGCTCTGCGAGCTGGCCTACCAGGACTCGAACCTAGACTAACGGAACCAGAAACCGTCGTGCTGCCAATTACACCATAGGCCACCGTGACGCCATCCCCGGGGGGATTTCGCTCGGCTTGCGCTTTCGGTTCGGGGCTTTCGGCCCGCTCCCCTCGGCGCAGGAAGAACATTACCCGAAGGTGTCCGGCGCTCCAAAACGTGTATCCCCGGCCAGCAGCGGGGGCAGCTGGTCGAGGCCCGTGATGCGGGTGAGTTCGGGCCGGCCGCCCCGTCCGGCGCGGTCCAGCCAGATGCCGGTGAGGCCCGCCGCGACCGCTCCCCCGGCGTCGGTGTCGGGCTGGTCGCCGACGTACGCGACCTCGTGCGGGGCCAGGCCGAGGCGCGTGCAGACGGCGTGGAAGGCGGCGGCCGCCGGTTTGGCGACGCCCAGTTCGGCCGCGCAGACCACGGCCTCGAAGCGGTCCCGGACGCCGAGGACGCGCAGCTTGCGGTCCTGGTTGTGCAGCGAGGAGTTGGAGAGCACCGCGTGCCGGTGGGTGCGGGCGAGGGCGTCGAGGGCGGGCACGGTGTCCGGGAAGAGCGCCCAGGCCGCCTCGTAGTGGCCCAGGTAGCGGGCGAACCAGGCGTCGGCCTCCGGGTCCGTGAGCGCGCTCCCCACGAAGGCGCGCACCCGGTCCCTGCGCTGGCCCTCCCAGTCCGTCTCGCCCGCCTCGAAGCGCGCCCAGTGCTCACGCGTCAGCGCCTGCCAGCGGGCGAGGGCGTGCCCGGCGCCCGCGTGGGCGTCGAGCAGGCGTTCGGCGGCGAGGTGGGCGCGCATGCCGGTGGTGTCGGCGGTCGCGTAGTCGAACAGCGTGTCGTCGATGTCCCAGACGACCGCCTTGATCGGCGAGGACGGGTGAGCGGGCGGCGGCATGCGACGACCGTACGTCGGCCGGGGCGCTCTCAGCCGGCGTCCGGTTCCTCGATGACGAAGAAGTCCGTGACGAAGCAGGCCACCTCGCCGCTCGCGGTGCGGCCGATCCAGGTGGGGTACGCGCCGTCGCCCCAGCCGGAGCCGAACGCGGCGACGGTGTGGCCGGTGGACGGCGAGGTGACCAGGTAGGGGCCCGGCGCGTGGTCGTGCGCCTCGAAGGCGTCCCACAGCGGGCCCTCGTCGCCCTCGCACTCGGGGAAGGAGGCGTCGGACTCGGCGTCGTAGAAGCTGCCGGTACCGGCGTCCACGCCGTAGCCGAAGTACTCGTCGTCGCTGAGGTCGGCGGTGTCCTGGCCGGGCTGGAGGGCGTGTTCCCAGGACGCCACGGGCTCGTCGCGTATGACCAGGCGGGCGGCGGCCACCCGCTCGTGGGGCTGGTCGGACGGCGGTTCGCCGGGGGTGACGAGGGTGGCGACCGCGGCGTCGACGCGGTAGCGGCCGGGCTCCACCGCGACCGCGAAGGGCTCGTACTCGCCGGAGCCGAGCGCGATGAACGGATCGCCGGCGACGACCCGGCCCGAGGGCAGCCACAGCTCTCCGGCGGTGCGGACGTCGACCGTGCCGACCAGGCCCGACGGCAGGGTGAAGGTGTGACCGGCGGTGAAGTAGCGCGCGTAGTCGCGAGCGGGCATCGGCATGGCGGGGCTCTCCGGGAGGGGCGGGGCGGGAGGTGGCGGGTGACGTCTGCACCGTAGTGTCCGGCGCCGACAACGCCGGAGGGGCGGCCCCGGATCGACCGGGTGCCGCCCCTCGGGCGCGAGATCGCTTACGCGGCGAGCTTCGCCAGGGCCGCGTCGATGCGGGCCAGCGTGCTGTCCTTGCCCAGGATCTCCAGGGACTCGAACAGGGGCAGGCCGACGGTGCGGCCGGTGACGGCGACCCGGACCGGGGCCTGGGCCTTGCCGAGCTTGAGGCCGTGGGCCTCGCCGGCGGCCAGGACCGCTTCCTTGAGGGACTCGGGGGACGTCCAGTCGGCCGCTTCGAGCTTCTCGCGGGCGGTGACGAGCAGGGCGTCGGAGCCCTCCTTCATCGCCTTCGTCCAGCTCGCCTCGTCCGTGGCGGGCTCGGGGAGGAAGAGGAAGTCGACGTTGTCCGTGATCTCGGAGAGGACCTTGAGGCGGGTCTGGGCGTGCGGGGCGATCGCCGCCCACTTGGCCTCGTCGAAGTCCTCCGGGGCCCACGGCGCGAACGGCGCCCGCAGCCAGGGCTCGCAGCGGGACGCGAAGTCCTTGGGGTCGAGCAGGCGGATGTGGTCGCCGTTGATCGACTCGCACTTCTTGAGGTCGAAGCGCGCCGGGTTCGGCTGGACGTCCGCGACGTCGAAGGCGGCCACCATCTCGTCGATGGAGAAGATGTCGCGGTCCGCCGAGAGGGACCAGCCGAGCAGCGAGAGGTAGTTGAGCAGGCCCTCGGGGAGGAAGCCGCGCTCGCGGTAGAGGTTGAGGCTGCTCTGCGGGTCGCGCTTGGACAGCTTCTTGTTGCCCTCGCCCATGACGTACGGGAGGTGGCCGAAGAGCGGGGTGTACTTGGCCAGGCCCAGCTCCTGCAACGCCTCGTAGAGGGCGATCTGGCGGGGGGTGGAGGAGAGCAGGTCCTCGCCGCGCAGGACGTGGGTGATCTCCATCAGGGCGTCGTCGACCGGGTTGACGAGCGTGTACAGCGGGGCGCCGTTGGCCCGGACGATGCCGTAGTCCGGCACGTTCTCCGGCTCGTAGGAGATGTCGCCGCGGACCAGGTCCGTGAACGTGATCGTCTTGTCGGGCATCCGGAAGCGGATGATCGGCTTGCGGCCCTCGGCCTCGTAGGCGGCCTTCCGCTCGGCGGACAGGTCGCGGCAGTGGCCGTCGTAGCCGGACGGCTTGCCGGCGGCGCGGGCGGCGTCGCGGCGGGCGTCCAGCTCCTCCGTGGAGCAGTAGCAGGGGTAGGCCCGGCCCGCGGCGATCAGCTTGTCGGCGACGTCGCGGTAGATGTCCATGCGCTGCGACTGCCGGTACGGGGCGTGCGGGCCGCCGATCTCGGGGCCCTCGTCCCAGTCGAAGCCGAGCCAGCGCATCGCGTCGAGGAGCTGCTCGTACGACTCCTCGCTGTCGCGGGCCGCGTCGGTGTCCTCGATGCGGAAGACCAGGGTGCCCTGGTGGTGGCGCGCGAAGGCCCAGTTGAACAGGGCGGTGCGGACCAGGCCCACGTGCGGGTTGCCGGTGGGCGAGGGACAGAAACGGACACGGACGGGAGACGCTGCTGCGCTAGCCACGCTTGACAACCTTGTTGGTGAGAGTGCCGATGCCTTCGATGGTGACGGCGACCTCGTCGCCGACGTGCAGGGGGCCGACCCCTTCCGGGGTGCCCGTGAGGATGACGTCGCCCGGCAGGAGCGTCATGGCCTCGGAGATGTTGACGATCAGGTCCTCGATGGACGTGATCATGTCCGACGTGCGGCCGAGCTGGCGCTGCGTGCCGTTGACCGTGCACTGGATCGTGAGGTCGGACGCCTGGGCCAGGGAGAGGTCGGTCTCGACCCAGGGGCCCAGCGGGCAGGACGTGTCGAAGCCCTTGGCGCGGGCCCACTGCTTCTCGCGCCTCTGGACGTCGCGGGCGGTCACGTCGTTCGCGGCCGTGTAGCCGAAGACGACGTCCTTGACGCGCTCGCGGGGGACCTCGCGGCACATCCGGCCGATGACCACGGCCAGCTCGGCCTCGTGGTGCAGTTCCTCGGAGAAGGCCGGGTACTGGATCTGGTCAGACGGGCCGATGACCGAGGTCGACGGCTTGAAGAAGGCGAAGGGGGTGTCCGGGACCTCGTTGCCCAGCTCCTTCGCGTGCTCCGCGTAGTTGCGCCCGAAGGCGATCACCTTGTTCGGGAGCACCGGGGGCAGCAGCCGGACCTTGTTGAGCGGGACCTTCGTACCGGAGAGCTCGAAGTCCGCGAACGGGATGCCCTTGATGATGTCGAGGACGAGTCCGTCGGTGGTCCCGGGTGGGCTGTCGCCCTCGACCGCGCCGAAGGCGACGTTCCCGTCGATGGAGAATCTGGCGATGCGCACGGGTGGCTGCGCCCCTTTTGCTTGCGTTGGGCCCGGGTGGGAGGTGACCGGTCCAGGCTAACGCGGTGGGGCCCCGCCGGGCGCGTCAGGCGGCCGGGGTGATCTCCGGGGCGACCATCAGGATCGTGCGCCGGGGGTTGGCCGTGTTCGCGGGCAGCGTGACCGAGTGTTCCGGGACGGCCGGCGCGGCCTGGATCTCGTCGGCGTCCTTGAGGTGCGCCAGGGTGGTGCGGCGCGGGTTGGCAAGGTTGAGGGAGATCATCGTCGTCTTCATGAGAGTGCTCAGGAACCTTCTCGGTTGTCGGGCGGGCCATCCCTGTAAAGCGTCAGGCTAAACATCTGATTCCCGCCGAAAGGCGGGAAGTTGTGATCCACCCCGTGTGAGTTTGCTCACGGGATGGCGGGCAAATGGGACACATCGGCCGGTCGGGGTCGCGCGGTGAAACGGACATTGCGTGACTGAAGCCATCATTCCGCTGCCGATCATGGCGACTGGGACACCCCCCGGCCGTAAGTGAAAAGTCCGGCGATGCCCGTTTTTCACTAGATCATCTTCTACGTGAGGTGACCCTTCCTGCACATGCCGTCACGACGGGTGCGCCGGATCGCTCGGCCCTTGTTGGAGATCCTGCACTGTGCTGGAATTCCCGGGACCGTCGCGGGATCGAACCGGCGCACCGGGCGCGAGACCGCGCCGGACTGCGGCGGGGAGGGGGAAGCCAGCGCCGGTCACTCACGACCAAACTGGGGGGCGTTCAGGTCGCCCCTCGAACTACGCCGACACCGCCTTGTCCGTGCTCACGGACGGGGCGCCTGGTCCAGAGGTTGCGACGCTAGTGCAGGGACGTAAGAACAGGGATGGCAGCGCTGCGGCGGAGCCGGAGCCGCGCGGCGGGACCGGCCCGATAGCCGACGGTTCCCAGCCCCCGCACGCCCAGAACCCGGGGCGCACCGCGTCCGTCGACGTCGGCGAGCGCGAGACGCGCTCGGCCACGGCCGGCGGACCCGCCGCGCCCGCTCCGCCCCAGGCCGCCAAGCCCAAGGCCCCCACCGGGCCCGGCTCCCGGGTGGCCCTGCGCAACTGGCGCATCTCGACCCGTCTGGTGTCGCTGCTCGCCCTGCCCGTCGTCGCGGCCACCTCGCTCGGCGCCCTGCGCATCGCCGAGTCCCTGAACGAGATCGATCAGCTCGACAACATGAAGTTGTTGACCGAGATGACGAAGCAGGCCACCTCGCTGGCGTCGGCGCTCCAGACCGAGCGCGACCAGTCGGCGGGCCCGCTGGCCAACGACCCGAAGGCCGCGTCGACCAACTACGACGTGAAGCAGGCGCGCCAGCAGACCGACAAGGCCAGGACCGCGTTCCTCGACGGGACGTACGCCGTCGACGGCGACGACGAGTCGAGCCTCAAGGGCGTCCGCGACCACGCCGTCCAGATCGCCACCCAGCTCAACGAGCTGAAGAAGATCCGCACCGAGGCCTACGCCAAGGGCCGGCCGACCTCGCAGACGGTCGAGGCCTACAGCCGCATCATCGACAACCTGCTCTCGCTCTCCACCGACATGGCGCAGGCGACCAGCAGCCCCGAGATGATCGACCGCACGCGTTCGCTGGCCGCGTTCTCCAACGCCAAGGAGTACGCCTCCGAGCAGCGCGCCATCATCGCGGCCGCCCTGCCGGAGAACGGCAAGACGTTCGGCTCGCTGACCGAGAGCGACCGGCTCTACGGCCAGGCCGCCCTCAGCGACCAGGTGAACGCGATCACCTCGTTCCGCACGGTGTACGGCGGGTCCGCCGCGGCGGAACTGCTCAAGCCGATCACGGACAACAACGCCACCAGGAAGGCGGCGGACAACTACGCGGACCGGGTCTTCTCCCGGACCGACGGCATCAAGACGCAGGACAAGCGCTCGTACCGGGACTGGTACGACTCCGACACCGCGCGCATCACGCAGATGTCGACCATCGAGACGACGCTGCTCAACGAGATGGAGCAGCAGGCCCGCGAGCTGCGCAGCGCCTCCGAGCGTCAGGCGATCATCAACGGTGCGCTGATCCTGCTCGTGCTCGGCGTCTCGCTCGTCGGCGCGTTCGTCGTGGCGCGGTCCATGATCCGCTCGCTGCGCCGGCTCCAGGACACCGCGACCAAGGTGGCCCAGGAGCGGCTGCCCGAGCTGGTCGCGCAGCTGTCCGAGTCGGACCCGCAGGACGTCGACACCTCCGTCGAGTCGGTCGGTGTGCACTCCCGGGACGAGATCGGCCAGGTGGCCGCGGCCTTCGACGACGTGCACCGCGAGGCCGTGCGGCTCGCCGCCGAGCAGGCCCTCCTGCGGGGCAACGTCAACGCGATGTTCACCAACCTCTCGCGCCGCTCGCAGGGCCTCATCCAGCGCCAGCTCTCGCTCATCTCCGAGCTGGAGTCCCGCGAGGCCGACCCCGACCAGCTCTCCTCCCTGTTCAAGCTCGACCACCTCGCGACCCGCATGCGCCGTAACGGTGAGAACCTGCTGGTCCTCGCCGGTGAGGAGCCCGGCCGTCGCTGGACGCGGCCCGTGCCGCTCGTCGACGTGCTGCGTGCCGCCGCGTCCGAGGTGGAGCAGTACGAGCGCATCGAGCTGGCCTCCGTGCCCGCCACGGACGTCGCGGGACGCGTCGTCAACGACCTCGTGCACCTGCTCGCCGAGCTGCTGGAGAACGCGACGTCGTTCTCGTCGCCGCAGACCAAGGTCAAGGTCACCGGTCACGCGCTGCCCGACGGCCGCGTCCTGATCGAGATCCACGACACCGGCATCGGCCTCTCCCCCGAGGACCTCGCCGCGATCAACGAGCGGCTCGCGTCGCCGCCCACCGTGGACGTGTCGGTCTCCCGCCGCATGGGTCTGTTCGTGGTCGGCCGGCTGTCGCAGCGGCACGGCATCCGCATCCAGCTCCGTCCGTCGGACTCCGGCGGTACGACGGCGCTGGTCATGCTGCCGGTCGATGTCGCCCAGGGCGGCAAGAAGCTGCCCGGCAAGCCCGGTGGCCCGGGCGGCTCCGGCGGTCCCGCCGCCGCGCAGGCGGCGGCCGGTGTCGCCGCCGCGCGCCGCGGGGTCGGTCCGGGCGGTCCCGCCGCCGGTGGTCCCGGTGGCCCCGGCTTCGGCGGTCCCGGTTTCGGTGGTCCCGGTGCGGGCGGTGCGGGCGGCGGCAACGCGGGCCGGCTCGGTGCCGGTCCCGGCGCGTCGCGGCCGCAGGTCGGCGCGGGCCAGAACGGTCCGCGCGCGGCGCTGCCCGCCCGCGACGGCGGCGCTCAGGCGCAGGGTCCGCAGACCCCGCAGCCGGTGCGCGCCCAGCAGAACGACCCGCAGGGGCCCGGCGTCTTCAACGCGCCGGCCCCGGTCCCGCCGCAGCAGCGCACCCACAGCGCCCCGGGCGACCAGGGCCGCGGCCCGGGTCAGAACCAGGGCCAGAACCAGGGCCAGGGTCAGAACCAGGGCCGCGGTGGACGTCCCGTGCTGCCCCCGCGCGGCGGTCCGCGCGCCGAGCTGCCGGGCGGCAACCCGGCGCCGCGCGTGCCGAGCTGGAGCGACGAGAACGCGCAGCCCAGCCTGGACGCGCCGCGCGGTCACGAGGAGACGGACTCCGTCGACTCCACCACGCAGTTCCCGCAGATCCAGGGCGACCTCCAGGGGCCCGGCCAGGGTCAGGCCCGGCACCCGGGCCAGGGCACCGGCCAGTTCGTCCGCTCGGACGTGTTCGGCGGCGCCCCCAACGGCGGCGCCCCGGGCTCCGGCCCGCGCCAGGGCGGCCAGCCGCAGACCAACGGCGGCGCGTACAACGGCGGGGCGTACGACGACGGCCAGGACTTCGGCGCCTTCCGGGACAACGGCCGGCAGGACCGCCAGGACCAGTCCGCGTCGACGGGCCAGTTCCCGACCGGTCAGCTCCCGGCGGGCCAGTACGACACGGGCCGGTCCCCGGCCGATCAGTACGACACGGGCCAGTTCCCGGCCGGTCAGTACGACACGGGCCAGTTCCCGGCCGGTCAGTACGACGCCGGTCAGGGCCGGGACCAGTACGGCACCGGTCAGTACGAGCGTCCGCAGGACCCCGCGAGCACCGGCCAGTTCGAGCGTCCCGACGCTCCGCACCGGCGCGACGACTACGGCAACCAGGGCTACGGCGCCGGGGACGGCACCGGCAACGGCGTCCAGGGCTTCGGCGATCAGGGCCGCGGTCAGGACCAGGGCCTTCCGGCGCAGCCCGCGCAGCAGCAGGGCTACCTGCCGCCGGCGGACCAGCCGGGCGACGGGCGTACGCCGCTGTACGACACCCTGGAGACCAACTGGTTCCACGGACAGCAGCAGGCCCAGCAGGCACAACAGGCCCAGCAGCAGGCGCCGCAGCAGGGCCGCCCGCAGGACCAGCCGCAGCGGCAGGGGCAGCAGCTCCCGCAGCGCGGCGGTCCGCAGCAGTCCGCGGCGCCGTCCCAGCCGCAGGCCCCCGTACCGCCGCAGCGGATGCGGGCGCGGGCCCCCGAGGCCGCGCCGGCCGTGCCCGACGCCGGGCAGGACCAGGCGAACTGGCGTCAGTCCCCGAACGACGAGCTGATGCGTCAGGCCGAGCGGGTGCGCAAGCCCGCCGCGGGCGGCGTCACCGTCTCGGGTCTGCCGCGCCGTGTCCCGCGGGCGAACCTCGTGGCGGGCACGGCCCAGGAACAGCAGCAGCACCAGGCCGGACCCCAGGTCTCGCGCGCGCCCGACGACGTGCGCGGACGGCTGACCAATCTCCGTCGGGGCATCCAGCAGGGCCGACAGGCCGGGACCGACGGCCAGACCGGCAGTCACCCTCGCCCCACTCACCAGCAGGAGCGTTAGTTGAGCCAGATGAGCCAGGCGGCACAGAACCTGAACTGGTTGATCACCAACTTCGTGGACAACACCCCGGGTGTCTCGCACACGGTGGTGGTGTCCGCGGACGGTCTGCTGCTCGCGATGTCGGAAGGGTTCCCGCGCGACCGCGCGGACCAACTGGCGGCCGTCGCCTCGGGGTTGACCTCGCTGACGGCCGGGGCGTCGAGAATCTTCGAGGGCGGTCCGGTGAATCAGACGGTCGTGGAGATGGAGCGCGGCTTCCTCTTCATCATGTCCGTCTCGGACGGCTCGTCGCTGGCCGTGCTCGCACACCCCGAGTGCGACATCGGCCTCGTCGGGTACGAGATGGCGCTCCTCGTCGACCGCGCGGGCGCCGTCCTCACCCCGGACCTGCGCGCCGAGTTGCAGGGCACCCTGCTGCACTGACCGGCCGAAGACCCGTGTGACGGCCGGTAACCCCGGCCTCGCGCCAAGTCTTACGCACCACCAGCCTCGAATGCCACAGCACTTACGTAACCCCCGTCCGGCCGTCACAACTCCCCCACCGGCCCACCCTCAGACGGCAGGCCCTCACCCCGCCGTCCCGCCCGGAGGATCCATGACCCCGCCCACCGCTCCTCACGATCCGTACGGCAGTGCCGCACATGCCGGTTACGGTCATGAGGGCGACCAGCCGCTGGTCCGCCCCTACGCGATGACCGGCGGCCGGACCAGGCCGCGCTACCAGCTGGCCATCGAGGCGCTCGTCTCCACCAGCGCCGACCCGGCGCAGCTGGTGACCCTGCTCCCCGAGCACCAGCGCATCTGCCACCTGTGCCGCGAGGTCAAGTCGGTGGCCGAGGTGTCGGCGCTGCTGTCGATGCCGCTCGGTGTGGCCCGGATCCTCGTCGCGGACCTCGCGGAGGCCGGGCTCGTCGCCATCCACCAGCCGGGTGGCGACGAGGCCAACGGCGGTGCGCCGGACGTGACTCTGCTCGAAAGGGTGCTCAGTGGACTTCGCAAGCTCTGACGGCGCGCTCGGCGCGGACCCCCGTCCCACCACATCGGCGAAGATCGTGGTGGCGGGCGGCTTCGGCGTCGGCAAGACCACGTTCGTGGGTGCGGTCTCCGAGATCAATCCGCTGCGCACCGAGGCCGTGATGACCTCGGCCAGCGCCGGGATCGACGACCTCACGCACACGGGCGGCAAGACGACCACGACGGTCGCCATGGACTTCGGCCGCATCACGCTCGACCAGGACCTGATCCTGTACCTGTTCGGCACCCCGGGCCAGGACCGCTTCTGGTTCATGTGGGACGACCTGGTCCGCGGCGCCATCGGCGCCGTCGTCCTCGTCGACACCCGCCGCCTCGCCGACTGCTTCCCCGCCGTCGACTACTTCGAGAACTCCGGCCTGCCCTTCGTCATCGCCCTCAACGGCTTCGACGGACACCAGCCCTACACGCCCGACGAGGTCCGTGAGGCGCTCCAGATCGGACCCGACTCGCCGATCATCACCACCGACGCGCGACACCGTGCGGATGCAAAGAGTGCCCTGATCACACTGGTCGAGCACGCGCTGATGGCCCGGCTCAAGTAGCCGGGAACTGCCGGAAACCGGCCACCAAGTGGCTGAAAACATACGGCAGTTGCGGGAGGCCCTTCGGGGGGCCCTGTGGCCTTTGACACGCGGGGCCTCTGTGTTCATAACGTTTCGACAGAGAATTGCAGGGGTCCCACCACGGGTCGCGCACACCCGGTTCCACTGCGCTCACAAGAGCCCCGCCTTTTGGCGGGGCTCGCTCTTTATGACCGTTTTATCTAGGGCATGGATCACCTGGAGGTTCCGCTTCCGACTGTTTGGAAGTGCGCCTCCTGACGTGCTGGAATGCGCTGAACTGCCCAGTAAGAACGGGCCTGGAGACATACCGCGGCACAACGTAGGTGCCGACGCCGAGAGGTTGTTGGTCGAGTGAGGCGAAGCACGAACGGCCCCGAGCCCGCGTCGGCGGCACGGGGCAACTTCACCCCGCCGCCGCGCACAGCGGCGTCGGCCGCCCCCGTGGCCGAGACCGTGGCGCCGGCTCCGTCCGGCGGACGGATGTCACCGCGCAACTGGCGGGTGCCCACCAAGCTGAACGCGATCCTGCTGATACCCGTCCTGGTCGCACTCGTGATGGGCGGCTTCCAGGTCAAGGGCTCGATCGACACCCTGAACGAGGCGCAGGACGCGGAGAAGACGGCCCGGATCGTCAAGGCCGCCGCCGCGTACGGGCAGGCGCTGCTCAACGAGCGCGACCTGTCGGCCCAGCCGATCCTGTCCGGCGAGCGCGACTCCGCGACCGTGAAGAAGCTCTACGCCGCCACGGACGACGCCAAGACCGCGTTCGCCGAGGAGGTCAGGGGCGCCCCCGACAACGCCGGGCTCCAGCGCCGGCTCGGCCTGATCGAGAAGGCCGAGCCGCAGCTCGCCGTCCTGCGCAAGAAGGCGTACGGGCGCGACATGGACCCGGTGAAGACGGAGGAGGGCTATGTCTCCGTCCAGCACTACCTCATGGAAGTCGCCAATGAGCTGAACCTCGGCAACAGCAACGTGACCGCGTACGGCCGGACCGTGTACGCGATCCAGCTGGCCAAGGCCGCCGAGTCGCTCAACCGCTCCATCGGCATGCACCTGCTGGTGCGGCCCAGCACCGACAAGGCGACGTTCCAGCGCCAGGTCGTCTCCTTCAACTCGTACACCTATCTGGAGGGCATCGCGACGCAGGAGTTCGTCTCCGGCGCCGAGCCCTCGGACGTCGCCAACCTCAAGAAGGTCTTCCAGCAGAAGGCCGCCGAGGGCGTCCAGGAGTACCCGGCGCTCGTCCGGAGCCAGGCGGCCAAGGGCAACAAGCTGCCCACGAAGCTGCCCAGCAAGGACGGCAGCGTCTACGACGGCATGGTCGCCGCGGTCGCCCAGGGCCAGAGCCCGCAGGCGCTCGCCGCCAAGGGCGTGACGCCCGAGACCTGGCAGTACGCCACCACGAGCAAGTTCGACGGGTACACCGAGGTCGAGAGCGAGCTGATCGACCGGGCCGTGACCGACGCCTCGGGCATCGCCGACGACGCCCAGCGCGACGCGTACATCACCGCGGGCGCCACCGTGCTCGCCGTCCTCGCCGCGTTCCTCATCGCCGGGCTCATGGCCCGCCAGATGTCGCGCTCGATGCGCCGGCTGCGCTCCGCCGCCTTCGACGTGGCCGAGCAGCGGCTGCCGTCGCTCGTCGACCAGCTCTCGCGCACCGAGCCGGGCCGGGTGGACACCCGCGTCCAGCCCATCCCGATCACCACCACCGACGAGATCGGCGAGGTCGCCCGCGCCTTCGACCAGGTGCACCGCGAGGCCGTCCGGCTCGCCGCCGAGCAGGCCCTCCTGCGCGGCAACATCAACGCGATCTTCACCAACCTCTCGCGCCGCAACCAGTCCCTGATCGAGGGGCAGCTGACCCTCATCACCGACCTGGAGAACAACGAGGCCGACCCGGACCAGCTGGAGAGCCTCTTCCGCCTGGACCACCTCGCGACCCGCATGCGCCGCAACGGCGAGAACCTGCTGGTCCTCGCCGGCGAGGAGCCCGGCCGCCGCTGGGACCAGCCGGTCCCGCTGGTGGACGTGCTGCGCGCCGCCACCTCCGAGGTGGAGCAGTACGAGCGCATCGAGTTGCAGGGCGTGCCGGAGGCCGACATCCACGGCCGCGCGGTCACCGACCTCGTGCACCTGCTCGCCGAGCTGTTGGAGAACGCGACCTCGTTCTCCTCGCCGCAGACCAAGGTCCGCGTCACCGCGACCCGGCTGCCCGACGGCCGCATCATGATCGAGATCCACGACAAGGGCATCGGCCTCACCGCCGAGGACTTCGCGGACATCAACCACAAGCTGGCCAACCCGCCGACCGTGGACGCCGCGATCTCCCAGCGCATGGGCCTGTTCGTGGTCGGCCGGCTCTCCGACCGGCACAGCATCCGCGTCCAGCTGCGCCCCTCGGGCGAGCAGGCGGGCACCACCTCGCTGGTGATGCTCCCGGACGTGATCACGCACGGCGGCAGCGGCGACCACCAGCACGGCGCCGGCGGCGGCGACTTCACCGTCTCCACGATGATCCCGCAGCAGCCCGCCTTCGAGAAGGCGCCGCTGCGCACCGCCGCCGAGCTCGGCTTCGACGACAGCCGCTACGAGGTCCCGGACGACGCCCGCGAGCTGGACCCGGTCGGCCGTTCCCTGATGCGCGAGGAGCGCCGGGCGGCCCTGGAGGCCCAGACGCAGGGCGCCGAGTACACCGACGAGGGCGACCGGCCGCTCTTCCGCGACGAGGTGCGGCAGCCGGGGCAGGACCAGGGCGGCTCCGGCTATCCCGAACAGGCCTCGTACGACGGTCAGCAGTTCGGGTACGACGACCAGCAGCCGGCCGCGTACGACGAACAGCAGCAGCCGGGCTACGACGGTCTGCCGCAGGGCGGGTACGCCGATGTGCAGCAGTCGGGCTACGACTACCCCGCTCCGGCGCAGGACGGCCACCCCGCCGCCGGGCCGGGCGGTTACGCCCCGGACTACGGCCCGCAGGGCGGCTATGCGGAGGACCGGCCGAACGGCTTCAGCGCCTTCCAGGAGCCGCAGCGGCAGGCCGAGTGGCAGGTCCAGGAGGGGTACCAGGACGACTTCCGCTCCTCCTACGCACCGGAAGCGGAATCCGCGCAGGACCCTGCCGCGGTGGAGCGGGACAGCGTAGGCTTCGACCCGCACACTCCCGCGTCGCCGGCCGGTCCCTCCCCCTCCGTCGCGCACGACATGACCGACGCCGGTCTGCCGCGCCGCGGATCCAGCGCCCCCCAGCGCGAGGAAACCCCGGCACCGGACAGCGGCGAAGGCGACAGTGACACCTGGCGCTCGGCCAACGACGCGCGCTGGGAGCGTGCGGAGTCGCTGAAGCGTCCGAAGGCGGGCGGAGTCACCTCCTCCGGCCTTCCGCGCCGGGTGCCCAAGGCCAACCTGGTCGAGGGCACCGCGGAGACGACCTCGCAGGGCGGTCCCCAGATCTCCCGGGCCCCCGAGGACGTCCGGGGCAGGCTGAGCAACCTGCGCCGTGGCGTGCAGCGGGGGCGCAATGAAGGCAACAGTGATACGAACGGCCAGGTCGACGGGTATCCCGACGGACCTGACAGCACCTACAACCAGGAGCGTTAGTGTGAGCCCGATGAGCCAGGCGGCACAGAACCTGAACTGGTTGATCACCAACTTCGTGGACAACACCCCCGGGGTGTCCCACACGGTGGTGGTCTCCGCCGACGGACTCCTTCTGGCGATGTCCGAAGGGTTCCCCCGCGACCGTGCCGACCAGCTGGCGGCGGTCGCCTCGGGTCTGACCTCGTTGACGGCGGGCGCGTCCCGCATCTTCGAGGGTGGCTCGGTGAACCAGACAGTTGTGGAGATGGAGCGGGGATTCCTCTTCATCATGTCCATTTCCGATGGTTCTTCGCTCGCCGTCCTCGCACACCCGGAGGCGGACATCGGCCTCGTCGGGTACGAAATGGCACTTCTCGTCGACCGCGCGGGCACCGTTCTCACGCCCGACCTGCGTGCGGAGCTTCAGGGGAGCCTTCTCAACTAACAGACAGGCGGTGCGTTTTCGCGCTCCGTGGCCGTAAGGTTTCGGGACGCGGCTCCACAGTGATGGTGCCCAGCGCAGTCGGAGGAGGAAGTACGTGTCTGGTTCAGCAACACCCCCGAGCGGTTCGTCGGCCGATTGGCCGCCCTACGGCCCTGCCCAGGGCCAGGCCGGCACGGGCGGTCGTGGTCGTGAGAACGGGTCGCCGAACCGGTACAACTTCCCTTCCGCGCCGAGCCACGCCCGGCCGACCCGGCAGCCCGGTCCCTACGACCAGCCGTCGGCGCCGCGCATCCAGCCCGTGCAGCCGCAGCCGCGCCCCCACGCGAATCCCGCACCCCCCGCGAAGAACAACCCCCTGGTGCGCCCGTACGCCATGACGGGCGGCCGCACCAGGCCGCGATACCAGCTCGCCATCGAGGCGCTGGTGCACACCACCGCGCAGCCGCACCAGTTGCAGGGCCAACTGCCCGAGCATCAGCGGATCTGCCACCTGTGCCGGGAGATCAAGTCGGTGGCCGAGATCTCGGCCCTCCTGACGATCCCTCTCGGCGTGGCCAGGATTCTCGTCGCGGACCTCGCGGAGGCGGGCCTGGTCGCCATCCATCAGCCCGGCGGCGACGAGAGCGCCGGCGGTCAGCCAGACGTGACATTGCTCGAAAGGGTGCTCAGTGGACTTCGCAAGCTCTAGCGGAGGGCCGGCAACTCCAAGTCGTTCCACCACGTCCGCGAAGATCGTGGTGGCGGGCGGATTCGGCGTCGGCAAGACGACCTTCGTCGGTGCCGTGTCGGAGATCAACCCGCTGCGCACCGAAGCCGTGATGACCTCGGCGAGTGCGGGGATCGACGACCTGACGCACACCGGGGACAAGACGACCACGACGGTCGCCATGGACTTCGGCCGCATCACGCTCGACCAGGACCTGATCCTGTACCTGTTCGGCACCCCGGGCCAGGACCGCTTCTGGTTCATGTGGGACGACCTGGTCCGCGGCGCCATCGGCGCCGTCGTCCTCGTCGACACCCGCCGCCTCGCCGACTGCTTCCCCGCCGTCGACTACTTCGAGAACTCCGGCCTGCCCTTCGTCATCGCCCTCAACGGCTTCGACGGCAGCCAGCCGTACAACCCGGACGAGGTGCGCGAGGCGCTCCAGATCGGCCCGGACACCCCGATCATCACGACGGACGCCCGGCACCGCGCAGACGCCAAGTCGACGCTGATCACGCTCGTCGAGCACGCGCTCATGGCACGGCTGCGCTAGCGGCGCCCCGCCCAGCAGACCAACGGCGTGAGCCCCGTCCCTTCAGGGACGGGGCTCACGCCGTTGGTGGCGGGGCTGCTAGCCCTGCCAGGAGTGCGGGGCGCGGAAGCCGTGCTGGCGCTCCAGGCGCCGCCACCCGGCCCGCGACTGGCGGGTCGTCGTCGGGGCGGGCGGCTGGGCGGCGGCGCGGGCGACGAGGAGGGCGGTGATGGCCGCGACCTCTTCGGGCTCGGCGTTGCCCTTCTCTACGCGGATGTCGGGCATGGACATGGGGCAGGTCTCCTACGACTAGGGGCCGCTACTGCGGCGGGTTGCCGTGCTTGCGGGACGGCAGGTCGGCGTGCTTGGTGCGCAGCATGGCCAGGGACCTGATGAGCACCTCGCGGGTCTCGGCGGGGTCGATGACGTCGTCGACCAGGCCGCGCTCGGCCGCGTAGTAGGGGTGCATCAGCTCGGCCTTGTACTCCTTGACCATCTTCTGGCGCATGGCCTCGGGGTCCTCGGCCTCGGCGATCTGGCGGCGGAAGATCACGTTGGCCGCGCCCTCGGCGCCCATGACCGCGATCTCGTTGGTGGGCCAGGCGTAAGTGAGGTCGGCACCGATGGACTGGGAGTCCATGACGATGTAGGCACCTCCGTACGCCTTGCGGAGAATCAGGGAGATCCGCGGGACGGTGGCGTTGCAGTACGCGTACAGCAGCTTCGCGCCGTGGCGGATGATCCCGCCGTGCTCCTGGTCGACGCCGG
This sequence comes from Streptomyces sp. NPDC088785, assembly GCF_044750685.1. Lineage (NCBI taxonomy): Bacteria > Bacillati > Actinomycetota > Actinomycetes > Kitasatosporales > Streptomycetaceae > Streptomyces > Streptomyces sp. NPDC088785. The sequence goes on from NZ_JBIVKH010000013.1 coordinate 229,328, forward strand.
GCAGGAAGCCGGGCACGTCCAGGAGGGTCACGATCGGGATATTGAAAGCGTCGCACATCTGCACGAATCGGGCAGCTTTTTCGGAGGCCTCGATGTCCAGGACCCCGGCGAGCGCCTGCGGCTGGTTGGCGACGATGCCGACGACCTGGCCGTCGAGCCGGGCCAGGGCGCAGATGATGTTGCGCGCCCAGCGCTCGTGGACCTCCAGGTAGTCGCCGTCGTCGACGAGCTCCTCGATGACCTTGGTCATGTCGTAGGGGCGGTTGCCGTCGGCGGGGACGAGGTCCAGGAGGACGTCCGAGCGGCGGTCCGCCGGGTCGTCGGACTCCACCGTCGGCGGGTTCTCCCGGTTGTTCTGCGGGAGGAGCGAGATCAGGTAGCGGACCTCGGCGATGCAGGTCTCTTCGTCGTCGTACGCGAAGTGCGCCACGCCGCTGGTCTCGGCGTGCACGTCGGCGCCGCCCAGGCCGTTCTGGGTGATGTTCTCGCCGGTGACCGCCTTGACGACGTC
>NZ_JBIVKH010000014.1:0-10974 GCF_044750685.1 Streptomyces sp. NPDC088785
GTGGGGTCGTGCGGTACCGCCGCGCACCGGCGGCGCAGTGTGATCGTCACCGACATCGGTACCGATCCGTTCTGGGACGATTTCCGGGAGCTGGCAGACCGGGCGGGGGTGGCGGCCTGCTGGTCCACGCCGATCCTGGCGCGTGACGGCTCGCTGCTGGGCACCTTCGCGATGTATCACCGCACGCCGCGTGCGCCGCGGGAGGCCGACCTCGCGCTGGCCCGGGTCTTCGCGGGCACCGCCGCCCTCGCCATCGAACGCCACCAGGCCGAGCAGGAGCGCCAGGCGGCCGAGGCCCGCGCCAAGGCGGCCCGCGACGACCTCGCGTTCCTCCTGAACGCCAGCACCGTGCTGAGCGCCGACCTCGACGCCGTCCAGGCGCTGAAGCGGCTGGCGGACTCCTGCGCCCCCGTGCTGGCGCCGCTGTGCGCTGTCGACATCGTCGAGGAGGGGCGGGTGCGGCGCGTGGCCGCCGCGGCCCCCACCGAGACCCAGCGCGAGCTGCTCGCCTCCCACATCCCGGTCTACGACGCCGCCGACGACGCCGTCGCCCGCGTCCTGTCCTCGCGCACCAGCGAGGTCGCGCGCCGCACCCCGACCGGGCCGGGCCCGTGGCGCGACCTGGGCGTCACCGGGTACCTGTGCGTCCCGCTGCTGGACCGCGGCCGTGCGTTCGGCACGGTGACGCTGCTGTCCACGGGCGACCACGCCTTCGACGGCCACACCGTCGCCCTCGCCGAGGAACTCGCCCTGCGTGCCGCCTCGGCCGCCCGCAACGCCCGCCAGTACACCCAGCGCGCCGCCCTCGCGCGCGACCTCCAGGCCGGCCTGCTCCTGCCCGAACTGCCCGACGTGCCCGGCGCCGACGTCGCCACCTACTACCACCCCGCCGGCGAGGGCCTCGACATCGGCGGCGACTTCTACGACCTCTTCCCCCTCGACGACGGCCGCTGGGCCTTCCTGCTCGGCGACGTCTGCGGCCGCGGCGCCCTCGCCGCGTCCACCACCGCGCTGGTGCGGCACACCGCCCGCGCCGTCGCCCCCCTCCTGCCGGGCCCCGAAGACGTCGTCAAGGCCGTGAACACGGCTCTGATCAACCGCCCCGTCAGCCACGGCACCGGCTTCGTCACCCTCGTCTACGGCCAGCTCACCCCCACCCCCGCCGGCCTGGACATCGAACTGGTCCGTGCCGGACACGCCATCCCCCTCCACCTCGACACCCGGCACGACGTCCACGGCGTCGACTCGCCCGGACTCCTGCTGGGCATCTCCGCGGCCCCCCGCACCACGGCACGCCGTCTGAGCCTGAGCCCCGGCGAGAGCCTGCTGCTCTACACCGACGGCATCACGGAAGCCCGTCGCGACGACACCCTCTTCGGGGAACGACGCCTCGCCGAGGCCCTCACCGGCGCCCCGCACCGGCCCACCGCCCAGCAGGTCATCGACGCCGTCACCCAGGCCGTGCACGCCTTCACCGACGGCCGCGACAGCGACGACGACCAAGCCGTTCTCGTCCTCACCGCCACCGACGCGTCCACCGCCACCGAACAGGACGCGTGACCCCGCCAACCACCCCAACAACCCCCACACCCCCGCACCCCCGGCACCCCAACCACCCCACTCATGAACGGCGGACCGTGCGCCGCGACGAGGGAGACAGGGAAAGGGACCGGCCGTTCCGCGGGATCCCACCGCGGCCCGCGGCAGGAGGGGGCGGAGCCGATAGGATGACGCGATGTCCATCCCGGCCGACACGCGCCGTGCACAGTGAGCCGACGGCCAGAAGAGAGACGGTGAAAGCGGTGGCAACGACATGAGCCCCCACCGCACGCGCGAGCTGGCGGTCGACGCCATGGGCCACGGGGATCACCTCTGCCTGGCCTTCGCCGATGACGCCGAGCAGCGCCGGGTGATGACCACCTATCTCCTGACGGGCCTGGAGCGCGGCGAGCGCGTCCTGTACTTCGCCGACCAGACCGCCCCCGACCAGGTGTTCGACTGGCTGCGCGAGGCCGGCACGGACCCCACGGCGGCCCTGGACAGCGGCCAGCTGATGGTGACCACGGCCGACGAGAGCTATCTGGCCGACGGCCCCTTCGACGCCGACGCCATGGTCGCCGCCCTGCACCAGGAGGTCACCGAGTCCCTCGCGGCCGGCTACACGGGCCTGCGCGTCAGCGGCGAGATGAGCTGGGCGCTGCGGGACGTTCCCGGAGCCGAGCGGATGGGCGAATACGAACGAAAGGTGAACGACGTCTTCGCCGGGCACGCCGCCTCGGCCATCTGCCAGTACGACGCCCGCCGCTTCGACGCCGCCACCCTGCACGCCTTCGACCAGCGCCACCCCGGCACCGTGGCACAGCAGCCCCTGCACACCAGCTCGGCGCTGCGCCTGCTGCCGTCCCTGCGCGACGGCCGGCAGTGCCTGCGCGTCATCGGCGACGTCGACTACTACTACGCCCCGATGCTCAGCTCCGCCCTGGAGAAGATCATGAGCTGGCCCGGCGACCTCACGGTCGACATGAGCGCCCTCCAGTTCATCGACCTGGCCGGCGTCCGCGCCCTGGCCCGGACCGCCGAGCGGCTCCCCGCGGGACGGCGCCTGCACGTGGTGGACCTCGACCCGATGCTGAGCGAAGTCATCCACATCGTGGGCTGGGACCAGATACCGTCCCTCACCGTCACCGCGCGGGAGGCTCGTCCGTGAGCACGAGCACCACGCCACGGCTGACCCACCAGGCGCTGATCTACGGCAGTGACGAGGCGTTCCTCACGGCGATGGCCGCGTTCTGCGTGAACGGCCTTGAAGCGGAGGACGCCGTCCTCGCCGTGACCACCCGGAGCAACATCAGCATGCTGCGCCAGACCCTGGGGGACGTGGCCCGCCATGTCGAGTTCATCGACGCCCACGCCTTCTACGAGGCGCCCGGCCGCACCATGGGCGCCTACTACCGCTACGTCGACCAGCACACCACGGGCGGCCGGCACCGACAGGCGCGCGTGATCGGCGAACCGGTCTGGCACGGCCGCGACCCGCTGGAGACGGCCGAGTGGACCCGGTACGAAGCGGCGATCAACGTCGCCTTCGCCAACTGCCCCGCGTGGATCGTCTGTCCCTACGACACGCGCACCCTCCCCGAGGCGATCGTCACCGGCGCCCGCCGCACCCACCCCGAAGTGATCACCGGCCCCTCCACCACGACCAGCCACCACTACGTCGCGCCCGACACCGGACACGACGTCTGGCGGAGCCCGCTCACCCCGGTGCCCTGCGACGGTGAGGAGACCGTCCTGCACTTCGGAGCCGACCTGTCCGCGGTGCGGGACTTCGTCACCCGGGCCGCCACCACGCGCGGCCTGCCCGGCGACAAGGCGCAGCGCCTGGTGTTCGCCGTCAACGAGGTCGCCACCAACGCCATCCAGCACGGCCCCGGCGAGGGACGGATCACCCTCTGGCGCGCGGGTCACCGCATCGTGTGCGACGTCACCAACCCCGGCGCCGCCGACGGCCTGGACTGGTACCTGGGCTACCTGCCGCCCGATCCCGCACAGCCGACCGGCCACGGGCTGTGGACGGTACGTCAGCTCTGCGACCTGACGGAGATCGCCACCGGCCCCCACGAGACCACCGTCCGCCTCCACCTGGCCCTGCCGCCCACCTCCCCACGGTAGGGAAGGGAGGGCGGACCGAACTCGCGCACAGGCGCACGCAGTTGCCCGGCGTCCTCAAGCGGCCGGGGTGTCCCGGCGGTCGGGAGCCAGGAGGTAGGCGACCGCCATGTCGCTCAGTTCGTGCGCGTACCGGCGCAGCGCCGTCTCGCCGGCCGCCGCGTCGGGGCGTACGGAGTTGTGGAAGCAGGCGCCGAGGAGAGCACGGGCCGCCGTGTCCAGCGCCGCCCGCGGGTCGGAGCGGCGGATCCGGTCCGCGTAGGGTGCCGCCGCTTCGAGCAGGAGTCTGTGGACCACGGTGATGGTGCGGGCACCACGCTCCGTGATCCCGGCGCCCCGCGCGCGCAGCAGTTCGGGGAACAGGTTGTCGCTGTCGGCGAAGGACCGCAGCAGGGCGTCCGCGTAGGCGTCCAGCACGCCGGACAGGGACGGCTCCGCCTCGCGGAGCCGTCGCTCCACGTACTCCTCGCGCCGGCTCAGCATCCGCTCCGTCAGAGCGTTTATCAGCTGCTCCTTGTCCTCGAAGCGGCGGTAGATGGTCCCGACCGACACCCCGGCGCGCTCCGCGACACCGGTCATCGTCATCTCCTCCAGACCGGCCGAGGAGGCGATCTCTTCGGCCGCGCGCAGGACGCGGGCCAGGGTCGCGGCGCTGCGCGCCTGCTGCGGCTCCTTGTACGGCGCCGGGCGGTCGTGCTCGTCGGTCATGGCCGCATCGTATCGGCGGGGTTCCGGCAGGAACGGGTTGCCAGGGGTGGACCTCCCTGCGTAACCTCGCGAAGCGAATGTGAATTCACATTCGCATAAAACTGGAGGCCCCACCATGACCGATGCCATGACCGCCGTGACCGTGACGCTGGAGGCGGGGCCCGCGGGCGCCGACAGCATCGACGACATGGAGCTGTACTACGCCCGCCGTGCCCTGGACCGCTTCAGGACCCGCCTCGGCCGCCAGGGCCTGCTGACCCTGCTGGCCGCGGACATCGAGGAGGGCAATGCCTTCCTGCGCGAGTGCGCCCGTACCTGCGGCGGTGAGTTCCGCGGCGGGACGACGGTGCTCCGCGCGAGCGGCCTCACCTCGGGCGAGTTCCTCGCGTGGATGGACGCGGCCTTCGCGGGCGACGACTCCCGCCCGCTGCTCGCGGCGCACCCCGAGCACTACGTGATGGGTACCGACGACATCGGCGCGCGCGTGGTGGAGAACATCGGCCCGCACGTCGCCTCGTTCTTCATGGGCGGCTGGGGCACGGACGCGATGGCCTGGGCCGAGGACGCGGCCGAACTCCTCCCGGAGGCGGAGTTTCCGCGCAAGATGTCCTCGAACCTGTTCCTGGAGGACGGCACCGTCATCGGGCGGGCCCTGATCCAGTTCGGCGACACCGCCGACGGATTCACCGCGAACCTGACGGTCTACTTCCCCACGTCCTGCCCGCAGGACGTCCTGGACCACCATCTGCGGCACTACGCCGTCGAGTTCCGGAACTGGATCGTCGCCGCGGCGGCGGCCCGCGCCTGACGGCCGGACACGGGCGCGCGGGCGGCCGCCACTCCGGTTCGCGGCCGGGGGAGTGCGGGCCCGTCCGCGGGCGCTCGGTGAGCGGGACGAGATGACGGGTGCCGACCCGTTGACTGTTTGCTATAGCGGGAGGCACTCTTGGGGCCATGAGCACCGATGCCCTCAGCCCCATGGCGGCGACCTCCCTGGCCGACCAGGCCTATCGGCGGCTGCGCGCCGCGGTCCGCGAGGGGTCGTTGCGGCCGGGGGAGAAGATCACCGAACGCGATCTGGCCGCCCGCCTGGGCGTCAGTCCCACCCCGGTACGCGAAGCGCTGCGCCAATTGGTGCACGAGAAGGTCGTGGAGCGGGTCGGCAGCCGGGCGCTGCGGATCGCGGACCACTCGGCGTCCGCCCGCGCCGAGATCGTGGAGGCCGAGGTGCGCCTGTCGGCCCTCATGGCCCGCCTGGCCGCACGCCACGCCACCGATGAGCGGCTCGGCGCCCTGTCCGAGACGCTGGACCGCGCCGAAGCCCTGGTCGGACAGATCGACCGGGACCTGGCCGAGCACGGCGCGGACGCCGACGTGACCGGTCGACTGGCCGAAGTGCACCGCCTGTTGCGCTCCTTCCATCATCAGGTGGAAGGAGCGGTCGGCAATCCCGTACTGGAGGGACTCCTCCAGCAGGCGCGCGCGTTCAGCGACGAGGAACGGCTCGATCTGACGATCAGGCTCGTACCGGAGCGGGCCGAGGCGTTCCGGCGGAGGTTCCGCGACCACCGCGGCCTGCTCGACGCCCTGCTGGACCGGGACGAGGAGCGGGCCGAGATGCTCGCCGCGCACCACCACCGCGAGGCGCTGAACCAGCTGTCCAACAGCTGACGCCGCCCCCCGCCCGACCGCCGCCGCACCGCACCACCCGCCCGCCCACCGCCCGACGCGACCGCCTCACCGCACCGCCATGGGGTGGCGCGGACGCGGTGGCGCGGACGCACCCGCATGCCCCTATTGCTATAGCATATTGCAAGGAGCCGCCATGCTGCATCACCCTGCCGTCCCCCCTGCGGGCGGGACTCCCGCCCCCGCCCCGCCGACACCCGGCGCGGGGAACCGGATGAGCGCGAGTGCGGTGCTGTGGGTCACCCTGGCGGTCTTCGCCCAGGAATCCGTCTGGAACTTCTACGACGCCCAGGTGCCCGAGCAGTTGCGCCAGTACGTCACGTCGGCGGGCGTCATCGGCCTGATCATGGGCCTCGACCACTCCCTGGGGATCTTCACCCAGCCGTCCGTGGGGTTCCTCTCCGACCGGCTCGCACGCCGCAGCGCGGGGCGGTGGCCGATCGTGCTCCTCGGCGCCCTGATCGCCACGGTCCCGTTCGTGCTCATCCCCTGGGCGGGCAGTCTGCCCGCGCTGATGGTGTGCGTCGTCGGATTCGCCCTGGTCGCCAACGCCTTCAAGGGCGTCACCGAGACCCTGATCTCCGACTACGTCCCCGCGGGCAGCCGCAGCAAGGCGCAGGGGTTCATCAAGGCGGGCGTCAGCCTGACCATCGTCATCTCGTCCCTCATCAGCCTGCTGGTCGTCGACCGCAGCCTCCACCTGGCGTTCGCGATACCCCCGGTCCTGATGCTGCTCATGATCGGGGTGTCCTGGCTGTTCCTCGGCCGCCGGCACGAGCGGGCCGTACTGCCCGAGCAGCCCGCCGACGGACGGGAGGGGACGACGGAGTTCGCCTCTCCCCGGGCGGTCCTGAGGGACGCGGTGCGCAGCCCCTCCAGCCCCACGGTGCTGCTGATGACCGGCATCTTCTGCTTCTCGGGCATGTGGACGGCGCTGCGCTCCCTCAACACCCCGTACGGCACCGAGGTGCTCGGCCTCAGCCGCGGCGAGGCCGGCGGGCTCGCCCTGCCGGGAGCCGTCGCCTTCCTGCTGTGCGTGCTGCCCCTCGCCTACGGCTCCGACCGGATCGGGCAACTGCGCGCCATGCGCTACGGCGTCGGGCTGTTCGTCGTCGGCCTGCTGGCCGGCTTCGCCGTCCCGACGGTCCCGGGGACGGTCGTCTCGATGGTCCTCTCCACCATCGGCTACGCGTCGTTCGCCGTGAGCGCCCTGGTCGCGCTGTGGAACCTGGCCCCCACCCAGAAGGTGCTCGGCACCTACACCGCCCTCTACACCATCGCCTCCTCCGCCGGCATGGCCCTCGGCCCGGCCATCCTCGGCATCACGGTCGACCTCACCGGCTGGCGCTTCATGATGCTGAACGCCGCCGCCTTCGCCACCGTCACCTTCGCCGTCTTCACCCTCCTGGCCCGCCGCGTCCCCGACCGGAGCGCGGCATGACGCAGACCCGTACCCGTACGACGAAAGGCCCTGCCCCCATGGAACTCCGCATCCTCGCCCCCACCGGGGCGCTGGGCGCCGGCTTCGACGCCGACGCGTTCCGGCGCGGCGTCGACGCCCGCCCCCACGTGATCGCCTGCGACGCGGGGTCCACCGACTCGGGGCCGGCGGCCCTCGGCTCCGGCACACCCAAACTGTCCGCCCAGGCCGTCGCCCGCGACCTGCGGCTCCTGCTCAGGGCCCGCGACGAGCTGAAGGTGCCGCTCATCATCGGCTCCTGCGGCACCTCCGGCCGCGACGTCGGCGTCGACGGGGTCGCCGCCCTCGCCCGCCGCATCGCCCATGAGGAGGACCTGCACTTCACCCTGGCCCGGATCTACTCCGACCAGCCGGCGGAGCGGCTTCAGGACCTCTACGACGCGGGCCGGATCCAGCCGCTCGCCAACGCCCCGCGGATCGACAGGGAGTTGTTCGCGCGCAGCCACACGGTGGCGATGATGGGCGTCGAACCCCTCCAGGAGGCTCTTGCCGACGGCTGTGACGTCATCCTCGCCGGACGCGCCAGCGACACCGCCCTGTTCGCCGCGCTCCCGCACCTGCGCGGCGCCGATCCGGGACTCGCGTGGCACCTGGCCAAGACCATCGAGTGCGGCGCCGCCTGCGCCGTCCCGCCGTCCGCCAACGGCCTGTTGGCCACTCTGCGCGAGGACCACTTCGACGTCACCACCCTCGCCGACGGCACCCGGCTCACCCCCCGCTCGGTCGCCGCGCACACGCTGTACGAGAACGCCGACCCGTTCCACATCGCCGAACCCTCGGGGACCCTCGACACCACCGACGCCACCTACGAGGCCGTCGACGAACGGACCGTCCGCGTCCGCGGCGCCCGGTACCTTCCCGCCGACGGATACACGAACAAGCTCGAGGGCGCCGAACTCGTCGGCCACCAGACCGTCATCATCGGCGGCGCCCGCGACCGTGTCGTCATCGACGCCCTGCCCAAACTCCTGCCGTTCGCCCAGCAGTACTTCGACGCCAAGATCCTCGACGTGTTCGACGGCGCGGTGGACCCGGCCACCGTCGACATCGACTACCGGCTCTACGGCGACGGAGCCGTCCTCGCCGGCCCGGAACCCGAGCCCCTGCTGCCCCGCGAACTCGGCGTACTGATCACGGTGACCGCCCCCGATCAGGCCACCGCGCACGCCGTCGCCACGTTCGTCGCGCACGCGAGCAGCCACCTGCCCATCGCCGAGTACGAGGGCCTGGTCTCGACCCTCGCCTACCCCTTCTCGCCGCCCGAGACGGACCGCGGCCCGCTCTACCGCTTCACCCTCAACCACGTCGTCACCGGCGTCACCCCCACCGAACTGTTCCGCACCACCACCGAGGAGCTGTAGATCCCGTGGCCACCCTGCTCGACTACTGCTCGCTGGTCCGCTCCAAGAACGCCGGACCCTTCACCCTCACCTTCGACTTCATGTGCCACGACCAGGCCGCCTACGACGCCCTGGTCGCCACCGGATTCCTCGGCGAGCACCTCTTCGCCGCCCTCTACGGCGCCGACCCCGACCAGGTCCTCGTCGTCCACCACCCCGGCGCCCTCGCGGTCAAGGTCTCGCTGCCCCGCCCCACCGTCCAGGGCGACCTCCGCGACGCCGACTGCTACGCGGGACAGCAGTACGCGCCGCTGATGGACAGGGAACTGCCGCCGAGACCTTGACCCGCACGCACCGCACCCCGCCACCCGCACCCGCCGACCGCCCGGCCCGCCGCTCCCGGCCCGCCGGGGGTCCGCCCGTCCCGCGACCGGAGCCGCACCGATGACCACCCCCCGCCCCCTGTCCCCCTGGCACGTGCCGCCCGACCACCCCGCACAGCTCTTCCTCACCGGCGCCACGCCCCTGTTCGCACTCGCCGGCGACCCGCGCGTCTCCTCCTGCCTGTACGTGCCCCGGCCGCACGACGACGTCGGTGAACCCCGCACCCTGGTCGTCGCGGTCCACGGCAGCCGCCGGGACGTCGGCCGACTCCGCGACGCCTTCGCCGACTTCGCCGAGGAACACGACTGTGTCGTGCTGGCCCCGCTGTTTCCCGCAGGGCTCACCGGACCCGACGACCTGGACAGCTACAAATTCTTCACCGAGCCCGGCTTCCGGCCCGACCTCCTGCTCCTCGACATGATCGAGCAGGCGGCGGAGCGCTGGCACATCCGAACCGACCGCTTCCACCTCCACGGCTTCTCCGGCGGCGGCCAGTTCGCCCACCGCTTCTTCTACCTCCACCCCGACCGTCTCGTCTCCCTCTCCGTGGGCGCGCCGGGCCGCACCACCCTCCTCGACCCCCGGACGCCGTGGTGGCGGGGCACCGCCGACGTCACCGCCCGCTTCGGCACCGCCCCCGACACCACCGCCATGGCGGGCGTTCCCGTACAGCTCGTCATCGGGGAACACGACACCCGCACCGACGTCCGGGAAGGAGCCGGGCACCCGGGCAGCCGCATGGACCGCATCCTCGAACTCCGCGACAACTGGGGCCGTCACGGCATCGCCGCACAACTCGATGTCGTCGAGGGCGCGGGCCACGACGGCCTCGCCGTCCTCCCCGCCGTGCGCTCCTTCCTGTCCGCCCGCATCGCGGCGGCCGGACGCCGCAACTCGGCTCACGGGACGGTGGAGTTGACCGAGAGCGACAGGCGCGGACCCGCCTGATGCCGGGCACCGCGGCGGAACACCGGGCGGAACGGACCAGGAGGGGGAGGGGCGTTTCGGGGCACACGGAGTGGCATGACAGAACACGAGAGCACGATCACCGACGGCGGGCTGGGACCGATGGAGCGCGGGACGACGCAGCGGCTCGCGGCACGTCAGCGCATGTGGGTGCAGTCCTGGACCGTGCTCTGCGTCCTGGCCGCCCTGTGGGCACTGGCCGGCATCGCCGGCTGGATCGGCGGCGTCGAGGACAGCTGGGCCTTCGCCTCGGCCGGCGTGGTGGTCCTGGCCTGCGCGGCCTGGGCGCGCCGTTCCGCGATCCGCAACGCCCCGCCGCGCCACCTCTGAGCGCTCGCGGTACCGCGGTGAGCGGGCGCCCGCGTGCCCGGACCGTGCCGGGCGCGCGGGTCAGCCGGTGATCTCCTCGGCCCACGCCCGTACGTCGCCGACCGGCGTCATGACGTCGACCCGCACCACTTCGACGTGCGTACCGTCGCTACAGGGGACGTCCCGTGCGGCCGCCCGGAGGGTGCCCGCGAGCAGGGCGCCCGTCCACGCGGGCAACTCCTGCCCGGCCACGCCCTCGGCGCCGTCCGCGTACGGCGCGTACTGCTCGTACTGCGCGTACCGCTCGTTCCGCGATGCGGCGGTGGGGGGCCCGGGGGGGGAAACCAGAAAGTGGGGGGGGGGGGGGGGGTGAGCGCCCGGGCCCCCCCCCCCGGGAGATGGGCCCCCGCCCCCCCCCCCCCCCCCCCC
>NZ_JBIVKH010000014.1:10984-202453 GCF_044750685.1 Streptomyces sp. NPDC088785
TCGGTAGTTGCTCGCCGACCGGTCCTCCCGCCCTGCGCCCTGCCGCCGCGGGCTCTCCATCCCCTTATGCCCCGGCCGCCCCTTGTCTGCCCCCGGGGCCCCCACCGCCGTAGTCCTTGCGCACCGCGCGCGCCCACGCACCGCTCACGGCGAGCGGATCCAGCACAGCGGTCGCGCGGCGATAAGGCGTCAATTCGTCCTCCACGCGGTGCACCGAGGTGATGAGCGGGATCGTCCCGATCTCCCGGGCGCTGTCCGCGAAGAGGAGCACCATCGGTACGCGCGCGGGGCGTTCGGCTGTGGGCGGGAGCACGAACGTCGAGTAGTGGATCGCCATGACGGCACCCTAGGACCCCCGGCGCCGGAGCCGTCCGGCGCCGCCGGGAGTCGCCTGGACGGAGCGGTGCACCGAAGGCAACTCACTTCCATATGAGGGTAGTTGGATCGGAACCCCGAGGGCGTGCAGGAGCACCCGGGTACCGATGAAGGAGTCTGTATGGAGAGGGCGATGTGGTCCCCGGTGATGGCGCGCGGGAACTCTCTGGACGGTCCGGCCGACTGGGCCGTCCTCGCCGGCGTCATCGTGCTGTACATGGCGATCGGGTACGGCCTGGAACTGCGGGCGAAGCGGCGGCGCGGTGCGCGGCGCCCGGCGAAGGCGGCGGCGCGCGGGCTGTTCCTGGAGCGGGGCAGCAGCCCGGGACAGAACTTCGCCAGCCGCATGATCATGATGGCGGGTGCGGTGGCCGCGGGCGCCACCGGCTACTTCACCCGGGGAGCGCCGATCGGGCTCCGGTGCGCCGCGGTGGGCCTCGTCGCCGTGGTGGGCATCTTCGTGTGGGCGTACTTCGATCACCGCACGGAACCGAGGGAAGAGGCGTGAAGCCCCCGGGCCCCCTCCGGGCTCCCCGGGGGGCCCGGGGACCGACCGACCGTACGCAGCGTGGCCGCTCGGCGTGCCGGAACGCCGCTCCTGGCCCAGGCTGGGAGAGGCCAGCACCATTGCCGGGAGTCCTGCGCACCGGGTACCGGCACCCACAGGAACACGCGGAAGGCTCCCCGTGGACACGTCCCCCGGCTCACCACCCGCCCCGCCCGGCGGCCCGCCGACCGGCTCGGCCCTCACGCTGCGCGTCAACGGCGAGACGTACGCGCTCACCGTCGACCACCGGACGACCGTCCTGGACGCGCTGCGCGAGCACCTCGGCCTGGCCGGCACGAAGAAGGGCTGCGACCACGGGCAGTGCGGCGCCTGCACCGTTCTGATCGACGGCCGCCGGGCCAACAGCTGCCTGCTCCTCGCCGTCGCGCAGGACGGAGCCGACCTGGTCACGGTCGAAGGGCTCGCCGGGCCCGGCGCCGACACGCCGCACCCCCTCCAGCGGGCGTTCCTGGACCGCGACGCGTTGCAGTGCGGCTACTGCACGCCCGGCCAGCTCTGCTCGGCGGTCGGCGCCCTCGCCGAGGCCGCGGCGGGCCACGCCTCCCATGTCACCGCTCCCGCCGACGCCACCGGCGCCCCCGTCGCGCTGACCCGGGACGAGATCCGCGAGCGGCTGAGCGGGAACCTGTGCCGCTGCGGCGCCTACCCGCACATCGTCGACGCCGTCGAGGACGTGACCCGGTGAAGCCGTTCTCGTACATGCGCGCACGCACCGTCGAAGAGGCCGTCGCCGCCCACGCGGGCCGGCCGGACGCCCGGTACCTGGGCGGCGGCACCAATCTCGTCGACCTGATGAAACTGGGCGTGGAGCGGCCCGCCGCCCTCGTCGACGTCAGCGGCCTGCCCCTCGGCGCGGTCGAGGAGCTGCCCGACGGTTCGGTGCGGGCCGGCGCCACGGTCCGCAACAGCGATCTCGCCGCCCACCCCCTGGTCCGCGACCGCCATCCGGTCCTCGCCCAGGCACTCCTCGCCGGAGCGTCGGGCCAGCTGCGCAACATCGCCACGACCGGCGGCAACCTCCTCCAGCGCACCCGCTGCCCCTACTTCCAGGACCCGTCGAAACCCTGCAACAAGCGGGAACCGGGCACCGGCTGCGGCGCGCGGGAAGGCGTCCACCGCGACCACGCGGTGCTCGGCCACTCCGCGCAGTGCGTCGCCACCCACCCCTCCGACATGGCCGTCGCGCTCGCCGCGCTCGACGCACGTGTCGAACTGAGCGGGCCCGACGGACAGCGCACCCTTCCCGTGACGGAGTTCCACCGGCTGCCCGGCGACCGCCCGGACCAGGACACCGAGATCGCCCCCGGCGAACTCATCACCGGGGTGGTCCTCCCGGCCGCCGCGTCCGGCCTCCCGTCCGCGTACCGCAAGGCCCGCGACCGGGCCTCGTACGCCTTCGCGCTCGCCTCCGTCGCCGTGGTGCTCGACGTGCGCGACGGCGTCGTCCGGCACGCCGGGATCGCGTTCGGCGGTGTGGCCCACCGGCCCTGGCGCGCTCGCCGGGCCGAGGAGGCGCTGGTGGGCGGGCCCGCCGTCGACGCCGCGTTCCTGGCCGCCCTCGACACCGAACTCGACGCCGCGGAACCCCTGCGCGACAACGCCTTCAAGGTCGGGCTCGCGCACCGCCTCGCACGCGACGTCCTGCACCGCCTGACCCCGTGACCCCGGGCCCCGCCGCGCCGGGCTCCGCCCCGTGCCCCCGCACCGGCCCGCGCGCCGCTCCGCCCGCCGTACGACCGACCGCCCAGGGAGACACCGCATGACGGACACCAGCGCCCCCGCGCTCGGCGCTCCCGCCGAGCGCAGGGAGGGCCGCGACAAGGTCACCGGAGCCGCCCGCTACGCCGCCGAGCACACCCCGGACGGCTGTCTGTACGCCCGGCCGGTGCCCGCCACGGTGGCCTCCGGGCAGGTCGGCGCCGTGGACCGGACCGCCGCGCTCGCCCAGCCGGGCGTCCGGGCCGTCATCACCCACGAGGACGCGCCCCGCCTCACCGAGCCGGACGACCCGACGCTCTTCGTCCTCCAGAACGCCCGGGTGCCGCACCGTGGCTGGTACGTCGCCCTGGTCGTCGCCGACACCCCGGAGGCGGCGCGCGCGGGCGCCGCCGCCCTGCACGTCACGTACCGCGAGGAACCCCACGACGTCACCCTGCGCACCGACCACCCCGACGCGTACGTCCCCGACGAGGCGAACGCCGGAGCCCCCGGCGAAGTGCTCCGCGGAGACCCCGAGGGCGCCTTCCGCACCGCGCCGGCCCGGGTCGACGTCGCCTACCGCGTACCGCCCCTGCACAACCACCCGATGGAGCCGCACGCCGCCACCGCCCGCTGGGAGGACGGCCGGCTGACCGTCCACGACTCCAGCCAGGGCGCCACCACCGTGCGCGACACGCTCGCCGGCCTCTTCGACGTGCCCCGCGACCGGATCACGGTCGTCTCCGAGCACGTCGGCGGCGGCTTCGGCTCCAAGGGCACCCCGAGGCCCCATGTGGTCCTCGCCGCCATGGCCGCCCTCGCGACCGGCCGGCCCGTCAAACTGGTGCTGCCCAGGCGGCAGTTGCCCGCCGTCGTCGGACATCGCGCGCCGACGCTGCACCGCGTCAGGCTGGCGGCGGACCGCGACGGCGCCCTCCTCTCGGTCAGCCACGAGGTGACCACGCACACCTCGCGCGTCAAGGAGTTCGTGGAGCAGGCGGCCACCCCCGCCCGGACCATGTACGCCTCGCCCCACAGCCGCACCACCCACCGGGTCGTGCCCCTCGACGTGCCCAGCCCCTCCTGGATGCGCGCCCCCGGCGAAGCGCCCGGCATGTACGCGCTGGAGTCCGCGATGGACGAACTCGCCACCGAACTCGGCATGGACCCGGTCGCCCTGCGCGTGCGCAACGACACCGACACCGAGCCGGGCAGCGGCCTGCCGTTCAGCAGCCGCCATCTGACGGAGTGCCTGCGCGAGGGCGCCCGCCGCTTCGGCTGGCACGACCGGGACCCGCGCCCACGCGCCCGTGGCCGGGGCCCGCTCCTCCTCGGCACCGGAGTCGCCTCGGCCACCTACCCGGTCCTCGTCTCGCCGTCGCGGGCGAGCGCCCGTGCGCTGCCCGACGGCCGGTACGTCGTCCAGGTCAACGCCACCGACATCGGCACGGGCGCGCGCACGGTCCTCGCCCAGATCGCGGCCGACGCGCTCGGCGCGCCGCTGGACGCGGTCCGCACCGAGATCGGCAGCAGCGATCTGCCGTCCGCCCCGCTGGCGGGCGGGTCGTCCGGCACCGCGTCCTGGGGCTGGGCGGTGCACGAGGCGTGCACGCGTCTGGCCGCACGGCTCGCCGGGAGGACGGACCCCGTGCCCGCGGAGGGGGTCGGCGCCGACGCCGACACGGAGGGCACCGCCGACGCGGAGAGCGCCTTCGCCCGGCACGCCTTCGGCGCCCACTTCGCGGAGGTCACGGTCGACACCGTCTCCGGCGAGGTCCGCGTCCGCCGTCTGCTCGGCGTGTACGCCGCGGGGCACATCCTCAACGCCCGTACCGCACGCTCGCAGTTCATCGGCGGCATGACCATGGGGATCGGCATGGCCCTCACCGAGGGCAGCACGATGGACGCCGCCTTCGGCGACTTCACCGAGTCCGACCTCGCCTCGTACCACGTCCCCGCCCACGCGGACGTCCCGGAGATCGAGGCGCACTGGATCGACGAGGACGACCCGCACCTCAACCCCATGGGCAGCAAGGGCATCGGGGAGATCGGCATCGTCGGCACGGCGGCCGCCATCGGCAACGCGGTCCACCACGCGACCGGCCTGCGCCTGCGCGACCTCCCCCTCACCCCGGACCGGCTGCTCGCGGCCGGCCTCTGAGAAGGGAGGGGCCCCGGACAGCGGGTCCGGAGCCCCTCTTCGCGCCTCCACCGCCGTGGCCTGAACGGTCCCGGCAGGATCAGCAGCCGAGGTTGTTGCCCGCCGGCACCCCGAGGATCGAGACGAAGGACTGGTAGGCGTTGATGCGGCTCTGCACCTGCGCGGGGTTGCCGCCGTTGCACTCGATGCTGCCGTTGATGCTGCGGATGGTCTCCCCGAACCCGGCACCGTTGACCATGGCGTTGTGCGGGGTCATGGTGCCGGGGCCGCTCTGGGTGTTCCAGTACCACAGGCCGGTCTTCCAGGCGATGGCCGAGTCGGTCTGGACGAGGTTGGGGTTGTGGAGCAGGTCGATGCCCAGGGCGTCGCCCGCCGCCTTGTAGTTGAAGTTCCAGCTGAGCTGGATGGGACCGCGGCCGTAGTAGGCGGACTGGCCGGCGGGGCAGCCGTAGGACTGGCTCGTGTCGCAGTAGTGCGGGTAGTTGGCCGTGTTCTGCTCGACGATGTGGACGAGGCCGCCGGTCTCGTGGCTCACATTGGCGAGGAAGGCCGCCGCCTCCTGCTTCTTGACCGTGTCGCTGCCGGTCTTCGCGAAGCCGGGGTACGCGCCCAGGGCCGCGGTCAGACCGCTGTAGGTGTAGAAGGAGTTCCGGTTCGGGAACATCTGGTTGAACTGGGCCTCGCTGACCACGAAGGAGCCGTTCGACGGCGGAGTGGTCGGACCGCCGGTGCAGCTGTACGGGTCCCAGTACCAGGTGCTGATGACCGGGTCGTAGCCCGGGTTGTCGTGTTCGGCGATGTAGTAGTTGCCGTCCGTGTACCTGACGATGTCGCCGGCCGCGTAGGCGTGCCCCGCGGCCCACGCCGGGTAGGCGCAGCTTCCGCCGGTGCCGCCGGTCCCGCCGCCGCAGGCGCCCTGGTCGGCCCAGACGTCGGTGCTGCCGGGCGTCTCGCCCTGGGTCCACCACTTGGCCTGCCAGTTGTGGCTGTTGTACGACGCCGTCGTCCCGCCGGTGTAGACCGAGGACGAGCTCCAGGCCGTGGCGCAGGAGGCGGCGGAGGCGGTGGATGCGAAAGGCACGAGGATGGCGAGTCCTACCGCGACCGCCAGTGCGGTGAGAAGAGCTATGAGCCGTTGTCTCGACACGCGACCACTCCTTCTGGGAGGTGAGTGGGATCCCAACAGACTGAACCGGGTTGGTCTGGACCTGTCAAGGTTCAGACCAATCACCTGACTGGATAGGGCCGTTCGCGACGTACTGGCGTACCGCTCTGACACTGCTTCCGGGGGGGGGGCGGGTGCGGCCTCACCAGCCCGTCCACAGCAGGTGGTTGACGGTGAGTGCGAGCAGCGCCTGGCCCGTCAGCCAGAGACGGGGGCGGGGGAGGCGGGCGCAGGCCGGGAGCAGCCAGAGGGCGAGGGGGAGCCAGATCCGCTCCGTCTCCGCCTTGCTCATGCCCGACACGTCGGCGGCCAGCACACAGAGACCGGCCGCGGCCACCAGGACGGCGAGCCGCACGTCAGGGGTGCGGCCGCCGCGTACCCGCACGAGGGGCGAGGTCGTGCGGCGCAGCCCGGCCGCGGTGGCGGGACCGGTGATCAGTGCCGTGCAGGCGAGATCGGCCCACACCCAGTAGCCGTACGGCCGGATGCCGCCCGCTCCCTGGTAGTAGCGCTCGGTGAGCATGCGGTACCCCTCCCACCACTGGAAACCGAGCAGGGTGAACAGCAGGGGCACGACGGCCAGGCCCGGCAGCACGAGGAGCAGGGGCCGCAGGCGGGCGCGGCCCAGCAGCAGAACGGCGCCGGCCAGGAGCGCGACGAGCGTCAGACCGTAGGAGAGGTAGACGGTCAGGCCCAGCAGCAGTCCCGCGCCGCACCCCCACCCCGGGCGTCCCGTCACCGCGAGGGCGAGCAGCGCCAGGGCCCAGGCGGCGACGGCCGTGAAGTACCCGTCGGCGGACACTCCCATCCACACCGCGCCCGGAGCGAGCACGAGGAAGGGCGCGGCGCGGCGCGCCGTCTCCTCGTCCACCAGCGCACGCACGGCGATCAGCACGGCGGCGCACGCGGTCGACGCGGCGGTGATGACGAAGGCGCCGGCCCAGCCGCCGCCGGCCAGGCCGATCCGGTCCAGGAGGACGAAGGTCAGCGTGGCGGCGGGCGGGTGGCCGGCCACGTGCGGCGGCCAGTGGTCGGGAGCGCCGAGGAGGATGTGGTGGGTGAAGTCCCGGAGCGTGGCGGGGATGTCGTCGAAGCGGTCGATGACCCGCAGGTATTCGTAGCGGGTGGTGAGCCGCTGGGCGACGCCGCGCCGCCACCTGTCGACGAGGGCCAGGGACCAGATCCACATCAGGGAGGCGGCCCACGCGGCGAGGAGAAGGCGCCGCCAGCGGAGCCGGGCGGCGAGCGGCGGGCCGTGGGCCACCACGAGGGCGGCGACGAGCAGGGCGGCGGGCGTGCCCGGACCCCGGTGCGGGCCCCACTCCGCGTACAGCGGGGGCCAGCCGACATGCAGCGTGTGGGCGGTGCCCTCGATGTGCCGTCCGACGAGGACGGCAGCGAGGACGAGGAGCGCGGCGACGAGCACGGCCCGCACGTCGCGGACGGCATCGCGGAATCGAGGGGGCTTCACCCCGACGACGCTAGGCGCGAAGATCGCCGGACGGCGGCGGAGGCGCACCGACGTCAGCGTTTCGTCATGAGTCGCACGGCACTTCTCGCGCCGTGCGCGTCCTACGGTCCAGTCATGGCACGCACTCCCTCGTCCCCCGCGTTCTGGCGCAGCCCGCTGCGTGACGGCCGGTTCACCGCCGTGCTCGGGATCGTCCTGCTCGGCGGCATGACCGTCCTGTTCGTGACGGGACTCGTGTCGTACGCCGCGTACAACCCGAACCTGTCGCCGGTCAACGACAAGACCCCGGACAAGGGCCTGCTCGGCTTCTACCTGACCGCCTGGCCGACCGGCCCGCACTGGCTGTACCGCCTGACCCAGGGAGTCCACGTCACGCTCGGGACCACCCTGGTCCCGGTGCTGCTCGCCAAGCTGTGGTCGGTCGTCCCGCGGCTGTTCGCGCTGCCGCCCGCCCGGTCCCTCGCCCACGCCCTGGAGCGGCTCTCCCTGCTGCTTCTGGTGGGCGGCGCGCTGTTCGAGTTCACGACCGGCATCCTCAACATCCAGCTCGACTACGTGTTCCCGGGCTCCTTCTACCGGCTGCACTTCTACGGGGCCTGGGTGTTCTTCGCCGCCTTCCTCGCGCACACCGCCCTCAAGCTGCCGCTCGCGCTGCGGAACCTGTCCCGCGTACGGGACGGGGACGACGACACGCTGTCCGCCCCCGCCCCGGACGCCCCGAGCGTGACCCGGCGCGGAGCGCTCGGTGTGGTCGGCGGGGCGTCGCTGTTGCTGCTCGCGACCACGGCCGGCCGCAGTTTCGACGGGCCGGTGCGCCGCACCGCGCTGCTCGCCCCGCACGGCGGCGCCGAACCCGGCCACGGCCCCGGCGCCTTTCAGATCAACAAGACCGCCGCCTACGCGCGGATCGACGCGCGGGAGACAGCCGACGACGTGTGGCGTCTGACGGTGACGGGCCCGGGCGGCACGGTCCGGCTGAGCCGGGCCGCCCTCCTGGCCATGCCCCGGCACGGCGCCGCCCTGCCGATCGCCTGCGTCGAGGGATGGTCGACATCCGACCAGCGGTGGCACGGGGTGCGGCTGCGTGACCTGGCCGCACTCGTCGGCGCCGAGCCCGCCACCGACGCGCTCGTCGCCTCGCTCCAGGCGCACGGCTCGTTCCGCCGCGCCGCGCTGCGCTCGAACCAGGTGGCCGATCCGCGCAGCCTGCTCGCCCTCCACGTCAACGGAGCGCCCCTGACGCCCGATCACGGCTACCCGGCACGGATCGTCGTACCGGCCGCACCCGGCGTGCTCCACACCAAGTGGGTCGCCCGGATCACCTTCGGAGAGCTCTGATGCGTCGACGCCCGCCCCTGGGCAGCCCCGTGCACCTCCTGCTGCTGTGCTCCTCGTCCGCGCTCGCCGCCTACGCGGGGACACGCCTGCTCGACGGCGACCTCGTCGGCGTCGCCCTCTGGTTCGTCGGCGCGGCGCTCCTGCACGATCTGTTGCTGCTGCCGCTGTACTCGGCCCTGGACAGGGGACTGCTGCGGCTCACCGACGGCGTCGGCGCCGCCCGGCCCGCTGCCGGGTACGTGCGCGTGCCCGCCCTGCTGTCCGGACTCCTGCTGCTGATCTGGTCCCCGATGATCAGCGCGAGGGTGGCCGACCGCTACCGGTCGGCCACCACCCTGTCCGGCGGCGGCTACTTCGCCCGCTGGCTGCTGATCACCGCCGCGCTCTTCGCGGGCAGCGCGCTCGTCCTGCTCGTCCGGCGGGGCGCGCGGCGCAGCAGGACGAAGTTCCGGCCGCCCGCCGACCACTGATCCTCGGCCCGCCATCCGGCCCGCCGGGCGTGGCGGCGCAGCGCCGGGGCGCCGAGCCGCGCCCAGGGGAACGAGTCCCCGGTACCACCCGGCATCAGTTCCACTTCGTGGCGTTCGTCGACGTCCACGGCGGCCGTCTCGACGAGCAACACCCCGTCGGCGGTGACGAGTTCGGCGACCCGGCCCAGCAGGGCGGACGGGTCGCCCCCGATTCCGATGTTGCCGTCGAGGAGCAGCGCGCTGTCCCACGCGCCCTCGCCGGGCACCGGTGCGAACACGCTGCGCCGCAACGCGTGCCCGCCGCGCCGGACCGTGTGGGCGACCGCCGCCCCGCTCACATCGATGCCGAGCACCCGCCGCTCCTGTGCGGCCAGCGCCGCGACCAGGCGTCCCGGGCCGCAGCCGATGTCGAGCACCGATCCGGGGCAGCGGGCCAGGACGTCCAGATCGACCGGATCCGCCGTGGCGCACCAGCGCTCCACGTCCAGCGGCAGCAGCCAGCCGTCGACACGGCGCAGGAACAGGGGGCCGCGTCCGCTGCGCAGGGCGCGTGCGTACGGATCGTCGCCCGACCAGGTGAGCGGCCGGGACGGATCCCGCACCGCGGTCACCGGGCGGCTGCCTTCGCCGCCGTGGCGGCCAGCGCGCGGGCGAAGCGCGTGCCCGGGGCGAGCGCGGCGACGGCCGCCGCGTCGCCGGCCGTGTCCACGTCCCGCAGCGCGGGCAGCGTCCGCACCCGCAGGCCGGCGTCCACGAGGCGTCGGTGCTGTACGTGTCCGGTCGTCGCGGTCGACATGGGCACTCCCCGGACCAGCGACGGGTCGGGTTCGGTGAACCCCAGGGCCCAGAATCCGCCGTCCTCGGCCGGTCCCAGACACGCGTCGCACCCGTCGAGGGCGCCGTCCAGCAGCTCGGGTGTGACCTGCGGGGTGTCCATGCCGATCAGCAGCGCGGGCCCGGTGCAGGCGGCGAACGCGGCCGCGAGCCGCTCGTCGAGACCACCCGCGCACTGCCGTACGACGTCGAAGCCCGGCGGCAGCCAGCCGCCGGGCCGCCCGTCCAGGACCAGCACGCGGCGCGTCGCCGGCGTCCCGGCGACGACGCGCAGGGTGTCGTGCAGCGCCGCCTCGGCGAGACCCGCGGCCTCGGCGGGGGTGAACGGCGGGGTGAGCCGGGTCTTGACCCGGCCGGGCCGGGGCTCCTTGGCGACGACGAGCAGTGTGGTCACCGGGCGCCTCCCGCCACCGGGCCGCCCGGCGCGGCCAGCACCCGGCTCATGTCCCGCACCGCCTGCGCCGTCCCGCGCCAGGTGCCGGTCACCTTCGAGACGCCCGTACGCGGCAGGTACGCCACGTCGTGCTCCACGATCCGCCAGCCGGCGTCCGCCGCCCGCACCACCGTCTCCAGCGGATAGCCGCTGCGCCGGTCGGTGACGCCCAGGCCCAGCAGCGCCGTGCGGCGGGCCGCGCGCAGCGGACCCAGGTCGTGCAGGCGCAGGCCGGTGCGCCGGCGCAGCAGCCGGGCCAGCGCCAGATTCCCGGCCCGCGCGTGCACGGGCCAGGCCCCGCGCGCCTGCGGGCGGCGGCGTCCGAGCACCAGGTCGGCGGCGCCCGCCCGCACCTCGGCCGCGAACGGCGCCAGCAGCCCGGGATCGAGCGAGGCGTCGCAGTCGCAGAACCCGACGATCTCCGCCGTCGCGGCGAGCAGCCCCGCGTGGCAGGCCGCGCCGAACCCGCGCCGCTCCTCGTGCACCACGCTCGCCCCGAGGGCGCGGGCGATCCCGGCCGAACCGTCCCGGGAGCCGTTGTCGACGACGATGGCGCGCCAGCCGGGTGGGACGCGTTCCAGCACCCAGGGCAGCGCGGCGGCCTCGTCCAGGCAGGGCAGGACGACGTCGACCGGCGCCGGCGGGCGCACCGATGAGGTCTCAGGCGGGGGAGGGGAGTCAGTCACGGCACTCACCCTACGAACGCGAAACCGGCAAAGCGGGCGTCACCGTCTTACGAAACAAGGACGTCCCCCTGAGCCGTGCGGCGCCCGCCGCGGCGAGTGGCAGCCTTGAGGCATGCACCAGCCCCCGCACCCGTCCGCCGAGACCGCGGCGCCCTCCCGCGCGGCGGGCGCCCGCGTCCTGGTCGTCGAGGACGACGCCACCGTCGCCGAGGTCGTCGTGACCTACCTGGAGCGCGCGGGCTGCCGCGCCGAGCGCGCCCCGGACGGCCCCACCGCCCTGGCGCTGGCCGCCCGCCGGTGGCCCGACCTCGTCGTCCTCGATCTCATGCTGCCCGGCATGGACGGCCTCGACGTGTGCCGCAGACTCCGCGAGCGCGGCCCCGTACCGGTCATCATGCTGACCGCACGCGGCGACGAGGAGGACCGCATCCTCGGCCTGGAGGTCGGCGCCGACGACTACGTCACCAAACCGTTCAGCCCCCGCGAGCTCGTGCTACGCGTCGCATCCGTCCTGCGCCGCGCCCGTCCCGGCACCGCTCCCCGCACCCTCAGCGCCGGCGGACTCACCCTCGACGCGTCCGCCCGCCGCGCGACCAAGCACCACGGCCCGCTCGACCTGACGCTGCGCGAGTTCGACCTCCTCGCGTTCTTCCTGGCCCACCCCGGGCGCGCCTTCAGCCGCGAGGACCTCATGCGCGAGGTGTGGGGCTGGGACTTCGGCGACCTGTCCACCGTGACCGTCCACGTACGGCGGCTGCGGGGCAAGATCGAGGACGACCCGGCACACCCCCGCCTGATCCAGACGGTGTGGGGCGTCGGCTACCGCTTCGAAACCGCCGACCCGGCGACGGAGCGCTGACGTGCGCGACATCCTGCTCATCGCCCTGTACGCCTTCGCGGGCGCGGCCGCCGCGGGGCTGGCCGGCGCCGCCGTGCTGCGGCTCAGCAGGCGCCGTTCCCTGACGGTGTCGCTGGCCGTGGTCGCCTCGGTCGCGGTCGGCGCCATGCTCGCGGGCACCCTCGCCGTCGCCTGGGCGATGTTCCTCTCCCCGCACGACCTCACCGTGGTCACCACCGTCGTCGCGATGGCCGCCGTCGTCTCGCTCGCCACCGCGCTGCTGCTCGGCCGCCGGGTGGTGCGCCACAGCCGTGAACTGGCCGACGCGGCACGGTCGTTCGGCGACGGCGGCGACTTCACCACACCGACCGGACCCGCCACAGCGGAACTCGACGCGCTCAGCCGCGAACTGGCCGCCACGAGCGACAGGCTCACCCGCTCCCGCGAGCGGGAGCGCGCCCTGGAGAACTCCCGCCGCGAACTGGTCGCCTGGATCTCACACGACCTGCGCACCCCACTCGCCGGACTGCGCGCCATGGCCGAGGCGCTGGAGGACGGGGTCGCCGCCGACCCCGACCGCTACCTGCGGCAGATCCGCACCGAGGTCGAGCGCCTCGACGGCATGGTCGGCGACCTCTTCGCGCTCTCCCGCATCCATGCCGGGACCCTCGCCCTCAGCCCGTCCCGCATGTCCGTCTACGATCTCGTCGGCGACGCCCTCGCCGGCGTCGACCCGCTCGCCCGCGAGCTCGGGGTCCGGCTCGACGGGGGCCGCGTCGACGCCGTACCCGTCGAGGTCGACGGCAAAGAGATGAGCCGCGTGCTCGGCAACCTCCTGGTCAACGCGATCCGTCGCACCCCGCCCGACGGAACGGTCGCCGTCGCCGCCGAGCGTTCGACCGACGGCGTGACCCTCTCCGTCACCGACGCCTGCGGAGGCATCCCCGAACAGGACCTGCCCCAGGTGTTCACCGCGGGCTGGCGCGGTTCGGCCGCCCGCACCCCGCCCGCCGGGGCGGGCCTCGGCCTCGCCATCGTCCGCGGCATCGTGGAGGCCCACCAGGGGCGGGCGTCGGTGCGCAACGTCTCGGGCGGCTGCCGCTTCGAGGTGACGCTCCCCGTTGCCAAGCCCTGAGCGGCCCGCCCCCGCGTCGCCTCAGGCCGCCGGCGGCCGCTCGTGCGCGAACTCCCGCACCCCGGCGTCGAACGAGACCCGCGGCCGCCAGCCCAACTCCGCGCGCAGCAACGAGGAGTCCGCCGTCACGTGCCGGACGTCGCCGCGCCGGAACTCGCCCGTGACCTGGGGATCAGGTCCACCGCACGCCCTCGCCAGCGCGGCCGCCATCTCACCGACCGTGTGCGGCTCACCGCTGCCGACGTTGTACGCGACACACGCCCCGGCCGGGACATCCGCCTCCAGGGCCACCGCGTTGGCCCGCGCCACGTCCCGTACGTGCACGAAGTCCCGCCGCTGGGCACCGTCCTCGAACACCCGCGGCGCCGCACCGCGGGCCAGGGCCGAGCGGAAGAACGAGGCGACGCCCGCGTACGGGGTGTCGCGGGGCATCCGGGGGCCGTACACGTTGTGGTAGCGCAGCGCCACCGCCGACGCGTCCGCCGAGCGGGCCCAGGCCGACGCCAGGTGCTCCTGGGCGACCTTCGTCGCCGCGTACACGTTGCGCGGATCGAGCGGCGCGTCCTCGCCGACCAGGCCGGGGGAGAGGGCGTCGCCGCAGCGCGGGCATCGGGGCTCGAAGCGACCCGCCTCCAGGTCCGCCACCGCGCGCGGCCCCGGCCGGACCACCCCGTGCGCCGCGCACCGGTACCTGCCCTCGCCGTACACGACCATCGACCCCGCGAGGACGAGCCGGCGCACACCGGCCGCCGCCATCTCGGCCAGCAGCACGGCCGTGCCGAGATCGTTCCGGGAGACGTACGCCGCGGCGTCGGCCACCCCGTCGCCGAGCCCGACCATCGCCGCCTGATGGCAGACGGCGTCGACACCGACCAGCGCCGCACGCACCGCGTGCACGTCGCGGACGTCGTCCGCCGCGCGGTCGCGCACGTCGAAGACGACCGGGGCGTGGCCGCGTTCCGCGAGGACGTCGACGACATGGGACCCGATGAACCCGGCACCGCCGGTGACCAGTACACGCATGCCGCCCACGGTAGGACCGGCACCGCCGACGCCACGCGGACGCGGCCCGCACGTCACCGCTTCGTAAGACACCGGGGGAGGGGCCTTGAAGAGACGACGGGCCCCGGCTTTCTCCCCCCCCCTGGAACGTCGCGGCGCCTTCGGCGGCACCGCGCGGGCAGCGCCCGCTAGCAGGCCGGTGACTCCGGCGGGGTGGCCTCAAGTCGCTTGACCGCCAGGCCGAACGTGTACAGCGAAAGCGCCCGATTCACTGCTTGTGGACGCCGCGTCGACTGGGCCAGGCTCCGGGGTGGACGCCCCTGCGAGGAGGGGCGCGGGGCGCGGATACGGGTGGGGCGGTGGGGGACGTGACGCGAACGGTCGAGCGGCTCGGACGCATACTGGCGGCCGGTCTGGGAGCGGCGCTCCTGACGGCCGGTTTGATCGCCGGCGGTACGGGCCCGGCGGGCGCGGTGGTGGGCGGGACGGACGCCCCGGCGGGCACGTATCCGTATCAAGTGTCGTTGCAGGTACAGAGTTCAGGCCGCTGGTACCACACCTGCGGCGGATCGATCATCGGCCAGCAGTGGGTGCTGACCGCGGCCCACTGCCTGTCGGGCCAGACCGCCTCCCGGACCAGAGTGGTCGCGGGGTCGAACACCCTCGACCCCGCGGGGACGGCGTACCCGGTACGGGAGTTGATCCCGCACCAGGACTACGCGCCCAACGCCCCCGGCCTACCGAACGACATCGGGCTGCTGAAGCTGAGCACCCCGATCAGCTACACCCCGCAGATTCAGCCGATCGCCCTCCCGGCCGCCACCGATCCCCCCAGCGGCAGCGCGGTGCTCACCGGATGGGGCCTGCTCAGCGGGAGCGGCCCGGAGCCCAACACCCTCCAGCAGGCCACCGTGACCATCCTGCCGGTGTCCGAGTGCCAACTGCGCTGGCCCGGACAGAACATCAACACTACGCACGTCTGCACCTACGACAGAGCCGCCCACCTGTCCGCGTGCGAGGGCGACAGCGGCGGCCCGCTCGCCCAGACCGGCCGGGTGGTCGGCATCGTCAGCTGGGGCGTCTCCAATTGCAGCGGACAGTACCCGTCCGTATTCACCGGCGTCGGCGCCTACCGCGCCTGGATCACGACCAGGACCGGCCTCTGACCTGACACATCTCGGTCGCCCGGACGGATTCGGCATGAGAGCCTCACGCCCGTGGCTACGGAGACCGAGGTGGGAGAGCTGCTGCACCAACGCGGCTGGAGGACGGCGTTCACGGTCGCTGAAAGGGTGAACGCGTGGGCTGCCCTGGTGGGCGCCGTCGAACGCGGCTACGGCGACGACATCTACGCGTACACCAACGACCTGTACTGCCGAAACTGGCTGCACGAGGCGTGGCTCCTGCTGGACGAATACGTCGTCCAGCTCTGGACCCCGCGGGTCAGGGCCTTGGACGCGCGGTACAAGGCCGCGACCCTCGACGACGACGGCCACGCACTCGATCAGTTCCACAGGCTGCCTGGCCCCGACCTGTGGTGGTGGCGGCGCCACCCCCGCATCCTCACCGGAGACCTCGGACGTTCGCTTCGCTCGGCCGGTGTCATCGGCGCGGACCCGGACACGGCATGACCCTCAGCCTCGTGGGATTACGGGACGACGCTCAGTGAGGACCATGCCTTGACCAGGCCCTGCGCCACAGCTGCACCGACCGGACACTGACCCGCAGGTCGTGAGCGATGACCGGGTGCTCGTCGCCCACGCTTTGAAGGTCAGTTGAGGGGTCGCGCGATCGTGTCACGAACGCCTCAGTGGGTTTGTTTGAACACGTTCAACTCCGTGTTAGCGTAATGCTGCATCGCCCGCCGCAGGGGGGAAAGGCGGCGACATCCGCGCGGGGTGAGCGGCCGTGCCGGAGTGAACGAGGCGGCAGGCACGTCCTCCCGTAGAAGAATCTTGGACTCCTGAGTTGGACACGCCGACCGCGGCCGCGTCGTGTCCGACTCGTCATCGCATGGCGGGGGAATGGATGAAGCGGCGTTGCGCAGTGACAGCTCTTCTGTGCGCGAGTCTCGGTCTCACGACCGGGTGCATGGAGGCTGAAGCGACGGATGTGCACCGCGCGGACCTCGTGGGCCGCTGGCACGCCGGCGAGTCGTGTGACAGTTCACTCGTGCTGGACCGGCAGGGTTCAGCCAGGTTCGCACACTGGGCCAAGAACTTCAGCGTGGACGAGTCCCGTATCACCAGCTGGGAGGACGGCCGAGGGAGTTGGACGCTGGACACCCTGGGCGGCAGTCAGGTTCTCAACGTGGAGACGAGCGCCGGTGGTGAACAGCTGTCCCTCCTGCGTTCGGACCATGGCGGTCTGATTCTCCTTCAGATTCCTGGCGACGACCCGGACAACAGCATCGGGTGTCGCTTCCGGCGAGTCAAAGGTCAGTAGTCGACCCTCCACAACAGGGTCATCTCGCACAACCTGCCTCGCCTCAAGGGGCTTGGGCGCTGCTGGGGGAGGACCCGTTCCATCACTTGGATCACGTCCGGCACAAGTGGCTCAGCGCACCCGACCCCAAGGCTAGAGGACGAACAGGGCGCAGACGGCAGCCAGGGCGGTGTTGACGTTCTTCAGCGACATGACGCTTCTCCTTTGATGCTCAGGCGGGAGTGGGGCAGGGTTCGGCGGCGGGCGCGGCCGGGGCGGACACGGCCGCCTGACTCGGGGCATCCGTGGACCCGCGGAGCAGAAGTGCTTCGCAGTGCTGTCCTGCAGATGGCAGACGGGGGAACGGGCACCGACATGGCCGACCGGCATCGCCCCGGCTACGCACGCGATGTCGCTGTCACCAGTGAGGGCGTGATCCGCCCCGGGCCGCTGGTCTCACGGTCCACGAGGTGGGGCCGCCTGCCCGGGGAGGCAGGGCCCCGTTTGCGGCCGCTCTGCCCCCCCGGCGACGGCTGCCGTGTCACACGTCGATCTGCTCGAAGATGTGCGGGTAGGACACGATGTCGTCGGGGGACTCAGCCACCATGCGCTGGAACTCCGGGCTGGCGAACGCAGTGGCGAGTGCCTCGGTCGACTCCCAGACGGCGACGTTCATCAGAAGCTGACTGTCAGCCGTTCCCTTGTGCATCCGCAGGGAGACGAATCCCGGCTGGGCCTTCATGAACTCAGCCTGCCGGTGGAAGAGGGCCAGGAATGCTTCCGCCCTTTCCTTCGGCACGACGAAGGTGTTGGCCAGAACGATGGGCCCGGTCTTCTCCTTGAACTGCGCGAACATCGGGGTGTTCGGGTCGAGACTCTGCAGCTTAACCATTTCCGGTACGTCCTCTCACTAACGGTTGCTACCTGTGGCACGAGGGGTCTGACGATGCACGCCAACGGGTGTTGGCCAACTCGTGTTGGCAAACCTACGGCCGCACCTCTGGGCTGTCAACGCCCGTTGGTCAACAGATGTTGGCGAGCTTCGGTTCGTGGACTCTGGACTCGTCAACGCGCGTTGGCCTATGTTTGTTGGCGTGACCAGTACCACGGAGAACCAGCAGGCCGCACGGCGTTCCGACGCCACCCGCGCCACGATCCTCGCCGCGGCCCGCGAGCGGTTCGCGGCCGACGGCTACGAGAAGGCGACCATCCGGGCCATCGCGCGCGACGCCAAGATCGACCCGTCGATGGTGATGCGCTACTACGGCAACAAGGCGGGCCTGTTCGCGGCCGCCGTCGCGATCGACCCCGGCCTGCCCGGCTTGCCTCTCGAACCGGGCGAGGAGATCGGCCGCACGCTGGTACGCCGCTTCCTCACCCTGTGGGAGGAGAACGGCGAGCTCACCGCACTGATGCGGGTCGGCGCCACCGACGCGGCCGCCGCCGATCGCATGCAGAGCGTGCTGCGCGACCAGCTGATCCCGCTGGCACGCCGACTGGGCCCTGACCCGGAGCAGGCACCGGCGCGGGCGGCGCTGTGCGCGTCGACCGTGCTAGGGCTCGCCCTGACGCGCTACGTACTGCGCTTCCCGGCGAGTGTGTCGCTCGGACGCGAGGAGATCGTGGACTGGCTCGGACCCACGATCCAGCGATATCTCACCGCGCCCACACCCTGAACAAAGCGTGGAGGGCACTGACCATCGGCGACCTCGGTCACGGCGGGGGCTCTCCACGGGGAAGGAGACTCGTCGCCGGGCAGCACGATGTCGACAGGCACGAGCCCGTAGGGTGCAGCCGCATCTTCGGGCCCCGTACCCCGGACCGGCACCCGTCCCGGAAGCTGCGATGGACACTGCCGGGTCACGCGGGGGGCGCAGGCTCTCGCGTGGTGGGCGGCGAAGCTATATATACCTTCACTTTTTCCCCTGGCGGAAGGCCTCGATCCAGTCGAACGCGCGGGTGTTGTACGACCACAGCGCCTCTGCGGCGGCCTTGCCGTGCGTGATCGGGTCGTGGGTTTTCGGCGGAACGGGGAGAGCGCGGGGCCGGGTGTGCGGCCCGGACGGTGCCGCGGACGGCGGGGACGCCGTGGGCGAACTCGGCGGTGGCGCAGCAGTGTCGGAGGGGCTTCGGTCGTCGCGGGTGGGGTAAGCGGCCAGGTCGGCGAGTGCGACGAGGACCGCCAGGACGGCAATGCCGAGCAGCGCCCGGCGGCGCATGCGAGATACGCCGCCGGGGTGGGTGGAGTGCTGAGCCATCAGTGGACCTGCGTCCCGAGCGTCGAGAAGAAGGCGACCACGCCGTTGGCCGCGCCGAGCAGAAGGGCCGCGCCAGCGCTGACCAGCACGCCCTTCTTCCCGTTCGCCTCGGCCTGGTGACCGCCCGAGTGGTGACCCCAGGCCCAAACGCCTGCGCTGACGGCGACGGCGCCGACCAGTGCTGTGCTGGTTCGGCTCCCCCTCCCTGAGCATTGCTGTACCGCCTGGGCTGGAGAAGCAGAAGCTCGGCATGCTGCGAGCGAGCGTAGTTCGGAAGCTGAATGAGAACTGACGGGGCGTCACGAAAGTCGGCATTGGGTCAGCATCAGTCTGACTAGAGCTGCCTACAGGTGGCGAAACCTGCGACTCGAAGACGTTGCCCCAGGCGCTGCGAGAGGTGTTTGCGATCGAGGTGAAGCGAAGCCGAGCAGATCGCCCCGGTCACCCGCTCGACTTTGTGAGGTCAGACTGGGAAAGTCCAGTTCAACGTACTCGACCCCGTGGTTTGAGCGGCACCGGCGGCAGCTCGGGCGCATCCAGCCGTCCTCCGTCGTACCCCTTCACATCCCCAAATCGTGACCCACTCATCCAGTCCTCCCTGGCCTGAGTGATGTCGTCCTGCGACCTGCCGACGAAGTTCCACCACATCACCAGCTCCTCCTCGAACGGCTCGCCGCCCAGGAGCATCAGGCCCGCGTCCGAGGCGGCGCGGACGGGGAGTTCGGTGCGGCCGCAGCCCAGGTAGAGCATCGAACCGGGGAGCAGCGGGACGTCGTCGACGTGGGTCTCGCCCGACATCGACAGGACGGCGTACTCGAAGTCCGGCTCCAGCGGGACGCGGACGTCGGCGCCCTCGGTGAGCGACAGGTCCGCGCCGACGATCGGGGTGAACGTGGTGCCGGGGGAGGCCGAGCCGTCCAGTGAGCCCAGGATGACGGTCGCGGTCAGGCCGGGGGCCGTCGCCGTCGGGAGGGCCGCGTGGTGCTCGAAGCGCGGGTCCGTGTGCCGGTCGGCGTCGGGGAGCGCGACCCAGAGCTGGGCGCCGTGGAGGAGACGGGCGTGCTCCCGGGGCGACTCCTCGGAGTGGGAGATCGCCCGGCCCGACGTCATCAGGCCCAGCTCGCGCGGGCGGATCGTCTGGAGGCTGCCCGTCGAGTCGCGGTGCAGGACCTCGCCCTCGTGCAGCCAGCTCACGGTCTGGAGCCCCATGTGCGGGTGCGGCGGCACCTGCATGCCGGGCTCGCCGGCGATGTCGTCCGGGCCGTAGTGGTCGACGAACGCCCAGGCCCCGACCATCCGGCGGCCCAGATTGGGCAGCAGCCGGCGCACCTCGGTGGACTCGCCCAGCTTCACGTGCCGCGGGCTGAGGAGTTCGCGGACCGGTTCCGCGACGACGAAGCCGCGGCCGCCGCACACCGAGGGAACCGCCTCGCGATCAAGATTGCTCATGCCCGACAACCTAGCCCCGCGGCCGTGCCGCGTCAGTCGGGCGACGGGAAATCGCCCCACCGGGCCCCGCGCCCGCCCGGCGCGGGCCGGGCGGACACCGCCCGTACGGGCCATCCCAACGCGCCGACTCCCGCGCGGGCCCCTGGAATGGTGGAGTGCCCCTCGTGATCGCAGTACCGGCGGTGAACGCGGTGTCCGGCGCGCCGCCGGACGACTGTCTCGCCCGCAACGACTGGATCTGCGGCGCGTACCTGAGCACGCGCCGCCACATCCTGCTCGACGCGGTGCTCCAGCACCTCCAGATCACCGTCGTGGCCGTCGCGATCGCGCTGGTCATCGCCGTGCCGCTGGCCGTCGTCGCCCGGCGCTGGGGCTGGGCCACCGGCCCGGTGCTCGCGCTGACGACCGTCCTGTACACGATTCCGTCGCTGGCGATGTTCTCGCTGCTGCTGCCCGCGTACGGGCTGTCCGCGACGCTCGTCGTCGCCGGGCTCGTGCTGTACTCCCTGACGCTGCTCGTCCGGAACATCCTCGCCGGGCTGCGGGCCGTCCCCGAGGAGACCCGGCAGGCCGCCCGGGGCATGGGCTACGGGCCCGTCCGGCTGCTGCTCACCGTGGAACTGCCGCTCGCCCTGCCCGCCGCCCTCGCCGGGCTGCGCATCGCCACCGTGTCGGCCGTGTCCCTGGTGACCGTCGGCGCCATCGTCGGACACGGCGGACTCGGCAACCTCATCTACTCCGGAATGAACACGTACTTCAAGGCGCAGGTGCTGACCGCGTCCGTCCTGTGCGTCGTCATCGCCGTCGTCGCCGACCTGCTGCTGCTCTGGCTCGGACGGCTGCTCACCCCCTGGACGAGGGCGGCGAACGCGTGAAGACCCTCACCGACGCCTGGAACTGGCTCACCGACCCGGCCCACTGGTCGGGCGGCGACGGCATCTGGCACCGCCTCCAGGAACACCTGCTGCTGACGGTCGTCTGCCTCGTCGTGAGCTGCCTCATCGCCCTGCCCGTCGCCCTCGTCCTCGGACACCTCGGCCGGGGCGGCGCGCTCGCCGTCAACATCTCCAACGTGGGACGGGCCGTGCCCACCTTCGCCGTGCTCGTGCTGCTCCTGCTCACCCCGCTCGGGCGGTACGGGGAGGGGCCCACCGTCGTCGCGCTGGTCCTGTTCGCGGTGCCGCCGCTGCTCACCAACGCGTACGTGGGCATGCGCGGCGTGGACCGCGGCGTCGTGCGGGCCGCCCGCGGCATGGGCATGACCGGCTCGCAGATGCTGTGGAAGGTCGAGGTGCCGCTCGCCCTCCCGATGATCATGAACGGGGTGCGGATCGCCGCCGTACAGCTCGTCGCCACCGCGACCATCGCCGCCCTCGCGGGCGGCGGCGGGCTCGGGCGGATCATCACCGCCGGGTTCAACTTGGCGAGCACCCCGCAGGTGGTCGCCGGGGCGGTGCTCGTCGCGGGCTTCGCCCTCGTCGTCGAGGGGCTGTTCGAGGTCGCCGAGCGGCTCGCTCCCGCCTGGACGCGGGGGAGGGCCGGATGAGGCGGCTGCGGTGGTGCGCCGCGGCGGCGGCCTCGGCGGCGCTGCTCGCCGGGTGCGGCGGCGGGCCCTCCCTGGAGAACCGGGGGGAGGTGACCGCGCCGCCGGGGGACAGCAAGCACCTGGTGATCGGTTCGGCCGGGTTCACCGAGAGCGACCTCCTCGCCACCATGTACTCCCTGCTGCTGGAGAACGCCGGCTACAAGACCGAGATCCTCTCCGTCGCCAACCGCGAGCTGTACGAACCCGCCCTCGAATCCGGGCAGATCGACGTCGTCCCGGAGTACGCCGCCACCTTCGCCGACTGGCTCAACGCCAAGACGCACGGCGCCGACGCGCAACCGGTCGGCTCGCCCGACCTGGACGCCACCGTCGAGGCACTGCGCGCCCTCGCCGCACCCCGCGGCCTGACGGTCCTCGACCCCGGCCGCGCCGTCGACCAGAACGCCTTCGCCGTCACCGCCGCCTACGCGAAGGAACACCACCTCAAGACCCTCAGCGACCTGGGCGCCTCCGGGCTGAAGGTGCGGCTCGCCGCGGGCGACGAGTGCGTGCAACGCCCGTACTGCGAGCCAGGGCTGAAGAAGGTCTACGGCATCGACATCACCGGCGTCGACCCCAAGGGCGTCGGCACCACCCAGGCGAAGCAGGCCGTGCAGAACGGGCAGGACCAGATGGTGCTCACCACCAGCACGGACGCCACCCTCACCGACTTCGGGCTGGTGCTCCTCGACGATGACAAGCACCTCCAGAACGCCGACTACATCGTGCCCGTCGTCAACCGCTCCCGCGCCGGCAGCGACAAGGTCGCAGGGGCGCTCGGCGCCCTCGATCCGGTGCTCACCACCGAGGACCTCGCCTCCCTCAACCAGCAGGTCGACAGCTGGCGGCGGCTGCCCGAGGACGTCGCACGCACCTATCTGAAGGACAAGGGGCTGCTGAAGTAGACCGGTGGGAAGCGGGTGTGCGGCGGCCGGTTCGGGGAACGCGGACGCCCACCCTCCCCTCCTTGAGCACCGGAAACGGGGACTCTTATGAACCGGGTCGTCGTCATCGGCGCGGGCGTCCTCGGCGCCAGTGTCACCTACCACCTCGCCCGCGCGGGCGCCCACGTCGTCCTCGTGGAGCAGGCCCCCGGACCCGCGGCCGGGACGTCCGGGGCCACCTTCGCCGCCGACGTCGCCCACCTCAAGACCCCGTACGCCTACCACCGGCTGAACCGGCGCGGCTCCGAGGGCCATCTGCGCCTCGCCGACGAACTGGGCGGGCCCGGCTGGCGGCATCCGGTGCCGCACCTCCAGTGGGCGGACGACGAGGACGGGCGGCGCACCCTGCGCGAGAACGCGGCACGGGCCCGCGAGTGGGGCCATGACTGCCGCCTCGCGCCCGCCTCCGCGCTGCGCGACCTCGCCCCCGCCGCCGACCCGGCCGCCTGCGCCGGCGAGGAGATCGTCGTGCACGGCGGCGGCGCCTGGTTCGACGCGCCCCGCTTCGTGCGGACGCTGCTCGACGCCGCCGCCCGCCGAGGCACCGTCGAACTGCACTACGGCACGGGGGTGACGGGCCTGTCGCGCGACGGGGAGCGCGTCACGGGGGTCCGGGCGGGAGCGCGCACCTGGCACGCCGACACCGTCGTCAACTGCGCGGGCCCCGGCGCCGACCGCGTCGCCGCCCTCGCCGGGGTGCGGCTGCCGCTGCGACGGGTGCCCGGCCTCATCATGACGACCCGGCCGCTGCCCGGGGCGCCGCTCACCGCGATCCTCACCGTGCCCGGCCTCGACCTGCGGCCCACCGCCGACGGCGGGGTGCTCGCGCTGTCCTGGGAGATCGACGCCCGGCTGCGCGGCGCCGAC
This sequence comes from Streptomyces sp. NPDC088785, assembly GCF_044750685.1. Taxonomy (NCBI): domain Bacteria; kingdom Bacillati; phylum Actinomycetota; class Actinomycetes; order Kitasatosporales; family Streptomycetaceae; genus Streptomyces; species Streptomyces sp. NPDC088785. The sequence continues at coordinate 34,686 of NZ_JBIVKH010000014.1, forward strand.
GCCGGCCTCCCGCGGGAACTGCACCGGCGCGCCGCCGCCCTCCTCCCCGGCGTCGCCCGCGTGGGGATCGCCGACGCCCGCACCGGCGTCAGGCCCGTACCCCTGGACGGTCTGCCGCTGGTGGGAGCGGCGGTGGCGGCGCCCGGCCTGTACCACCTGGTGTCGCACAGCGGTGTCACCCTGGCCCCCGTCCTCGGCGAACTCGCCGCGCGGGAGATCGTCGGCGGGACGGCCGTGACCGACCTCGCCGCCTACCGTCCGGACCGGCCGGCCGACGACGCCGTGCACGACGAGAACCTGCGCGCCATGGACCGGCGGGGCGCCCGCCCCTCGGCCGCGGTCCACGACGCCGAGGCTCAAGCTGAGGTCTAGGGTGAGGCTTTCCGCTCCCGCGGCGCTGTCACGCGTCGGCGACCGAGTCGAACGACACCTCGTCCCGCCCGATCCCCTGCGCGTCGGCGTCGACCGAGCGGCGCAGCGCCTCGTGCAGCTTCGCCGGGGTGAGGACCCCGAGGAAGCGGGAGCCGTCCAGGACCGCGACCCAGCCCGCGTCGTGCTGGAGCATCACGCCGAACGCCTGCTTGAGCGGGGCGCCGACCGGCACCCAGGCGTTCATGCGGTGCGCGAGGTCCGACACCCGGCCGCCCCGCCCGGCCAGCGCCGCCTCGTCGAGCCCGACCCAGCCGTGCAGATCGCCCTCCGGATCGAGGACCACCGCCCAGCGGGCGCCCGCCTCCCGCATCCGGGCCGCCGCGTCCGCCGCCGAGTCGTCCAGCCGGGCCACCGCGGGCTGCTCCAGGTCGTCCGGCTCGATCCGCGTCACCGACAGCCGCTTCAGGCCCCGGTCCGCGCCGACGAAATCGGCGACGTAGGGCGTCGCGGGCGTGCCCAGGACCGCGCCCGGCGTGTCGAACTGCTCGATGCGCCCCTGCCCGTACACCGCGATGCGGTCGCCGAGCCGGACCGCCTCCTCGATGTCGTGGGTGACGAGGAGGACCGTCTTGCGCACCGCGGCCTGCATCCGCAGGAACTCGTCCTGCAACTGCTCGCGCACCACCGGGTCGACCGCGCCGAACGGTTCGTCCATGAGGAGGACCGGCGGGTCGGCCGCGAGCGCGCGGGCCACGCCGACGCGCTGGCGCTGGCCGCCCGAGAGCTGCTCCGGGTAGCGGTCGCCGTACGTCGACGGGTCCAGGCCCACCAGGTCGAGCAGTTCGGCGGCGCGCGCCCGCGCCCGGGCCTTCTTCCAGCCGATCAGGGCCGGGACGGTCGCGGTGTTGTCGAGGATGGTGCGGTGCGGGAACAGGCCGACCTGCTGGATGACGTAGCCGATGCGCCGGCGCAGCCGCACCGGGTCGACGGTGGCGATGTCCTCGCCGTCGACGAAGATGCGGCCCGACGTCGGCTCGATGAGCCGGTTCACCATCATCATCGTCGTGGTCTTGCCACAGCCGGACGGGCCGACGAGCGTGACCAGTTCGCCCTCGGCGACCTCGAAGGAGAGGCCGTCCACCGCCGTCGTGCCGTCCGCGTACCGCTTGGTGACCTGATCGAACCGGATCATGCAGTCACGCTAACCGCGCCGCTCACTCCCCGCTCACCAGGACCACCTCCAGGGTGCGCGGTCCGTGCACCCCCTCGACCCGGTCCAGTTCGATATCGCTGGTCGCGGACGGGCCCGAGATCCAGGTCAGCGGGCGCGTCGGGTCGAGCCGGCCGAGGGCCTGCGGGACGGCGGGGACGACCTGGTCGGGCACCCGTACGACCACGATGTGGTGGTCGGGCACGAGGGTGATCCGGCGGCGGCCCTGGTCGGGGGAGGCGTCGAGGACGAGGGTGCCCGTCTCGGCGATTGCCACGGCGCACCCGGTGACCACGCTGGCGACCCGGTCGAGTTCCGCCGCGGTGCTGTCCGCCCGGTCGGGGACCGGTGTCGCCGTGACGGCCGACATCCACCGCGGGGGCAGCCCCGGCGGGACCAGCACGCTGCGCGCTCCGCGCGCCGCGAGGAGCCGCATGAGCAGCTCCGGCAGCCCGGCGGAGTCCGCGCGGTGCACGATCGCCCGGTAGTCCGAGAGGTTCTCGGCGAGCAGCTCGACCGTCTCCTGCGCGGTCCGCTCGCCGTGCTCGCTCCGGTACGCGCGGTCGATGTCGGTGGCGTACGAGGCCGGGGGCGCGACGGGGCCGCCGAGCGCCCGCCGGACCCGGCCCAGGACCACGTCCCTGCTGCTGCTCACTTGCCGGTGTCCTTTCCGCCGTCGGTCCGCTGCCACCAGTCGCGGAAGGACTCCGCGGGGATCGCGGGGAGGTCCCTGGTCGCCGTCCAGGCCCGTCCCGGACCCGGGAGCGTGCGGGGATGGAAGCGGCGGGTGCGCGCGGCGAGGCGCTGCCCGGTGGCGAGGGCGGCCGGATGGGTGAAGGCCCAGCGCGCGGCGCGCATCGCGGCGCGTTCCGCCGCGTGCCCCTTGGCGGGTTTGAGGGTGACCCGCGCGCCGCGCCGGGTCGCCTCACCGCCCTGCACGACCCGCTCGCGCAGGTGGACGAGGACCTCGGGGATGTCGATGGCGACGGGACAGACCTCGTAGCAGGCGCCGCACAGCGACGACGCGTACGGGAGGGAGGCGTCGACGGCGCTCCCGGTGCCGCGCAGCTGCGGGCTCAGGATGGCGCCGATGGGGCCGGGGTAGACCGATCCGTAGGCGTGTCCGCCGGCCCGCTCGTACACGGGGCAGACGTTGAGGCAGGCCGAGCAGCGGATGCAGCGCAGCGCCTGCCGTCCGACCTCGTCGGCGAGGGTGTCGGTGCGGCCGTTGTCGAGGAGGACCAGGTGGAAGGCGCGCGGGCCGTCGCCGTCGCGGGTGCCCGTCCACATCGACGTGTAGGGGTTCATCCGCTCGGCCGTCGAGGAGCGGGGCAGGGTCTGGAGGAAGACCTCCAGGTCCCGCCAGGTGGGCACGATCTTCTCGATGCCGACGACCGAGATCAGGGTCTCGGGCAGGGTCAGGCACATCCGGCCGTTGCCCTCGGACTCGACCACGACGAGGGTGCCGGTCTCGGCGACCATGAAGTTGGCGCCCGAGACACCGACCTTGGCCCGCAGGAACTTCTCCCGCAGGTGCAGCCGGGCGGCCTCGGCGAGTTCGGCGGGGGTGTCGGTGAGCCCGTCCGGCGCCGGCCGGCCCCAGCGGCCCATCTCCCGGTCGAAGATGTCGCGGATCTCGCCGCGGTTGCGGTGGATGGCGGGGACCAGGATGTGCGAGGGGCGGTCCTCGCCGAGCTGCACGATCAGTTCGGCGAGGTCGGTCTCGTAGGCGTGGATGCCGGCCGCCTCCAGGTGTTCGTTGAGGCCGGTCTCCTGGGTGGCCATCGACTTGACCTTGACGACCTCCGTCTCCCCGGTCTCGCGCACCAGCCGGGTGACGATGCGGTTGGCCTCGTCCGCGTCGACCGCCCAGTGGACGGTGCCGCCCGCCGCCGTGACCGACTCCTCCAACTGGACCAGGTAGTGCTCCAGATGGCGCAGCGTGTGGTCCTTGATCTGCTTGCCGGCCTCGCGCAGCTGCGCCCAGTCGTCGAGTTCGGCGACGGCGCGGGCCCGCTTGTCGCGGATGGTGTGCGTGGCGTGCCGCAGGTTGGCACGCAGCGTGGTGTTCCGCACCGCGTCGTGCGCGGCCGCGGGGAAGGCGGGCATGCCGAGATAGGTGCCGCTCGTACCGTTCGTGCCGCTCATGACAGGGGGTCCTCCTCCGTGCTCGCCAGGATCTCCGCGAGGTGCACCGGCCGCATGCCGACCCGCAGGCGCGACATCGTGCCGCCCAGGTGCATGAGGCACGAGTTGTCGGCCGCGCAGAGCGTGTCGGCGCCGGTGGACTCGGCGTTGCGGACCTTGTCGGTGCCCATCGCCGCCGACACGTCGGCGTTCTTCACGGCGAAGGTGCCGCCGAAGCCGCAGCACTCCTGCGCGCCGGGCAGCTCCACCAGCTCAAGTCCCCTGACGGCGCGCAGCAGTCGGGTCGGCCGGTCGCCGAGGCCGAGCGAGCGCAGGCCGTGGCAGGTCGGGTGGTACGTCACCGTGTGCGGGTAGCTGGCCCCGACGTCGGTGACACCGAGCACGTCCACCAGGAACTCGGTCAGCTCGTACGTCTTCGGGACGACCGGCGCCAGCGTCGTGGCGAGGTGGTCGCCGCGGCCCTCCGCGCGGGCCCGCTCGCCCATGCGCGGGTACAGCTCGCGCACCATCGCCGCGCACGAACCGGACGGCGTGACGATCGCGTCGTAATCACCCGAGGCGAGACCCGGGCCGAAGACATCGGAGTAGTGGCGAGCCAGCGGTTCGGCCTCGTGGCGGTACCCGGTGTTGTAGTGCGGCTGTCCGCAGCAGGTCTGGGCGGCCGGGAAGTCCACCTCCACGCCCAGTCTGGTCAGCAGTTTCACCACGGCACGGCCCGTGTCCGGGTACAGCGTGTCGTTGACGCAGGTCAGGAAGAGCGCGACACGCATCGTGGCCCCTTCGGTCGTCGGTGCGGCTCGGTCATCGGACGGGTACTGCGGTTGCGTGCAGCGTACGTGGTCGGCGACCCCCGGTCACGAGTCGGTGACCCGGGCGTGGGCGGCCGTCCACGCCGCCCGGTCGCCGCGCGGCTCGTACCGGGTCGACGGCTGCGTGGCCCCGACGAGTCGCCGCATCGAGGGCAGGTCGCCCACGACGCCGTCGGCGCGGGCCTGCACGAGGGCGTTGCCGAGCGCCGCCGCCTCCGCGGGACCGGCCACGACGGGCAGTCCGCAGGCGTCGGCGGTGAGTTGGCACAGCAGCGCGTTGCGGGCGCCGCCGCCGACGATGTGCACGGCATCGACCTCCCGGTCCGCCAGCCGGGCCGCGTCCGTGACGGCCCCGCGGTGCGCCAGCGCGAGCGAGTCGAGGATGCAGCGGGTGATCTCGGCGCGGGTGCGCGGCTCGGGCTGGCCGCTCGCGCGGCAGGCGGCGGCGATCCGCGCGGGCATGCCGCCGGGTGCCAGGAAGTCGCGGTGGCCGGCGTCCACCACCGAGCGCAGCGGCGCCACCCTCGCCGCCGCGTCGAGCAGCGCGGTCACGTCCGGCTCCCGCCAGTCGCGCTGGCACTCCTGGAGCAGCCACAGACCCATGATGTTGCGCAGGTAGCGGACCGTGCCGTCGATGCCCAGCTCGTTGGTGAAGTTCGCGGCGCGGCTCTCCTCGGTGCGGACCGGCGCGTCGAGTTCGAGGCCCGCGAGGGACCACGTCCCGGTGCAGATGTACGCGAAGCGGGGGGTGGCGGCCGGGACCGCGACCACCGCCGACGCGGTGTCGTGGGAGGCGACCGTGGTGACCGGGACCGGACCGGTCAGGCCGGTCTCCTCCAGCACGTGCGGCAGCAGCTCCCCGGCCGGGTCCCCGGGCCGGCGCAGCGGCGGGAAGAGCCCGAGGTCGATGCCCGCGCGGGCCGCCACCGTGCGCGCCCAGTCGCGGGTGCCCGGGTCGATCAGCTGGGTGGTGGAGGCGTTGGTCAGCTCCGTGCCCGCGCGGCCCGTCAGCCAGAACGCCAGCAGGTCCGGTATCAGCAACAGCCTTTCGGCGGCACGGAGTTGGCTGGTGTCGCGGGCGGCGGCGAGCTGGTACAGGGTGTTGAACGGCGCGTACTGGATGCCGGTGGCCGCGTACAGCTCGGACGCGGGGATCTTCGCCCAGACCTGCTCCGCGATGTGCTCGGTGCGGGTGTCGCGGTAGTGGTACGGATTGCCGAGCAGCTGTCCGTCGGCGTCGAGCAGCCCGTGGTCGACGGCCCAGCTGTCGATGCCGACGGAACGCACCGGGCCCGCCGCACGCAGCCCGTCGAGGACGCCCGCGTACAGCGCGAGGACGTCCCACCGGAGGGCGTTCCCGGTGCGGACCGGCCGGTTCGGGAAGCGGTGGGCCTGCGTCAGGGTGAGGGTGCCGGGGGCGACCCGCGCGGTCATGACGCGGCCGCTCGACGCGCCCAGGTCGACCGCGGCGTAGGGGAGTTCGGGCATGGTGTGGCTCCGGGGGAGGTGCGGGTCGGGGTGGCCGGGGCGCGGCGGGCGAGGGGCGGCGGGCGAGGGGCGGCGGGGCACGGCGGGAGAGGGCCGGCGAGGCGGTGTGCGGCGGGGGTGGCTGGCGAGGCGGTACGCGGCGGGGCGGTGTGCGGCCGCCCGCCGCGCCCCGCCCACCCCGCTTCCCCCCCGCCCCCTCCGCTTCCCCCGCCCCCTCCGCTTCCCCCGCCCCCTCCGCTTCCCCGCCCCTCCACTTCCCCGGACCGGGGTTCAGCGCAGGAAGGCCGCCGCCACTCCCGCGTCGACCGGGACGTGCAGACCCGTCGTGTGGGTCAGGTCGCCGCCGGTGAGGGCGAACACGGCGTTCGCGACGTGCTCGGGAAGGACCTCCCGCTTGAGCAGGGTGCGCTGGGCGTAGAACTCGCCCAGCTTCTCCTCCTCGATCCCGTACGTCGCCGCGCGCTGCGCCCCCCAGCCGCCCGCGAAGATTCCGGAGCCGCGTACCACCCCGTCGGGGTTGACGCCGTTGACCCGGATGCCGTCGCCGCCCAACTCGGCGGCCAGGAGGCGGACCTGGTGGGCCTGGTCGGCCTTGGTGGCGGAGTAGGCGATGTTGTTCGGGCCCGCGAAGACCGCGTTCTTGGAGGCGATGTAGACGAGGTCGCCGCCCATGCCCTGCGCCTTCATCACACGGGCCGCCTCGCGCGAGACGAGGAAGGAGCCGCGGGCCATGATGTCGTGCTGGAGGTCCCAGTCCTCGACGGTGGTGTCCAGGAGCGGCTTGGAGATGGAGATACCGGCGTTGTTGACGACCAGGTCGACTCCGCCGAAGGCGAGCGCGGCCGCCGCGAACGCCTCGGCGATCCGCTCCTGCGACGTGACGTCGACGGTGACGGCGATCGCCGTGTCGGGCCCGCCGAGTTCGTCCGCGACGGCGGCGGCGCCCCCGGCGTTCACGTCGGCCACCACGACGCAGGCGCCCTCGGCCGCCAGCCGGTGGGCGATCGCCCGGCCGATGCCGCTGCCCGCGCCCGTCACGAGCGCCACCCGGGTCGCGAGCGGCTTGGGCGAGGGCATCCGCCGGAGCTTGGCCTCCTCAAGGGACCAGTACTCGATGCGGAACTTCTCCGACTCCTCGATCGGCGCGTAGGTGGAGACCGCCTCGGCGCCGCGCATCACGTTGACGGCGTTGAGGTAGAACTCGCCCGCCACCCGCGCCGTCTGCTTGTCCTTGCCGAAGGAGAACATGCCGACGCCGGGGACGAGGACGACGGCCGGGTCGGCGCCGCGCATCGCGGGGGAGTCGGGGCGCGCGTGGCGCTCGTAGTAGGCGGCGTACTCCTCGCGGTAGGCGGCGTGCAGTTCCCGCAGCCGGGCCGCCACCGTGTCGAGGCCGGCCGTGGGCGGCAGGTCGAGGACGAGCGGGCGGACCTTCGTGCGCAGGAAGTGGTCGGGGCAGGAGGTGCCGAGCGCGGCCAGGCGCGGGTGCTCGGCGCGGGCGAGGAAGTCGAGGACGGCGTCGGAGTCGTCGAAGTGGCCGACCTGGGGGCGGTCCGTGGAGGCGAGGCCGCGGATCAGCGGGGCGAGCGCGGCGGCCCGCGCCCGTCGTCCGGCCGGGTCGAGCGCCGCGTACCCGTCGAGGACCGGGCCGAACGGCTCGGCCCTGCCGTGCTCGGCGAGGAACGCCTCCGCGGTACGGATGATGAACAGCGAGTTCGCCTCGCACTCCGCGGCCGTGTCGCCCCACGCGGTGATGCCGTGCCCGCCGAGGACACAGCCGACGGCCCCGGGGTTCGCGGCCTTGACGGCGGCGATGTCCAGGCCGAGCTGGAAGCCGGGGCGCCGCCACGGCACCCACACCACCCGGTCGCCGAAGCAGCGCGCGGTCAGCTTCTCGCCGTCGGCGGCGCAGGCCAGCGCGATCCCGGAGTCGGGGTGCAGGTGGTCGACGTGGGCGGCGTCCACCAGACCGTGCATGGCCGTGTCGATGGAGGGCGCGGCGCCGCCCCTGCCGTGCAGGCAGTAGTCGAACGCGGCGACCATCTCGTCCTCGCGCGCCTCGCCCGGGTACACCTCGGTCAGGGCGCGCAGCCGGTCGACGCGCAGCACCGCGAGACCGGGCTCGGTGAGCGTGCCCAGGTCGCCGCCCGAGCCCTTCACCCACATCAGCTCGACCTCGCCGCCGGTCACCGGGTCGGGGCCGAACGCCTTCGCGGAGGTGTTGCCGCCTGCGTAGTTGGTGTTGCGGGGGTCGGCGCCGAGCCGGTTGGAGCGCTCCAGGAGAGCGGCGACGTCAGGGTGCACAGCCATGAAGGGTCCTAGTGGTTCGGGGGCCGAGGGGTTCTGCGCGAGCGGCCCGGTGGGGCGGCCCGGGTGGTGCCGCTCCGGGGTGGGTGCCGCTCCGGGGTGGTGCGGGTGGTGCGGGTGGTGCGGGTGCGGCTCACGCGCCCCAGCCGGCCTGTCGGCCGCCCACCCGCTCGGCCACGATCCGCTCCTGCCACCCCGAGGCCGCGTACCCGGCGACCGGGTCCGGGTGCAGGCCCCGCTCCTCGCGCCACTCGGCCAGCAGCGGGCGCACATCGGTGTTGTAGGCGTCCATCAGCACCGCGTTCGCCGCCAGGACATCGCCCCCGGCCTGCGCCGCGCCGAGGGCCTCGCGGTCGACGAGCAGCGCCTTCGCCGTCGCCTCCTGCACGTTCATCACCGAGCGGACGACCGCCGGGATCTTCTCCTCGACGTTGTGGCACTGGTCGAGCATGAACGCCACGTTCGTCGCCGGGTCGAAGCCGTCGCCCCGCGCGACCTCGTACAGGATCCGGAAGAGCTGGAAGGGGTCGGCGGAGCCCGCCATCAGGTCGTCGTCGGCGTAGAAGCGGGAGTTGAAGTCGAAGCCGCCGAGCTTCCCCTCGCGCAGCAGCAGCGCGACGATGAACTCGATGTTGGTGCCCGGCGCGTGGTGCCCGGTGTCCACCACGACCTGCGCCCTGTCGCCGAGCTTCACGCACTGGAGGTAGGAGGTGCCCCAGTCGGGGACGTCCGTCGCGTAGAAGGCCGGCTCGAAGAACTTGTACTCCAGGAGCAGCCGCTGGTCGGCGCCGAGCCGCTCGTAGACCGTCGCCAGCGATTCGGCGAGCCGGTCCTGGCGGGCCACGATGTCGTCCTGGCCGGGGTAGTTGGTGCCGTCGGCGAACCACAGCTTCAGGTCCTTCGACCCCGTCGCGTCCATGATGTCGACGCAGGCCAGCAGGTGCTCCACGGCCTTGCGGCGGACCTTCGGGTCGGGGGCGCAGACGCTGCCCAGCCGGTAGTCGTCGTCCTGGAAGGTGTTGGAGTTGACCGTTCCCAGCTCCAGGCCGCGCTCCTTCGCGTACGCGCCGAGCGCCGCGTAGTCGTCGACCGTGTCCCAGGGGATGTGCAGCGCGACCTTCGGGGCGATACCGGTGAACTCGTGGACCTTCGCCGCGTCGTCCAGCTTCTCCTGGGGCGTGCGCGGCACACCGGCCCGGGCGAACACCTTGAACCGGGTGCCGGAGTTGCCGTAGCCCCAGGACGGTGTCTCGATCCGCTGGTCGGCGAGTGCGGCCTTCACGGCAGCGATGTCAGGCATGTCCACCTCTGAGTGCGCGGGTTGCCGCATGCCCCCGGTCGGGGCGGGCACGGGCGAGGAGCGGGAAAACGTGAACCACGATGCGTGAATCGATTCACTTTGGTGGGGAAGTTAGCCCCGGCGGAAGCGGCCGTCAAGAGGTCGCGCGAGACGTCAACTGCGTTACGCAATCGTGTCGCACGTCGTGCGATCCCTCTGGCCCCCACCCCTTGACCTCCTCGCCGGGGCGGGGCTAGCTTCCGGGCAACTTCACTGAAACATTTCACGTCGGGTGGCGGGGAAGTCCGTCCGACGCCCTCGGCCACCGCTCGTGCACCCGGCACGGCACCGGCCCGCCCCCCTCTCGCAGACCCACGGAGACATGTCATGACGCATCCCGAACCGGAGACGACTCCGGTGCTCGCGCTGGAGGAGGTGAGCAAGTCCTTCGGAGCCGTACGCGCCCTGCGCGGCGTCAGCCTGCGCCTGTACCCCGGCGAGGCGCACGCCCTGGCCGGGGAGAACGGCGCGGGCAAGTCGACCCTGATCAAGACCCTGGCCGGGGTGCACCGGCCGGACTCCGGCAGGGTGCTGCTCGACGGCGCGCCCGTGGAGTTCCACGGCCCCGCCGACGCGCGCGACGCCGGCGTCGCCGTCATCTACCAGGAGCCGACGCTCTTCCCCGACCTGTCGATCGCCGAGAACATCTTCATGGGCCGCCAGCCGCGCCGCTCCCTCGGCCGCGTCGACCACCGCGCGGTGCACGGCGCGACGGCCGCCCTGTTCGAGCGGCTCGGCGTCGCACTCGACCCGGACCAGCCCGCCCGCGGCCTGTCCATCGCCGACCAGCAGCTCGTCGAGATCGCCAAGGCGCTCTCCTTCGACGCCCGGGTCCTCATCATGGACGAGCCGACCGCCGCCCTCACCGGCAGCGAGGTCGCCCGCCTCTTCGGCGTCGTGCGGACGCTGCGCGAACAGGGCGCCGCCGTCCTGTTCATCTCGCACCGCCTGGAGGAGATCTTCGAGCTGTGCCAGCGCGTCACCACCCTGCGCGACGGCGCCTGGGTGAGCAGCGAACCGCTCGACGGGCTCGCCGAGGACGACCTCGTGCGCCGCATGGTCGGCCGCGACCTCGACGAGCTCTACCCCAAGCAGGAGACCCGCCTGGGCGACGTGGCGCTCAGCGTGCGCCGGCTGACCCGCGAGGGCGTCTTCACCGACATCTCCTTCGACGTGCGCCGCGGCGAGATCGTCGGCCTCGCCGGGCTCGTCGGCGCCGGACGCAGCGAGGTGGCCCGCGCCGTCTTCGGCGTCGACCGCTTCAACGGCGGCGAGGTCGAGGTGCTCGGCAAGCGGCTCAGGCCCGGCGCCCCCAGCCTCGCGATGCACGCGGGCCTCGCCCTCGTCCCCGAGGACCGGCGCGCCCAGGGCCTGGTGATGGACCTCTCCATCGAGCGCAACATCGGCCTGACCGGCTTCGCCGACACCAGCCGGGCCGGCCTGATGAACCGCCGGGCCGAGCGCAGCCGTTCCCTCGACTGGGCGGTGCGCCTCCAGGTGAAGTACGCGCGTCTCGCCGACGTCGTCGGCACCCTCTCCGGCGGCAACCAGCAGAAGGTCGTCCTCGCCAAGTGGCTGGCCACCGGGCCGCAGGTGCTCATCGTCGACGAGCCGACGCGCGGCATCGACGTCGGCACCAAAGCCGAGGTGCACCGCCTCCTGTCGTCGCTCGCCGCCGAGGGCGTCGCCGTCCTGATGATCTCGTCGGACCTGCCCGAGGTCCTCGGCATGGCCGACCGGGTGCTCGTCATGCACGAGGGCCGCCTCGCCGCCGAACTCTCCCGGGCCGAGGCCACCGAGGAGACCGTCATGGCCGCCGCGACGGGGAGGGCCGCGTGATCCTCCCGAACGCACCCCGCGGCGCGGCCGCCGACCGACGCGGTCCCGCGTCCCCGAGGGAGTTGTCCGCACCGTGACCATGACAGCGCAGCCCGTGCACGAGGACGCCGCCCCCGGGCCCACCGCCGGGCGCCGCCTCCTCGACAAGGTGTTCAAGGCGCGCGAGCTGGCCGTGGCCGGCGTGCTCGTCCTGATGCTGCTCGCCACCGAACTGTCCAACACCGAGTTCCTGTCCGAACAGGGCGTCAAGGACCTCCTCCTCAACGCCACCATCCTCGTCCTCGTCGCCACCGGCCAGGCCGTCGTCGTCCTCACCCGCAACGTCGACCTCTCCGTCGGCTCGGTGCTCGGCATCTCCGCCTTCGCCGCGGGCGACTACCTCCAGAGCGGCGGCAGCTCCCTCGTCGCCGTGGTCTACGCCGTCGCCATCGGCGCCGTGTTCGGCGTCCTGAACGGCGCGCTCGTCAGCCTCGGCAAGGTGCCCGCCCTCGTCGTCACCCTCGGCACGCTCTACGTGGTCCGCGGCATCGACTCCATCTGGGTCGGCTCCGAACAGATCGTCGCCGCCGACCTGCCGGACACCTTCGTCGACTTCGGCCACGACGGGCTGTGGATCGTCCCCTACCTGGCGCTGCTCGCCCTCGCCGTGCTGCTCTGCGTCGGCTACTACCTGCGCAGCTTCCGCAGCGGCCGGGAGATGTACGCGCTCGGCTCCAGCCCCGAGGCCGCGAACCTCGCCGGCATCCCCGTCCGCAAACGCATCATGACCGCCTACGTGCTGTGCGGCGCGCTCGCCGGACTCGCCGGCGCCCTGTACCTGGCCCGCTTCGGCAACGTCGACTCCGGCACCGGAAACGGCTACGAACTCACCGTCGTCAGCGCCGTCGTGGTCGGCGGCGTCGCCTTCACCGGCGGCTCCGGCACCGTCTACGGCGCGGCCCTCGGCGCCCTGCTGCTGACCTCCATCAACAGCGTGCTGCCCGCCATCGGCGTCAGCTCCGTCTGGGTCACCGCCATCAACGGCGTGCTGCTGCTGCTCGCCATCGCCGTCGACCGGATCCTGGCGCTGCGCGTCGCCGCCGTGCTCCGCAAGCAGGCCGCACAGATGAGGAGCGCCCGCCATGCCTGACCCGCTCAAGGCCGCATCCGCGAAGAACCTGGTGCGCTGGGACACCGCCGTCGGCGCCCTGCTGATCGTCCTGCTGCTCTGCTCCTTCTCGTTCGTCGACAACTTCGGCAACGCGCTCAACGTGTCGTTCCTGATCGGCAACACCCTGCCGATCGCGCTCATCGCCCTGCCCATGACGCTGCTCGTCGTGTCCGGCGAGGTCGACCTGTCGGTCGGCTCCACGGCGGGCCTGTCCGGCGCCGTCATGGGCGCCCTGTGGAACAACGGCATGGCCATCGAGACGATCATCCCGCTCTGCCTGCTCCTCGGCGTCGTCTGCGGCCTGGTCAACGGCCTGCTCGTGACCCGGCTCGGACTGCCCTCCCTCGCCGTCACCATCGGCACCATGGCCGCCTACCGGGGCATCGCGCAGATCGTCCTCGGCTCCGACTCGGTCACCGACTTCCCCACGCGGTACCTGGACTTCGGCGCGGGCCGGTTCGGCGACACGTTCGTCCCGTACGCCGCGCTGCCCTTCGTGATCCTGCTCGCCCTCGCCCTCGTCGTCCTGCACGCCACCCGCGTGGGCCGCTCGCTGTTCGCGATCGGCGCCAACGAGGAGGCCGCCCGGTTCGCCGGGGTCCGCGTCAAGCGGCTCAAGCTGTCCATGTTCGTGACGACCGGCCTGCTGTCCGCCCTCACCGGCGTCTTCTGGGCCCTGCACTACGCCAGCGCCCGCTACGACAACGCCACCGGCCTGGAGCTGTCCGTCATCGCCGCCGTGCTGCTCGGCGGCATCGACTTCGACGGCGGCCGGGGCACCCTCGGCGGCGCCGTCGCCGGAGTGTTCCTGCTCGGCTCCCTCCAGAACGTGATGAGCCTGCTCAACGTCTCCTCGCAGTCCCAGATCGTCGTCACCGGCGTCCTCCTCGTGATCTCCGTGCTCGCCCCGCGCGTCGGCCGTCAGGTCGCCCAGTCCCGCGCCCGCCGCAGGACCGCCGCCGCGCCACCGCCCGCACCCGCCGCCGTCACCTGACGCGCGGCCCCGCACCCCGCTCGCCCACCCCACCCGTCCGCACCACCAGCGCGAAGGAACCCTCATGTCCGTCACCGCCCGAACCCGCCGGCTCACCGCGGCGCTCGCCGTCACCACCGCCCTCGTCGTCGGTGCCACCGCGTGCGGCGGCACCACGAAGGACGACGCGAACAAGGAGGCGGCGAAGTCCAACGCCGCGGGCAAGGCCGACCCGAACGCGGCCACCAAGAAGGGCCTCACGGTCGCCTTCCTGCCCAAGCAGGTCAACAACCCGTACTTCACCACCTCCGACAACGGCGGCAAGAAGGCGCTCCAGCAACTCGGCTCGTCGTACAAGGAGGTCGGCACCAGCAGCGGCACCGACACCTCCGGCCAGGTCTCCTACGTCAACACCCTCACCCAGCAGCAGGTCGACGGCATCGCCGTGTCCGCCCAGGACCCGGGCGCCCTGTGCACCGCGCTGAAGCAGGCGATGAAGAACGGCGTCAGCGTCGTCACGTACGACTCCGACACCAAGGCCGACTGCCGCAACGTGTTCGTCTCGCAGGCCTCCGCCGAGGACCTCGGCCGCACCCAGGTCCAGCAGCTGGCCCGGCAGATCGGCGGCAAGGGCGAGATCGCGATCCTCTCGGCGGCCCAGACGGCCACCAACCAGAACACGTGGATCGACTACATGAAGGACGAGCTGAAGAAGCCCGCCTACAAGGACATCAAGCTCGTCAAGACGGCCTACGGCGACGACGACGCCCAGAAGTCGTTCCAGCAGACGCAGGGCCTGCTCCAGGAGCACCCGAACCTGAAGGGGATCATCTCCCCGACCACCGTCGGCATCAAGGCCGCCGCCCAGTACCTCGCCGGCTCCAAGTACAAGGGCAAGGTCAAGCTGACCGGCCTCGGCACCCCCAACGACATGCGGGCCTACGTCAAGAACGGCACCGTCGACGCCTTCGAGCTGTGGGACCCGGCGAAGCTGGGCGCGCTCGCCGCCCACACCGCCGTCGCCCTCCAGTCCGGCCAGATCACCGGCAAGGACGGCGAGACCTTCAAGGCCGGCGACCTCGGCGAGTTCACCATCGGCAAGGACGGCGTCGTCTCGCTCGGCAAGCCGACCGTCTTCGACGAGAAGAACATCGACGACTACAAGTTCTGAGCGGCGAAGGGACCCGACGGACATGCAGCGCGTCTGCTTCCTGCTCAAGGTCAGGGCCGACCGCGTCGACGCCTACCGCGCCCGCCACGAGGACGTGTGGCGGGAGATGCGGGAGGCGCTGACGGCGGCCGGCTGGCACAACTACTCGCTCTTCCTGCACGAGGACGGCACCCTCGTCGGCTATCTGGAGACGGAGGACTTCGACGCCGCGCGGGCCGCCATGGACGCCACCGACGTCAACGCCCGCTGGCAGGCGGGGACGGCCTCCTTCTTCGAGGAACTCGACGGGCGGGCACCGGACGCCGCGATGCGGCCGCTCACCGAGGTCTTCCACCTTGCCTGAGCGGCCGGGCGGCCGGTCCACGGCCGGAATCAAGGACGTGGCCCACGCGGCGGGAGTCTCCGTGGGCACCGTCTCCAACGTCCTCAACCAGCCGCACCGGGTCGCCGAGCCGACCCGCCGGCACGTCCAGCAGGTCATCGCCCGTCTCGGCTACGTCCGCAGCGAGTACGCCCGCCAGCTGCGGGCGGGCCGCAGCCGCATGATGGGCCTGCTCGTCCTCGACATGGGCAACCCGTTCTTCGTCGACGTCGCGCGCGGCGCCGAGCGCGCCGCACGCGACGCGGGCCTGGGCGTCATGGTGTGCAACAGCGGCCAGGACCCGGCCGAGGAGGGCGAATACCTCTCCCTCTTCGCCGAGCAGCGGGTGCGGGGCGCGCTGATCACCCCGGCGGACCCCAGCGGCAGCACCCTGCGCGACTTCGGCCGGCACGGCATTCCGTACGTGGTCGTGGACCGGGTCGCCGGGGACGAGGAGGGCTGCTCCGTCGCCGTCGACGACGTGTCGGGCGGCGCCCTCGCCCTGGGGCACCTGGTCGCGGGCGGCCACCGCTCGCTCGCGTTCGTCAGCGGACCGCCGCACCTGCGCCAGGTGCAGGACCGCAGGAAGGGCGCCCGCAAGGCGCTCACCGACGCCGGCCTGCCGGACACCCTGCTGCGCGAACTGCCCACCGAGCGCCTCGACGTGGCGGCGGGCCGCGACGCGGGCGCCCGGCTGCTCGGCCTCTCCCCGCGGCCGACCGCCGTGTTCTGCGCCAACGACCTCCTCGCGCTCGGCGTGCTCCAGGCGCTGTACGCGGCCGGGGTGCGGGTTCCCGAGGACCTGTCCATCGTCGGCTACGACGACATCGAGTTCGCGGCGGCGGCCACGGTCCCGCTCACCTCGGTACGGCGCCCCGCGCTCACCCTGGGCACGATCGCCGCCGAACTGCTGCTCCAGGAGACGGGGGAGCGGGCGGCGCAGCACCGGCATCGCCACGTGGTGCTGCGGCCCGAGCTGGTCGTGCGGGACTCCAGCAGGGCGCGGCCCTGACCGCGCCCGCCCGCCACGGGGGCCGGACGACACGTCCGGCCCCCGCCCGCGTCAGCGGACCGTGCTGGTCAGCCGGTACCGGCCCGACGGCAGCCGGAACGTGGCCGTGCCGTCCGCGAAGCCCTCCAGCCGCACCCCGGCCACGGAACCGAGCGGGGTGCGCCCCTCCCGGACGGCGTCCGCCGACAGCGCGGGCAGCGCCAGCGTCGCCTCGGTGCCGGCCGGCACCGTCGCCTCGTACGTCAGCGTCCCGTCGGCCGCCAGCGACCACGCGCTGGTGATCTCGCCGTACGGAGACAGGTGCCGTCCCTCGACCCGGGTGATGCCACCGGTCGGGTCCAGGTGCGGCCGCAGCCGGAACCGCCGGAAGCCCGGGTGGTCGGGATCCCCGGCGATGCCCGCCATGGAGGTGTACATCCACTCCATGATCGCGCCGTAGGAGTAGTGGTTGAACGAGTTCATCTCCACCGGCCCGAACCCGTCCTCCTCGGAGTACGAGTTCCAGCGCTCCCAGATCGTCGTGGCGCCGTTCTTCACCGAGTACAGCCACGACGGCATCGCGTCCTGGTGGAGCAGCCGGTACGCGAGGTCGGCGCGGCCCTCGTCGGTGAGGACCGGCGCGATGACGTTCGAGCCGAGGAAGCCGACCGAGAGGGTGTTCTCCGCGTAGGGCACGCGCGCACTGTCCGGATGGGCCGCCTTGTACGCGGCGTCGTTGCCGATGTTCTCGGCCAGCAGGTCCACCAGCGCGCGGCGTTGCGCCTCGGTGTCGTAGAAGCCGAGCTTGAGGACCCACAGCAGCGCGGACTGGCTGTTGTCCTCCGGGTCGCCGCCCATCGGCGGCTTGCCGCCGATGCTCGACCTCACGGTGATCGCGTCGCCGTCGGTCCGGACGTACTTCGCGAGGAACGCCCTGCGGATCCGGGTGAAGAGGTCGTCGTACGCGGCGGCCTCGGCGGCGCGGCCCGTGGCCCGGCCCATCTGGGCCATCAGGCGCACGCTGTACGCGTAGTAGACGTCGCTCATCAACTGCGTGCCGGTGTTCTGGAACGCCAGCCAGTCCGCGAAGATCGCGCCCTGGCCCACGTAGGTGTCGCCGCCCTTCCGCCGGATCCAGTCGAGGTAGTGGGCCATCGCGTCCCAGCTGCGGTCGATGATCGTCGCGTCGCCGCTCATCTGCCACACCGTCCACGGCACGACGACGCCGCAGTCCGCCCAACCGCTGCACGGGGACGCCGCGTTGTAGCGGTTGCCGGGGGCCACCGCCGTGAACTGGGCGCCGTCCACGCCGTAGATCCGCTGCGACTCGATGAGGATCGACTCGAACTGGCTGAGGAAGGGGACCGCGTCGCGCGTGTTGTACAGGCCGGTGTGCGAGAAGACCTGGGTGTCGCCGGTCCAGCCGAGCCGCTCGTCGCGCTGCGGGCAGTCGGTGGGCACCCACAGGTAGTTGCCGCGCTGCCCCCACCGCACGTTGCTGATCAGCTGGTTGACGGCGTCGTCGTCCGTGCTGATGCTGCCCGTGTCGTGCAGCGACGACGTCCCGACCCGGCCCACGAGCCCCGAGAAGGTGACCTCGGTGTCGGGCGTGGTCACCTCCACGGACACGTACCGGAAGCCGTAGAACGACAGCGAGTCCTCATGGGTCTCCGCGCTGTCGGAGCCCTTGAGGACGTAGGTGCTGGTGGACTTCGCCGAGCGCAGGTTGGCGCGGTAGAGCGAGCCGGCCGGGCCGTCCGCGCCCGCGCTGTCGTCGTTCAGCATCTCGCCCGTCCTGACGACGAGCCGGGCCCCGGCCGGGCCCCGCACCGCGTAGCGGGGGACGCCCACCAGGTTCTGGCCGAGGTCGAACACGGCGGTGTCGCCGGTGCGCAGGGTGAGCGGCCCGGGCCGCGTCGTCGTCGAGCGGTCCGGGTCGGGGACGATCTCGCCCCTGCCGTTCGCGCTGGACGACTCCCCGGTCACCTCGGCGTAGACGGTCACCGACGTCGGCGTGCGGTCCCAGGCGTCCATCAGCCGGGCCGTCTCGCCGGGGTAGGCGACGAGCTTCGCGTCGGGGTACTTCGCCGCGTAGCCGACCTGTTCGACGTCGGCCCAGTCCCCGGTGTCGAAGCCGTGGTCCGCCCAGCCGTCGAGCTCCCGCCGGGCGTCGTAGGTCTGGCCGTCGTAGATGTCGTCGGCGCGGTGGGGCCCGGTGTCGGTGGCCTTCCAGCCGCTGCCCTCCTTCGTGACCAGCGACTGGGTGGAGCCGTCGGTGTAGCGCACGAGCAGCTTGGCCTTGAGGGCGAGGGGGTTGCCGTCCTCGGAGTAGTACGTACTGCCCTCGGATATCCGGGCGTTGTACCAGCCGTTGCCGAGCACCGCGCCCACCGTGACCCGGCCGCCACCGCCCGCGACCAGGTCCGTGACGTCGTACGTCATGTAGTTCACGGTCATGTCGTAGTTGGTCCAGCCGGGTGTGAGCAGTTCGGTGGCGCGGCCGCCGTCCTGCGGCACGGTGACCCGGGCGCCGTTGACGTAGAACTCGTAGACGCCGAGCGCCGAGACGTACAGCCGGGCCTCGCGGACCTTCTTGCGCGCGCCGAGCGGGGTCTCGGCGCGCAGCTGCGGCGCGCCCGCCGAGTTCGGGGCCTTGCCCTTCATGCCGATCCACTGCGCGCCGTCCCAGCGCGTGACGCCGTCGGTGCTCAGCAGACCCGTCTCGAACCGGGCGGGGGCCGAGGTGCCGACCGGGCGGCCCCTGTCGTCCCAGACGGCCACGGTCCAGAAGTACCGTGTGGACGCCTGGAGTCGGGGTCCGTCGTAGGCGACGGCGACCGAGTCGGCGGAGCGCACGCGCCCGCTGTCCCAGACGTCGCCGCGCCCGGCGGCGGCCCGGGCCGCGGAGGACGCCACCCGGATGCGGTAGGCGCCCTGCGCGAGCCCGCGCCGCGTCGATCCGAGCCGCCAGCCGAGGCGCGGCCGGGCGGCGTCGGTGCCGAGCGGATCGACGCGGTGCTCGACGGTCAGCCCGGTCACGGCGTCGTCGCCGCCCGGGGCCGCGGGCGCCGCCTGGGCGGGGGACGCGGACGCGAACGTGCCCGCCGCGGCCACGACGGGCACGGCGCCCGCGGTCGCGGCGAGGACGGTCCTGCGTCGGATGTCGCTGCTCATCGGTGAGGTTTCCCTTCGACGGTGAAGGTGCTCCGGATGGTGGGGGAGCGGTGCGGCACAGCCCCGCGATTGAACGGTTTCAAACGATTCAACGCGGGGCCCAGGAACCTACGGGCCGCCGTAGTCAGTGGCAAGAGGTGTGCAGTGATGACCCTGGTGTGATCGGTCCGGTGGCGGAGCGTCCGCCCGGCGCACCAGGGACGAGTCCGACCGAAACGATTCAACGGAGAGGGTCCGCCCGCGTCACGGTCCGTCCGGCGGGCCGGGCACGGGCGGGGGCGCCCGACGTAGACTCCGTCTGCCGCACCCGTTCACCTGGAGGATCACACTCGATGGCACAGTCCGTGGGGATCAAGGACGTCGCCCGTGTCGCCGGGGTGTCCGTGGGCACCGTCTCGAACGTGATCAACCGGCCGGAGTCCGTCGCCGACGAGACCCGGGCCCGCGTCCTGTCGGCCATCGACCGGCTCGGCTACGTCCGCAGCGAGTCGGCCCGCCAACTGCGCGCCGGACGCAGCCGCATCATGGGGCTGCTGGTGCTCGACATGGGCAACCCGTTCTTCGTCGACGTCGCGCGCGGCGCCGAGCGCGCCGCCCGCGCGGCCGGACTCGGCGTCATGGTGTGCAACAGCGCGCAGAGCCCCTCCGAGGAGGCCGACTACCTGTCCCTCTTCGCCGAGCAGCGGGTGCGCGGCGTGCTCCTCACCCCGGCCGAGGCGACCGGCCGCACCGTCGAGCAGTTCCGCCGCCACGACATCCCCTTCGTGCTCGTCGACCGGGTCGCCGAGGGCGCCACCGAGTGCTCCGTCTCCGTCGACGACGTCAACGGCGGCGCGCTCGCCGTGCGCCACCTCGTCTCCGCCGGCCACCGGCGGATCGCCTACGTCAGCGGACCGCCCGCCCTGAACCAGGTCGAGGACCGGCGCCAGGGCGCGCTGCGCGCCCTCGGCGAGGCCGGACTGCCCGCCGCCGCCCTGCACGAACTGCCCACCGAGCGCCTCGACGTCGTCGCCGGACGCGACGCGGGCGCCCGGCTGCTCGGCCTCGCCGACCGCCCCACCGCCGTCTTCTGCGCCAACGACCTGCTCGCCCTCGGCGTCCTCCAGTCGCTCTACGCGGCCGGGGTGCGCGTCCCCGAGGACATCGCGATCGTCGGCTACGACGACATCGAGTTCGCCGCCGCCGCGGCGGTGCCGCTCACCTCGGTGCGGCAGCCGGCCGTCACCATGGGCGCACTCGCCGCGGAACTCCTGCTGGAGGAGATCGGGGCCGCCGACCGGCCGGACGGCGGCCACGAGCACCGGCGCGTCGTGCTCCAGCCGGAACTCGTCGTACGCGGCTCCACCCTGGGCCCGCGCTGACCCCGCGCGGCCCGTGTGCTGAACTGGTCCACAGATCCGGAATGCCGCACTCCGGACATCCCGTACCGCCCCCGCGCACAGGAGCCGAATTGAGCGCCGCCCGCTACCGCCAGCCCGGAGTCGTCCTCACCGACCGCCGCTTCACCGTCCCGCTGGACCACCGCGTCCCCGACGGCGAGCGGATCGAGCTGTATGCGCGCGAGGCCGTCGCCGCCGGCCGCGAGGACGAGTCGCTGCCCTGGCTCGTCTACCTCCAGGGCGGCCCGGGCTTCGGCGCCAACCGGTTCTCCGGCGCGCAGGCGTGGCTGGGCCGCGCCCTGCGGGACCACCGCGTGCTGCTCCTCGACCAGCGCGGCACCGGCGCCTCCTCGCCCGCCAACCGCCAGACGCTCCCGCTGCGCGGCGACGCCGCTCAGCAGGCCGCGTACCTGACGCACTTCCGGGCCGACTCCATCGTCCGCGACTGCGAGACCATCCGGCCCGAGGTGACCGGCGGCGCCCCCTGGACCGTGCTCGGCCAGAGCTTCGGCGGCTTCTGCGCCACGCACTACCTCTCCGCCGCGCCCGAGGGCCTGGCGGCCGCCGTCGTCACCGGCGGCCTGCCCACGCTGGACGGCGCCGCGGACGACGTCTACCGCGCGGCCTACCCGCGGGTCGAGCGCAAGGTCCGCGCGCACTACGCCCGCTATCCGATGGACGTGGAGCGGGCCCGCGAGATCGGCGCGTTCGTCTCCGAACGGGAACCGGTGCTGCCCGGCGGCCACCGGCTCACCCTCGAAGCCTTCCAGTCCCTCGGCATCTGGCTCGGCGCCGGCGACGGCAGCGACCGGCTGCACTATCTGCTGGAGGACGCCTTCGTCCGCACCCCCGGCGGCCGCGAGCTGTCGGACTCCTTCCGGGAACAGGTCGCCGCGGCACTGTCGTACGCCGCCCACCCGCTGTACGCGCTGCTGCACGAGGCCATCTACGCGCAGGACGGCCGGGCGACCGCCTGGGCCGCCGAGCGGGTCCGCGCCGAGTTCCCGCAGTTCGACGGCGCGAAGGCGCTGGCCTCCGGCGGCCCGCTGTACTTCACCGGCGAGTCCGTCCACCCCTGGCAGTTCGACCACGATCCCGCGCTGCGGCCCCTGAAGGACGTCGCGACGGCGCTCGCGGAGCACACCGGATGGACGCCGCTGTACGACCGGACGCGACTCGCCGCCAACGAGGTGCCGGTGGTCGCCGCCGTCTACCACGACGACATGTACGTGGACACCGGGCACGCGCTGCGCACGGCGGACGCGGTACGGGGGCTGCGGCCCTGGGTGACGAACGAGTTCGAGCACGACGGTCTCCGCGCGGGCGGCCCGCGGGTCCTGGACCGGCTGCTGGGCATGCTGCACGGCGATCTCTGAGGGGGCGGGGTGGCGGGGGCGGTGCGGAGCTCGCTGCGCGGACAGGCCCCGGCCCCGCCCACCGGTCGCCGCGCGGACAGGACCCGGCCCCGCCCACGGGTCGGCGCGCGGAGGACGCGTCGAGCGCCCGTCCACCGCGCCGTGCGGTCCGTGCGGTCCGGCGCGTTCCGTACGTCCGCCGCGCCGCCGCCGGTCCGGCGCCCCACCAGCGACGACAGGGCCGGCGCCCGCACGGCGCGCCGCACGCGCCCCACGCCTCCCGCCCGGACGGTGCACCAGCACCCGAGCGGAGGCGACTATCGTGGCGGGATGGCACCTGAGTTGATCCGTATCGTCTCCCGCTCGTCGCCCATGGCCCTCGCCCAGGTGGAGCGCGTCCGGGCCGAACTCGCCGCACTCCACCCCGGCCTCCGCACCGAGGTCGTCCCCGTGACGACCAGCGGTGACAGGTGGATGGGCGACCTGGCGCAGCTCGGCGGCAAGGGTGCCTTCACCAAGGAGGTCGACCAGGCGCTGCTCGACGGCCGCGCCGACCTCGCCGTGCACTGCCTGAAGGACATCCCGGCGGACCGGCCGCTGCCGGAGGGCTGCACCTTCGGCGCCTACCTGAAGCGCGACGACGTCCGCGACGCGCTGATCGACCCGGCCGGCCGCCGCCTCGACGAGCTCCCGGAGGGCACCCGCGTCGGCACCTCGTCCGTCCGCCGCGTCGCCCAACTCGCGGCCTCCCACCCGCACCTGGAGTGCGTTCCGATGCGCGGCAACGCCAACCGCCGACTGGAGAAGATGGCCGCGGGCGACGCGGACGTGCTGCTCCTCGCCCTGTCCGGGCTGGAGCGGATCGGCCGCCGTGACGTGGTCACCGACGTGCTCGCGCCCGAGGTGATGTGCCCGCCCATCGGCGCCGGGATCCTCGCCCTCCAGTGCCGGGCCGACGACGGGTCGACCCTGGATGCCGTCAGCGGCCTCGGGCACCGCGACACCTGGCGCGAGGCCACCGCCGAGCGGATGTTCCTGCACGTCCTCCAGGGGCACTGCAACTCGCCCGTGGCCGGGTACGCCCGCTCCGAGCGCAACGGCGATCTGTCGCTGCGGGCCTGCGTGTTCACCCCCGACGGCAAGCGGGTGCTCAACGCCCAGGAGTGGGCGGGCCCGCTGGACCCCGCGACGCTCGGCATGTCCGTCGCGGTCGCGCTGCTGCGGCAGGGCGCCCGCGAGCTGATCGACGGCATCGCCCACTGAGCACCCCGGGCGGCCCGCTCGCGCACCGCCCGCGCGCGTTCCTTTCCGGGGCGCGTGGCTCTTCAAGGTGCGGGGCCGGGCCGGTACGCTGCGCGCCGCCAGAGGGCGCCGACGACCGGCTGGGGGCCGCATGATCGACACGACCGACACCTCGATCCCCGAAGGCGACGAGCGGCGGCTGCGCCTGGAGGTCGGGGAGGACGGCGTCGGCGTGCTCACGCTGTGCCGGCCGGCCAACCTGAACGCCTGGAGCTGGGAGTCGAGCCGCCAGCTCGGGGTGATGGCCGAGCGGATCCGGTTCGACGACCGCGTCCGGGTGGTCCTGCTGCGGGCCGAGGGGCGCGCCTTCTGCGCGGGCATCGACGTCACCGCGCCCGGCGGCGGGATCGAGGGGGCGAGCGGATCGGCCCGCAACCGCGCCTACTACGAGGGCATCCGGTGGGTGCACGAGCGGTTCGCCGCGTTCGCGCGGCTGCCGCAGCCCGTCGTCGCCGCCGTGCGGGGGTACTGCCTCGGCTTCGGCTTCGAACTCGCCCTCATGGCCGACATCCGGCTCGCCGCCGACGACGCCGTGTTCGCCCTGCCGGAGGCCAGGCTCGGCGTGGCGGTCGACGCGGGCGGCGATCTGCGCATCGCCCGGGAGGCCGGCGCGGGCTGGGCCAAGTTCCTCGCGCTGACCGGCCGCCGCGTCGACGCAGGCACCGCGCACCGGCTCGGACTGCTCCAACAGCTCGTCCCGGCGGCGGAGTTGGAGGAGGCGGCCCGCGAGGTGGCGCGGGAGATCGCGGCGAACGCCCCGCTGGCGGTGCAGTCCGTCAAGCGGGACATCGACGCCTACGCCGACGCGGGTCTCGACGCCGCCCTCGACCGGGTGGCGATGAGCGCGGCGCTCACCCTCACCTCCGACGACGCGGCGGAGGGGTTCACGGCGAAGGCGCGGCGGCGGCCGCCCGAGTTCCGGGGTGCGTGACGCGGACCGCCCCGGGGCCCGGACCGGGGCGGTCCCCACGCGTCGGCGCAGCGCCGGCCCGGTCCCGCGGGCCGCGCCTCGGCTCGGCTCGCCTCGGCTCGGCTCGTTCAGAGGGTGAACGGCCCCCGGCCCAACTGCTCGCGCACCGTCGTCACCGGCCCGTTCACCAGATCGCGGCGCTGCCAGTTCGCCCCGTCCACCACCAGCGTGTGGCCGCTGATGAACCGGGCGTAGGGGGAGGCGAGGAACGTGGCCGCCCAGCCCAGCTCGCGCGGCGCGCCCACCCGGAGCGCGGGCTGCCGGGCGGCGGGGGTGTCGGCGCGGTCCAGGTTCGCCCGGATCGCCTCCGTCATGTCCTCGTGCGGCATCAGCCCCGGCACCAGGCCGTTGACCTGGATGCCGTACGGACCCCACTCCACGGCCAGCGTCTCCACCAGGTTCTTCACGCCCGCCTTCGCCGCCGCGCTGTGCGCGAAACCGGGCCCGCCGGTCCACGCGTACGACGCGCCCACCGCGAGCACCGACCCCGGGGTGCCCGCCGCGAGATGCCGGCGGCCGAACTCGCGGGTCATGAGGAACGTGCCGGTGAGCGTGATGTCGACGACCGACCGCCAGCCGTTGGGGCTCAACTCCTCTGCCGGCACCGGAAAGTTGGCGGCCGCGTTGTTCACCAGGACGTCCGGGACGCGCCCGTGCGCCGCCCGTGCGGTGTCGAGGACCTCGGCGATCCGGCCCGCGTCCCGGATGTCGCAGGTCGCCGCCGTGACCTTGCCCGCGCCCTCCACCGCCGCCAGCTCCTCGCGGGCCGGCGCCAGATGCTCACTCCGCCGGCTGACGATCATCACATCCGCGCCGAGCCGGGCGAACTCCGCCGCGACCGCCCGCCCCAGCCCGGTGCCGCCCCCGGTCACCAGGACCAGCCGGCCGCGGTACGTGTCCGGGGGCAGCGCCGACACGCCGAGCGGGGGAGGAGTGGGCAGTCCGGGCGGGGAGGGCGTCGGCGTCGTCATGCGGGCATGGATACCCGCTGCGTCGTCAACGTGCCACAGTCGTGCGGGACGTGGTGCGGGCCCGGGCCACCGCGCGCTCGCCCTCCGGGGAGAACACGCCGGCCCGCCGCCGCTGCGCACCCCGCGCCGCGTCGAAGGTCACCAGCTGCGCGTTGATGAAGGCGCCCGCCCGGTATCCGGCGCTCGCCGCGTTGACGACCTGCTCCGCCGGGCCCGCCGCGTTCCCCACGGCCCACACCCCCGGCACGCTGGTCAGCCCGGTCGGATCGACGTCGACGAACGGTCCGGCCGGGGTCTGCTTCGTGGCGGCGCCCAGCGCGGACAGCAGGCCGTCGCGCGGCACGGTCCTGGTCGGCACGACGAACACCGCACGCGGGAACTCCCGGCCGTTCGCGAGCCGCACCCCGGTCAGCCGGTCGTCCGCCACGACGAGCCGGTCGAGGGCGCCGGCGACCACGCTCACCCCGGCCGCGGCCAGCAGCTGCCAGTCCCCGTCCGGGAGGCCGTCCGCGTCCGTGCCGTCGAGGAAGAGCGTCACGTCGTCGGAGAGCTGGCTGAACAGCAGGGCCTGGTGGATGCCGGTCGCCGGGCGGTACAGCACGCCGATCGCCCGGTCCCGGACCTCCCAGCCGTGGCAGTACGGGCAGTGCAGCACGTCCCTGCCCCAGCGCTCCGCGACACCGGGCACCTCCGGCAGCTCGTCCACCAGGCCCGTCGCGATCACCAGCCGGCGCGCGTGCACCCGGCCGCCGGACGCGAGCGTCACCGTGAACTCGCCGTCCCCGTCCGGCTCGGCCGCCGTCACCCGGTCCGCCACCAGTTCCACGCCGTACCCGGTGACCTCCCGGCGCACCTCGGCCAGGAACTCGGCGGGCGGCGTGCCGTCGCGCGACGGGTAGCCCTGCATGTGCGCGGCCGGGGCGTTGCGCGGCTCGCCGGCGTCGACGACCAGGACCGAGCGGCGCGAACGCCCCAGGATCAGCGCGGCCGACAGGCCCGCCGTGGCGCCGCCGACAACCACGACCTCGTACATGTCCTTCTCGGTGCTGCTCATGGGGTTCACCTCGTCCGGTGGTGGCTGGCCTCGTCCCTTCCGACGGTGCACGCCCCCTCGCCGGATTGACAAACGGCTTTGCCGAAACTGCAATGGATTCATGAGCGCACACGAGGACGAGACCACCACCGGACCGGACCCGACCATGGACGACGTGCTGTCCGGGGTCGGACCGCGGCTGCGCGCCCTGCGCAAGGAGCGCGGCGCCACCCTCTCCGGTCTCTCCGCGAGCACGGGCATCTCCGTCAGCACCCTCTCCCGCCTGGAGTCCGGGCTGCGCAGGCCGAGCCTGGAGCTGCTCCTGCCCATCGCCCGCGCCCACCAGGTCCCGCTGGACGAGCTGGTCGGCGCCCCGCCGGTCGGGGACCCGCGGGTGCGCGCCAAGCCCGTCGTGCGGCACGGCCGGACGATGATCCCGCTCACCCGGCAGCCGGGCGGCCTCCAGGCCTACAAGATCATCGAGCCGAACCGGCGGGCCGAGCCCGACCCGCAGACCCACGAGGGCTACGAGTGGATCTACCTGCTCTCCGGGAAGCTGCGGATCGTCCTCGGGGAGCACGACGTGGTGCTGGGGCCCGGCGAGGCCGCCGAGTTCGACACCCGGGTGCCGCACTGGTTCGGCTCGACGGGGGAGGGGCCCGCCGAGTTCCTGAGCCTCTTCGGGCCGCAGGGCGAGCGGATGCACGTCCGGGCGCGCCCCGCCCGTGCGAAGGAGGAGTGACCGCGAAGGAGGAGTGACGGCGCGGCGGGCGGGACCAGGGCATTCACAGACCGGCAAGCGACCGCTTAGTATGCAGCGGAACCCGGTTCGACGAAGCAGTCCCGTGGAGGCCCCGCATGCAGGCATGGCAAGTGCACGAGAACGGCGAGCCGAGCGAGGTGATGCGCCTGGCCGAGGTGGCACGTCCCGAGCCCGGCGAGGGGCAGGTCCTGCTCAAGGTGCGCGCCGCCAACATCAACTTCCCGGACGCGCTGCTCTGCCGCGGCCAGTACCAGGTCAGGCCGCCCCTGCCGTTCACCCCCGGCGTGGAGATCTGCGGCGAGACCGAGGACGGCCGCCGGGTCATCGCCAATCCGGCCCTGCCGTACGGCGGCTTCGCCGAGTACGCCGTCGCCGACGCCCGCGCCCTGCTGCCCGCCCCGGACGCGCTCGACGACGCCGAGACGGCCGCCCTGCACATCGGCTACCAGACCGGCTGGTTCGGGCTGCACCAGCGGGCCCGTCTCCAGGAGGGCGAGACGCTGCTCGTGCACGCCGCCGCGGGCGGGGTCGGCAGCGCCGCCGTCCAGCTCGGCAAGGCCGCCGGAGCCCGGGTCGTCGGAGTCGTCGGCGGCCCCGACAAGGCGAAGGCCGCCCGGGAGCTGGGCTGCGACGTCGTCATCGACCGGCGGTCCGACGACGTCATCGCCGCCATCAAGGAGGCGACGGGCGGACGCGGAGCCGACGTGATCTACGACCCGGTGGGCGGCGACGCCTACCAGCAGTCCGCCAAGACCGTCGCCTTCGAGGGCCGCATCGTCGTGGTCGGCTTCGCCTCGGGCAGCATCCCGGCCCCCGCGCTCAACCACGCACTGGTGAAGAACTACTCGATCATGGGTCTGCACTGGGGCCTGTACGCCCAGAAGAAGCCCGAGCTGATCCCGCACTGCCACGAGAAGCTCACCGAACTCGCCGCGCGCGGCGCGATCAAGCCGCTCGTCAGCGACCGCGTCGACCTCGCCGACGCCCCGGCCGCCGTGCAGCGCGTCGCGGACGGCGTCACCACCGGCCGCGTCGTCGTGGTGCCCGGTCTCCACGCCCGTACGGAAGGAGCCGCCGCATGAGCGTCGACGCCGCGCGACTGCGCACCCTCACCCAGGAGTTCCTGGCCGCGCACCCCGTCGCCACCACCTCGCGCGCGGACTTCCTCGGCGCGCGCTTCGACGCCGGTCTCGCCTGGGTGCACTACCCCGAGGGCCTCGGCGGACTCGACGCGCCGCGCGCCCTCCAGGCCGTCGTCGACGCGGAGCTGGAGGCGGCGGGCGCCCCGGACAACGACCCGCGGCGCAACGGGATCGGGCTCGGCATGGCCGCCCCCACCCTCCTGCGCTACGGCACCGACGAGCAGAAGCGGCGCTTCCTCAAGCCGCTCTGGGCCGGTGAGGAGATCTGGTGCCAGCTGTTCAGCGAGCCCGGCGCCGGCTCCGACCTGGCCGCGCTCGGCACCCGCGCGGTGCGCGAGGGCGACGACTGGGTCGTCAACGGACAGAAGGTGTGGACCTCCGGGGCGCACAACGCCCGGTTCGCCATCCTCATCGCCCGCACCGACCCGGACGTGCCCAAGCACCGGGGCATCACGTACTTCGTGTGCGACATGACCGACCCCGGCGTCGAGGTGCGGCCGCTGCGCCAGATCACCGGCGAGGCCGAGTTCAACGAGGTCTTCCTCACCGACGTCCGGATCCCCGACGCCCACCGGCTCGGCGAGGTCGGCGACGGCTGGAAGGTCGCCCAGACCACCCTCAACAACGAACGCGTCGCCATCGGCGGCATGCGCATCCCGCGCGAGGGCGGGCTCATCGGCATCGTCGCCGACACCTGGCGCGAGCGCCCCGGACTGCGCACCCACGACCTGCACCAGCGCCTCATGACGCTCTGGGTCGAGGCCGAGGTCGCCCGCCTCACCGGCGAACGCCTGCGCCAGCAGCTGGTCGCCGGACACCCCGGCCCCGAGGGCGCCGGCATGAAGCTCGGCTTCGCCCGCCTCAACCAGCAGATCAGCGGACTGGAGCTGGAACTCCTCGGCGAGGAGGGCCTGTTGTACGACGACTGGACGATGCGCCGCCCGGAGATCGTCGACTTCGCGGGCCGCGACGCCGGGTACCGCTATCTGCGCGCCAAGGGCAACAGCATCGAGGGCGGGACGAGCGAGGTCCTGCTGAACATCGTCGCCGAGCGCGTGCTGGGCCTGCCGCCCGAGCCCCGCACCGACAAGGACGTCGCCTGGAAGGACCTCTCCCGATGAGCACACAGCCCGACCTCCTGTACTCCGAGGACGAAGAGGCGCTCCGCTCGGCCGTCCGCGACCTGCTCACCGACCACTGCGGCCCCGCCGCTGTGCTCGCGCGCGTCGAGGGCGACGAGCCGCACGACCGCGCCCTGTGGAAGAACCTCGCCGAGAGCATGGGCCTGGCCGGACTGCTCGTGCCCGAGGAGCGCGGCGGACAGGGCGCCTCGCACCGCGAGGCCGCCGTCGTCCTGGAGGAGCTGGGCCGCGCCGTCGCCCCCGTCCCCTACCTGACCAGCGCCGTCATCGCGACCGAGGCACTGCTCGCCTGCGAGGCCGACGAGGCCGCGACGCTGCTCTCCGCCCTCGCCTCCGGGCGCACCGTCGGCGCCCTCACGGTGCCGCTGTCGGCCGCGCCCGGCCGGGAGTTCACCGACGTGCGCGTCCAGGACGGCGTCCTGAGCGGCCGGGTGACCGGCGTCGCGGACGCGGCCTTCGCGGACGTGTTCCTCGTGCCCACGGCCGACGGCCTGTTCGCCGTGGACGCCTCGGCCGACGGGGTCGCCGTCGCGCCGCAGACGTCCTTCGACCCCACGCGCCCGCTGGCCGCCGTCACCTTCGAGTCGGCCGCGGGACAACTCCTCGCCGGCACCGCCGCGCCCGCCGTGCGGCGGGCCCTGCGCGCCGGCGCCGGACTGCTCGCCTCCGAGCAACTCGGCGCCGCCGACTGGCTGTTGACGGAGACGGTGCGCTACACCCGCGAGCGCCACCAGTTCAACCGGCCCGTCGGCTCCTTCCAGGCGCTCAAGCACCGGCTCGCCCAGCTGTGGCTGGAAGTGGTCAACGCCCGCGCCGCGGCCCGCAACGCCGCGGACGCCCTCGCCGCCGGCAGCGACGACACCGATGTGGCCGTCGCCGTCGCCCAGGCCTACACCGCGCCCGTCGCCGTGCACGTGGCCGAGGAGGCGCTGCAACTGCACGGCGGCATCGGCATGACGTGGGAGCACCCGATCCACCTCTACCTCAAGCGCGCCAAGTCCTCCGCCCTCGCCCTCGGTACGGCGGGCCGGCACCGGGAGGAGCTGGCCGAGCTGGTCGATCTGCGCGCGCCGTGAGCGAGACCGGCACGGCCGGGTTTTACCTTCCCTTGACGGGATGGCATTATTGCGATTTGTTCGCAATAACTGTTGATCTTGAATAGGGGTGGGTGTCGTGGCGAGGCCGGCACGGAACGCGTCGATATCGGCCGCGGTCACCGCACTGGTGGTGACCGCGGCCGCGTGCACGGCACCGGACGACGGCGCGCGGGACGGCGGGACGCCCGACAGCGCCGTCGTCGGCATCGCCTACGAACCGGAGACCCTCAGCCCGCTGCTCGGCTACGGCAAGGACGGCAACTCCAAGATCTTCGACGGGCTGCTCACGCACGACGCGCGCATGGAGCTGAAGCCCGCCCTCGCCGCCGCGCTGCCGAAGGTCACCGACGGCGGCCGCACCTACACGTACGAGCTGCGCGACGGCGTGACGTTCAGCGACGGCGAGCCGTTCACCTCGAAGGACGTCGTCTTCACCTACGAGACCATCCTCGACGCGAAGACCAACAACGCCTCGAAGACCGAGCTCGACGCCGTCGAGAGCGTCCAGGCGCGCGGCGACGACACCGTCGTCTTCCACCTCAAGTACCCCTACGCGCCGTTCGCCGAGCGCACCGTCCTGCCCATCGCGCCCGAGCACGTGGCCGGCCGGCAGGACGTGAACACGGGGAAGTTCACCACCAGCCCCATCGGCACCGGACCCTACAGACTGGTGACGTGGTCCAAGGGCGAGAAGCTCGTCTTCGAGGCCAACCCCGACTACTGGGGCGGCGCGCCGAACATCACCGGCTTCACCATGGCGATCGTCAAGGACGACGACGTGCGCGCCACCCGGCTGCGCTCCGGCGACCTCGACGGCGCCATCCTGCCGCCCAACCTCGCCAAGACCTTCGACGACGACGGCGACCGCAGGACGTACGCGGCGAAGACCTTCGACTACCGCCTCGTCACCCTCCCCACCGGCAACGAGGTCGCGGGCGACACGGCGATCCGCCGCGCCCTCGACACCGGCGTCGACCGCGCGACCATGGTCGACCGGATCCTGGAGGGCGCGGGCAAGGAGGCGTACGGCCCGGTGCCGACCGACAGCCCCTGGTTCACCCGGGGCACGGAGCGGACCCACGACCCCGCCGCCGCAAGGAAGCTGCTCGACCGGGCCGGCTGGCGGCCCGGCGCCGACGGCGTCCGCACCCGCGACGGCGTCCGCGCCGCCTTCCCGCTCTGGTACCTCACCGGCGACAGGCTCCGCCAGGAGCACGCCCTCGCCTACGCCTCCGACGCCAAGAAGCTCGGCATCGACATCACGGTCGAGAGCGGCACCTGGGAGGTCATCGAGCCGCGCATGGCCGAGGACGCGGTGCTCGCGGGCGGCGGCGCCCCCGCCGACCCCGACTTCGACCAGTACCCGCTCCTCATGTCCTCGCTCGCGGGCGACGGCTTCAACAACATGGCCGGGTACGACGACCCGAAGGTCGACGCCGCCCTGGAGGACGCCCGCCGCAGCGGCGACCACGCCGAGCGGCGGGCCGCGTACGACACCGTCCAGCGCGCCCTCGTGCGCAACCCCGGCTACACCTTCCTCACCCACATCGACCACCTCTACGTCGCCGACCGGCGCTTCGGCGACCTCACCACCCAGACCGAGCCGCACGACCACGGTCTCGCCTCGGGCCCCTGGTGGAACGTCGAGGACTGGCACGCATGAGCGGACGGCTCCCCTGGGGGCCGATGGCGCGCCTGACGGCCCGGCGCATCCTGTCCGCCGTGCCCGTCCTCGCCGCCGTCACCCTCGGCGTCTTCGCGATCGCCGCGGCCTCCCCCTTCGACCCCGTCAAGGCGTACGCGGGCACCGCGGGCCTGACCGCGTCCCAGGAACACCTCGACCAGCTCCGCGCCAACCTCGGCGCCGACCAGCCGCTGCTCACCCGCTGGTGGGACTGGCTCACCGCCGCGCTCACCGGCGACCTCGGCGACTCCGCCGTCCTGCGGCAGCCCGTCACCGACGCGATCGCCCAGCGCCTCGGCTGGTCCGTCCTGCTGGCGGCCACGGCCTTCCTCCTCGCCCTCGCGCTCGGCACCCTCCTCGGCGTCCTCGCCGCCCGCCACCAGGGCGGCCTCCTCGACCGGGCCGTCAGCTCGCTGGCCTACACCCTGGAGGCGGCCCCGCCGTTCTGGCTGGGCCTGCTCGCCGTCTGGCTGTTCGCCCTGAAACTCCGCGTGCTGCCCGCGGGCGGCCTCACCGACACCCGGTCCACCACCGTCACCGCGGACCAGGTCCTCACCCACCTCGCCCTGCCCGCCCTCGTGCTGGCCCTCTCCCAACTGCCGTGGTTCGTCCTGTACGTGCGTCAGGGCGTCGCCGACGCACTCGCCGACGACCCCGTGCGCGGCGCCCGGGCCCGGGGGCTCGCCCCGCGCACCGTCCTGCTCGGCCACGCACTGCGGTCCGGCCTGCTCCCCGTCCTCACGCTGATCGGCTCCCGCGTGCCCGAACTCATCACCGGGGCACTGCTCGTGGAGACCGTCTTCAGCTGGCCGGGGATCGCCGCCGCGACCGTGCGGGCCGCCACCTCCGTCGACTTCCCGCTGCTCGCCGCGCTCACCGTCCTCGCGACCCTCGCCGTCCTCGCCGGGAACTGGGCCGCCGACCTGCTGTACGGCATCGCCGACCCGCGCGTGGGCTTCGATGGCTGAGCCGACCCCGGCCTGGCGCACGCGCGGCGGCCGCCGCCGCACCACGCGGACCTGGCGGATCCGCACCTCGG
Source organism: Streptomyces sp. NPDC088785 (assembly GCF_044750685.1). Taxonomy (NCBI): domain Bacteria; kingdom Bacillati; phylum Actinomycetota; class Actinomycetes; order Kitasatosporales; family Streptomycetaceae; genus Streptomyces; species Streptomyces sp. NPDC088785. The sequence goes on from NZ_JBIVKH010000014.1 coordinate 67,895, forward strand.
CCGCCATCGTGGGCGTCATCGTCCTCGCCGTGCTGCTCGTGCCGCCGCTGGCGCGGCTCGACCAGCAGGCCGTCGACCTCGCCGCGAAGCTCCAACCCCCCTCCTGGGCGCACCCGTTCGGCACCGACGACGTCGGACGCGACCTGCTGCTGCGCTGCGTGTACGGGCTGCGCGTCTCGCTGCTCGTCGGCGTGGTGGCCGCCGCCGTCGCCACCGTCGTCGGCACCGCGGTCGGCGCGCTCGCCGGGGCGCTCGGCGGCTGGACGGACCGGGCCGTCATGCGGGTCGTCGACGTCTTCTCCTCCGTGCCGCACCTGCTGCTCGGCATCTTCGTCGTCGCGATGTTCCGGCCCGGCGTCTGGCCGGTGGTCGTCTCCGTCGCGCTCACCCACTGGCTCTCCACGGCCCGCATCGTCCGCGCCGACGTCCTGTCCCTGCGCACCCGGCCCTTCGTCGACGCGGCGATCTCCGGCGGTGCCTCACGGTGGCGGGTGACCGTACGGCACCTGCTGCCCGGCGTGCTGCCACGGGCCGCGCTCGCCGCCGTCCTCATGGTCCCGCACGCCGTCTGGCACGAGTCCGCCCTGTCCTTCCTCGGCCTCGGGCTCCCCGCCCACCAGGCCAGCCTCGGCACCCTCGTGCAGAGCGCCCGCGGCTCGCTGCTCGCGGGCGACTGGTGGCCCACCCTCTTCCCCGGCCTGTTCGTCATCGTGCCGACCCTCGCCATCGCCGGGCTGGCCGGCGCCTGGCGCGAACGGCTCGACCCGCGCCGCCGATCGGAGCTGTCCCTGTGAAGCCGGTCCTGACCGTGGACGGCCTGTCCGTACGGTTCCGGATGCGCGACGGCGCGTACGTCCGGGCCGTGAGCGACGCGACGTTCGCGCTGCACGCGGGGGAGTGCCTCGCCCTCGTCGGGGAGAGCGGCTGCGGCAAGTCGGTCCTCGCCTCCGCACTGCTCGGCCTGCTCCCGGAGAACGCCGAGACGGCCGGCCACGCCCACGTGGACGGCCTCGACCTGCTCGCCGCCGACGAGCGGACCCTGGCCCGCACGGTGCGCGGACGCCGGATCGGCCTTGTCCCGCAGAGCCCCGCCGCGCACCTGACACCCGTACGCACCGTCCGCTCACAGCTGGCGGAGACCCTCAGGGAGGTGGCCGGCGTGCGGCGCGCAGAGGCGCGGCTGCGGCCGGCCGTGGCCGCCGCCGAACGCGCCGCGTTCCCGCCCGACCGCCTCGACCACCATCCGCACGAACTGTCCGGCGGCCTCGCCCAGCGCGCCGCCACCGCCCTCGCCCTCGTCGGCGACGCCCCCCTCCTCCTCGCCGACGAGCCCACCACCGGGCTCGACCGCGACCTCGTCGAGCGCACCGTCGACGAACTGCGCCGCCACCTCGGCGACACCCGGGCCCTGCTGCTCATCACCCACGACCTGGCCGCCGCCGCCCGCATCGCGGACCGGGTCGCCGTCATGTACGCGAGCCGCATCGTGGAGATCGCCCCCGCCGACACCTTCTTCGGCGCCCCCGGGCCCCGCCACCCCTACGCGCGCGGCCTCCTGAACGCCCTGCCCGAAAGGGAGTTCACCCCGATCCCCGGCATGCCGCCCGAACTCGGCGCCCTCCCCGACGGGTGCGCGTTCGCCGCGCGCTGCGCCCGCGCCGACGCGCGCTGCGCGGTGCCGCCCGCACCCGTGGACGGAGTCGCCTGCCACCATCCCGTACCCGCCGACACGGAGGCCGCCCGTGCTTGAACTGGACCGTGTCACCGCGGGCTACGAACGCCGCGCCCCCGTCCTGCGCGCGGTCACCCTGACGCTCGCCCCCGGTGAGGGCGTCGGACTCGCCGGACCGAGCGGCTGCGGCAAATCGACCCTCGCGCGGGTCGCCGCCCTGCTGCACCAGCCCTCTGCGGGCCGGGTCGTCGTGGACGGTGAACACGTCCGGGGCTGGCGGCACCGCGCCCCCCGCGCGCTGCGCACCGCGTTCGGCGTCGTCTTCCAGCAGCCGCGCCTGGCGGCCGATCCGCGACTGCGGCTGTCCGACCTGATCGCCGAGCCCCTGCGCGCGGGCGGCCTCGACCCCGCGGCCCGGGTGCGCGAACTGGCGGACGCCGTGGGGCTCGGCGCCGACCTGCTCGGCCGCCGCCCCCACGAGGTCAGCGACGGACAGCTGCAACGCGCCTGCGTCGCACGGGCGTTGGCGCTGCGCCCGCGCTGGCTCGTCTGCGACGAGATGACGGCCATGCTGGACGCGTCCACCACGGCCGCCCTGGTCGGCGTCGTACAGGAGTACCGGGCCGTGTCGGGCGCCGGGCTGCTCGCCGTCGGCCACGACCGGGTCCTCCTCGACCGCTGGTGCGACCGGGTCGTGGAGTGGACCCCGGCAGGGCTCAAACCGATGGACGAGCCCGCGGGGCCGTGATCGACTCCGCGGTATGAGTTCTCTGATCCGCCACGTCACCATCGACTGCGCCGACCCCTACACCCTGGCCGGGTTCTGGGCCCGGGCCCTGGACGGCACCCTCGCGGACGACGACCGTCCCGGCGACCCCGAGGCACTGGTGCGCAGCGCGTCCGTCGGCGTGCTGTTCATCCGGGTCCCCGAGGGCAGGAGCGCCAAGAACCGGCTGCACGTCGACCTCGAACCGCAGGACCGCACCCGCGACGAGGAGGTCGACCGGCTCCTCGCCCTCGGCGCCACCCTCCAGGGCGACCACCGCAGGCCCGACGGCACGGGCTGGGTCACCCTGCACGACCCCGAGGGGAACGAGTTCTGCGTCGAGCGCAGCGCGGGCGAGCGATAGGCCGGGGCCGTCGCGGCGCCGGGTGAACCACGGGCGGCGGTCCGGCCAACTCCTCCCCGGGGACTGCCCGTCGGTGCCACGGGCCCTCCATACTCACCCGTGTCCCACCGGCCCACCACGGGAGGCACGCATGGCACCGACCACCCGCCGCAGAGCCCTCGGCACGTTCGCCGCCGCACTGGCCACCGGTGTCGCCGCACCACAACTCGCCCACGCGGGCGCCGGGCCACGCGGCCCGCGCCCGCTGCCGCGCGCCCACGCCCACAACGACTACGACCACCCGCGCCCGCTGTTCGACGCCCTCGACCACCGCTTCGCCAGCGTCGAGGCGGACATCTACCTCGTCGACGGCGAACTCCTCGTCGCCCACGACCCCGTCGACCTCGACCCGGAGCGCACCCTCGCGGCCCTCTACCTCGCCCCGCTCGCCGCCCGCGTCCGCGCCCAGCACGGCTCGGTGTACCGGGGCCGGCGGCTGTCGCTGCAACTCCTCGTCGACATCAAGACCGAGGGCGACGCCACCTACCGCGAACTCGACCGCCAACTGCGCCGGTACCCCGGCCTGTTCACGACGTACGCGCGCGGCCGGGTGCGCACCGGGCCCGTCACGGCCGTCGTCTCCGGCGACCGCGCCGCGGGCCCCGTCATCGCGGCCCAGCGCACCCGCAGCGCCTTCTACGACGGCCGCCTCACCGACCTCGGCGGCCCGGCACCCGCCGGCCTCATCCCGCTGATCAGCGACAACTGGACCAACACCTTCACCTGGCAGGGCAGCGGCCCGATGCCGCCCGCCGAGCGCGCCAGGCTGCGCGGCATCGTCTCCGCGGCGCACGCACGCGGGCAGCGCGTCCGGTTCTGGGCGACACCGGACGTCGCCGGACCCGAACGGGACGCCGTATGGGCCGAGTCGATCGCCGCCGACGTCGATCATCTGAACACCGACGACCTCGCCGGCCTCGAAGCCTTCCTCGACGCCCACGACCGGCCGCACGGGACCCGCGCGCGATGATCGTTGCGGGTTCGTGAACAACTCCCTTATCTACATGGACACTTCAAGCGGGGGCGCTTAGCTTCGCGGCATGCCGCTTCGCAGACAACTCGCCCGCGCCCTCGCCGTCACGCTGACCGTGGTGGGGGCCTCCCTCGCCGGGCCGTCCGGCGCCGGGGCCGACGAGATCCCCAAGGCCCCGGGCCACCGCCTCGTCCCGCAGTACGAGGGCGCGCCGGCCCGGCCCGAACCGGTCCCGGCCGCGCCCCCGGCCCAGCACCCGCACCTCGCGGCGAACGGCCGCAGCGGCATGCACGCGGACGCCTGGGGCAGCGGCACCTACCCCTGGAGCGGCCCGAACGGCAACGCCCCGCAGGTCACCAGCGAGCAGATGGCCGCCCTCGGCGGGGAGTGCGCCACCGTCACCTTCGACAAGGAGGGCCGCATCGTCAGCGTGTGCGGCACCTTCACCGGGTTCCTGGTCAAGCTCATCGACCCGCACAGCCTCGCGACCCTCGCCGAGTACCAGCTCCCGCAGCGCCCGTCGACCGTCGAGGCCATCACCCGCCTCGACTTCTCGAAGATCTTCAAGGACACCTCGGGCGGCGCCTACTCCTACCTCGACGACCAGGACCGCCTGGTCCTCGCCGACTCCCGCCAGCACATCCTGCGCCTCGCGCACACCCGCGCGGCCGACGGCACGTGGAGGTTCGAGGTCACCGACGACTGGGACCTGACCGGCGTCGTCCCGCACGACTGCGTGTCCTGGACGAACCTGTACCCGAGCGGCGTCTGCGACCCCGTCACCTCCGTGATGCCGGACTGGCAGGGCCGCGTGTGGTGGGTGACCCGGCAGGGCCGCGTCGGCACCGTCGACCCGGCCACCGGCACCGTCCGGTCGATCCGGCTGACGGGCGAGGAGATCCAGAACTCGTTCTCCGTCGCCGAGGACGGGGTGTCGATCGTCACCGACCACGCCCTGTACAGCTTCGACGCCACCGCCGACGGCACCCCGAAGGCCGTCTGGCGCCAGACCTACGACCGGGGAACGGGCACCAAGCCCGGCTCCGTGAACCAGGGTTCGGGCACCACCCCCGACCTGTTCGGCATCCAGGACGACTACGTCGCCATCACCGACAACGCCGACGACCGGATGAACGTCCTCGTCTACCGGCGCGGCGCCGACGTCCCCGCCGACCGACGGCTCGTCTGCAAGGTGCCGGTCTTCGGCTCGGGCGCCTCCACCACCGACAACTCCCTGATCTCGTACGGGAACAGCCTCGTCGTCGAGAACAACTACGGCTACGAGAACATCACCTCGCTCACCTTCGGGCGCAGCGTCGTCGGCGGTGTCACCCGGATCGACGTGCGCGCCGACGGCAGCGGCTGCGACACGGTGTGGCAGAGCGGTGTGCGCTCCCCGTCCACGGTGCCGAAGCTCTCCACCGCCAACGGGCTGCTGTACTTCTACACCAAGGAGCCCAACTCCCTCGGTGTGGACGCCTGGTATCTCACGGCCGTCGACTTCCGCACCGGCGACACCCGCTGGAAGCGGCTCGTCGGGACCGGCGTCGCCTACGACAACAACTGGGCGCCCGTGACGATCGGCCCCGACGGCACCGCCTACGTGGGCGTCTTCAACGGACTGGTCGCCGTGCACGACAGCTGACGCCTCCCGCGTCCCTCGCACCGGACGCGGCGCCGGCCGGAGCGGTTCCCGCCAGGGCCGCCCCGGCCGGGCTTCCCGCTACCGCGGTGGCCGGGCGTCGACCAGCCGGGAGCGGATCAGGAAGCGCACGCCCTCCGGCGCCTCCAGCGAGAAACCGCTCCCGCGCCCCTCGACGACGTCGACGATGAGCCGGGTGTGGCTCCACACGTCGAACTGGCTCCTGGACATCCAGAACGACACGGGCTCCGCCACCCCCTCCACCGTCAGATCCTGGAGCAGCACGTCGGATCCACCGGTGCGGAACTCGCCCGCCGGATAGCACATCGGGGCGCTGCCGTCGCAGCAGCCGCCGGACTGGTGGAACATCAGCGGACCATGGGCCGCGCGCAGCCGCCGCAACAGGTCGGCGGCCGCGGACGTCAGCTCCACACGGGGTACGTCGGTCATACGGGCGAGCATCCGCGCCGGGACGTTGCGAGGACGTTGCACGCGTGGGCGCCGCGTCCGCATAGGCTCCCCGCATGGAACAGAGGGAGATCATCCTGCGGGCCATCGGTGTGCTCACCGAGACGCAGGAGATGGTACGCAGGCTCAGCGACGGCGTGGAACTGGACACCGACCAGTCCCAGCTCGGCCGGCTGGTGTCGGAGGTGTTCCCGACGGTGGAGATCCCGGCCGGGGCCACCGCGGAACAGGCCGCCGAGCTGACCATCGCCGCGCTCATGCCGGCCAGTGTGTCGCTCGTCGAGGCGTTCGCGTTCCTCTTCACCCAGCTCGCCAAGGTGCACGACGAGGGACGCGGCGACGTGGGCTCCACCGACCTGCTCAGAGAGATCGCGCTGCGGATGTCCGACCCGGGCGAGACCGGGTCGGACTGACCCGCGGGCGGGCCCTCGCGCGCCCTACTTGTTCGGGTCGCGGAACCGGCCGAAGGCCTTCGTCAGGGCGCTCAGCGGCGAACCGTCCGGCTTCGTGCCGGGCGGCGTCAACGGCAGGCTCGCCGACACGCCCTCGCTCCCGCGGGCCTCGTTCAGCGCGGACTGCGTCGCCTCGGCCGCCTCCTTGTACGCGTCCCGGGACCTGGTCATCGCCTCCAGCGCCTCCGCGTACCGGCCGACCATGTCCTGCGCGTGCGCCAGCTCCTCGTCCGGCGTCAGCAGGTGCCAGCCCTTGCGGAGCCGCGCGAGCGCCTGCTCCGCGTCCTCCGGCAGGGGTCTCGGCAGTGTCGCGAACTCGACGATCCGCGCGATCAGCTCGGCCGGCTCGGTGCCGTTCAGGAACACGTTGGAGACCGCCGCGCGGTCCGCGTCGTAGCCCGGCAGCGGCGGCTGCGTCGGCAGCACGACGGCCCCGCCGCGCGGCATCCGCACACTCAGCTCCCGCTTCAGCGCGACATCCGCGATCTGCGACTGCTCGGGCGAGGCGCGGTGCTCTATCACCCGGTGCCGCAGACTCGGCGGCAGGAACGGCGTGATCGGCTGCTCCCCGCGCGCGTCCGGCGTCATCGCCTCGTGCACCACGACATGGGTGTACCAGCTGCGCCGCGCCCAGTCCCGGACCTGGTGGCGCAGCTCGTCGGGGTCCTTCGGCAGATGGTTCGTGGACCGCAGCCGCAGCCCCGAGACGGTGTCGTGGTCCCAGCCGACCTGGTCGCTGTCCGGCCAGAACATCGTCGCGGGGGACGGCCAGCCCAGGTCCCAGGGCCGCTCGGCCTCGGCGGCGAGCACCCAGACGATGCCGTCGCCCTCCTTGCGGCGCGCCTCGACGTCGTACGTCGTCAGCTGCGCGCGCACCGTGACGTCGCCGGCGACCCGCCAGCGCGCCTCGAACTGCCGGCGGGCCAGCGGGCCCGGATCGGCGTCCTCGTCGCGCGGGTGCAGCACGGAGCCGCGCGCCGCCTCGACCGGATCGAGGTCGAGATGGTCGTCGAGCACCCCGGCCGCCTTGAGGGCGATCAGGTTGCGCCGGACGTCCTGCTCGGGCTCGTGCCCGAGGTGCCGCCCGCGGGACAGCCACACGGTGTCGGGGGCGGGAACGAAGGAAGAGTTCTTCTTGGAGGTCATGGAGTCGTTCTGTGGGCGGTCGGGGCGCAGACAGTATGGTCCGAGGACCTGCCGAAGCGCTCGGTCGGGGTGGGTCGGTGTCGGGATTGTCGCGCGTGGGCGCCGAATCCGTCGGACGGTGAATGCCGGGTGTGTCGTGTTCCGCCGTGTGCCGCAGCGCGCGTGCGCGCGGCCCGGGTCCCGGGCGGGTGCCCGCGCCCCCGGAGGGAGCGGCGCACCGTCCGCCGCCGTACCGTCGTCGAGCCCATGCCGCCATCCGCCTTCCGTCAGCCGTTCCCGTCCGCCGTGTCCCGGCCGGCCGCGCCGTCGTCCGCCGCCCCCGATCCCGTAGGCTCGGCGAATGGCCAGGTACTTCGACGTCCACCCCGCGAACCCGCAGGCACGCATCATCGGAGCGGTTGCCGACGGCATCCGTGACAGCGCACTCGTCGCCTACCCCACGGACTCCTGTTATGCACTCGGCTGCCGCCTCGGCAACCGGGAAGGGGTCGACCGGATCCGCTCGATCCGGCACCTCGACGACAAACACCACTTCACGCTCGTCTGCCAGGACTTCGCCCAGCTGGGCCGGTTCGTGATGATCGACAACGACGTGTTCCGGGCGATCAAGGCGGCCACGCCGGGCAGCTACACCTTCATCCTGCCCGCCACCCGCGAGGTGCCGCGACAGCTCCAGCACCCGAAGAAGAAGACGGTGGGGGTCCGCATCCCGGACCACGTCGTCACCCAGGCGCTCCTCACCGAACTCGGCGAGCCGCTGCTGTCGAGCACCCTGCTGCTGCCGGGCGAGGACGAGCCGCTCACCCAGGGCTGGGAGATCAAGGAGCGCCTCGACCACGTCGTGGACGCCGTCCTCGACTCCGGCGACTGCGGCACCGAACCCACCACCGTGATCGACTTCTCGGGCGGCGGGGCCGAGGTCGTCCGGCGCGGCGCGGGGGACCCCGACCGCTTCGAGTGAGACCCGGCCGCGGACCCGGGCGGAACCCGCGGAACCGCGGAGCCGCCCGCGGCGCGGTGCCCGCGTGTGCCGTCCGACGACAGCTGACAGCATGGGGCGGAAACGGGATCACGGAGGCAGGAGCGGTGATGGTCGGGTCGGCGTCCGGTGAGGCGAAGGGGCCGAGGGCGGGCGGTGCCGCGCCGGCCCAGGAGGGCCGTGGCGGCGGGATGAGCGAGCAGCGGCGCCGCCGGGTCCGGCTGGAGATCTCCCGGGAGGCGGCCCGGCTCTTCTGGGAGCAGGGGGTCGACGCGACCAGCGGCGATCAGATCGCCGAGGCGGTGGGTCTGTCCACGCGCACCATCTGGCGCCACTTCCGCAGCAAGGAGAGCTGCGCGGAGCCCATCGTGGCGCAGGGCCTGGAGTGGGAGATGGCCACCTTGCGGGCCTGGCCCGCGCACCTCTCCCTGGAGGAGCAGTTCACGGAGCGCATGGCCGTGTACGCCCGGGAGGCCGGCGCGTTCACGCGTGCCGACAACGACCTCGCGATGAAGATGATCCTGCTCGCCGACCAGGAGCCCGCCCTGCGCACGGCGTGGCTGATGGCGTGCGACCAGGTGGAGCGCGAGATGGCCCGGATCGTCGCCGGCCGGCTCGGGCGCACCCCGGACGACCTGGACGTGCGCCTGCACGCGGCAGCCGCGTCGGCCGCGCTGCGCGTCGTCAACGAGGACATCGGCGCCGCGCTGCTCAGGGGCGCCGACCCCCGGGAGTTCGCCGACGCGGCCGATCGGGTCGCCCGCGCCGTCCGTCGTGCCACCGGGGGCGCCGTGGGCGACCCCGTCGCCGACCGACCCGCCTGACCTGCGCATCCTCCGCACCCGGGGAGACGCCATTGCCGTGAGCGTCACTTAGTGACATTATGGCGTTCAGTGACGGAGGAGGGGCGTCGACTCGCGGGGAGGTGGCACGTCATGGCGGCACCGGAGCGGACGAGGGGCGGCATGAGCGAGCGCCGCCGCCGGACCCTGCGGATGAACGTCTCGCGCGCCGCCTGCCGGCTCTTCTGGGAGCGCGGCGTGGAGGCCACCAGCGGGGAGCGGATCGCACAGGACGCCGGTGTCTCCGTCCGCACGGTCTGGCGCCACTTCCGCACCAAGGAGAGCTGCGCGGAGCCGATCGTGGCCCACGGCGTGGAGTGGTTCATGTCGGTCGTGCGGGACTGGCCCGAGGAGGCCGCGCTCGCCGGCCACCTCACCGCCGAGGTGCGGCGCCACGCGAGGACGTCGCGCCCCCAGGAGCGAGCGGACGAGCTGCTCGCCCTGCGCATGATCTCCCTCGCCGGGACCGAACCCGCCCTGCGCGCCGCCTGGTTGGCCGCCTGCGACCGCATCGAGGACGAGCTGCGCACCATCCTCGCCGCCCGGCTGGAGCTGCCCGCCGCGGACCTGGAGGTGCGGCTGCACGCGGCCGCCGCGACCGCGGTGGTCCGGGTGCTGGAGGAGCAGGTGGGCGCCGCCGTCCTCGCGGGCACCGCCCGGCGGGAGTTCGGGGACCCGGGCCTGCTGGCCGAGCGGTTCGCCGCCGCGATCCGCCGGGCCACCGGGGGCGCCGTCGGTGAGCCCGTCGGCGGGCCCACCCGCGGCAGACCGGGTGCCGGGGGCTGACCGGCACCGCGGGCGCGGAACCGCATCCGGCCCCGGCCGTCTGGCACTTGGTGCCAATCGCCGTACCCGGCGCATGTGGCGCCGCTTCGGGGACATTCCCCACTGCACCGGGCCGGGCGGCACGATCACCACGGCAGTCGGCCGTGCCTCTCGCCCGCCCCGAGAACCGAGCGAAGTCGTCGACGAACGAACGGAGTTGACCGATCATGGCCACTGACCACGCACGCGAAGCGACCGAGGCCGAAGCCGGAACCCGAGCCGACGCACCGGCCAGGCCGACCGCCCTGGAACAGATGGGCGGCACCACGGGACTCGTCTACACCAGCCTGCCCATCGTCGCGTTCGTCGTCGCCAACGCGTCCGCCGGACTGACCGCCGCGATCATCGTCGCGTTCGCCGTCGCGGTCGGCATCACCGTGCTGCGCCTGGTCCGCAAGGAGCCGCTCCAGCCCGCGATCTCCGGCCTGTTCGGCGTCGCGGTCGCGTCCTTCGTCGCCTGGAAGACCGGCTCCGCGAAGGGCTACTTCCTGCTGGGCATCTGGACGAACCTGCTGCTGGGCGGGATCTTCCTGCTCTCCGTGGCGGTGCGCCGGCCGCTGGCCGGCCTGATCTGGGGCGCGCTCAACAGCACCGGCTCGCGCTGGCTGCGCGACAAGCCCTCGGTGCGCTACTACGACATCGCCACGCTCGCGCTGACCGCCGTCTTCGCCGCCCGTTTCGTCGTGCAGCAGTGGCTCTACGGCGCGGACTCCACCGGCTGGCTGGCCGTGGCGAAGATCGCGATGGGCTACCCGCTGCTCGCCCTGGCCCTGCTCGTCGTCGTCTGGGCGGCCCGTCGCTCGGGCAAGCGCCTGGCCGCACCGGAGCGGGCCGCGACCGCTCCCGCCCCGGCGCGGGGTGTCCCGGCGGCGCGGGACGGGCGCACGCAGCGGTACGCGACCGGTGACGTCCGGACGCGGCGGCCCGCACCCCGCCCCTGAGCGCACCCCGCCGCGCGCCCCTCCCCGTGCGGGACCCGACCCGCCCCCGGCTGCGAAGGAGACGCCATGCCGCCACCACGCCTGATCACCGTCGAGGAGTTCTTCCGGCCGCCCCGGCGCACCCGGGTGACGATCTCCCCGGACGGCACCAGGATCGCCTACCTCGCCCCGTGGCAGGACCGGCTGAACGTCTGGACCGAGAACCTCGACGGCCCGCCGGAACCACGCCCCGTCACCACCGACACCCGCCGCAGTGTGCACACCTACCACTGGACCGACGACCCCCGGTGGCTGCTCTACGAACAGGACCGCGACGGAGACGAGAACTGGCATCTGCACCGCGTCGACCTGGACGACCCCGAGGCGCCCGCCGTCGACCTGACGCCCTTCCCGCCCGGGGTCCGCGCCCTCGGTTACCAGCCGGCGGCACCGGGGCGCGCGATCCTCCGGCTCAACCACCGCGACCCCGCCCGGTTCGACCTCTACGAACTCGACATCTCCACCGCCGGGCTGACCCTGATCGCCCGCAACGACGGCCGGGTCGAGGACTGGATCCGCAGCGGCACCGGCGAACTGTACGCGCTGGTCCGCACCGACAGCGGCGCCCGCGCGCTGACCGGGTGGGACGCGGAGCGGGGACCCACCCACACCGTCAAGGAGCTCGACGAGCATGCCTGGCCCTACGGCATCTTCCCGATGCAGCCCACTCCGGACGGCACCGGAGTGTGGATCGGCGCGCACCGGGACGGCGGCCTCACCGGCGTCGCCCGCCTCGACCTGACCACCGGGGAGGAGACGGAGACCGACAGCCACCCCCGGCTCGACCTCGACACCCGCGCACAGGTCTTCCCCACGCTGCCCCCGCCGCTCATCCTCGACCGGCGCACCGGCGAGCTGATCGGCGCGCGCTACCTCGGGGACCGCCAGACCATCAACACCGTCGGCCGGCACACCCCCTTCGCCGACGTCCTGCGGCGCCTCGAGAGCCTGTGCGACGGCGATCTGAGCACGCTGTCCGGTGACGAGAGCGGACAGCGCTGGGTCGCCGCCTTCACCCACGACCGGCACCCGGGACGCACCTACCTCTACGACCGCCGCACGGGCGAGGCCCGCCTGCTGTCCCGCCCCTTCCCGCACCTCGCGCCGGAGGAGCTCGCCCCGATGCGCCCCGTCGCCCTCACCTCCCGTGACGGGCTGACCCTCCCGTCGTACCTCACGCTGCCCCTCGGCGTGGAACCGGTGGGACTGCCCCTGGTGCTGCTGTTCCACGGCGGCCCGTGGGCGCGGGACAGCTGGGGGTACCACCCGGTGGTCCAGCTGCTCGCCAACCGCGGGTACGCCGTGCTCCAGGTCAACTTCCGCGGCTCCACCGGCTACGGCACGGGGTTCACCCAGGCCGCGGTCGGCGAGTTCGCCGGAAAGATGCACGACGACCTGCTGGACGGGGTCGACTGGGCGGTCCGCGAGGGATACGCGGACCCCGGACGCGTCGGTGTCCTCGGAGCCTCCTACGGCGGATACGCCGCGCTGGTCGGCGTCACCTTCACGCCGGACGTCTTCGCGGCCGCCGTCGATCTCGTCGGCATCTCCGATCTGGCCCCCTTCCTGCGCAGCCTGCCGGAGTTCACCCGCCCGGCGCTGGCCGACAACTGGTTCCGCTTCGTCGGCGACCCCGACGACCCGGAGCAGGCGGCCGACATGCGCGCCCGGTCCCCGCTCACCCGCGCGGACCGCATCCGCACCCCGCTGATGGTGGTCCAGGGCGCGAACGACCCGCGGGTCGTGCGGGACCAGTCGGACCGGATCGTCGAGGCGGCCCGCGCCCACGGCGCGAGCGTCGAGTACCGGGTCCTGGACGACGAGGGGCACAGCTTCGTGAACCCGGGGAACAACGAGGACCTCCACCTCGGCATCGAACGCTTCTTCGCCACCCACCTCGGCGGGCGCACCCAGGGACAGCGCCCGGCACAGCGCGCGCGATAACCGGGCGACGGCGGCGATCGTTTCGGGGACACTGGTCCGCCACGGACGAGGTCGAGGCCGTCGTCGCCCACTCCGAGCGCGCGACCCTGCGCGTCGGCGGCGGGCGTGTTCTTGAAGGTGGACGCCGATCAGGCGCGCGTCGACGCCGAGGTCAAGGCGATGGCCCCCGCGCCGGTCCCCACCCCGGACGCCCTGCGGCGCAGAGGGCCCGTCCTCGCGCTCGCCGCCCTCCCCGGCACGAAACTCGGACGCCCGGGCGGACCGGCCACCGGATCGCCCGCGGCCCGGGCGGCGGCGACGAGGTCACCGGCATCGTCGACCGGTCCGAGGCGGGCCGGGGCGACGCCCTGTACGACCTCGCCGCCTTCACCCTCGGGCACGAGGAACCCGGCTGCGAGATCGACGTACTGCGGGCCCGGATGTGAGCCCGCACCCGGAAAAAGGAGCCGGACCCGGCGTCCGGAGCGCAGAATGACCTCATGTCGAAGCCGCCCGTACGGTCGTGTCGTCGTCGCTCCTCGGGTTCCGCCCTGTCCCTGTGGTCGCGGGACTCCGTGCTGTCCATCGGGTCGGTGGGTTCGGTGCTCTCCATCGGGTCCGTCGGATCGGCGCTGTCGGTCGGCTCGATCGGGAGCGCCCTGTCGGTCGGCTCGATCGGCTCGTCCCTGTCGTTGATCTCGACCGGGTCGTGGCTGAGCACGGGCTCCCTGTTCTCCGCCCAGTCGCGCTGGTCGGTGCTCTCCTGGCGCTCCTCGCGCGGCTTCCTCGCCGCGGGTGCCGTGGCGGCGGTGGCGGGCGGGGTCCTGGTGCTGACGCGGGCCCACGAGGGCCGCGGGCCCGCGTCGGGGTGACGCGGAGCCCCGGCGCGCCGACCTCGGGCCCTGGGCTCCCGGAGCCCGTCGGCCTCACCGCGGGCGGGGTGCTCGGCGTGGACGCCGACCTTCCACGCGACGCCGGACCGGCATTCCTCCGGCGCCCGGATCCGCGCGTCCACGCGCCGCCGACCGCCCGACGCGCGCTCGACCGGCCCGACCAGCAGCCCCCGCACCCGCGCCGCGACCGGCGCCCCACCGCTCCCGCCCACCGGCCCTAGGAACCGCGCGCGACGGTCCCCAGGAACCGGATGTGCGGGCGCGCGCCCGGCTCCGGGACGGCCACCCGGGCACGCACCCCGTACACGTCCGCGATCAGTTCCTCGGTGAGGACCCGCTCCGGAGTGCCCGCCGCGACGACCCGGCCCCGGCACAGCACGACCACCTGCGCGCAGTACGCGGCGGCCAGGTTCAGGTCGTGCAGCGCGACGACACTGGTCAGGCCGAGGCCGGTGATCAGATCGAGCAGTTCCAACTGGTGCTGGATGTCCAGGTGGTTGGTCGGCTCGTCGAGCAGCAGCTCGCGCGGCTCCTGGGCGAGGGCGCGGGCGAGCTGCACCCGCTGCCGCTCGCCCCCCGACAGCGTGTGCCACAGCCGGTGCCCCTTGTCGGCCAGCGCGCTGCGCTCCAGGGCCGAGCGGACCGCCGCCTCGTCGGCCGCCGACGCCGGCGCCCAGGCGCGGCGGTGCGGGATCCGGCCGAGCCGCACCACGTCGGCGACCGTCAACTCGACCTGGGTGTCGGACTGCTGCTCCACCACGGCGACCCGCCGGGCGACCGTGCGGCGCGGCACCCCGGCGAGCGGCGTGCCGTCGAGGCTGACGACACCGGCATGCGGCGCGAGCACCCCGGACAACACCCGCAGCAGGGTCGACTTGCCCGAGCCGTTCGGGCCGAGCAGCCCCGTCACGGTGCCGGGGCGCGGCGCGAGCGTCACCCCGTCGAGGATGAGCGCGCCGCCCGCCGAGCGGGACACGCGCTCCGCGCGCAGCCCGGCCGTCACCGGACGGCCCTGCGCCGGTAGAGCACGAGCACGAACGCGGGCACCCCGATCAGGGACGTCACCACTCCCACCGGAACCTCCTGGGGGGCGAGGACCGTGCGCGCCGCCGCGTCCACCCACACCAGGAACACCGCGCCCGCGAGCGCCGTCACCGGCAGCAGCCGGGCGTGCCCCGGGCCGACCAGGGCGCGCGCCGCGTGCGGCAGCACCAGGCCCACGAAGCCGATCGCGCCCGCCGCGCTGACCAGCACCGCGGTCAGCAGCGCGGTCACGCACAGCAGGATCAGCCGGGTGCGCGCCACCCGGACGCCCAGCGCGGCCGCCGCCTCCGGGCCGAAGGCGAACGCGTCGAGCGTGCGCCCGTACCCGAGACACACCGCGAGCGCGGCCACGAGGACGGCGGAGCACAGCCACACCTCGGTCCAGCCGACCCCGCCGAGCGAACCGAGCAGCCAGAACAGCACCCCGCGCGTGGTCTCCGCGTCGGCCGCCGTCAGGACGACGACCGAGGTCAGCGCCGAGAACAGCTGCATCGCCGCCACCCCGCTGAGCACCACCCGGTCCGTCGCCCCACCGAGGCTGTGGCTGAGCAGCAGCACCAGCGCGAACGAGACGACCGCGCCGATGAACGCCCCGCCGGACACCGACAGCGCGCCGCCGCCCACCCCGAGGACCACGACGAGCACGGCCCCCGTCGACGCCCCCGAGGACACGCCGAGCACGAACGGGTCGGCGAGCGGATTGCGCAGCAGCGCCTGGAGCACCGTGCCGCACACGGCGAGCCCGGCGCCGCACACGGCCGCGAGCAGCGCCCGCGGCAGCCGCAGGTTCCACACGATCCCGTCGCGGATCGGCGACAGGTCCGAGGCGCCCCCGCCGAGCCGCGCCCCGACCGCCGACCACACGTCGCCGACGCCGATCCGGGCCGGCCCGAAGGTGATCGCCACGGCGACGGAGGCGCACAGCGCCGCCACGCCCGCCGCGCCGTACAGAGCGGTTCGCAGGGGTCCGGCACTCACCGGGCGAGGCCGAACTCACCGACCGCGGCGGCCACCTTCTCCAGGCCGTCCACGGTGCGGATCGTCGGATTCATGTCCTGCCCGCTCAGCCGCACGTACCGCTTCTCGCGCACCGCCGTCATGTTCTTCGTGACCGGGTCGGACTCCAGGAACGCGATCTTGCGCGCGGCGGACTCGGCGGTCTCCGCGCGGCGGGTCAGATCGCCGATCACCAGGACGTCCGGGTCGCGGTCCGCGACCGTCTCCCAGCCGACCTGCGGCCACTCCGCACGGGTGTCGTCGAAGACGTTGCGCAGCCCCAGCTCCTCGGTGATCACCCCCGGCGCGCCGCAACAGCCCGCCATGTAGGGGGAGTCGGAGTTCGCGAACCAGTACAGGACGCTGACGCCCGAGGTGTCGGCGGCCGCGGTGGCCCGGTCCACGCGGGCCTTGAGCGTGTCGACGAGTTTCTCGCCGCGCGCCCGCACGTGGAAGATCCGTGCCAGGTCGCGTATCTCGCCGTAGACGGTGTCGAGCGTCAGGGGCCGGGTGCGCGTGCCGTCCCCGTCGCCGCTGTTGTCCTTGCCCGCGCAGTCGCTGGGCGAGAGGTAGGTGGGGACCCCCAGTTCGGCGAACTTGTCGCGCGGCGCGACCCCGCCCTTGCCGAGGGTGTAGTTGAACGAGGCCGCGGCGAAGTCGGGTTCGGTGGACAGCACCTTCTCGAAGGACGGATAGCGATCGGCGAGCCGCGGCACCCGCGCGTTCGCCTTCTCGAGTCCCTTGCGGACCGGGTCGGTCCAGGTGCCGGTGCCCACCATCCGGTCGGCGAGGCCGAGCGACAGCATGATCTCCGCCGCGCCCTGGTCGAGGGCGACGGCCCGTTCGGGCGCGCGGTCGACCGTCACCTTCGTACCGCAGTTGTCGATCGTGACCCCGCGCGCGGGCCTCCCGTCGCCGCCGGCGTCGGGCGACCCCCCGCATCCGGCCAGGAACAGGGCTCCGGCCAGCAGGGGAGCGGTACGGCGGAGGGACGGGGTGAAACGGGCGGGCGGCACGGGGCATCCTCTGCGTCCGGGGCTCATACGCGGAGCCGGTCAAGGGTCCACCGCCGGGCGTGGCATCCCGGAGGCCGCCAGCAGGTCTTCGGACTCGGGGTCGTCCCGGCGGAGCGCCTTCCCGGTCCGTGTCATCGGACCAGTGGCTGTGGCTCCGCCCGTCACCCTCACCGCTGCGCGTCAGTTCCGGATTTCCACCGGATTCCCTGACCCCCGCACGGACGGACCGTGCACGGGTACGACTGGCCCGGCGAAAGTATCACGGGCCTGATCAGGGCCCCGCCGCCGGGGTTTCGGGGCCGGACGCCCGCCCGCCGGGCCGTTCCGGGGACGCGGGGTCGGCCCGGTCGGTGAGGAACGCGCGCACCTCGCGCGCGAACTCCCGCGGTGCGTCGCGGTGGATCAGGTGTCCGACCGGGAGGGGCAGCAGCCGGGCGCCGGGAATGCGCCGGGCCAGTTCCGCGACGCCGTCCTGCGGTACGTGGCTGAGCGGCCCGCCCGCCACCACCAGCGTCCGCGCGGTGATCGAGCCGAGCCCGTCCCGCCAGTGCGCGGGCGGCGTGTCGAGCTGCCGCCTGACCGCCACCACCATCTCCCAGTCGAAGGGCGGCTCGCCCGCCGGGCGGACCAGCGGCGGAGGCGTCCGCGGGCGGGGGAGCGGGACGTCCTCCAGGACCAGGCGCGTCACCCGCTCCGGCTCGGCCGCCGCCAGCAGGTGGGCGACCACACCGCCCATGGAGTGCGCGACGATCCGCACCCGGTCCGCGCCCACGGCGTCCAGGAACGCCCGCACGTCGTCGCGCATCAGCTCCAGCGAGTACCGTCCCGGCCGGCCGCTGTGCCCGTGCCCGCGCAGGTCGAGGGCGTACACCCGGTGGTCGCGGGCGAACTCCGGGGCCACCGGCGCCCAGTCGACGGCGCCCTCGCCCAGACCCGCCAGGAGCAGCAGCGGCGCCGCGTCCGGCGGCCCCGACACCTCGTACGACAGCCCGACCCCCGGCACCCGTGCCGTGCACCGCTCCGCCATGCCCCGAACCCTCCGTCCCCGCCGTCCGATCCCGGGAGGCTACGCCATCGGGCCCGGGCCGCCACGGCGCCCGGACCGGACCGGGCGTGGTGACACACATCACCGCGGCGGGCCCCCCGATCCCGGAATGCGCGGCCGGACGCGACGGCTGCACTCCAGGTCACAGCCGTTCGACGGCCGCTGATTCCGGCCCGGGACATCCATGAATATCCTGGTACGTCCCGGAAAACCGGCCCCCTCCCCACGTCTTCGAAAGGTCCTCCCGCACCATGCCGCTGGCCCTGTTGGCCCTGGCCGTTGTCGCGTTCGGCATCGGCACGACCGAGTTCGCCACGATGGGGCTGCTGCCCCAGATAGCCGACGGCGTCCATGTCTCCGTGCCCCACGCGGGCAACCTCGTCTCGGCGTACGCCCTCGGCGTCGTCGTCGGAGCCCCCCTGCTCACCGGCGTCGGCGCGCGCATCCCGCACAAGCGGCTGCTGCTGCTCCTGACCGGCCTCTTCGTCGTCGGCAACGCCGCGTCGGCGCTCGCCCCCTCCTTCGGCACGCTCTTCGCCGCGCGCTTCCTGGCGGGCCTGCCGCACGGCGCGCTGTTCGGCGTCGGCGCCGTCGTCGCCTCCCGGCTCGTCGCCCCCGACCGGGCGGCCCGCGCCGTGTCGAAGATGTTCCTCGGCCTCACCGTCGCGAACATCGTCGGCGTGCCCGCCGGGACCGCGCTCGGCCAGCAGCTCGGCTGGCGCGCCGCCTACTGGGCCGTCGCCGGCATCGGCGTCGTCGCCCTCGCCGCGCTCGCCGTCTTCGTCCCGCACCAGCCGCGCGGCGCACAGTCCGGGATCCGGCACGAACTGCGCGCGATGGGCAACAAGCAGGTCGCGCTCGGCCTGGCGACGGCCGTCGTGGGCTTCGGCGGCTTCTTCGCCGTCTACAGCTACCTCGTCCCGATGCTGACGCACCTCACCGGCATCTCGGACTCCTCCACCACGCTGGTCCTCGCCCTGTACGGCGTCGGCATGACCGCCGGCACCCTCCTCGCGGGGCCGCTCACCGACCGGGCCCTGCGCCCGACCCTGTACGGCGGGCTCGCGCTGCTCGCCGCGGCGCTGGTGACGTTCTACTTCACGGTCCACAGCACGGTGCCCGCGCTGCTGACGATCACCTTCATCGGCGCGATGGGCTCCCTCATCACGACACCGGTCCAGATGCTGCTCATGGCGAAGGCGAAGGACGCGCCCACCATGGCCGCCGCCTCCAACCACTCCGCTTTCAACCTGGCGAACGCGGGCGGCGCCTGGATCGGCGGACTGGTGATCTCGGCGGGCTGGGGCTGGGCCGCGCCCAACCTCGCCGGAGCCGTGCTCGCCGTCGCCGGTCTGGTGCTCGCCGTCGTGGCGGGCCGGACCGACCGCGGCGGACCCGGTTCGCCGGTGGCCGCCGTCGCGGCCGGGGAGAGCGCGGGACAGGACGCCGCGCCGGTCGGGACGGGCCGGCCGAGCGGCCCGTGACCGCGGCGCTCCGGGCTCAGGGGTGCAGGGTCGGCCGGTAGGTCAGCTCCTGGATGCCGCCGTCGAGCGTCCGGTTCCCGAGCAGCTCCAGGTCGAAGTCCTCGGCGCCGGCGAACACCGGGTCCTCGCCGGTGCGGCCGGTGATCACGGGGAACACCGTCACCTGCACCCGGTCGACCAGGCCGGCCGCCATCAGCGCCCGGTTCATCGACAGGCTGCCGTGCGAGCGCAGCGGCACCGCGGACTCCTTCTTGAGCCGGGCGACGACGTCGACGGCGTCACCGCTCTCGACGGTGGCGTCGGGCCAGTCGAGGGGGCCCTCCAGGGTCGACGAGACGACCGTGGTCGGCAGGTTCCGCATCCGGGTGACCCACGGGTCGCGCACGTCGGCGCCCTCGTCGCTGTCGGCCAGCATCTGCGCGAACAGCCGGTACGTGTGCGCGCCCAGCACCATCCGCTGGTCGGTGTCGTACGTCGCGAGGCGGTGGGCCAGCAGCTCGGGCCCCTGCTTGCCCCAGTAGCCCGTCCAGTCGCCGCCGGCGCCGCCGAAGCCGTCGAGGCTGGAGAAGACGTCGAAGGTGTACGTGGTGGTCATGGCGTTCCCCTTGTGCGTGGGCGTTGTGCGTGGGCGGTCCCGGGTGGACGACCCGTCGATGGGGGAGACCGTCCGGGGCGCCGGGACTCATCGCCCGGGCGCCGCCGGTCCCGGGATCTCCGCCCGCCGCCCGCGCCGCCCACCGGACGGACCGCACGGCCGGGCCCGGTCTCAGCCGACGCGGGGAGCGCCGCCGGACGGGGCGACGGACGGCGCGGTCAGGTCGAGCAGGAGCAGGGCGTCGTGGTCGGGACCGCCGGGTTCCGCGGTGTAGACACCGATGCGCTGCCCGGGCGTGCCCTCGATGTGCAGCGACTGCGAGGTGAGGGTGAGGGGCCCGACCTCGGGGTGCTGGAAGGTCTTCCGGACCGGTTTGTGTCCGGTCACCTCGTAGCGCTCCCACAGACCCGCGAAGTCGGGGCTCTTGAGGAGCAGTTCGCCGACCAGCCGGGTGAGGTCGGGCGCGTCCGGCGCGATGCCGGCGAGGGCGCGCAGCCGCGCGACGCACGCGGTGATCTGCCGCTCCCGGTCCGGGAGGAGGGAGCGGGCCGCGGGGTGCAGGAAGAGATAGCGGGCCAGGTTGCGCTGCGTGGCCGGCCAGTCCGCCAGACCCGCGTACAGGGCGAGCCCGCCCGGGTTCCAGGCCAGCACGTCCATGCTGCGGCTGATGACGTACGCGGGGTTCGGCCGCAGCGACTCCAGCAGCAGCCTGACGTGGGGGCGCACGGTGCGGCTGGGCGCGGGCGGCGGCTCGGGGGCATAGCGGGCGGCGCGGGCGGCCAGCTCGCGCAGGTGCTGGTGTTCCCGGTCGTCCAGGTGCAGGGCGCGGGCGAGCGCGTCGAGGACGGCGGGGCTGGGACGCGTCTCCTTGCCGCGCTCCAGGCGCACGTAGTAGTCGATGCTGATCCCGGCGAGGGTGGCCAGCTCCTCGCGGCGCAGCCCCGGGGTGCGGCGGATGCCGGTGCCGACGGTGAGTCCGACGTGTTCGGGGCTGGTCCGGGTGCGGCGGGCGCGCAGATAGCGGCCCAGCTCGGCGCCCTCGCCGTGCGCGCTCGTGGATGCCATGACTCCAGTCTCCCCCGGGCGGCGCCGGGCGCGCGGCGCCGAGGGGGGCCCTGCCGTTACCCCGGAAGAGCCCGCCCTGCCGCACCGGCGCGATCCGCGCCAAGGTGGGTGAGGAAGGCGCCGTCCCCCCCGCCGACGTCCGGCACCGACCGGCACGGCCCGCCGGACCGGGCGAGAGTGAGGGGGACGGGCCGACGGCACGACAGCGACATCGACATCGACATCGACATCGACATCGACATCGACATTGACGTCGACATCCATCGGAGAGGGCGAGATGCGCTACATCAAACTGCGTGACCTGGAGGTTTCCCGGATCGGGCTGGGCGCGATGGGCATGTCCCACGGCTACACCGGCTCCGGCACCGACGACGCGGAGTCGATCCGCACCGTGCACCGGGCGCTGGAGCTGGGCGTCACCCTGATCGACACCGCCGAGATCTACGGCCCGTACACCAATGAGGAACTGCTCGGCCGGGCCCTGAAGGGGCGCCGGGACCAGGTGGTGCTCGCCACCAAGTTCGGCATGGTCTCGCACGGCGGCGAGGGCGCGGGGCACCTGGACTCCGGCCCGGCCAACATCCGCACCGCCGTCGAGGGCTCCCTGTCCCGGCTCGGCACGGACCACATCGACCTGTACTACCAGCACCGCGTCGACCCGGAGACGCCCATCGAGGAGACGGCCGGCGCCGTGCGCGAGCTGATCGCCGAGGGCAAGGTACGCGCCTTCGGCCTCTCGGAGGCGGGCCCGGACACGATCCGCCGCGCCCACGCCGTCCAGCCGGTCACCGCCGTCCAGTCCGAGTACTCGCTGTTCACGCGCGGCATCGAGGAGCGGGTGCTGCCCGTCCTGCGGGAGCTGAACATCGGCCTGGTGCCGTTCTCCCCGCTCGGCCGCGGCTTCCTCACCGGCACCGTCCGGTCCACCGACCAGTTCGACGCGAACGACTTCCGCCGCGACAACCCGCGCTTCACCGGCGAGAACTTCCGGCACAACCTGGCGCTGGCCGACGAGGTCAGGGCGCTCGCCGACGAGGCCGGAGCGACGCCCGGCCAGGTGGCGCTGGCCTGGCTGCTCGCCCAGGGCGACGACATCGCCCCGATCCCCGGCACCAAGCGCGTCGCCCGGGTCGAGGAGAACACCGCCGCCGACGACGTCACCCTGACCACCGGGCAGCTCGACCGGCTCTCCGCGCTGCCGCCCGCCGCGGGCGCCACCCACAACGAGGCCCAGTCCCGCTGGCTCGAACGCTGACCCCCCCGCCCGACGCCGCCCGACACCGCCCGACCCCGCCCGTCCCCTTCCGGAGGAGCAGACCCATGCGCGCAGCACTGATGTACGGAGCCGGAGACGTCCGGGTCGAGGACCGGCCCGACCCCCGGATCGTGCGGCCCGGTGACGCCGTCGTCCGGGTCGGTGCCGCGTGCGTGTGCGGCAGTGACCTGTGGCCGTACGGATCGATGCCCGCCACGGACACCGGGCGCCCCATGGGGCACGAGTTCCTGGGGGTCGTGGAGGAGACCGGCGCGGACGTGTCCGGCCTGAAGCCGGGGGATCTGGTCGTGGCCCCGTTCACCTACAGCGACAACACCTGCGACCGCTGCGCCCGGGGCCTGCACATCGCGTGCCGCAACGGCGGCCGGTACGGCTTCGACGGGGTGGACGGCGGGCAGGGGGAGGCGATGCGCGTCCCGCTGGCGGACGGCACGCTGGTGAAGCTGCCGGTGGCCGCCGACTCCGCCCTGATCCCGTCGCTGCTCGCGCTGTCGGACGTGATGACCACCGGCCATCACGGCGCCGTCACCGCGGGGGTCGGCCGTGGTGACACGGTCCTGGTCGTCGGGGACGGCGTGGTCGGCCTGTGCGCGGTGATCGCCGCCCGGCGGCGCGGTGCCGAACGGATCGTCCTCGCGGGCCGGCACGCGTCGCGCACCACCCTGGGCCGGCACTTCGGTGCCACCGACGTCGTGGCCGAGCGGGGCGCGGAGGGCGTCGCCCGCATCCGTGAGCTGACCGGCGGTGTCGACAAGGTGATCGAGGCCGTCGGGACCGGCCGGGCCCTGGACCTGGCGCTCGGCGCGGTCCGGGACGGCGGCACCGTCAGCCGCCTGGGCGTGCCCCAGTACGAGCAGGGCCCGATCGGCCCGGCCGTGTTCATGCGGAACATCACCCTGACCGGGGGCGCCAGCCCCGCCCGCGCCTACATCGAGGAGCTGCTGCCCGACGTCCTGGACGGGACCATCGCCCCGGGCCGCGTCTTCGACCGGACGTACACCCTCGACCACGTCCCGGAGGCCTACCGGGCGATGGCCGACCGCCGGGTCCTCAAGGCCCTCGTCTGCCCCTGACCCCGGCCGTCCGCCCGTACGGTCAGGCAAAGAGATCGTATGGTCTAGTCCAAAGACTCATATGGTCCAGTCCAATCCGTTGACGTGCTCCCCTCCTGCTCAAGAAGCTGTCCGCACTCGACCCCCATCGAGCGCCTCGATCCCCCCGTGCAGGAGGAACAGAGTGAGACGACTTCGCGCATGTCTGGGCGCTGCCACCGCCGTCACCACCGTCGCGCTGGCCGCCGGCGCGTTCGTGGCGACGGACGCCGCGGGCGCGTCAGCGGCCCTGAGCAACCGCTGGTACGCCGCCGCCCCTTATCTGATGCCGCTCGACAACGACCCGCCGGACGCGGGCGCGATCATGGACGCCAGCGGGCTCAAGGCCTTCCAGCTCGCGTTCATCCTGGCGCCCAGCGGCGGCGGTTGCTCGCCGACGTGGGACGGTACCGCCCCGGTGTCCTCCGACACGGCCGTGAAGGCGAAGATCGACGCGATCCGCGCCAAGGGCGGCGACGTGTCGGTCTCCATCGGCGGCTACGGCGGTACCAAGCTCGGCCAGGCCTGCTCCGACCCGGCGTCCACGGCGGCCGCGTACCAGCAGGTCATCACCAAGTACGGGCTCAAGGCCATCGACTTCGACCTCGAAGAGCCGGAGTACGAGAACACGGCGGCCATCAAGAACGAGATCGGCGCCGCGAAGATCCTCCAGCAGAACAACCCCGGCCTCTACGTCTCCGTGACCACGGCCGGCACGGCCGACGGCACCGGCTGGTTCGGCAAGCAGATGCTGCTGGAGGCCAAGGCGCAGGGCTTCACGCCGAACAACTTCTCCATCATGCCGTTCGACGGCGGGTTCAACGGCGCGGCGTCGCAGACCGCCGCCCTCACCAACTTCAACACGATCCTCCAGTCGACGTTCGGCTGGAGCCAGGCCACGGCCTACGCCCACGAGGGCTTCTCCGGGATGAACGGCCGCAGCGACACGGGGGAGATCTTCACCCAGGCCGACTTCCAGACGGTCCTCGACTACGCGACGAGCCACGGCATGGACCGCTTCACCTTCTGGTCCCTCAACCGCGACCGGCAGTGCACCCCGGCCGACAACGGCGGCCGCACGTCGGGCACCTGCTCCAGCGTCGCGCAGAACTCCTGGGACTTCGCGAAGTACTCGGTGAAGTTCGCGGGGGCCACGCCGCCCACGACTCCTCCGACGACCCCGCCCACGACGCCTCCGACGACCCCTCCCACGACCCCGCCCACCGGCTCCTGCAAGGCCGCGTGGAGCGCGACCGCCGTGTACACGGCGGGCAACGAGGTCGGCTACAACGGGCACAACTGGAAAGCCAAGTGGTGGACCCAGAACGAGAAGCCCGGCGCGGCCGAGTGGGGCCCCTGGACGGACGAGGGCGCCTGCTGACCCGCGCTCCGGATCCGGCCACGGCTGCCCCCCGCTTCCCCGGGCGGCAGCCGTGGCCCGTGGCTCAGCGCGCCGCGGACGCGTACGCCGCCAGTTCCGCCAGGAACTCCTCGCGCACCGCGGGCGCGGCCCACGAGACGGCGATGGCGTTGCGCTGCAACCGGACCAGGTCCTCGTCGGTGAGGGCGGCGGGGCCGCGCAGCGCCGCCAGGTTCTCGGCGACGTAGCCGGGGAAGTAGGCCGGGTCGTCGGAGTTGACCGTCACCCGCACCCCCTGGTCGAGCAGCGCGCGGATCTCGGCGGCCTTCATGCCGTCCGTGACATGGGCGTTGGAGATCGGGCACACGGTCAGGCCGAGCCCGCGCTCACGGATCGCGGCGACCAGCGCCGGGTCCTCCAGCGCGTTCACCCCGTGGTCGATCCGGTCGACCCCGATCTCCTCGATGACCTGCCGGATGTGCTCGGTGGAGTTCTGCTGGTCGACGTCGCAGTGCATCGTCAGCCGGAAGCCCTCGGCGCGCGCCCGGGCGAACACGGCACGGAACTTCACCGGCGGGTTGCCCGCCTCGTCCGAGTCCAGGCCGACCCCGACGATCCACTCCTTGTACGGGAGCGCCTGCACCAGGGTGGCCATCGCGAACTCGGCCTGGAAGTCGCGCAGGAAGCACATCACCAGGCGGCCCCGGAAACCGGTGGCCCGCTCGGCGTCGTCCAGGGCCCGCGTCAGCCCCCGCACGACGGTGTCGAAGGCGACGCCGCGCGCGGTGTGGGCCTGCGGGTCGAAGAAGATCTCCGCGTAGCGCACGTTCTGCTCGTGCGCCTTGGCCGCGTAGGCCGCCGCGAGGTCGTAGAAGTCCTGCTCGGTACGGAGCACGGTCATGCCCTCGTAGTACACGGCGAGGAAGCCGGGCAGGTCGTCGAAGTCGTACGCGGCGCGCAGCGCGGCCTCGTCGGCGTAGGGCAGCTCGATGCCGCCCCGGCGGGCCAGCGCGAACTTCAGCTCCGGCTCCAGGGTGCCCTCGATGTGCAGGTGCAGCTCGGCCTTGGGCAGGCCGGTGACAAAGGCGTCGACAGTCATGTGCGGGAACTCCTCGGTGGGCGGCGTCAGTTGGCGGGGGAGGCGGCGGGCCGCAGGATGTCGACGACGTCCTGGGTGTGGTAGTTGACGACGCCCAGGTCGGTGACGGCGTACTCGGGGATGGCGGTGATCTCCAGGAAGATCAGGTAGCCGAACGCGGACGGCAGCGCGCAGCCGAGCGCCCGGGCGGCGGCCTCCAGGCGGTCCTCCGCCGCGGCCATCTCCTCGGGCAGCAGGTCGGCGACGATGCCCGCGACCGGCAGCGGCAGGAACTCCTTGATCTCGCCGCCGTCGACGACGACCTGGCCGCCGCCGCTCGCCGAGAGGTGGTTGACGGCGAGGGCCATGTCGGCGCGGTCGGCGCCGACGCAGACGATGTTGTTGTCGTCGGGCGCGGCGGAGGAGGCGATGGCGCCGGAGCGCAGCCCGAAGCCGTTGATCATCGCGGTGACGGTGGCGCCGTCGTTCTTGCCGTAGCGCTCGGAGACGGTGACGTACAGCGCGTCCTGCGCGAGGTCGGCGCGGACCGTCCCGTCCTCGACGGGCAGCGTCATCGAAACGCCCTTGCGCACGAACGGCACCGTGCGGTCCATCTCGACGACCAGCACCTCGGCGGCGTCGCCCGCGGCGGCGACCCCGATGCCGTCCGCGGCGACGGGCGCGACCCGGAAGGCGGGGGAGAGGGCGGCGGTCCGCTCGGGCGGGCGGGGGGCCCTGACCGTGCGGCCGCCCTCGGCGACCAGCTCGCCGCGCGAGAACACCCGCTCCACGACGAACGACTCGGGGGAGTCGACGATGAGCACGTCCGCGTAGCGGCCCGGCGTGATCGAGCCGACGAGGTGGTCGATGCGGTACATCTCGGCGCAGTTCAGCGTCGCCATCTGGATCGCCTCGACCGGCTTCACGCCCGCCGCGATCGCCATGCGGACCAGCTTGTCGAGGTGGCCCCCGCGCAGGATGTCGGCGACGTGCATGTCGTCGGTGCACAGGCCCACGCGGCGCGACTGCGCGCCGAACTCGGTGATCGTGCGCACGTTCTCGTTCATGAAGTGCGCCACCGACGACTCGCGGATCAGCAGCGACATGCCCGCGCGCAGCTTCTCCAGCGCCTCTTCGGCCGTGTAGCTCTCGTGGTCGAGCCGGACGCCGGCCGCCGACAGGGCGTTGATCGTGGTGCGCGCGGCCATCGGCGCGCAGCCGAAGATCGGCAGCCGGTTGCGGTGCGCGAGTTCGAGGGCCTGGAGCACCTTCTCGTCGCGGTTCAGGACGAACTCGGCGACGGTCTCCCAGACGCCGAAGCAGTCGGCGCCGCCCTGCGCCTCGGCGTGGTCCTCGGGACCGAAACGGAAGCCGACCGTCGTCTCGGGCAGCGTGTACGGCGTCTTGAACGGCGCGCCCCAGAAGATCTTCATGGGGCTCGCGTCGGCCTCGCGCAGCGCCTCGCGGACGCCTTCCGGCCCGGCGACGACGAGGAACTGGTCGAGCCCGGAGACGACCGACGTCGTGCCGAAGCGGACGGCGGCGTCGGCGAACATCGTCACCGACAGCTTCGAGCACTCCAGGTGCAGATGACCGTCGATCAGGCCCGGCGTGAGGTACTTGCCGCTCGCGTCGACGAACTCGGTGTCCGGACCCTCGTACGCGCCGACGTCACCGGTGGCGGCGATCCGGTCGCCGGTGATGGCGACGTCCGCCGGGTAGATCTCGCCGGTGCAGACGTTGACGAGCTGTCCGCCCTTGATGATCCGGTCGGCCTTCACGACGCCCTCGGAGGCGTCGATGAGGGTGCGGAGGCTGGGCTGGTTCATGGGGTTCGCTCCAGAGCGCGTACGAAGGTGAAGAGATGTCGGGGAGGCCGGGGAAGCCGGGGGGGGGGAGGGCGGCTCAGGCGGCCGGTGCGGCCTCGGCGCGGACGGTGCGGCGGGCGAGCAGCCAGTAGACGACGCCCGCGACCAGGGCGCCGGCGAAGACGGAGAGGTCGAGGCCGCCGGCCGCGTCGGACAGCGGGCCGACGAACACCGTCGAGTCGACCCACAGCACCGCGGCCACGAAGCCGAGCAGGACCGCGACCAGACCCGCCGGGCGGACGCCGCCCCGGTGCCAGTAGATGCCGTCGCGGCCGGTCTCGCGGGGGAAGAACGAGGGCACGTCGTACCGGCCGCGGCGCAGCCACCAGTCGGTGAGGTAGACGGCCGCCCACGGGCCGAGCCACAGCACGATCAGGCTGAGGAAGTTCGACAGCAGGGTGTAGAAGTCGGCCGAGAAGACCGCCCACAGGGTGATCGCCGTGCACAGGGTCAGGTCGATGAAGACGACCATCCAGCGCTTGACCGGGATGCCGACGGCGAGCAGGTTCAGGCCCGAGGAGTACATGTCGGTGGTGTTCACCGCGAGCAGCGAGACGATCGCCAGCAGCAGGTACGGGGTGATGAACCAGCCGGGCAGGACCTCCGGCAGACCCGAGATCGGGTCGGTGGCCTTCGTCGTCGCGGTGGCCACGGCCGCGCCGAGGACCTGGAGCAGGATGTTGGGCACCATGCCGCCGAGCGCGGCGCACGCGAAGACCTTGCGCGGCGCGGAGTCCTCGGGCAGGTAGCGGGAGTAGTCGCTGCCCATGTCGGCCCAGGACAGGCCGCCCGACGCGGTGACCATCGCCAGCACCAGCGAGACCGTCACGAGGGACGGCGCGGCGCCGTGCGCCGAGAAGTCCGCCTTCGGGGCGACGAGGAACGCCATCACGGCGAACATCGCGGCGAAGATCCAGGCGAAGTACTTCTGCACCTTCATGATCAGGTGGTAGCCGGACAGCGGCAGCAGCATCTGCAACCCCGCCGCCACGGCGATGACGAGGAGCTTCACGGGCGTGCCCGGGGTGATCCCGGCCTGGTCGAGCAGGGCGAGCCCGGCGAGCACGATCAGCACCATGCCGCCGGCCTCGAAGCCGACCAGCATGACCCAGCTCAGCAGGGCGGGCAGCCGTCCGCCGCGCGGGCCGAACGCGGCGCGCGAGACGGAGTGGGTGGACGTGCCGGTGCGCGGGCCCTGGAGGCTCGTCAGACCGGTGACGGTGAACCCGAGCACGTTGCCGACGACGATCAGCGCGACCGCGTACCAGAACGACAGTCCGAACGAGACGACCAGCGCGCCGTACACGACGGTGAACACGGTGGTGTTGGTGCCGGCCCACAGGCCGAACAGGCGGCCGGGACCGCCCTGGCGTTCCGCGGCGGGAACGGCGTCGATGCCGCGCTGCTCGACCGTGAAGACGGACGCGGGCGCGGCGGGCGGGGTGGATCCGGGCGGGGCGGTGGCGGTGGCCTCGGCCATGGGCGGCAGGAGTCCTTTGCGGACCGGCGTCCCGGCCTGGAGGGACGGGACGCGATGTACGGGGGGCGAGGGGGTGGCGAGAGGGGGTGACGAGGGGGGCGAGCGATCCGGGCGAGCCGGGATCCGCACGGCGGTGTGCGGCGGGGGAGCGGCGGGTGCCCGGACGGTCATCGGGGAGCCCGCCGACGCATTGCCTAAACGTTTTGGCAACGGTCCGGAACGTACTGCCTAAACGTTTTGGCAGTCAACCTGTAAGCTCGCCGCCATGTCAGACGTCACACAGCCGAAGCGCGGTGGAACGCCCCGGGGGGCCTCGGCGAAGGGCGGCGGGCTGCGGGAGGTGGCCCGCCGCGCGGGTGTCTCGGCGACCACCGCCTCGCACGCGCTGAACGGCGTGGGCCGGGTCGGCGCCGAGACCCGCGAGCGGGTGCTGGCCGTCGCCGCCGAGCTCGGCTACCGCGCCAACCCCAACGCCCGGGGACTGCGCGGCGCCCGCACCGGGCTGCTCGGGCTGACCCACCGCACCGCCGTCGAGGGCGGCATCACCGACATCGAGTACTTCGTCAAGATCGTGAACGCCGCGACCTGGACGGCGATGGCGCACGACTACTCCCTCGTGCTCGTCCCGCCGTCCCTGGACGGCCGCCCCTTCGACACCCTGCCGCTCGACGGCACGATCGTCATCGACCCGCTCACCGACGACCCGCTGCTGACACGGCTCTCCGGCATGGGCGTCCCCGTCGTCACGACCGGACGCGACCTGTCCCGCAAGGACGCCTTCCCCTGGGTCGACAACGAACTGTCCACCTGCGCCGTGGCCGCCCTCGACCACCTCGCCGCGACCGGCGCCCGGCGCATCGGCCTGCTCACCGGCTCGACCGGCCAGTCCTACGACGAGGACGCGGCCCGCGCCTACCGCGACTGGTGCGCGCGCACCGGCAACCCCGTCCTGATGGACCGCGCCGAGCCCGGCACCGACTCCACGGAGGCCGCGCACCGGCTGCTGGCCCGCCCGGACCGCCCCGACGCCCTCTACGTGGTGATGGAGAAGTTCGGCTTCGCCACCCTCGCGGTCTGCCGCGAGCTGGGGCTGCGCGTGCCCGACGACGTACAGATCGTGGTCGGCGCCGACGGCGAGTTCGCCCGCAGCGCCCGGCCGGCGCTCACCGCTCTCGACCTGGCCCCCGAGGAGATCGGCAGGCAGGCCGCGGAACTGCTGATCGCCCTCGTCCAGGAACCGCACCGGCCGGGGTCGGAACCGGGGCACCGGCTGGTGCAGGCCACCCTGCTGGCCCGCGACTCGACGCGCCGGGCCGGCTGACGCACGCCCGGCCCGGGGTCCGCCGTCGGCCGACGCCGGGGCCGGGTCGCACCGCCGTCCCAGGACGGCGGTAGGCTCGGGCAAGGCCGACCTCGCTTGCCTGACGGGAGGGTGCTGGGATGCCCCAGAGTCTGCCCCTCCGCTCGCCCGAGCACGTGGCGCAGGTGGCGTGCGGGGTCTCCGAGCTGCTCGAAGTGCTGTGGGGACGCGGCCAGGCGGCCGCACTGGCCGGACCGCTGCCGCCCTCGCAGTTCCGCGCGCTGACCGTGATCGAGGGCCACGAGCGGGTCAACCAGCGGACGCTGGGCGAGGCCCTCGGCTCCCGGCCGTCGTCGGTGAGCCGACTCTGCGACCGGCTGGAGGCCGCCGGCCTGGTGGAGCGGGTGCCCAGCCCCACCAGCCGCCGCGAGGTCGAACTCCGGCTGAGCCGGCGCGGTGTCGCCGTGCTCGACGAGTTCCGCGCCTCCCGCGCCCGCGAACTGGAGGCGGTCCTGCGCGGCATGGCGCCGGCCGAGCTGAGCACCCTCGTCGAGGGGCTGGAGCAGTTCCAGGAGGCCGCCGCCGCGCACATCGGCCTGCACGACGCCGGGCCGGGCCCCGAGGGGACCTCCGAAGCCACCGCCTGACGTGGGCGGAAGCGGTCGCGGCCCGGTCGCGGCCGGCCCCTCGCCCGGGTCCTTCGGCCGGTCCTCCGGATCGCGCCGGGACGGCCCCGCGGCGCGTTAGAATCCTCGAAAAGTGCCGCATGGCAATATGTCGATTTCTTCATTTTTCTCATGTTCCGCTCGGCTCGCAGGCGCGCGGCCGGGACCGTGGCTGTTGTCGGGCCGATGACGAACGTGCCGCCAGGAGCGTTCCGGGCCCGCGCGGGAAGCGGCGGCGCCGGGCACCCGTCCCCGCTCCTGCGCCGGCGGCCGGCCCGCCCCATCGGAGAAGCCCGTGACGCATTTCCTCGCCGCCGAGCGGGCCATCCGTGCCGCCGCGCCCTTCGATCTGCTCGACACCGTGCGCCGGGCACTGGTCGAGCACTACGCGGCCCTGCGCGTCGACCTGCTCATGGCCGACTACAGCCTGACGCTGCTCCAGCCGGTGACGCGGCTGCCGCACACCGCCGAGCCCGTCCCGGTCCACGCCAGCCCCGAGGGGCGGGCCTTCGCCAGCCAGGACCCGCACACCCGGCACGTGCGCGAGGGCTGCGTCGACCTCCTGCTGCCCGTCACCGTGCGGGGCGACAGACTCGGCATCCTCTCCGTGCGCGTACCGGAGGAGAGATGCACGCCCCGCGAGATCGACGAACTCACCGGCCTCGCGGAGATCCTCGGGCACGAGATCGTCGTCGCCGACCGGGACACCGACGTGTACCTCCAGGCCCGCAGGGCCAGCCGGCTCACCCTGGCCGCCGAGATGCAGTGGCAGTTGCTGCCCGGACGCTCGTACACGCGCACCGAGTACGCGATCGGCGCCCAGCTGGAACCCGCGTACGCCATCCACGGCGACAACTTCGACTGGGCCGCCACCGGCGACACCCTCACCCTGACCGTCACCAACGGCATGGGCGAGGGGATCGAGGCGTCGCTGCTGACCAACCTCGCCGTGAACGCCCTGCGCAACGCCCGGCGGGCCGGCATCGACATCGCCGACCAGGCGGCCCTCGCCGACCAGGCGCTCTACGCCCAGTACCGGGGCGAGCGGTACGTGTCGACGCTGCTGCTCTCCTTCGACCTCGCCACGGAGCGGGTGCGGGCGGTGGACGCCGGGTCGCCCCAGCTGTGGCGCCGGCGCGACCGCACGGTGGAGCAGGTCCCCTTCGAGGCGCAGCTGCCCCTGGGGATGTTCGAGGAGACCGACTACGTCGTGCAGGAATTCGACGTGCGGCCCGGCGACCGGCTCCTGTTCGTCAGCGACGGCGTCTACTCCGCGCTCTCCGCCTCCGGCGAGGCCTACGGCGAGCGGATGCTCGCCCGCGCGATCCAGGGCGCGAGCCTGCTCCCGGCCTCGGCCGTGCCCCGCGCGATCCTCCAGGAACTGGCGGGACACGTGAACACCGCCGACACGGAGGACGACGCGCTCGTGGTGTGTCTTGACTGGTTCGGACGCGGGTCCGGGGCGCACTGAGTCGGAAACTGTCCGATCCTGTGGGCAATCCCGACATCTGTAGGGATGTCAGTTGCCGGAGGGACCCTTACCGTGCAACTGTTGCCCGATGGAAAGCATGAGGGGTCGGGCTGATTCGAGGGTGGG
Organism: Streptomyces sp. NPDC088785; assembly: GCF_044750685.1. Lineage (NCBI taxonomy): Bacteria > Bacillati > Actinomycetota > Actinomycetes > Kitasatosporales > Streptomycetaceae > Streptomyces > Streptomyces sp. NPDC088785. Next base: position 100,819 of record NZ_JBIVKH010000014.1, read on the forward strand.
ACAAATCCCTTGAACCGAGCGCCGATTGCTCTCCTCGGACCTGCGGCGAAGGGTGGTGTGGGCTCGTCCTTCCCGAGCCCTGCGTGATGGTTTCCCCCACGGAACCAGAAAGCCCGCGAGGCGCGAGCACGGCGACGGACCGGCGCGGTACCAGTGGTACCCACCCCACCGTCACGGTGGACGGCGCGGGCCGCGTCCTGTCCCGCGACGACCCGACGGGCGCTCTCCTCGACGGCGTGCGGGTCGGTGCGCTGCTGGCCGACACCGCCCCCGCCTGGCTGTCCCGGGCCCACACGGAACTGCTCGCCCACGGCGACGGGGACCGGCCGCGGACGGCCTCGGGCCGGATCGGTGAGCGAACGGTCGAGGCCTTCCCCGGCCGGCGCGCGGACGGTGCCGTGTCCTGGTGGCTGGTCGACGACACCGATCTGCACCGCGCCCGCGCCCAACTGGCGAGCGAGCGGGCCCGCTCACGCCTCCTCCAGGAGGTGTCCAGCGAACTCCTGGCCTCGCTCAACGTGGACCGCTGCATGGCGTCGACCGCGGCCCTCGCGGCCGCGCACCTCGCCGACGCGGCGGTCATCGTGGGCGTCGGCAACGGCCGGACCCATCCGGTGACCTGGGCGTCCGGCGGCCGCACGACCCAGCGGAACATCGTCGTCGAACCCGGCGAACTGCCCGGCCTGACCGAGGCGCTGCTGGGCTTCCCCCCGGTCCCCTCCCGCTGGATCGACCCCGCGCGCGTCCCCGCCTGGGCGATCCCGGAGGGCTTCGCCCGGCCGGACTCCGCGATCGGCTCCGTCGCCGTCGTCCCGCTGCCCGGACACGGGTTCCCCGCCGGGGCCGTCGTCCTGCTGCGCCGCTGCGAGGAAGCGGCCTTCAGCGAGGCGGAGGAGACCTTCGCCCGGCTGTTCGCCGCCCGCGCCGGAGCCGCCCTGTCGGCCGCCCGGACATACGCGCAGCAGACGCGGATCACCGATGTGCTGATGCGTGAACTGCTCCCGCCCACCCTGCGCCGGACCCGGGGCATCGACTTCTCCGGCCGCTACCGCCCCTCCGCGGCGAGCGAGCGGATCGGCGGCGACTTCTACGACGTCCACGCCACGGACGACCCCGACGGCGAGGCCTTCGCGGTCCTCGGCGACGTGTGCGGCAAGGGCCTCGAAGCGGCCGTCCTCACCGGCAAGATCCGCAACACCGTCGAGGCGCTGCTGCCGTTCGCCACCGACCACGCCCGCATGCTGACGCTGCTCAACAGCGCCCTGCTCTCCTCCCACCACGCCCGCTTCGCCACGATGGTGCTCGCCTCCGCGGTGCGCGAGCGGGACCGCGTCCGGCTGCGGGTCACCAGCGCCGGACATCCCGCGCCGCTCGTCGTCCGCACCGACGGCCGGGTCGAGGAGGCCAGGACACGCGGCACGCTGGTCGGCGTCCTGCCCGAGATGGAGGTGTCCGGCGCGACCGTGGTCCTCCAGCCCGGCGAGACCTGCCTGCTGTACTCCGACGGCATCACCGAGGCGCACGGCGGGCCCCTGGGGGACCGCATGTTCGGCGAGGAGCGGCTGCGCGCCGTGCTCGCCGAGTGCGCCGGACTGCCCGCCGAGGCCGTCACCGAGCGCGTGCAGATGGTGGCCTCGCAATGGGTCGGCGACGGCCCCCACGACGACATGGCGCTGCTCGCCATCACGGCCCCGCGCGCCGCCCACCTCACCGCCGTGGACGGACACACCCGGGGAAGGTTCACGTCATGACATCGCAGAGCGTCGTCACGGACGGGCCGCTGTCGCCGGACGTCCTGCGCGAGCGGTTGTGGAGAGCCGTGATCGACTGCGACGACACGCACGCCGTGGCGCTGACCCGACGCGCCATGAGCGGGACGGAGCCCGCCCGCCTGCCCGCGGTGGCCGAGCGGGTCCTGCTCGAACTGATCGCACCGGTGCAGCGCCGCGTCGGCGAGGAATGGGCGGCGAACAGGCTCACGGTCGCCCAGGAGCACGCGGCCACCGCCATCAGCGCCCGCTGTGTCACCGCCGTGTCCGACCTCGCCGCCCCCGCGGTGACCGGCCCGCCACGGGGCCGGCTGACCGTGGCCTGCGTGGAGGGCGAATGGCACGCCCTGCCCGCCCGCCTGGTCGGCGAGGTGCTGCGCCTGCGCGGCTGGCGGGTCGAGCACCTGGGGGCTCAGGTGCCCACCGAGCACCTGGTCGCCCACCTCCACCAGCGGGTCGCCACCGCGGTGCTGCTGTCCTGCTCGACCCCCGCCCAACTGCCCGCGGCCCACACGGCGATCACCGCCTGCCAGGCCGCCGGCACCCCGGTGCTCGCCGGCGGCGCCGGATTCGGCCCGCAGGGGCGCCACGCGCTGCGGATGGGCGCCCTCTGGGCCGCCGACGCCGACGCCGCGCACACCCTGCTGAGCGCGGGACTCGACCGGCCCGCCGCGTCCGCGGCCCGCCTCGCCACCCACGACCTGCCGCACCTCGACGACCAGGAGTACACCGCGGTGAAGCGGTCGAAGCGGCAGCTGGTCAAGCAGACCTTCGTCGACCTCGAAGAGGCCTACCCGCCGATGACCGGATACAGCGACATCCAGCGGGACCGCACCGCCGAGGACCTCGACCACATCGTCACGTACCTCGCCACGGCCCTGTACGTCGACGACGCGGAGCTGTTCACGTCCTTCATCGCCTGGACCGCCGACATCCTCGCCGCCCGGGGCGTCCCGGCCGGTGGCCTGGTGCCCGCCCTCCACTCGCTGGCGCGCCAGCTGACGGACTTCCCGCGCGCCCGGCACATCCTCGCCAGAGCCCGCGCGATCCTGACCGTTCCCCGGCCCGGACAGCCCGCATGAGCGCGTACACCGCCCTGAGCGTGACCGCCGACGCACCCCGCGACGGCGTCCTGACCCTGCGGGTCGCCGGCGAGCTGGACTACGAGACCGACGACACCTTCACCCGGCTGACGGACGCCGTGCTCGACGCGCACCCGGACGTCGGCGTCGTCCTGCTGGACTGCGCCGGGCTGAGCGGCATCGACTCCATGGGCCTCTCCCTGCTCCTCACGCTGCGCCGCCGCCTCGACCGCGACGGGCTGGCCCTGCGCATCACGCGGCGGACCGCCCGCCTCGACCGGATGCTGCGGATCACCGGGACCTTCGCCCACCTCGCCGGTGAGGACGAGCGGGAACAGGCCGTCGCCGACGCCGAGTCGGGGCCCCGCGGCGACCCGCCCCGGGGCCCCGCCGGCTGACCCGGGCATCAGCGGCGGGGCTCGGCCCCGCTCTCCGTCAGCTCGGCGTGCAGCACGAGCAGCCGGGCCAGCTCACGGGCCTCGGCGCCGGTGAGCGACGCCCACACCCCCGGCTCCCCGCCCCGGTCCTCGCCCACGTCCAGGGTGACCCGCGTGATGGGCCGTCCCGTGGGAGCGAGCTGGATGCGGTGGACGGCGATCCTGCGCCCGCACGTCGTCACGACACAGCTGTCCTCGTGGCTCAGCGGCCCGTCGGGTCCCGACCTCACCATCACTCTCACACTCCTCCGCCCCCGGTGGGGCTCTGCCGCCGGTCTGCTCCGCGCACTTGATACCTGGCCAGGTATCAGGGACAGCGCTGCGGGCGGCCGCATTGTTCCGCCGGGGAGGGGGGAGGTGCCGCCGTCAGTGCGGGTGCGGGCCGTCGCGGTGGACCGGGCCGTGGGCGCCCGCGCAGTGGGTGTCGGCCCCGGCGGCGCCGGACCGGGCGACCTGGAGCACCGGCTCCGGCGCGTGGTCGACCTGAAGCGTGGTGTGCGTGATGCCGTAGTCGTCGCGCAGCAGTTCGCCCAGCACGCGGCGCACGGAGTGGCAGTCGCCGCCGGGCTCGACCAGGACGTGCGCGGACAGGGCCGCCTGCCCGGACGTGATCTGCCAGACGTGCAGATCGTGCACCTCGACGACCTGCTTCTGCGCGACGAGCCGGTCGCCGAGGGCGTCGGGGTCCAGGCCCGCCGGGGCGGCCTCCAGGAAGATCCGCCCGGAGTCCCGCAGCAGTCCGTACCCCGCCTTCACCATCAGCACGACGACCACGAGCGTCGCGATGGCGTCGGCGCGCGCGAAGCCGGTGAGGACGACGATCAGGGCGGCGATCGCGGTGCCGATGAACGCGAACAGGTCGTTGAGGATGTGCTGGTAGGCGCCCTCCACGTTCAGCGAGGACCGGTTCGCCCGGGACAGGCACCAGGTCGCCGCGACGTTCACGACGATGCCGGCGAGCGCGGTGGCCAGCATCAGACCGCCCGCCACCTCGGGCGGCGCGAACAGCCGGCGCACCGCCTCGTACGCGAGCCAGACCCCGAGCAGCAGCAGCGTCAGGCCGTTGGCCTGGGCGGACAGGATCTCCGCGCGCTTGAGCCCGTAGGTGAAGCGGCCCTTCGCCGGACGGGCCGCCAGCCGCATCGCGATCAGGGCGAGCACGATGGACGCCGCGTCGGTGAGCATGTGCGCCGCGTCCGAGATCAGGGCGAGGGAGCGCGCGACGACGCCGATGACGACCTCGACGGCCATGAAACCGGTGATCAGCGTGAGGGCGATGGCGAGCCAGCGGCGGTCGGCGTCCGCCGAGACCCCGTGGGCGTGCCCGGCGTGCCCGGCGTGCCCGTGGCCGCCGTGGTCGTGTCCGTCCGCGGGCCCTTCGGTCCGCCCCGGAGTCGGTCCGTGGTCGTGCCGGCTCATGTGCGCGTCCTCCCCCGTCGACGGTTGCCTCCAAGGCAGTCAAACGCATGCCGCGACCATCGGCAAAGGCTGCACCGGTGACCGTTGTCATGTCGGATACGAAGCCGCTGACCTGCACCTCCGTGACGCGGACCGGAAACGGGCCGGGCGGCCGGTGTGACCCTCGTCGCGGCCGCCGCGCGAGGTCGACCTGCATGGACGGGTGATCGGGGGGCAGGGGGGTGGCCTGAAGGAGTTTGCCTTCCCGCCCGGAGGCGGCGCGCAGCGGACGACCGTTCCGTGCCCCGTCCGGAGGGAAGCCGGAGGAAGGAAAACCGTCAGTGAGCGCGGAGACGACGCAGGCGGCAAGTGAGGGCGAGCCCGAGTGGAACCCGGAGGCGGTACGCCGCCACCGCGGCCTGTTCCGGGTGATCGAGCGACGGCGCAGCCCCAAGCTGCGGCGCAGCGACATCACCGTGACCGAGGAGTCGGCGGTACGGCGCGCGGTGAAGGCCGCGATGCTCGGCAACGCCATGGAGTGGTTCGACTTCGGCATCTACTCCTACATGGCCGTCACCCTGGGCAAGGTGTTCTTCCCGTCGGGCAACCCGACGGCCCAGACCCTCGCCTCGTTCGGCGCGTTCGCCGCCGCCTTCCTGCTGCGTCCGATCGGCGGATTCGTCTTCGGCCCGCTCGGTGACCGGATCGGCCGCAAGAAGGTCCTGTCCCTCACCATGATCATGATGGCGCTCGGCACCTTCGGCATCGGCCTGGTCCCCTCCTACGCGACGATCGGCATCTGGGCGCCGGTCCTGCTGCTGCTCTTCCGCGTCATCCAGGGCTTCTCCACCGGCGGCGAGTACGGCGGCGCGGCCACCTTCATCGCCGAGTACGCGCCGGACAAGCGGCGCGGCTTCTTCGGCAGCTACCTGGAGTTCGGCACGCTCGCCGGGTACGTCGGCGCGGCCGGTCTGGTCACCGTCCTGACCACCTCCCTGGACGACGGCGCCATGCTCTCCTGGGGCTGGCGGGTGCCGTTCCTGGTCGCCGGACCGCTCGGCCTCATCGGCATGTACATGCGGCTCAAGCTGGAGGACACCCCGGCCTACCAGGAGCTGGAGCGCGAGCAGGAGCGCGGCGCCGAGCGCCCGAAATTCCGGTTCGGCCCGTTCTTCCGGGACCACTGGCGCGCGCTGATGCTGTGCATGGTGCTCGTCGCCGCCTACGACATCGCCGACTACGGCCTGCTGTCGTACATGCCGACCTACCTCACCGACGAGCTGAAGTACGGCTCCACCGCCGGCCTGGTCGCCCTCGTCGTCGTCATGGTCGTCCTGATGTGCCTGGTCCACCCGCTCGGCGCGCTGTCCGACCGGGTCGGCCGCAAGCCCGTCCTGCTGACCGGCATGCTCGGCTTCGTCGTCCTGACCGTGCCCGCGTTCCTGCTGCTGCGCGCCGGCGGCCACCTGGCGATCTACGCCGGGCTGCTGCTGCTCGGACTGTGCCTGCTGACGTTCCTCGCGACGATGTCGGCCGTGCTGCCGGCGCTCTTCCCGACGGAGGTGCGCTACTCGGCGCTCGCGATCTCCTTCAACGTCGCCGGTTCCCTCTTCGGCGGCACCACGCCGCTGGTGATGGAGGGCCTGACCAGCGCCACCGGCAACAACCTCATGCCGGCGTTCTACATCATGTTCGCGGCCGTCGTCGGCGCCGTCGCCGTCCTGTTCATGAAGGAGACGGCCCGCCAGCCGCTGGCCGGCTCGCCGCCGTCGGTCTCCACCGCCGAGGAGGCCTCGGAGCTGGTCGCCGCCCAGTACACGCGCGGCCCGCTCTCGCAGCTCCCGGCCGACGCCTCCGACGAGGCGGAGCCGGAGGGCCGCGACACCCGGGAGCCGGTCGTCGCCTGAGCCGACCAGGACAGCCCGCGGGGCCCGGAGGGAAGCGTCCCTCCGGGCCCCGCCCGCGTGCGGTCAGCCGACCAGCAGGACGAGCTTCCCGCGCACCCGGCCGCTCTCGCCGGCCCGGTGCGCCTGCGCGACGGCGGCGAGCGGGAAGGTGGTCACCGACGGAGGCGCGAAACCGCCGGATTCGATCAGCGGGCCGATCCCGGCGAGGACATGGACCGCACGGCCGTCCTCGCCCCGGCTGAACCGCACCCCGTGCTCCCGCGCCCCGGTGACGTCGGCGACGGTCAGGACGTTCTCCGCGCCGCCCGCGAGAGCGACGAGCTCCGCCAGCACCCCGCTCCCGGCGACGTCGAGCGCCAGGTCGACACCGTCGGGCGCCGCCTGCCGCACCCGCTCGACGAACCCGTCGCCGTAGGCCACGGGCTCGGCGCCGAGGGCGCGCAGCGCGGCGTGGTTCGCCGCGGAGGCCGTGCCGATCACCCGCGCCCCGCGCGCCACGGCGAACTGCACGGCCGCGCTGCCGACGCTCCCGGAGGCGCCGTTGACGAGCACCGTGTCGCCGCGCGCGACGCCGAGCCGGTCGAGTGCGCGCATCGCCGTCTCGATCGCGCCGGGCAGTGCGGCGGCGCCGGCGAAGCCGAGCGACGGCGGGATCGGCGCGTAGGGGGCGAGGACCGCGAGCTCGGCCTGCGCCGCCCCGTCCGGGACGAAGCCGAAGACCCGGTCGCCGACGGCGACGTCCGTGACGCCCTCGCCCACCTCGTCGACGACACCCGCCGCCTCGTGGCCCAGCGTCTGCGGCAGTTCCTGGTCCAGCAGACCGCGCCGCTTCCGCCAGTCGCCGGCGCCGACCCCGGCCGCGCGCACCGCGATCCGCACCTGGCCGGGGCCAGGACGCGGATCGGGCAGGTCGACGATGCCGAGGACGTCGGGGTCCCCGAACGCACTGAAGCGGGCGGCCTTCATCCCGGGCTCCGATCCTCGGCGGCGGGGCGTCGCCCGCCGGTGTCCTTCGACGCCGATGTCCGTGGCGACGACCGTACGGGACGGCCCGGCTCCTCGCGGAGCGCTCCGCCACTGATCGAATCAAGACGACTTTCTCTACGAAGGGCCTGATCCCGGGGGTGCGGCCACCGCCGTCCGGCTCTCCGGACACGCCACGTCAGCACAGGTCACACCGTGTGTCCGGCCCTCGTGGTGGACGCACGTGAACATCGATCGGTTGAGCCCACCGCAAATATCAACCACAAATTCCACACATCCCCCTCTTCAGAGGGGTCCCCATGGTCTAGATTGACCGTGCTTCACATGGTGGGACACGAGGCGACAAATGGCGATCTATTGATCAGCAGTTCCGGCTGATCGGCGGATCCCCCTCCGGTCCCGCCCGGGGAGTGATCGAGGAGTGGGGTCCAAGACGGGCTTCGGACGAGGGGAGCGTCCGGAGTGTCGACGGGTTCTCGCAGGCTGTCGCGGGTTGCACGTGGCAAGCATGCCGATGGCCGTCGTGATGGACCCGAGCAGCGCTGCCGGCGGCCGTGGGGCCGGGTACGGAAGGCGGGGGCCTTCCGGCGGGAGAGCGGCGCGGTGCGGGAGGCGGGGGCCTCCTGGGGGAATTGAGTCACCGACCAAGCACCACCACTGGGGACCGGGGGGTTTCTGTGCGGCAGGGGGGATTAGTCGGCTCTTTTTCGTCGGCGCGTGGGCGTCTGACGGATGAGGCGATCAGCCAGCCGGCAAACGACTGGGAGCAGCGGTACCGCCGCTCCGTCATCACGAGTGACATGGTGGCCACCGCTCTGGTGGTCGCCGGCATCGGCAACTTCTTCGGGGCACGCGACGCGGCCAACTGGCACGAGAAGTGGGGGATCCTGGCCTTCGGCACCGAACTGCTGGTGCTGGCCGCCCTCACGGTGAGCCGCGCCTGGGCTCCGGCCGTGCTCGGCCAGGGCGCCGAGGAGTTCCGTCGCCTGGGACGTTCACTCTTCACCGCGACCGTCGTGCTCGCGCTCGGCGGCATAGCGCTCACCTCGCGGAACATCAAACTCTGGATCTTCGTCGCGATACCCGCCATCGGGATCGTCACCATGACCGAGCGGTACCTGCTCCGGCTCTGGCTGCACAAGCAGCGCAAGGACGGACAGTGCCTCAGGCCGGTGCTCGCCGCCGGGAGCCCGGCCACGGTGCACGACCTGATCACGCGGACCCGCAAGTTCCCGCACCTCGGCTGGCGGATCGAGGCCGTGTGCACGACGGACGGGCTCGGGCCGGAGGGCGACCACCTGGACGGGGTGCCCGTCGTCGGCCGGCTCTCCGACCTCGCCGCCCACGTACAGCGCGACGGCTACCGGGTCATCGCCGTCACACCGGACCCGCACTGGACACCCGACCGGCTCCAGCGGCTCGCCTGGAACCTGGAGGGCAGCGACGCCGAGATGGTCGTGGCCCCCGTGCTGATGGAGGTCGCCGGACCGCGCCTGCACGTCGACGCGGTGCTCGGCATCCCGCTGCTGCGGGTGAGCCTGCCGACCTTCACCGGCGCCCGCCGGGCCATCAAGGCGTTCGTCGACCGGCTCGGCGCCGCCCTGCTGCTGGTGCTGTTCGCACCCCTGATGACGGTCGTCGGCATCCTCGTGCTCGCGGACAGCCGCGGCGGCGTCTTCTACCGCCAGCGCCGCGTCGGCAAGGACGGGCGCGAGTTCACCATTCTCAAGTTCCGCACCATGGTCGCCGGGGCCCACGCGGCCCGCGCCGAACTGGCCGAGCGCGACGAGGGCGCGGGACTGCTGTTCAAGATGCGCCGGGACCCGCGGGTGACCCGCGTCGGAACCGTGCTGCGCCGGTACTCGATCGACGAGCTGCCGCAGCTGTTCAACGTACTCACCGGGTCGATGTCGCTCGTCGGCCCGCGGCCTCCGCTGCCGGAGGAGTCCGCCGCCTACGGCCCGGACATAAGGCGCCGGCTGCTGGTCAAGCCGGGGCTCACCGGACTGTGGCAGATCAGCGGACGCAGCGACCTGCCGTGGGAGGAGGCCGTCCGCCTCGACCTGCGGTACGTGGAGGACTGGTCACTCGCCCTGGACACAGTGATCTTGTGGAAGACGCTGCGCGCGGTGATCCATGGACAGGGGGCGTACTGATGCGTGGGGACCGCCGTACCGGCGGCGCGCGGACCGCAGGCCACAAGGGCCTGCCTGGGGGGAGTAACGGGTCATGAGAGTCAGCGTTTTCGGCCTCGGCTACGTGGGCTGCGTGTCCGCCGCGTGCCTGGCCAGCATGGGACACGAGGTCATCGGGGTCGACGTCAACCAGGTGAAGGTCGACCTGGTCAACGACGGCAAGGCGCCGGTGGTCGAGGAGCGGATCGGCGAGCTGATCGCCGACGTCGTGCGGACCGGAGCCCTGCGCGCCACCCGCGACGTCCGGGAGGCGATAGCCGACACCGAGGTGTCGCTGATCTGCGTCGGCACGCCGTCCGAGCCCAACGGCAGCCTGTGCACCACCTATCTGGAGCGGGTCACCGAGGAGATCGGCACCGCGCTGGCCGAGCGCGGCGGACGGCACACCGTCGTCTTCCGCAGCACCATGCTCCCCGGCACCTGCCTCAACCTCCTGGTGCCCATCCTGGAGAAGGCCGTCGGCGGCACCGCCGGCGTGGAGCTCGGCGTCGCGGTCAACCCCGAGTTCCTGCGCGAGGGCACCAGCGTGCGGGACTTCTTCGACCCGCCCAAGACCGTCATCGGCGAACTGGACCCGGCCAGCGGCGACGCCGTCCTCGCGCTCTACGAGGGCCTGCCCGGCGAGGTGTTCCGGGTGCCGGTGCCGACGGCCGAGGCGATCAAGTACGCCGACAACTCCTTCCACGGCCTCAAGATCGGCTTCGCCAACGAGCTGGGCGCGGTCTGCCAGGCACTCGGCGTGGACTCGCACCAGGTGATGGACGTCTTCCTCGCCGACCGCAAGCTCAACATCAGCCCCGCCTATCTGCGCCCCGGCTTCGCCTTCGGCGGCTCCTGCCTGCCCAAGGACCTGCGCAGCCTGGTCCACGCGGCCCAGCGCGCCGACGTCTCGGTGCCGATCCTGTCGCACGTGCTGTCGTCCAACGCCGACCACCTCCAGCGCGCGGTCGACCTGGTCGAGCGCAGCGGCAAGCGCCGGGTCGGCCTGTTCGGCCTGTCCTTCAAGCCCGGCACCGACGACCTGCGCGAGAGCCCGCTCGTCGAGCTGGCCGAGCGGCTCTTCGGCAAGGGCTACGACCTGCGCATCTACGACGCGAACGTCAGCATGTCCCGGCTGCTCGGCGCCAACCGCGAGTACATCGAGAACCGGCTGCCGCACCTCGCGCAACTGCTCGCCGACTCCGTCGACCAGGTGCTCGACCACGCGGAGGTGTGCCTGGTCGGCACCAAGGACGAGGCCGTGCTCGCGGCCCTGCCCCACGGCGGCGGACCCGACATCATCGACCTCGTCCACCTGCCCGACGCCGACGCGCGCCGGACCGAACCGGGATACACGGGCCTTGTCTGGTAGCGCGACGGGCGGCGACGGCGATGGCCGGCGCGCGCTGATCCTGGTGGAGAACCTGTCGGTGCCGTTCGACCGGCGGGTGTGGCAGGAATGCACGACGCTGCGCGACGCGGGCTGGCAGGTGGAGGTCATCTGCCCCCGCGGCGAGAAGCGGGACACGGAGCCGGAGGCGGTGATCGACGGGGTGCGGATCCACCGCTACCCGCTGCGCGCCGCCACCGGCGGCCCGGCCGGCTACCTGCGCGAGTACGGGTCCGCGCTGTGGCACACGGTCCGGCTGGCCCGCGCGGTCGGCCCGGTCGACGTGGTGCACGCCTGCAACCCGCCCGACCTGCTCTTCCTGCCCGCCCTGTGGCTGAAGCGGCGCGGCGCGCGGTTCGTCTTCGACCAGCACGACCTGGTGCCCGAGCTGTACCTGTCCCGCTTCGGCCGCGGCAAGGACCTGCTCTACCGCGCCGTGTGCGCGCTGGAGCGGCGCACCTACCGGGCCGCGGACATCGTGATCGCCACGAACGAGAGCTACCGGGACGTCGCGGTGCGCCGCGGCGGCAAACGGCCCGAGGACGTCTTCGTGGTGCGCAGCGCGCCCGCGATCGAGCGCTTCCAACCCGTGCCCGCCGAAACCGAGTTGAAGCGCGGCAAGCCCCATCTGCTGTGCTATCTCGGCGTGATGGGCCCCCAGGACGGCGTCGACTACGCGCTGCGGGCCCTCGCGAAGCTGCGCGACGAGTTCGGACGGACCGACTGGCACGCGGTGTTCGTCGGCTCCGGCGACGCCTTCGACGCGATGGTCGAGCTGGCCCGCACGCTCGGACTCGACGACCAGGTCCAGTTCACCGGCCGCATCCCGGACGCCGACCTCGTGCGCTACCTGTCCACGGCGGACGTCTGCCTCTCGCCCGACCCCCGCAACCCGCTCAACGACGTGTCGACCATGAACAAGGTCCTGGAGTACATGGCGATGGGCCGGCCGCTCGTCTCGTTCGAACTGCGGGAGGCACGCGTCTCCGCCGGGGACGCCGCCGTCTACGCGCCGGCCAACGACGAGGCCGAGTTCGCCAAGCTCATCACCGTGCTCCTCGACGACCCGGAGCGACGCGCCCTGATGGGCCGGATCGGACAGGAACGGGTCAGCGGGCCGCTGTCGTGGCGGAACTCGCAGACAGCGCTGCTCGCCGCCTACACCGCGGCCAGTGGCGGGCGCCCACCGGTCGCGGCCGGTACGACGCGACGGACAAGGAAGAGGCAGCGTCGTTGAACGAGGACACGATCCGTCTGGCCACCATCGGACGGATGCTCCGACGGCGGTGGCGGCTGCTCGCCGCCCTCGCCGTGCTGGGCGCGCTCGTCGGCTACGGCACCTCGCTGGTGTTCCCGCCGCGCTACACGACCACCGCTTCGGTCCTGCTGCCCGGGCAGTGGGAGGAGCGTGAACTGCTCACCCAGGTGGACATCGCCACCAGTTCGACGGTGCTCGACCTCGCGGCCGACAAGCTGCACTGGTCCGACGTCACCGGCACCGACCTCCAGGACCGGGTCGTCGCCAAGGCGGCCGACGGCAACATCATCAAGATCTCCGGCACGGCCGACACGCCCAAGCACGCCCAGCAGCTCGCCGACCGGACGGCGGAGCAGTTCGTCGTGTTCGCCAAGCAGATCGCGGGCGGCAGCGCCGACACCGAGGCGGCCACCCTGCGGCTCGCCCTGCGCAAGCAGGTCGAAGCGGCCAACCGCCGGATCACCGAGCTGGCCAGGGCCGCCGACCCCGGGCAGACCGTGGAGGGCGTCGAGGCCCGCACCTCCCTGGAGAAGCTGCGCACCTCGCTGGAGGAGGCCATGACGAAGCTGGACCAGGCCGACCCCACCAGCAACACCACCGGCATGGTCGTCATGGGCCCGTCGGCCCGGCCCGTCGGCGAGGCGGCCCCCACCCGGGCCCAGCTCATCGGCGCCGGAGCCCTGGTGTTCCTCCTCGCCGCGGTGATCGGCCACCTCGCCGCCGCCCGGATGAACCGGCGCCCGCGCACCGACCGGGAGATCGCCACCGCACTGGGCGCCGACCTCATCGGCACCGTCGACGTCCCCGACGACCGGCACGCGCACCGGCCGCAGGACGACGGCACCCGCGCCAGGATCGGCCGGTTCCTCGGCACCGACGTCCGGTGGGACACCCCGGCCCCGCAGCGGTCGGGCGACGAGGCCGGCAGACGCATCCGCTACCGGCGGGTGTGCGCCCGGCTGCGCGACCGCTCCGGGATGTCCCCGCGGCTCCTCGCGGTCGTCCCCGACGGCGACGCGATCGCCCAGGACGCGGCCGGCCAGCTCGTCGCCGAGGCCACGGCCGACCCGGCCGCCGGCGCCCTGGGCGGGGGACACCCCCTGCTGACCGTGGCACCGGTGTCCGTGGACCGGCCGATGGTCCCGGACCGCGCGAGCGAGTCCGGCGCCCTGATCGTGGTCAGCGCCGGCACCTGGACCGCCGCCGAACTCTCCGGCATCGCCCGGGCGTGCGCGGACGGCGGACACGAGATCGTCGGCCTCGTCATCGCCGAACCGGTCCTGGCCGGCCCCGGGCGGTCCGCCGCCCACCCTCCGCACCACGCCGCTCCGGCACCGGCGGTCCACAGCCACGCCACGGGAGGCTCAGCGTGACGACGAGCACGACTTCGGAGTCGTCTGCGAGCACACCGCTCATCGATCTCCAGGGACTGGTGGTGTCGGTGCGCAGGCGCCGCCGCCTCTGGTCCGCCCTGGCCCTGCTCGGGCTGCTGGCCGGCGCCGCCATCGCGATCGTGCTGCCGCCGCCGCCCAGCGCGGTCACCAAGGTGCTGGTCGCCCACGCCGACGACCAGCCCAACGACTCCGGCACCCTGATACGCACCGACGTCCAGGTCCTCGGCACCACCCGCATCGCCGCACTGGCCCTGCGCTCCCTGAACTCCCCGGAGAAGCCCGAGGACTTCCTGCGGGACTACCAGGGCACCGGCCTGACCAACAACCTGATGCAGATCGACGTCAAGGGCGACACCGACGCCCAGGCGGTCGAGCGGGCCAAGGCGCTGGCCGACGCCTTCGTCGCCGACCACGTCCGCCGGATGCGGGCGACCGCCAAGGCCGAGTCGGACGCCCTGCTCGAACAGCGCGACCGGATGCGCACCGAACTCGTCGAGGTCAACAAGGAGATCGGCAACCGCTCGCCGGACACCGACCCGCAGGCGTCGGCGAGCCTGGAGTCGCTCTTCGCCCGCCGCGCCGAACTCAACTCGCGGATCGCCGACTTCGACGAGCGGGCCGCGGACGCGCGCACCGGGACGCCCCAGGTCGTCGCCGGCACCCAGATCGTCGACGACGCCCGCGCGGTGCCGTACTCGATGCCCAAGGCCGCCGCCACGAACGCCGTGATCGGCCTCGTCCTCGGCCTCGTGGTCGGCATCGCCCTCGCCGCGGTCGGCGTCGTGGTCAAGGACCGCCCGGTGCTCCGCCGGGACATCGCCGCCCACCTCGGCGCCTCGGTCATCACCGACCTGCCCCGCAGGTCCGTCCTCCCGTGGCGGCGCCGCCGGGCCCGCGTGGCCCGCGAACGGCTCACCACGAGTCTCGCCCGCACGGTGCGCGGCTCCGCGGAGGCGGTGTCCCTGCTCGAACTGGGCGCGGCCCGCACCGCAGGCGGCCTAGCCCTCGACATCGGCAGGCAGCTCTCGGCCGAGGGACCCGTCGCCGTCATCGACGGACTGCCCGGCTCCCAGCTCTCCGGCCACCGCCCGAAGCCGGGCGACCCGGCCGTGATCGGCGGCGAGCGGGCCGCGGCCGAACCGCAGCAGGGCCTGCGCCTCGGCGTCGGCTCCGTGGCACCCGGCACCGCCTGGACCGACCTCCAGTACCTCGGCACCCAGACCGTGCTCGTGGTGCGCGCCGGACACGGCAGCGCCGCCTGGCTGCACACCGTGGCCCGGCAACTCGCCGACCAGCGCATACCCGTCATCGGGGTGGTCCTGACCGACCCCGATCCGCGGGACCGCACCGACGGCACGCTGTGGGACGGGCTGCACACCGCGCTGCGCGGACGCAGCGAACGACAGGCCCGCCCGGGCGGGACCGCGCGACGCGCGGAGCGGCAGCCGATGTGGGCCGCACACGGCGCGGACAACGACCAGGAGGCGCGGTAACCATGTGTGGCATCGCAGGCACCTACCGCTGGCCGGACGGCAAGATCGTCACCGACCGGCTCACCGACATCCTCGCCCACCGCGGCCCCGACGGAGCCGGCCGCTACGGCCACCCCGTCGCCGACGGCGAGGTACAGCTCGGACACCGGCGGCTCTCCATCATCGACCTGTCCGAGACCGGCGCCCAGCCGATGGTCTCCGACGGCCTCGCCCTCACGTACAACGGCGAGCTGTACAACGCGCCGGAGCTGCGCGCCGAACTGGAGTCCAAGGGCGTCCGCTTCCGCGGCACCTCCGACACCGAGGTGGTCCTGGAGGCCTGGCGGTGCTGGGGCACCGACTGCCTGCCCCGGCTGCGCGGCATGTTCGCGTTCGGCATCTTCGACGAGCGCACCGGCGAACTGGTCCTCGCCCGCGACCAGTTGGGCATCAAGCCGCTGTTCCTGCTGCGCCGCGGCACCGGGCTGGTCTTCGCCTCCGAGCTGAAGGCACTCGCCGCCGCGACCGGCGGCCGGCTCGACGTCGACCACGGCGCGATGGTCGCCTCGCTCCTCTACTACTGGGTGCCGGACTCCCGCTGCGCGTTCCGCGAGGCGGAGAAGCTGCCGCCGGGCAGCTGGCTGCGCGCGCGCCCGGACGGCCGGATCGAGCGCGGCACCTACTGGAGCCTGAAGGACGTCGCCGCCGAGGGCCAGGACCGGGCCCGCAGCGGCGAACTGCCCGACCTGGCGGCCATCGTCGAGGAGTCCACCCGGCGCCACCTGCTCGCCGACGTGCCGGTGGCGACCTTCCTCTCCGGCGGCCTCGACTCCAGCTACCTCACCGCGCTGGCCGCCCGGTACCGGCCCGGGATCTCCGCCTACACCATCGGATTCCGTGCCGAGGACGCCAAGTTCGAGGCGATGCCCGACGACCTGCGCTACGCCCGGCAGGTGGCCGAGCGGTACGGCGTCGACCTCCACGAGATCGAGATCGCGCCCGACGTGCTCGACCTGCTGCCCAGGATGACGTACCACCTGGACGAGCCGATCGGCGACCCGGCCGCCATCAACACCTTCCTGATCTGCTCGGCCGCCCGGGAGGCCGGGGTCAAGGTGATGCTGTCGGGCATGGGCGCGGACGAACTGTTCGCCGGATACCGCAAGCACCTCGCCAACACCCTCGCGCTGCGCTACCAGCGCGTGCCCCGCCCGCTGCGGCGCGGCGTGTCCGCGGCCGTCGGCCGGCTCCCGGTCGCCACCTCGCGCCGGGGACTGCGCTCGGTGCGCTTCGCGAAGCGGTTCCTGTCCTTCGCCGACCTGCCGGAGGAGACCGCGTTCCGCCGCAGCTACACCATGTACGACCAGCAGGAGCTGCTCGACCTGCTCGACCCCGACCTGGCCGGGACGGTCGACGACGTGCTCACCGAACACGCGGACACCTACCAGGACAACACCCTCGACGACTTCGTCAACCGCATGTGCCTGACCGACGCCCGGATGTTCCTGCCGGGCCTCAACCTCGCCTACACCGACCGCTCCAGCATGGCCGCGTCGACCGAGGTACGGGTGCCCTACGTGGACGTCGAGGTGGTGAAGGCCGCGTTCGCCCTGCCCGGCGACCGCAAGATCGCCGGCAAGCAGGGCAAGGCCGTCCTCAAGGAGGCGGCCACCTCGATCCTGCCCCGGGAGATCGTCTACCGGCCCAAGGGCCTGTTCAGCGCCCCGCTGCGGGCCTGGATGAGCCGGGACCTGGCACCCCTGGTGCGCGAGGTGATCAACGACGGAGAGCTGGTCCGCTCCGGTTTCCTGCGCCGCGACGCGCTGCGCCGCCTCGTCGCCGCGGACGCCGCAGGACAGCAGGACTACTCCAAGCATCTGTGGCACGTACTGACTCTCGAGTACTGGTACCGCGACGCGACCTCCGGGTCCGGCCAGAGCACTCGGTTGACGGCTTAGGAAATAGAGGAGTTCGGGTGAAGCAGGTCGTACAGAACTACAAGAGCGGCGAGCTGGCGGTGCTCGACGTGCCGGTACCGGGATGCAAGCCGGGTGGGGTGCTGGTCCGCAGCGCCTACTCGCTGATCTCCACCGGGACCGAGCTGATGAAGGTGTCCGAGGCCGGCATGTCGATGCTGGGCAAGGCGCGCTCCCGCCCCGACCAGGTGGCCAAGGTCATGCAGAGCGTGGCCACCAACGGGGTGCCCGCCACCTATCGCAAGGTGATGGGCAAGCTGGACTCCTACACACCGCTCGGCTACTCGCTGTGCGGGATCGTCGAGCAGGTCGGCGCGGGCGTCGACGACGTCAAGGTCGGCGACCTCGTGGCCTGCGCGGGCAACGAGCACGCGCTGCACGCCGAGCTGAACTGGGTGCCGAAGAACCTCTACAGCCCGGTCCCCGACGGCCTCGCGCCCCGGCACGCGGCCTTCGGCACCGTCGGCTCCATCGCGCTCCAGGGCGTCCGCCAGGGCGAGCCGCAGCTCGGCGAGTCCGCCCTGGTCATCGGGCTCGGCCTGATCGGCCAGCTGGTGGCGCAGCTGCTCACCGCCGCGGGCGTCCGCGTCGTCGGCGTCGACCCCGACCCGAGCCGCTGCGCCCTCGCCGAGAGCCTGGGCGCCGCCGCCACCGGCGACCCCGCGTCCGCCGCCGTGGAGAGCGCCGTCGCCGAGCTCACCGGCGGATACGGCGTGGACCAGGTGTACCTGGCCGCGGGCGGCGCCAGCAACCAGCCCGTCGAGCTGGCGGCCCGGCTCTGCCGCGACCGCGGCCGCGTCGTCGACATCGGCAAGTGCCGCCTCGACCTGCCCTGGAACGCGTACTACGAGAAGGAGCTCGACGTCCGCTTCTCGCGCAGCTACGGCCCCGGGCGCTACGACCCGGAGTACGAGCTGGAGGGCCGCGACTACCCGATCGGGTACGTGCGCTGGACCGAGCGCCGCAACCTCGCCTGCTTCCTCGACCTCGTCGCGCGCGGCCGGGTCGACGTGGAGCCGCTGATCTCCCACGTCGCCGACTTCGACGACGCGGTGGACACCTACCAGCGCCTGAAGGACGGCGAACTGAAGGCCGTGGCCGTCCTGTTCCGCTACGCCGACCAGCCCGCGGAGTCCCCGGCGGAGATCCCCGCACCGCGGGTGGCCGTGCCCGCCGTGAGCGCGCGGCCCCGGACCGCACGGGCCGTCCCGTCCCCGGTGCGGGTCGCCTTCGTCGGCGCGGGCAACTACGCGACCTCGATGCTGCTGCCCCACCTGAGCGAGCGCGACGGCGTCGAACTGGCCACCGTCGTCACCACGACCGCGCTGTCGGCGGCCAACGCCCAGCGCAAGTTCGGCTTCGCCGAGGCGACCACCGACCTCGACGCCGTCCTCGGCGACACGTCGATCGACGCGGTCTTCGTCGTCACCCGGCACAGCTCGCACGCCGAACTGACCCGGCAGGCCCTCCTCGCGGGCAAGTCCGTGTTCGTGGAGAAGCCCCTGGCGCTCACCGAGGACGAACTGGCCGATGTCCTCGCCGCGGTCGAGGAGTCCGGCAACGACCGGCTCCAGGTGGGCTTCAACCGGCGCTTCGCCCCGCTGCTGCACGAGGCCAAGGGCCGGTTCGGCGTCCGCACCGGACCGGCCAGCCTGCGCTACCTGGTGAACGCCGGACGGCTCCAGCAGGGCAGCTGGTACCTCCAGCAGGGCACCGAGGGCTCGCGCTTCGCCGGTGAGGGCGGCCACTTCATCGACACGGCGAGCTGGCTGCTCGACTCCGACCCGGTCTCGGTCTACGCGACCGCCCCCGCGGGGAACGAGGACCTCCAGGTCGTCGTGGGCTACCCGGACGGCTCCACCGCCACCATCAGCTACGTCACCACCGGCGCCCCCGGCTACCCCAAGGAGACGCTCGACCTGGTCGCGGACGGCAAGGTGCTCCGCTTCGACGACTTCGTCCGCGCCTCCGTCTACGGCCGCAAGCGCTGGGTCAGCTCGCGCCTGCCCAAGACCCGCGACAAGGGACAGAACGCCGAACTCGCCGCGTTCATCAGGGCCGTACGCACCGGCGGCCCGATGCCGGTGCCGCTGGAGTCGCTGGTCGCCACCACCGCGGCCACCCTCGCCGTCCGGACCGGCCTGGCCAGTGGCGCGCCCGTGACGTTGGCGGGGTCCCGATGACCATGAGCGCGGGCTGGTACCTGCGGCGCCTGTCCCGGATGGGACCGCAGGAGATCGCCGGCCGGGCCGGCGACGCGGCCCGCCGCCGCCGGTGGCGGACGGCGCGGCCGGCGGCACCGGCCGTGACCGGCGCCCGGTTCACGGCCGTCCTGCCCGCCGGGACGATCGCCGCGATCCCGCCGGACGCCGCCAAGCGGCTCGTCGCCGACGCGGACCGGCTGCTGGACGGGCACGCCGAGTACTTCGGCGTGGCCCGCGACGACCTGACCGACCCCGACTGGTCGCGCGACCCGAAGACCGGCCGCCGCGCCTCGGCCGGCTACGCCTTCGACGTGCCGTACCGCGACGAGGACACGGTCGGCGACATCAAGCAGATCTGGGAGCCCTCCCGGCACCAGCACCTCACCCGGCTCGCCGCCGCCTACGCGGTCACCGGCGACGAGCGGTACGCCGAGCGCGCCGCCGACCACCTGCGCTCGTGGTGGGCGGCCAACCCGCCGCTGCGCGGCGTGCACTGGATCAGCGGCATCGAGCTGGGCATCCGGCTGCTGTCCTGGGTGTGGGTGCGCCGGCTCCTCGACGGCTGGTCCGGCGCCGGCGCGCTGTTCGAGGACAACCCGGTGGCGGTCGGCCAGATCTGGCACCACCAGCGCTGGCTGGCCGCGTTCCCCAGCCGGGGCTCGTCGGCCAACAACCACGTCATCGCCGAGACCGCCGGCCAGTACGCGTCGGCCTGCGCCTTCGACTGGTTCCCGGACTCGCCCCGCTGGCGGGAGAACGCGCTGCGCTCCCTCGACAGGAACCTGCGCGCCAACACCTTCCACTCCGGCCTCAACCGCGAGCTGGCCTCCGAATACCACGGGCTCGTCCTCGAACTCGGCCTGGCCGCGCTGGCCGAGGCCGACGCCGCGGGCCGGCCGGTCCCGGCGACCCTGCGGATCGTCCTGCTGCGGATGACCGACGCGCTCGCCGCCGTCGTCGACAACCGGCTCCGGTCGCCGCGCCAGGGCGACGCCGACGACGGCCACGGCCTGATCGTGGACGGCGCGGGCACCGACCGCTGGGCCTCGCTGCTCGCCACCGGCGACGCCGCGTTCGGCCGGCTCGACTGGTGGCCCGAGGTGACCGCCACCGATGTGCGCACCCCGCTGCTGGCCGCCCTCATCCACCGGGCGACCCCGGCCGTGACCCGGCCGCGGACCCGCCCCGCCCACTTCGCCGACGCCGGGACGACCGTGCTGCGCGGCCCGGAGAAGCTCTGGGTCCGCTGCGACGGCGGCCCGCACGGCTTCCTGTCCATCGCCGCGCACGCCCACGCCGACGCGCTGTCCGTCGAGGTCCGGCACGACGGGGTCGACGTGCTCGCCGACCCCGGGACCTTCTGCTACCACGGCGAGCCCGAGTGGCGGCGGTACTTCCGCTCCACCCTGGGCCACAACACCCTGGAGCTGGACGGCACCGACCAGTCCGCGTCCGGCGGCCCGTTCCTGTGGACCCGGCACGCGCGCACCCGTGTCCTGGACGTCGACACCTCCGCCGACGGCGTGGCCCGGTGGAGCGCCGAGCACGACGGCTACCAGCCGTCCGTGCACCGCCGCCGGGTCGAGCTGACCACCGCGACCGAGGAACTGCGCCTGGTCGACGAGGTCCGCGGGCCGCGCCGCGACGTCCGGCTCGCCTTCCACCTGGGCCCGGCCGTCGCCGCCGACCTGGTGGGCGGCCGCGCCGTCCTCACCTGGATCCACGAGGGCGAGGGCCGCTCCGCCGTGCTCGACCTGCCCGGGCAGCTGTCCTGGCGGGCGCACCGCGGGGAGAGTGATCCGCCGCTGGGCTGGTACTCGCCGGGCTTCGGACGCAAGGAACCCACCACCACACTGGTCGGGACCGGCAGCGCCGACGGCGCCGCCGACTTCACGACCGTGCTCAGATTCCGCGGCTAGGGGCACACGTGGACCACAAAAGACGGCACTGGGCGTTCGCGGTGGCACCGCTGACGCTGGTCCTGCTGGCGACGGCCGGCTGCGACAGCACGCCGACGTCGGAGGCCGGGGCCAAGCCGAAGAGCACCCCGTCGGCCGCCGCACCGGCGAAGACACCCGTGGCCCGGGTGTGCGCCGAGCCCCCGGCCGGACCGGCGAAGGCACCGGCCGGCGCGGTCACCATCGACCCCAAGAAGGTCGGCGACCTCGCGGAGAAGACCAAGAGCAGTCCCGCGCACACCACGTTCTGGCTGCGCCCGGGCACCCACCGGCTCGACCCCGACCGCTACGCCCAGATCGTGCCCAAGAAGGGCGACCGCTACCTCGGGGCGCCCGGCGCGGTGCTCGACGGCGCCAAGAAGAACCAGTACGCGTTCACCGGCACCGCCACCGACGTCACCATCAGCCACCTGACGGTGCAGCGGTTCGTGGCCCCGCCGGACGAGGGCGTGGTCAACCACGACTCGGGCGACGGCTGGGTGATCGAGCACTCGAGGATCCAGAACAACGACGGCGCCGCGCTGATGGCCGGCGTCGGCCAGCAGGTCCGCGCCAACTGCCTGCGCGACAACGGCCAGTACGGCATGAACGCGTACAAGGGCGGCGGCCGGCTCACCGGCCTCGTCGTCGAGGGCAACGAGATCGTCGGCAACAACACCGGCGACTGGGAGCGCAAGCGCAAGGGCTGCGGCTGCACCGGAGGCATCAAGTTCTGGGCCGTCGACGGCGCCGACGTGCGCGGCAACTGGGTGCACGACAACCGCGGCACGGGCCTGTGGGCCGACACCAACAACAACGACTTCCGCATCGAGAAGAACGTCCTGGAGGACAACGACGGCGCCGCGCTGATCTACGAGACCAGCTACAACGCGGTCATCCGGAACAACACCATCCGGCACAACAACTGGGTCGAGGGCCGCAAGGCGGCCAGGAGCGGTGACACCTTCCCGTTCGCCACCGTCTACCTCTCCGAGTCCGGCGGCGAACCACGGATCAAGGCCCGTACCGACAAGATCGACATCTACGGCAACCTGCTGGAGGACAACTGGTCCGGGATCACCCTCTGGGAGAACGCCGACCGGTTCTGCAACAGCCCCGCCAACACCTCCTCCGGCGACTGCACCCTCCTGGTGAAGAAGACCAAGCGGTGCGCCGAACCGGGCATAGGCAAGGCACCGCTGTACGGCGACTGCCGCTGGAAGACCCAGCGGGTGGACATCCACGACAACCGCTTCGTGCTCGACAAGTCCGTCGTCAAGTGCACCGAGAAGTGCGACCGCATGGCGGTGCTCGCCAACTACGGCACCTATCCCGACTGGTCGCCGTACCAGGGCGAGAAGGTCGCCGAGGCGATCACCCACAAGCAGGACAACCGCTGGCACGACAACGTCTACCGCGGACCCTGGAAGTTCGTCGTCCAGGACCAGAGCAAGGTCATCGATTTCTCGCAGTGGAAGAGCCAGGGCTTCCGGCAGGACAAGGGCTCCACCCTCGAACCGCGGGCGGGTGGTTGAGATGACCGCGGCGCTCCACACCCCGGCGCGGGACACCGGGCCGCGCCCGGCGGGCCCGCCGCGGCTCGCCGGCGTCGCCTGGGGGCTGCTGATCCTCAACACGCTCGGCTCCGCCGGCGCGAAGACGATCATCCCGCTGCCCCGCTCGCTCATCCAGATGGTCACCATGGGCTCGCTGGTCGCCGCGTTCGCCCTCGCGCTCGCGGTCAACCTCCGGCTGCGGTTCCGGCCCAGCGCGTACGTGCTCCTGCTGACCCTGCTGCTGGTGCCGAGCGTGCTCTCCAGCGTCCACCTGGAGTCCGGGTTCGGCGCGCTGTTCCGCTGCACCCGGCTCGCCCTCTTCGTGGGCACGCTGTGGCTGCTCACCCGCTGGTGGGACGGCGGCCTGACCTTCGTACGGCACCACATCCGGGTGTACTTCGCCGTGCTCGGGACGGTCGCCGCGGGCCTGGTCGTCTCGCCCGGCGCGGCGATGCCCGAGATCTACGGAGGACGGCTCGTCGGCGCCCTGTGGCCGCTCACCCCGCCGCAGATCGGCCAGTACGCCGCCGTGATCATCGGCCTCACCGTGCTGCTGCTCCTGGGCCGGCGCACCGACCGCAGGAGCGCGACGGTCGTCATCGTGCCGTCGCTCGTCCTGCTCATGCTGACCCACACCCGCACGGCCACCCTCGGCCTGCTCATCGGACTGGTCCTGGCGATCGGCTCGCTGCTGCTGACCAGCGCCGCCGCCCGCCGGTTCTTCACCTGGACGGTGGTGATCGCCACGGTCCTCGCCGTGGGCTTCGCCTCCGCGCTCCAGGCCTGGTTCCTGCGCGGGCAGAGCCAGGAGAACTTCTCCAACCTCACCGGCCGCGCCAAGGTCTGGGACGCCCTGCTCGCCCAGCCGCGGTCGGTCTCCCAGGAGCTGTTCGGCGTGGGCCTGGGCGACAAGTCCTTCGGCGGACTGCCCATCGACAACAGCTGGCTGGCCGTCTACAACGAACAGGGCATGATCGGCGTCACCATCGTTGCCGTGATCATCCTGGTGCTGGCCGGGGTCGCGCTGCTGCGGCCGCCCTCCCTGCAACGGGCCTGCGCGATCTTCCTGATCAGCTACTGCGCGATCGCGTCCTACACCGAGGCCGGCCTCGGCGACGCCTCCCCGTACCTGCTCCATCTCGGCCTGGCCGCGGCCCTGCTGGCCGGGCCCGGCACCCGGCCGACGCCGACGCCGCCGCCCGTGGTGCCGCCGCAGTCGCGCGCCTCGTCCCGTCCGTACATCCCGCGCTGGGCCCGACGCCCGGAGGTGACCTGAGCATGCACGTCCTCGTGGTGCACAACCGCTATGCCTCGGCACAGCCGAGCGGGGAGAACAAGGTCGTCGACCAGGAGGTGGAGCTGCTGCGCGCGGCCGGCCACCGGGTCGACGTGTTCGAGCGGCGCAGCGACGACATCGCCCGCCGCTCCCTGCTCGGCAAGGCCGCGCTGCCGCTGCTCGTCCCGTGGAACCCCGCGGTCCGCTCGGAACTCGCGGCGCGGCTGCGCGCCGAGCGGCCGGACATCGTCCACGTCCACAACGTCTTCCCGCTGCTGTCGCCGGCGGTCCTCGCGGCCTGCGCCGACGCCGACGTGCCCGCCGTCGCGACGCTGCACAACTACACCCAGGTCTGCCCGCCCGGCACGCTCCAGCGGGACGGCGCCGCCTGCACCGAGTGCGTCGGCGGCACCCCGCTGCCCGCCGTCCGGCACGGCTGCTACCGCGGCTCCCGGCTCGCCACCGTGCCGCTCGCGGTGAGCCTGTCCGTGAACCGGCGCCGCTGGTGGTCCGGGGTGGAGCGGTTCCTGTGCATCTCCGCGGCGCAGCGCGACGTGCTCGCGGCGGCGGGGATGCCGGCCGACCGGCTGGCCGTCAAGCACAACTTCGTGCCCGACCCCGGCGCCCGCCGCGTCGGCGAGGGGGAGCACCTGCTCTTCCTCGGCCGGCTCGCGGAGGCCAAGGGGATCCGCCTGCTGATGGCCGCGTGGGACCTGCTCGCGGCCCGGGGCGGCCTCGGCGTGCCGCTCGTGATCGCCGGCACCGGGCCCCTGGAGCGCGAGGTCGGCGCCTGGGCGGCGGGCCGCGACGACGTGCGCCACGCGGGCCTGCTGGACACGGCGGAGTGCCGCAAGGTGACCGCGGGTGCGGTCGCCGTGGTGGCCCCCTCGACCTGGCTCGAAGCGTTCGGCCTGGTCGCCGTCGAGGCGATGGCGGCCGGCGTGCCGGTCGTCGCCGCCGGCCACGGGGCGTTCGTCGAACTCGTCGAGGAGGGCGTCACCGGGCTGTTGCACCGGCCGGGCGACGCCGCCTCGCTCGCTTCCCGCCTGGAGCGGATCGCGGCCGACCCGGTCCGCAACCAGGAGATGGGCCGGGCGGCCCGCGGCCGGTACGAGCGGGGCTTCAGCCCGGCCGTCGGCCTGGAGCGCCTGATGGAGGAGTACCGCACCGCGATCGCGGGGCGGGCAGCACCGACTCGTGGCGGGGACACCCGCGCGAGCAGGGGGGATGGGGAAAGTACATGACACGATGCCGACTCTGCGGCTCGGAAGCCATGGCGAGCGTCGTCGACCTTGGGGCGACACCGCCGTGCGAGAGCTTCCTCGCCGCTGACCGACTGGACCAGCCGGAGCCGGCGTACCCGTTGCACCTGCGGGTCTGCACCGACTGCTGGCTGGCGCAGATCCCACCGCTCATCACACCCGAGGAGACGTTCAAGGAGTACGCGTACTTCTCCTCGTTCTCCACCTCCTGGGTGGAGCACGCGCGCACCTTCGTCGCCGACGCCGTGGAACGGGCGGGGCTCGGCGCCGACTCCTTCGTCGTCGAGGTCGCGAGCAACGACGGCTACCTCCTCAAGCACGTGGTGGACCGCGACATCCGCTGCCTGGGCGTCGAGCCGTCGGTGAACGTCGGCGCGGCGGCCAGGGACGCGGGCGTGCCCACGCTCACCGAGTTCCTCAGCCCGGAGACCGGGGCGGCCGTCCGCGCCGAACACGGCCCGGCGAACCTGGTCGTGGCGAACAACGTGTACGCGCACATACCCGACGTCATCGGGTTCACCCAGGGGCTGCGCGCGCTCGTCGCCGACGACGGCTGGGTCTCCATCGAGGTGCAGCACCTGCTCACCCTGATCGAGGAGAACCAGTACGACACGATCTACCACGAGCACTTCCAGTACTACACGGTCGCGTCCGCGATCCGGGCCCTGGCCAGCGGCGGACTGACCCTCGTCGACGTCGAGCTGCTGCCCACCCACGGCGGCTCCGTCCGGCTGTGGGCGCGTCCCGCCGAGGCGGCCGGCGAGCCCTCGCCGCGCGTCACCGACGTCCTGGCCCGCGAGAAGGCCGCCGGACTCCAGGAGCTCTCCGGGTACACCGAGTTCTCCGCCCGGGTCGCCAAGGTCCGCCGCGACCTGCTGCGGTTCCTCATCGACGCGGCCGACCGCGGCGAGAGCGTCGTCGGCTACGGCGCCCCCGGCAAGGGCAACACCCTGCTCAACCACTGCGGCATCCGGCCCGACCTGCTCGCGTACACGGTCGACCGCAACCCCTACAAGCACGGCCGGTACACCCCCGGCACCCGCATCCCGATCCTGCCGCCCGAGCAGATCGCCGCCGACCGGCCCGACTACGTCCTCGTCCTGCCGTGGAACCTGCGGGACGAACTCGTCGAGCAGCTCTCCTTCGTCCACGAGTGGGGCGGCCGGCTCGTCTTCCCGGTCCCGGAACTGAGCATCGTCGAGGGTGCGTCTTCGAAGGAGGTCTCGGCATGAAGGTCGTTCTCTTCTGCGGCGGTTACGGCATGCGGATGCGCAGCGGCGCCACCGACGACGTGCCCAAGCCGATGGCGATGGTCGGACCCCGGCCGCTGATCTGGCACGTCATGCGCTACTACGCGCACTTCGGGCACACGGAGTTCATCCTGTGCCTCGGCTACGGCGCCCACCACATCAAGGACTTCTTCCTCAACTACGAGGAGACGACGTCCAACGACTTCGTGCTCAGGGGCGGCAGGACGGAGCTGCTGTCCACCGACATCTCGGACTGGACCATCACCTTCGCCCAGACCGGCATCGAGTCCCCGATCGGGGAGCGGCTGCGCCGGGTCCGCCACCACCTCGACGGCGACGAGATGTTCCTCGCCAACTACGCCGACGTGCTCACCGACGCCCCGCTGCCGGAGATGATCGACCGGTTCGCCGAGCGGGACGCGGGCGCGTCGATGATGGTCGTCCCGCCCCAGTCCTCCTTCCACTGCGTGGAGCTCGCCGAGGACGGACTCGTCGGCGGCATCACCGCGGTGAGCGACATGCCGCTGTGGGAGAACGGCGGCTACTTCGTGCTCCGCCAGGAGGTCTTCGACCACATCCCGGAGAACGGCGACCTGGTCGCCGACGGCTGCGGCCGGCTCGCCAAGGAGGGCCGCCTGGTCGCCCACCGCCACCGCGGCTTCTGGAAGCCGACCGACACGGTGAAGGAGCGTGCCGCCCTCGACGCCGCCTACGCGCGCGGCGAGCGCCCGTGGGCCGTCTGGGAACAGGACACCGCGGGGGTACACGGGTGATCCGCCTCGGAGCCGGTCCCCTCGACCGGATCGTCGCCGTCGGCGCCCACTGCGACGACATCGCCATCGGCGCCGGCGGCACCCTGCTGGCCCTGTGCCGGGCGCGGCCCGGCCTGCGGGTCGACGCGCTGGTGCTGTCCGGCGGCGGCACCGACCGGGAGCAGGAGGAGCGGGCCGCGCTCGCCGCCTTCTGCCCCGGCGCCGATCTGCGGCTGACCGTCGACAAGATGCCGGACGGCCGCTTCCCGGCGTACTGGCCGGAGGCCAAGGCCGCGGTCGAGGAGCTGCGCGAGCGCGCCGACCCGGACCTCGTCCTGGCCCCGCGCACCGACGACGCGCACCAGGACCACCGGGGCCTGGCGCGCCTGATGACCACGGCCTTCCGCGACCACCTCGTGCTCGGCTACGAGATCGTCAAGTGGGACGGCGACCTCGGCCGGCCGGCGGCGTACCAGCCGCTGTCGCCGGAGACCGCCGAACAGAAGGTCACGCTGCTCCAGGAGCACTACCCCTCGCAGCGGCACCGGCCCTGGTACGACCGCGAGGCCTTCCTCGGCCTCGCCCGCATTCGCGGCATCGAATGCCACGCGCGCTACGCCGAGGCCTTCGCCGTCACCAAACTCACGCTCGACCTGGGGGATTGAACCTTGCGCGTACTGCTGACCGGACACCAGGGCTATCTCGGCACCGTCATGGCGCCGGTCCTCGCCGCCGCCGGACACGACGTCGTCGGGCTCGACGCCGGACTGTTCGCCGACTGCGTCCTCGGCCCGCTGCCCGACGACCCGCAGGGGCACCGGGTGGACCTGCGCGACGTCACCGCCGAACACGTGGCGGGCGTCGACGCCGTCATCCACCTGGCCGCGCTGTCCAACGACCCGCTCGGCTCCCTGGCACCCGAACTCACCTACGACATCAACCACCACGCGTCCGTCCGGCTGGCCCGGCTCGCCCGCGAGGCGGGGGTGCGGCGCTTCCTGTACGCGTCGACCTGCTCGGTGTACGGCGCCGCGGGCGGCGACGACCTGGTCGCCGAGGACGCCCCGCTGCGCCCGGTGACCCCGTACGCGGAGTCCAAGGTGCGGGTGGAGGACGACCTGCACGCGCTCGCCGACGACGACTTCACCCCGGTGTACATGCGCAACGCCACCGCGTTCGGCTTCTCGCCGCGGCTGCGCGCCGACATCGTCCTCAACAACCTGGTCGGACACGCGCTGCTGTCCGGCGAGGTCCTCGTCCTGTCCGACGGCACGCCCTGGCGCCCGCTGGTGCACGCCGCCGACATCGCGCAGGCCTTCACCGCCGCCCTGACCGCGCCCCGCGAGGCGGTGCACGACCGGGCGTTCAACATCGGCAGCGAGGTCAACAACGTCACCGTCGCCGAGATCGCCGACCAGGTCGCCGAGGCGGTCGCCGGGGCGAAGGTGCGGATCACCGGGGAGAACGGCGCCGACCCGCGCTCGTACCGGGTGGACTTCTCCCGCTTCCGCGCCGCGATCCCCGGCTTCGACTGCGCGTGGACGGTCGAGCGGGGCGCCCGCGAACTCGCCGACAGGTACCGCGAGCACAAGCTGACCAAGGACGACTTCGACCAGCGCTTCACCCGGCTCGCCGTGCTGCGCGCGGCGTCCGGGTCCGGCGCCGTCGACGACACCCTGCGGTGGCGCCGATGAGCTCTGCCGGCGAGGAGATGCATGCTCTGGTGGAGCGGATGTACCCGCTCTGCCGGAGCATCACCGGCGACGGGGTGCGCGCCACCCTGGACATCGTCGGGGAGTACGTCCCGCTCCAGGTGCACGAGGTGCCGACCGGCACCCAGGTGCTCGACTGGACGGTGCCGCAGGAGTGGAACATCCGGGACGCGTACATCGCCGACAGCACCGGCAGGAGGGTCGTCGACTTCGCGGCGTCCAGCCTGCACGTGCTCGGCTACAGCGTCCCGGTGGCGCGGACCATGCCGCTCGCCGAGCTGCGCGCCCACCTGCACACCCTGCCGGACCGGCCCGAGTGGGTCCCCTACCGCACGAGTTACTACAAGCCGGAGTGGGGATTCTGCCTGGCCCAGGAGACCCTGGACGCGCTGCCCGACGGCGACTACGAGGTGCGCGTCGACTCCACCCTCGCGGACGGCCACCTCACCTACGCCGAGCACGTGGTCCCCGGCCAGGTGTCCGACGAGGTGATCGTCTCCTGCCACACCTGCCACCCGTCGCTGGCCAACGACAACCTGGCCGGCATCGCCGTGGCGACCTTCCTGGCCCGCGAACTCGCCGAGCGGAACCCGTACTACACCTACCGGTTCATCTACGCGCCCGGCACCATCGGAGCCATCACCTGGCTCGCCCGCAACGCCGAGCGGGTCGAGCGGGTCAGACACGGGATCGTGCTGGCCTGCGCCGGGGACAGGGGGCAACTCACGTACAAGCAGAGCCGAAGGGGCGACGCCGAGATCGACCGGGTGCTGCGGCACGTGCTGCGCACCTCCGAACGCCCCCACCGGGTCAACGAGTTCACGCCGTACGGATACGACGAGCGGCAGTACTGCTCGCCCGGCTTCGACCTCGGCGTGGGCTCGCTGACCCGCACCCCGTACGCCGGATATCCGGAGTACCACACCTCCGCGGACGACCTCGACTTCGTCGCCCCGGAGGCGATGACGGACACCCTCGCGGTGCTCCGGGAGGCGTTCGGCGTCCTCGACCGCAACCGCGCCTACGTCAACCTCAGCCCGTACGGCGAGCCGCAGTTGGGGCGGCGCGGACTGTACGACGCGCTCGGCGGGCGCAGCGACACCAAGCAGGCGCAGATGGCCATGCTCTGGGTGCTCAGCCTGTCCGACGGCGCGCACACGCTGCTGGACGTCGCCGAGCGCTCCGGGCTGCCCTTCGACACCGTCGCCGACGCCGCCGCCGCCCTGCACGGCGCCGGACTGGTCAAGGCGTGACGCCGATGGCCACGGAGGGGGAGAGCGCGCGGATCACGGCGCAGCCGGCGGGCTCGGCGAAGCGGGCCCTGCTCGGACGCCTGTCCTGGGGCCTGGCCGACCAGGCGGCCTCCAGCATCTCCAACTTCGTGGTGGGCATCTATGTGGCCCGCTCGCTGGGGGTGGCCGCCTTCGGCGTCTTCAGCCTCGCCTGGGTCACGTACGGCGTGGTGCTCAACATCTCGCGCGGGCTCGCCACCGACCCGCTCGTGGTCCGCTTCAGCGGGGTCGCCGAGGACACCTGGCGCGGGGCGGTGGCCCGGTCCACCGGCACCGCGCTCGGCGTCGGCTCCGTCCTCGGCGTGGTGTGCCTGGCCGCCGGGCTGACGGCCGGCGGCCGGGTCGGGCCCGCGTTCGCCTGCCTCGGCGTCATGCTCCCGGGGCTGCTGCTCCAGGACGCCTGGCGGTACTCGTTCTTCGCCGCGGGCGTCGGACGCAAGGCGTTCCTCAACGACGTCGTGTGGGGCGTGGCCCTCGTCCCGGCCATGGTCGTGGCCGCCCGCGTGGACACCGTGGCCGCCTTCGTCGTCGCCTGGGGCGCCTCCGCCACCGTGGCGGGCGCCTACGGCTACGTCCAGTCCGGCATCCTGCCCCGGGTCACCCGCGCCCGCGGCTGGCTGCGCGAACAGCGCGACCTCGGCTACCGCTACCTCGTCGAGAACACCTGCCTCAGCGGCGCCAGCCAGGTGCGCGCCTACGGCCTCGGCGCGATCGTCGGCGTCAGCGCGGTCGGCGCCGTCCGCGGCGCGGAACTCCTGATGGGCCCGTTCCTCGCCGTGCTGATGGGCCTCTCGCTCGTCACCGTCCCCGAGGCGGCCCGGGTGCTGCGGCAGGCCCCGCAACGCCTCTACCGCTTCTGCCTCCTGCTCGGCGGCGGCCAGGCCGCCGGAGCGCTGCTGTGGGGCACGGCGCTGCTGCTGATGCCCGACCGGGCGGGCGACCTCGTCCTCGGCGACGTCTGGCACTCCGCCTCCCGGCTCATCGTGCC
The DNA here is from genome assembly GCF_044750685.1 of Streptomyces sp. NPDC088785. NCBI lineage: Bacteria > Bacillati > Actinomycetota > Actinomycetes > Kitasatosporales > Streptomycetaceae > Streptomyces > Streptomyces sp. NPDC088785. The sequence goes on from NZ_JBIVKH010000014.1 coordinate 132,289, forward strand.
GATCACCCTCGGCGTCGCGGGCGCCGGCCTCGGTACCGGCGCGGCGGCCGGTCTGCGGGCACTCGGCGCGGCCCGGCTGAGCCTGCGCTCCCAGCTGTTCGCCTCCGCCTGCTACGTCAGCGGCGGCCTCGGCGGCGCGGTCGCCGGCGGCACGGTCGGCTCGGCCTGGGGCGTCGCCGTCGCGACGCTGATCGGCTCGGCCGTGTGGTGGCTGTCCCTGCGGTCGGGCCTGCGCCATCACCACCCCATTCCCGAAGTGAGGAACACATGACCCCCCACCCCAGGCTGAGCGTCGGCCTGCCCGTCTACAACGGCGAGGAGTACCTGGCCGAGTCCCTCGACGCGCTGCTGGGCCAGACGTACGAGGACTTCGAGCTGATCATCTCGGACAACGCCTCCACCGACGGCACCCAGGACATCTGCCGCCTGTACGAGGCCAAGGACTCCCGGATCCGCTACCAGCGGCTGCCCCGCAACATCGGCGCCACCCCGAACCACAACCGGCTGCTCGACCAGGCCCGCGGCGAACTGTTCAAGTGGGCCTCGCACGACGACCTCTACGGCCGCGACCTCCTGCGCCGGTGCGTCGAGGCGCTCGACGAGCACCCCGACGTCATCCTCGCCCACACCGACCAGGCCGTCATCGACGGCGGCGGCAGGGTGACCGTCCCCTACGAGTACACCCTCAAGACCGCCTCCCCGCACGCGCCGGAGCGCTTCCGCAGCCTGCTCTTCGAGCCGGGCGGCGACGACTTCTACGGCGTCCTGCGCACCGACGTGCTGCGCCGCGTGAAGCCCATGGACAGCTACCACCACGCGGACCGCACCTACGTCGCCGAGATCACCCTGCACGGCCGCTTCCACCAGGTGCCGGAGCTGCTGTACTTCCGCCGCGACCACCCGGGCCGCGCCGAGCGGGCCAACCCCTCCAAGCGCTCCCGGTGCGTCAACCTCGACCCGCGCCGGGCGGGCCCGCTGCACCCCACGCCCCGGCTGCTCGCCGAATACCTGTGGGGCTTCGCCTCGGCGGTGCGCCGCGCCCCGCTGTCCCCGGCCGACCGGCGCGCCTGCTACCGCCACCTCGCCGCCTGGACGACCAGCCGGGTGCGGCCCGGCGCCGGTGAACGCGTCGAGGACCGGGCCCCCGTCGACCCGGCGCAGCTCACGGTCTCCGTCGACGACATCGTCGCCGGCCGCGAGGGGAGGCGGACATGAGCGCCGCACCGCGCCGGCCCGTGCGGGTGGGGGTGTTCGGGCTGCTCGGCTCGGGCAACCTGGGCAACGACGGATCCCTCGAAGCCGTCCTGCGCTACCTGCGCACCGATCACCCGGACGCCGTCGTGGACGCGCTCTGCGGCGGACCCGAGGCCGTCACGGCCCGCTTCGGCATCCCCGCGACTCGGCTGCACTGGAACCGCGCGGAGTACCGGACCGCCTCCCGCCTCGGCTCCGTCGCCGCGAAGGGCGCCGGCAAGCTCGTCGACGTCTTCCGCACCGCCGCCTGGGTGCGCCGCCACGACGTGGTCATCGTCCCCGGCATGGGCGTCCTGGAGGCCACCCTCCCGCTGCGGCCGTGGGGCTTCCCGTACTCGCTCTTCCTGCTCTGCGCGAGCGGACGGCTCCAGCGCACCCCGGTCGCCCTCGTCGGCGTCGGCGCCGCCGAGATCCGCAGCCGGCCCACCCGCGCCCTGGTCCGCTGGTCCGCCCGCTGCGCCGCCTACCGCTCGTACCGCGACGGCCCGTCCCGCGACGCGATGCGGGCCATGGGCGTGGACACCGGCCGCGACGAGGTCTACCCCGACCTCGCGTTCTCCCTCCCGGCGCCACGACCGGACGCGCCCACCGGCACGCCCGGCACGGTCTGCCTCGGCGTCATGGACTTCCACGGCGGCAACGACGACCGGGCCCGCGCCGACGAGATCCACCGGCGCTACCTCGACGGCACCATCCGCTTCGTGCGCACCCTCACCGGCGAGGGCCGGCCGGTGCGCCTGCTCACCGGCGACCGGTGCGACACGGCGGTGGTCGACGCGATCCTCGCCGCCGTCGACTCGCCCCTGGTCACCGCGGCCGAACCGGCCTCCCTGGCCGACCTGATGGCCGAGATGGCCGCCGCCGACGCCGTCGTCGCGGTCCGCTACCACAATCTGATCTGCGCCCTGAAGACGGGAGTCCCCGTCCTCGCCCTCTGCTACGCCACGAAGAGCGAGGCGCTCATGGAGCGGATGGGCCTCGGCGCCCACTGCCACCCGGCGCGCGAGGTCGACGCCGACCGGCTGCTCGAACAGTTCCGCGCCCTGGAGAAGGACGCGGCCGAACTGCGGCGGACCCTCGTCGCGACCAATCGCACGGCGACGGAACAACTCGCCGACCAGTTCCGCGCGTTGACCACCACCCTGTTCCCGGCGCACCCTCGCGCCAAGGCCCTGCGGGAGACGGCATGAAGGCGATCGAAGTCCCCGAGATCGACGGGGCGTTCCTCCTCGAACCCACCCCGCACACCGACGAACGCGGCTTCTTCTGCCGCACCTTCGACGCCGAGGTGATCCGCTCGGTGGGGCTCGACCCGAACGCCTTCGTGCAGGACAGCGTGTCCCGCACGGTCCGGGGCGTGGTGCGCGGCCTGCACCTGCGCTCCGGCGCGGGCGAGGCCAAGCTGGTGCGCTGCTCCCACGGGAAGATCTTCGACGTCGTCGTGGACCTGCGGCCCGCGTCGCCGACCTACCGCAACCGCGCCTTCTTCGAACTGTCCGGCGACACCCAGCGGACCGTGTACATCCCGGCGGGATGCGCGCACGGCTTCCAGTCGCTCACCGAGACCGCCGACACGTCGTACCGGATCGACCGCCCCCACGATCCGTCCGAGGACGTGACGATCGCCTTCGACGACCCGGAGTTCGCCATTCCCTGGCCGCTGCCGGTCACGTCGATGTCCCCGCGGGACCGCGAGGCGCCCCGCCTCGCCGAGGTCCTGAAACTCCAGAGAGGATGACGCCGGCTTGCACCAGAACGACTTCGCGCTGCCCCGATCCCTGGCGGCGAACGAGCGACTGCACGCGCTGATCCCCGGCGGCGCACACACGTACGCCAAGGGCGACGACCAGTACCCCGAGGACCTGGCACCGGTCATCAGCCACGGCCGGGGCGCCGAGGTGTGGGACGTCGACGGCAACCGCTACGTCGAGTACGGCTCCGGCCTGCGGTCGGTCAGCCTCGGCCACGCCCATCCCCGGGTGCTGGAGGCGGTGCGGCGCGAACTGGACCGGGGGAGCAACTTCGTGCGGCCCTCCATCGTGGAGGTGGCGGCCGCCGAGCGGTTCCTGGCCACCGTGCCGACCGCCGACATGGTGAAGTTCGCGAAGAACGGCTCGGACGTGACCACCGCCGCGGTCCGGCTGGCCCGCGCGGTCACCGGGCGGGCCCGCGTGGCCATCTGCGCCGACCAGCCGTTCTTCTCCGTCGACGACTGGTTCATCGGCACCACCCCGATGGCCGCCGGCATCCCGGACGCGATCAACGAGCTGACGGTGACGTTCCCGTACGGGGACCTGGCCGCCACCGAGGAACTGCTGACCCGGTACCGGGACGAGGTCGCCTGCCTGATCCTCGAACCCGCGGGCCACTCCGAGCCGCCGGAGGGATATCTCGCGGGCCTGCGCGAGCTGGCGGACCGGCACGGCTGCCTGCTGGTGTTCGACGAGATGATCACCGGCCTGCGCTGGTCCGAGGCCGGTGCGCAGGGGCTGTACGGCGTCGTGCCCGACCTCTCCACGTTCGGCAAGGCGCTGGGCAACGGGTTCGCGGTCTCCGCCCTCGCCGGACGGCGCGACCTCATGGAGCACGGCGGCCTGCGCCATCCGCACGAGCGGGTGTTCCTGCTGTCGACCACGCACGGCGCGGAGACGCACTCCCTGGCCGCGGCCATGGCCGTGCTCGGCACCTACGTCGAGGAGGGCATCACCGCGCGGCTGCACACCCTCGGCGAGCGGCTCGCCGCCGGGGTCCGGGAGGCCGCGGCCACGGCGGGCGTCGCGGACCACGTCGTCGTCCGCGGCCGGGCCAGCAACCTCGTCTTCGGCACCCTCGACGAGAAGCTGCGGCCCTCGCAGGAGTACCGCACGCTCTTCTTGCGGCAACTCCTCGCGAGCGGCGTGCTGGCGCCGTCGTTCGTGGTGAGCAGCGCGCTCACCGACGCCGACATCGAGCAGACCGTGGAGGCCGTCGCCGCTGCCTGCGCGGTCTACCGCACGGCACTGGACGCGGGCGATCCCACCCCTTGGCTGGGCGGACGGCCGGTCAGGCCCGTCTTCCGCCGCCTGGTGTGAGCGGCCGTCAGTGACGCACCGGGAGGCCGGCACCGGACATCCGGCCGGCCGTCCGGTCGATCAGCCACCCGGTCGCCGGGACCAGGACGAGCGCGGTGCACCAGCCGCCGAGCACGTCCGTCGGGTAGTGCGCGCCCAGGGCGACCTGGGCCCACCCCATCGTGGCGCCGCCGGCCAGCGCGACGCCGAGCACCAGGGCGAGCCCCGCCGCGCGGCCGAGCCCGAGCAGGCCGGCCGCGCACAGGGCGAGGGCCACCGCGAGCGCGGTGGCGAAGGCGGTGTGGCCGCTCGGGTACGAGAGGTTGCCGGGGCCGTGGATGGTGCGGCCCACCACGTGCTTGACCAGGGTCGTCGCGACCACGGACACCACGGCACCCGCGACGACGAGCGCCGCCGACCGGGGCCGCCGCAGCAGCAGACAGCCCGCGACGAGGAGCACGACCAGCGCCACCGACCCCACGGGCTCGCCGAGGAAGTCGAGGCCCAGGGCGATGCGCCGCCACGGCTGCCCCACGCTGTCCGCCGTCGGATCGATGAACCACCGGTCCACGGTGCCGGGCGCGGTGTGGTCCGCGTACATGACGGCGAGGACGGCGACCACCACCGCGGCGAGCGCGGCGACCAGGCCGAGCGGCGCGCGCGAGGGCCGGTGCAGCGCCTCGGGCGTCGCCGGCCCGTCGGTCCCCGCCCGGTGCGGGTGGCCTTCGTGCCCGCCGTCCAGGTCTGCTTCTGCCAGGCGATTCACCGCGTGTGCTCCCTGTCGTGTCCGGCCGACCGTCCAGCGCCCATCATCGCTCCTCGAACGCCGTTCCCGTGCCGGAAACCAGATGATTCGTCAGCTGATGCGCCCGGGGCGAGCAGCCCAACTCGGCGCAACCCCGCGCGAGTGTCACGAGTCGGTCCGAGTCTGCGGTAAACAGACATCCACAAGCGCTTGCTGGCGCCATGATGTCTGCCCTGCGCGGACAGGAGCGCGGGTGGACCTTGGGGGACCGGTGGCAGGAACACAGGCGGTCGGGGCGGGCGATCCGGAGCGGATCGGACCGTATCGGGTGGTGGGCCGGCTGGGGGCCGGCGGCATGGGGCGGGTGTATCTGGCGCGTTCCAAGGGCGGCCGCGCGGTCGCGGTGAAGGTGGTGCGTCCCGAGCTGGCGGAGGACCGGGAGTTCCGGGCGCGGTTCGCGCGGGAGGTCGCCGCCGCGCGCCGGGTGAACGGGGTGTTCACCGCGGGGGTGGTGGACGCGGACGCCGAGGCGGACCCGCCCTGGCTCGCCACCGCCTACGTGCCGGGCCTCTCGCTCGACGCGGCGGTGGCGCTGCACGGAGCATGGGCGGCGGAACCGGTCGCCACCCTGGCGGCGGGCCTCGCGGAGGCGCTGGAGGCCATCCACGCGGCGGGGCTCGTGCACCGCGACCTGAAGCCGTCGAACGTCCTCCTGGCGGCGGACGGGCCGCGCGTCATCGACTTCGGCATCTCGACGGCGACCGAGGCCAGCGCGATCACCCGGACCGGAGTGGTGATCGGGACGCCCGGCTTCATGTCGCCCGAGCAGCTGACGGGGGAGCCGGTCGGACCCGCCAGCGACGTGTTCGCGCTGGGCGCGGTCCTCGCGTTCACCGCGTCCGGCGCGGGCCCCTTCGGCACCGGCTCGGCGCAGGGCCTCATGTACCGCATCGTGCACGGCGAACCCGACCTGACGCCCGTGCCCGCCGCACTGCGGCCCCTGCTCGCGCGCTGCCTGGCCAAGAACCCGGCGGCCCGGCCGCGGGTCGGGGAGCTGCTGGCCGAGCTGACCGACGCGACCCGCACGACGCTGTTGTTCACCAGCGCGGACTGGCTCCCGGCGGCCGTCGCCGCCGGGGTGCGCGCGGTGCGCGACGGTGCGCCGCCGTTCCGGGGCGGCACACCGCCGCCGCCCCGGACGCCGCCGCCGTACGGCGCGTCGACCGTCACCGGCCCGCGGCCGCAGGCGCCCCCGGTGCCCTCGACGCCGCCGCCCGCCTACACGCCGACGGCCTTCGCCGGGTCGGCGACCGGCGGCTTCGGGCCGCCGACGGCGACCCGCCCGGCGCCGCTGCCCGGCGGCCCCGGCGGACCGCCCGGGAAGCCGTCGCGCGGCCGGCGGGCGGGCGTGGTCGCCGCGGCTCTCGCCGGGGTGCTGGCCATCGGTCTTGTCGCCTGGCAGGCCGACGCCGTCCTCGGCGGGGGCTCGAACGCGGGCGGAAGCTCCAGCAGCCCCTCGTCGGGCTCCTCGTACTCGTCGTACTCCTCGCCCTCCTCGCCCTCCTCGCCGTCGTACTCCGACACGCCGTCGCCCTCGGACTCCGCACCGGTGGTGCCCGCGACGGACAGCCCGTCCTCCAGCCCTTCGCCCAGTACGTCCCCGACCCCCGACGAGAGCACGTCGGACAGCCCGACGCCCTCCGACTCCGAGGAGACGGACGACCTGTCGGGCCGGTGGGACGGCAGCTATCTCTGCAACCAGGGCATCACCGGTCTGTCGCTCACCGTCGAGCAGCACGGCGACGGCAGCGCCGACGCCGTGTTCTCGTTCTACCCGGCGCCCTCCAACCCGGGGGTGCCCCGCGGCTCGTTCGCGATGGAAGGGACGTACACGGGCGGCGTGCTGACCCTCCGGGCCAGCCACTGGATCGACCAGCCGCCCGGCTACGCCGCGGTCAACCTGTCGGCGACGTACGACAGCTCGACCCCCGACCACCTCGACGGGCTGGTCTACGGGGCGAACTGCACGACCTTCTCCACACAGCGGTCCTGACCCGGGGGACGGGGCTCAGGCGGGCGTGTCGCCGTGCGCCGCGCGGCGGTACAGCTCGTTCAGCCGCTGCGCCTCCTCGAGCTGGTCCTCGAGGATCACGATGCGGCAGGCCGCCTCGATGGGCGTGCCCTGGTCGACGAGTTCCCGGGCGCGGGCGGCGACCCGCAGCTGATAGCGCGAGTAGCGGCGGTGGCCGCCGTCCGACCGGAGCGGGGTGATCAGGCGGGCGTCACCGAGCGCCCGCAGGAAGCCGGGGGTGGTGCCGAGCATTTCGGCCGCCCGGCCCATCGAGTACGCGGGGTAGTCGTCGTCGTCCAGCCGGCCGCTGAGCGGGTTGTCTGCCGTCATTCCACCTTCAAGGTCTCATCCGTCGAGAGACCCCGGCGCCGTACGGCAGCGAGGCCCCGGGGGAAATTCAACACCATGCGCGGGTCCCGCTCCCGCGCGGCGGCGGGCCGACGGCGACACAAGCTGCGCGCGGGCCCGGCGCTGCATAGAATCTGCGGCCATGTCCAAGCCTGACGCACTGCTCGTCGATCTCGCCGCCACGGTGGAGTCCGAGCAGACTCATCGCATGTCCTTGACCGTGGTCGTCGGCGGCGCCGTCATCACCGGTCTGCTGGCCCCGGAGTCCGTGTGGCGACAGCGGGTCTCCGAGGTGTTGACGGACTCCGCCGAACTGGGCGCGCTCGCCCGGGTGTTCCCGCTGCCCGCGAAGGAGCCCGGCACGGCGCCGCCCGAACCCGCCGCGGACCCCACCCACCTGCACTTCCACCGCGCCCGCATCCTGCAAGGGACCATGGGCATCCCGGAGACGGGCGGGATGTACCGCGTCGCCCTCGACGACGTGACCGCCTGGACGGTGGGCGACTTCGCCTACTCCGAGCACTGACCGACGAACGGACGACACGAACGGACGAGGGGCCCCGCCGGTGGATACCGGCGGGGCCCCTCGTCCGTGTCGGGCGGATCAGCCCGGTGCTCAGCGCGCCGAGGGCTCACCCAGCATGCGCGACGCCGCCTGCACGGCGGACAGGTCGCTCTGCGGAGCGGGCTCCTCGGCGGTGCGGCAGGTGAAGCCGAGGCGGGTCATGGCGCGGACGACCTCCCCGGTGGCGAAGTCGCGGGGGTCCTGACCGGTGACGAGCCGGCCGACCTGCTTGGCGGGGTAGCGGCGACGGCCGATGATCACATACGCGCCGGTGACCGGCTCGGCCTTGACTCCCTGCATCGTGGCCAGCACACCACTGTGGGTCAGGTCGAACGGAAAGCGGGCGATGACGCAGCGCATGATGCCTCACAAACGAGAAGAAAAGGGCGGAACCGCAGGTCGGACGGGTCGGGGCGGGCGGGGCGACCTGGGCGGACGCTCAGCCGATGCCGACGACGTCGCGCAACCGGACATGATCCGTGTACGTCGGGGTGGCGCGTGCAGCGGTGAGCTGGGCCAGGGTGATCACACCGGTGCGGGCGTCGTCATCGTCGCACAGAACCAGATGGCCGCTGCGTGCTCCGGCCAGGACGGAGAGCGCGACCTCGACGGTCATGTCGTCCCTGACCTGCGGTCCGGGCGTGTGCTGCGGGATGTGAAGCAATGTCATGGGCGTCTCCTGGACGTGAATGGGCGGGCCTCCTGCGGCAGGGAACGGGTACGGAGGTGACGAGGGGGGACGCGGCGGGGTTTCCCGGCGCGCCCGGGGGAGGGTCTAGGCGGCCGTCTCGGAGGCCGGCAGGTGCTCTCCGGCCCGTCCGGCCATCCGGGCCCTGCGCCGGGCCGTGGCGGCGACGCTGCGCCCGCCGCGCGCTCCGGTGCCGCCGCTCCTGCGGGCACGGGTGGTGTCCGGCACGGTGAGGGTGACCGGTTCCCCCGAGGGGAGCCGCGCGCCGGTGATGCGGTGCAGCGCCGCGTCACCGGGGCGTACGTGCGTGGTGGTGGCGGAGATCCCGGCGCGGGTGAGGAGCCGGTCCACGCCGCGCCGCTGCCGGGGCGTCACCAGCGTGACGACCATCCCCGAGTCGCCGGCGCGGGCGGTGCGGCCGCCGCGGTGCAGATAGTCCTTGTGGTCGCTCGGCGGGTCCACGTTCACCACCATGTCGAGGTGGTCGACGTGGATGCCGCGGGCCGCGACGTTCGTCGCCACCAGCACCGTCACCCGGCCGGCCCGGAACAGGCTGAGGGTCTGGGTGCGCTGCCCCTGGGTCTTGCCGCCGTGCAGGGCCGCGGCGCGCACCCCGCTGGCCAGCAGCTGTTCGGTCAGCCGGTCCACCCCGTGCCGGGTGTCGAGGAACATCATCACGCGGCCGTCGCGGGCCGCGATCTCCGTCGTGGTCCCGAGCTTGTCCGTGGCCTGCACGGAGAACACGTGGTGCTCCATGGTGCCGACGGAGGCCGAGGCCGGGTCGACGGAGTGCACCACGGGGTCGCTCAGGTACCGGCGGACCAGCCGGTCGACGTGGTGGTCGAGCGTCGCCGAGAAGAGCAGCCGCTGTCCGCCGGGCCGCACCTGGTCGAGCAGGGCCGTGATCTGCGGCATGAACCCCATGTCGGCCATCTGGTCGGCCTCGTCGAGGACCGTGACGCCCACCTCGCCCAGGTCGCAGGCGCCCCGGTCGATGAGGTCCTTGAGCCGGCCCGGCGTCGCGACGACGACCTCGGCCCCGGAGCGCAGCGCGCGGATCTGGCCGCCGATCGGGGTACCGCCGACCGCCGTGGCCAGCCGCAGCCGCACGGCGCGGGCGTACGGGGTGAGGGCCTCGGTGACCTGCTGGGCCAGCTCGCGGGTCGGGACGAGGACCAGGGCCAGCGGCCGGTGCGGCTCGGCGCGCCGCCCGGCGGTCCTGGCCAGCACGGCGAGCCCGAAGGCGAGGGTCTTGCCCGAGCCGGTGCGGCCGCGGCCCAGGACGTCGCGCCCGGCGAGCGAATTGGGCAGCGTCGCCGCCTGGATCGGGAAGGGCACGCGCACGCCCTGGTGTCCGAGCGTGGCCAGCAGGGGCTCCGGCATGGCCAGGTCGGCGAACGACTCGACGGCCTCCAGCTCGGGGGTCGCGGAGCGCGGCAGCGCGAACTCGCCGCGTGCGGAGGGGGTCCGGCGCGGGGCCGGCGCCTGCGGAGCGGTGAGGGACGTGCGGGGGGCCTGGGCGTTCACACCTGTGCGGTTCATGCGGAACCTTCCTTTGGGCGGCACGAGTCCAGGAAATTCCGCCGTCCGGGTGCGCCGCGAGAAAAACAGGCTCGGGGCCCGCACCCATGAGTGCGGGCCCCGAGCCGGGAAGCGAACGACTGCGTCAGGCGGTGACGATGTTCTCCGCCGTCGGGCCCTTCTGGCCCTGCGCGATGTCGAAGTTCACCTTCTGGCCCTCCTGGAGCTCGCGAAAGCCCTGAGCGGCGATGTTCGAGTAGTGGGCGAAGACGTCGGGGCCGCCGCCGTCCTGCTCGATGAAGCCGAAGCCCTTTTCGGCGTTGAACCACTTCACGGTGCCAGTAGCCATGATTTTGTCTCCTTCGGAGCAGTGATCGGAACGTGCACTGCGCACGCTCCGAGTCGCCGCGATGATTGCCCACCCGGAGAAAAGCACCGGAAAATAAAACTGGCCTCGCCGGTCCCATGAGGGATGGCGGGGCACTTGAAGTTTCGGGAACCACAACTGCAACTGATGTAGACAGTAGCAGTCCGTGTCGGATTTTGCAGCTATTTCCTTTCCGTTGAATCTGAGAGGAAAAATGCTTGTGTCGCATTCGGTGAAATTCTCACCCGGCGCCGGTAGATATCTTCCGCTTGGACGCGCGGCAGCCGGGTAGGGGCGGCTCCCGCTCCGGTTGCTGGCCGGAACCGGGTGGGTGAGTTTGGTTGAAGAGTGGGGAACAGGGGACACGCAGAGGCGTCACCCCGTCCCGACCGCCCATCCCTCAGGAGGACACATGACGAACCCCGCGCAGGACCCGAACGAGACCGAAGGCCCCGCGGACGGCGGTGCGGCCGGGACCCCGGGCGTGCACGACGGCGGCGCCGACGGCGGTGCCGAGGGCCCCGCGGACGGTGGCGCGGCCGGCACGCCGGGCGTGCACGACGGCGGCGCCGACGGTGGCGCCGAGGGCCCGGCGGACGGTGGCGCGGCGGGCACCCCCGGCGTGCACGACGGCGGCGCCGACGGCGGTGCGGAAGGCCCCGCGGACGGCGGCGCGTCCGGCACCCCGGGCGTCCACGACGGCGGTGCCGACGGGGCGGCCGACGAGTCCGGCAGTGGCGCTTGAGCATCACTCCCCTCAGGTCCCAGGACGCCGGTGCCCGTCCGGGCACCGGCGTCCTGGACACCCGCCTCATCCACCTGACCCGCGAGGCGTTCGCCCGCGACCACTGGGCGCGCACGCCCCTGCTCACCCGCGCGGCCAGTGACTTCACCGACCTGTTCTCCGCCGACGCCGTCGACGAACTGGTCTCCCGGCGCGGCCTGCGCACGCCGTTCCTGCGCATGGCCAAGGACGGCGCCACCCTCCCCGACGCATCGTTCACCGCACCGGCGGGGGTCGGCGCGACGATCGGGGACCAGCTCGACGACACGGCCCTGTGGCGCGGCTTCGCCGACGGCGCGACGCTCGTCCTCCAGGCCCTCCAGCGCACCTGGGAGCCGGTCGCCGACCTCGTCGGCCGGCTCGGCACCGAGCTGGGGCACCCCGTGCAGGCCAACGCCTACGTGACCCCGCCGCAGAACCGCGGCTTCGACGACCACTACGACGTGCACGACGTCTTCGTCCTCCAGATCTCCGGCACCAAACGCTGGATCATCCACGAGCCGGTCCACCCCGACCCGCTGCGGGACCAGCCCTGGACCGAGCGGCGCACCGAGGTCGAGGAGGCCGCCCGGGGCCCGGCGTACCTCGACACCGTCCTCGCCCCCGGCGACGTCCTGTACCTGCCGAGGGGCTGGCTGCACGCGGCGCAGGCGCAGGGCGCCGTCTCCATCCACCTGACGCTCGGCGTCCACTCCTCGACGCGCCACGCGCTGGCCGAGCAGCTGGTCCGCGCCGCCCTCGGCGCACTGCGCGACGACCCGGTCATGCGCGCGTCCCTGCCGCTGGGCACCGACGGACCGGCCGACGCCGATCTCGCCCTGGTGCGCGAACGCCTCGCCGCCGCCCTCGCCGAGACCGACCCCGCCCCCCTCTTCCACCGGACCCGGCGCGGCCAGGCCCGGCCCGCGCCCCTGGGACCGCTGGCCCAGCTCCAGGCCGTCGACGGCCTCGCCCCCGACACGCCGGTGCGACTGCGCGGGGCGCTGGAGCCACGCCTGGAGGACCGGCGGCTGCACACCCGGGTGGGCTGGCTCGACCTCCCCGGCTCCGACCTGCCCGCCGTGCGCCGCCTCCTGGCGGACGGACACGACCACACCGCGCACGACCTGGGCCTCGCCCTCACCGAGCGACTCCTGCGCGCGGGCGTCGTGGTGCCGGCCGGACGATGACGGGGGAGCAGTGACACAGGCGTCCAGGTTCTTCTGCTCCGATGCCGCCCGCTCCCGCGCCGACCCGCTGGCGGGCACGGCGCCGTACGGATCGACCTGGATCCTCGTCGAGTACCGGGGCGGCTGGCCGCCCAACGGCTTCGACGGCCTCCCCCTGGAGCCGGGCACCAAGGACCTGGTGTTCTCCGCCGCCCAGGCGGTGCGCGCTCGCATCCTGCTGATCCGGCGCCACGGCCGCCGCGCGCCGGACGGCCCGCGCCGCTGGGCGGTGCTGCGCCACGGCACCGACGGCGTCCACCGCCAGACCTGGGGCACCTGGACCCGCGACGAGGACCTGACCGGGATCGTCGGCGCCCTCGCCGCACCCGGCGACCTCGGCGGCCCGCCCGTCGTCCTCGTCTGCGCCCACGGACTGCACGACGCGTGCTGCGCCGTCCGCGGCCGGCCCGTGGGGCGGGCGCTGAGCGAGCGCTGGCCCGACCTGGTCTGGGAGTGCACCCACATCGGCGGGGACAGGTTCGCCGCCAACATCGTGGTGGCGCCCGACGGCGTCTACTACGGCAACCTCGACGCCGCGTCGTCCGTCGAGGTCGTCGCGGACCATCTGGCCGACCGGGTGCGCGCCGACCACCTGCGCGGATACACCGACCTCTTCCCGCCCCAGCAGACGGCGGTGGCCGCACTCCTGCGGCGCTTCGGACCGGCGGGCCGCCACCACTACGTGATCGAGGAGACGGTCCGCACCCCCGACCGCTGGCTCGTCCGGGTCGCGGGCCGCGCGCCCCGCTCGCCGGTGTACGACGTCGGTGTCACGTCCCACCGCACCCCCGCACGTCAGCTGACCTGCCGGGGTCTCTCCGTGAGTTCGACCGTCGTCTACGAGGCCCTGTCGATCGGCGTCGGCCCGCCCCGGACGGGCCGTTCGCGCACGTGAGGTTTGTGCGACCGGGGGAGGGGTCAGGTGGAGGGCGGAGAGGCACTGGGCGCTCATCGGAGGATCACATGTTCGAGGCAGAGAACATTCGCGACTGGCGGGACCACGACGTCGTCGACGAGGAGGGCCGCAAGATCGGCTCCCTGGAGTCGGTCTACGTGGACACGGCCACCGACCAGCCGGCCTTCGCCGCGGTGACGGTGGGCCTGCCGACCCGCAGGCGGATCACCTTCGTCCCCCTGGAGAAGGCCGTCGTGGCGCCCGCCCACCTCAAGGTGGCGTGGCCCCGGCAGCAGGTCAAGGACGCGCCGTCCATCGACACCGACGGCGAACTCCTGGCCGACCTGGAGCGCGAGGTGTTCGCCCACTACGGTCTGGACTACGGTCCGGGCAGCACGCGGCGCCTCGCACGGCGCTGAGCACCGGAGTCCGTGGGAGGTTGGGAGCCGACACGCGGGGGCACCGGGAGGGCGCATGGACTGGCAGGACTTCGCCGTGCGATTGGCGGCGACGGCGCGGGAGCTGCTGGCGGCGGACTCCGTCGACGCCACCCTGGACAGGGTGACCCACTCCGCCCTGGACCTGATCGAGGGCTGCACGGCGGCGGGCGTCCTGCTGCTGAGCCGCGGCACCGCGCAGACCCTGGCGCCGACGGACCGGCTCGTCAACGACAGCGACGCGCTCCAGGCCGAGCTGGGCGAGGGACCGTGCTTCGACGCGGCGCGCACGGGACACCCGGTCTTCCGCATCGAGGACCTGACCGAGGAGCACGTCCGGTGGCCCGCCTACGCGCCCCGGGCCAAGGCCCTCGGCATCGGCAGCATGATGGGGTTCCTGCTCTACACCGAGGACGAGGACCTGGGCGCCCTCAACGTCTACTCCGCGAAACCCGGCGCCTTCACCGAGGACAGCCAGACGGCCGGCTGGACGCTGGCCGCCCACGCCGCCGTGGCCTTCGCCAGCGCCCGGCAGCACGCGCAGCTGGAGAAGGCGGTCGCCAGCCGGCACACCATCGGCGAGGCCATGGGCATCCTCATGGCGGGCCACCAGCTCTCCGAGCGCGAGGCCTTCGACGTGCTGCGCCGCTACTCGCAGGAGAAGAACGTCAAACTCCGCGAGGTCGCCGCCCTCGTCTGCGAGCGGGGCGACCTGCACGAGGCGTGACGGCCGCGCCCCGCCGCACGAAGGGGGGCGGTTCTCCTGGCTACAGCCTGAACCAGGAGAACCTGGACGCGGCAGACCCCCAGAGGGATTTCACTGCTGCGCGCGCCGTGCTCCCGGAGTAACCCGCCACACGCCTTCCACACCTGATTCCGCGCCTGATCACCCTCGCCCGCCGCCGACCGTCACCCGTCCGGCGCGCCGACGCGAGGCCCGCGCACCCCTTTCCGAGGAGCCGGAAAGAGCCTGGAATGTGCCGTTCCGGGGCCTTCGCCTGTGAGCCCACCCATATGAGCCACGGCACATGCGACCGGCGGTAGTAGACGCGGCGCGCCGGAAACCGACCGATATGCGCGCGCCCGCCCCGCCTCTTCTGCGTACCGGGGTAGTAGGTCACATCTTTGCGGCACGGCACCCCCCTCGCTGACTCTGACTGATGTCCCCGGGCAGCCCCTTCTCGGCCCGCCCGACCCCCCGTACCTCTGGAGAGTCAGTCAGCATGGCCATCACCCCGACGCTGCCGCGCCCCGGTCGCACCGCCCGTTTCCGCCGGTTCTCGGCGGCCGGTGCCGCCACGGCGGGCGCCGCCGCGATGACACTGACGCTGGTCCCCGGATCCGCACAGGCCGCCGAGCCCGCCGTCGCCAAGAACGCCCCGGCCGCGAAGCCCGCGGCGGCGCCCGCCAAGGCCGCCGCGCCCGCGAAGCCCGCCGCGCCCGCCAAGCCCGCCAAGACGTACGCCGACAACCTCGACGGCTGGATCCGCGAGTCGCTCGACATCATGAAGGCCAAGGGCATACCCGGCTCCTACGAGGGACTGCACCGCAACATCATGCGCGAGTCCTCCGGCAACCCGAACGCCGTCAACGGCTACGACATCAACGCGCAGAACGGCATCCCGTCCAAGGGCCTGCTCCAGGTGATCCAGCCCACGTTCGACGCGTACCACGTCAACGGGACCGAGAACAACCTGACCGACCCGGTCGCCAACATCACCGCCGCCGCCAACTACGCGGCCGACAAGTACGGCTCCATCGACAACGTCGACTCCGCGTACTGAGCCGCCGGCCGCACAGCCACCGGTCACCGACGAAGGGCAGGACATGCCGCACGAGAGCGGGTACGCGCACCAGGCGCACCCGGCCGACCAGCCCGCGGCACCCGCCTACGGGCCCGCGCGGGTCCGCCGCTCCCGGCACCGCAGGCGCAGGAGCGCCCTGCGCTGGATCGCCTGGGGAACCCTCGGCGCGGCCCTGGTCGGCGGCGGAGGCGTGGCCTACGCCTGGCAGCACCTCGACGGCAACATCAAGGGCACCGACGTCGACGCGGCGCTCGGCGGCGACCGGCCGGACGAGCAGCGCGGCGGCGCCATGAACATCCTGCTGCTCGGCTCCGACTCCCGGGCCGGGACCCACGGCCGGTACGGCGGCGACGTCCTCGGCGCCCGCGCCGACACGGCGATGGTCCTGCACGTCGACAAGTCCCACCACAAGGCCTCGGTCGTCAGCATCCCCCGCGACACCCTGGTCCGGCGTCCCGCCTGCGACCGGACGGGCGGCGGCACCGCCCCGGCCGCCCACGAGGCCATGTTCAACTCGTCCTACGCGCTCGGCGGCCCCGCCTGCGCCGTGAAAACGGTCGAGAAGATGTCGGACCTGCGCATGGACCACTACCTCGAAGTCGACTTCAAGGGCTTCCAGAAGCTGATCGACGAACTGGGCGGCGTCGACATCACGACCAGCAGCGCCATCCGCGACCCCGACAGCGGCCTCTCCCTGGACGCCGGGAAGCACCGGCTCAAGGGCAAGGACGCGCTGGCGCTCGTACGGACCCGGCACGGCGTCGGCGACGGCAGCGACCTGGGCCGCATCCAGCTCCAGCAGGCCTTCGTCAAGGCGCTGATCCACCGCGCCGACACGGTGGACCCGCTGGGCAGCCCCGCGTCGTCCTACGAGCTCGCCGACACGGCGACCAAGAGCATCAGCGCCGACTCCGGCCTCGCCTCCGCGGGCAAGCTGATCGGACTCGGCAAGGAACTGAAGGGCATCAGCCCCGACCGCACCGACATGGTCACCATGCCCGTCACCTACGACCCGCAGGACGCGGGCCGGGTGCTGCCCCTCGACAAGGCGTCGCAGCGTGTGTGGACGGCCCTGCGCCACGACCGGCCCGTCCCGGAGTCGGCGACCCACGACTCGGTGGGCGACCGGACCGACTCACCGGTCGTCCCGGGAACGTAGACCGCGCGGCGCTACGGCGCGGGGTGCCCCGGCGAGCGGAGCACGAGCAGGGTGATCTCGCTGGGCGCGAAGACGCGGAAGGGCGGGCCCCAGAAGCCGGTGCCGCGGCTGGTGTAGAGGAGGGTGCGGGCGCCGTGCCGGCTGAGTCCGGCGAGGGCGGGCTGGTCGATGCGGACCAGGTGGTGGAAGGGCCAGATCTGCCCGCCGTGGGTGTGCCCGGAGAGCTGGAGGTCGATCCCCTCGGCCGCCGCCCGGTCGACGAACTTCGGCTGGTGCGCGAGGAGCAGCACGGGCAGCCCGGGGTCGGCGCCGTCCAGGGCTCCGGCGAGGTGGGCGCCGTGCCCGGCCAGGCCGGACGACTCGGCGGTGACGTCGTCGACACCGGCGACGACGAGGGTGTCCCCGCCGCGCTCCAGCAGCAGGTGGCGGTTGCGCAGCGGCTCCCAGCCCAGCTCGTCCATCAGGTCGACCCAGCCCTGGGCCTCGCTGTAGTACTCGTGGTTGCCGGTGACGTACACCCGGGCCCGCGTGGCGCGCACGGTGCCGAGCGGTGCGGCCTGGGCGCGGCGCCGGTCGGCCGTGCCGTCGGCGATGTCGCCGGTGTGGCAGACCAGGTCGGCCTCCAGGGTGTTGACCGTCTCGCAGACCCGCGCCGACCAGCGGGCGCGGTCCAGCGGCCCGTAGTGGGTGTCGGTGATGAGCGCGACGCGCGTGCCGTCCAGCCCGGCGCCCAGGCGCGGCAGTTCCACGTCGAGGCGGCGCACCCGCGGCACCCGGCGCGCCTCGGCGTACCCCCAGCCGAGCAGCACGGCGGACACGCCGAGGACCGCCCAGGTGACGATCCGCGCCCGGTCCTGCCCGTCCCCCGCTCCGGCGACGACCAGGGCGAGCCGCAGCAGCACGCCGAGCAGCACGGACCAGGTGAACAGCACCCAGCTGGAGCCCAGGAGGGTGTCGCCGACGATGGCCGCGGCGTCCTGCTGGCGGCGGCCGTGCCCGCGCGCCATGGTGAGCGGCATGGCGACCAGTCCGGCGGCGAAGAGCACGGTTCCGCCCACCGTGACGGCGGGCGGCCAGTGCTGGCCCGCGTACAGCAGCACCCAGCAGGGCACGGCCCACAGCAGGACGGGCGCGATGAGGGGGATGTGGCGCAGCACGCGCCGCAGCCGGTTCGGCTCGGGCGGGCGCGCCGCGCCGTCGGCGGGTCGGGTCTCGCTGGTGTCGGTCACGTGACCCCTCCTGAAGCATCCGGGCTGCCGTCGCGCGCACTTTATCCGGTGCGGCGCCGCACCCCTTCCCGGGCATGCGGAACGCGCTTGGCACGGTCCGCGGGGCCCTGCTAGCTTTCGGGAGGCCGTGCGACAGAACGAGGAGGTGGTACCCGTGACCGCAGACATCAGGGTGCTCTCCTCCGGAGCCACGGTCGGGCGTTAGGCCGCCCGGGAGCGCCGTTTTCCCCGCACTCCCGAAAGGCACGACCGTGCACTTCACTTCCGAACGACGGCTCGACGACGGTGTCGTCGAGCGCGCCTTCACCCTCGGCGACCTTCCCGGCATCCTCTGGACGCCCGCGGCCGCGCCCGCGCCCACCCCTCTGGTGCTGCTCGGCCATCCCGGCGGGCTGGAGACCATGCGGCCGCGACTGGTGGCCCGGGCCCGGCAGTCCGTGGCGCAGGGCTTCGCCGCGGCCACCGTCGAACTCCCCGGCAGCGGCGACCGTCCCCGGTCGGCCGTCACCGACGGGGCCCGCGCCGAGCTGCGGCGGGCGCTGGCGGCGGGCGAGCCCGTCACCGACGACCTCGTGGACCGGCTCGTACTGCCCCTGACCGAGCAGGCCGTGCCGGAGTGGCGAGCCGTCCTCGACGCCCTCCTCGCCCTCCCCGGGATCGACGGTCCGGTCGGCTATTCCGGGGGAGTGATCTCCATCGGCACCCGCCTGGCCGGGGTCGAGCCGCGCATCACGGCCGCCGTCCTCTTCGCCGGCAGCTTCGTACCGCGCGTCATGAACGAGGAGGCGCGCCGGGTCACCGTCCCGCTCCATGTCCTGCTCCAGTGGGACGACCGGGGCAACGACCGCCGGGCGTCCCTGGACCTGTTCGACGCCTTCGCCTCCAAGGAGAAGACGCTGACCGCCAACATGGGCGGGCACACCGGGGTCCCGGCGCACGCGGGGGACGCGGCGGCGGCCTTCTTCGACCGGCACCTGAGGACCGGCAGCTGACCACCGGCATCCGAGGATTGCGGGGCCGCCCGGCGGACGACGGGTGCCCGGCCCGGCGCTCCGCCGGGCCGGGCACCCGTCGACGCGCTGTCAGGCGTCGGTCGGGCGTGGGTCAGGCGTCGGTGCGGGCCAGGCCGGCGATCCAGGAGTCGACGGTGGTGACCGTGGCGCCCTGGTGGGGGAAGACCTTCTCGGTCAGCACGCGGTGGACCTCGGGGTCGGGGTCGGCGCAGCCGTCGGACAGCACGGTGAGCCCGAAGTCGAGGTCGGTGGCCCGGCGCGCCGTGGACAGGACGACGCCGCTCGTGGAGAGCCCGGTCAGGACGAGGTGGTCGATGCGGCCGCCGCGCAGGACGAGGTCGAGGTCGCTGCCGGTGAAGGCGCTGATCCGCTTCTTGGTGACGACGGCTTCGCCGGGCCGGGGCGCGACGTCGTCGTGGATGGCTGCCTTGGGGTCGCTGGAGGTGAAGGCGCCGTCGAGCAGTGCGCCGAAGAGCGGGCTGGACCTCGTCTCCGGCCGGCCGTCACGGAAGCCGACGACCACGTGGACGACGGGGACGCCCGCGCCGCGCGCCGCGGCGATCGCGCGGGCGAGGCGGGGGGTGAACTCCGCTTCGAGGCCGGGGACGCGCTCGACGATCCCCTTCTGGAGGTCCATCACGAGCAGGGCTGGGTTCGGCACGGTGATTCCTTGACCGGGTGGGGGCGGGCGGGTGGGGCGTGCGGTCGGGCGCGGGGTCCGGGTCACCCTCGGGCGGGTGCGCCGGGCTCGCGTCCGATGCGGCGCAGCGAGCGGTCCAGGACCGTCACCGCGAAGAACAGGAGGCTGGCGACGAGCATGAAGGCCGCCAGCTCGTGCAGGCCGACGGTGTCGGCGCGCTCGCCGAAGAGCGCGCCGTTCGCGGCGGAGGCGACGATGGCGCCGAGGTAGCCGAAGGTGCGCAGCAGACCCGCGGAGGAGCCGATGCGGTCCTGGTCGGCCTGGTGGTAGACGGCGTTCTGGAGGGCGAGGCTGTTGAGGCCCTGCGGGATGCCGAGGATGAGCACGATGCCCACGAGCGTCCACACCGGGCTGTCGGCGTGCAGGAACAGCAGCAGGGCGCAGGCCGCGATCTGGCCGACGGCGCCCACGACGAGCTTGCCGCGGATCGCCTGGTGGCGGCCGGTGATCGCGGACACGACGATCGCCATGGCGAACAGGGGGAGCTGCACCAGACCCGCCTGGGAGGCGGACAGGCCGCGGCCCTGCTCCATCCACTGCGTGAAGCCGTAGAGGAAGGCGTAGGTGACGATGTAGGAGAGCAGGGCCCTGCCGTAGGTGGTGAGCAGCGGCAGATTGCCGCCGAGGACGCGCACGTCGATGAACGGCTCCTCGGCGCGCAGCTCGCGCCAGGCGAAACCGGCGCCCGCGACCGCGGCCAGGGCCGGCAGGTACCAGGTGCCGCCGCCCGGATCCATCAGGAACAGCAGCAGGCAGACGAGCGATCCGGCGAACAGGGCCATGCCCGGCAGGTCCAGGCTCCTGAGCGGACCGCGGCCGTCCGCGGGCCGCGATCCGGGCGTGGCGGGGATGCGGCGGGCGCCGAGGTAGAGGCCCAGGAGGGAGAGCGGGATGTTCACCGCGAGGGTGGCGCGCCACCCGCCGACGCCGATCAGCAGGCCGCCGAGGCTGGGGCCGACGACGGAGATGGTCTGGGTGGTGATCGCGAGCGCGGTCAGCACGCCCGCCGGGCTCTCCCGCCCCGTGCGGCGGGCCTCGCTGCGGATCAGGAACATGGCGGACGGATAACCGGCGCAGGTCCCGAAGCCCAGCAGGACCCGAGCGGCGATGAGCACCCCGAGGCTGGGCGCGAACATGCCCACCACGCCGGCGACACCGGTCAGCGCGGTGCCCGCCAGGAAGAGACGACGAGGCCCGAAGAGGTCGATGAGCCGACCCACGACGGGCTGGCCTATGGCCGTCGCCAGGTAGAGGGCGGAGATCAGCCACGCGGTCCGGGACGGCGGCGCGCCGAACGCGGCGCCGATCGGCACCAGCGACACCGAGATGATCGAGGAGTTGACCGGGTTGAGGGCCGCCCCCGTCATCATCGGGGCCAGCAGGCGCCGGTCGAATCCGTCCGAGGGCCGCCTGCCGCGGCCGGGCAGCAGCCGGGCCAGCACGCCGGTCGCGCCCGCGCTCATGACCGGACGACCTTCTCCAGCAGTGCGGCCGCCTCCAGGAGGGTGCGGCGCTCCGACTCCGTGCACTCGCTCTCCAGGGCGCGGGCGAGCCAGCCCTCCCCGGCGCGCCGGCGGTCCTCCAGGAACGCGTGCCCGGCGTCCGTGACGAACACCAGCTGGCGCCGGCCGTCCCCGGGGTCCGCGCGACGGTCCACGAGGTCCCGCTCGACGAGCACGCCGACGATGGTGGCCACCGACTGGTGACGTACGCCCTCGGCGGCGGCCAGGTCGCTGACCGACGCCTTCCCGTCCTTGTCGAGCCGGCTCAGGACGGCCGTCTGCGACGGGGTCAGGTCGCCGCTGCTGTACGTCTCGCGCAGGCGCCGCCGCAGCCGGCTGAACACCACGCGCACCTCGTGCGCCGCCTGCGCGGCGGACGCGGACACCCCGTCGGCGCCCTCCTCGGTCTCGTTCATGCCCCCACGCTAACTTCTACAGATTGAACTGCGCAACTAAGACTGTATATGTGGGGAACCCGTGGACCGGCCGCACCGGCACGGACCCGGACCCGGCCCCGGCCGTCACGGGCGCCGGTGAGCGCGACAGGCCCCCTTCGCTCCGCGGGCGGCGGGGCGAAGGGGGCCTGGTGCGATGCCCGGCGTACGGCGACGGGCGGCCGGGTCAGTCCGCGGTGCGCGGGTCCGGGCCGGACGCCGAGGGCGCGGGGGTCCGCAGGTCGCCCGCGGTCCCCGTGCCCACCGTGGCGAGGCCACCGGCCGGGGCGGCCTGCGCCGGGGCGCTCTCGGCGCCCGCGAAGCCGCGCAGCGGCACCTGCCGGATGAAGAAGGCGATCACGATGCCGACGACCGAGACGGCCGCGCCCCACGTGAACGCCGAGCCGATGCCGTCGGTCACCCCGGCCTGGAAGGCGTGCTGGACGGAGGCGGGCAGCTGGTGCAGCACGCCCGGGGTCATGCTCGCGATGGAGCCTCCGGACCCGGCCCCGGAGGCGGCCGCGCCGGCGTCCCGGGCGAAGGAGTCGGTCAGCGTGCTGGTGTAGAGGGTGCT
This sequence comes from Streptomyces sp. NPDC088785, assembly GCF_044750685.1. Lineage (NCBI taxonomy): Bacteria > Bacillati > Actinomycetota > Actinomycetes > Kitasatosporales > Streptomycetaceae > Streptomyces > Streptomyces sp. NPDC088785. The sequence continues at coordinate 154,638 of NZ_JBIVKH010000014.1, forward strand.
CAGCAGGGAGACGCCGAGCGAACCGCCCATGTTGCGCAGGAAGGTGGCGGCGCCGGTGGCGGCCCCCATGTCCTTCAGCGGGGCGCTGTTCTGCGCGATCAGCATCGTGGTCTGCATCAGGCAGCCCATGCCGATGCCGAGGACGACCATGTAGACGCCGGTGGTGAAGCGGCCGGTGCCGGTGCCCATGGTGGCGAAGAGGCCCAGGCCGATGGTCATCGTGATGCTGCCGACGATGGGCAGCGACTTGTAGTGGCCGGTCCTGGAGGTGAGGGCGCCGCCCGCCAGCGACAGCACCATGGCGGCGATCATCATCGGCATCAGCAGCAAACCGCTGTTGGTCGCCGAGGAGCCCTGTACGTACTGCTGGAACTGCGGCAGCAGCGTGATGCCGCCGAACATCGCGAACCCGACGACGAAGCTGAGCGCTCCGGCCAGGGTGAAGTTGCGGCTCGCGAAGACGGACAGCGGCATGATCGGCTCGGCGACGCGCCGCTCGACCAGGACGAACCCGACGAAGGCCGCCACGGTGAGGGCGGCGAGCCCGAGGATCACCCCGGACGTCCAGTCGTACTCGCTGCCGCCCCACGTCGTGATCAGGACGAGCGCGGTGATCCACACGGTCAGCAGCGCCGTGCCCAGCCAGTCGATGCGCACCCGGCCCGTGCCGCGCGGCAGCTTCGCCAGGGTGAACCAGCAGACCAGGAGCGCCACGACGCCCAGGGGCAGGTTGACGTAGAACGCCCAGCGCCAGCTGAGGTGATCGGTGATGAAGCCGCCGACCAGCGGGCCGCCGATCATCGCGACCGGCATGACCGCCATCATCACGCCCTGGTACTTGCTCCGGTCGCGGGGCGGCACGATGTCGGCGAGCACCGCCATGACGCCGACCATCAGACCGCCGGCGCCCAGGCCCTGCAACGCGCGGAAGCCGACCAGCTCGCCCATGTTCTGCGCCATGCCGCACAGCACGGAGCCGAGCAGGAAGGTCGCGATGGAGGAGAGGAAGGTGATCCGGCGGCCGAGCAGGTCGCCGAGCTTGCCCCAGATGGGGGTGGAGACGGTGGAGGCCAGCACATAGCCGGTGGTCACCCAGGCCAGGTGCTCCAGGCCGCCGAGGTCGCCCACGATCGTCGGCAGCGCGGGCGCCACGATCATATTGTCGAGCATGGCGAGCAGCATGGCGATGACCAGACCGCTCATGGTCACCAGGATCTCGCGGTGCGACAGGCGGGGCGGAGCTGCCGCCTCGGCCGGGGCCGGCGCGGTCTGTGTCACGGCGAATGCCTTTCGGTCGGGAACGGGGGCGCACGGAGCGGCCCCGTGGGGGCGCGGGGGGTGGTGGCCGATGGCCGCGGGCCGTGCCGCGGGTGCGCCGTGCGGGAACGGACGTCCTCGCCGGTCGCGGCTGCGGAGGGCGCGCGGAACGCGCCACTTACTTACCGGCCGGTTGGTAGCTTACTTGCCGCACGGTAAGTTGGCAACGAGCGGGATCGCGGTCACGATCACTGACGGAGCGTCGTCGTGTGCGGCGCTCCGTGACGAAGGGAGGCCACGTTCATGACGACCCCAGGGCGGCGCCGGGGCAGCGACACGCGGGCCGAGATCCGCGAGGTCGCCCTGGAGCTCTTCACCCGGCAGGGCTATGAAGCGACGTCGCTGCGGGAGATCGCCGAACGTCTCGGGATCACCAAAGCCGCTCTCTACTACCACTTCAAGAACAAGGACGACATCGTCCGGTCCTTGTTCAGCGACCACCTCAAAGCGCTCGACGGCCTGCTGGACTGGGCCCGCGAGCAGCCTTTGGGCCCCGAGCTGCGCCGGGCCGTGGTCGACCGGATGGTGGCCCTGATGACCGGCGAGGGCCGGTCCGTCATGCGGTTCGCGCTCGCCAACCAGCGGGTGATGCGCGATCTGCGCCCGGACGAGGGGGCGAGCGCCTTCGAGCGGCTCGCGGAGCTGGGCTCGGTCGTCCTCGGCCCGGACGCCCCGGCCGAGGACGTGCTGCGGCTGCGCTCCGCGCTGCTCAGCGCCAACATCGTGCTGCTGGCCGCGCACGACCTGGACACCTCGGACGCCGACATCGTCCGCGTGACCCGGGACATCGCCCAGCGGCTCGTCGCGGATCTGGACGGCGACACGACCGGCGCCGGCTGACCCTCTCCCCGGCGCGGTCGGCCTTCAGTTGGTGACCGGCGCGCCGTGCCGCACCGGGAGGCGGCCGCGGCTGTCGCGGGGGCGGTGCTGCGGAGGTCCGCGTCGGCCGGTGGGCGGGTGATCCGCGCGGCCGGCCTCCGGGGTCCTACGACGGGGTGAGCGGTGCGACCGGCCGCCCGGTGCCGCGCTGCGGGCGCCCCCGCCGACCGGGCCGAGCCGATCCGGCCCGACGACGGACCGCCCTGGCCGCTCCCGGTCGTGGGCGCCGGTGGGCGCGCCGCGCGGGGTGCCGCGGAGCGGGCGGGCCGACGCGCTGTCGGCCCGGTTCAGGACGCCGGGGCGCCGAGGGGCGAACACACCGTCAGGGCCCGCGCCACACCCACGGCCCGCGTCACATCGGCCATGGGTGTGGCGCGGGCCCGGACGCACCGCTCAGCGGCGGCCCTTGAGCTGTTCGACACCGGCGACGCCGACCGCGGCGAGCGCGATCTGGATGATGATCTCGATCCAGTCGATGCCCTTGGTGTCGGCGACGCCGAACGCGCCGGCGAGGGCCGTCCCGACGAGGGCGGCGACGATGCCGACCAGAAGCGTCCACAGAATGCCGATGTGCTGGCGACCGGGCAGCGCCAGACGGCCCAGGAGCCCGATCACGATGCCGATCACGATCGCGGTGAGGATGCCGGAGATCTCCATGAGTGTGCCTCTTTCCGCTCCGAGTGCCGCTCCGACGGTCTGTCGGATGACACGTTCCCCGAGGGCGGTCGAGCACGCGTGGGTGACGGCCCCGTTGTCCCGGAAAGCCGTCAGGCGGCGCCCTGTTGATGGCGCGCGGAGCGCTTCTTGAGCCACACCGGCAGGACGTACCAGCACAGCGCGAACCACAGCAGGATCCCGCCGGCCAGGATCTCGGCGAGCAGGTCGGGCAGCACCACGTGCAGTATCAGCAGCACCGTGCCGCTGATGGTCAGCGCGAGCAGCACCAGGCCCGTGACCATCAGCCGCCCGGCGACGGTCACCAGGTCGTCCTTCATCTGCTGGCCCGTCAGCAGCCGGTGCAGGGAGACCGGGGCGATGAGGGCGCCGGTCGCGGCGGCTCCGAGGATCACGGTGACCACGTACACGGTCGTGTCGAAGGCGCCGAGGTCCCCGAACCGAGGAGTGAACGCGACGCTCAGCAGGAAACCGAAGAGGATCTGCACGCCGGTCTGGGCCACGCGCGTCTCCTGGAGGATCTCCGCCCACCGCCGGTTGGTGCGTTCGTGGGCCTCCTCCGCGTGCTCCTGCTCCGCGCGGGCCGCCTCTTCGGCACGCCCCCTCGCGCCGGGCTCTTCGCGGATCCTGTCCCGCACCGCCACCGCTCTCGCCGACTCACCCGTACTCACCGACAGCCTCCCTCGACCTCGTGACTAAGAGGCGGTTGCCCGCAGAACGGGTGTTCAGGCCCGCCCTCCGTACCGACGTGGCCGAAAACAATCCGGTGAGTTAGGTTAGCCTCACCTTTGTGTTTGGGGTGGGGTCGTGAAGCAGTCGAAGGGGGCCGGACGTGTCCTGCGCGCGGTGGTGCGCCGAGAGCGCCGTGCCGTCGCCGCCGGATGTGTCCTCGGGATCTCTCACCAGATCGGTGAAGCCCTGGTGCCCGTACTCATCGGAGTCGTGGTGGACCGAGCCGTGGTCCCGCACGACGGGATCGCGCTGGCACGGTGGGCCGGGGTGCTCGCCGTCGTGTACGTGTACCTCTCGGGCGGGTTCCGGCTCGGCTCCCGGCTGGCCGAGCAGGCCGCCGAACGCGCCGCGCACACCCTGCGCATGGGACTCGTCGAGCGGGCCCTCGCCCGGGCGGAGCGCGCCGGGCCGGAGCACACGCCCGGCGCCCTGACGACCGTGGCCACGGAGGACGCGCGCCGCCTGGGCGCCCTGTGCGTCGCCGTGCCCATCGCCGTCGGCGCCCTGGTCGGGGTCGGCGCCGGAGCCGTGCTCCTGCTGCGCACCTCGGTGACGCTCGGCCTGCTCATCCTGCTCGGCACCCCGGTCCTGATGTTCCTCGGCCACCTGCTGGCCCGCCCGTTGGAGCAGCGCAGCCACACCGAACAGGCCCGCGCCGCACAGACCGCCTCCGTCGCCACCGACCTGGTGGTCGGCGTCCGGGTGCTGCAAGGACTCGGAGCGCACGCGGCGGCGGCCGAACGCTACCGCCTCAGCAGCCGCCGGGCACTTGGGGCGACCGTGCGCGCGGCCCGCGCCGAAGCCCTCCAGAGCGGACTGATGCAGACCCTCACCGGCGTCTTCATCGCGCTCGTCGCGTACACCGGAGGGCTGCTCGCGCTGGACGGCCGCATAGGACTGGGCGAACTGGTCGCCGCCGTGGGCCTCGCGCTGTTCCTGCCCGGCCCGCTGGAGGGCATGGCCTGGGCGACCGCCGAGTTCGCCCGGGCCCGCGCCTCCGCCCGCCGGATCGCCGACGCCGACGCGGCGGGCGCCCCGCCCGTGCCGCCCGCGCCCACCGGGCCGGTCGCCCCCGGCGCGGGCACGCTCACCGTGCGGGGCCTGCCCGGACAGGACCTCGCCGGCCTCCAACTCCACGCCGCACCCGGCGAGTTGCTCGGCGTCGTCATCGCCCCGGCCCACGCCTCCCTCCTCCTGCGCTGCCTCACCGGCCGCGCGGACCGGACGGCCGCACACGTCGAACTGGACGGCGTCGCCCTGGACGGAGCCGCGAGCGGGGCCGCCCGCGCCCGCCTCCTCGTGGCGGCCCACGACGCCGCGCTGTTCTCCGGCTCCCTCCTCGACAACGTCACCGCCGCCGCCGCCGCGCCCGGCCTCCGCCTCGACGAGGTCCTGCGCGCCTCCGGCGTCCACGAGATCGCCGCGTCCCTGGACGGCGGCCTCGACGCGCCCGTGGGGGAGCGGGGCCGCGCGCTCTCCGGCGGCCAGCGCCAACGCGTCGCCCTGGCCCGCGCGCTGGCCGCCGACCCGCCCGTCCTCGTCCTGCACGACCCGACGACCGCCGTGGACGCGGTCACCGAGGCGCGCATCGCCACCGGCCTGCGCACCCTGCGCCGCGAACGGACCACCGTGCTCGTCACCAGCAGCCCGGCCCTCCTGGCCGCCGCCGACCGGGTCGTCCTGGTGGACGGCGGACGGGTCACCGCCGACGCCCCCCACCACGAACTCGTCCGGTCCCACGCCGCGTACCGCTCGGCGGTGCTCGCATGACGACGACGCCCCGCACCGACATACCGGCCCCGCCGCGCGCACCCGAGGACGGGCCCTCGGCGCGGCCCGCACCGCACGACCTCCTGCCGGTGGCCGACGCCCGCCGGACCCGGGCCGCCGCGTGGGAACTCCTGCGCCCCGACCGCGCCGCCGCCCTGCGCGCCGCCGCTCTGCTCGTCGCCGCGACCGCGATCGGCCTGCTCACCCAGCCCCTCATCGGCCGCGTCGTCGACCTCGTCGCCGACCGCCGCCCCGCCCACGACGTCCTGCTGACCGCGGGACTCGTCGCCCTCGTCGCACTCGCCCAGGGCGTGGCCACGATGCTCGGCCTCGCCCTGCTGGGCCGGCTGGGCGAGACCGCGCTCGCCCGGCTCCGGGAGCGGTTCGTCCGCCGGGCGCTCGCCCTGCCCGCCGACCGCCTCGAACGCGCCGGCGCGGGCGACCTCACCGCCCGGGTCACCACCGACGTGGCCCGGGTCTCCGAAGCGGTCGGCTCGGCCCTGCCCGAACTCGTCCGCAGCGGCCTGACCATCGTCCTGACCCTGGGCGCACTCCTGCTGCTCGACTGGCGGTTCCTGCTCGCCGCCCTCCTGGCGGCCCCCGTCCAGATCCTCACGGCCCGCTGGTACGTCCGCAAAGCCGTCCCCCTTTACGCGGCCCAGCGCGTCGCCGACGGAGCGCAGCAGCAGCAACTCCTCGAAACGCTCGGCGGCGCCGACACCGTCCGCGCCCACCGGCTGGAGGCGGCCCACACCGAGCAGATCGCGCGGCGCTCCCGCGCGGCCGTCGCCCTGAGCCTGCGCGGCACCCGCCTCGTGCTCGGCTTCTACGGCCGCCTGCACATCGCCGAGTACATCGGGCTCGTCGCCGTGCTGTACGCGGGATTCGTCCTGGTGCGCGCCGACGCCGTGTCGATCGGCACCGCCACCGCCGCCGCCCTCTACTTCCACAACCTGTTCGGCCCCGTCAACGCCGCCCTCGTCCTGCTCGACGACGCGCAGTCCGCCCTGGCGGGCCTCGCCCGGCTGGTCGGCGTCACCGACCTCGCCGGTGCCCCGGCCGCCGGTCCTGGCGGTGGCGGCGACGCGGCCGGACCGGGGGAGACCGTCCTGCGCGCGGAAGGCGTCGGCCACCGCTACGGCACCGGCTCACCCGTCCTCGCCGACGTCTCCCTGACGCTGCGCCGCGGCGAGCACGTGGCGCTCGTCGGGGCCAGCGGCGCCGGCAAGTCCACCCTCGCCCGCATCGTCGCCGGGGTCCAGGACCCCACCGACGGCACGGTCACCCGTGTCGCCGCCCGCCCCGGCGCCGGGCCTGCGGCCGTCCTCGTCTCCCAGGAACTGCACGTGTTCGCCGGGCCGCTCGCGGACGACCTCCGGCTGGCGCGCCCGGACGCCGACGACGCCGCGCTGCACGCCGCCCTGGCGGCGGTGGGCGCCCTCGACTGGGCGCGGGAACTGCCCGACGGACTCGGCACCGTCGTCGGCGACGGCGGCCACGCCCTCGACGCCGTGCGGGCCCAGCAACTCGCCCTGGCCCGCCTGGTCCTGGCCGACCCCGCCGTCGCCGTGCTCGACGAGGCGACGGCCGAGGCCGGCAGCGCGGGCGCCCGCGTCCTGGAACGCTCCGCCCGCCGGGCGCTGCACGGCCGCACCGCGCTGATCGTCGCCCACCGCCTCACCCAGGCCGTCACCGCGGACCGGGTCGTCGTCCTGGAGCGCGGCCGGGTCGTGGAGAGCGGCCCGCACGCGGTCCTCGCCCACGCCGGCGGCCGCTACGCCGAACTCTGGGCCGCCTGGTCCGGCGAACGGCCCGCCCGGGAACCGTGACCGACCCGGTCGCCGGCTCCGTCGAGCGGCCGGTCAGCTCGCCGACTGCCCGTACGCGCGCTCCACATGGAGCGTGAGGAGGACGCGCCGGTCCCGGACCATCGCGCGGCGGAAGTCGTCCCAGTCCTCGTGCTCGCCGTTGCGGTCGCGGTACAGGGCGACGAGGCCCTCCACGGTGTCGTCGTGCGGATCCGCCGCGACGGGCGACAGCTCCGCGGTGCCCTCGGCGACCGTCCAGGCCCAGCGGTCCGCGCTGGTGACGTGATAGGACGCGCGGGGATCTCGACGGAGGTTCTTCGTCTTGGCGCGGTCCTCGGTGACGGAGACGCGCAGGGTCCTGGCGGCGGGGTCGTAGACGTGCCACACATTGGACAGCTGCGGGCGGCCGTCGCGCTTCAGGGTGACCAGAACGCCCTCCTCGATGTCGACGGCGAGCTGGAGCAGGGCGTCTTCGTGCGCCTGAGGATCAGTCATGCCCAGCCCAACGCCCCCGCGGCACCGGGGATTCCCCGGCGCCGCTCAGCTCGCGCGCCAGTAGCCCAGCGCGTGCACCCGCTGCCTGGGCAGGCCGAGGTCCTTGCGGGCCGCCGAGGACAGCGCGCGGGTCGTCGCGGTGTCGCAGGCGATCCACAGATACGGCTCCGGCGCCCGGCGCAGCAGCGCGGGCAGGGCGGTCCGCACCTCCTCGACCAGGTGCCGGCCGGCCTCGCGGCGCGGCACGGCGCGGACCTCGTGCCGTGCGGGATCGGCGCGCAGCGGGAGGCCGGCGGGATCGCCCTCGAACCAGATGGTCGCGGGGACCGGGCCCAGCGTGTCGAGCAGGGAGTTGAGCGCCGGGAGCGAGGCGGGGTCGGCGACGGCGAAGAGCCGGCCGGGCGCGGGCGCTGGTGCCTCGAACCCGGTTCCCTGGACGGTCGCCTCGATGGTGTCGCCGGGCCGCGCGGCCCGCGCCCAGTCGCTCGCGCACCCCTCGTGCAGGGCGAACTCCAGGCCGAAGGTCCCCGTCCGCGGATCGGGGTCGACCAGCGTGTAGGCCCGCTGGTGCGGCCTGCCCCCGTTCTGGAACCAGAGCCGCACCCACATCGTGGGATGCACCCCGGTCGCGGCGAGCATGCCGCCGTCGGTCAGCCGGAGCCGCCGGAAGTCCGGCGTGACGTCCTCGGCCTCCGTCACCGTGAAGGAGAAGTCCTTGGCGCGCATCAACTTGAGTACCGCGCCCTCCCAGCCCCGCCCCTGCGCCATCACTTCTTCACCTTTCGCGTACGATCTCGACACGGACAATAGTTAGGTGAGCCTAACCTAAAGAAAGTAGGGACGCAGGGGTGAGCGCCGAGATATACCGCGACGCCTGGGGAATCCCCCATCTGCGGGCGGACGACGTGGACGAACTCGCCCGCGCCCAGGGCCGGGTCACCGCCCGCGACCGCGCCTGGCAGCTGGAGGTCGAGCGGCACCGGGCGGCGGGCACCTCCGCCTCCTTCCTCGGACCCGAGGCCCTGGCCTGGGACCGGCTCGCCCGCCGCGCACGGCTGGCGGACACCGCCCGCCGCTGCTTCGCCGACCTGGAGAAGACCGACCCCGCGACGGCCGACTGGGTGCGCGCCTACGTCGACGGGGTCAACGAGGGGCTGGCCGAAGAGACCGCGCCGAGCGCCGAGTTCGCCCGCGTCGGCCTCGCCCCCGGCCGCTGGGAACCCTGGACACCGCTCGCCGTGTGGCTCGCCACCCACATCCTCTTCGCCGGATTCCCCGCCAAGCTCTGGCGCGCCCACGTCAGCGCGCACCTCGGTCCGGACGCCGTCGGCCTGTTCGCCGCCGACGGACCGGGCACCGCGGGCAGCAACGGCTGGCTGGTCGCCGGTGAACGCACCACCACCGGCCACGCCGTGCTCGCCGGCGACCCGCACCGCTGGATCGAGGACCCCGGCGTCTACCAGCAGATCCACCTGTCCTGCCCGGAGTTCGACGTCGTCGGCCTCGCCGTCCCCGGGGTCCCCGGCATCGCCCACTTCGGCCACACCGGCACCGTCGCCTGGTCGATCACCAACGCCATGGCCGACTACCAGGACCTGTACGAGGAGCGGCTGCGCCGCACCGGGGACGGCGTCGAGGCACTCGGCCCGGACGGCGCCTGGCACCGCGCCGAGCGGCACACCGAGCTGATCCACGTCGCGGGCGGCGACACCGTCGAGGTCGAGGTCGTCGAGACCGACCGGGGCCCCGTCGTCGCCGGCGGGCCCGACGGCGCGGACGACCCGTCCCCGGCCGCGCTCAGCCTGCGCCACCCGCCCCGCGTCACCGGCGACCTCGGCTTCGGCGCCCTGCTGCCGCTGCTGCGGGCCCGCCGGGTCGCCGACGTCGACCGGGCCCTGGACGGCTGGGTCGAGCCGGTCAACGTGGTCCAGGCCGCCGACACCGGGGGCGGCCTCCTGCACCGGGTCGCGGGCCGGGTTCCGGTACGGGCCGCCGCCAACGGCCAGGGCCCCGTCCCGGCCTGGGACCAGCGGTACACCTGGCGCGGCTGGCACACCCCGGCCCGCGCCGGACTCACCGACGGCGTCGCCGTCATGGCCAACCAGCGCGGACCGTCCGCCCCGCTCGGTGTGGAGTTCGCCCCGCCGCACCGCGCCGACCGCATCACCGCCCTGCTCGCACGGAAGGACCGGTGGACGGCGGCGGACATGGCGGCGATCCACATGGACACCCTCCTGGGCTCCGCCGGCCCCCTCCTCGACCTGGTCGCCTCCGTCACCGCGCCGGACCCCGCGGCCGCCGCACTGCGCGACCGCCTCCTGGCCTGGGACCGCCACATGGACGCCCAGAGCGCGGACGCCGCCGCCTACTCGGCGTTGCGCGGCGCGGTCGTACGCCGACTGGCCGCGCACCCGGCGTTCGCCGCGGTGGCCGAACCGCCGCCCCACCCCGAGGTGTTCCAGCCGTGGCTCGCCTTCGTCGTCCGGGTCGGCTACGCCCTCGAACACCTGCTGCGCGCCGACGACCTGTACGGCATCGACCGCGCCGCGCTCGTCCGCGAGGCACTGGCGGACGTCGCCGCCACCACCCCGCGGGCCTGGGGCGAGAGCCACCGGCTCGCCCCCTGGCGGGCCCTGCCCGACCCGCGGACCCCCGACGCGGCGGAACCCGGCCTGGCGGGCGACCACGACTGCGTGCTGTGCACCTCCGCCGTGCCCGGCCTCACCGACCGCGCCGCGCGCGGACCGGCCGCCCGCTACGTGTGGGACCTGGCCGACCGGCGCCACAGCGGATGGGTGGTGCCGCACGGCGCCGGCGGCCCCACCGACTCGCCGCACCGCGCCGACCAGCAGGCCCTGTGGCTCACCGGCGCACTCGTCCCCGTCGTCACCGACTTCGCCCTACTGACCAAGGAAACCGATGTCTGACCCGTACGCCTCCCGCACCACCCTCTCCGAGCACACCCTCGACGGCTTCGGCACCGTCCGGATCCTCGCCCTGGACGCCGCCCGCGACGCCGACGTCGTCCACGGCTGGGTGAGCGAGGAACGCGCTGTCTTCTGGGGCATGACCGGCCTGACGCGCGATCAGGTCGCCGACGTGTACGCGCACATGGCGACCCTGGACACCCACCACGCGTTCCTGGTGCTCAAGGACGGCACCCCCGTCGCGCTGCTCCAGACCTACGAGCCCGAGGCCGACCGGGTGAGCGAGTGCTACGACGTCGAACCGGGTGACATCGGCATCCATCTGCTGCTCGCCCCCGCGGACGCGGCGGGCAGCCGGGCCGGCTGGACGGCGGCCCTGACCCGGGCCCTCCTGCGGTACGTCCTGGGCCTGCCCGGCCGCAGCCGCATCGTCGTGGACCCGGACGTCCGCAACGACAAGGCCGTCCAGCGGTTCCTCCGCCTGGGCTTCACCGCCGGGCCCGCTGTGGTCCTGCCCGAGATCGACCTGCCGGAGGTCTTCCTCCCGCAGAAGCGGGCGCAACTCGCCTTCCTGCGCCGCGAGGCCGTCGCCGACCTGCTGGTCTGACGGCCGGGAACGACCGCCACGACGGGCTCCGGCCCCGACCGTGATCCACGGCCGGGGCCGGAGCCCGCGCGCACCCGCCCGCCCGGTGCGTGTCCCGCGCCCGCTACGTCTACTTGACGGTGCGGACGAGCTTCTTGTTGACGAACTCCTCGATGCCCGGGCGGCCCAGCTCCCGGCCGAAGCCGGAGCGCTTGATGCCGCCGAAGGGCAGCTCCGCGCCCTCGGCCCCGACGCCGTTGACGAAGACCATCCCGGCCTCGATGCCGGCGGCGACCCGCTCGGCCTGCGCGGGGTCCGTGGTGAAGACGTACGAACCGAGGCCGTACGGCGTGTCGTTGGCGATCCGCAGGGCGTCGTCCTCGTCGGCCGCGGAGAAGACCATGGCGACCGGCCCGAAGAGTTCCTGGCGTGCGGCGGCGTGCTCGGTGGTCAGGCCGGTGAGGACGCCCGCGGGGAAGTGGGCGCCCTTGCGCTCGCCCTCGGTGTGCAGCGTCGCCCCCTCCGCGACGGCGGCGTCCACCTGCCGGGCCAGCGTCTCGGCGGCGGTGACCGACGACAGCGGGGCCCCGGACTGTCCGGCGAGGAGCTGGGCGGTGAACTTCTCCACGAACGCGTCATACAGGTCGGCGACGACGACGAAACGCTTCGCCGCGTTGCAGGCCTGACCCGTGTTGTCCAGGCGGGCCGCCACGGCGGACTCCACGACGGAGTCCAGGTCGTCGGTGGACAGCACGATGAACGGGTCGGAGCCGCCGAGCTCCAGGACGGCCTTCTTCAGGTGGCGGCCGGCGATCTCCGCGACGGCCGCACCGGCCCGCTCCGAGCCGGTGAGGGAGACGCCCTGGACGCGCGGGTCGGCGATCACGTCGGCGATCTGCTCGTTGGTGGCGTAGACGTTCACGTAGGCGCCGGCGGGGAAGCCCGCCTCGGCGCACAGCTTCTCCAGCAGCGCCGCCGTGCCGGGGCACTGCGGGGCGTGCTTGAGCACGATGGTGTTGCCCAGGGCGAGGTTCGGGGCGGCGAACCGCGCGACCTGGTACGCGGGGAAGTTCCACGGCATGATCCCGAGCAGCACGCCGACCGGCCGGCGCCGGATCACGGCGCGGCCCGGGCCGGAGACGACGTCGAGCTCCTCGTCGGCCAGGAACTCCTCGGCGTGGTCGGCGTAGTAGTGGTAGATGTCGACGCAGAAGTCGACCTCGCCCTCCGCCTCCGGGAGCGGCTTGCCCATCTCCCGCACGATCCCGGCCGCCAGCTCGTCGCGGTGCTCGGCGTGCAGGTCTCCGAGGCGGCGCAGCAGCGCCGCGCGCTCGCCCACCGTGCTGTCGCGGCCCCAGGCGGTGGCCGCGTGGGCCGCCTCGACGGCGGCGGTGACCTCGGCGTCGGTGGCGGTGGGGTAGGTCTGCGTGGTCGTGCCGGTGGTCGGGTCGGTGACGGCGTACATCGTGTCTCCAGAAAAAGCAGCGGGTGGGGGAGGTGCCGGGCCGGTCCGCGCCGCGGACCGGCTCTGCGGAAAGCCTACGGTTCGAGGATGGTGCGGGTCCCGACGGCCGACCTCAGGTCCTCGAAGGCGGCGGCTGCCTCCGCCAGGGGACGCACGCTGCCGATCAGCTCGTCGAGGGGCAGCCGGCCGGCCAGGTAGAGGCGGGCCAGCCTGGGGATGTCGAGGGCGCCGACGCTGGAGCCGTAGTTGCAGCCGAGGATGCGCTTGCCCTGGTCGGCGAGGTCGAAGAGGTCGAAGGCGCCGGTCGCGCCGGTGGCGGCCATCCCGACCAGCACGGCCGCCCCGCCGGAGGTGAGCATGCCCGGAAGCGTCTCGATGACCTTCGGGCTGCCGATGGCCTCGAAGGCGTAGTCGACCCCGCCGAGGTTCTCCTGGCACCAGGCCGCGACGTCGGTCGCGGCGCCGTCGAGGGTGTGGGTGGCCCCGAACCGCTCGGCCGCGGCGCGGCGCTCGGGGGAGAGGTCCACGGCGATGACGGGGTCGGCGCCCACCAGGCGCAGGCCCATCACCACGGACAGGCCGACCCCGCCGGCGCCGATGACGACCGCGGACTCGCCGGGCCGCACCTGCGCGGTGTTCATGGCCGCGCCGACGCCGGTCGAGATGGAGCAGCCCAGCAGGGCCCCGATGCCGAACGGCAGCTCGTCGGGGACCTTGACCGCCGCCGACTCGGGGACGACCAGCCGGCTCGTGAAGGCGCCGAGCCCCAGATACGGCCAGATCTCCTCGCCCCGCTCGTCCGTGAACGGCGTCGTGCCGTCGGGCAGGGTGTTGGCGACGGCCCGGGTGCCGGTGCACAGCCACGCCATCCCGGCCAGGCACTTGCGGCAGCGGCGGCACGGCGCGAACCAGGACAGCACCACGTGGTCGCCCACGGCCAGCCCGGTGACCCCCGCCCCGACGGACGAGACCACCCCGGCCGCCTCGTGGCCGAGGACCAGCGGACGGTCGCTGGGCCAGTCGCCGGTGAGGATGTGCAGGTCGGAGTGGCAGACCCCGGCGGCCCGGACGTCGATCCCGACCTCGCCCGGCCCGGGGGGCCGCACGGTGACCTGCCGGGTGTGCAGCCCCGCCACGGGGTCGTAGGTGACGGCGGGGGAGGTGTGCGCGGACATCAGGACGCCTCGACTTCTTCGGTGGCAGGGACGGTGACGGAGGGGGTGGTGCGGCCGGGCGGCCGGGTGTGCGGCTTGGCGGTCAGGACATACGCCAGGCCGAGGACGAGCAGGACGGAGAAGACCACGATCACGGCCCAGACCTGTACCCAGCTGCCGCCCGGCGGGGCGAGCTCGGCGCGGGGCCAGGCGATGTTGACCGCTTCGAACAGCAGCCACACGACGGCGAGCACGTTCACCACCAGCCCGGTCCGGCCCAGGCGCAGCTCGCCCGCCGACGGGTCCCAGCGGCCGCGCAGGCGGGCGACGAGCGCGACGAGGGCCACCGTGAGGAAGATGAGGTAGAAGCCGCCGGAGCCGAAGGAGATCAGGGTGGCCGCCGCGTTGCCGTTGAGGCCGAGCACCAGGCCGAGGCCCGCGAGGACGGCCGTCGCGGTGAGCGAGACCCAGGGGATCTGGCGGCGCCCGACGACGGCGAGCCGGGCGGAGAAGGGCAGCTGCCGGTCCCGGGCGAAGGCGTACACGGCCCGGCCGATGTAGGTCTGGATCGAGATGGCGCAGGCGAAGAACGCGATCAGGACGACGACGATGAAGGGCTTCTCGCTCCAGTCGCCGAGCCCTCGCGTCACCGCCTCGAAGACGGGGTCGGCGGTCTTCCCCGAGACGGCGTCCCCGGGGCTGCGCAGCGAGAGGGTCACGGCGATCGAGGTGAGCAGGACCGTGAAGGCCACGAACAGGTAGGAGCGCAGCAGGGCCCGGGGCACGCTGCGGCGCGGCCGGCGGGTCTCCTCGGCGACCTGCGTGGTCGCGTCGAAGCCGAGGAAGGCCCAGCCCGCCACCGCCAGACAGGTCACGAACCCGGCCGCGGCGGAGCCGCCCGACCCGGCGCCCAGGGTGTCGAAGAGGATGCCGAACCCGTTGTTGCGGGCGAACAGCAGCAGCACCACGCTGACGGCGATCGACGCGACGCCCTCGGCGACGATGCCCGCGTTGAGGAAGTGCTTGACCGGCTCGACCCCCAGCAGATTGATGCCGAGGGCGACGGCGATGAAGACCACGCCGAGCAGGACGTGGGTGCCCGGCGACAGGGCCGCGTCGCTGACGAGCAGGTGCAGCCAGGACGCGCCGAGGTAGGCCACGGTGGTCAGGGACGCGATGGCGGAGGCGAGGTAGATCCAGCCCACCAGCCAGCCGAGGCGTGGCCCGGCGAGTCGCCGGACCCACTGGTAGACGCCCCCGGTGACGGGGAACTGCGAGGACAGCTCCGCATAGACGGTGGCCACCAGCAGCTGCCCCAGGAAGGCCACGACGACCGCCCAGATCCAGGCGGGCCCCGCGGAGACGAACCCGAGCTGGACGACGGCGTAGATGCCGACGACGGGCGAGATCGTCGCGAAGCCGAGCGCGAAGACGGCCCACGGGGACAGGGTGCGTCTCAGCTCCTGCTCATAGCCGTATTCCGCCAGCTCACCGGCGTCGGCGCGGGTGTGGTCCACGTTCTTCTCCTGGCATCGCTACGGGCGTGGCGTGCGCCGTACGGCGCCGCTCGCACAGAGAGGGGAGTCGGCCTCCGGTGCGCCGTCGCATCCCGCTGCGGGCCGGGCGACGGCGGTCGTCCTGAGGACCGGCCGCTAATTGGCTGTACAGCCAATTGATCATTGGCTGCTTAGCCAATAGCATCATCGCCATGACGTCAAGGGGTCCAGGGAAACGCGTGCGCAAGTCCGCGGCGGAGCGCCGCCACGAGATCGTCACGGCGGCGACCCGGGTCGCGCTCCAGGAAGGTCTCGAGTGCGTCACCCGGCAGCGCATCGCGGACGACCTCGGGGTGCAGCCCGGCCTCATCCACCACTACTTCCCGGTGGTCGAGGAACTCGTGGCGGAGGCGTTCGCCGCGGCCACGCTGGCCGAGCTGGACGGCCTGCTGCCCGAACCGGCCCCCGGCCGCGAAGGGCCCGGCGCCCTGGACGCCCTGCGACGCTTCTTCACCCTCATCTCCGGCGCCGAGTTCGACGACATCAGCAGGCTCTGGCTGAACGCGCGCCACCTGGCCCGCTACCGTCCGGTGCTGCACGAGCAGGTCGTCGGCCAGGAGCTGCGCTGGTGCCACCGGCTGGAGGAGATCGTCGCCGAAGGCGTCCGCGCGGGGGACTTCGCCTGCGGCGACCCGTGGGGGGCGGCCGTGCGCATCCTCGCCGTGGTCGACGGCGCCGGCGCCTACATCAACACCACCGCGGACCGGCGCACGGATCCCCTGGCGGACCTGGCCCGCACGCTCGCGGAGGCCGAACTGGAGCTCCCCGCGGGCGGCCTGCGGGCGCCTCGCGCCTGACGCGGCGCCCGTGCTCCCGGGGGACGGCGGGCCTGGTTTGCGGTCGGGGCATACGCTCGTGCCCATGACGCAAGAAGACGGGCAGCTCGACAGCCTCGTACGCAGACGGATCCGGGCCCTGCGCGTCGCTCAGGGCTGTTCCCTGGAAGAGCTGGCCCGCCGGGCCAACCTCAGCCAGTCCTCCCTGAGCCGCATCGAGAACGGGCAGCGCCGCCTCGCCCTCGACCAGCTCGTCACGCTCGCCCGCGCCCTGGACACCACCCTGGACCAGCTGGTGGAGAACGCGGCCGAGGACGTCGTCATCAGCCCGCTGATCGACGTGCGGCACGGCCTGATGCGCTGGCCGATCAAGAACGAGCCCGGCATGAGCGTCATGCGCCAGCGGATGACGCAGCCGCCCCCCGACAACCCCGCCCGCATGCGCGCCCACCCCGGCCGCGAATGGCTCGTCGTCCTGTCCGGCACGGCGATCCTGATGCTCGGGCACCGGCGCTTCCGCATCGAGACCAACCAGGCCGCGGAGTTCCCGACGATGATGCCGCACGCCATCGGCGCCGAGGGCGGGCCGTGCGAGATCCTGGGGATCTTCGACCGTGACGCGCGCCGCGGGCACCAAGAGGGCGCCGACGGCACGGAAGGCGACTGCGACGACGCGCGGGGAGCCGGGTGAGCGACGGGTGCGGACGGTCCCGGCGCGCGGCCCGGGGCGGCTGCGGCACCCGCCGATCTTGCGCCCGGAGCAGCGCGGAGCACCACCTTCTTGCCTCATACGCAACCGATCGTGCGATCGAGGCATGAGGGTTCTACGGTGACGCCATGACCTCAGCGCATCAGCACACCCCCCACCACGGCGACCCGCACGACCACCGCCACTCCGCGCACGACGACGCCGCGCAGGCGGAGATCCTCGACCTCGACGCCGAGGTCCTCGCCGAGCACATCGCCTCCATCACCGACCGGCTGCCGCTGACGAACGCGCCGCGCCACGTCGTGGACCTGGGGAGCGGCACCGGCGCGGGCACCTTCGCCCTCCTCGACCGCTTCCCCGAGGCCCGCGTCACCGCCGTCGACGCCTCGGCCGGCCATCTCCGGCTGCTGCGGGAGAAGGCGTGCGCCCGCGGCGTGCAGGACCGGGTGCGCACCGTGCAGGCCGACCTCGACGCCGACGACTGGCCCGACCTCGGCGCGCCGGACCTCGTGTGGGCCTCCGCCTCCATGCACCACATGGCCCGCCCCGACCGGGCCCTGGCCGCCGTACACCGCCTCCTCGCCCCGGGCGCTCTGTTCGCCGTCGTCGAACTGGACGGCTTCCCCCGCTTCCTGCCCGCCGACGCGCCCGCCGGCCGGCCCGGACTCGAAGAGCGCGTGCACGCCGCGTCCGACAGCTTCCACGCCGAGCACGTGCCGCACCGCGGCGCCGACTGGGGGCCGATGCTGGCCGCCGCCGGATTCACCGTGGAGGACCGGCGCACCGTCACCGTCGCCATCGAGGGCTCCCGCAGCCCGGCCATCGGCCGGTACGCGTACGGCAGCCTGTCGCGGCTCCGCGACACCGCCGCCCCGGCGCTCGGCGCCGAGGACCTGGCCGCGCTCGACGAACTCCTCGACACCGGGGGCCCGCACGGCATCACCCGCCGCGACGACCTCGCGGTGCGCACCGAACGCCACGTCTGGGCCGCGCGCCGCGTGTGACGCGTGCGTGCGGCCCAGACGGGGCGTCGGGGCGGAGAAGCCCGCCCGCGGTCACGGCCCGTGCCGCGACCGCCCGCAGGGAGGCGGCGCGGCCGCGGCCGTTGTGTCATGGGAGGGCGACCGGTCACACGCACGCGGAAAGGCGGCACATCAAGATGACGCACACGACACGCACCCTCCGGGACCTTCCGGTGTCGGCGCTCGGGCTCGGCTGCATGGGGATGTCGGCCTTCTACGGCACCGCCGACGAGGACGAGGGCATCAGGACCGTCCGGCGCGCTCTCGAACTGGGGGTGAACTTCCTGGACACCGCTCAGATATACGGCCCGCTGACGAACGAGTCGCTGGTCGGCCGCGCGGTGCGGGGACATCGCGACGAGTACGTGATCGCCACGAAGTTCAACCTGCGCATGGACGACGCCGTCCCCGGCGACCCGGGCACCGTCGGCCGGCAGGACGGTTCGCCGGAGCACGTCCGCAGCTCGATCGACGGCTCCCTCCAGCGGCTCGGCACCGACCACGTGGACCTCTACTACCAGCACCGCGTCGACCCCCGGGTGCCGATCGAGGAGACCGTCGGAGCGCTGGCCGAACTCGTCGCGCAGGGCAAGGTGCGCCACATCGGGCTGAGCGAGGCGAGCGCGGAGACCATCCGCCGCGCGCACGCCGTGCACCCGATCACGGCCGTCCAGACGGAGTACTCGCTGTGGAGCCGGGACCCCGAGGCCGAGATCCTGCCCACGTGCCGTGAGCTGGGCATCGGCTTCGTCCCGTACTCCCCGCTGGGCCGCGGGTTCCTCGCCGGGCGCTTCTCCTCCCCCGAGGAGCTCGACGAGGGCGACTTCCGGCGCACCGGTCCCCGCTTCACCGGCGACAACCTCCGGGCGAACCTCCGGCTCGCCGGGAAGGTGAAGGAGATCGCCGCCGAGAAGGAGGTCACGCCCGCCCAGCTCGCCATCGCCTGGGTGCTGGCGCAGGGCGAGCACCTGGTCCCGATCCCGGGCACCAAGCGCCGGACCTACCTCGAACAGAACGTCGGCGCCCTCGACGTCGAGCTCACCGCGGACGACCTCGCCCGGATCGACGCCGAGGTGCCCGAGGCCGCCGGCGAGCGCTACGACGAGCGGGGCATGTCCGCCGTGGACCAGTAGTCCCGCACCCCGATCCGGTCCCGCACACCGCCCGGACCCGCGTCACGCGGGTTCAGGCGGTGTAGTAGCCGTCCCGGTCGAGGTCGGCCAGGAGCGAGGGGCCGAGCGGCCGCCAGCCGAGGCGACGCCGGGTGAGCGTGCTGGAGGCGGGGACGTCGGCCCCGGCGAAGTAGGCGTCGATGCCGAAGTGGGCGTCCGCTTCCTCCGGCGTCCTGCTGAGCACCGGCAGCCCCAGGCGGCGGCCGATGACCTCGGCGACCCGCCGGAAGGGCACGCCCTCCTCCGCCACGGCGTGATAGCGGGCGCCGGGCGCGGCCCGCTCCAGGGCCAGCCGGTACACGCGCGCCGCGTCGGTGTGGTGGACGGCGGACCAGCGGTTGAGGCCGTCGCCGATGTACGCCGACACTCCGGTGCGGCGGGCGACGGCGATGTACCGGGGCACGGTGAACCGGTCACCGGTGCCGTGCACGCACGGCAGGCGGACCACGGACGTGCGGACGCCCGCCTCCTCGGCCAGCGAGGTGGCCAGCGCCTCGGCGGCGCGGCCCACCGGGTTCGCCGGGACGGGCCCCCTGTCGTCCTCGGTGGCGACGGAGCCGGGGGTCAGGAAGGCGAATCCGGCCGTGACGACCAGCGGTCTGTCGCTGCCCGCCAAGGTGTCCCCGATCGCCTCCAGCGCGGCCCGCTCGATGCGGCTGTTCTCGACGAAGGCCGCGAGATCCGTGGTGCCGAACGCCGTGTGGATCACGCCGTCGCTCCGGGCCGCCCCGGCGCGCAGGCTCTCGACGTCCTCCAGGCTGCCGCGGTGCGGTGTGGCCCCCGCCGCCTCCAGGGCCTTCGCGGAGGCGGCGGAGCGTGCAAGGCCGAGCACCGTGTGGCCCGCGCCGAGCAGATCGGCGACGACGGCGGAGCCGATGAACCCGGTGCCACCGGTGAGGAAGACGCGCATCAGACCTCCTCCGTCCGGCGCGGCCGCCGCGGGCCCATGTAGTCCCGCAGGAGGGTGATCCGGCCCGCGCGGTGGGTGATGATCCAGACATACCGCAGGTCGAAGGGCGCGCCCGTCGCCGCGTCCTCGTGATGCCCCTCCGCCTCGACGACCAGGCCGCCCCGCGTCGCGTGCACCCGGAGGTCGTCGAGGCTGCCGAAGCGCACGCCTCCCGCGACCCGGGTGAGATGGGCCCGCATCGCCTCCTTGCCCTCCAGGCGCCGCACCTCCCGCGCCGTGGCGAACGGGAACTCGTGGACGCCGTCCTCGGCGAACGCCCCCAGCCAGGCGTCGATGTCGCCCGCGGCCAGCCCGGTCAGGGCGTCGACCAGCCAGGAAGGGACGTCGTCCGTGGTCACATCAGTCGGCACAAGGATCTCCCGTAGAATTCGGACCGTGAGTCCTGAACACGGTAACAGCATTACGGACCAGCAGTCCGAAAAAGGGAAGAGGCGTCCGGGACGCCCCCCGTTCCCGCGTGCGGTGGTCCTCGCGGCGGCCGACGGCCTGTTCGCCGAGTCCCCGGCGCCCAAGGCCGTGACCATGGACGACATCGCGGCGGCGGCCGGGGTGGGCAAAGGCACCCTGTTCCGCGCCTTCGGCAGCCGGGACGGCCTGCTCGACGCCCTCTTCCTGTCCCGCGCCGCCCCCTTGCGGGCCGAACTCGCCCGCGAAGGATCCCGGGTCGGCCCCTCGGTGCCGCCGCTGGACCGGGTCCTGGCCGTCCTCGACGAACTCGCGCTGTTCAAGCTCGACAACCGCCACCTCGCCGCGGCGCGGGAGCAGCCCGGCACCCGCCTCCTGCGCTCACCGCACTACGTGTGGACCCACGAGACGCTGGTCGCGCTGATCGCACCGATCGGCGCCGAGGCCGCCGAGAGCGCCGCCTACTGGGCGCACGTCCTGCTCGGCGCCCTGCGGGTGGACCTGATCGACGAACTGCTCGCCGCCGGCCGGTCGGGCGACGCGATCCGCCGCGACCTGGAAGCGCTCGCCCGCCGCCTCCTCGACCCGGCCGCACGGCCGCGCTGACCCGGCGACGGCGGGCGGCCCGCCGCGCGCCGGTCACCGGGCGCCGTCAGGACGGCTTCACGAGCCCCGCGTCGTAGGCGAAGATCACCGCCTGCACGCGGTCCCGCGCGCCGATCTTCGCGAGCACCCGGCTCACGTGGGACTTGACCGTGGACTCGGCCAGCGAGAACCGGTCCGCGATCTCGGTGTTGCTCCAGCCTCCCGCCATCGCGGTCAGCACCTCGCGCTCGCGGTCCGTCAGCGCGGCGAGACGGGCCTCCTGCTCGGCGCTGCGGCCCGGGATCCGGTCGGCGAAGGCGTCGAGGAGTTTGCGGGTCAGACCGGGGGCGATGACGGCGTCGCCGCCGGCCACCGCCCGTACCCCCGCGATCAGTTCGTCCGGCCGGGCGTCCTTGAGCAGGAACCCGCTCGCTCCGGCGCGCAGCGCCGCGTAGGCGTACTCGTCGAGGTCGAAGGTGGTCAGCACCAGGACCCGGGAACGGCCCCCGGAGCGCACGATGCGCCGGGTGGCCTCGATGCCGTCCATGCCGGGCATCCGCACGTCCATCAGGACGACGTCGGGGCGGAGTTCGGCTGCCATCCGCACCGCCTCGGCGCCGTGGGTGGCCTCGCCGACCACCGTCACGTCGGGGTGCTGCTCCATGAGCATGCTGAAGCCGAGCCGTTGCAGCGCCTGGTCGTCGACGATGAGGACGGTGGTCATGAGGAGTGCTTCTCCGTGGGTGCAGAGGTGGTCGCGGTCTGGAAGCGGACCCGCACGCTCCATCCTCCCCGGTCGTTGGGGCCGGCCGTCACGGTCCCGCCGTACAGCGCGGCCCGCTCGCGCACGCCGACCAGGCCGCGGCCGTCGTCGTTGGCGCGCGCCGTGAGCGCCGGCCCGCTGTCCTCGACCGCGAGGCGCAGGGCCGTGTCGTCGTGGTGGAGCGTGATGTGGACGGTGGTGTCGGGTGCCGCGTGCTTGAGGGTGTTCGTCAGTGCTTCCTGGACGACGCGGTAGACGGCGAGTTGCAGGCCGGGCGACAGGTCGGGCAGCGGCCCCTCGGTGTGCAGGGTGACCGTGGGTCCTGCGGCCCTGACCCGGTCGAGGAGCGGCTCCAGATCGCCGAGACCGGGCTGGGGCGCGAGCGGGGTGCCCTCCTGGGTGACCCGGTCGTCGTCGCCGATGACGGCGAGCAGGCGGCGCAGTTCGGCCAGCGCGCCGCGCCCGCTCTCGGCGATGAGGCGCAGCGTGTCGGCGCCCCGCTTGGGCTTCGCCTCGGTCAGCCCGGCGGCGCCGTTCGCGAGCCCGACGATGACGGCGAGGGTGTGGCCGAGGATGTCGTGCATCTCCCGGGCGATCCGGGCCCGTTCGGTGGCGGCGGCGAGCCGGACCCGCTGGTCGCGCTCGACCTCCAGCTGCACGGCGCGCTCGTGCAGGGCGCTGATGTACGCGTTCACGACCCGGGCCACCAGGCCCGCCGCGGCGACGGCCACCACGAGGGCGGCCTGGATGAGCGCCACCACCCAGGTCTGGAGGCCGATGTCGTCCACGTCGCCGCGGACCACCGTGGACAGGGCGGTCTGCGCCGCGGCGATCGCCACACAGACCGCGAGCGAACCGGGCCGCACCACGCGCCCCACGTTGAGCAGCGCCACCACCGGCGCCGCCGCGGACCCGGTGTTGGCGTCCAGGACGCTGCTCACCACGGCGACGGCCGTGGTGAGGGCGAAGACCAGGATGGGCCGCCGCTGCCGCCACAGCAGCGGGACGCAGAAGGCGGCCATCAGGGCGAGCAGCACGGGTGCGCCGGGTCCCGGGCCGGAGTCCGCGTTCTGGAGGGCCGGGATGCCGAAGAGCAGGCAGAGCAGCGGCACCCCCCAGCCCCTGACCCACGCGTGGCTCCGGTCCGCCTCCATGAGCCGTCTCAGCGCGCGCATCACCATCACGTCCGAGGGCCGCTCCGCCCCGCCCAGCAGCGCCTCGGGTTCGACCGAGGATCGGGACGGCCCGGTCGCCGTCGGTGCGGTCATGTCGTGCTTCCTCTCCCCACGGGGTCGCCCGCCGGTTCTCCGCGAGGAGGGGCCGGCGGGCGGAACGGCTGGTCACGGGCGGGCCGGAGCCCCGCATCGGATGGTACGGCCGGCGGCTCAGCCCCTTCCGGTGGGCACGCGCTCGGGCCGTGCCGCCGGCTCGGTCGCGTCGTCCAGGAGGTGGCGCAGCTTCTCCCCCTCCACGTCCACGTTCGGCAGCAGCCGGTCCAGGCGGCCGGGCAGCGACCAGGCGCGCCGGCCGAGCAGCGCCATGACGGCCGGGACGATGGTCATCCGGACGACGAACGCGTCGAGGAGGACGGCGGCGGCGAGGCCGAGCCCCATCGACTTGATGATCGACTGGTCGCTGAGGATGAAGCCGGAGAACACCGCGATCATGATGACCGCCGCGGCGGTGACCACCCGGGCGCCGTGCCGGAAGCCCGCGACGACCGCCTCCTTCGGCTCGGCCCCGTGGACGTACTCCTCCCGCATCCGGGTCACCAGGAAGACCTGGTAGTCCATGGCGAGCCCGAACACGACGCCGATCATGAAGATCGGCAGGATGCTGACGACCGGGCCCGTCTGATCGACTCCGAGGGCGTCGGCGAACCAGCCCTTCTGGAAGACGGCGACGACGACACCGAGGGTCGCGAGCACGCTGAGCAGGAATCCGGCCGCCGCCTTGAGCGGGACGAGGATCGAGCGGAACACCAGCATCAGCAGGATCAGGGCGAGTCCGATGACCACGCACAGGTACGGGACGAGGGCGCCGCTGAGCTTGTCGGAGATGTCGATGTTGAGCGCGGTGGTGCCGGTGACCATCAGCTCGGCGCCGGTGTCGGCCTGGAACCGCGCGCCGCGGTCGCGGATGTCGGCGACCAGGTCGATGGTGCTCCGGCTGCTGGGGGAGGAGCCGGGGACGGCGCTGATGAGGGCGACGCCACCGCTCCGGTCGAACGCGGCGGGACTGACCGAGGCCACGTCGGGCAGGCCGTCGAGCAGTGCGACGGCGTCCCGGGCGACCGCCTTGGGGTCGTCGCTGCCGCGGGCGTCGAGCACGATCGACAGCGGTCCGTTGTAGCCGGGGCCGAACCCCTTGCTGATGGTGTCGTAGGCGACGCGCTGGGTGCTGCCGGGGGCGGCCGACTCGTCGCTGGGCATGCCCAGTTCGAGCGACAGGGCGGGGGTGGCGAGGAGCAGCAGCCCGGCCACCGCCGTCACCAGCACCTTGACCGGGCGGCGCAGCACGAACCTCGACCAGCGCACCCCCATCGGCTCGCGCTCGCCGCGCTCGACGGCCCGCATCCGGCGGGTCGTGAGCCGGCCCGCGCCGATCCGGTCGCCGGCGAAGCCGAGCAGGGCGGGCAGCAGGGTGAGCGCGATGACCACGGCGACGATCACGGCGAACGCGGCACCGAACCCGAGGTCGGTGAGCATCCTGATGCCGATGACCCCCAGGCCGGCCAGCGCGATGACGACGGTCAGCCCGGCGAACACCACCGCGGAACCGGCGGTCCCGAGCGCCCGCCCGGCCGCCTCCTCCGGGGCGTGCCCGTTCCGCAGTTCGCCCCGGAAGCGGGAGACGATGAACAGGGCGTAGTCGATGGCCACCGCGAGGCCGAGCATCAGGGCGAGGGTGCTGGTGCTGGAGCTGAGCCCGAGGGCCGAACTCGCGAGGGTGAGGGAGAGGACCGCGAGGCCGACGCCGAACAGGGCGGACAGGAGCGGCAGTCCGGCCGCGACCAGCGAGCCGAAGGTGATGACCAGGACGACGGCGGCGATCAGGAGCCCCAGCAGTTCGGTCGAGCTCTGCTCGGCCTGCGCGGCGACCGCCGTGCCGCCCATGCTGACGTGCAGCCCGGCCCGTTCGCCGGTGTCCGCGACGTGCTCCAGGTCCGTGCGCGCCCGGTCGCTGACGTCGGCGTCGGCGACCGCGTACGTCACCTGTGCGTAGCCGATCGAACCGTCCTCGCTGACGGTGCCGGCGCGGAAGGGGTCGGACACCGTCTTCACCTGGTGGGCCCTGCCGAGGTCGGCGACGAGCGCCTCGACCTCCGCCTTGTTCCCGCCCGCGGTCAGCGTGCCGCCGTCCGGCGCCTCGAAGACGACCCGGGCCGTGGCGCTGTCCGCCGACGCCTGCGGGAACTCCTCGTTCAGCAGGTCGAGGGCCTTCTGCGACTGGGTGCCCGGGATGCTGAAGGTGTCCGTCGTCCTGCCGGACGCCCCCGCGGCGGCGATGCCGACGACGGCCAGCAGGGCGATCCAGAACATCAGGACGAGCCTTCGTCGCCGGAATGAGAACCGGCCCAGCCGGTAGAGGAACGTGGCCACGGAGAACTCCCGGGAGGCGCGCAGAGGACGGAACGGGGCCGCGTCGCGACCCGTCCCTCACGCTAGGAAGCGCCCGCCCCGGTGCCTTGGGTCCGCGGAGGTGAATCGGCCCGGGGCGCTAGTACCGGGGTGCCGCCCCGAGCTCCTCCGCAGGGTGTACGCCGGTGTGCGCGCGACGAGCCGTCGAGGACCCGGCACGCCGGGCCCCGGGCTCATGCGGGGCTGATGCCCCGTACCGCGAGCGCGAGCAGCCGGCGCACCTCGGCCGCCTGGTCCGGGTGGTGTTCGGTGGCCAGGACGAGGCCGGTGACCACGGTGACCAGGTCGGCGACCGTGACGTCGGGCCGCACCGCGCCGGCGTGTGCCGCGCGGTGCAGCAGCGGATCCGCCGACGCGGCGAGCCGCACCGAGCAGGCGCTCTCGTGCGTGCCGTCCCGGGCCCCGTCGGGCGCCAGCGCGTCGGCCATGCCGCGCGCGGACACGGCGTAGGAGGCGAGGGCGTCCAGCCAGTCCAGCAGCGCGGAGCGCGGATCCCCGGCGCCGGCCAGCTCGCCCGCCCGCGCGCACAGCGCCGCGATCCGCTCGCTGAACACCGCCTCCAGCAGCGCCCGCCGTCCGGGGAAGTGCCGTCGCACGGTCGCGGACCCGACGCCCGCCACCCGGGCGATCCGCTCCAGGGAGGCGTCGGCGCCGTGCGCGGCGACCTCCTCCTCGGCCACGGCGAGGATCCGCGCGTAGTTGCGGCGGGCGTCCGCGCGCTGGGCTGTCATGCCGGTCCTCTCCACGGGCCTGGCTAAACGGTGGGGTCCTCCGTATCGTACGGGACGAAGAAACGGCGGACCCCGCCGTTTATGGCCGAACCCTTGAGGAGTCCCTCATGACCGCAGCGTCCGCGCCCGTTCTCGTCACCGGAGCGACCGGCCAGCAGGGCGGCGCGACCGTCCGGGCCCTGCTGGCCGGCGGCGTCCCCGTCCGGGCGCTGGTCCGTGACCCGGACGCACCGCGCGCCGAGGCGCTCCGGGCCCGGGGAGTGGGCCTGGCCACCGGCGACCTCGACGACCGGGACTCGCTGGCCCGGGCCGCCGAGGGGGCCCGCGCCGTCTTCTCGGTGCAGATGCCCGACCTGGCCGGGCGCGGCTTCGAGGGGGAGGTCGCCCAGGCCGCCAACCTGATCGAGGCGGCGAAGAGCGCCGGAGTGCCGCAGTTCGTCCACACCTCCGTCTCCGGAGCCGGCCAGCACACCGCGTGGGTCAAGGACGCCTGGGCGTGGATGGAGCCCTACTACACGGCGAAGGCCGGGATCCAGGACCGCGTGCGGGAGGCGGGCTTCGCGCACTGGACCCTCCTCAAGCCGGGCTTCTTCATGGAGAACCTCCGCCCCGAGGCGGGCATCGTCTTCCCCCGGGGTGTCGAGGGCGGCCTGGTCACCCTCCTGAAGCCGGCCACCCGCCTGGCCCTGGTGGCCGTGGACGACATCGGCACGGCGGCGGCCGCGGCCGTGGCGGAGCCCGGACGGTTCGACGGTGTCGAGCTGGAGCTCGCGAGCGACCTGCTGACGATGACGGAGATCGCCGACGTCCTCTCCCGGGCGCTGCGCGTCCCGCTCACGGCACCCGACCTGACCGAGGAGGAGGCGACGGCCGCCGGGATGCCCGCCATGGGGATCGCCCAGGCCGCGATGAACGACCACCCCCACCCCGCCCACCCGGACCTCGCCCGCGCCCTCGGCCTGCCCCTCACCTCCTTCGGGACCTGGGCGCGCACGCACCTGGGCTGACCGCGCCGCGCGGCGGGCCCCGCCGCGGCGCCGGATCCGCCGCGCCGGGGCCCCGGGCGGTATCGGGTGCTCCGCCGGGCAGGCGCGAGCGGGCTGATCGTCGGAACATGGGAGAACGCGGAAGAAGGCAGAACGGGCCGAGCAGACGGGAGTGCCGCAGGTGGCCGGTGGGCGCGAGCACGGCAGTTCCGAGGAGCGCGACGCCGAGTTGCGCCAGGTCGAGGCTCTCAACCGGCTCGCCGGCCCGACCGCCGACGGGACCGGGCGGGCACCGGAACGCGGCAGCCGCCGCGGCTCCGACCTGCTCGTCGCGGGGCACTCCCTGGCCCGCTCCGAATCGCTCGCGGAAGCCCTCGCCCTGATCTCCCAGCTGTCCGGCCCCGAGCTGCCCCTGCGCGGACAGGCGGTGTTCCGGGCGGACCGCGCCTTCCTGCACTGCGTCGGGTCCCTCGGCGCGTGCGACGCGGAGGGCGAGGCGTTCCGGCTGCCGCTGGACGTCGACCACCCCGCCACCCAGGTGACCCGCACCGGACGCCCCGTGCTCCTGGCCTCGCCGCAGGAGTACCGGGACCGGTTCCCCAGCGCCTGGCCGCTCTCCGACCGGGCGGGGTCCGCGGCCTGGGCGTACCTCCCGCTGGTCACGTACGGGCAGCTCACCGGCGTCTGGCTGGCCGCGTTCGAGGCACCCGTACGGATGACGGACGGCCTGGGCACCTTCCTCATGACCCTGGCCCGGCTGCTCGGCCAGAGCATCGAACAGACCTACAACGGGCGGGCCGACCACGCCCTGTCCCAGAGCCTGCGCAGCAGCATGGACCGGGTCGGCCCCGGAGTCGCCGGCCTGACCGTCGCCGCCCGCTACGTGCCCACCGGCGGCGGACTCATGATCGGCGGCGACTGGTTCGACAGCATCGTGCTGCCCGGCGGACGCCTCGGCCTCGTGATCGGCGACGTCCAGGGCCACGACGTCCAGGCCGCCGGGCTGATGTCGCAACTGCGCACCGCCATCCACGCCTACGCCGTCGAGGGCCACGGACCCGACGCCGTCCTCGTACGGGCGTCCCACTTCCTGGCGTCGCTCGACGAGGACCGCTTCGCCACCTGCATCTATCTGGAGGCCGACCCGGCCACCGGCGTCCTGCGCATCGCCCGGGCCGGGCACCCGCATCCCGTGCTGCGCCTCCCCGACGGAACCTGCCTCCTCAAACACGTGCGCGGCGGCCTGCCCCTCGGGCTCGACCTGGGGGAGGACGACTACCCGGTCAGCGTGGTCACCCTGCGCGAGAACGAGATCCTCATGCTCTGCACCGACGGCCTGATCGAGTCCGGCGGCCACGACATGTACTCCGGCTGGCTCCGGGTCCGCAACGCGCTGACCCCGGGCGCCGCCGACGACGTCGACGCCCTGGCCGACCGGCTCCTGAACGCCGTCGTCGCCCCGCACGCCGCGGAGCCCGGCGCCCGGCCCACCTCCTTCACGGAGGACGACATCGCCCTGCTCCTCCTGCGCCGCGACCCGGCCGACCCGGCCGCCGACCACCCCGGGCGGCGGCTGCGGCTGACCCTGGAACAGGACCAGGCCCAGGGGCTCGCCGACGCGCGGATCGAACTCCAGGGACTCCTCCACGACTGGGCGCGCCCCGAGCACGTCGACACGGTGGTCCTGCTCGCCTCCGAACTCCTGGGCAACGTCCTGATCCACACCGAGTGCGCCGCCGTCCTCGGCGCGGAGATCAGCGGCGTGCAGGGGCGCCGCCGCCTGCGGGTCGAGGTCACCGACCGCAGCGACGAGGTCCCCAACCGCCGCGCCCCCGGCGAGCTCTCCTCCTCGGGCCGCGGCCTCGTCCTCCTCGACCTGCTCGCCCACCGCTGGAACATCCGCCCCGAACCGGAGGGCAAGACGGTGTGGTTCGAACTCGACGAGGACGGGCCGGAGGAACCCTGACCCGCCGCGCGCCCCTGACGAACGGGGCGCGGCTCAGCGCCCGTTGGCGGAGAAGTGCTGGTAGTCCGGGTGCGCCCAGCGGCCGCCCCACTGCCAGCCGACCTTCCGCATCGCCGTCGTGATCACGTCCCCGCGCCGGATCATGCCCCTGACGGGCCGGTCCCGGCGCAGGTGGCGCCGCCCGGCGGGCGGGTAGACGCGGCCCGCCGTGTCGACATAGGGATTCTCCAGGGTGTTGATGTCGATCGCGTCGCCGTACGAGTGCTGGGACCTCCGGCCCGGACTGCCGGTCACGGCGCGGCAGTTGAAGGCGGAGGTGTTGTCCTGCCTCATCGCGGCGGTGTCGCTGCCCCGGTACGCGGCCATGACCCTCATCCGCCGGACGGGGAACTTCGCGGCGAAGGCGCGCCCGAACACGTACAGCATCGGGCGCACGGCTTCGCGGCGGACGATCAGCTCGCCGCGGTGCACCTTGCCGTCGAAGCCCCAGTGGTTCATCCGGATCAGCCGCAGCCGGGCCGGGGGGACGGGGCAGCCGCGGCGATAGGTGGACGCCAGTTTCGCGGCGGGCGCGGCGGAGACCACCGCGTCCAGGGCGGGCGCGAGCGCCGTCGCGGCGGCGGGGGAGGCGGACGGGGCCGGGCCGGCCTGCGCGGGCGGGGCGGCCAGCAGGGCTGCGGCGACGACGACGGCGGCCATCACGGAGCGCGGTACTTTTTGCACCTTATGACCTTAAAGGGCGGCTTCTGTGAAGTCCGGGAGGCGGCGGCCGGGGATGCGCGGCGCCGCGGTTGTCATCGTTCGGTATCAGCCGGCCCGTCCGTACAACCCCCGCGCCCGAGGACTCGTCTAGCCCGGCAGAGTCTCCGCACCCCGAGGTGTCGGTGGCTCGGACGCACCCGGCCGGAGTCCCGGGCGCGTCCCGGAATCCAGGGAGAGGATCGGTCATGGGGGACCATCGCAGACGGGTCGTCGGCGTCGCCGCGGTCGCGGGGCTGGTCGCACCGCTCGCACTTGCGCTCGGCACGGCACCCGCGCAGGCGGCCGCGAGCTGCACGACCACTACCGGCCCGCACCAGAAGCAGGTGGAGAAGTTCCTCGGCCGCCCGGTCGACGGCAAGCAGTCCGCCACCGACTGCAAGGCCATCAAGGCCTTCCAGACGAAGCACGGCATCACCCCGAACATCGGGTACGCGGGCCCCGTCACCTGGGGCGTGATGAACCTGATGAACAAGCAGAAGGCGGTCGGCGACACCCCGAACAAGGCGGGCAAGTGCCCGGTGAACAAGGGCCGGATCGCCTGCGTCGACCTCACGCTGCAACTCAGCTGGATCCAGGACGGCAGGAACCTCGTCTACGGGCCGGTCCCGGTGCGCACGGGACGCGACGGCTACGAGACGCGCACCGGACTGAAGAAGATCTACTGGCGGCACATCGACCACGTGTCGAGCATCTACGACGTGCCGATGCCGTACAGCCAGTTCTTCGACGGCGGCGAGGCGTTCCACTCGGTGGGCGTCAGCATGTGGAACCCGCCGGGTTCGCACGGCTGCGTCAACATGACGAAGACCACCGCGAAGAAGTACTGGTCCCTGCTCAAGACCGGCGACGACGTCTTCGTCTACGGCCGCAAGCCGGGCACCTGAGCACCGTGTGAGCCCCGGCCCGGTTCCCGGGCGATGTCCGCGCCGCTCTGCCGGCGGCAGAAATGCGGCCGGACCGGGCCCGACGCTCACTACGGTCCTGTCCCATGACGGTGATGACGACGCATGCGGTCCCGTACCCGGCCGACGGTCTGACCATGACCGGGTACCTCGCACTCCCGGCCGGGGCGGGCCGCCGGCCCGGGGTGCTGCTCGGACCGGAGGGCATGGGGCTCGGTGACGTCGAGCGCCGGCGGGCCGACGCTCTCGCCGGGCTCGGGTACGTGGCGCTGGCCTTCGACCTCCACGGCGGGCGCTACCTGAGCGACCCCGAGGAGATGCTGGCCCGCTGCCTGCCGCTGCTCGCCGATCCCGCCCGGATGCGGGGCATCGGCCGTGCGGCGCTCGACGTGCTGCGCGCCGAACCGCGGACCGACCCCGACCGGATCGCCGCCGTGGGCTACGGCACCGGCGGCGCCGTCGGGCTGGAACTCGGGCGCGACGGCGTCGACCTGCGCGCGATCGCCACGGTCAACGCGGTGACCACGGGCCGGCCGGGCGAGGCGGCGCGCATCCGCTGCCCGGTGTGGGCCGGGGTCGGCTCGCAGGACCCGATCATGACGCCCGCACAGCGGACCGCGTTCACCGACGAGATGCAGGCCGCCGGCGTCGACTGGCGCCTCACGGTCTACGGCGGCGCCCTGCACGCCTTCCACCACCCACCGGTCGACCACCCCACGGTCCCCGGCGTCGGCCACCACCCCCGGCACGCGCGGCGCGCCTGGCGCGACATCGTCGACCTGCTCGCCGAGTGCCTGCCCGTGACGGAGGTCGGGCCGGGGGCGTGACGCGGCCTCCTTCGCCGCGGTGCCGCGGACAGCCGTCAGGAGATTCCGGCCGTGCGCAGCACCGCGGCGAAGGAGGCCGCGTGGTACAGGTCGGCCTCGTCCCCGCCGGCCTTCCCGCCGTCGACGCGCACGGTCGGAGTCCCCTGGACGCCGTCGTCCCGGAACGCCGTCATCGCGTCGGCCACCCACGCCCGGTACCGGCCCTCCCGCACCGCGCTGTCGAACGCGGGACCGCGGAGCTTGCCCACCTTGTCGGCGATCTTCAGCAAGTACGGCGCCGTGTAGACGTCCTGGCGTTCGTCGTCGGCCTGGTGGGCGAAGACCGCCGCGTGGAAGGCGGGGAACCGGCCGGCGTCGACCGAGGAGCGCAGCGCGTTCGCCGCGTTCACGGAGCCCGAACCGCCGAGCCGCGCGTCGAGGAACGACGCGATGGTGTACTCGACCTTGACCTTGCCCGCACGCACCGGTTCCGTCAGGGCCCGCGCGCCGCCCTGCTCGAAGTCCTTGCAGTACGGGCAGCGTGGATCCTCGTAGACCTGCACGGTGTGCGGGGCGTCGGGCCTGCCCACGACGATCGTCGCGCCGCGCACCTCCGTGCGCACCCCGGACAGGCCGGGCGTGCCGGACGCCTCGCGCACGGCGGCCGCCCCGCCGTCCCCGGCTCCGGCGCACCCGCTCAGGACCAGGGCCGCTCCCAGCGCGACCGCCGACGCGGTCAGGACCGCTCCTCGTTTCACGACACACCCCTTCCGACGGCGCGGGACCTCTCCACGCTAGGCGTGCCGCACCGCTCGGACGGTCGGCGAAAGCCCGGCGGGGGCGGGACCTTCGGCCCCATTCGACCGTGACACCCGGGACGGTCACCGACCGGACCGCGCAGCGGCCCGACCGCGCACGCGCGATCGGGCCGCGGGCCGGGGCGGAGCCTCCCCTCACCCCGGGGGTCGGGTCACGGGCAGGTGACGAGGATGATGGAGAGCGCGTTGCAGGTCACGGACGCCGTGTCGTTGTCGGCACGGGGGTCGGTGGGCGCGGACGCGGTGCGCTGCCCGGTGACCTTGACCGGGCCCAGGTGCAGCAGGCCCAGCGGGACCCGGAAGGTCCTGTTCGCGCTCGCGTCGTCGGCGATGGCGCCGTAGTCACAGGTGACGGTGGTGCCGGACGCGGTGCAGCCGGAGGCGAGGTTGGTGGCCCGGGCACCGGTGGGGAGCTTCGCCGTCAGGGTCGCCGACGTGACGGCCTCGGGCCCGGTGTTGCGGGCGGTCAGGGTGTAGGACAGGTACGGCACCAGGATGTTCAGGTGCGGCTGGGCGGTGAGCCTGACGTCGATGTCCGCCCGGCCCGCCGACGGCGCGGCGTCGGTGAAGGCCACACCGTACGGGCCCGAGAACCCGCCGATCGTCTCCGTGACGGCGTCGGTGCCGGTGTCGATCACCGAGACGGTCCCGTCGTCCACGTTGGTCGCGTAGACGGCCGAGCCGGACGGGGCGGCCTCGACCCTGGCCGGGGCGTCGCCGACGGCCACCGTCGCCGTCACGGTCCCGGTCGCCGTGTTGATCACCTTCACGTCGTCGCTGCCCCGGTCGGCGACGTAGGCCCGGCTGCCCGACGCGTTGAACGTGACGGCGTTCGGGGACGAGCCGACGCCGATGGTCGAACCGACCGCGTTGGTCGACGTGTCGAGCACCGAGACGGTGTTCCCGCCGTTGTTGGTGACGTAGGCGGACGCGCCGGACGGGCTGACGGCCACGCCGGTCGGCGACGCGCCGACCGGGACGGTCGCCGTCACCGCGTCCGTGGCGGTGTCGATCACCGAGACCGTCGCCTCGTTGTTGTTGGTGACGTAGGCGGTGGCGCCCGACGGGCTCACCGCCACCCCGTTCGGGGAGTTCCCCACCTGGATGGTGGCGCCGACCGTGTTCGTCGCGGTGTCGATCACCGAGACGGTGGTCCCGCCGCTGTTCGCCACGTAGGCGTGCGCGCCGGACGGGTCGAGGGCCAGGCCGAGCGGGTTGCCGCCGACCGGAACGGTCGCGGTGACCGTGTCGGTGTCCGTGTCGATCACCGAAACGGTGGCCTCGTCGAAGTTGGTGACGTAGGCGCGCGCGGCGGTGGGACTGACCGCGACGCCCACGGGGCTGTTCCCGACGGAGACACTGCCGGTGACGGTGTTCGTGCCGGTGTCGACGACCGAGACGGTGTCGCCGAAGAAGTTGGCCACGTACGCCGTCGGTCCGCCGGCGGCCTGCGCGGGCGCGGGGAGCGCCGCCACGCCCGTCAGGGCCAGGGCTCCGCCGGCGGCGAGCGCGGTCAGCCGCCGCCTCCACGCGGAGCGGACGAAACGGCTCGACAGGGTGGCCGGTCTGGAATGTGCACGGGTCAAAGAACTTCCCCCTTCAGCGTGTCCGCACCCCTGGCGGCGGGTCCGAAGGCCCCGGGGACCGGCGGGAGTACGGTCGTGCCGGCCCCGCCGCCGTCGCCTGAACCGCCGGTCCGCAGGGCCCTCGTACGCCGCGAGCTGCGCGGATGCCCGGCGACGTCCCCGGAATCATCGCGCTCACCCGACAATCCGGTATCCGCATCTTCGGAGTTGTCCGAATATGGCAGCCGACTGTCCATTGCGGACACGCCCGGAGGAGTACGCCCGGCGCGCCCCGGCTCACGCGGCCAGGGCCCGCTCGACGCTCGCGTAGCAGGCGATCACCTGGTCCACGCCGACCATCTCCAGCACGCGCCGCACGGGACCGTCGCAGCAGGCCAGGCGGAGCCAGCCGCCGGCCTCCCGCACGGTCTGGTGGGCGGTGAGCAGCACGTTGATCCCGGTGGAGTCCATGAACGTCACCGCGCCGAGGTCGAGCACCGCGTACGGCCGACCGGCCGGGGCGCCGGTGACGGTCGCCAGGGCGTCGGCCAGCGGGAGCACGGTGTCCGCGTCGATCTCCCCCCGGACCCGCAGCACGGCGACGTCGTCGGCGACGTCACGGGTGATGGTCAGACCCGCCGGCCGTTCCGGCACGTCGTGTGGCTCCGTCATGTTCTCCCCCCGCCGCCGCCCGTCGCGCCCGGGCCGACCGGATCGGGGCATCCCGCATCCTACGCACCCTGGCGCATGCACGCCCCTGTCACGGGTACCGTTACCCGCCGTACCGGTGCTTCGTACAGGCACCGCACCTGCACGCATACACCTGCACGCTTATACGGGGACCGCGCATGCCGGAAGAAGACCGAGCCCGGGAGACGACACCGCGCGCCGACACCAAGGACCCCGGAACGCCCGAGGTGGCCCTGGCCCTGGACGGGGGAGCCGGGTGCATCGCCCAGGCGCGCGCCGCCGCGGCGGCCTTCCTCGCCGAGGTCCGCGAGCAGCGCCGGACGCCCGTCTCCCAGCGCGCCGTGCAGGACACGCAGCTGATCGTCAGCGAACTGGTCACCAACGCCGTCAAGTACGCCCCCGGCCCCGTCCTGCTGAACCTGCGGATCATCGAGGACACCGTCGAGGTGGAGGTCTGGGACAGCCAGCCGCACGCCCCGGCCGTCCACTCGCCCGACCCGCAGCGCATCGGCCAGCACGGCCTGGAGATCGTCGCCGTGCTGGCCCGCACCCTCACCATCCGGTCCACCGTCGTCGGCAAACGCGTCTCCGCGACCCTCGATCTCGACCCCGCCGAGCGCACCCCCTGACGGCTCCCGTCCGGGGGGTGTGCGGCCCCGGGCGAAACGCGAGGGGACTTCGCCGGTGTCAGGTGCCCGCTCCTGGGGACCCGGCCGACAAGCCCGGTCGGCCGCGCGCGTCCGACCGGACCCAGGCCCCTCCGGTTCAGACCTCGTGCTAGAGGGCGCCGCCCCGGGACCGCCCCGGGCCCCGGCGGGCCGCGGCGGCCGTCAGGCGTCCCCGGCCGCGCCGGCCGCGTCGCGCGCGCGGCGGTGCAGGTCCTCCAGGACGTCGAGGACCACGGTGGACCGGTACCACCGCAGCCATTCGCCGGCCGTGTGCTGCGTCTCCTCCAGCGCGGCGAGCCGGGCCTGGCCGAAACCCCGGACGGGGCGGGCCAGGTGACTGGAGATCACACCGCGCACCACGCCGTCCGCGCCGGTCAGCGGGACGCTGTGACAGGCCCGGCTGCCCGATTCGAGGATGACGCGGCGGGTCTCCTCGTCGAAGACCTCCGCGGTCGCGACATCGCGCACGGTGACCTGCCGGGCGGCCTCGGCCGCCCGGGAACAGGAGGTGTTGTCCTCGACGAAGGCGAAGTAGTCGGTGAAGGCCTGCGGATGCCCGTGGTGGCGCTCCATGCGGAGCGTGCCGTTCTCCGCCAGCTGGACGTTGCCCGCGTCCGCCTCGGTGATCTCCCGTACGCGGGTCAGGGCGGCGGTGAGCACCTGGGCCTGGTTGCGGGGATCGAGGGTGTCGGCGCAGTGCAGTCCCGCCAGGGACGGCGGCGCGATCGGGGAGCGCCCGGGGAACCACACCGTGTGCCCCGGCGCCGGAGCGGGCGCCGCGCTCAGGGCCGCCGCGATCTGGTGCAGCTTGACGTTCGCGCTCTGCGAGGCCTGCCGCAGCACGGCGAACGCCGCGTCCGCGTCCGCGAGCCCGTAGCGGCCCATCAGAATGCCCTGCGCCAGAGCCACGCCGGTCCGCGCCCGGACCTGATGGCCCAGGGCCGACACCTGCTCCCGCAGCGCACGCGCCTCACCGTGCGCCGGCCCGCCGGGGGCGGGGACGGACGGCGACGGGCCGGACCGCGTCGGATCGAAGGTATCGGTGTCGGTACCGGTATCGGTATCGGTACCGGTGGCGGTGGCGGGGCGACGGTTGTCGGTGCTCAAGGGACAACTCCCGTTCAGGAAGCAGGCATACAAAACAAGCACACACTGAACGGACGCAAAGGGCCAGGTCAGCATCTGCGTGTGCCTACTTCCCAAGCACGGGCACGACCCTACCCATCCCGCTTCCTTCACCAACAACACACCCCGGTGCGCGGGCTGACGGGCCAATCTGCGCGCGCCGCCGCTCCGGATCACCAGTAGGCGACCGGGTCGGCCGGGGCCGTGGAGCAGGGACGGCAACTCATGATCATTCTGATTCTGATCGGGCTCCTCGGCGGACTGATCACGGCGGTCTCGCCCTGCATCCTGCCGGTGCTGCCCGTGGTGTTCCTGGCCGGTGGGCCCGCTCCGGACGCACCCCGGGAGATCCACGCGACGGGCGGAGCGCGGGCCGCGGACTCCGGCTCCGACGTACTGGTCGACGCCCCGCCGACCACGAAGCGGCCGCGCAACCGGCGGCCGTACGCCGTCGTCGCCGGACTGGTCCTCAGCTTCAGCTTCTTCACGCTGCTGGGCGTGACCATCGTGACCGCGCTGGGACTGCCCGAGGACATCCTGCGCTACGTCGGGCTGGCCCTCCTCGTCCTCATCGGCCTCGGACTCGTCTTCCCGCCCGTCGAACGCGTCCTGGAGAAGCCCTTCGCCCGCATCCCGCAGCGGCAGGTGAACAAGGAGGGCAGCGCGTTCGCCCTCGGCCTCGGACTCGGACTGCTGTACGTGCCGTGCGCGGGTCCGGTGCTCGCGGCCATCACCGTCGCCGGTGCGCAGGGCCGCCTGAGCCTCGACATCGTGGCCCTGACCGTGTCCTTCGCGATCGGCACCGCCCTGCCGCTCCTGGTGTTCGCGCTGGCCGGCCGCCGGGTGTCGGAGCGGATCGGCGCCTTCCGCAAGCGGGCGAGGAAGCTGCGGATCGTGGCCGGCGCCCTCATGATCGTCCTGGCGCTCGGTCTCGCCCTGAACGTCACCGACGCCATCCAGCGCGCACTGCCGGACTACACCTCGGCGGCGCAGAAGAGGATCGAGGACAGCAAGGCCGCCCGGCAGCAGCTCTCCGGCCTCTACGACGACTCCAACAAGGAGCTGTCGCGCTGCGAGGACGGCGTGGACGAGCTGCGCTCCTGCGGTCAGGCGCCGCCCATCGAGGGCATCTCCCAGTGGCTGAACACCCCCGGCGGGGAGCCCGTCGACCTGAAGAAGGAGCGCGGGAAGGTCGTACTGATCGACTTCTGGACCTACTCGTGCATCAACTGCCAGCGGAGCCTGCCGCACATCAGGGCGTGGCAGAAGGCGTACAAGGGCGCGGGACTGGAGATCATCGGCGTCCACTCGCCGGAGTTCGGCTTCGAGAAGAAGGCGGGCAACGTCCGGAGCCAGGCCGAGAAGCTCGGCGTCACCTATCCCGTCGCCCTCGACAACAAGCTGACCACCTGGGACAACTACCGCAACCGGTTCTGGCCGGCCAAGTACCTCATCGACTCCCACGGCACCGTCCGCTACTTCACGTTCGGCGAGGGCCGGTACGCGCAGACCGAGGACCTCATCCGCGACCTGCTGCGGGACGCCGACCCCACGGTGAAGCTGCCGCCCAGGACCGGCCAGGCCGACGCGGAGCTGACCGCCGACCGGACCCCCGAGACCTATCTCAACAACCACAACATCGTCGGCTACGTCGGTGACCCGCTCGTCGACGACAAGGCGACGGCCTACCACTTCCCGGCCGACCTCCCCGCCGGCAAGCTGGCGCTCGACGGGACCTGGACCGCAGGCTACGACCACTTCACCGCCGGCGAGAACGCCCGCCTGGCCATGACGTACAAGGCCAAGAACGTCAACCTCGTCCTCGCCGGACGCGGCCGGGCCACCGTGCTGCGCGACGGCGAGGTCGTCAAGCGGCTCGACATCGACGGCACACCGACCATGCACCGCCTCATCGACGACAAGAACGCCCACCAGGGCCGCCTGGAGGTACGGCTCACCCCCGGGATACAGGCCTACGTCCTGACCTTCGGCTGACCGGCGGGCCCCGCACCCCGGCCGCGCACCACCGGACACCCCGGCGGCGTGCGGTCGCCGACCTCCCCGCACCGCCTTAGCGTGTGGAGCATGAGCGAAGAACCGGGTGAGAAGCCGCTGGAGCGGGATGTCCTCGACGAGCTCGGCGACGACGGGCTGCGGCAGCTCGCGGAGGCACTGGGCACGGACGCGCCGGGCGCCCAGGACTTCGTCGCCGACACCGTGTCGAACCTCTCGGGCGGCCTGCGCGAGCGGGCCGAGGAAGGCCCCGACGGCGCCCACGAGGTGCGGGAGGCCATCGACGAGGCCGCCCAGCCGCCGCTCCAGGGCGTGGCGGCGTTCGGCGGCCTGGGCGGGCCCGCCGCCGGCGGGCTGCTGGCGGGACTGCTGGCCCGGATGAGCCGCCCCGCCGCCAACGCCATCGCGAAGCGGACGGGCCTGCCCGCGGCGAACGTGGCCCGGGGGATCGAGCTGGTCCTCCCCGTGCTCGTGGCCGCCCTGAGCAGGCGCGCCGCCCGCAAGAAGTAGCGGCGGGCCGGACCGGGACGGACCCGGCGGGAGGAGTCCCCGCAGCCGGGCAGCCGGGGCCGCGGGCACACGCCCTAGCCGGAGATCCCGTCCAGCAGTCCGTAGACGGCCGCGTAGGCCACCGGTGAGGCGAGGAGCGCCGCGCCGAGACCCAGCCCCCGCTCGCGCCGGGTGCGGGCCAGCGCGAGCGGGAGTGCGCAGGCGAGCGCCCCGCAGACCAGGGCCTGCGCCGCGTACCCGAGCGTCAGCCAGGAGTGCAGGCACTCGCTGCCGAACAGCCCGCCCAGCGCGCCCAGGGCCACCACGCGACGCCACGGCCGGGAGCCGGACCGCCACCAGGCGCCGGCCGTGCCGAAGAGCGGCCCGACGGCCCAGGCCATCCCCAGCCAGACGAGCGGCAGGACGAGACCGCCCATGCCGTCACGGCCGAGGATCGCGTAGCCGTAGTAGCCGACGACGAGCCCGGTCTCGGCCAGCGCGCCGGCCACGGCGATCCGGCGGACAGCGCACAGGCGCGGCGCGAGGACCGCGCCGATGACGAAGGCCAGGGCCGACCACACCCCGCCGGAGTTGGCCAACTGGCTCCAGGGCCACGGCAGCCAGCCCTGCAACAGGTTCGTCAGGACGCCCAGGGCGAGCCCGACCGCGGCGCACACCGGCAGAAAGACGGCCGCGCGCGGCGGCTGCGCGGGGTGGTCGCGGACGAGCGGCGGCGACGGCGGGGCCGCGGCGGACGGAGGAGTCATGCACGTGACTATACATTCCATGTATACGCGCGGTTTATAGTGGGCTCCGCGGTGTCGGTCCGGGCGCCGGCCCGGCCGCTCAACGGCCGTCGGCGGGCCGGGCGGTGTGGCGCGGGTGCCCGGGCGTGCGGCGGCGCTCCTTCATCTCCGCCTCGTACAAGTGGTCCCGCCCCTGCGCCAGTTCGTCCCGGGCCCCGCGCTCCAGCTCCCGGTAGGGCCGGTAGAACTCCGCGTCGTACTCCTCCACGATCTGGAACGTCCAGCGCCCCTCCAGGACGTTGCGGCCCACCAGTTCGCGATCGATGCGGTCCGCCCAGCCGGTGTGTCCGGCATCGCGCAGCAGGTCGACGGCGCGCCCGAGTTCGAGGTCGGCGGTGCCGGTCAGCTGGTGGAAGGCGTAGAGGTGGCCACGGGCCCGCTCCACCGTCTCCAGCGCCTTGGTCACCGCTCCCAGGGCTTCGACCGTCGCGTCGTCGACACCCGGCGGCCGTAGATGGCCGGGGTCCGGCCGGTCTTCGTCAATGGTCATGCCCCTCTGGTCCCCGCCCGGCCGCCGCCCGTCCCGTCCCGCGACGCATCCCCCACCCATCGAGTGACATCCGACGCCACGCGCGGGCGGGCACGCGGTGCCTATTTCGCCCGCGCCCCGGCCCGGGGCGGCCCGGCGCTTGTGAAGTCGCCGATGCGGGGCACCAGGCACGGCAGGGGGGACGAACCGGAAGGAGCGGCTGATGAGTGTGCCGGCGCAGCGTCAGGGCGGAGGCGGCGGAGGAGGCACGAGCGGTCTCTACGACGTGCTCGAACTGATCCTGGACAGAGGGCTCGTGATCGACGCGTTCATCCGCGTCTCACTGGTCGGTATCGAGATTCTGAAGATCGACGTGCGGATCGTCGTCGCGAGCGTCGACACCTACCTCCGCTTCGCGGAGGCGTGCAACCGGCTCGACCTGGAGACGGGCAGCAAGAAGCCCAAGGGCCTGCCCGAGGTCCTCGACGGCACCGCGTCCCGGGGCAAGACCGAAGGCGCCCTGTCCGGTGTGGTCAAGGGCATCTCCGAGGCGGTGGGGCAGCCGCGGCGTGGCTGAGGGGTCGCGGGCGAGCGGGCGATGAGTTCCCGGGGCGCGCGGGGTCTGCCCAGGTATGACCCGCATCATCGCTGACATCTCCGTCTCGCTGGACGGCTTCGTGACGGGGCCGGACCCCGGCCCCGGCCAGGGACTGGGCGTCGACGGGGAGGCCCTGCACACCTGGGCCTTCTCCGGCGACCCCGACGAGCGCCGCCTCCTGCGCGAAGCGACCGACCGGTCCGGCGCCGTGGTCCTCGGCCGCCGCCTGTTCGACCTCGTCGACGGCCCGGACGGCTGGGACGACGGGACCGGATACGGCGCCGGCGAGGTGGGGAAGCCGGCCTTCGTCGTCGTGACGAGCGCGCCGCCGCAAACGGTGCGGCTGCGCGCTCTCGACTGGACCTTCGTGACCACGGGCCTGCCCGACGCCGTCGCCGCGGCCCGTGCGCGCGCCCTGGACGCCTCGGCGCGCCGCGGGAAGGACCTCGACGTCGTCCTCATGGGCGGCGGCGCCACCATCGCCGGGGCGCTGGCCGCCGGGCTGGTCGACACGCTCACCCTGCACCTGGCGCCCGTCGTGCTCGGCTCCGGCACACCGCTGTTCACCGGCGCCGGGGGCCCGCCCCGCGCGCTGACGCAGCGTGCCGTGACCGTGACACCCCACGCGACACATCTCACCTACGACCTAGAAGTGGTGCATTAGGTGTTTTAGGGACAGGGTGGACGGGGACTCGGGTCGTGAAGCCTTCCGGGCCTCGCCCCGGAGAGCCGAGAATCAACGATGTACAGGAGTTCTCGTGACAGTCCCCGCCGTGACCCTCAACAACGCCGTTCGGATCCCCCAGCTCGGCTTCGGCACCTTCCAGATCCCGCCGGAGGACACCCGCGCCACGACGCTGGCGGCCCTGGAGGCCGGCTACCGGCACATCGACACGGCACAGATGTACGGCAACGAGAAGCAGGTCGGCGAAGCCGTCCGCGACAGCGGCCTCGACCGCGCGGACGTGTTCGTGACCAGCAAGCTCAACAACGACGCGCACGGCCACGACGCCGCGCTGCGGGCCTTCGACGGCACCCTGGAGGCCCTCGGGCTCGACCACGTCGACCTGTTCCTCATCCACTGGCCGCTGCCCGCCAAGGGCGACTTCGTGGAGACGTGGAAGGCGCTGGAGGAGGTCTACCGCTCCGGGCGCGCCAAGGCCATCGGTGTGTCGAACTTCCAGCCGACCCACCTGCGCCGCCTGCTGGAGGCCACCGACGTGGTGCCGGCCGTCAACCAGATCGAGGTCCACCCGTACCTGACCCAGGACGACGTGCGCGCCTTCGGCGCGGAGCACGAGATCGCGACGGAGG
Organism: Streptomyces sp. NPDC088785; assembly: GCF_044750685.1. Lineage (NCBI taxonomy): Bacteria > Bacillati > Actinomycetota > Actinomycetes > Kitasatosporales > Streptomycetaceae > Streptomyces > Streptomyces sp. NPDC088785. The sequence continues at coordinate 196,753 of NZ_JBIVKH010000014.1, forward strand.
CCTGGTCGCCGATCGCGCAGGGCAAGGTCCTCAAGGACCCGACCATCGGCCGCATCGCCGAGCGGGTCGGCAAGTCGCCCGCCCAGGTCACGCTGCGCTGGCACCTTCAGCGCGGAGACATCGTCTTCCCCAAGTCGGTGACGCCCGAGCGGATCGCGGAGAACTTCGACCTGTTCGACTTCGAGCTCACCGAGGGCGACCTCGGCGAGATCTCGGCGCTGAACCGGGACGAGCGCACCGGTCCCGACCCGGACCGCTTCAACGGCTGAGGGTCCCGTGCACCCCGGGGAGCCGCCCGTACGCACGCCGCCCGCCGGGTCCGCCGGCGGGCGGGCGTACCTGGCCGTCTGCGGCCACACGCACCTGTTCCGCGGGGCGCGGTGCCGGATCCGCGGGCTGGCCGACCCCGGGGCGTTCGCCGCCGCGCCGCGCCCCGCCGACCTGCTCCTGCGGTTCGCCGACGACGTGGTCGTCGAGGCGGAGCTGCGCACCGACGGGCCGACGGGGGCGGAGCTCGCCGTGGCGGGGTACACCACCGCCGCGGGCACCTCGGTCGACGGACGGTCCTGGACGGTCCGCGCCGTGGATCGCACCGGCGACGACGTCGAGCTGATCGTCGCGGGCTGACCGGCTTCCTGCATGTGCCGGGGGCGTATCGACCGGTCTTTCTTGTGTGCGCCTCGTGTTCGCCTTGTGTGAGGAGCGAGTGGCGGGGCAGACGAAACCGTGGAGAGTGCCCGGAGTGATGGCCGGGCCACGGTGTGTGAGGAGTGTGCTGACGTGCTCGTACCGGCTGCCCGGGACCTACGGACCGCCCTTGCCGCGTTCGCGGACGCGGTGATCACGGACGGGCGCTGTCCCACGACGGCCAGCGCCCGCGCCCGCGAAGACGCCGAGTACACGCTGTGCGTGATGACCGGCACCGGCGACCCGCGTGCCGCCGTCGCCAGGGCCGACGTGTGGCTCGCGGACAAGGGTCTCGCCGACGGCGGACTGGACATGGCGCCCGCCGAGATCGACGAGATCGAACTGCTCGACCGGGCGGTCCCCGACGACCCCGGCGCGGTGGCACCTGCGGCGTAGGCGCGGCAGGCGCGGGGGGACGGCGCGAGGCCGTCCCCCCGCGCCGCTGGTTGCGGCGGTGGGGGGGGGGCCCCCCCCCCCCCCCCCCCCCCCCCCCCCCGGGGGGGGGGGGGGGGGCGCCCCCACACCGCCCCCAGCGGCGGCAGCCGCAGCGTCAGCGACGCCGGGAAGCCGCGGTGGGCGCCGGACGTCAGGGGGAGCGGATTCTCGTTGAGGACGCCGCTGCCGCCGTAGCGCACCGCGTCGGTGTTGAGGACCTCGTGCCAGACCTCCGCCGACGCCTCGGGGACACCGATCCGGTAGACGTCGCGTACCACGGGGGCGAAGTTGACGACCGCCAGCAGCGGGGCGCCGTCGGAGGCGTGCCGGACGAACGCGAGGACGTTGTCGTCCGCGGCGTCCGGCTCGGCCCAGGAGAAACCGCCGGGGTCGCCGTCCCGCTCCCACAGCGCGGGGCGCGCCGTGTACAGGTGGTTGAGGTCGCTCACCAGGCGCTGGACGCCCCGGTGGTCCTCGTGCGCGGGATGGTCCGCGCCGAGCACCCACCACTGGGGCCCCTCGGCCTCGGACCACTCGGCGCCCTGCGCGAACTCCTGCCCCATGAACAGCAGCTTCTTGCCGGGGTGGGCCCACATGTAGGCCAGATAGGCGCGGTGGTTGGCGCGCTGCTGCCACCAGTCGCCCGGCATCTTCGACACGAGCGAGCGCTTCCCGTGGACGACCTCGTCGTGCGAGACCGGAAGCACGTAGTGCTCGCTGTACGCGTACACCATGGAGAAGGTCAACTCGCCGTGGTGGTAGCGGCGGTGGACCGGATCGTGGGTCATGTAGGCGAGGGAGTCGTGGGACCAGCCCATGTTCCATTTGAGGCCGAACCCCAGGCCGCCGAGACCGCCCGCCGCCGGCTCGTGCGTCGGCCGCGTCACCCCGTCCCAGGCCGTCGACTCCTCCGCGACGGTCACGATGCCCGGGCACCGCCGGTACAGCGTGGCGTTCAACTCCTGGAGGAAGGCGACCGCGTCCAGGTTCTCCCGCCCGCCGTGCTCGTTCGGCGTCCACGCGCCGTCCTCGCGCGAGTAGTCGAGGTACAGCATGGAGGCCACGGCGTCCACGCGCAGCCCGTCGATGTGGAACTCCTCGCACCAGTAGACCGCGTTGGCGACGAGGAAGTTGCGCACCTCGCGGCGCCCGAGGTCGAAGACGAGCGTGCCCCAGTCCGGGTGGGCGGCCCGCACCGGGTCCTGCGGCTCGTACAGCGCCCGCCCGTCGAAGTCGGCCAGCGCCCACGCGTCGCGCGGGAAGTGTCCCGGTACCCAGTCCAGGAGCACGCCGATGCCCGCCCGGTGCAGGGCGTCGACCAGGTACCGGAAGTCGTCGGGGGTGCCGAGGCGCGCGGTGGGGGCGTAGAAGCCGGTGACCTGATAGCCCCACGACCCGCCGAAGGGATGCTCGGCCACGGGCATCAGTTCCACGTGCGTGAACCCCGCCCCGGAGACGTACTCGACCAGTTCGACGGCCAGCTGACGGTAGGTCAGCCCCGGCCGCCACGACGCCAGATGCACCTCGTACACCGACAGCGGGGCCGCGTGGGCCGGGCGGTCGCCGCGCCGCCGCATCCAGTCCTCGTCGCCCCAGACGAAATCGCTGTCCGTGACGATCGACGCGGTCGCGGGCGGCACCTCGGTGCGGCGGGCCATCGGGTCCGAGCGTTCCAGGCGGGCGCCGTCCGGCCCCGTGATCTCGAACTTGTAGTGGGCGCCCGCCCCGACCCCGGGGACGAACAGCTCCCAGACGCCGGAACCGCCCAGCGAGCGCATCGGCAGCGCCGACCCGTCCCAGTGGTTGAAGTCGCCGCGCACGCGCACACCCCGGGCGTCGGGGGCCCACACCGCGAAACGGGTGCCGCGCACGCCCTGCCGCTCCTGCACATGGGCGCCGAGCACGGTCCACAGCTCCTCGTGCCGCCCCTCGGAGACGAGATGCAGGTCGAACTCCCCGAGGGTGGGCGGGAAGCGGTACGGGTCGTCGACCTCGACAACACCGTCCGGATAGCCGACACGCAACCGGTACGCGCCCGGGTCCGCCCCCGGCACCAGGCCCGTGAACAGGCCGTTGCCCTCGTCGCGCAGCATCCAGGCGGCGGGGCCGCGCAGGACGGAGACGGAGCGCGCGTGCGGGCGCAGGCAGCGCACGACCACTCCGTCCGGCGCCGGACGGGCGCCCAGGACGGCGTGCGGGTCGTGGTGCTCCCCGCGCACCAGCCGGGCGCGGTCGTCCGCGTCGAGAGCGGGCGCGGGGCGCGCGCGGTGCAGGGTGGTCGGGTCCACGTCGGCGACGGCCATCTGCGGAACTCCCTTGACGAGGGCGGACGGTGGGGGTCTCAGGGGGTGCGGCACAGGCGGGCCACGGCTGCCAGGGGGACGGCGATCCAGTCGGGGCGGTGGCGCGCCTCGTAGCCGACCTCGTAGACCGCCCGGTCCGCTTCGTGCGCGCGCAGCACCGCCGCGATGCCGTGCGGGTCGAACCGCCCGACCTCGGCGTATCCGCGCCGGAAGGCGGCGCTGGTGTGCTCGGCCCACTCCGGTCGTGGCGCGTCGCCGAGACGGGCCGCGTAGTCGAACGACCGGAGCATGCCCGCGACGTCGCCGACGGGGGAGTGGAGCCCCCGCCGCTCCGCCAGCGGCCTGCCCGGCTCGCCCTCGAAGTCGACGATGTGCCAGTCGCCGCCGGCCCGCAGCACCTGGCCCAGATGCAGGTCGCCGTGGACCCGCTGCAACGGGAGATCGCTGCCGGTGCGGGCGAACTCGGCGTAGACGTCCTGGAGGCGCGGCACGTACGTGCGCAGCGCGGGCACGAGGGACGCGGCGTGCCGGAGCCGGTGCGCCATCGCGTCGGCCAGCCGCACGGTGTGGTCCACGGGCGCCGCGGCGACGGGGAACGCCTCGGACAGGGCGACGTGGAGTGCGGCCGTCGCCCGGCCCAGGCCGCGCGCCTGGGCGCCGAAGTCCCCGCTCCCCACGGCCGATTCGCGGGCCAGCGTCCACCCGTCCCGGGCGTCGGGCAGGTAGGGCTGGACGACTCCGAGCGTCGCGAAGAACGGGACGAAGGTGTGGAACCAGGCGGCGGGGGCGAGCCCCTGGGCGTATCCGTTCCGTGCCAGGACGGTCGGGACCTCCAGGTCGGGGTTGATGCCGGGCTGCACCCGCCGGAAGAGCTTGAGGATGAGCCGGTCGCCGTAGACGATCGAGGTGTTCGACTGCTCGACGTCCAGGACGCGGGGCGCCAGGCCGCTGGGGACGCCGGTGCGCGGGAACGACTCGAACCGCAGGTGGCCGAGGGTGCCGCCCCGGCGGATGCGGTCAAGGAGCAGCAGTGTCGCGTCCCGGTCGTGCACGGCGTCGTACACCAGCAGGCCGCTCCCGGTGGGCCCCTCGACCTCGCCGATGACGTGGCGGCGCAGCCGTGGCGGCACGGCGGTGCGCGCGCCCAGCAGCAACTGGTAGTGGACGCCGTCCTGTTCGCGGCGGTGCTCCACCCGGACGAGCAGGTGGTAGCAGCCCGGTGTGAGTTCCGTCGCCGTGACCACGGACAGGCTCGCGATCCTGTGGTCCCGGCCGGCGAACCAGCGCTGCTCGGGCAGCCAGCGGGCCAGCAGCGCGGCGAGCCGCCCGCGCGTGACCACGGGCTCGGTCAGCAGGGACCGGCCCGCGGGGGAGGCGGCCGCGAGGTGGGTGATCGAGGTGGTCATGGCGGATCAGGTCCAATCGTGGTGAGCGACACGTGGAGTCAGGCTCGTGCCGCGCAGCCGGAACCAGTAGAAGCCGTGCCCCGCGAGCGTCAGCAGGTAGGGCAGCTCGCCGATCGCCGGGAAGCGCACCCCGCCGATCAGCTCCACCGGGTGCCGGCCGTCGAAGGTCCGCAGGTCGAGTTCGGTGGGCTGGGCGAAGCGGGAGAAGTTGTGCACGCACAGGACCAGGTCGTCCTTGTACTCGCGCAGGAAGGCCAGCACCGCGCCGTTGGAGGACGGGAGTTCCTGGTAGGAGCCGAGGCCGAAGGCGGGGTTCTGCTTGCGGATCTCGATCATGCGGCGGGTCCAGTGCAGCAGCGAGGAGGGCGACGACATGGACGCCTCGACGTTGGTGACCTGGTACCCGTAGACCGGGTCCATGACCGGCGGCAGGAAGAGCCGGCCCGGGTCGCTGGAGGAGAAGCCGGCGTTGCGGTCGGGTGTCCATTGCATGGGGGTGCGGACGGCGTCGCGGTCGCCGAGCCAGATGTTGTCGCCCATGCCGATCTCGTCGCCGTAGTAGAGGATCGGGCTGCCGGGCAGGGAGAGCAGGAGGGCGGTGAAGAGTTCGATCTGGTTGCGGTCGTTGTCGAGGAGGGGGGCCAGGCGGCGGCGGATGCCGATGTTGGCGCGCATGCGGGGGTCTTTGGCGTACTCCGCGTACATGTAGTCGCGTTCTTCGTCGGTGACCATTTCGAGGGTGAGTTCGTCGTGGTTGCGCAGGAAGATGCCCCATTGGCAGCCGGAGGGGATGGCGGGGGTCTTGGCGAGGATCTCGGAGACGGGGTAGCGCGATTCGCGGCGGACGGCCATGAAGATGCGGGGCATGAC
>NZ_JBIVKH010000015.1:0-185277 GCF_044750685.1 Streptomyces sp. NPDC088785
TCAACGGTCAGGTCATCGGCGAAATGCCGGTCGCCCGTGGCATCCGGCACATACTTCACGGTGACAACGATCCTCAAGCTCACGCCGGCTCTCCTACTGCAATCGTCTTTTACTGGGCGGCTGTGCTGCTGCGTCGGTAAACGCCTCGTACCAGGCAGCATAGGCGCCTGAAGCGGACTCTTCCGGTCGGGGCGGCCCGCGCTCCGATCGAAATATTACTCGTCAGTACACCCATATCGTGCCCACTGAGCAAGCGCTTTGAACTGTGACGTTGCCAACGCTCCGTAACCGCCCGGAGCTGGGAACTCTCAGTCGCGCAGCGCGTTGAAGCGGCCCTGGTGGTAGAGGAGCGGGCGGCCCGCTCCGGGCAGGTCCCCGCAGACGGCCTCGGCGAGCACGATGCGGTGGTCGCCCGCGGGCACCCGGGCGATCACCTTGCAGACCAGCCAGGCCAGCACGCCGTCGAGGACCGGAACGCCCTCGGGCCCCTCGGTCCAGCGGGTGGGGGCGCCGAAGCGGTCGGCCCCGCTGCGCGCGAAGGTCCCCGCGAGGTCGGCCTGGTCCTCGCCGAGTATGTGCACGCCGACGTGGCCGGCCTCGGCGACGGTGGGCCAGCTGGAGGCGCCCACGCCGATGCCGAAGGAGATCACGGGCGGTTGGGCGGAGACGGAGGTGAGGGAGGTCGCGGTGAAGCCGACGGGCGCGCCGCCCGCCGCCGTGATCACCGCGACGCCCGCGGCGTGCTGCCGGAAGACGGAGCGGAGGAGGTCGGGGCCGGCCGGCAGGGCGGTGCGAAGGTCCGGGGTGACCGTCATGGAACTGTCCTTCTGCGGGAGAGTGCGAGCGGGGTCCGGGGCTGCGTCAGAAGACACGACAACGAGCGCTCGCACAGCGCGCGAGATCGACGTGGACCCGCTGGTGGAGAAGGAGTTCCGGCGGCATAAGGTCAGACTGACGATACGTGGCGCGCGCAGTCAAGTGCGTACCGTCATCTGGGAGATGCGTCACCCCGGCACCACCGTGGGTGAGGGCGTCACACCGCCGCGCCGAGCGCGGCGATGACGTCCGCCTTGCGCGGCTGGCCCGCCGCGCGGCGCACCTCGCGGCCGCGGGCGTCGAGGACCAGGACCGTGGGCGTCTTCACCACGCCGACGGCGCGGACGAGGTCGAGCCTGGCCTCGGCGTCGATCTCGACGTGCGAGACACCGGGGACCAGCGCGGCGACCTCGCCGAGCACGCGCCGGGTGGCCCGGCAGGGCGCGCAGAAGGCGCTGGAGAACTGGACGAGCGTCGCGCGCTCCCCCAGCTCCGCACCCAACTGCCGGGCACCGAGCGTCACTTCGCTCACGGTCACTCCTGTCCTCCTTTGTCCGTCGTTCATCCCTCGTCCCGGGTACAGCGCTCAAACGTCTCCGCGCATTCCGGCCAACGTGACCAGGATCTCGCGCGACGCCGGAACCAGGACTGGCCACCCGGCCGTTCTTGGGGCACGATCTGCGCAAGCCGCAATACCTACGGCTCCGTAACTTAACGCCGGGAACCGTCCCACCCAGCACGTTCCCCAGGCACTTCAGAAGGGTCCTCCCCCTCCATGGCAGAGCTCGTCTACCGTCCGGTCATCGGCGCCGCGAAAACGATGTTCAAGGCGCTCGACCTGAAGATCGACTGCAAGGGCTCGGAGAACATTCCGCGCTCGGGCGGAGCCGTCCTGGTCAGCAATCACATCAGCTACCTGGACTTCATCTTCGACGGCCTCGCCGCGCTGCCGCAGAAGCGTCTGGTCCGGTTCATGGCGAAGGAGTCGGTGTTCCGGCACAAGATCTCCGGTCCGCTGATGCGCAGCATGAAGCACATCCCCGTGGACCGTTCGCAGGGTGAGCACGCGTACCAGCACGCGTTGCAGTCGCTGCGCGCGGGCGAGGTCGTCGGGGTGTTCCCGGAGGCGACGATCTCGGAGTCGTTCACGCTGAAGAGCTTCAAGACGGGTGCGGTGCGGCTGGCGCAGGAGGCCGGGGTGCCGCTGATCCCGATGGCGCTGTGGGGCACGCAGCGGGTCTGGACGAAGGGGCGTCCGCGCAACTTCAAGCGGCAGCACATCCCGGTCACGATCCGGGTGGGCGAGGCCATGGAGGCGCCGTCCGACCAGTACGCGGGCGCGATCACGCGCCGTCTGCGCAGCCGGGTGCAGGAGTTGCTCGAAGCGGCGCAGCGGGCCTATCCGGTGCGCCCCAAGGGTCCGCACGACACGTGGTGGATGCCGGCGCATCTGGGTGGCACCGCCCCGACCCCCGAAGAGGTCAAGGCCGCCGAGGCGGGCTGAGCCGGACGACGGGCCGAACGCGCCGGGCACGGCGGCCGGTTCGGCCCTCTTCGCGTCACGGGGCGAGCGCGTCGGGAAGGCTCTCCCAGAGACGCGGGCGGTCCGGGGCGGCGCGCAGCGCGTCGAGCACCGCGGGATGCGGCGCGTCGAAGAGCCACGGGTAGTCCGCCTCGCCCGCCCCCGGATCGGGCACCCACGCCAGCCGCTCCCCCGTCAGGGAGAACCGGGCGTCGACCCCCGGCTTGTTCCCCCGGCAGTCCTGCCGGTGCCAGGCGCCGCGGAACCGCACGGCGACGAGGCCGTGCACGCACCAGCCCGTCCCCGCGTCGTGGGTGAGCCGCTGGTAGCAGAGCGCCGCGGGGATGTCCTCGGCGCGCAGCAGAGCCGTCAGGGCGTGCGCCTTCGCGTGGCAGATGCCGGTGCCCTGGTCCAGGACGTCGGAGGCCCGCCAGGTGACGCGCGGGTCGCCGCTGTCGGCGGAGTGCGGGATCGCGTCCCGTACGTGCTCGTACGCGGCGCGCGCGTACGCGTAGGAGTCGACGGACCCCTTGGCGAGGCGCGCGGCCGTCTCCCGGATCAGCGGATGATGATGGTCGACGACGTCGTCCGCCGCCAGATAGGCGGAGAGGTCGGGATTCTGCTGGATCAGCTGCATGGCACGCGAGCATAAGGACGCGGCCGACCGCCGGTCAATACTTTTACGGTCGACCGCATACTTATGCGATTGCTAACGGGCCATCTCTTCCTTGAGGGCCGCGACGAACCCGTCGACGTCCTCCTCGCGGGTGTCGAAGGCGCACATCCAGCGGACGTCACCGGCCGACTCGTCCCAGAAGTAGAAGCGGTAGTGCTTCATCAGGCGCTCGGCGACGTCGTGCGGGAGGCGGGCGAAGACGCCGTTGGCCTGCACGGGGTGCAGGATCTCCACGCCGTGCACCGCGCGCACGCCCTCGGCGAGGCGCTGGGCCATCTCGTTGGCGTGCCGGGCGTTGCGCAGCCACAGGTCCTTGGCGAACAGGGCCTCCAACTGCACCGACACGAAACGCATCTTGGAGGCGAGCTGCATGGACAGCTTGCGCAGGTGCTTCATGTGGCGCACGGCGTCCTGGTTGACGACGACCACGGCCTCGCCGAAGACCGCGCCGTTCTTGGTGCCGCCGAGGGACAGGATGTCGACGCCCACGGCGTTGGTGAACGTCCGCATCGGGACGTCCAGGGACGCCGCCGCGTTGGCTATCCGGGAGCCGTCGAGGTGCACCGTCATGCCGTGCTGGTGGGCGTGGTCGCAGATCGCGCGGATCTCCCCGGGCGTGTACAGCGTGCCCAGTTCGGTGGACTGGGTGATCGAGACGACCTGCGGCATCGCGCGGTGCTCGTCGTCCCAGCCGTACGCCTGCCGGTCGATGAGGTCGGGGGTGAGCTTGCCGTCCGGGGTGGGGACGGTGAGCAGCTTCAGGCCGCCCATGCGCTCGGGGGCGCCGCCCTCGTCGACGTTGATGTGCGCGGACTCGGCGCAGATCACCGCGCCCCAGCGGTCGGTGACCGCCTGGAGCGCGACGACGTTGGCCCCCGTGCCGTTGAAGACCGGGAAGGCTTCGGCGGTCGGGCCGAAGTGGCTGCGGATGATCTGCTGGAGATGCGCCGTGTAGTCGTCCTCGCCGTACGCGACCTGGTGCCCGCCGTTGGCGAGGGCGAGCGCCGCCAGCACCTCGGGGTGGGTGCCCGCGTAGTTGTCGCTGGCGAATCCCCTGGTGGTGGGGTCGTGATGGCGGCGGGCGTCGGTCTTCGGAGGGTTCACGGCTTCTCGGTCAGCCACAGACGGGTCCCGTTCACTTCGGCGGCGGGCCGGTCCCAGACGCCGGCGATGGCCTCGGCCAGCTCCTCGACGTCCGTGAAGCCCGCGAACTTCGCGTTGGGGCGCTCCGCGCGCATCGCGTCGTGCACCAGCGCCTTCACCACCAGGATGGCAGCCGCCTGGCGCGGTCCGGCATCGCCCCCGGCCTTGCGGAACGCGTCACCGAGGGCGAGCGTCCAGGCCTCGGCGGCGGCCTTGGAGGCGGCGTACGCGGCGTTCCCGGCGGTCGGCCTGCTGGCGCCCGCCGCGCTGATCAGGAGGTAGCGCCCGCGCGCCGAGCGGCCGAGGGCCTCCTGGAAGGCGAGCGAGGTGTGCTGCACGGTGCGGATCAGCAGCTTCTCGAGCAGGTCCCAGTCGGCGAGGTCGGTCTCGGCGAAGGAGGCGCTGCCGCGCCAGCCGCCGACGAGGTGGACCACGCCGTCGACCTGGCCGAAGTCCTTCTCCACGCGCTCCGCCCACGCACGGGTGGCCCGCAGGTCGAGGAGGTCGACGGTGTCGCCGACGACGGTGGCGCCGCCGTGCGCGTACCGCGCCTCGTCGACGGCCTCGGCCAGCCGCTCGGGGTCCGCGTCGGCGCCGATGACGGTGGCGCCGGCCTCGGCGAGCCGCTTGAGCGCGGCGCGGCCGGCGGGTCCGGCCGCCCCGGCGACCGCGATCACGGCGCCGTCCAGCGTGTCCTTGGCGGTGACATCGGTGGGGGTGTCGGTCATGACAGTCGCCTCCTGTACGGGGTCGCTCACGCGGCCACCTGCTCGGCGCCGGCCGCGGTGATGCCCTTCGTCGAGGCGATCACGGTTTTCAGCTTCTTCGAGAGGGCCTCATAGAACATGCTCAGCGGAAACTCGTCGGGAAGCACGTCGTCCACGAGCTTGCGCGGCGGGAGCGAGACGTCCAGGGCGTCGGGGCCCTTGGCCCAGCGCGAGCCCGGGTGCGGGGCGAGATAGGTGGAGACCAGGTCGTAGGCGGCGAACCAGTGCACGAGCTTGGGGCGGTCGATGCCGTCGCGGTAGAGCTGCTCGATCTCGCCGCACAGCCGGTTCGTCACCTCGGGGGCGCGCTGCCAGTCGATGTGCAGCTTGTTGTCCGTCCAGCGCACCACGTCGTGCTTGTGCAGGTACGCGAAGAGGAGCTGGCCGCCCAGACCGTCGTAGTTGCGCACGCGCTCGCCGGTGACGGGGAAGCGGAACATCCGGTCGAAGAGGACCGCGTACTGCACGTCGCGCCCCTGCGTGACGCCGTCCGCCTCCAGCTTCACCGCCTCCTTGAAGGCCGTGAGGTCGCAGCGCAGCTCTTCGAGCCCGTACATCCAGAACGGCTGCCGCTGCTTGATCATGAACGGGTCGAAGGGCAGGTCGCCGTGGCTGTGGGTGCGGTCGTGGACCATGTCCCACAGGACGAACGCCTGCTGGCAGCGGTCCTGGTCGCCGACCATCTGCTGGATGTCGGCGGGCAGTTCGAGGCCCAGGATGCCGACGGCGGCCTCCGTGACGCGGCGGAAGCGGGCCGCCTCGCGGTCGCAGAAGATGCCGCCCCACGAGAACCGCTCGGGGGCCTCGCGCACGGCGATGGTCTCCGGGAAGAGCACCGCCGAGTTCGTGTCGTAGCCCGAGGTGAAGTCCTCGAAGGTGATGCCGCAGAAGAGGGGGTTGTCGTAACGGGTCGCCTCCAGCTCGGCGAGCCAGTCCGGCCAGACCATCTTGAGGACGACGGCCTCCAGATTCCGGTCCGGATTGCCGTTCTGCGTGTACATCGGGAAGACCACCAGGTGCTGGAGGCCGTCCCGGCGCTGCGCGGCGGGCTGGAAGGCGAGGAGGGAGTCCAGGAAGTCGGGCACGGCGAAGCCGCCGTCGGCCCAGCGGCGCAGGTCCCCCACGAGCGCGTCCAGGTACGCGGCGTCGTGCGGGAGGAGCGGGGCGAGCCGACCGACCGCCGTCGCGACCCGGTCGACGGCCCGCTCGGCGTCGGCCGCCGACGGCGCGCCCTCGGCGCCGAGATCGATGGACCCGTCCTTGTCCTGCCAGGTCCTGATCTCCTCGACGGCGTCCTTGAGCACGGGCCAGGCCGGGTGCTCCACCACCCTGTCGCCCTGCCCCTGGACCGGAGGAAGCGTCTCCCCCATGGCCTTCTGCACAAGAATTTCCGTCATCTCTCATCCTCCACGGGAGAACCTCGCGTATGGACACCGTATGCATGCAAGGTTCTCTGCCACAAGAGGAGACTCGGGAAATTATCCTGCCCGACCCCCTGCATCACCGTCGTTTTTCCTGTCGCGACCGCTTGAAACGATGATCTCGACCACATCCGCGAGGGCGGTGCGGGCGTCGTCGAGCAGTTCGGGGAAGCCGAAGAAGCCGTGGAACATGCCCGGGAAGCGGCTCTCGGTGACCGGGACCCCGGCGTCCCGCAGGGCGCGCGCGTACGCCAGCCCCTCGTCGCACAGGGGGTCGCAGCCCGCCGTGACGACGTGCGCGGGCGGCAGCCCGGTGAGGTCCTCGGCGAGCAGCGGGGAGACACGGGGGTCGGCCGGGTCGCCGTCGGGGCCGAGGTACTGCTCGCGGAACCAGGCGCAGTGCGTGGCGGTGAGGAAGTAGCCGTCGGCGTTGGTGTCGAACGAGCCGGTCTTCTGCCGGGCGTCGGTCGCCGGGTAGACGAGGAGCTGGCGGGCGATGGCGGGGCCGCCCTCGTCCCGGGCGATCTGGGCGACGACCGCCGCGAGGTTCCCGCCCGCGCTGTCCCCGGCGACGCTCAGCGCCGCCGGGTCCGCGCCGAGTCCGGCGGCGTGGTCGGCGACCCAGCGCACGGCGGCGTACGCGTCCTCGACGGCGGCGGGGAACCGGTGCTCGGGCGCGAGCCGGTAGTCCACGGACACCACCACGGCCCCCGCGTCGCGGCACAGGGCGCGGGCGGTGGAGTCGTGGCTGTCGAGGCCGCAGACGACCCAGCCGCCGCCGTGGAAGAAGACGACGACCGGGCGCGGACCGGCGTCGCCCTCCGGCCGGTAGATCCGTACGGGGACGGGCGGGCCGTCGGCGGCGCCCGGTATCTCCCGGTCCTCGACGCCGCCCACGACGGGCGGGGGGAACGGCGCCGCCGGTGCGGCCGCGAGGATCCTGCGGGCTTCGGCGGCGTCGGTGACGGCGCCGCCGATGTCGGGGAAGAGGGCGGTCATCGCGTCCACGAGCGGTCGGGCTTCGGGGGCGAGGCGGTCCGGGGTGGTCACGGGGGCTCCTTCGGGGTGGGCGGCGGTGGGCGGGCGCCGGCGCGGGCGGCACCCGGGTGGTCCGGCGGGTCCCCCGCACCCTGAGGGCGCGGGACGGGCCACGGGCTCGGTCCGGGCGACGGCTCGGTACGGCCTCCTGCCCCTATCCCCGTCGCCGGAAGTGCGGAATCACTGTCTCTCCCCATTGCCGCAATGTCTCCAGGCAGGCCGACTGCGGCACGGTGCCCATCTGGATCAGGCACATGACCTCGTCGGCGCCGGCGTCGCGGAGGCGTTCGACGTGGGCGATGGCGTCCGCCGCCGTCCCGTAGGCGTGGTCGGCGCGGAAGGTGGCGGTGGCGTTCGGGCGGACCGGGATGTGCTGTTCGTGAAGGCGGGCCACGACCTGCTCGGCGGCCCTGCGCATCTCGGCGGCCTCGTCGGCGCCCTCCACGACGGCCTCGTCGGGGATCCCCGCACCGCCGTACCAGTGCCCGATGGACTGGGCGAAGAAGCGCTGGCCGCGCACGCCGACGGCCCGGGCCGCCTCCCGGTCGTCGAGGACGATCGTGGGGCACAGCACCGCGAAGTGGTCGTTGACCACGGAGGAGACCAGGCGCTCGCCGGTCCTGGCCGCCCGCGCCGCGTCGTAGGCCCGGCGCATGTCGGCGATCGACTCCGGCCCGGCGAAGCCCATCACCAGGGCGCCCACGCCGAGTTCGGCCGCCTGGCGCAGGGTCTCGGTGCGGCTGCACGCCAGGAAGAGCGGTGGGTGCGGGGTCTGCGCGGGGCGCGGCAGGATCGGGTGCGGGTCGATGTCGAGGAGCGGGCCGTGGTGCTCCAGCTCGTCCTTCTCCCACGCCTTGCCGATGATGCGCAGCGCCTCCTCGACCTCCTCGGTCGTGCGGTCCGGGTCGACACCGCACAGCGAGGTCTCCTGCCGGGTGCCGCCCCGGCCGGCGCCGAGGTCGAGCCGCCCGCCCGACAACAGGTCGAGCGTGGCGGCGCGTTCGGCGACACGCGCGGGGTGGTTGAAGCGGAACGGCATGCACACCACGCCGTGCCCGACGCGGATGCGGGAGGTGCGGGCCGCGACCCAGGTCAGGAAGATCTCCGGCGCCGACATGTGGGCGTACCACTTGAGGGAGTGGTGCTCCACCGCCCAGATCCGGTCGAAGCCCATCTCCTCGGCGAGGACGGCCTGTTCGACGCAGTCGTGGAAGAGCCGGTGCTCGCGGTCGACCGTGGGGTCGGCGAGCTGTGCCTCGAAGATGACGGAGAACTTCACTGTTCCTCCCGGGGGTCGAGCCGTGTCGGTGGAGCGTCGTCTCCCTATGACTGAAAGGTATATGACGAAGTGTCAGACAAGGGAAGGGGCGGGAGCGGGCGGAGTTCCTCCGCCCGGTGTCCCGCCCGGGGTGTGGCTCGGCGTGTCAGCCGGCGGCGAGCAGGTTCAGCGTGTCGACGACGCGGTTCGAGAAGCCCCACTCGTTGTCGTACCAGGCGACCACCTTGACGTGGCGGCCGTCGACGCGCGTCAGGGCGGCGTCGAAGACGGACGACGCGGGGTTGCCCACGATGTCGGACGAGACCAGCGGCTCCTCGGTGTACTCGAGGACCCCGGCGAGCGGGCCCTCGGCGGCGGTGCGGTAGGCGGCGAGGACGTCGTCGCGGGTCACGTCGCGGGCGACCGTCGTGTTGAGCTCGACGATCGAGCCGACCGGGACGGGCACGCGGATCGAGTCGCCGGACAGCTTGCCGTCCAGGCTCGGCAGGACGAGGCCGATCGCCTTGGCGGCGCCGGTCGTGGTCGGCGCGATGTTGACGGCGGCCGCGCGGGCCCGGCGGGCGTCGCGGTGCGGGCCGTCCTGGAGGTTCTGCTCCTGCGTGTAGGCGTGCACGGTCGTCATGAAGCCGTGCTCGATGCCGGCGAGGTCGTCGAGGACGGCCGCGAGCGGCGCCAGGGCGTTCGTGGTGCAGGAGGCGTTCGAGACGATCGTGTGCAGGGCCGCGTCGTAGGAGTCGCTGTTCACCCCGTAGGCCAGCGTGATGTCGGCGCCGTCCGACGGGGCGCTGACCAGGACCTTCTTCGCGCCCGCGTCGAGGTGGGCGCGGGCCGCCGTCGCCGAGGTGAAGCGGCCGGTGGACTCCAGGACGATGTCGATGTCGAGCTCGGCCCAGGGCAGCCGGGCGGGCTCCCGCTCGGCGAGCACCTTGATGCGGCGGCCGTCGACGACGAGCGCGTCCCCGTCGGCGGACACCGGGCGGCCGAGCCGGCCCGCCGTCGAGTCGTAGGCGAGCAGCCGGGCGAGCGCGGTGGGCTCGGTGAGGTCGTTGACGGCGACGACCTCCAGGTCCGAGTCGCGCTCCAGGAGCGCGCGCAGGACGTTGCGTCCGATGCGGCCGAATCCGTTGATGGCGATGCGGGTCATGCGGGTGACTCCCGTCGGTCCGACGGGGCCGGGGCGTGCGGGACGTCCGGCCCGTCCGGGGTGGGGTGCTGGGGTCGCGGCCCGCCCGGCGCCCTTCGGCGGCCGGTCGCGTTCCGCCCGTCCAGCGGGAACACCACCAGAGTCGCTCGCCGCGGGCACCGGCGACAGCGGCGGGAATGCCAAGGTCCGCAAGGATCCCGCCACGCCCGTCCGCGCGGTCCGCCGGGCTCTCCGAGGGGCTGTCGCGGGCACGATGAGGGGCCGTCGCGGGGCGGTGCGGGGCTGTCGCGGGGCGGTGCGGGGCTGTCGCAAGGCTGTCGCCGGACCGGGCGCAGGACCGTTGCGGAGCCACCGCCCGACCGCCCCAGAGCCGCCACGGGGCTGCCCAACGGCACGGGCTAGTCACGGACTGCCGCCCGCAGGGGGCTGGTCGGCGAGGGGGGCCTGAGGGTTGGCCCGGGACGCCCGGAGGGCTATTCGCCGCGGGCGAACGTGCGCCGGTACTCGGTCGGCGTGGTGCCCAGGATGCGCTGGAAGTGCAGCCTGAGATTGGCCCCCGTGCCCAGGCCGGCATCGGCGGCGATCTGCTCGACGGCCAGCTGGGAGCGTTCGAGGAGTTCGCGGGCCAGGTCGATGCGGGCCCGCATCACCCACTGCATCGGGGTGTACCCGGTGTCCTCGACGAAGCGCCGGGAGAACGTGCGCTCCGACACCGCCGCGTGCCGCGCGAGGACCTGGAGCGTCAGCGGGTCGCCGAGGCGGCTCAGCGCCCATTCCCGGGTGGCGGCGAACCGTTCGCCGAGCGGCTCGGGCACGCTGCGCGGCACGTACTGGGCCTGGCCGCCACTGCGGTAGGGGGCGGCGACCAGCCGCCGGGCCGCGTGGTTGGCGGCGGCCACGCCGAGGTCGGCGCGCAGGATGTGCAGGCACAGGTCGATGCCGGAGGCGGCGCCCGCCGAGGTCAGCACGGAGCCCTCGTCGACGAAGAGGACGTTCTCGTCGACCCGGACCCGCGGGTACTGCTCGGCGAGCGCCTGCGTGTAGTGCCAGTGGGTCGTGGCCCGGCGCCCGTCGAGCAGGCCCGTCGCGGCGAGCGCGAAGGCGCCCGTGGAGATCGCGGCGAGCCGGGCGCCCCGGGTGTGGGCGGCGCGCAGCGCGGCGACGACGGCCGGGGGCGGCGCCTCCCGGTCCGGGAACCGGTATCCGGGCACGAACACGATGTCCGCCCACTCCAGCGCCTCCGGACCGTGGGCGACGGCGTAGGATAGGCCGTCACCGCCGGTGACGAGACCGGGCGCGGGACCGCACACCCGCACCTCGTACGGCATGCTCGCGCGGGTCGTGAAGACCTGGGCGGGAATCCCCACGTCCAGGGGTTTCGCCCCGTCGAGGACGAGGACGGCGACGCGGTGGCGGCGGGCGGAGTCGGACACCCGTCCGAGATTACGGGTCGTGCCCGGCCCGCCGGGCGGGAGCGCGCCGCACCGCCCGGCGGGCCTGCCCTAGGCTGGGCCCCGCTTTCGTCCCCGTCGCCCGACCCCGCACCTGGAGTTCGCCGTGCCCGACGCCGTCCCCGCCTACCCGTACGCCGAGCAGCCGCAGGAGGCGCACCCGCTGCTCGCCCCGGTGCTCGGCCTGCTCGGCACGTGGCGCGGGCGGGGCCGCGGCGGCTATCCGACGCTGGACGGCGACTTCACGTACGCGCAGGAGGTCGCCTTCGGCCACGACGGGCGTCCCTTCCTGCACTACACGGCCCGCGCCTGGCTGATCGACGCGGACGACGCGCCGTTGCGGCCCGCCGCCCGCGAGAGCGGCTGGTGGCGGCTCCAGCCCGACGGCCGCGTCGAGGCCCTGATCACGCAGCCGACCGGCATCGCGGAGATCATGGCGGGCACGGCGGACGGCACGGCGGTCGCGCTGGCCACCGAGGACGTGGCGCTCACGCCGACCGCGAAGGAGGTCACCGCGACCACCCGCCGGTACACGCTCACCGAGGGCGGCACCCTCGACTTCGTGCACGAACTCGCCGCGGTGGGCCGGCCGTTGCAGCACCACCTGACGGCCCGGCTGCACCGCGCCGCACCCTAGGGCCCCTTGCGCCCGGGCCCCCCGCGAACTTCAATGCGGACGCATGCCCACACCTCGCCTCCCGCAGACCGCCTGGGCCGTGCTCGGCCTGCTCTCCTTCCCGGGCGAGCGGACCGGGTACGAGCTGAAGAAGTGGGCGGACTCCTCCCTGCGGTTCTTCTACGGAGCGCCCGCGTTCAGCCAGATCTACGCGGAGCTGCGCCGGCTCGAAGGGCTCGGCTACGTCACCTCACGGCGCTCGGGGCCCGACGAGCCCCGGGCGAAGCGGGCGTACGCGATCACCGGGGAGGGGCGGGCCGCGCTGGCCGCGTGGGCGGCGGGCACCGACGCCCCGGGCGCCGTGTCGCTCAAGCACCCGGTGCTGCTGCGGGTCTGGCTGGGACACCTCGCCGAGCCGGAGCGGCTGCGCGCGCTCGTCGCCGAGCACGTCGCGCACACCGAGCGGGAGCTGAAGGGCGTACGGGAGGCGCTCGCGCGGGCGGACGGGGTGGAGGCGTGGGCGCATCCGCAGATCGCGCTGCGCTGGAGCGAGCGCCGGCTGGAGGCCGAAGGAGAGCTGGCGCGGGGCATGTTGGCGGATCTGGCGGCGCTCGGCCCCGGTCAACCCGCGCCGGACCCGCCCACGTGCGGGTGACCTGGCCGGGCCGCGCGGCGGCCGGACGGTAGGACGGTCGGCGACCCCGTCCCGCACCACCAGGAGCGCCCGCCGTGAGCACCCGAGCCGTCCTCGTCGCCGCCCTCGTCACCGGACTGATCCTCGGGATCGCGGGAACCCGGCACGGCGACTCCGGGCACCCGGGGCGCACCGGGCAGGTCGCGGAGTCCGGCCGTTAGGCTGCGGCTGGGAGAGCCGTCACCTGGGTACGTAAGCGCGTGACAGCAGAGCCGCCGTCGACGGAAGCGAGACCGCCTTGAACTTCCTCACCATCGGGCATCGCGGAGCGATGGGTGTCGAACCCGAGAACACCCTGCGATCCTTCGTCGCCGCCGAACGGGCGGGCCTCGACCTCATCGAGCTCGACCTGCACCTGAGCAAGGACGGCGCGCTCGTCGTCATGCACGACGCCGACGTGGACCGCACGACGGACGGCAGCGGCCCGATCGCCGAGCAGACCCTCGCCGAGCTGCGCACGCTCGACGCGGGGCGCGGTGAGCGCGTCCCGGTCTTCGAGGAGGTCCTGGACGCGGTGAGCGCCCCGCTCCAGGCCGAGATCAAGACGGTGACGGCGGCCCGGGCGCTCGCCGAGGTGATGCTGCGCCGCGACCTGGTGCACCGGGTCGAGGTGATCTCCTTCCACGACGAGGCGGTCGCGGAGATCGCCCGGCTGGTGCCCGGGGTGCGGACCGCTCTCGTCGCGAGCCGCTACGGCACCGACGTCGTCCAGCGGGCGGTGGCCGTCGGCGCCACGACCCTCGTGCTGAACATCCGCCGGCTCACCCAGGAGATCGTCGAGCACGCCCGCAAGGCCGACCTGAGGATCATCGGCTGGGTCGTGAACACCCAGGACGACCTGCGCCTCGTACGGGCGCTCGGGCTGGACGGCGCGACCACCGACTATCCGGAGATCAAGCGCACGGGCCGGTTCACCGCGTAGCCCCGGCGCGGCTCAGACCAGCGGCTTGACCAGCAGCTCGAACTGGAGGTCGGGGCGCTGGGGCACGCCGAAGCGCTCGTCGCCGTACGGGAAGGGGGTCATCCGTCCCGTGCGGCGGTAGCCGCGGCGCTCGTACCAGGCGATGAGCTCGTCGCGTACGGAGATCACCGTCATGTGCATCTCGCGCACGCCCCACGCCGCGCGCGCCCGGCGCTCGGCCTCCGCGATGATCTGCTTGCCGAGGCCCGCGCCCTGGAGGGCGGGGCTGACGGCGAACATGCCGAAGTAGGCGGCGGTGTCCCGGTGCTCCAGCTGGCAGCAGGCGACGAGCGTGCCGTCGCGCTCCACGGTGAGCAGCCTGCTGTCCGGGTCCTTGACGACCGCGAGCACGCCCTCGGGGTCGGTGCGCTGCCCCTGGAGGATGTCCGCCTCCGTGGTCCAGCCGGCCCGGCTGGCGTCCCCCCGGTAGGCCGACTCGATGAGTGCCACGAGCGCGTCGGCGTCCTCGGGAACGGCATCACGGTAGGTCAGGGGGGCGGTCATGGGGGACTCTCCGATTCTCGTACGGGTGCGGGCCGGTCGGCGCCGTCGAGGTTAACCCGGGCGCACTACTGTGCGTCGGCATGGTTCATGTACTGAGCAGCAGGGTTCTGGTCCGGCCGGTCGATCCGGAGCGGTCGCGGTGGTTCTACGGCGATGCGCTGGGGCTCGCCGTGTACCGGGAGTTCGGCACCGGCCCGGAGCGGGGCACGGTGTACTTCCTCGGCGGCGGCTTCCTGGAGGTGTCGGGGCGGGCCGAGGAGGCGCCGGTGCCGCATCTGCGGCTGTGGCTCCAGGTCGCGGACGTGCGGGCCGCGCACGAGGAGCTGACGGCGGCCGGGGTGCACGTGCTGCGCGAGCCGGTGCGCGAGCCGTGGGGGCTGGTCGAGATGTGGATCGCGGATCCGGACGGGCACCGCGTCGTCCTCGTGGAGGTGCCGGCGGATCATCCGATCCGGTACCGGCCGGGGATCTAGGGGCCGCCGCGTGCCGCCGCCGGCGCGCCGTCCTCCGAACGGCGCAAGCGACGGCCCGCCCCCGTCCGGAATGTGGGCACCGGCCGGGGGCGCTGACGTGCGGCGATCCGGGTCAGGCCGGAGGATGGCGCTGATCCGGGGATTCGGCGGCGCCGATCCGGATAGACGCAACACCGGCACGGCCCTCGCAGTCCAGTCCAGGAGAAAGCCGAGATGACCGCTCCCCGGAACACGAACGCCTCCCGTCCCTCGCATGTCCCGCGGATCCTGATCGTCGGCGGCGGTTTCGCCGGGATGGAGTGCGCGCACAAGCTGGAGAAGGAGCTGAAGCCCGGCGAGGCCGTGCTGAAGCTCATCAGTCCGATGGACCACCAGCTGTATCTGCCGCTCCTGCCGCACGTCGCGTCCGGGGTGCTGACCCCGCAGTCGGTCGCCGTCCCGCTGCGCCGGATGCTGCGGCGCACCGCGATCCTGCCGGGCGGCGCGGTCGGCGTCGACCCGAAGGCGAAGGCCGTCGTCGTACGGAAGATCAACGGCGAGGAGATCGTCGAGCACTACGACCACCTGGTCCTGACGCCCGGCAGTGTCACCCGCCAGTTCGACATCCCGGGCGTCGACGAGCACGCGGTGGGCGTGAAGACCCTCGCGGAGGCGGCCTGGATCCGCGACCACGTGATCTCCCAGCTGGACCTCGCCGCCGCCAGTTCCGACCCGGCCGAGCGCGCGGCGCGCCTCCAGTTCGTGGTCGTGGGCGGCGGCTACGCGGGCACGGAGACGGCCGCGTACCTCCAGCGGCTGACGACGTCCGCCGTGAAGCGGTATCCGGGGCTCGACCCCGAGGACATCAAGTGGCACCTGGTCGACGTCGCCCCGAAGCTCATGCCCGAGCTGGGCGACCGGCTCGGCGACAAGGCCATGGCGATCCTCCAGCGGCGCGGGCTGCACGTCTCGCTCGGGGTGTCCGTCGCGAAGGCCACCGAGAGCACGGTGACGCTGACGGACGGCCGGGAGCTGCCCTGCCACACGCTGATCTGGACGGCCGGCGTCGCGCCGAGCCCGCTGGTCGCCACGCTCGGCGCGGAGACGAACCGGGGGCGGCTCGTGGTGACGCCCCGGCTGACGGTGCCGGGGCTCGACGGTGTCTTCGCGCTCGGTGACGCCGCGGCCGTGCCCGACCTCGCCAAGGGCGGCGACGCGATCTGCCCGCCGACCGCGCAGCACGCGATGCGGCAGGGCTGGGCGGCGGCCCGCAATGTGCTCGCGGCGGTGCGCGGCACCCCGCTGGCGCCGTACCGGCACAAGGACCTCGGGCTCGTGGTCGACCTGGGCGGCATCCAGGCCGTGTCGAAGCCCATGGGGGTCCAGCTGACCGGGCTGCCCGCCCAGGTCGTCGCGCGCGGCTACCACCTGGGGGCGCTGCGGACGCTGACGGCCCGGTTCCGCACGGCGGCGAACTGGGGGCTGAACGCGGTCGCCGGCGACGACTTCGTCCGCACCGGGTTCCAGCGGCACCGGCCCGCCACGCTGAAGGACTTCGAGATGACGGACGCGTACCTGTCGCCGGAGGAGATCCACGCGGCGGTCAGCGCGCAGGTCGCGGGGCGGGCGATGACGCCGCAGCGGCCCGACCTGCCGATCGCGCAGCTCCCCGAGTAGCCGCGGCCCGGCGGCGGCGCGGGCCCCTCGGGGTTCCCCCGCCGCGCCGGGCCCGCCGCGCCGCGCTCAGGCCCGGCCGCCGCCCAGCCGGCCCTCTAGCTGGAGCAGCAGTTCGCCGAGCAGCGCGGCGAGTTCGTTCTCGCGGCCGCCCGCGAGTCCCGCCAGCACCGACGCCTCGTAGGCGAGCTGGCGCGGCAGCACCTCGTCGACGAGGGCGCGCCCCTCGTCGGTCAGGCTGAGCTGTGAGACGCGCCGGTCGCGCGTGTCGGGGCGGCGGGCGACGAAGCCGCGTTCCTGGAGCAGCTTCAGCCGCTTGGTGACGGCGGCGCCGGACGCGAACGTCTCCCGGGCCAGATCGCCGGGGGTCAGTTCGCGTCCCGTGCGCCGCAGGGTGCCGAGCAGGTCGAACTCGGGGCGGGTGAGCCCGGCGCGCCGCAGCGGGGCGTCCTCGGCCTGCTGGAGCAGCGCGGCGCAGCGGTTGATCCGGCCGATGATCTCCATCGGGGCGGTGTCGACGTCGGGGCGCACGGCCTGCCACTGCCGTACGACCGACGACACGGTGTCGGCCACCGCGTGCGGCTGCGCGTCCGCGCCCTGCTCCGTGCTCATGCTTGCCCGACCTGCCCTTTCGACGGTCCCGACGGCTTCGTGCGCCGTCGGTACCCCCAGTGTCGCCGATCCGTGCCGCATGAGTGTTTCACCTGCAAAACACCGCGTGTGCTCCCCTGCGCCGCCTTAAGCCCCCGCGCACCGGGGCATCCCCTCGACAGCGGCACGAATACCGCGGACAAGCGCGGGCCATGGGCAGTAGAGGGCAAGGGGGACCCGGGGTGCACGGATCGCTGTCGGCCGCCTGGCTGCTCGTCGCGCTGTGCGCGGCGACCGGCGCGTACTGTCTGCTGCGTCTGCGCAGCGGCGTGGAGGAGCAGCGCCGCACGGCGGGCGGCGAGGCGCTGATGGGCTTCGGCATGGCGCTGATGGCGGTGCCCGCCGCGGTCCTCGCGCCGCCGCGCTGGGCCTGGCTGCTGTACGCCGTGGTGTTCGGCGGGGCGGCCCTGCGGGCGCTGTGGACGTCCCGCGCGGCGCCCGGGCATCACCTGCACCACCTCGTGGGGACGTTCGCGATGGCGTACATGGCGCTGGCGATGGCGCTGCGACCGGAGGCGCACGCCCATCACGGGGGCACGGGCGCGCCGGTGCTGACCGGGCTGCTCCTCGTGTACTTCGCCGGGTACGTCCTGTGGACGGGCGCCCGGCTGGTCCCGCCGGTCCCGGTCCCGGGGGGTGCCGTCCCCGGCGGTGTCGTCTCCGGTGGTGCCGTCCGCGGTGGTTCGTCCGGCGGCGCGGTGCCGGGGCGCACGGCACCGGGCGGTCCGGTGCCCGGCGGCTGGGGCGACCGGCCGGAACTGGCGCGGGCCTGCCGGCTGTCCATGGGGATCGGGATGCTGGCGATGCTGCTGGCCATGTGACGCCCGGGGAGCCGGCGCGCACCGACTCCGCGCGCCCCCTCCGGGACCCACCTGCGGAGCCCCGCGCGCGGCCGAACGAAACCGTGGCGTACATCACTTGACGCCTCAGGCCGTATCGGGCGTCGCGTGCGCCTCATAGGGTGACGCCCATGACGGTCCCCGTAGCGCTGTTGCTGCTCGGCACCCTCGCCGCTGTCGTCGCCCCGCGTCTCCTCGCCCGCGCCGACTGGCCCGAGCGGGAGCCGATCGTCGCGCTGTGGGTGTGGCAGTGCGTGGTGGCGGGCGTCCTGCTGTGCTGCGCCCTGTCGATGACGCTCAGCGCGGCCGCCGCCTGGAAGGCCGTGCGCGGGCACGTGTTCGCCCCGGCGCCGCACTCGGTCGTGGCGGCCTACGGGCCCGGCGGCACCGGCCCCTGGGCGGGCGCCGTCGCCGTGACGCTGGCGCTCGGCGGCGCCTGGACGGCGGCGATGCTGGTGCGCGAGGTGCACCGGGCGCGGGCGCGCAAGGCCCGGCGCCGGGCCGAACTGCTGGTGCGCGCGCCGCTGTTGCCCGGCGAGGAGCCCGGCGCTGACCGGCTCGTCGTCCTGGAGGGCGAGCGGCCCGACGCCTGGTGGCTGCCCGGACAGACGCCCCAACTGGTCATCACCACGGCCGCGTTGCGTCGCCTGAAGGGCCGTCAGCTCGACGCGGTGCTCGCCCACGAGATGGGCCACGCGCAGTGGCGGCACGACTGGCTGCTGCACTGCTCGGGCGCCCTGGCGTCCGGCTTCCCGCAGGTGCCGGTGTTCGCGGCCTTCCGCGACGAGATGCACCGGCTGGTCGAGCTGGCCGCGGACGATGTGGCCTCGCGCCGCTTCGGCCGGCTGACGATCGCGCTGGCCCTGGTCGAACTCAACGAGGACCGCGGGGTGTTCTCGGGGCCCTGCCCGACGCCGCAGGCGCACGTGCCGCAGCGGGTGCACCGGCTGCTCGCGCCGCAGTCCCGGCTGACCCCGGCCCGCCGCCTGCGCCTGACGGCGGCGGCGGCGCTCGTCCCGCTGGTCCCGCTGCTGGTGACGTTCGTGCCGGGGCTGCGGGCCCTGGGGTAGAGCGCGGCGGCCCGGGCCGCCGCGCAGGGGGACGGCGCGGGCCGCGTCGGGCTGGATCGGGCCCCGCCGCATGAGCGAGGATCGGCGCATGCACCCGGCACCGCCCGCCTCCCCGTCCGAAGCCACGCCTGCGACCCGGGGCCCGTCCGCGGCGCGCGGGCCGCTGCTCCTGCTCACCCTGCTGCTCTTCGCGCTGCTCCTGGCCCTGGTGGCGGCCCGCTGGAACCCGCTGATGGACGGGGACGCGGACCTCTCCGCCGCACTGCACCGGCGGGCCGTCGCCGAACCGGGCGTCACCCGGGCCCACCGCATCCTGTCGGACTGGGTCTGGGACCCCTGGACGATGCGCGCCCTGTGCGCCTTGGTCGTCGTCGCCCTGGTGTGGCGGCGCCGCGACCCGGTGCTCGCCGCATGGCTGGCGGTGACCTGCCTGCTCGGCACGCTGCTGCAACAGGCCCTCAAGGCGCTGGTCGACCGGCCGCGCCCGGTGTGGCCCGACCCGGTGGACTCCGCGCACTACGCGGCGTTCCCGTCGGGGCACGCGATGACGGCCACCGTCGTGTGCGGGCTGCTGCTGTGGCTGCTGCGCCGCAGCGGCACGGGCGGCGCGTGGTGGTGGACGGCCCTCGCCCTCTCCGTCGTCTCGGTGCTCGGCGTCGGCCTCACGCGGTTGTGGCTCGGGGTGCACTGGCCGTCGGACGTGGCGGGCGGCTGGCTGCTCGGGGCGTTCACGGTGCTGCTGTCCACGGCCGCGTACGAACGCCGGAAGGCCACCCGAGCGCAGTCCTGAGGGATCCGCCTCCCTTGTAAAGATATCTTTAGAAAGCTATCTTTAGATGCATGGAGGAACCCGTCGCACCGCAGCGCACCATCCACCTCGAAGACCCCCGCGCCCTGCGCGCCTACGCCCATCCGACCCGGATGAAGCTGGTCGGCCTGTTGCGCGTCGAGGGCCCGTTCACGGCCACCCGGGCCGCGGAGCTGACCGGCGAGTCCGTCGCCAGCTGCTCGTACCACCTGCGCATGCTCGCCAAGTACGGCCTGGTCGAGGAGGCGGAGAGCGACGGCGGACGGGACAAGCCGTGGCGGGCGACGGCTCATTACACCGACTGGCAGGGCGTCGAGGGCGAGGCCGCCGAGGCGCTGAGCACCACGATGGCGCAGCGCTACGTCGAGACGATGACGCACGCCCTGCGGACCCGGGGGCGGTTGACGCCCGCCTGGCGCGAGGCGGAGCAGTTCGGCGACGACGTGCTGTATCTGACGGCGGCCGAACTCGTCGATCTCACCCGGCGGTTCAAAGAACTGATGGAGCCCTACGAGGACCGGTTCGACGACCCCGCCAGGCGCCCGGAGGGCGCGCAGCCGGTGACGATGCTGCGCGTGGCGTTCCGCGACCGCCGAGAGGGGACGCCCTCATGAGCCAGCCCGCCCTGCACGAGTACGTCCACGCGGCCCGCGCCGCCGACCTGCGCGCCGAGGCCCGCGCCCACCGGCTGCGCCGGGAGGCCGCCGCCGGGCGCGGGGCGCGCGGGGTGGCGCCGGTGCGCCACCGGGTCGGCTGGCTGCTGATCGAGACGGGCCTGCGGTTCCTGCGCCCGCCGGCCCTGCCCCGCCCGGCGGGGAGGTGAGGACCCGCCCGCCACCGGTGTGGATCCGCCGTCGGAGGCGGGCGGGCGTCTAGTCGGCCTGCTGCTCGCCGGAGCGGTGCGGCCAGGAGGTGTGGGTGTACGCGTGCAGGTGGTCACGCTCGTGACCCGGTGCGAGGGTGCACCGCAGGGAGTCCCCCGGTTTGCGGATGAAGCAGAGGCCTGGGATGACGGTCCAGTCCTCCTTGTTCTGGGATCGCGCCGACGTGCTCATGCCTGTCTTACGCCCCCGCTCGGCGTGCCGGATGCACTGTTCACTCGCCAGATCGCCTTTCGTGAGGTGGCCGCCGCCGGGGGCACAGGAGTGCGAAACCCGGGGCGGGGCAGGAGGGGATCATGAAGGCTCCGGTCGTCCCCGCTGCCGCCGGCAGCCCGGCGGGCCGGTGCGTGGAGTCGCGGAAGGGCCACTGACCATTCACCCTGGACCTATGCTCAGCGCCCCGATAGTCGTCCATCCGCCGCTCGGTACCGGCGGCCGGCGGGTCACCGCGCGCGGACGGATCCTCGGCCTGGCCCACAGCGACGGCGACGTCCTGGAGTTCCTGCGGCGCGCGGGGCTCGACCACGCCGAGGCGCTGCTCGACGATCCCGCCTGGGTGAAGTGGCGCGGCGGGCGCGCGCACCACTACGAAGCGGCCTGACCGCACGCGGCGGCCCGAACGCCGGTGGCCCCGCCGTCGACACGGCGGGGCCACCGGGCACGGTCCGGCTCACGGAGGGATCAGGAGTCCGGCGTCATGACTGCGGCGGCGGCCCGTCCTGGTTCCGGTCGCCGCCCAGCTGCTCCTTGAGCTTGTCCTGGGCCGTGTCGACCTGGCTGCTGTACTTGCCCTGGGTCTTGCCGTCGACGAAGTCACCCGCCTTGTCGACGCCCTTGCCGGCTTGGTCCTCGTGCCCCTTGAGCATCTGCTTGAGCTTGTCCATCACGGACATGGTCGGCCTCCTAGGTTCGAGTCCTGGAACCAGGATGCGGTGGGGCCGCCCGTGCCGCATCCTGGGCCGCGCACCTGGGTGAGGGCGACGCCGAGCACCGAGACGACGGAGAGGGCGTGGGCCGCCCGGCACGCCGACCGCGCCCGGAGCGCCTCGATTCCCGCCGTTCCCCCGTGGGCCGCCCTCGCGGATCGCTACCTTGATTCCATGCCGAGCAACGACAGTCCCCGCCTGATCCCGACCGGTAGCTGCTGGTGCGGATGCGGGCGTGCGGTGGGTGCCGGACGGTTCTTCGCCCCGGGGCACGACAAGATCGCCGAGGCCGCGCTCATCGCCCTCGCATACGAGGGAAGCGTCCCGCACTTCCTGCACGCCCACGGGTACGGGCCGCACCGCTCCGTCACCGAGGACGCGGTGGAGAGGAAGGACTGGGTCGAGTGCGACCGGTGCACGACGCGGCCCGGCTACCGGGGCGCGCCCGCCAGCGTCGCGAACCACCGGCGCAAGTACCACTGACCCCGGCACCGCCCCCGTGACGGGGAGCGGCCCGCACCGCAGGGGGCGGCAGCGGGGTGCCCGAGATCGATGTCGCGTTTCGGGGCGGGTGCGCGGCCCGTGTTCCGCTCGTGCCTACGATGAGTCCGTGACCAAGGGAACCCCCCGGGACACAGCCCCGCTCCGGCGTCAGCGGCAAGCCCCCAGGAGTCGAACGATGGACGACCTCGCGCGATGGCTCACTCTTCAGCTCGACGCGGACACCGGCCGGGCGAGCGGCTGGCACGCTCTGGACTGCGACATCCACGCGCACCTCGAAGGCGACGCGGAGTCCGTGAAGGCGACCATGTCGATGTTCCACGAAGCGCCCGGCGCGGTCTGCGACTGCGGGATCCCGGCCCGGATGCTGCGCGAGATCGAGGTGAAGCGGCAGCTGCTCGCCCTGCACCGCCCGGTCGAGGACGCCGACGAGCCGCGGGAGCGCTGCGCCGAGTGCGGGGCGGGCCGCGGGAACGAGCCGGGCCACCCGTGCGCCACGCTCCGGCTCCAGGCCGCGGTGTACGACCAGCGCCCCGGCTACCGGGAGGGGTGGCGGCCGTGAGACCCCCGGGGCGGGACGTGTCCGCCGACCGGGCGACCCCGGCTCCGGGCGGCGCCGACACCGCCCGGAGCCGGTTCGCGGAACCGGCCGTACTCGGACGATCCCCCGCGGAGCCCGAATACGGCCGGTCCACCTCTGCGCGCCGCGGCCTTGAGGCCGGGCCCGGATGCGCTGAGTATAGTTGGCTGAGAGCCAGTCAACGCAGGAGTTAAGAATGTCCCCCCGCAGCGCATCGGTCAATGAGGAGTTGCGCCGGCGTTCCCGGGAGCGGATCCTCCAGGCGACGCTGGAGCTGGTCGGGGAGCGGGGGTACGACGCGACGACGCTCGGCGCCATCGCGGACCGGGCCGGTTCCGCCCGGGGCCTGGTCTCGTACTACTTCCCCGGCAAGCGGCACCTGCTCCAGTCCGCCGTGCACCGGCTGATGAACCGGACGCTCCAGGAGGCCCTGGAGCGGGAGCCGCGCCCGGCCGACGACGACGGGGACGAGCGGCTGGCCCGGGCCGTCGACGCGATTCTCGGGCTCGCCCGCGATCAGCCCGTGCTGATGCGCACGCACATGGCCGGGATCCTCCAGGCCGAGGGGTTCGTGCAGTGCCCGGAGCAGCAGCGGCTCGCGGCGCTGCTGCGCGACACCGTCACCCGGCACGGGACGCTGGACGTCGACCGGGACTATCCGCTGCTGCGCGCCCTGCTGATGGGCGCCGTCTTCGCCGCGCTGGTGCCGGGCGCGCCGATGCCGGTGCGGACGCTGCG
Source organism: Streptomyces sp. NPDC088785 (assembly GCF_044750685.1). Taxonomy (NCBI): domain Bacteria; kingdom Bacillati; phylum Actinomycetota; class Actinomycetes; order Kitasatosporales; family Streptomycetaceae; genus Streptomyces; species Streptomyces sp. NPDC088785. The sequence continues at coordinate 23,153 of NZ_JBIVKH010000015.1, forward strand.
GGCCGAGCTGTTCCAGCGCTACGGACTGGGGTGGGAGGCGGGCTTCCCGCCGGACGGCGGTCACCAGGACCTGCCGTCCGACGAGAGTCCCGCGCACGGCCGGGCGGCCGATTTCTCCCGCTACTTCGAGCCGCTGTCGCCGCTCGCGGCGGAGCGGGATCAGTCGAAGTAGTCCGGCTGCGTCTGGGTGTTGAGCTCGTCCAGCCGGACCCGCCGGGCCGGATCCGTGCGCCGGTCGCTGAGCTTCAGGACGTCGAAGCCCTTCACGATGTCGTTGGAGTAGATGTAGCCGTTGTAGTAGTACGCGGACCAGGAGCCGCCGACGGTGAGGGTGTCGGTGGTCAGCGGGCCCCGCTCGAAGTAGGCGATCTCCTTGGGCCGGGTGGAGTCGGTGAAGTCCCAGACCGAGACGCCGCCCTGGTACCAGGCCTGCACCATGAGGTCCTTGCCCTTGACCGGGATCAGTGAGCCGTTGTGCGCGACGCAGTTCTCGGTGTCGGCCTGGTGGCGCGGGATCTTGTAGTAGCCCCGGAAGACGAGCCGGCTCCTGTCGCCCTTGCCGACGATGTCGTAGATGCCGTCGGCGCCCCGGTTCGGTCCGACGGTCGCGTTGCAGGTGGCCGCCCCGCCGCCGCCGAGTTCGTCGGTGAAGACGACCTTCTTCGCGGTCTGGTTGAAGGTCGCCGAGTGCCAGAACGCGAAGTTGACGTTGTCCTGGACCCGGTCGACGACCTTCGGCCGCTCGGGGTCCTTGATGGAGAACAGGATGCCGTCACCCATGCAGGCGCCGGCCGCCAGGTCCTTGGCGGGCAGGACCGTGATGTCGTGGCAGCCGGTGGTCTTGGAGACGCCGGGGTTGGTGGGCGCGCCCGGGTTGCCGCCGCCGTCGGGCCCCTCGCCGGGGAAGAGGACGGGGAAGCCGACCAGGGCCGCCTTCTGCGGGGCCTTGCGCGGCACCTTGATGACGGAGATGCCGTCGTGCGGCGGCTGGCAGTCGGGGAACGAGGCGCTGGGCGAGTACGAGGAGACGTACACGTAGACGTTCTTCTTCTCCGGCACCAGTGTGTGGGTGTGCGAGCCGCACGCGGTCTCGACGGCGGCGACGTACCGGGGGTTCCGCTTGTCGCTGATGTCGAAGACCTTCATGCCCTCCCAGGACGACTTCTCGGTCGCGGGCTGGGTGGTGGAGGCGCAGGAGTTGTCGCTGCGGGAGCTGTCCGTGGACAGGAAGAGCAGGTTCCCGGAGACGGAGATGTCGTTCTGGGAGCCGGGACACAGGACCTGCGCGACGGTCTTCGGCGCCTTCGGGTCGCTGATGTCGAAGATGCGGAAGCCGTCGTAGTTGCCGGCGAAGGCGTACCGGCCCTGGAAGGCCAGGTCCGAATTGAAGCCGGGCAGCGCGTCCTTGGGGATGTTGGTGAGGTGCTCGATGTTGGCGGAGTGGGCGACCTCGTCCTGGCCGGGTGTCTCACCGGCGGCTATCGCCGCCTCGGCCTGTGCCTGCGCGCTCTTCGAGATGCCGCGCGGTGCGGTGGAGCGGTCCCCCGGGTCGGGGGTCGCCGACGCGGGCCCGGCGGCGAGCAGGGCCGCCAGGAGTCCGGCGGCGGCCGTGGCGGCTCCGAGGCGTCTTGCGCGCGTTCGGGCGAAGCTGTGCAACAGGGTCACTGTCGTCTCCCTCGTCTCCCTCGTCGATGGTGGTGTCGTTCGTTCGCGAACGGTTCACCCATCCCCCGAGTATCGTCTTCGCCATGCACAGATCAACAGATGGCAACGCACTCGTCATGAAAGTTGCTGTGCCCGCGCTGTTCGCGGCACTCGCGCTGGGCGCGACCGGCTGCGACGCGGGGGACGACGCCCGGGCCGACTCCCCCGCCCCGGCCGGGAGTTCGGTGATCGCGCCGGGGAAGCCGGGCGAGGCGGCGGAGACCCTGTCCGCGCGCGACGCGGAGGAGCGCAGGCCGGACGACCGGCCCAACTCCGCGGACGTCGGCTACGCGCAGCTGATGATCCACCACCACGAACAGGCGCTGGCGATGGCCGAACTCGCCCCGGAGCGGGCCCGGTCGGCGCGGGTGAAGCGGCTCGCCGAGCGGATCACGGCCGCGCAGGGACCGGAGATCGCGACGATGCGCGCGTGGCTGAAGAAGTACGGGAAGCCGGAGGCCCCCTCGGGTCACGGCGCGCACGACGCGATGCCGGGGATGGCGACCGGGGCGCAGTGGACGGCGTTGCGGGCGGCGCGCGGCGCGGCGTTCGACGCGTTGTTTCTGAAGCTGATGATCACGCACCATCAGGGCGCGGTGACCATGGCCACGGAGGTCAAGAGCGACGGGAACGACGTGGTCGTCGAGGAGATGGCGGACGACGTGATCGCGCAGCAGACCGCGGAGATCTCCCGCATGCGCGAGATGTCATGATCCCCGCCGTCCCCGTCCGCCCGCGCGAGTCGCCCTGACTTCCGCGCGCCCGCACGGGACGCCCCGCCACGCGCTCACGCGCCGGGTCAGCGCCGGTGGTGGCGGGGGGTCAGCAGTCCGGCGTCCCTGGCGCCCGCGATCAGCCGCAGGGACTTGCGCCGGCTGCGGCCCGTCGCGCACATGACCGCGAGGACCGGGTCGCCGCCCTCGCTCTGGGCCGCGCGGTAGGTCTCGGCGACGGCGCGGCGGCCCTCGACCCCGCGCGGCAGGGCGGCGCGGGCCCGGCGGGCACCCGACTCCCCCGCCTCCGGGGAGGCGGCGGCGGGCGCGGGGGCGGGGGCGGTGAGGTCGTGCGGGTCGGCGACGCTCCGGCAGGCCTCCTGGAGCGGACCCTCCCACCACGGCGCGAGGGAGGCGAACTCCGCCGCGGAGAGCGGCGGTTGGGCCCGTACGTCCTCGATGGAGATCCGCCCGTCGGCCAGCACGGCGAGGACGTCGATCCGCGTGCCCCGGTCGAGGGTGAGGCGGACCTGGAACCACGGTGAGGGACAGGAGCGCGCGACGTCGTCCCGGAGGGCGCCCGCCACCGACCCGTGGCCCTGGATCTCCCATCGCGGCTCTGCGGGAACGGCATCGTTCAGTCGATAGTGATCAGCGACGTCGAAGAATGAACTTTCCAGCACCAACGCACAGTAACCGTTCGATCACACTTGATCATGAACGGCACGCAGAGAGCCGTGCACCGGACCCTCCCCGCTCCCGGCGCGCGGTGCCATGCTGGGAGTCGGGGAGCATCGCGCAGCACCGGCAGAAGGAGCCGCACGTGCCGCACATCGCCGTCGTGGGTTCGGGGCCGAGCGGGGTCTACGCCGCCCAGGGCCTCGTCGAGCAGCTGCGCGTCCCCGGCCTCCGGGTCGACGTACTCGACCGGCTGCCCTGCCCGTACGGGCTCGTGCGCTACGGCGTGGCACCGGACCACGAGAAGATCAAGTCGCTCCAGGGCAGTCTGCGCAAGGTGCTGGAGGACGACCGGGTGCGGTTCCTCGGCGGGGTCGAGGTCGGACCGGCGCTGCCGCCCGCGCGACTGCTGGAGCTGTATCACGCGGTGGTGTACTGCGTGGGCGCGGCGGCCGACCGCCGGCTCGGCGTGCCGGGTGAGGACCTGCCCGGCAGCTGGTCGGCGACCGACTTCGTCGCCTGGTACAGCGCGCATCCCGACGCGCGCGACGACGGTTTCGTGCGGGGCGTGCGCGCCGCGGTCGCGGTCGGCGTCGGCAATGTCGCCGTGGATGTCACCCGGATGCTGGCCCGCGGCGCCGCCGAGCTGGCGCCCACCGACATGCCGCAGGCGGCGCTGGACACGCTCGGCGCGAGCGAGGTGCGGGACGTGTACATGGTGGGCCGGCGCGGCCCGTCCCAGGCCCGCTTCACCACCAAGGAACTCCGCGAGCTCGCCTCCCTCCCGGACGTCCAACTCATCGTCCACGAAGAGGAGTTGGCGGTCGACCCGGCCTACACCGACCCGTCGGCGCTGCCCGCCGCGAACCGGCGCAACGTGGAGGTGCTGCGCGGCTGGTGCGCCCTGCCGCGCGAGGAGCGGCGGCGCCGGATCCATCTGCGGTTCTTCCTGCGGCCGGTCGAGATCCTCGGCCGGGACGGGCGGGTGGCCGGGGTGCGGTTCGAGCGGACCCGGCCGGACGGCGCGGGCGGGGTCGTCGGCACCGGGACGTTCGAGGAGATCGGCGCGCAGCTGGTGCTGCGGTCGGTGGGGTACCGCGGGGTGCCGCCGGCGGGGCTGCCGTTCGACGCGGAGCGCGGGACCGTGCCGCACCTGGCCGGACGGGTGCTGCGCGCGGGCCGGGTGTCGCCCGGCGAATACGTCGCGGGCTGGATCAAGCGCGGGCCGACGGGTGTCATCGGCACCAACCGGCCGTGCGCGAAGGAGACCGTGGCCTCCCTGCTCGACGACGCCCCGGCGCTCGCCGCGCGGACCCTCGCCCAGGATCCGCTGGCGGGCCTCGTCGCCGCGGGCCTGCGGCCGGTCGACTGGGCGGGCTGGCTCGGCATCGAGCACGCCGAGGCCGCGGCGGGGCGCGCGCTCGGCCGCGGACCGGTGAAGATCCCGGACTGGGCGGGGCTGTTGCAGGCGGCCGCCGCACGCCCGTAGCGGGCTGCCGCCGGGTACCTCGCGCCGGATGGGGGCGGGACGGTGGTGGTCGTCCGGCGCCGCTGGTCCACGACGGCGGTCGGGCGGTCGGCGGACACCCGCCCAACGTCCGGCGCGGTGCGTCGAGTTCGGTCCCGTGAGCACCCGGCCGCATCTCCACCGGGCAGGGCGCCCGGTCGGGCCCGGGCCCCGCCCTGTTCGCGCATGGTCACGCGCACCCCCACATGGCCGGAGTGTCGTAGGCATGTGGTGGGATGGAGCGAGTAGGGGGAAGCAGACGCCGACAATGGCTCGTCTGCGTCAGGATGCCAGGACCGCGCACGACAGAGCGCGGGACGTCACGGGGGCCGGGGAGATCGATGCAGGCGGTCGGAGCGGACGATCCGGAGCGGATAGGCCCGTATCGGGTGGTGGGCCGGCTGGGCGCCGGCGGCATGGGGCGGGTCTACCTGGCCCGTTCCAAGGGCGGCCGCGCGGTCGCGGTCAAGGTGGTGCGTCCCGAGCTGGCCGAGGACCGGGAGTTCCGGCAGCGGTTCGCGCGGGAGGTCGCCGCGGCCCGCCGGGTGAACGGCGTGTTCACGGCCGGGGTGGTCGACGCGGACGCCGAGGGCGACTCGCCGTGGCTGGCCACCGCCTATGTCCCCGGCGTGTCGCTGGACGACGCGGTGGCCCGGCACGGCGCGTGGGACGTCGGTCCCGTGACGACGCTGGCGGCCGGTCTGGCGGAGGCGCTGGAGGCCATCCACACGGCGGGGCTCGTGCACCGCGACCTGAAGCCGTCGAACGTCCTCCTGGCGGCCGACGGGCCGCGCGTCATCGACTTCGGCATCTCGACGTCGACGGAGTCGAGCGCGATCACCCGGACCGGAGTCGTGATCGGGACGCCCGGCTTCATGTCGCCCGAGCAGCTGACCGGCGAGCGGGTCGGACCCGCCAGCGACGTGTTCGCGCTGGGCGCGGTCCTCGCGTTCACGGCCTCCGGATCGGGCCCCTTCGGCAGCGGCTCGGCGCAGGGCCTGATGTACCGGATCGTGCACGGCAGCCCCGAACTCGACGCCGTTCCCGCCGCGCTGCGCCCCCTGATCGCACGCTGCCTGGCCAAGAGCCCGGACGCCCGGCCGCGGATCGACGAACTCCTGGCGCAGCTGACGGACACGGAGGGCGCGACCCGTACGTCCCTGCTGTTCACGACCGCGGCCTGGCTTCCGGCGGGCGTCGCCGAGGCGGTCCGCGTGGTGCGCGACGGCGCGCCGGAGAGCCCCGCAGGCGACGCCCAGGCGCCGCCCCGCACCCCGCCGCACGGCGCGCCCGCCACGACCGGGCCGCACCCGCCGGCCCCGCACGGCGCGCCGACGCCGCCGCCCGCGTACGTGCCCACGGCGTTCGACGCCGGCCCGGGCACGGGCGCCCCCCGAGGGGTCTTCGGGCCGGCGACCCCGCCGCCGATGGCCCAGCCGACGTGGGGCACCCCCGCCCCCGGGACCTGGACGACGCCGGTGCAGGGCGTTCCCGGCCGGCCGCCGCGGGGCTCGTCGGGCCGGCGCGGCGCCATCGTGGCCGGCTCGGTCGTCGCGGGTGTCCTGGCGATCGGGCTGATCGCCTGGCAGTCGAACAATGTCTTCGACTCGTCGTCGGGCTCCGACTCCGGCTACGGCGGCTCGTCGCCGAGTGATACGTCCGGCGCGCCGTCGTACTCCGACCCGCCGAGCCCCGCGTCCTCGGCGCCCGCCCCGGCCGCGTCGGACAGTCCGTCGGCGAGCGGCCGCAAGACCGGCCTGTCCGGGCAGTGGGACGGCAACTACGTCTGCAACCAGGGCATCACGGGCCTCGCGCTCACCATCGAGCAGCACGGCGGCAGCGACGTCGACGCGGTGTTCTCGTTCTACCCCGCCCCGTCCAACCCGGAGGTGCCGCGCGGCTCGTTCGCGATGAAGGGGACCTTCAAGGACGACGTCCTCACGCTGAAGGCCACGCGCTGGATCAACCGGCCGGACAACTTCGATCCGGTCGACCTCAAGGCCACCTACGACGCGTCGACCCCCGATCACCTGGACGGCGAGATCTCCGGGGCGAGCTGCACCACCTTCTCCACCCAGCGCTCCTGAACCCAGCGCTCCTGACCGCCGCGGACGGCCGGGGGGCGCTGTCCGGGGGCGGGTCTCAGGACATGCTGCCCCGGCACACCGTCCCCGGCGCCGGGGTGCGGCCCGTGCGCAGGTAGCGGTCGACCTTCTCCACGACGCAGCGGTTCTGCGGGTAGGTGCCGTGGCCCTCCTCCTGCGCCGTCAGGAGGACGCCGACGCCGTCGCCCAGGGCGCCGGCCATGTGGCGGGCGCCGGAGTAGGGGGTGGTCGGGTCGCCTCTGCCGCCGACCACGAGGACGGGGGCCGCGCCGTCGGCGCCCACCGGGCGCGTGCGGTGCTCGCCGTGGAACGGCCAGTCGTAGCAGAGGTACACGCCGATGGACCAGGCCGCGCCGAAGACGGGTGAGGCGGCTCTGACGCGGGCCTCGTCCCGGGCCAGACGATCGACGCCGGGGCGCAGGCTGGAGTCCGCGCAGGTGATCGCGATCTGGGCGCCGCGGTTGTGATCGCGCGGCGTCGCCGCCGGGTCGGCGGCGCCGGTGGCGTCCGCGCCGCTGCTCAGCGGACGGGCGTCGTTGCGGTCGATCAGCGCGGTGAGGGCGTCGGCGAGCCGCCCCCAGCCGTCCGTGCCCCGGTCGAGTTGCTCGCTGACGGCGTGGGCGAGGCCGACGGCGTCGAGGGTGCGGCCACCGCCGGCCGGGGCGGGCTTCTTCTTCAGACGGTCGGCCAGACGCGCCATGCGCCGGGCGGCGTCCTCGGGTCCGTCGCCGGTCGGGCAGTCGTGGATCCGGGCCGCGCAGTGGGTGGCGAACCGGTCGAACGCCGCCTGGACCGCCTTCACCTGGGAGATCTGCTGCTCGTCGAGGTCCTCGGTCGGATCGACGGACGCTTCGAGGACGAGCCGCCCCACGTGCGACGGGTAGAGGTGGGCGTAGACCGCGCCGAGCGCCGTTCCGTACGAGACGCCGAAGTAGTGCAGCCGCTCGTCGCCGAGGAGGTAGCGCATCAGCTCGAGATCGCGTGCGGTGAACGAGGTGCCGACGTACGGGAGGACCGCCCCGGAGCGCGTGGCGCAGGCGGCGACGCTGTCGAAGCCGGTGTCGTGCGCGGTCTTCCCGCAGCGCACGGGAAGGGTCGCGCCGACGCCGCGCGGGTCGAAGGAGACCAGGTCGTAGCGGTCGAGGAGCGCCTCGTACTGGTTCATGAACCCGGGCAGCGCGCTCACGCCGGAGATGCCGGGCCCGCCGAAGTTCAGGACGAGCGAGCCGATGCGCCGGGCGTTCGGGCCGGTGGCCCTGCGGCGGATCAGGGCGACGTCGATCGTCCTGCCCTCCGGTTTCCGGTAGTCGAGCGGGGCCCGCATGGTGGCGCAGTCGTAGCCCGTGCGGGCGGCGGACGGCGACGTGCAGCGGGACCAGCGGAGGTGCTGGCCGGTGGTGAGCGCGGCGGGCAGGCCGGCGGGCGGGTTGTGCGCGGTGAGCTCCGTCCGCGGCTCCGGGCTCCGGTCGGACGTGCCGTGCTGGAGCCAGGTGCTGAGGACTCCGATGGCGGCGAGCAGGATCCCGGCGACGATGTACACCCCCGTCGAGGGGTACGGGCTGCGGCTTCGTCCCGGCTGTGCGCCACTCATCGAACTCCCCGCGCTCCCGCCCCTGGACGCCGGGCCCGTGTCCGCGCGCCCGTCCTCGTGATCGACCGATCGTACGACCTCCCGATCGCCGGACGGGTGCGGGGTGCGGGCCCGCCAGGACGCCTGCGGGGCTACTGCGCCGTGGTGCCGGTGGGCATGAAGGAGGGATGAGCCTCTCACGCCGCAGGGAGCGCCTGCGGATACGACGTCTCGTCCGGCGCAGCGAGACGGAACTGGACCACCGGAGATCGCGGGTGCGGCGCAGGGCGGGGCTGCGCCGGGGCGGGCTCGTCCTGGCCGTGGTCGTCGTGGCGGTTCTCGGTGTGCTGCTCCCCTGGCTGATCTGGCGCGGTCCGTACGTGCTCGACGCGAAGTACCTCGACCGGTCGAAGCTGTCGGACGGATCGGCGGCGCTGGTGACCGGGCTGCGGACCGCGCTGGTCGGTCTGGTCGCGGCGCTGGGCGCCGGCGTCGCGCTGCTGTACACCGCGCGGACGTATCGGCTGACCCGGCGCGGCCAGATCACCGACCGTTTCACCAAGGCGCTGGAGCGGCTGGGTTCGACGGACGTCTACGTCCGGGTCGGCGGCGTCCTGGCCCTGGAACAGATCGTGCGGGACGCACCCGATCAGGCGGCCGCCGACGCGGCCCGGGTGCTGGGCCACTTCATCCGCGAACGGGCTCCGCGCGCCCGCGCCGAGGGGCCGGGCCCGGAGCCGCTGCCCGACCAGCCCGACGCGGACGTGCAGGCGGCGCTCACGGCCGTGACCCGGCCGCGGTTCCGCAAGTACCTGCACACCTACGAGGAACTGAATCTGCGGGGGGTGCACCTGGCCGGGGCCGACCTTCGCCGGTCGGATCTGACCGACGGCGCCCTGGGGGGCGTGAACCTCGCCGGGGCCAACCTGACGGGCGCCACCTTGACGACCGCCGACCTCCGCCGGGCGACGCTCACCGGAGCGGTGCTGTCCGGTGGCGAACTGATGTGGGCGTTGCTGGACGACGCGGACCTGAGCGGCGCGCGGCTGGCAGGGGCCATGCTGCTCGGAGCCACGCTGCGGCACGCGAGGCTCGACGGCGCCGACTTGCGGGACGCGACCCTGGTCGACGCGCAGCTCGAAGGTGCCTCGATGGTGCGGGCGAACCTGCGCGGGACGATGCTCCACCGCGCGGACCTGACCGGGGCGACCCTGACGGGCGCCGGCGCGCACGAGGCGAGGGGCCTGACGCCCGGGCAGTTCGAGAGCGTCGGCACGGACGAGGTGGTGTTCTGGTGGTAGCGGGGGCCCGCGGACGGCTCCGGAGCACGGGTCGCGCCGGGCCGGGCCCCGGGGGTTCGTAGGCGATCTCCGGCAGGTCCCGGGGCGCGACACGTCCCGGCAACACCGGCGCAATCAACAAAACGTTCAAGGCGATTACGTTTTCGTGCTGCCGCCCCTCCCGCTGTCCCCCGGGACTCCCCTGGCCTTGGAGCACGCATGCCACAGACCCATCCTGTCGATCAGGTCCCACCCGTACGCCAGTTGGCGGCGTTCGGGATGCAGCACGTCCTCGCCATGTACGCGGGCGCGGTCGCCGTCCCGCTGATCGTGGGCGGCGCGATGAAGCTGCCGCCCGCGGACCTCGCGTACCTGATCACCGCCGATCTGCTGGTGTGCGGGATCGCGACACTCATCCAGTGTGTCGGCGTGTGGCGGTTCGGCATCCGGCTGCCCATCGTGCAGGGGTGCACGTTCGCGGCCGTCTCACCGATGGTGCTGATCGGGACGACCGGCGGCGGGCTGCCCGCCATCTACGGCGCGGTGATCGTCGCCGGGCTCGCGATGATGCTGCTGGCGCCGGTCTTCGGACGGCTCCTGCGCTTCTTCCCGCCCGTCGTGACCGGCACCGTCATCCTCGTCATCGGGCTGTCGCTGCTGCCCACCGCGGGGACGTGGGCGGCCGGTGGGGCCGGCGCGAAGGACTTCGGGGAGCCGAAGAACCTCGCGCTCGCCGCGTTCGTCCTGCTGCTCGTGCTCGGCGTGCAGCGGTTCGCGCCGCCCGCCCTCAGCCGCGTCGCGGTGCTCGTCGGCATCGTCGTCGGCACGGCGGTGGCGATACCCACCGGGTTCACCGACTTCGGCGCGGTCGGCGACGCGAACTGGGTCGGGATCAGCACGCCGTTCCACTTCGGGGCGCCGGAGTTCCACGGCGCGGCGATCGTGTCGATGCTGATCGTGGCGCTGGTGACGATGACCGAGACGACCGGCGACTTCATCGCGGTCGGCGAGATGACCGAGCGCCCGGTGGACCGGCGCGCGCTCGCCGACGGCCTGCGCGCCGACGGCTTCTCGACCGTCCTCGGCGGCGTCTTCAACACCTTCCCGTACACGGCGTTCGCGCAGAACGTCGGCCTGGTCGGCATGACGAAGGTGCGCAGCCGCTGGGTGGTGGCCGTCGCGGGCGGCATCCTCGTGGTGCTCGGCCTGCTGCCGAAGCTGGGCGCGGTGATCGCCGCGATACCGTCGCCGGTGCTGGGCGGCGCGGGCCTCGTGATGTTCGGGACCGTCGCGGCGAGCGGCCTCAAGACCCTCGCCGCGGTCGAGTTCGAGGGCACCAGCAATTTGACGGTGGTCGCCGTGTCCGTGGCACTCGGCGTGCTGCCGGTCGGGGTGCCGACGCTCTACGAGAAGTTCCCCGACTGGTTCCAGACGGTGATGGACAGCGGGATCAGCGCGGGCTGCATCACGGCGATCGTCCTGAACCTGCTCTTCAACCACCTGCCGGGGAAGGGCGGTTCCACGCCCGCCGAGCCGGTGGCGGCGGGCGACGCACCGGTCGTGCCCGCCCAGCCGGCAGGGAGCGCGCGGGCCTAGGGCCGGTCCTCCGAACTCGCCGACTCCCGTCGTCGTCCGAGGACGCGCCCTGGGAGATCCGTCAAAGGGGTGGCCGCGGTGTGCGGCCGCCCCCGCGGCACGTCCGGGCTCAGGCGGCGAGCCGCTCCTGCTGGCGGCGCGCGGCGGCCAGGACGCTGTCGAGGAGCCCGGGGAACAGGGCGTCGAGATCGTCCCTGCGCAGCCCGTTCAGCTTCGTGGTGCCGCGGTAGACCTGGCGGATCACCCCGCTCTCGCGCAGCACCCTGAAGTGGTGCGTGGTCGTCGACTTGGTGACGGGCAGATCGAAGTGCGAGCAGGACAGCTCGGCGCTGCGCGCGGCGGCCAGCTCGCGGACGACCGTGAGCCGCATCGGGTCGGACAGCGCGTGCAGCACCCCTTCGAGCCGGATCTCCTCGCGGGGCGGGTGCGCGAGCGTGCGGGTTCCGGTGGCGGGCGGTGCTGCGGTCGGCATGGCGGCTTCCCCTTCGCGTGCGGCGGCGCGCGACGACGTACGGGCAGGTCGCGCGGGGCCGGGTCCCGGTGCGGGATCTCTCTGTCGAGCGGCTCACCGCCCATTGTACGAGAACCATCGTAGTTTGACATTCGCCGTACTACGATGGTTACCGTACGAGGGGAGCGGTCGGACACCTCGTGTCCGGGCCCCGCGCACGTCGAGTCCGTATGTCGATTCCCTGTGATCCCTATGAATGGAGTGTGCCGTGAGCGCGCTGTTCGAGCCCTACACCCTCCGGTCGCTGACCGTCCCGAACCGCGTCTGGATGCCGCCCATGTGCCAGTACAGCGCCGCGCCGGAGGGCCCGCTGACCGGCGCCCCCGGGGACTGGCACTTCCAGCACTACGGCGCCCGCGCGGCCGGCGGCACGGGCCTGATCGTCGTCGAGGCCACGGCGGTGAGCCCCGAGGGCCGCATCTCCCCGTACGACCTGGGCATCTGGAACGACGCGCAGGTCGAGGCGTTCCGCCGGATCGCCTCCTTCCTGAAGGCGCAGGACACGGTCGCGGGCATCCAGCTCGGCCACGCGGGCCGCAAGGCCTCCACCGACCGTCCCTGGGTGGGCGGCGCCCCGGTCGGCCCGGACGCGCACGGCTGGCAGGCCGTCGCGCCGAGCCCCCTCGCCTTCGACGAGCGGCACCCGGTGCCCACCGAGCTGACCGTCGACGGCATCAAGGAGATCGTCGGGCAGTTCGCGGACGCGGCGCGGCGCTCCCTCGACGCCGGTTTCGAGGTCGTCGAGATCCACGGCGCGCACGGTTACCTGATCGGCCAGTTCCTCTCCCCGCACTCGAACAGGCGGACCGACGAGTACGGCGGTTCCTACGAGAACCGCACCCGGTTCGCCCTGGAGGTCACCGACGCCGTGCGCGCCGTGTGGCCCGAGGAGCTGCCGGTGTTCTTCCGCATCTCCGCGACGGACTGGCTGGACGGGCAGGAGGGCTGGACCGCCGACGACACCGTCCGGTTCGCCGCCGAGCTCCAGCGGCACGGCGTGGACCTGATCGACGTGTCGTCCGGCGGCAACGCCTCCGGGGTGCGCATCCCGGTCGGCCCCGGCTACCAGGTGCCGTTCGCCGCGCGGGTGCGCAACGAGGCCGGGGTTCCGGCCGCCGCCGTCGGGCTGATCACCGAGGTGCAGCAGGCGGAGAAGATCCTCGCGGACGGCGAGGCCGACGCCGTGCTGCTCGGCCGTGAGCTGCTGCGCGACCCGTCGTTCGCCCGCCACGCGGCCCGCGAGCTCGGCGCCGAGGTGCACGTGCCGGACCAGTACCACCGCTCGGTCTGAGCCGGAGGCGATCGTCGGGGCGGAAGGCGCCGGAGCCTCCGCCCCGACGCGTGTGCGGGCCCGCGGCCGCCCGGCATGCCCCGTGCGAGGGAGCGCCCCCGCCGCATCCCGGCGCGCTCGCGCACGCCGACCGGATCGCGGGGGTGCGCGGCGGTGGCCGCCGCCTCCGTCCGCCGCCGGTCGCGCACCTCGCGCCCCGCTGACTGCATCCGACACGGCCCGGCGAGCTGAACGCTCGTAGACACGACTTCTCCGAATCCACGGACCCGCCGTGCTTCGTCTGCTTCCGCCGTCAGAGGTGACCGATGTCAGCCGGTTCTCAGACCCACCACCCCTCGCCCGGGGATCTCGCGCTGTTCGCCCTCGACGACGAGACACCGGCCGAGGCGGCGGAGCATCTGCGGGACTGCGGGTCGTGCCGCTCGACGCTCGCGCAGTTCCGGCGCGTGACGGAGGCCGGCCGGGCCGGTGCGACCGACCCGGTGCGGCCTCCTGCCGAGATGTGGGAGACGATCCGCGACCAGCTGTGAGGGCTCAGGTGCGGGAGCCGGTCGGGGTGCCGGCGCCCGGCAGGGCGCGGCGGGCGGCGGTCGCCTCCCGCGCCGCCTCCCGGGGGTGCCGGCGACGCCAGTACGGATTGTCGTGGGGCAGCCGGCTGGACACCCTGCCGTACATCCCGAAGGTGAGGACGACGAGCCCCATGACGAAGCTGAAGACGACGTTGCTCATGCCGAAGCCGAGGATGTTCGCGCCCTTGTCCAGGATGAACACGTGGACGAAGCCGCTGAGCAGGAACAGCGTGCCGACGGCCATGTTGAGCGACGACGCGAAGTTGCCCCCGACGAAGGCTCCGGCGATCAGGGCGGCGCCGACGACGACCGAGATGAGACTGAGGACGCCGTTCGTGGACAGGCCCGCGAGGTGGCTGCCGTCCGTGTTGAAGGGGCTCAGCTGATCGGCGAAGCCCAGGCAGCCGAAGACGAGCAGCACGACGCCGCAGAACGCGGCGCCCCACCGGTAGACCTGGGACAGTTTGTGGTCGAGGGGAAGTTCGTCCTTGAGTTCCATGATGCGGGCACCTCTCTGGTCCGTCCCGTCCTGTGACCCCTCCCCTTTTGGGCGTCTCCCTTTTCTCCTCCCCGACATGGCTTCGCCCGCATTCGGGTCTTTGGTTGCACAGAAGGCGAAACGTCACTCTTTGCTCAGTCGGCCCGGCCACCAGGACGTCGGTCCGATGTCCCTGACCAGGGCGGGGACCAGCAGGGACCGGACGACCAGGGTGTCGAGGAGCACGCCGAAGGCGACGATGAACGCGATCTGCACGAGGAAGGCCAGCGGGATGACGCCGAGCGCGGCGAAGGTCGCGGCCAGCACGACGCCGGCCGACGTGATCACCCCGCCGGTGGCGACGAGCGCCTTGAGGATGCCCTCGCGCGCCCCGCGCTCCAGGGACTCCTCGCGCGCCCGGGACATCAGGAAGATGTTGTAGTCCACGCCCAGCGCGACGAGGAACACGAACCCGTACAGGGGTACGGAGGCGTCGGTCCCGGAGAAGCCGAGGACGTGCCGGAAGACGAGCGAGGAGATGCCGAGCGTGGCGGCGAAGTTCAGCGCCACCGTCGCGACCAGGATCAGCGGCATCAGCACGGAGCGCAGCAGGCCGACGAGGATGACCAGGATGATGGCGAGGACGACGGGGACGATCAGCGCCCGGTCGTGTGCGGCGGTGCGCTGGGTGTCGTACTGCTGGGCGGTGTAGCCGCCGACCAGGGCGTCGGCGCCGTCGATCCCGTGCAGGGCGGTGCGCAGGCGGGCGACGGTGGCCTTGGCGGCGTCGCTGTCGGCGGCGTCCTCCAGCGTCACGTCGACGCGGATCCTGCCGTCCACGACGCGGGTGTCCCCGGCGCCGGGGCGGCCGCCCCCGGCGGTCGCCGGGGTGGCGTCGGCGACGCCCGTGACGGCCGCGGCCCGCTCGACGGTCCGCGCCTCCTGGCGGGCGTCGGCGATGACGACGGCCGGGTTGCCGGAACCGCCGGGGAAGTGCTCGGCGAGGGTGGCCTGCGCGGCGACGGACGGCGCGTCGTTGACGAAGATCTCGTCGAGGGGCACGCCCTTGGAGTTCAGGGTGGGGGCGAAGGCGGCACAGGCCAGGAGGCCGATCAGGGCGACGGCCCAGATCTTCCGGGGGGATTGCCCGACGCGGCGGGCGACGCGCCGCCACACGCCGTGGCCGCCGCCCGCGGCCTCCGCCGGCCGGGGCCGTGCGGGCCAGTAGGCGGCGTTGCCCAGCAGCACCAGGGCGGCGGGCAGGAAGGTGAGGGTGGTCAGGACGGCGCACACGATGCCGATGGCGCCCACCGGGCCGAGCGCCCGGTTGTTGGTGAGGTCGCTGAGCAGCAGCGCGAGCAGGCCGAGCGCGACGGTGGCGGCGCTGGCGACGACGGCGCCGGTGGAGCGGCGCAGGGCGGAGCGCATCGCGGCGAACCGGTCCTCCCCCGCCGCCAGCTCCTCCCGGTAGCGGGCGGTGAGCAGCAGGGCGTAGTCGGTGGCCGCGCCGATCACCAGGATCGACAGGATGCCCTGGACCTGGCCGTCGACGCGGACGACGTCGTGGTCGGCGAGGACGTAGACGACGGCGCAGGCGACGCCCAGGGCGAAGACCGCGCCGAGGATGATCACGAAGGGGAGCAGGACGCTGCGGTAGACCAGCAGCAGGATCACCAGGACCGTGATCAGGGCGACGCCGAGGAGGAGTCCGTCGATGCCGGCGAAGGCGTCGGAGAGGTCGGCCTGGCTGGCGGCCGGCCCGGCGAGGACCGCCGTGGCGCCGGTGACCGTGCCCACCCGGTCGGAGATCCGGTCGAGCGCGGGGGCCAGGTCGTCGCCGAGGTCGGGCCGCAGCTGCACCACGCCCTGGAGGGCGTCGCCGTCCTTCGACGGGATCGCGGGCGAGACCCGGCCGACCACCCCGGGCGTGCCCTTCAGCGCGGCCAGCGCGCGGGTGGCGGCGGTGCGCTGCGCGCGGTCGAGGCTGCCCCGGTCGTCGGCGGTCCACACGACGATCACCGGCAGCGTCTCGTCCTGCTGGAAGGCCCGCTGCGCCTCGACCACCCGGGTCGACTCGGCGCTGCGCGGCAGGAACGCGGCCTGGTCGTTGGTGGAGACCTCGCCCAGCCGTCCCGCGTAGGGGCCGAGGGTGCCGCCCACGGCGAACCAGACGAGCAGCAGGGCGAGGGGCACGAGCCACCGAGTGCCTCGGGGGGTGCGGGACATGGTTCTCCCAGGGGTTCGGACGTCTCGGGATTCCAGGGAATCTCGATGCCAAAGCATCTCGATGTCAAAGTATCTTAATGATTGAGCTAAAGAGGCCCGCCGAGGGATCCTCCGCCCCTCCTTCGTCCCGGGTGCGCCGATCGGATGCGGGCGGCGCCGATCAGTCCCGCGGACCGCCGCGGGTCTCGGCGAGCTCTTCGTTGAGGACGTTCAGGAAGCGCAGGACGACGGCCAGTTCGGGCTCGTCGAAGCGGCGCCGCGCCCGCTCGGTGGCCTCGGCGAGCGGCGCGAAGTGCCGGCGGGCCTGCGCCTGCGCGCTGGGCACGTAGTGCAGGTGGACGACCCGCCGGTCGGCGCTCTCGCGGACCCGCCTGACGTGTCCCGCCCGCTCCAGCCGGTCCACGCAGGCGCTGATGGCGCCGGAGGTGAGGCCGAGGCGCCGGCGCAGCAGGCTCGGGGTGAGCGGGGTGTCGGAGTCCAGGATGGCGGCGAGCGCCTGCACGTCCGTGGGGTGCAGCTCCTGTCCGGCCGCGAAGTCGTGGATGAGCCGGTTCAGCTCGCCGTTGAGCCGGCGCAGCTCGACGGCGAGGGCGCGCAGGTCCGGGTGGGCCGGCGCGGACGCGTGGTCCGCATCGCCGGCGGCGCCGTCCGGTGCGGGCGCGCTTCGGGGTTCACGGTTGTCCACCCGCTCACCCTATCGACGCCCCCCGGGATCCCCCGCCCGGCGACCGCGCGCGCCGCTGTGCACCACCCGTGTCGCACCGGGCCGCCTCGTTCACCAATCCGCGGCCCGCGGCGCTCCGGATCATGTGTGGGACCGCGCCCGCGGTCGCCGGGGAGGAGAGGCGATGACGTCGACATCGGGGCAGGGATCCGGGAGGGCCGGACAGCGGCGCACCGCCGTCATCGGCAGCGGGGTGGCCGGGCTGACCGCGGCGCACGTCCTGGGCCGCGCGCACCGGGTCACCCTGTACGAGGCCGACGACCGCCTGGGCGGGCACGCCCACACCCACGGGCTGACCGGGTCCGACGGCGTGCGGCGCGGCGTGGACTCGGGCTTCATCGTGCACAACCGCGCCACGTACCCGAACCTGCTGCGGCTGTTCGCCGAACTCGGCGTCGCCACGCAGGAGTCGGAGATGAGCATGTCGGTGCGGTGCGAGGGGTGCGGTCTGGAGTACGCGGGCGCCCGGGGTCCCGCCGGCCTGTTCGCGCGGCCCCGCAACGCCGTGCGCCCGGCCTATCTGCGGCTGCTCACCGAGGTCCCGGCCTTCCACCGGGCGGCGCGGCGCCTGCTCGACGAGGACCCCGGCAGCACGCTCACGCTCGGCGGCTTCCTGGACCGCGAGGGCTTCTCCCCGTACTTCCGCACGCACTTCATGACGCCCGTCGTGTCGGCGGTCTGGTCGTGCGACACCGCCACCGCCCAGCTGTACCCGGCCGCCTACCTGTTCCGGTTCCTGCGGCACCACGGGATGCTCTCGGTGAGCGGCTCGCCCACCTGGCGCACCGTGACGGGCGGTTCGCGCAGCTATGTCGACCGGGTGGCGCGGGGGGTGCACGCCGTGCGCACGGGGACGCCGGTGCGGGCCGTGCGCCGCTACCCGGACGGGGTCGAGGTCACCGCGGCCGACGGCACCACCGCCGCGTACGACTCCGTGGTGATCGCCACCCACCCCGAGCAGACCCTGGGCCTGCTGGCCGACGCCACACCGGACGAGAAGACGGTGCTGGGAGCCTT
Source organism: Streptomyces sp. NPDC088785 (assembly GCF_044750685.1). Taxonomy (NCBI): domain Bacteria; kingdom Bacillati; phylum Actinomycetota; class Actinomycetes; order Kitasatosporales; family Streptomycetaceae; genus Streptomyces; species Streptomyces sp. NPDC088785. The sequence continues at coordinate 41,122 of NZ_JBIVKH010000015.1, forward strand.
CCGGTACTCGCGGAACACGACGCTGCTGCACACCGACACCGCGCTGCTCCCCCGCGCCCGGCGGGCGCGGGCCGCCTGGAACTATCTGATGCCCTCCTGCGGGGCGGGCGCCGACCGCGTCCGGGTCAGCTACGACATGAACCGGCTCCAGCGCCTTTCCGCGCCCGAGACCTACGTCGTCACGCTCGGCGGCGAGGACCGGGTAGCCCCGGACCGGGTGCTGGCCCGCATGGTGTACGAACACCCCGTCTACACACCGGAGTCGGTGGCCGCGCAGGAGCGGCTGCCCGCGCTGAACTCCGGCGTCGCGGCGTTCGCGGGCGCCTATCACGGCTGGGGTTTCCACGAGGACGGCTGCCGCTCGGGCGTGGCGGCCGCCGCGGCGCTGGGGGTGCCCTGGTGAGCGCCGCACCCGCCCTGTACGACGTCACGGTCGCCCACGTACGGACCGCGCCCCGGCGCTACACCCTGCGGCACCGCACCTACATGTGGCTCATCGACCCCGACCGCCCGCCCGAACTGCCGTTTCCGCTGCGCCCGTTGGCGCGGTTCGATCCCCGGGACCACTTCACGGGCCGGGCGCCGACCCTGCGCGCCGGGCTCGACGCGTTCCTCGCGGAGCACGGAGTCGATCTGGCGGGCGGCGACGTGCTGATGTTCGCCCATGCGCGGGTATTCGGGTACGTGTTCAACCCGCTCACCCTCTACTGGTGCCACGGCCCCGACGGCGCGCTGCGCTGTGTCGTCGCCGAGGTCCACAACACGTACGGCGAGCGGCACGGCTATCTGCTGTACCCCGACGGCTCGGGTCGGGCGACGACCGGCAAGGAGTTCTACGTCTCGCCGTTCTTCCCCGTCGACGGCCGTTACCGCATGCGCCTGCCCGCCCCGGGCGGCCGCGTCGACCTCACCGTGCGGCTGGAGCGGGAGGGCGGCCGGCCCTTCACCGCGACCGTCCGCGGCACGCGGCGGGACGCGCGGGCGCGCACCCTGCTGCGGCTGGCCGTGGGCCGGCCGTGGTCCACGCTCGCCGTGTCCGCGGCCATCCGGCTGCACGGCGTGCGCCTGTATCTGCGCGGACTGCCGGTCCAGCCCCGGCCCGCCCCACCACGATGCCCGGAGAAGCACCGATGAGAACAGACGACGCCCCCTCGACCACAGCGTTCCGCGGCACGGCGCGGACCCCCTCCGTCGACCCGGTCCGCTGGCCGGACGTCGCGGCGCCGCCCCGCGCCGCACGGGCCAGGACCGCGGTCGCCGCGGCCGTCGTGCGCCGGGCCCTGGAGCGGCTGCCGCTGCGCGTGCGGTTCGCCGACGGCACCGTGCTCGGCCGCGGCGGCCCCCTGATGGAGATCCACCGGCCGCGGGCGTTCCACGCCCGGATCGGCCGCGACGGCCTGATCGGGTTCGGCGAGTCCTACATGGCGCGCGAATGGGACGCCCCGGACCTGGTCGCCGTGCTGACCGTGCTGGCGGCGCACGCGGCCGACCTGGTCCCCGATTCCCTCCAGCGGCTGCGCGGGGTGTGGGCGCGGCGCCGGCCGGCCGCCCAGCGCAACAGCCCGGACGGCTCGCGGGAGAACATCAGCCACCACTACGACCTGTCCAACGACCTGTTCGCGCTGTTCCTCGACGACACCCTCAGCTACTCGTCGGCCGTCTTCCGCGCGCTGCCCGCCGAGTGGAGCCTGCTCGGCGACGCCCAGCGCCGCAAGGTCGACCGGCTGCTCGACCTGGCCGACGTGCGGGAGGGCACCCGGCTGCTGGAGATCGGCACCGGCTGGGGCGAGCTGGCGCTGCGGGCCGCCGCCCGCGGCGCCCGCGTCACCACGCTCACCCTCTCCCAGGAGCAGCGCGACCTGGCGCGCGAACGGATCGCGGCGGCCGGGATGGCCGACCGGGTCTCGGTCGAGCTGTGCGACTACCGGGAGGCGCGCGGCACGTACGACGCCGTCGTCAGCGTCGAGATGATCGAGGCCGTCGGCGCCGAGTTCTGGCCCGTCTACTTCCGCACGCTCGACGAGCGGCTCGCCCCGGGCGGCCGGATCGCGCTCCAGGCCATCACCATGCCGCACGACCGGATGCTGGCCAGCGGATCCACCTACACCTGGATCCAGAAATACATCTTCCCCGGCGGCCTGCTGCCGTCCGTGACGGCGGTGGCGGAGGTCGTCGACGAGCACACCGGGCTCACCGTCGCGCGCCGGGACGGCTACGGCGCGCACTACGCCGAGACGCTGCGGCTGTGGCGCGAGCGGTTCGGCGAACGCGCGGCCGAGGTCGACGCGCTGGGCTTCGACGAGACGTTCCGCCGCATGTGGACGTTCTACCTCGCCTACTCCGAGGCCGGGTTCCGCTCGGGATACCTGGACGTCCAGCAGTACCTGTTCACCAAGGAGGAGTCCGACCGATGAGCACCGCACGCCCCGTCAGGACCGGCGCCGCCCAGCGGCTCGCCGCGCTCGCCACGACCGCGCTGGGCGGGCCGCCGCCGGTCCGGCTGCGCACCTGGGACGGCGCCGAGGCGGGCCCCGACGACGCCCCCGTGGTCGTCGTGCGGTCCCGCCGGGCGCTGCGCCGGCTGCTGTGGCAGCCGGGCGAACTCGGGCTCGCGCAGGCGTACGTGACGGGCGAGATCGACGTCGAGGGCGATCTGGCCGCGGGGCTGCGCACCATGTGGGCGGCGGCGCGCGAAGCCCGGCTGCACCCGCCCCGCCTCGGCCTGGCCGACCGGGCCCGCGCGGCCCGGTCGGCGGCCCTGCTGGGCGCGGCGGGCCCGCCGCCCGCGCCGCCCGCGTCGCAGGCCCGGCTGCGCGGCGTCCTGCACAGCCGGTCCCGCGACCGGGCCGCCATCAGCCACCACTACGACCTGTCCAACGCGTTCTACCGGCTGCTGCTCGACGAGACGATGGCCTACTCGTGCGGCTACTGGGCGTCCGACGCGCCGGAGTTCGCGGCGGCCGACGCGCAGCGCGCGAAGCTGGAGCTGATCTGCCGCAAGCTCGGCCTGGCGGCGGGGGCGCGGCTGCTCGACATCGGCTGCGGCTGGGGCTCGCTCACGCTGTACGCGGCCGAGCGCCACGGGGTGCGGGTGACGGCGGTGACCCTCGCGGCCGAGCAGGCCGCCCACGTACGGGAGCAGGTGCGCGAGCGGGGGCTCGACGACCTGGTCGACGTGGTGTGCCAGGACTACCGCGACATCGAGGGCGGCGGCTACGACGCGGTCGCCACCGTGGAGATGGGCGAGCACGTCGGCGCCGCGGAGTATCCGGCGTTCGCCGCGTCCCTGTACCGGCTGGTGCGGCCGGCGGGGCGGGTCCTGGTGCAGCAGATGTCGCGCGGGAGCGCGGCGCCGGGCGGCGGTGCCTTCATCGAGGCGTACATCGCCCCGGACATGCACATGCGGCCGCTGGGCGAGACGGTGGGGCTGCTGGAGTCGGCGGGGCTCGAGGTCCGGTCGACGGAGTCGCTGCGCGAGCACTACGTGCGCACGGTGGCGGCCTGGCACCGCACGCTGGAAGAGCGCTGGAGCGACGTCGTGGCGCTCGTCGGCGAGGAGACCGCCCGGGTGTGGCGGCTGTACCTGGTCGGCGGCGGGCTGGCGTTCGACGAGCGGCGCATGGGCGTCGACCAGATCCTCGCGGTCCGGCCGACCGTCGACGGCCACGCCGCGATGCCCGCCACGGAGCGGGACTGGTACGAGGGTCTGGCGCAGCGGTGAGCGCCTGTCCCTGGGCGGAGTTCGCGGTCGGTCTCGGCTGGTCGGCCGCCGCCGCGTCGGCCGTCCTGCTGAGCACCTTCGCGGTGGCGCTGCGCAAGGGGCTGCACCGGATCGTCGACGTGGCGTGGGGGCTCGGCTTCACGGCGGTGGCCCTGGTCTCCTTCGCCGCGTCGGCGGGCAGCGGCGACACCGGCCGCCGGGTGCTGGTGACCGTGCTGACGGCGGTGTGGGGCGTCCGGCTGGCCGTGCACATCGCCCGGCGCGGCCGCGGGCACGGCGAGGACCCGCGCTACGAACGGCTGCTGGCGAAGGCGCCGGGCAGCCGGAACCTGTACGCCCTGCGCATGGTCTATCTGCTCCAGGGCGCGCTCGTCTGGCTGGTGTCGCTGCCGGTCCAGGCCGCGGGGTACGTGCCCGGGCCGATGAGCGGGTTCGCCTGGGCGGGTGGCGCGCTGTGGGCCGTCGGGATGGTCTTCGAGGCGGTCGGTGACGCCCAGCTCGCCCGGTTCAAGGCGGATCCGGCGGCCAGGGGCCGGATCATGGACCGCGGGCTGTGGCGCTACACCCGGCACCCCAACTACTTCGGGGACTTCTGCGTGTGGTGGGGCCTGTTCCTGCTGACCTGCGACGCGCCCGCGGCCGCGGCCGTCAGTGTCGTCTCGCCCCTGGTGATGACCCTCCTGCTGACGAAGGGCAGCGGCAAACGCCTGTTGGAACAGCACATGGCGGGCCGGCCGGGCTATACCGAGTACGTGGCGCGCACCAGCGGTTTCTTCCCCTGGCCGCCGCGCCGCTGACGGCGGCAGGACCAGACGGCGGGAACGGAAGGATCGGCGCGGTGCGGGAGAACGACGCGGACGTGGCGGCCCACTGGCTCTTCGGGGACCAGTTGGGCCCGCATTTCCTCACGGCGGGGCCCGGCGGCCCGCACCGGGACACCCCGGTGCTGATGGTGGAGTCGCGCGGGGTGTTCCGGCGCCGCCGGTTCCACCGGGCCAAGGCGCATCTGGTGCTCTCGGCGATGCGGCACCGGGCCGCCGAACTCGGCGACCGGGTGATCCACGTCAAGGCCGACAGCTATGTGCGGGGGGTGCGCGAGGCCGTCGGCGACGCCCCGGTGACGGTCCATCATCCGACGTCGCGCGCCGCGCTGGGGCTGGTCCGCGCCCGCCCGTCGACGCGGGTGCTGCCGGCCCGCGGGTTCCTCGTCGGCCACGACGCCTTCCGCCGGTGGGCGGCCGGGGACGGCGCCGGGCGGCTGCGGCAGGAGGACTTCTACCGGTGGGTGCGGCGCGAGCACGACCTGCTGATGGACGGCGCCGAGCCGGCGGGCGGCCGCTGGAACCTCGACCACGACAACCGGGAGCCCGCGCCGCACGATGCGGCCGACCTCGGTGTGCCCGCGCCCTACCGGCCGCGCGAGGACGACATCGACGCGGAGGTCCGCGCCGATCTCGACCGCTGGGAGCGGGAGGGCACGGTGGAGTTCCTGGGCGACGACGGGCCGCGCCGCTTCCCCGCGACCCGGCGCGAGGCGCTGGCCGCGCTGCGCCGCTTCCTCGATCACCGGCTGCCGACGTTCGGCGCGTACGAGGACGCGGTGCTCGCCGCGGACCCCGTCATGAGTCACAGCCTGCTGTCCTCGTCGCTCAATCTCGGTCTGCTGGACCCGGCGGAGTGCGTGGAGGGCGCCGAGGCCGAGTACCGGGCCGGGCGGGCCCCGCTGAACAGCGTCGAGGGCTTCGTCCGGCAGGTCGCCGGCTGGCGCGAGTACGTGTGGCAGCTGTACTGGCACCTCGGCCCTGAGCACCGGACGGCGAACGTCCTGCGGGCGCACGGCGAGGTGCCGTCCTGGTGGGAGGAGCTGGACTCCACGGGGGTGGAGGCCAGGTGCCTGTCGCAGGTGCTCGACGACGTGCGCGCGACCGGCTGGACGCACCACATCCCCCGGCTGATGGTCCTCGGCAGTCACGCGCTCCAGCGCGGCTGGGACCCGGCGGCGCTGACGGACTGGTTCCATCGCGCGTTCGTCGACGGCTACGACTGGGTGATGGTGCCGAACGTGGTGGGGATGTCGCAGTTCGCGGACGGCGGCCGGATGACGACGAAGCCGTACACCTCCGGCGGCGCCTACCTCCACCGCATGACCGACTTCTGCGGCGACTGCCGCTTCAAGCCGTCGGTGCGGGTGGGCGACGACGCCTGCCCGTTCACCGCCGGGTACTGGGCGTTCCTGCACCGGCACCGCGCCCGCTTCGAGAACAGTCCGCGGATGGCGCGGGCGGTGCGCGGGCTGGACCGGCTGAACGATCTGGAGGCCCTGCTCGAACAGGAGCGGGGCCGTACCGACTGACCGGGCTCCGACCCGGGGGGGGGCCGGAGCCTCGGGAGTCTCAGGCGGGCAGTCGCATCAGGGCCACCGGGGCGGACGTCGGCTCGGTCGATCCGCCCGCCGGTTCGACGGTGATGCCCATGCCGGACGCGCCGTCCACGGACCCGCTGAGCAGGACCGTCTGGTCGCTGCGCGCGGCGTCCATCAGACCGGCCGCCCGCATGGTGCCGCCGTCGTCGAACCAGAGCTGGTACACCTTGCCTTGGGGCGGCCGGGCCATCCCGCTGACGACGAGGACGGCCCTGTCCTGGGCGGCGGAGACGACGACGGTGCCGCTGGCTCCGTCCGCCAGCTCCGCCGAGCCGGTCCGGGCGTCGGGCGCCGCGAGCACGGTGGCGATCCGGTCGTTGCTCCGCTCGGCCTGGCGGGCCTGCTGCACGGCGTCGGCGGCGCGCTCGTGCTGCCACGCGGCGACACCGCCGAGGGACGCGGCGGCCGCCAGGCAGGCCGCCAGCGCCCAGCGCGACAGCAGGCGCCGCCGGCCGCTCGCCGCGCGGACCGTCTGGGTGGCGTGGAGCCTGCCCGGCGTCTCCTGACGCACCGTGGTGATGCGGCGCAGCACCTGATCGCGCATCTCCGGGCGCGGCTCGTCGGACGCGGCGAGGCCCAGGCGGGCGGCGGTCGCGGTCAGTTCGGCGGTCTCCTGGGCGCACGCCTCGCAGTCCGCGAGATGGCGTTCGAACGCCTCCCGTTCCTCGTCGGACAGTGCGTGCACCGCGTAGGCGCCCGTCAGCGTGTGCAGATCGGCGGTGGTCATGCCGTCACCCCCAGGCAGTCGCGGAGCCGGATGAGCCCGTCGCGCAGCCGGGTCTTGACCGTGCCCAGGGGCACGGCCAGCGCCTCGGCGACCTGACGGTAGGTCAGTCCTCGGTAGTAGGCGAGCGTGACGGCCTGCTGCTGGATCTCGGTGAGGGTGCGCAGGCAGCGGCGCACCTGCTCGCGTTCGAGGCGCGCCTCGACCTGCTCGCTGACCTGGTCGTACTCGGGTGTGTGGTCCAGGAGTGCGGCTCTGCGGTCACGTGCGGCGGCCGCGTCGGCGGAGCGGACGCGGTCGATGGCGCGGCGGTGGGCGAGGGTGAGGATCCAGTTGATCGCGGTCCCCCGGTCGGGGCGGAAGCGCGGAGCGGTGCGCCAGACCTCGACGAGGATCTCCTGGGCGACCTCCTCGGACTGCGCGCGGTCGCGCAGCACGGCGCGTACGGTACCGAACACCGGTCCCGCCACGGCGTCGTACACCGAGGTGAAGGCCTTCTCGTCGCCCAGGGCGACGCGCCCCACCAGCTCCTCGAGGTCCGGCTCGTCGGCCGGACGACCGCCGATGTGCACGGCTTCTTTCACTGGGCCCTCCGTGGTCGCTGCATGTCCACGATTAATCCGGAGCCCGTACGCGCGCGGATTGGTCCCGGGACCGATCCGGACCCGGCGCGGCTACGGATCGGTGATGAGGGGTCGGCCTGCGGGATCGACCGGATGACGGGCGCGAGCGGCGCCCCGCACGAAGGGAGCGGACACGGATGACGGTGGACGGGCACGGGGCACGGTCGGCGCGGGCGGCCGCGCTGGTGCCGGGGAGGGTTCCCTCCCCGGTGCGGGGCGCGGTGCTGTTCCTGCACGGCGGGCGGGCCGACAGCCGTGCTCCCTCGCGGCCGTGGCACGCGGCGGGGCTGCGGCTGCGGCCGTTCGTCGGCGCGGTCGCGGCGGCGCTGCCGGGCGACGACGTGCTGCTCGCGCGGGTGCGCTATCGCGTGCGCGGCTGGAACGGGGCGGCGGCCGATCCGCTGCACGACGCCGACCGGGCCCTCGGGGAGCTCGCGCGGCTGGTGGGGGACGTGCCGGTGATCCTGGTGGGTCATTCGATGGGGGGCCGGGCGGCGCTGCGGGTCGCGGGCGCGCCGTCGGTGGCGGGCGTCCTGGCGCTGGCTCCGTGGTGCCCGGACGGCGAGCCGGTGGCCCAGCTGCGGGACCGGGACCTCGTGGTGCTGCACGGCGACCGGGACCGGGTGACGGATCCCGTGGCGTCCCGCGCGTTCGTGGCGCGGGCGGCCGCGGCCGGTGCGCGGGCCGAGTTCCGGGGTGTGGCGGGCGGGGACCACGCGATGCTGCGGCACGCGGGGAGCTGGCAGCGCACGGCGGGGGCCGTCGTCGCGGGGATGCTGGCCCGCTGACGCCGGGGCGCCGCCGTACCGTGCGGTGACGTGACGCCGGTGACGTGACGCCGGTGGCGGGCGGCGGTGGCGGGCGGCGCTGGTCGAGGGTGGCGCGGGAGGGGCGGCGGTCAGCGGGGGTCGGCCGCCAGGAGGACGACCGCCTCGCGCAGGCCCGCCGGCTGGACCGCCCGCTCGACGGTGGCGCCGCGCCAGCCGGGCCCGGCGAGATGGAGTCGGGGCTGCTGCCGGGCGCCCTGGGGTCCCCAGGTCGACTGGAGGAGGTGCTGGGCCAGCGGGGTGCTCGCCAGGGAGCGGGCCTGCGACCAGAGCATGACCGCGGCCGGGCCGGTGCGGCGCACCGTGGAGACGAGGGCGTCGGCGGGGACGGCGGCGCCCAGCATCCGGGCGGGGCGGCCCGCCTGGAGCAGCGCCGCGTGCACGGCCTCCAGCGGCAGGGTGTGCTGTTCCCCGGGCACGCACGCCAGGAGTACGGGGTTGTCGTCCCTGGCCGGTCCGGGCAGGCCGAGCAGGAACGGGGTGTTGCGCAGCGCCGTCGACACGTGCCAGGACAGGAGGTGCTCGACCTCGACGTACCGGTCGCCGGAGCTCTCCCACTTCCGGCCGACGGCGTGCAGGGTCGGCATCATGAGTTCTTCCCAGGCGGTGATCACCCCGTGGGCCCGGACGAAGGCGTTCAGCCGTTCCTGCACGGCCGCGGAGTCCAGGCGCAGGGCGGCCCGGATGAGTCCGCGGCACTCGGCCCGGACCACGCCGGGCGGCACCGGCGGGGTGTCGGCGTCCGACGGGGCGTCGTCCGCGCGCTCGGCGGCGGGGGCCGGTGGCTCGGCGCGGGTGTCCGCGGCGCTCCCCTCCGGGTGCCCGGCCCGTTCCCTGACGACCCGCGCGGCCTCGGCGGGCGGCACGCCGGAGGCGGTCAGCCGGCACATCTCCTCGATCATGGCCACGTCGCGGGGTGACCAGCGGCGGTGCCGGCCCTGGTCGCGGCGGGCCGGGCCGAGGTCGTAGCGCCGGTCCCATGAGCGCAGGGTCGTGGGCGAGATGCCGAGCCGCCGCGCCAGCGACCCGGAGGTGATGCCGGCGCCGTCCGTCGTCGTGGGGCGCCGGGCCGGTGCCGCCGGAGCGTCTCGGGAGTCCATCCGGCCACTATATCGATGCGTAACCGCTGCGTGCGCGCCCAAAGGACGCCATGGGTGTCCGCCTCGCCCCCCTGACTCCTCGAACTCGCGGCCGTGCACCAGCACTTCCGCGATCCGGTGCCACCATTCGGCAAAGCGATGCGTATTCGATGCGAGTCGAAAGAGGGGGCGTCCGCTGGTCAAGGTGGAGCCCACTTCGTCGGCCAGAGAAGGGCTCGGGTCCATGCGCGCTCAAACGATTTCACGGACGTCGGCTTCGCGCGGAGACCTGTGGGCCCCCGTCGAGGAGTCCCTCGCCGATGAAGAGCTCGCCGCGGGACTGCGCAGCGGCCGGGAGGCGTGCCTGGAGGCCGCGTACCACCGCTGGGGCACACTCGTGCACACCCTCGCCCACCGGTCCCTCGGCGACGCGCGCGAGGCCGAGGACGTCACCCAGCAGGTGTTCCTGGCCGTCTGGCGCGGCCGGGACGGCTACGATCCCGCGCGCGGCGCCCTCGCGGGCTGGATCGTCGGCATCACGCGGCGCAAGGTCGCCGACGCGCTGCGCGCGCGGACCCGGCGCTCCGATCTGGCGTCCGCCGCCGAGGCCGTCCTGAGTCTGGCGGCCCCGGCCGGCGACGACGCCCCGCAGCGCACGCTCGACCGGGTGGTGGTGGGCCACGAGCTGGCCCAGTTGCCGACCACCCAGCGCCGGGTGCTGGAGCTGGCCTTCTTCGCCGATCTCACCCACACCCAGATCGCGCAGGTGACCGGCTGGCCGCTGGGCACCGTGAAGAGCCACTCGAAGAGGGGGCTGCACCGGCTGCGCCTGCGGCTCATGGGCACCGAACTCAACTGACCCCCGGGCTCCCGCCGCCGTCCCCGTCCGCCGCGCCTGCGGCCTCGGCGTCGGCCGTCAGGCGCTCCGCCGCCTTGGTGATGTTGTAGGTCATGCCGCCGAAGACGAGGGCGTGGAAGGGGGCCACGCTCCACCAGTAGGCGTGTCCCGCCAGGCCGTGCGGGTGGAACAGGGCGCGCTGGAGCAGCACGGTCCTGCCCTGCCGGTCGTGGCCGACCCGCATCTCCAGCCAGGCCAGGCCGGGCAGCAGCATCTCGGCGCGCAGCCGCAGGCTCCTGCCGCGCTGGATCTCCTCCACGCGCCAGAAGTCGACGACGTCGCCCAGGCGCAGCCGGGTGGCGTCCCGGCGGCCCCGGCGCAGGCCCACGCCGCCGACCAGCCGGTCGATCCAGCCGCGCACGGACCAGCCCAGGCCGAACGAGTACCAGCCGTGCTCGCCCCCGATGCCCTCGATCACCGTCCACAGTGCCTCGGGGGTCGCCTCGGTGCGGCGGGCCCTGCGGTCGGTGTAGAGGCTCCCGCCCGCCCAGTCGGGGTCGGTGGGCAGCGGATCGCTCGGCACCCCGGGGACGGCGGCGGCCGACCAGTGGGTGCTGACCTGCGCCTCCTTCACCTGGCGCAGCGCGAGCCGCAGCGCGTCGTCGAACGGGATCGGGGTGCCGGGCGGATCGGGCACGTACCGCGCGATGTCGTGCTCGGCGCAGACGACCTCGTGCCGCAGCGACTCGGCGAGCGGCCGGGCGATCCCCCGCGGGACCGGGGTGATCAGCCCGATCCAGTGGCTGGACAGGCCGGGGGTGAGCATCGGCACGGAGAGGATCATGCGGTGGGGCAGGTCGGCCACGCGCGCGTACCGCTGCATCATGTCGCGGTAGTTCATGACCTCGGGCCCGCCGATGTCGAACGCGCGGGACACCTCGGCGGGCAGGTCGGCGCAGCCGACGAGATAGCGCAGCACGTCCGCGACGGCGATCGGCTGGATGCGGGTGCGCACCCAGCGGGGCGTCACCATGACGGGGAGGCGTTCGGTGAGGTAGCGCAGCATCTCGAAGGAGGCGGAGCCCGAGCCGATGATGACGGCGGCGCGCAGCACCGCCGTGGGCACGCCGGACCGCAGCAGGATGCGGCCGACCTCGGTGCGCGAGCGCAGGTGGGGTGAGAGGTCGGGCTCGGGGACGTCGCTGGGGGTGAGGCCGCCCAGGTAGACGATGCGGCCCACGCCGGCCTGCGCGGCGGCGTCGGCGAAGGTGCGTGCGGCCCGCCGGTCGGTCTCCTCGAAGTCGTCACCGCTGCCCATGCCGTGCACCAGGTAGTAGGCGACGTCGGCGCCCTCCAGGGCGGCGGTCACGGACGACGGGTCGAGGACGTCGCCGCGGACGATCTCGACCTGGGAGGCCCATTCGAAGTCGCGCAGCTTCTCCGGCGTCCGTGCGAGGCACCGGACGCGGAAGCCCTTGGCCAGCAGTTCCGGGACGAGACGGCCGCCCACGTAACCGCTCGCGCCGGTCACCAGGCAGAGGCGTCCGTCGTCCGCCGGGGTCTGTTCGGGGGCCGACCGTTCGTCGGGGGAAGAACTCATGGTCGGACACGTACCCCGCACAGCGGCGGGCGTGCGCCGCTATACGGGTACGGGCCGGGCGATCGGGTCTCCACTCCCGTCACAGGGCGTCGGCGAGGCGCTCCACCTGGTGCGGGTCGGCGCCGTGGCAGTAGAGCATGACCTCGTCGGCCCCGAGGTTCGCGAAGGCGGCGATCGCGCCGCGGATCGCGGCCGGGGTCGTGAGGAGTCCGGCCACCATGCGGTCGGCCATGCCGGTGAAGCCGTAGTACGCGTGCAGGCGGGCGCGGGCGTCGTCGACCACGTCCTCGGGGCCGAGCGCGACGTTGACCTGCGCGACGATGCGCGGTGCGCCGGCGCGGCCGTGGTCCTTCCAGAATCCGCGGGCGATGTCGAAGAGGCCGCCCGCCCAGGACGGTGGCGCGGCGGCGAGGAAGCCGTCGCCCCAGCCGGCGACGCGTTCGATCGCGGCGGGCTTGAATCCGCCGAAGAGCACCTCGGGTCCGCCGGGCCGGGCGGGCGCCGGACCGATCGGGCCGACACCGTCGCCGTACGGCTCGCCGGACCACAGGCGGCGCATGAGCGCCAGCTGCCCGTCGAGGCGGCGGCCCCGGGTGCGCAGGTCGGTGCCGGCGGCCCGGTGGTCGTCGTCCCGGCCGCCGACACCGAGGCCGAGGACCAGGCGGCCCCCGGTCATCCGGTCCAGGGTGGCGCTCTGCTTGGCGAGGAGGGCGGTGTCGCGCAGCGGGGCGAGCAGCACCTCGGTCTGTACGCGGACGCGGGAGGTGGCGCCCGCCAGCACGGCGAGCGCGACCAGGGGCTCGGGGTTGTCGTAGACGAGCCGGTCCAGCAGGCCGAGCGTGCTGAACGGCCCGTCGTCGGCGCGCCGGGCCCAGGTGAGCAGGGTGGCGGGGTCCGCGATGGGCAGGCCGATTCCGACATTCATGGGGCGTTCCTCCAAAGGAAGGGTCGACAACGTCAGCTGCCGCCCTCCCGGCACCTCAGCGAGGTGGGACGTGCCCGCTCTGCGGCGTCCTTCCGGGGCACGTCTCGTCGAAGTGCTCCGAACCCTAGGGCGGGACGGTCCGACCGGACCACCCGTTTTTCCGCGCGACACTCCGGAACACCGGTGCTGACCTGCGGCGATCGGTTCCGGGCGGCCGTTGTCAGTGGGGGGGTGCACACTGGCGGACACCTGGGGACAACGACGTTTTCGGAGGTGTTCGGCATGACTGACGTGCTGCTCGCGGTGGGTACACGCAAGGGGCTCTTCCTGGGCCGCACGGGCGGGACGGCCGGGGCGTCGCGCACGTCGTGGACGTTCGACGAGAACCCCTGCTTCAACGCGCAGGCGGTGTACTCCGTCGCCATCGACACCCGGGGCCCGGCGCCGAGACTGCTCGTGGGCGGTGACAGCGCGCACTGGGGCCCGTCCGTCTTCCACTCCGACGACCTCGGCAGGACCTGGACCGAGCCGGCGGCCCCGGCCGTCAAGTTCCCTCGGGACACCGGGACTTCGCTGGAGCGGGTGTGGCAGCTGCACCCGGCGGCGGCCGAGCCGGACGTGGTGTACGCGGGCACCGAGCCCGCCGCTCTGTACCGCTCGCGGGACCGCGGCGAGACGTTCGAGCTGTGCCGCCCGCTGTGGGAGCACCCGACGCGGTCACGCTGGGTGCCGGGCGGGGGCGGCGAGGGGCTGCACACCGTGCTCACGGACGCCCGGGACCCGCGGGCGCTGACGGTGGCGGTGTCGACGGCCGGGGTGTTCCGCTCGGCGGACGGCGGCGAGAGCTGGGACCCGGCGAACGCGGGGGTGTCGGCCGTGTTCCTGCCCGACCCCGACCCGGAGTTCGGGCAGTGCGTGCACAAGGTGGCGCGGGACGCCGTCGACCCGGACCGGCTGTACTTGCAGAACCACTGGGGTGTGTACCGCAGCGACGACGCGGGGGGCCGCTGGACGGACATCGGGGACGGCCTGCCGTCGACGTTCGGCTTCGCCATGGCCGCGCCACCCGCACCGCGCGGACACGGCCTACACGTTCCCGATCACGGCGGACGCCGACCGGGTCCCGGCCGACCGACGCTGCCGCGTCTTCCGCACCCAGGACGCGGGCAGGAGCTGGGAGCCGCTGAGCCGGGGCCTGCCGACGGGCGACCACTACGGCGTGGTGCTGCGCGACGCCCTGTGCACGGACGACGCCGACCCGGCGGGCGTCTATTTCGGGAACAGGAACGGGGAGGTGTACGCCTCCGCCGACGACGGCGACAGCTGGCGCCGCCTGGTGTCCCATCTCCCCGACGTGCTGTGCGTGCGGGCGGCGGTGGTCGGCTGAGGAGGACGCGGCGACGAGCGCCCTACGGCAGGCGCCAGTCCACCGGTTCCAGGCCCTGGCGCTGGAGCAGTTCATTGGCCCGGCTGAAGGGGCGCGAGCCGAAGAAGCCGCGGTCCGCCGACATCGGCGAGGGATGCGCCGACTCGATCGACGGTAGGTCGCCGAGCAGCGGGCGGAGGTTGCGGGCGTCGCGGCCCCACAGGATCGACACCATCGGCCTGCCCCGGGCCACCAGCGCGCGGATCGCCTGCTCGGTGACCTCCTCCCAGCCCTTGCCGCGGTGGGCGGCGGGTTTGCCGGGGGCCGTGGTGAGCGCCCTGTTGAGGAGGAGCACGCCCTGGCGCGTCCACGGCGTCAGGTCGCCGTTGGAGGGACGCGGCAGGCCCAGGTCGGCGTGCAGCTCGCGGAAGATGTTCTCCAGGCTGCCCGGCAGCGACCGCACCTCGGGGGCCACGGCGAAGCTCAGCCCGATCGCCATCCCCGGTGTGGGGTAGGGGTCCTGACCGACGATCAGGACCCGTACGTCGTCCAGGGGTTGCTGGAAGGCGCGCAGGACGTTCGCGCCCGACGGGAGGTACGTGCGGCCCGCCGCGATCTCGGCCCGGAGGAACTCCCCCATCGCCGTGATGCGTCCGGCCACCGGCTCCAGGGCCTGCGCCCAGCCTGCTTCGACAAGTTCGTGCAACGGTCGTGGTGCCACAGTGCGTCACCCTACTGGCCCACACGGGCCGCCGTGTCCCACGGGGTCGACGAGGGCCGCCCGGCCGGGCGCCCCGTCCGTCGGGTGCGACCCCCGCCCGGGGGCGCACCGCCGCCGGCGCTAGTCTTCGTCGTGTTCGAGGTCATCGAGCCGGTCCCGCGCGGCGCCTTCGCGCGGACGGCCCACACGAAGGCGGGGAGCCCCTTGTGTCCGGCGATCGAGCCACTCCGCCCCTGCGGCCGGAGGCTGCCGTGAGCGGCACCCGGGTGCTCGGCGTGGATTCGGGCGGCTCCGGACTGCGGGTGGCGCTGGCCCGCGCCGACGATCTCGCGGGGGCCGCCACGGCCGTGTCCCGTACGCCGGTGCGCACGTCCGCGGCCGGGATCGACGCCGCCGACATGATGGAGCGGATCCGCACCCTGGTGCGGTCGTTGCCCACCTTCCCCGACGACCCCGCGGAGCCGATCGCGGCGGTGGCCGTCGGCGCCGCCGGGATGGCGACGCTCGGCGACGGCCTGCGCGCCGACCTGCCCGACGCCCTCGGGCGCGAACTGGGCGTCCGGCGGATCGCGTTGGCCGGGGACGCCGTGACCGCGTACGCCGGAGCGCTCGGCCAGCGGCCGGGAGCGGTGGTCGCCGCGGGCACCGGCATGATCGCCCTCGGCAGCGGTCCCACCGGCTGGCGGCGGGCCGACGGCTGGGGCCATCTGCTCGGCGACAGCGGCGGCGGCGCGTGGATCGGGCGGGCCGGGCTCGACGCGGCGCTGCGGGCGTTCGACGGCCGGCGCGGAGGGAGCGCCGCACTGCTCGCGCTCGCCGAGGAGCGGTTCGGGCCCGCCGGTGACCTGCCGGGGCTGATCTATCCGCGGACGGACCGGCCCGCCGCGCTGGCCTCCTTCGCGCCCGACGTGGCCCGGTGCGCGACGGACGGCGACCCGGTCGCCGCCGAGGTGCTGCGGCTGGCCGCCGGGCACATCGCGGAGGCCGCCGCCGCGGTGTACCCGGTGGACGGCGGGGACGTCGCGCTCACCGGCGGCCTGTTCAGGATGGGCGAGCCGCTGCTCGCCCCGCTGCGCACCGAGCTGGCCGCCCAGCTGCCCGGGGCCACCGTGGTGCCCGCGGCCGGTGATCCGCTGCACGGCTCCCTGGTGATCGCCGCGGCCCTCGCCGCCGACCGGCTGCGGCTCCCCCGCGACGGCCGCCTTCTTTCGGTGGCCGGAGGGAGCCGCCGGCGGCCGGCGGCCGTCGCGGGGAGTTGACGGGGACCCCCGCGGACCAGGGAGCTTGAACCATCCGCAACCGCCCATCCGTAACTGAACGGACAATCAAGGACGGATACCGCTCAGCTGGGCCCTGACCGAACATCGGGGCCGGTCGAGCCAGTAGCATGCGGCGCCATGAGCTCCCCCCAAGGGCCTGCTTCCGGCCTGCCTGTACGAATGCCGCGACCCCGACAGCCCGGACGGCACCGCCGCCCGGAACCGGTGGCCGCCCCCGAGGGCGCACCGTCCCTCGTTCTCGCGGTGCCGGGCACGCCCAGCGCCGCGACGCGCATGCTCGCCGACGAGGTCGTGAGCATCGCCCGCTCCGAGCTGCCCGGCCTGGACGCGCGGGTCGCTTTCGTGGAGGGGGAGGTCACCGACTTCCCGGTCTCCGCCGAGTTCCCGTCCCTGGCGTCCGTGCTCGCGCACGCCGCGAAGGAGCGCACCGGCCGCTACGAGCAGGCGCTCGCCGCCGGTGTCGAGGGGGTCAGGGCGCCCGAGGGTCCGGTCGCGGTCGTCGTGCCGCTGCTCGCCGGTCCGGACAACGCGCAGGTCCGGCGGATCCACCAGGGCATCGCCGACAGCCGGGTCGCCGCCGAGCTGACCGATGTGCTCGGCCCGCACCCGCTGCTCGCCGAGGGCCTGCACGTGCGGCTGTCGGAGGCCGGACTGGCCCGCGCCGACCGTGCCCGGCTGTTCACCGTGGCCACGGCCGCCGACGGGATCGTCCTCGCGACGGTCGGCGGCGAGGAGGCCGTGCAGGCCGCCGGGATCACCGGCATGCTGCTCGCCGCGCGGCTCGCCGTGCCGGTGATGGCCGCCGCGCTCGACGCCGAGGGGTCCGTCACCGCGATCGCCGAGCAGCTGCGCGGGTCCGGCTCGCAGCAGTTGGCGCTGGCGCCGTACCTGATCGGGCCCGAGCTGGACCCGTCGGTGCTGGAGGCCGCCGCGAAGGACGCCGGGTGTGCCGCCGCGGAGCCGTTGGGGGCGTATCCGGCGATGGGGAAGCTGGCCCTGGCCAAGTACACGGCCGCGCTGGGCATCACGCCCCAGCCGGTGGCCTCCGGCGGCTGACCGGAGCTTTCCGCGGGGCTCGGGCGGCGCCCGGGCCCCGTTCTGCTCCGTACCCGCCGTCCGGGTCGCCCGGCCGGGGGCGGCGGGTACGGGGTGACGCGGGGACCTAGCCGAACACCACGCAGGAGGCGGCCTGCACCCGTACCGAGCCGCCCCGTACCGGCACGCCCGTCTCCGGGGCGACGGTGAACCAGGTGACGTCGCCGGAGCGTTCGTTGGCCGCGTACAGGAAGCGGCCCGAGGGGTCGATGGCGAGGTCGCGGGGCCAGTGGCCGCCGCAGGGCACCGTGGCGAGGAGGGTGGCGCTCTCGCCCGTCGGGTCCAGGGAGAAGACCGAGATGACGTCCTCGCCGCGGGTGGCCGTCCACAGGAAGCGGCCGTCGGGGGCGACGACGACCTCGGAGGGGAAGGCGTCGCCGTGCGTGGCGTCGCCGGGCAGGACGAGGAGTTCGGTGAGCGGCTTGAGGGAGCCGTCGGCGGCGTCCCAGCGGCAGACCGTGAGGGTGGGCGTGAGTTCGTTCAGTACGTAGAGGGTCGCGCCGGAGGGGTGGAAGGCGAGATGGCGCGGGCCCGAGCCGGGGCGCAGGGCCGTCTCGTGGTGGAGGGTGAGCCGGCCGTCGGCGAGCGCGCAGACGCGGACCGAGTCCGTGCCGAGGTCGACGCTGACGGCCCAGCGGCCGCTCGGGTCGGGCAGGACCTGGTGGGCGTGCGGGGCCTGCTGACGCTGCGGGTGCGGGCCGGAACCGGTGTGGTGCAGCACGTCGCGCCCGGCCGCGTCCGGGACCCCGTCGGCGCGCAGCGGGAGCACGCTCACGCTGCCCGAGTTGTAGTTGGCGGTGAGGACCCGGTCGCCCCAGACGGCGAGGTGGGTGGGGCCCGCGCCGTCCACCGGGACGGGCTGCGCGGCGAGCCGTACGGGCGTGGTGTCGGTGCGGAAGGCGGCGACGGTCCCCTCGCGGGTCTCGCTCACCGCGTACAGCACCTGGTCGGCGAGGGCGAGGTAGGAGGGGTCGGGCAGGGTGTCCGTGGCGCCGAGGACGGTCAGGGAGCCGTCCCTGGTGTTCCGTTCCGCCGTGACGACGCCGGGGCCGCCCGCCGCCGTGAACGACCCGATGTACGCCCGTGCCTGACTGCCGCTCACTGCGTCCCCTCTCTGCCGCGGGCCGGGTGCCCGACGCGGCCGACGGTAGCAGTCGGTCTAGACCAGGTCGCGTCGCGGAGGGCGGTGCCGCGCCGGGACCGGCTCCTCGCCGCGCGCCCGGGCGCGGGCGTCGGGATGGTGGACGTACGCGGGGGTGCGCCGGACGTCGTCGTAGGTGCGGTGGAAGACGGGGGTCGTCGCGCCGGAGAGGGGCGGCACGATCCACGACCAGTCGGCGCCGACCGCCCGGCCGTGGGACTCCTCGCGCGCGAGGTGGGTGAGGAAGCGGACGGATTCGGTGTGGTGGTCGGTGATGGTGACGCCGGCGCGGTCGAAGGAGTGCAGGACCGAGCGGTTGAGCTCGACGAGGGCCCGGTCCTTCCACAGCGAGCGCTCGGTGCCGGTGTCGAGGCCGAGCCGGCGGGCGAGGCCGGGCAGCAGGTCGTAGCGGTCGGTGTCGGCGAGGTTGCGGGCCCCGATCTCGGTGCCCATGTACCAGCCGTTGAAGGGGGCCGCGCCGTAGCGGACGCCGCCGATCTCCAGGGACATGTTGGCGAGCGCGGGGACCGCGTACCAGCGCAGGCCGAGGTCGGCCCACCAGGCGTGCTCGGGGTGTTCCAGGGGGACTTCGAGGATCGCGTCCGGGGGCAGCGGGAAGAGGCGGGGGCCGCGGTGCGGGGCCTCCTGGACGACGAGGGGCAGGACGTCGAAGGGCGTGCCGGCGCCGCGCCAGCCGAGGCGCCGGGCGTACGCGGTGAGGCCCGTCGTGGCCGGGTCGCCGATGACCTGCCCGTCGCGCCCGACGTGTCCGGCGTAGCGGATCAGCTGCTCGTTCCAGATGCGCGGGCCGGGGCGGCCCGGCCGGTCGGGGGCGAAGACCGTGATGAGGGGGCGGACGCGGCCGCCCGGCGCGGCCTGCCGCAGATGGTCGGCGCAGGCCGCGGCGATCTCGTCGGCGGAGCCGAGGTGGCGCAGGTCGCGGACGCGCAGGGAGCGCCAGTACAGGCGGCCTATGCAGCGGTTGGCGTTGCGCCAGGCGACCCGGGCGCCGTGGGCGAGTTCGCGCGGGGTGTGGGTGTACGTGCCGGTGGCGGCGAGTTCCGCCGTCACCTCGGCGATGCGGCGGGCGGGGTCGCCGAGCGCCTCCTCGGCGTGGTGCCGGCGGATGAACGCGGTCGCCGCCCGCCCGGTGTCCTCCGGGTCCGGGTCCGGGTCTGGTTCCGGGTCCGGGTCGTGCCGCGGCCGGTCGTGGCGGGCGCGGACGGTGCGGGCGGCGGCGAGCCAGCCCTCCACGTCCGGCGACGTCTCGTTCCCGCGCAGGTTGCTCGGCATGGCGCACCCCCAGTGGTTCGGTGGTGACGGCGCCCGGCCCGCTCCCGCGCGGCCGGCCCGGTCCGCGGTCCGGCCGTCCCACGGCGCGGACGCCACCTCCGGTGCCCGCGCCGGTGCGAGACAACCACACCGGCGCCGCGGCGGGCAGGAGGTCACGCACGTACGGGGAGCGTGCGGATCTGCGCAGCGGCGCGCGGCCGTGGTTACGCGCCGAGGGGCGCGCGGGCGGCTCCGCGCAGCGGCACGGCGAGTTCGACGAGGGCCCGCTCCAGGGCGTGCAGATGCGCGAGCACGGGCAGCTCGGCGTCGGCGGTGTGCGGCGCGGGGACCACGGAGTGCGGGTACCGGGCGGGCACCGTGAGGGCTTCGACCGCGCTCTCGACGCGGCGGCAGGCGGCGGCGAGCCGGGCGTCGTGCGAGGCCTCCGGGTCGGCGGCGACGGAGGCGAGGCCGCGGACCTCGTGGGCGCAGGCGTCGAGCAGGGCGAGCACCTGGCGGGCGCGGCCCTTGCGGTGGCGCAGCGGGCTGAAGGGGTGCACGAGCGGGGCGAGGGAGAGGCGGACGCGGCCGAGGACGGCCTCCAGTTCGGCGACGCGCGGGGCGGGGTCGGCGTCCTGGCCCGCGAGCCGGGCGGCCGCTTCGGCGGTGCAGGCGTGCACGCAGCGCAGCGCGCGCTCGACCCAGGCCTCGGTGACGGAGTGCGTGGTGACGGGCAGCACCAGGACGACGGCGAGGGCGGCGCCCAGCGCGCCGACCGCCGTCTCGGCGACGCGCAGCGCGAGCAGGGCGGGGTCGAGGACGCCGAGCAGCCCGTAGAGCATGCTGGCCATCACCGTCACGGCGAGCATCATCCACGTGTAGGAGACGTGGGCGGTGTAGAAGATCCCGAAGACGCTGACGGCGATCACCGCGGCGGCGACGGCCGGGTCGTGGTGGAGCGGTACGGCGACGGCGAAGCCGAGCACGATGCCGAGGACCGTGCCGAGGAAGCGGCGGAAGCTGCGGACGACCGTCTCGCCGCGTGAGGTCGTGGCGACGAACACCCACCAGGTGGCGCCGACGGCCCAGTACCAGCGCTGGTCCGACAGCAGCTGTCCGGCGGCGAGCGCGAAGCCCGCCCCCACGGTCGCCTGGACGGCCTGCCGGGTGGTGATCCGGCGCAGTCCGGTGCCGCCGGTCGGCGCGGCGACGGCCGCCGGGGCCGGCAGCCGCCGTTCGTAGCACCAGACGCCGAACCGGACGGCGGCTGCGGCGCCGAGCGACAGGAGCACGGACGCGTACAGCTCGGGGAGCCGGGCCGGTACGACGTGCAGGAACTGCGCCGCGAAGAAGGTCATGAACCCGAACACGCCGAGCGAGTGGCCGCGGGGTCCCCAGCGCCGGGCGTACACGCCCGCGCCGACGACGGCGAGGAACGCCAGGTCGCGGGCGACGGGGAGGTCGTGCAGCAGCGCGGCGAGGGCGAGCACGGGCAGGCCGACGGCGGGCAGCAGCGCCGTGGTGACCGCCTGGCCGCGCACGGTCGGGTCGGTCACGGTGAACAAGGCGAGCAGTGCGGCGAGCCCGCCGGTGACGGCCGCCGTCAGGGAATGCCCGACGGCCCCGCACAGCAGTACGGCGAGGCCGATGCCCAGCACGGCCCGGCTCGCGAACCGCAGTCGCGTGCGGCCCGGGTCCGGCGCCACGAACGCCCTCTTCAGCACGGTTGCCCCGCCCCTCCTCGTCGGTGTCCGGTCCCGTGCGCAGGTCCGTCCCGTGCGCACATGAGAAAGGCGCCGCGGAGACCTTTTACCGGTCCGCAGCGCCATCGACACCTGTATTTCAGCAGTTCGGTGGCGGGTGGTTCAACAGAGGACGAAAGTACTGGGCCAATGGCACAGCAGGGCTCGGCGCCCGTCGGCCGCTGCCGGGCCAACGGTCCATCGCGGCGGCGCCGGGCGGCGGAGCACCGGCCGGGCCGCCGCCGGTCAGGAGGCGGGGGTGCGGATGGCGATGAGGGTGATGTCGTCCCGGGTGTCGCCGAGTTCGGCGGCCAGTTGGGCGCAGAGCTGCTGCAACGGCAGGCCCTGGTGGGTGTCGAGGTGCTGGCGCAGGCGGGTCATGCCGGTGTCGAGGTTCTGGGTACGGGACTCGACCAGGCCGTCGGTGTAGAGGACGAGGGTCGATCCGGGCGGCAGCGGCCTGCGCGCGGTGGGGCGCTCCCGGGTGGGCCGCAGGCCCAGGAGCATGGCGTGCGGGCCTTCCAGGTAGGTGCTGCTCTGGTCCGTGGCCAGCAGCAGGGGCGGCGGGTGGCCCGCCACCGACCAGGACAGCTCCCAGGTGCCGTCGTCCTGGGGGTGCAGGCGGGCGAGGACGACCGTCGCGGAGTCGGCGAGGCTGAGGAGCGCCTGGGCGGTGTCCAGGCGCCGCAGGATCTGGCCGGGCTCCTCCTCGGGCCGGTCGACGGACAGGGCCCGGAGCATGTTGCGCAGTTCGCTCATGCGGGAGGCGGCCTTGATGTCGTGCCCGGTGACGTCGCCGATGACCAGGGCGATGTCGCCGTCGGGCAGGACGAAGGCGTCGTACCAGTCGCCGCCGACCTCGGCGGCCTGCTGGGCGGACTGGTAGTGGGCGGCCAGCTCCAGCCCGGACACGTCGGGCAGGTCGGTGAGCAGGGCGCGCTGGAGGGTGGCGGCGATGTCGGCCTGGGCCGCGTGCAGCCGGCTGTTGTCCAGGCCGAGCGCGGTCCTGCGGGCGACCTCCTCGGCGAGGAGCCGGTCGCTCTCGTTGAACGGTGGGCTGCCCGTGGCGCGCACCAGCGTGAGCGCGCCCAGGGTCGTGGCGCGCAGCCGCAGCGGCACGACCAGGACGTCCTCGGCGTCGAGCAGGCTCAGGACGTCGGACGCGGGTCCGGTGGCCGGTGCGGGCAGGTGCTGCATCGCGGCGCCCTGCCGGATCCGCGCCAGGGCCGCGCCGTGGGCCGGGTTCTCCGGCGCCCGGGCGTTCCAGTCGCCCTCCGGGAGGACGCCGGGCACGTGGTGGGCCCAGGCGGTCCGGCGTGCGGCGCCGCCCTCGACCAGGTCGATGAGGGCGCTGTCGGCGAGCCGGGGCACCAGTTGGCGCACCAGGCGCTCCAACGCCTGCCGGGCGTCGAGGGTGCTGACCATCGCGAGGGTGATCTCGCTGAGCCAGGTGATCTCCGCGAGGTCGTACTCGGCCTGCTCGCGCATGGTCTCGCTGTGCGCGTAGCGGTCGGCGCGCCGCTCGGCCCGCTCGCGCTGCGCGGAGGCGTCGTGGAAGACGACCACCGCGCCGGCGCCGTGCCCGGCCTCGGGCGGCAGCGGGACGGCCGACCACCACACCGGCAGTGCGGTGTCGTCGGCGCGCATCAGCACGGCGCGGTCGCCGCTGATGCGCTTGCCCTGCGCCACGTCGGTGAGGATCGGGCGCTGTTCCCGCAGGCCGTCGCTGTTCACGGTTCTCGGGTTGAGGGCGGCGTGCGCGTTGATGCCGATGAGGGTGCCCGGCGCGTAGCCGAGCAGTGTCTCCGCCCAGGGGTTGCAGGCGATCACGGTGCCGTGGGCGTCGACGGCGTAGACGCCGGCCCCGGCCGCGTCGAACAGGGTGGACATCAGCGCCTCGCCGGCCAGGGGGACCGCGGGGACGTCCTTGTCGAGGTCGTTCTCCACATCCCGTATTGTGCCCACTTCCCGTCGCCCGCCGACACGGGGGAACGGTCCGCCGTCCTCATCCGCGGTCCTTCTCCGTCGCAGCGGACACGTCGGCGTAGGTGTCCACCACGGCGTGCACGCCGGTCAGTTCGAGCAGCCGGTGCACCTGGGCACTGGCCGCGGCCAGCCGGACGGCGCCCTGCCGGGCCTCCGCCGCCCGGACCGTGTGGACGAGGACGCCGAGTCCCGCTGAGTCCATGAACGTGACGCCGGACAGGTCCCACACGAGATGGACGCGGCCCGCAGCGACCAGTTCGTCCGCGGCCTCCCGCACCGCCGGCACCATGGCCAGGTCGAGCTCCCCGGTGAAGGCCAGCACCGCCCATCCGCCGGCGTCGCGGGAGCGTTCCACGCGGGACATCGGAACCACCACGGCGGCCCCTCCTCATCTGGGATGTTCCGATCATCGCACCTCGGCGCGGTCGGCGGTCGCCCGGACGGGGCTCACAGCCATCGCCGGGCCGCCTCGACACTGTCCCCGCCGCTGGTGTTGAAGGCGATCGCGGCGCGCGGCGCGTGGCGCCGGATCAGGTTGACGAGCTGTTCGAAGAGCGGGAGCAGTGGCTCCGCCCTGCGGATCCCGCCGCCGATCACCACGACGTCCCACGGCCGCTCGCTCAGCGCCGTGACGAGCGTGGACCCGGACGACGCGTCGTGCACGAGCAGGGTCATCGCCGCGTCGATGCCGTGCTCGGCGAAGCGGGCCAGTTCGGCGTCGAGCGCCGCGCGCAGGGCCGCTCCGTCGACGCCGGGGATGGCTCGCGGGTCGTATCCGACGACAAGTACAGAGGGCATGCGGCCAACCTACCGAGGCCCGCCCCTGGCGTGGTCCGCGGCTACCGTGGGACGGTCCCGCCGCCGCAGGAGAGGAAACCCCCGGATGGCTCCGTCCCCGGCCCCCGCCGCCGCGCGCCACGGGCTGCTGCTCGGCGGTGTCGGCCGCTACACCGACCCGTGGCACCCCTTCGCCGACACGAACCGGGCCCTGAGGGGCGTGGCGCGGGAGGCGGGCGTCGCGCTGGAGCAGGCCGCGGACGTCGATGCCGCGCTGGCCTCCTTGGCCGCCGGGGCGCTGCCGGAACTCGTCGTCGTCAATCTCGGGCAGCCCGGGGACGGCGGTCCGGTCCCGGGCGGCGCCCCGGCCGCGGCCGGGCTCGCGCGGCTGCTGGGGAGCACGGTGCCGGTCCTCGCCGTGCACTCCTCGGCGACCTGCTTCCCGGACGACGCGGTCTGGGAGTCGGGCCTCGGCGGCACCTGGGTGCGCGGCACCACGATGCATCCGCCGTACGGCCGCGCCCACGTCCTGGTCACCGACGCCGGGCATCCGGTGACGGCGGGCCTCGACGCCTTCGATCTGGACGACGAGCGGTACACGCACCTGCGCCACGACCCGGGCGTGCGGGTGCTGCTGGCCCACGAGCACGAGGGCCGACGGCATCCGTTGCTGTGGGTGCACACCCGCTCCGGCGGCGGGCGCACGGTGTACGACGCGCTGGGTCACGACGGCCGTTCGTACGCGTGCGGGGCGCACCGCGGCGTGCTGCGGCGCGCCCTCGCGTCCCTGCTCGGCTGATCCGCCGGGCGCCGGGCGCCGGGCCGGGGGGATCAGAGCGTGGCGGCGAACGGGTCCCGGTCGAGCGGCACCGCGCGGACCTCGCCGGCCCGGCTCCCGACGAGCAGGGTCTCCCCGGTGGCGGCGGCGCGGTCGATGGTGATCAGGACGTCCAGGACGTGGTGGCCCAGGTCGCCGGTCGCGATGTGCGGCGTGCCGGTGCGGATGGCGCGCGCCATGTCGAGGACGCCGAGGCCGCGGCCCTCGCCGAGGCCGACGGGGGCGACCGGCTCCCAGTGCGGCGCGTCGTCCTCGCCGGGGCCGCGGGTGATCCGCACGTCCCCGGTGAACCGGTTGGGGTCGGGGACGACGAGGGTGCCCCCGGTGCCGTTGATCTCCACGACGCCCGCGCGGACGAGGGACGCGTCGAAGCTGAAGACGCTCTGGGCGACCGCCCCGCTCTCGAAGCGGGCGAGGGCGGCCACATGGGTGGGGACCTCGACGGGGAACTCGGTGCCGGCGCGCGGCCCGGTGCGGACGGTGCGGACCGCGCGGCCGGTGGAGGCCACGGCGGAGACCTGGGTGACGGATCCGAAAAGGGTGATCAGCGTCGTGAAGTAGTAGGGCCCCATGTCGAACAGCGGTCCGGCGCCGGCGGCGAAGAGGAACTCGGGGCTCGGGTGCCAGGCGTCGGGGCCGGCCGTCTGGAAGACGGTGTAGGCCGAGAGCGCCGTGCCGATGTCACCGCGTTCGATGGCCCGGCGCGCGGTCTGGACGCCGGGGCCGAGCGCGGTGTCGGGGGCGACGCCGACCCGCAGACCGGCCGCGGCGGCCTGGTCGAGCAGGGCGCGCGCGGAGGCGAGGTCGACGGCGATCGGCTTCTCCGACCACACGTGCTTGCCCGCGGCGACGATCGCGGAGCTGACCTCGGCGTGCACGGCGGGGACGGTCAGGTTGACGACGATCTCGACGCCGTCGTGCGCGAGGACGTCCCGCGTCGTGCCCCAGGCGGGGACGCCGTGCCTGCGGGCCTGTTCCTCGGCGCGCTCCGCCATCAGGTCGCCGATGACGACGACGTCGACGTCGGGGATCCGCGCGAGGGTGGTGAGGTACTGCTCGCTGATGTTCCCGGCGCCGATGATGCCGACGCCGACCGGGCCCGACCGGCTGGTGGGCGGCGTCATCGGACGCTCCCCTGCGCGCGGAGGTGGGCGATGGATCCGGCGATGCCCTCGAAGATGTCGCCGGCGTACGCGTCGAACTCCACGATCGCGTAGGCGGCGTTCGGGGCGGCGGCCAGGGCGGCGTCGACCGCGATCTCGCCCCGGCCCGCCGGCACCTGCCGGGTCAGGGCGATGTCGAAGGGGGCGCCCGAGGTGAACGGGTCGTCGACGACGGCGCCGTCCTTGATGTGCAGGGCGGTGACCCGGTCGCCGAGCCGGCCGAGGAGCGCGACCGGGTCGTTGCCGCCGGCCGAGGCCCAGTACACGTCCAGCTCCAGCCCGACGGCGTCGTCGAGGCGGGCCACGAACCATTCGTAGGCGCTGAGCCCGTCGACGGTGGGGGTGAACTCCTGCGAGTGGTTGTGGTAGCCGACGCGCAGGCCGTGGTCGGCGGCGATCACCGCGGCGTCGTTGAGGAGCGTGGCGGTCTGCTGGATCCGCTCGGCGTCCGCCCACCGATCGGCGTGCACCATGGGCTCGTAGACGGTCTCCAGGCCGAGGGTGCGCGCCGCGGCGAAGGTCCGCTCCAGCGCCTCCCGCCCCTGGCCGGGAGCGGCGATGCCGGCGTGTCCGGTGCGGGCGGCCAGGCCGTGCCGGGCGAGCGCGTCGGCGAGTTCCCGGGGCCGGTCCACGAAGTCGAACACCTCGACGTTGCGCAGTCCGGTCGCCGCGAGACGGGCGAGCGTGCCGTCCTCGTCGGCCCTGAGGGCGTCGCGTACCGAGTACAGCTGGAGCGACAACTGGGGGTGGGACATGGCTGGTCTTTCCGATCGTCGGGCTGCGGGAGGTGACCGGGCGCGTGGGGCCCCGGCGGCGGGCAATCGCTCGTGATGCTCGAAATGACGGCGCCAGGGCCCCTTTTGCGGCGAGGACTTTCGTTCAGATTAAGCTAAAGCCTGCCCGCTGCCAAGGTCACTGCTCCTCCTCCGGTCGGTCAGGCGGCGGGCCGGGGCTCGATCCGGAACAGCTGGTCGCCGACCTGCCCGACGAGGTCGCGTCCGTACCGGATCAGCTCGGGCCGGATCCCGAACCGCACAGCCGCAGCGGGCAGTTGCACCCGCCCGCGCCAGCGCACCGCACCGCTGTCGAGGTCCAGGCCCACCAGGTTCCCGGCCGGGTCGAGGTAGTACGCCACCCTCGCTCCGAGGTCCACCGCGGGCTCGGAGGGCAGCTCCCCCCGCTCGGCTCCGTGCGGGTCCTGGCGCAGGGTGAGGCCCAGGTCGCGCGACCACAGGCGGCGCCCGTCGGACGCCGCCCTCGCGAGGGCCTCACCGCGGGACTCCCCCAGCAGGATGCCGTCGTGGACCGCGCTCCCGGGGTGCCGGTCGGCCCGGTGCCGGGTGACCGCGCCCGACTCCGTGTCGACGCGGATCAGGGTGACGGGCCGGGTGTCCCCCGGCGAGAAGCCGCCCTCGGGCACCCCGACCAGCAGGACGGTGCGGCCGTCCGTCCCCAGGTACGCGGTCTGCCCCGGGAGGGTCGCGACCGTCCTCGCCTCGCCGGTCGCCGGGTCGAGCCGGACGACGGTGCTGCGCTGCGGCGCCCTCTCGCTGTCCGGTGAGCAGGTGAGGAACGGCACCCCGGTGACGGCGATCCGCTCGCAGTCCGCCTTCTTCCACGCGTACGTCCAGAGCGTGCGGCCGGTCCTGTCGTCCAGGGCGGCGACCTTCTTGAAGGTGGGGGTGTTGGCGAGGACCCCGCCGTCGAACAGCACGGCGGAGAAGCGGTCGCGGCTGTCGTCGGCCAGCCTGTGCCGCCAGAGCACCTGACGGCTGGTGACGTCGCGGGCGACGACGTCGCTGCCCGGACTCGACGATCCGGGGGCGTGGTCGGCGTATCCGAACAGGATGCCGTCGCGGACGCCGGGCAGGGCCGTCGCGGACGATCCGTCGGCCGCCCCGGAGCGCTCCTTCCAGGAGACCTTCCCGGTCCGGGCGTCCACGGCGAGCGCGTCGTAACGGGCGCCCTGGCAGTAGACGGTGGCCGCGTCGGTGGTGCAGGCCCGCCAGTCCGCGCCGCCGGGCAGCTCCGTCCGCCACCGCAGCGTGCTGGTGGTGCTCGTGCCGGACGCGGGCGGCTGGGTTCCCCGGTGCGTGCCGCCGCCGGTCAGGAGCACGGCCGACACCGTGACGGCGGTGAGGGCGAGTGCGGCGCCGCCCGCCCGCGTGACGTTCCGGCGCCGGCGACGGCGCACCACACGGTCGGCGACGCCCGTGGGCGCGGCCGGGTCGTCGGGGGTCCAGCCGTGCAGGACCTCCCGGATCGCGCGGTCCAGCTGCTCGGCGCTCATGAGTGCGCTCCTCTCGGGGTGCCGCCGCTCACCACGGCGATCGGCTGCGGTGCGGGCGACGCCAACTCCGGGGCGAGAGCGCGCAGTCGCGCCAGGGAGCGGTGGGTGGTGCTGCGGACGGTGCCGACCGAGCAGCCCAGGGTGCTCGCGACCTCGGTCTCGGACAGGTCCTCGAAGTAGCGCAGGACCAGGACGGTGCGCTGGCGGGGGGTCAGCCGGGCCAGGGCCTGCGCCACGGCGATCCGCAGGTCGGCGGCGGTGGTGCCGTCGGCGACGCCGGGACCGTCCGGCGGCGCGGCGAAGGTCGGCTCGCGGTGCGGCCTGCGCAGCCGCCACCTGCTGACCTGGTGCCGGTACATCACCGTGCGCACGTAGCGCTCGGGATCCTCGACGTGCCGCCAGCGGTCCAGTGCCTTCATCAGGGCGGTCTGCACCAGGTCCTCGGCCTCGTGCCGGTCGCCGCCGGTGAGCAGGTTCGCCACCCGGAGCAGGGCGCCCCAGCGGGAGTCGACGAACTCCCGGAATCTCTCGTGGTCGTGCGGGTCCATGGGCCCCTCCCGTTTCTCGACTCCCCTAGGGACGCGCGGACCTCCGGCGATCTATGTCTGCCGCGGCTCCTGTCTTTCGTCGTCCCCCGCGGCGTCCTCCCCTACGGCACGTGCGGTCCGCCCAGGTAGCGGCCGTCGGAGGCGTAGGGCCAGGCGTTCGCGACGCAGCCCCGCAGGCCCTTGATCTGCTGCATCATCGCGGGGGCGGGCGCGCCGGCCCGGGGGCAGGTCTCGTGGCCGTGGCCGATGCGGTGGCCGACCTCGTGGTTGACGACGAGCGCCCGGTACTGGCCGATGGGGCCGTCGAACTCGGGGGAACCCAGCAGCCACCGGCGCAGGTTGACCACGACGGTCCGGCCGACGCTGCAATTGACCTCGCCGTGCGTGTCCAGGCCCGCCGAGCCGCACAGGCAGTCGACGGTGCGCGGGGTGGCGATCTTGATGACGAAGTCGCGGGGGCCCGCACTCACCAACTGGAAGGAGTCCACGCCGTCGCCGACCCAGCCCCGCGCGTCGCCGAGGATGCCGGAGATCTCGCGGGCGGCGGCGTCGGCGGCGATCCCCGAGCCGTCCTCGACCTGGACCTGGTAGCGCCGCAGCCGGGGTCCGGTGCCTACCCGCGCGCCGTCCGCGTGCGCCGCGCCGAAGGTGCCGGGTCCCGCGCCGGGGACGGCCCCGGACGGCTCCGCGGCCCGCACCTCGTTCCGCGCGGCGCCGGCGCAGTGGGCGGCGGTGCGGGCCTCGCCGTGCCGCCAGTACGTGTAGCCGGCGGCGCCGCCGACGGACAGGGCCACGGCGATCCCGAGCAGCACGCTCAGCAGTCCCGCCCGTCTTCGCATCCACCGCACCGACGCGGCTCCGTGCCCTCGCACGTCCGGACCCCCCTGTGGTTCAGACCAGTTCACCGTGTCTGAGGGACGCGCGGTGAGGGGAGACGGTTGCCTGTCGCACGCGAACGCGTAGCCGGGGTGCCCTCTGGGCAGGTCCCCAGCGGCCGGGCGGTCCGGCGACGGGTGGGAGGGCGCATGGCGGGGGCCGGGGAACACGTCGGAGTGACACTGTCGGCGCGCGGGATCGGGCTGCGCCTGTCCGGCACCCCGGTGCTGTCCGGCATCGACGTGCCGGACGTCGGGCCGGGGCAGGTCCTGGGGATCGCGGGCGGCAGCGGCGCGGGCAAGACGCTGCTCCTGGAGGTGCTCGCCGGGCTGCGCGTCCCGGACACCGGCCGGGTCCGCGTGCGGGCGTCGCCGGACGCGCTGCGCCACGGGTTCGTGCCGCAGGACGACATCGTGCACCGCGCGCTGCCGTTGCGCATCGCCCTGGAGTACGCGGCCCGGCTGCGCGGCACCGACCCGGCCGACGTGCCGCGGGTCCTCGACGAGCTGGGGCTGACGCCGTTCGCGGAGCAGCCGGTGCGGACCCTGAGCGGCGGGCAGCGCAAGCGGGCCAGCATCGCCATCGAGCTGCTGTCGCGGCCCCGGCTGCTCCTCCTCGACGAGCCGACGTCGGGGCTCGACCCGCTCGCCGGGGCGCAGTTGACGCGGTACCTGCGGCGCCTCGCCGCCACCGGGGTCACCGTCGTGCTCACCACGCACACCCCCGCCGATCTGCTCCGCTGCGACCAGGTGCTGTTCATCGCGCCGAACGGCCGCCCCGGCCCGTCGGGCGCCCCCGCCGACCTGCTGCGGTCCTCGCCGGACGGCACCCTGGAGGCGCTGTACCCGGTGGAGGCGGCGGCGCGGACCCCGGCGGACCCCGCCGACGCCACAGACGGCGCAGACGACGCAGACGACGCAGACGACGCAGACGTCACAGACGACACGGACGGCGCCGAACCGGTGTCCGTCGCCGCCGTCCCGGTCACGGGCGGGCCGCGGCAGTGGGCCGTGCTCACCGGGCGCGAGGTGCGGCTGCTGCGGCACGACCGGCTCACCGCCGCCATCACCGTCGGTTCGCCGCTGGTCATCATCGCGATGTTCGCCCTGCTGTTCCGGCCGGGCGTCTTCGACCCGGACCACCCCTCGCCGGCCGCGTCGGCGATGGTGCTGTTCTGGATCGCGTTCGGCGCGTTCTTCTTCGGGCTCGCCTACGGACTGCCGCAGATCTGCGGCGAGTTGCCGGTCCTGCGCCGCGAGCGCCGGACCGTGCTGCGCCTCGGCCCCTACCTCCTCGCCAAGCTCACCGTCCTCGGGCCGGTGCTGCTGTTCGCCGACGCGCTGCTGCTGGTGGTGCTGCGGGCGCTGGACCGGCTGCCGGCGGCCGCGCCGTCCGTGCACGTCTCGCTCTTCGTGACGACGGCGCTCGCCTCGTTCGCGGCGCTCGCTCTCGGCCTGTGCTGCTCGGCGCTCGTCTCGGAGCCGAGCCAGGCCGCCCTCGTGCTGCCCCTGCTCTGCTTCCCGCAGGTGCTGTTCTCCGGGGCGTTCGTGCCCGTGCCGCGGATGGCGGCGGGCGGGCGCTGGATCAGCGTGGCGATGACCAACCGGTGGGCGTTCGAGGCGCTGGGCTCCGGCGCGGACCTGGAGCGGCTGTGGCGCGGCGGCGGCGCGGAGGGCCGGGCGCTGCTCGCCTCGTACGCGGACAGCTTCGGGCGCCCGCCCTGGTACGGCTGGGCGGTGCTGGCGGGCTGCGCCGTCGGACTGCTGGGCGTCGCCCGGCTGGTGCTGGGCCACCGCTGCCCGGCGGCGCGGCACCGGGTCAGCAGGACAGCCGCGGGGCGAGGGCGCCCCTGAGCGGTGTCGCGGCGGCGAACGTGGCGCGCAGGAAGTCGAGGAACCGGTCGATGTCCGCGGGCACGTTCGCGACGCCGGGCGAGACCCGCACGGCGCCGCCCGAGGGCAGTCCGAGCCGTTCGATGTAGCCGTCGATGGTCTCGGCGCGCCCGCGTCCGCTGCCGGTGCGGCGCAGCAGCCGGGGCGCGATCGCGAAGGCCTCCTCGCCGGCGCCCGGGTTGCAGAAGCAGCCGGTGCGCACGGAGATCCCGGCCGCCGAGCACTCGCGGGCGACGATCCGCTCGTCGACGACCGCGCCGTGCCGGTCAAGGACGTTCAGGGCGACCGTGCCGCCGCGTCCCTCGGTGCCGTGCGGCCCGTAGACCCGCACCAGCGGCCGTCCGTCGCGGTGCGCGAGCGCGGCGAGGCCGTCCAGCAGGCGGGCGGTGAGGGCGGCGACGTGCCCGGCGACCCGGTCGGCGCCGATCGCGTCGAACCAGTCGAGGCCCGGCACGATCTGCGGCACCGCGTGGAAGTCGGGCGTGCCGTCCTCGAACGCGGCGGGCGCCTGCGCCATCCGGTGCCAGCGGGCCTGCGCGCTGACCACCTGGATGGTGCCGCCCGCGAACCAGGGCCTGCGCAGCGCGGCCAGCGCCTCGCGCCGCGCCACCAGGCTGCCGACGCCGGACGGATAGCCGAACACCTTGTACCAGCTGGCCACGGTGAAGTCGGCGGGCGTGCGGCGCAGCGACAGCGTCCCCGTCGGCAGGTACGCGGCCGCGTCGAGCAGGGTGTGCCAGCCCGCCGCCCGGGCCCGCTCCACCCACTCCAGCGGGTGGCGCACGCCGCTGAAGTTGCTCTGCGCCGGGAAGCAGAACAGCCCGCGCCGCCGCGACCCCAGCGCGTCGCGCACGGCCGCGCCGTCGGCCCGCAGTTCGGCGCCGGCGAACGGCACCAGCCGCACCCGCGCGCCCGCGGCCCGGGCGAACTCCCGTACGCCGTTGACGGAGTTGTGGTTGTCCTGGGTGAGGAGCAGCGCGGGTCCCCTGCGGCCGCGGAACGGGTAGGCCTCCCCGACCAGCTTCACCGCCTGTGAGGCGTTGGCCGTGAAGACCACCGTGTACTGCGCCGGGTCCGCGTCCAGGAAGCGCAGGACCCGCTCCCGCGCGGCCTCGATCAGGGCGGTGGAGGCGGCGGAGGCCGGGCTCTCGGTGTGCGGGTTGCCGAACGCGGCGCCGCGCAGCCGGGCCGCGTGCGCGTCGACGAGGCGGCGTGGCACCGGGGTGGCGCCGGTGTGGTCCAGGTAGATCTGCCGCGTCTCGTCCAGGTATCCGAAGTCGTCGGCGCGCAGCCTGCCGAAGTACTCCCCGCCCCGCTCGTCCCGCCCCATGGCAAGCGCCCCCCTGTCCGTCCGTCCCGCCGGTTACCTCGCCCCTCCTGGCCGCAATATCTGCCGCCCACGGCCGGTTGTCCAGAGCGCCCCGGAGGGCGCACCGATGAGTTCCGGGGTGTTCTGGAGTCATGACTCCCGACCGTTCCGTTCCTCTCGTTTCCTCTCGTTCCCTCTCGTTCCCTCTCGTTCCCTCTCGTTCCGAGCGCCCGGAGGCACCATGTCCAGCACCGAGCACGCCCTGCCGCCCGTCGTCTCCGCCGCAGCCTGGGAGAAGGAGCTGGCGGCACTGCGGGTGCGGGAGAAGGCGGCCACCCGGGAACTCGACGCGATCGCCGCGCAGCGCCGCCGGCTGCCGATGGTCGAGATGCCGGACTACGTCCTGGAGGGCGCGGACGGCCCGGTCCGGCTCGCCGACATCTTCGACGGGCATCCGCAGCTCATCGTGTACAGCCACATGTGGCACGACGGCGCCGCGTGGCAGTGCGGCGGCTGCACCGGTTTCACGTCCCAGTTCACCCGGCTCCTCGGACTGGAGAAGTTCGACGCCCGGTTCGTGATCGTCACGCAGGGCCCGATCGGGGAGGCCCTGGCCTACCGGCGCCGGGTCGGCAACCGGATGGACTGGTACTCCACGGAGCACAGCTCCTTCGGTTCCGACGTCGACGCCCCGCCGGACGGCGGCTTCGGGGTGAACGTGTTCCTGCGCGACGGCGACACGGTCTACCGGACCTGGCACACCAACGGCCGCGGGACCGAGCAGCTCAGCCATCTGTTCCCGCTGCTGGACATCCTGCCGTACGGGCGTCAGGAGGACTGGCAGGACTCCCCCGCCGGATGGCCCCAGGGACCGGCGTACCGCCGCTGGGCCTCGCCCCAGGAGATCGCGGCCGCTTACGGCGAAGAGGATTGAGCCGCCCGAATCGAGGTAGGCGTCCGGTCGCATCAGGCCCGAGGGAGCCAGACCTCCCGGAGTCGAACAGGATCAGCGTGACCGAGCGACCGAACGAATCGTCGAGTTGTCGTGAGCCCGAACCGTCCCCCGCGGGGCGGTGGCCGGGCCCGTCGGCGCGTCCGCGGGACGTGTCGGGAGGAAGGTGCCGGAGGCGGTTCCGGCACGGCTGCCACCGGCCCCGGGGGGCGTCGGGGTGACGGCCACCACTCCGCCGTCGCTCGTCATCGACGTCGTCGACACCGGCGACGCGGTGCTGATCCGGGTGCGCGGCGAGATCGACCTGCGGACCGGTCCCCGGCTGGAGCGGGCGCTGGCTCCGTTCCACGCGCGCAGGTGCGAACTCGACCTGGGAGAGGTGCCGTTCACCGACTCGACCGGGGTGAACCTGCTGGTGCGGCACCACCGGGAGGCGGCGCGCGCCGGGGGCGCTCTGCGGCTCGTGTCCGTCGCGCGGCCGGTGCTGCGCATCCTGCGGCTCACCGGGACCGACGCGCTCCTGCTGCCCGGGGGCGGCCCGCTCGGGGCGCAGGACCCGTCCTGAGCCGCCTCAGTCCCAGGCCGGTCCCCGCACCACGTGGTGGGGCGAGCGCCCGGCCCGGGCGTCGGCGAGGGCCGCGTCGACCGGGGCGGACTCGGGCCAGTTGCTCGCCGACAGGCTCTCGCCGGTCTCGGTGACCACCCGGCCCGCTCCGGCGTCGACGCGGGTGAAGGTGCCGGTGACGACGGCCGTGACGGCGTCGTCGAGCAGTTCGAGGATGCCGTCCGAGCCGTCGTCGCACGCGTCGCAGCCGCAGTCCGGCACCGTCTCCACCGGGACCGCCGGCTCGCCCGCGCCGATCAGCAGCACGGTGCGCGGTACGCCGTCGATGGCGCCGAAGCCGAAGACCAGGGGCAGCGCGTCCGCGCGGGCCGGCCGCAGCACGACCGCCTCGGCGGGCGGCGGGTCCTGCGGGTACCGCCACAGGCCCGCCGGGTCCGCGCCCGGGTCCACCGTCGCCAGGCCGAGGCCGCTCAGCGCCCGGATCCAGGCGTCGGCGCGGGCGGCGAGGATGCGGTATCTGCCCGGGTCGGTGCAGCGCGAGTACTCGTCGTCGAGCGGGGCCCGGTCGGGGTGCGGGTCGGCCCAGCCGGGGGTGTCCGCGCCGGTGTCGGCGAACGCCCCGTCGACGGCCGCCCGCAGCTCCTCTTGATCCATGGCCGCACTCTAACGCTGCGGGGTGAGCCGCCCGAGCACGCGCCGCATCGCCTCGCGCACCGCGTCCCGCGCGCTGTCGGAGTGGTCGGTCCCCTCGAAGCCGTGCGGCGCGGACGGTACGTCGACGACCTCGACCGGTGCGCCGCCTGCGTCGGCGGCCGCGAGGAAGGCGCTGACCGTGGCGGCGATCGCGGACGTCTCCCGGCCGACCCGGACGAGGACGAACGGCGGTGTGCCACCGCGCGCGACCACCTCGGCGGGCCTGAACCGGGCGTCGTCGACACCCCAGCCGGGCAGCGGGGCCATGATCGGGTAGGTGGCGGCCAGGCAGCGCAGCCACGGCGGGCGCGCGCTCAGCCAGGGCGCGGTCAGCGGCCCGCTGCCGGACAGGAACCACAGGGCGATCCGGTCCGCGTCGACCCGGGGGTCGGCGCGCACCGCGGCCACCGCCGCCGCCAGGTCCGCCGCGGCGGCCGGGTAGGCGGTCACCGCGTGCAGCCGGTGGTCGAGCGTCACACCGACCACGCCCCGGTCGGCGGCGAGCCGGGCGTAGCCGACGAGGGTCGGCCAGTCGCGGGGCGTCGGCTCCGCCCCCGCGGGCACCGGCCCGCCGTGCACGAACACGATCGCGGGCCGCGGTGTCCCGTCGGCGCCCTCGGGGACGTAGAGGTCGAGGTCGCCGCGCCGCTCGCGGGGCCGTTCGGTGACGTCGAGGAGGAAGGGCCCGAGGTGGCCGGCGGTGCCCGGGTCGCCGGGCGCGCGGTCGCCGCCGCTGTCCACCAGGCTCTCCCCCTCCCCGGCGGCCGCGGCGAGCAGCACCCGTGCGAGCCCGTCCGGGTCGGACAGCATCGGCCAGTGCCCGGTGGGCAGTTCGAAGAAGGTGACGCCGGGCCGGGCCAGCGCCTTGACCGTGGGGTCGCCGAAGTCGAGCAGCATGCGGACGGTGGCGAGGGTCGCGCCGTTCTCCGCGCACAGCACGCCGGTGGTCGGCGGCAGGGGGGCGCCGGACAGGCGCAGCGGACGCAGCAGGGTGGCGAGCGGCTGCGGGGCGGCGAGGGCGGTGAGCCGGTCGAGGGCCGCACCGGGTACGCCCGCGGTGCTGCCCCAGCGCGGCCACGCGTCCCGGGCGGGCGGCGGGAGCACGGCGTCGGGGTCCGCGGCGGCGCCGAGCCGCTCGCGCAGGTCCTGGTCGGGCAGGGCGGCCAGGGGCGGCACGCCGTCGGCGACCGGGGCGGTGTCCACGTGGACGATCCGGGCGACGCGCCCCGGGCGCAGGTCGGCGGCGCCCACCGCCGGGTACACGCCGTAGTCGTGGGCGACGAGCACGAGGTGCGGTGCGTCGTCCTCGGCCGCCGCGTGGATGGCGTCGATGACGCCGACGAGGGCGGCGACGTCCGCCGCGAGGTCGGCCCCCGTCCCGGCCCGCAGCCCGGGCAGGTCGACCGGATGGGCCCGCGCGCCCTCGGCCGTGAGCCGGGCGGCCGTCTCCCGCCACACGTGCTCTCCGGTGAACAGCCCTGGCACCAGCACGAATTCGGTCATCGGACCCACTCCTCGGGACGCTCGCGGTCGCGGCCCGGTCCGTCGCCGGGCGGCGTTCGCGGGTACGTTAGGAACTCCCCCAGAGGGAGGTTCAAGTGATGCCGGGTGCCGGGTCCGACGGTCTGTGGAGCATCGGTGAACTGGCCGGGCACGCCGGCACCACCGTGAAGACGGTCCGCTTCTACTCCGACAGCGGTCTGCTGCCGGAGCGTGCGCGCAGCGCCGGTGGACATCGCCGCTACGCCCCGGACGCCCTGGACCGGCTGCGACTGATCCGCTCCCTGCGCGGGCTGGGCCTGCCGGTCGCGCAGGTGCGGCGCGTGGTCGACGAACAGGCGGGGGCGCAGGGCGTGTTGGAGGGGGCCGTCGCGGAGCAGCTGCGCGCGCTCGGGTCGCGGCTGAGCGCGCTGCGCTGGCAGGAGGCCGCGCTGCACCTGGTGCACGGCTGCCCGCCGCGGGAGCGCGCGGACCGGCTGCGGCTCGTGGGCGCGCTGGGGTCGCCGCCCAGCACGGACCCGCTGGTGCGGTTCTGGCGCGGGTGGCTGCCGCCGCGCATGCCGGCCGCGTCCCGGAGGGCCTTCATGGAGGTGGCCGTTCCGCAGCCGCCGGACGCACCGGCCCCGGCGCAGGTGCTGGCGTTCGCCCGGTTGTGCGCTCTGGTGTCCCGGCCCTGCGACGGTTCCGCCGCGCCCTCCCAGCCGGCCGCCCACCGTGCGGCGGGCGCCCGTGAGTCGGCGCTGCTGTACGCCGGGCTGGCCGAGGCCTACGACCTGGCGGCCGTGCGGATGCGCGCGGGCGCCGCGCCCGGTGCCGGGGAGGCGCTGGACTGCTTCGTGGCGACGTACGCGCGGGTGGCGGGCTGTCGCGACACCCCCGGCTTCCGGCGCGGGCTCGCCCGGCGGCTCGCGGCGGATCCCCGGCTCGACGGTTACTGGGCACTGGTGGCGGAGCTGATCACCGTGCCGGGCGGGGTGCCGGAGCCGACGCCGGGCGGTGCGCACGACTGGCTGCTCGCCGCGCTGGAGCGGCAGCCGGCGGCGTGAGCGGCCGGCCCGGCCGGCGGCGGCGTCAGCGGGCGTCGACGAGCTGGTAGAGGTAGATGAGCCGGCTGTCGTCGTCGGGCATGGCGTTCACGTCGTCGGAGGGGGCGTCGATGCGGAACCAGAACGCGGGTGCCCCGGCCCCCGTCAGTTCGCCCTTGTCCTGCATCCGGGCGAGTTCGTCGAGGAACGGGTTCACGGCGGGCTTCCCCGTGCCCAGGCGGGTCGCGAGGCGGCCGCCGACGACCGTCCTGAGGTGCCGCGTGTCGATGAGGACCTTCGTCGCGGCGCCGGTCGCGCTGGACGGCAGGAAGCGGGGCGCGGCGCCGTCGCAGTCGTAGCGGCCGAGGACGAGGCCGACGAGCGTGGGGCTCTCGCCGCCCATGCTGACGGACTCGATCTTCGCGTAGGGGCCCTGGCCGTCGTGGTCGCAGACGGACCCGGTCGGCGGCTTCTGCCGGTGGGCGAACGTCCAGCCGCCCGAGCGCGCGCCGCTGTTGGGGGAGGTGCTCGTGGCGGCCCCGGCGGTCGGGGAGGAGGCGGACGCCGAGGGCGGCGCGGAGGGGGTGGCGGACCCGGACGGCTCGGAGGGGCGGCTGGCGGCCGTGCCCGGTGTACGGGTGGGCTTGGCGTCGGCCTCGCTCCGGTCGCAGGCGGTCAGGGCCAGGGCCGTCGCGACGGCCCCTCCCAGCGCGCAGGCCCGCAGGCTGTCGCGGAGCACTCTCTGGCGGTTCACACGCATGGTCGGTTCCCCCGGTGTCGTGCGCACGGGCTGCCGTGCGCCGTGGTGGTGTCGGTGCCGGGGGAAGCGTGCCCGGGGGGCGGAGGGGTCCACACACACCGTGCGGGAACGTGACAGACCGTTACAAAGCCAGGACATCGCGGCTTTTCGGATCGTCGGCGGGTGGGGGCGGGGTGCCGCGCGGCGCCCGCTCCCCCACCCTGACCGACGTCAGCCGGCCGTGACCAGTTCCAGGCCGTCGGCCACGACGCGGCCGTCGTGCAGGACCGTGCGGTCGGTGCCGCGGTCCATCACGGCGCTGGACGGCGTCTCGCCGTCGACGAGGAGGAGGTCGGCGCGGTCGCCCACGGCGAGGCCGGGACGGTCCGCGACGCCGGCGAGCCGGGGCACGTCGTGGCTCATGATCGCGGCGCCGCCCATGCTCGCCACCGCCAGGCACATCTCGATGTGCTCGTCGCGGCGGAAGTTGTTGGTGAAGGCGAGCTGCCACGTGCGGTCGAGCAGGTCGCAGTTGCCGTACGGGCTCCAGT
The DNA here is from genome assembly GCF_044750685.1 of Streptomyces sp. NPDC088785. Lineage (NCBI taxonomy): Bacteria > Bacillati > Actinomycetota > Actinomycetes > Kitasatosporales > Streptomycetaceae > Streptomyces > Streptomyces sp. NPDC088785. Next base: position 80,202 of record NZ_JBIVKH010000015.1, read on the forward strand.
AGTCGCGCTGCCCGTCCTCGCCGAGACCGACGCGCACGCCCGCCTCGGTGAGCTGGACGAGGGAGAGGTGGCCGCGCCCGGCGGGGGCGACGGTCGCCATGGCGATGTCCAGCTCCGCGAACTCCTCGATGAGGCGGCGGCTGGTCGACTCGTCGACGGAACCCAGTTCGTAGGCGTGCGACATGGTGACCTTGCCCTGCATGCCGAGCGCGCGGACGCGCTCCAGGATCAGGTCGGTGGAGAACACGCCCAGCGCGCCGGGCTCGTGGAGGTGGATGTCGACCTCGACGCCGTACTTCTCGGCGAGCCCGAAGACGACGTCCAGGTGTCCCTTGGGGTCGCGGTCCAGGGTGCAGGGGTCGATGCCGCCCATCACGTCGGCGCCCGCCTTGAGCGAGGCCTCCAGGTAGTCGGCGGTACCGGCCTCGCGCAGGATGCCGGCCTGCGGGAACGTCATGATCTGGACGTCGGCGAGGTGCCCGTGCTTCTCCTTGGCGGCGACGACCGCCTCGAACTTCTCCAGCTTGCAGTCGACGTCGACCTGCGCGTAGGTGCGCACCCGCGTCGTCCCGCGGGCGATCATGCGCTCCAGGGTGCCGGCGACCCGCTCGGGCAGGTCGATCTCGGCGTCGCGCCAGTTCTCGCGGTCGTTCATCATCATCGTCCACACGCCGGGCCCGCCGGTGTGCGGGCGGAACGGCAGGCCGATGCGGGTGGAGTCCAGGTGCACGTGGACGTCGCTGAAGGACGGCAGGAGCAGTCGGCCGCGGCCCTCGACGACGTCGCCGGCGGGCACCGCCGCCGGGTCGTGCGGGCGGATCGCGGTGATGCGGGTGCCGTCGACGGTCACGTCGCTGCGCTCGCCGCCCCAGGGGCGTACGTCACGGATGAGCATGTGGTGCAACTTCCTTACTTCGGTGGGGTGCTGACGGGTCAGTGGGTCGAGACGGCCCGGTCGGCGAAGTGGCAGGCGGGTCCTTCGCCGTCCGGCACCGGTGGGGTCTCCCCCGCGCAGCGCGCCTGCTCGGCCTCGCCGAGGGTGGGGCGCAGCGGGCACCGCGTACGGAACACGCAGCCGGACGGGGGGTCGGCCGGGGTGGGCAGGTCGCCGGTGAGACGGATCCTGCGGCCCCGGTCGGCGTCCGGGTCGGGCTGGGGGACGGCGGAGAGCAGGGCGCGGGTGTAGGGGTGGCGGGGGTCGTCGAAGACGTCCCGGGTGGCCCCGCTCTCCATGACTTTGCCCAGGTACATGACGGCGACGCGGTCGGCGAAGTGCCGGACGACGGACAGGTCGTGGGCGATGAAGAGGTAGGAGACGCCGGTGTCGGCCTGGATGTCCTGGAGCAGGTTGACGACCTGGGCCTGGACGGAGACGTCGAGGGCGGAGACCGGCTCGTCGCAGATGATCAGGCGGGGTTCGAGGGCGAGCGCGCGGGCGATGCCGACGCGCTGCTTCTGGCCGCCGGAGAACTCGTGCGGGAACCGGTTGTAGTGGTCGGGGCGAAGACCGACCCGGTCCATCAGTTCCCGTACGCGCGTCCTGACGCCGCCGGGCGGGTCGATGCCCTGGGCGTGCAGCGGGGCGGCGATCGCGGCGCCCACGGTCTGCCGGGGGTTGAGGGACGAGGTCGGGTTCTGGAAGACCATCTGCACCTGGCGGCGGTACTCCTGCGCCTCGGCCCGGTTCAGCGCGCCGACGTCGCGGCCGTCGAGCAGGACGGTGCCCGAGGTCGGTTCCAGCAGCCGCATCAGGAGCCGGCCGGTGGTGGACTTGCCGCAGCCGGACTCGCCGACGATGCCGAGGGTCTGTCCGGCGCCGACGGAGAAGCTGACGCCGTCGACGGCCTTGACCGGGGCGCCGCCCCGGCCCAGCAGGCCGCCGCGCCCGCGGAAGTGCTTGGTCAGGCCCCGCGCCTCCAGGAGCGGCGGCTGTTCGGTGGTGGTCATCGCACGGCCTCCTCGGCGTCGGCGAGGGTCTCCAGGTGGCACCGGGAGGGGTGGTCGGCGCCGGTGGCGGCGCGGAACGCGGGGCGTTCGGTGTGGCACCGGCCGTCGGGCACGCGGTGGGTCTGCGGGCAGCGGTCGGCGAAGAGGCAGCCCCCGGGCAGGGCGAGCAGCGAGGGCGGGAACCCCGGGATGGGGCGCAGCCGTTCGCTGTCGTCGCCGAGCGTCGGCATGGAGGCGAGCAGGCCCTGGGTGTAGGGGTGGCGCGGGTCGCGGAAGAGCTCGCGCACGCTGCCCCGCTCCACGCACTGGCCGCCGTACATGACGGCGACGTGGTGGCAGACCTCGGCGACGACGCCGAGGTCGTGGGTGACGAGGACGACGGAGGTGCCGGTCTCCTGCTGGAGTTCGCCGAGCAGGTCGAGGATCTGCGCCTGGACGGTGACGTCGAGGGCGGTGGTCGGTTCGTCGGCGATGAGCAGTTCGGGTTCGCAGACCAGCGCCATGGCGATCATGGCGCGCTGGCGCATGCCGCCGGAGAACTCGTGCGGGAAGGCGCGGGCGCGCCGCCGGGGGTCGGGGATGCCGACCCGGCCGAGCATGTCGACGGCGACGTCGAGGGCGGCCTTGCGCGACACCCGGTTGTGCACCCGGTACGCCTCGGCGATCTGGGCGCCGACGGTGTGGAAGGGGTGCATCGCGGAGAGCGGGTCCTGGAAGATCATGGCGATCTTCTTGCCGCGCCAGGCCCGCATCCGGTCCTCGGACAGGGTGTTGAGGTCGGTGCCGTCGAGCAGGATCTCGCCGGTGACCTCGGCGCGGGTCTCCTTGAGCAGCCCCATCAGGGCCTGGCTGGTGACGGTCTTGCCGGAGCCGGACTCGCCGACGATGCCGAGGGTCTCGCCCCGGTTCAGGGTGAGGTCCATGCCGTTGACGGCGTGCACGGGCCCGTCGTCGGTGGGGAAGGTGACGTGCAGGTCGCGGATGCGCAACAGGGGGTGGTCGGTGACGGTGGTCATCAGGCGGCCCTCACTCGCGGGTCGATGACGGCGTAGACGGCGTCGACGACGACGTTGGCGACGATGATGAAGAAGGCGGCGAGCAGGGTGATCGCCATGGTCACGGGTAGGTCGCCGGCCTGCGCGGCGCGCACGGCGGTGAAGCCGACGCCGGGGACGGAGAAGATCTGTTCGGTGAGGACGGCGCCGCCGAGCAGCAGCCCGATGTCCAGGCCGAGCATGGTGACGACGGGGGTCAGTCCGGCGCGGGCGCCGTGCCGGACGACCATCACGGTCCTGGACAGGCCCTTGGAGCGGGCGGTGCGCATGAAGTCCTCGCCGAACGTCTCCAGCATGGAGCTGCGGGTGACGCGGATGTACTGGGCGCTGAACAGCACGGCGAGCGCGACCCACGGCAGCAGGTAGTTCTCGAACCAGCCGCCGAACCCGGCGTCGCCGAACGGTGAGGTGATGGCGTTGGTGGTGAACGGCAGCAGGTCGAACGTCGAGACGAAGACGAGCAGCAGGAGCAGCCCGGTGACGGGGATCGGCAGCGAGACGCCGACGGAGGCGCCGCCCACGATCAGCTTGTCGACGAGCTTGTTCTTGCGCAGGGCGGCGAGCGTGCCGAGGGTGACGCCGACGACCGTCCACAGCAGGATCGCGCCGACGGCGACGGACACCGTGTAGGGCAGGGCGCGTTCCAGGACGGCGGTGACGTCCTCGTTCGTCTGGAACGACTTGCCGAAGCAGGGCCATTCGCACAGCGTCTGCGCGCCGGCCGCGCCGACGGTCCGCGCGTGGAAGAGGCCGGACATGTAGGTCAGGTACTGGGTGAGGAACGGCTTGTCCATGCCGAGGGCGACGCGCGCCTCGGCGACGCGCTCGGGCGTGCACTCCTGTCCGCAGGCCGCGGCGGCCGGGTCGGCGGGCCCGAACTGGAAGAGGGTGAAGGTGACGAAGCTGATGACGATCAGCAGGACGACGGTGGCGCCGAGGCGCCGGAGCAGAAAGGCGGCCATGGTCACCCCTTCTTGGACGTGACCGAGACGGTCGACAGGTCGATGGAGCCGAAGAAGTAGCCGACTTGCGCATTGCGCACGCGGGATCCCACGACGCTGCGGGTGACGCTGCGGATCAGCGGGACGAGCGGGTAGTCCTGCATGCCGCGGTCGAAGAGCGTCGCCCACTTGCGGCCGAGCTCCTCGCTCGTGCCGTTCTCGCCGCGCAGTTCGTACATGGCGCGGGCGGTCTTCGGGTCGTAATAGCGGGGGATGTTGGAGAAGCCGAAGCTCTTGCCGTCGACGCTCGGGCCGAGGTTCGGGTCGACGGTGGTGCGCACCGAGCCGCTGTCGGCGCCGCCGCACCAGCCGCTGCGGGCGATGTCGGGCATGTTCTTCCCGGCGAGCGTCGTGTAGTAGTTCGCGGCGGGGATGGCGCGCAGTTCGAGGTCGATGCCGATCTGCTTCAGGTTCTGCTGGAGCGAGGTGCCCATGTTCTTGTAGCGGGGCGTCGCGTCGGCGTATCCGTAGACCAGCTTCTTCGGGTAGTCGCGGCCCTTGAGCAGCTTCTTCGCCTCCGCCACCTTGGGCTGGCCCGCCGGGTCGAGGTCGGTGTGCTGGGTGACGTAACCGCGCTGGTCGGCGTTGATGTACGACTGCGTGAGCTTGCCGAAGCGGGCGCCGCCGTACTGGAGGTGGATGGCCTTGCGGTCGATGGCGACGGCGATGGCCCTGCGCACGACCGGGTCCTTGATGGACTCGGTGTTGAAGTCGAGGACGTCGGTGCAGCCGATGAGGCCCGACGCGGTGCGCCGCGCGACGTCCGCCGTGTCCAGCTCGGCCGCGTCCGACGCCTGGAGGCCGCCGGCGCTGTCGAGCGTGAGGGCCGTGGGGTCGGAGTCGGCGAGCAGCTGCTGGCTGATGGTCGACTGGGCGGTGGAGAGGCTGAAGGTGAAGGTGTCCGGCAGCGCGGTGCGGTTCGGGTCGGTCGCCGGGTCCCACCGCGGGTTGCGCACGAGCCGCATGGAGCGGCCGCGGTCGTAGCGCTCGATCTTGTACGGGCCGGTGGACACCGGGTGGTTGGTGTAGTCGAGCTTGGTGTCCTTCGCCCGGGGCACGGGCGCGGTGTTGGAGCGGGAGACGAGCGCGGGGAACTCGGCGAACGGCTGCTTCAGCTTGAAGACGACCGTACGGGCGTCGGGGGTCTCGATGCCCTTGAAGTCGCCGGATCCCTTGGCGTAGGGGCCCTTGTAGCCGTCGTCCGACAGGGCGGAGTTCAGCTCCTGCGGCGCCTGGGTGTAGACGTCGCGGGCGTAGGTGCGCTCGACGCCGTACTTGACGTCCTGGGCGGTGATCGGCGCGCCGTCCTCGAACTTCAGCCCCTTCTTCAGGGTGTAGGTCCAGGTGAGGCCGTCCTTGGAGACCTTGCCGAGGTCGGTGGCGAGGTCGGGCACGATCTTCGGGGGCTTGCCCGCCTCCTCCTTGGCCATGGTGAGGGTGCGGTAGTAGAGCTGCCCGACGTTCGCCGTCTGGACGTAGTTGCTGTTGCCGGGGTCGAGGGTCTGGAAGTCGGTGGACATCAGGACGTTGACGTTGCCGCCCCTGGTCGTGTCGCCCTCGCCGACCTTCACGGCCTCGAAGGCGTCGGCCGGGGCGCGGGAGCCCGAGCCGGGCGCGGGCTTCGCTCCGCCGCAGGCGGTGAGGGTCAGCCCGGCGCTCACCGTCAGGGCGAGCGCCGCCACGGTGCGTCGATTCACTGCTGCTCCTGGGGTTCGTGGCGTGCGTGGACGTGGTCAGCCACGGGAGGACTTGGGGTCGAGGGCGTCGCGGACGGCGTCGCCGAGCAGGTTGAAGGCCAGCACCGTGAGGACGAGCGCGCCGGCGGGGACGGCGAGGAACCAGGGGTCGGTCAGGTACCAGTTGCCGGCCTGGGCGGCGTTGAGCATCTGGCCCCAGGAGGGGGTGGGGTCCTTGACGCCGACGCCGAGGAAGGACAGGGCGGCCTCGGCCGTGATGTTCGTGGGGATCATCATCGTGGCGTAGACGAGGACGACGCCCATCACGTTGGGGACGATCTGCTTGACGATGATCGTGCGGTGCGAGGCGCCGTAGGCGCGGGCGGCCTCGACGAACTCCTGCTCGCGGATGGACAGCACCTGCCCGCGCACGACGCGGGCGAGATAGGCCCAGCCGAAGAAGCCGAGGATGATCACCAGCGAGGCGATCGGCAGCAGGCTGCCGTCCCCGAGGGCCGTGTCGCCGAGCCGGGACTGGAGGATCGGCGTCAGGGACAGCACCAGCAGCAGGTGCGGGAAGGCCAGGAACAGGTCCATGACGCGGCTGATCACCATGTCGACCTTGCCGCCGAAGTAGCCGGCGGCGGCGCCGAGCAGGGTGCCGAGGACGACGGAGACGACGGTCGCGAGCAGCGCGATGACCAGGGAGACCTGGGCGCCGTGCGCCATGCGGGCGAAGATGTCGCGGCCCAGGCCCGGTTCGACTCCGAGCCAGTGGTCGGCGGACGGGTAGCGGTAGTAGGGCAGCGGCAGCCCCGGGGTGCCGTAGTCGTCGAGGACGTCCGGGCTGGTGCGCGTGGTGTACGGGTCCTGGCCCTCCAGCGCGCTGAGCAGCGGGGCCAGCGCGGCGAAGAGGATCATGAGGACCACCACGGCGAGCGCGGCGAGCGCGATCCTGCTGCGCCGGATGCGCAGCCACGCGGTGCCGAGCAGGGAGCGGGCGGCGACCGCCGGGGCGGCCGAAGCCGCCCGCTCGGCCGGGGAGTTGGGCTCGCCGCCGGCGTCGGCGCCGGAAGGCGGCCGGGCGGGCAGCACGGGGGAATCCGTCACGTCGCGTGATCCATTCGGCGTTCGGGGGAAGGTTGGCGGGACGGTATACCAAGAAGGCGATGGCGCGAAAGAGGTGACCGGATTTTGGTATACCGAGGGTCGCAACAGTGGTGCCAAACGGGTCATTTCGCTGAAGAGTTGTCCCTGCGGTGAGTGATCCCCTGCCCGCTCTTCCCGAGTCGGTATACCAACTCGTACGATCAGGGACCGCCGGACAGCGCCGGCGTCCGCCCGCTCGGAATCCGAACCCCAGGAGGCACAATGCGCACCCGCTGGCGCGCCCGGCACATCCTCGCCCACCAGGACGGCGGCCACGCGCTGCTGCGGGACGGCGAGGTGGTGTGGGAGGACGACCGCGTGCTGTACGTCGGCCCCCGCTGCGCGGGCGCGGTCGACGAGGACCGCGACCTGGGCGAGTCCCTGGTCATGCCGGGCCTCATCGACCTCGACGCGCTCACCGACGTCGACCATCTCGTCCTGGACTCCTGGGCGGGACCGGAGCGGGCCAAGGGCCTGCAATGGTCGCTCGACTACTTCGCCCGGCGCCGGCACGACGTGTTCACCCCCGGGGAGCGGACGACCATCCGCACCTACGCCCTCGCCCAGCTCGCGCTGCACGGCATCACCGCCTACATGCCGATCGCCTCCGAGGTGCACAGCCGCTGGGCGGAGCCGTACGACGAACTCGTCGCGATGGCGGACGTCTCCCGGCGGATCGGACTGCGCGGCTATCTCGGCCCCGCCTACCGCTCGGGCGTCAACGTCGTCCTGCCCGACGACACCCGCGAGGTCGCCTTCGACGAGGCGGAGGGCCGCTCCGGGCTGCGCGACGCCGTCCGGTTCCTGGACCACCTCGACGCGCTGGGCGACCCGCTGCTCACCGGCGTCCTGCTGCCCTGCCGCATCGAGACGCTCACCGAGGACCTGCTCGCGGAGACCGCCCGGATCGGCCGCGAGCGCGGGGTCCTGATCCGGCTGCACGCACTCCAGGGCCTGGCGGAGCGCGACATCATCCAGCGGCGCCACGGCCTGACGCCGATCGAACTCCTCGACAAGCACGGCCTGTTGGCGCCGAACCTGCTCATCCCGCACACGGTGCTGCTGGACCGGCACCCGGCCGTCCACGGCGCGGACCGCGGCGACCTGGACCGGCTGGCCCGCAGCGGCGTCTCGGTCGTCCACTGCCCCCAGACCTCCCTGCGCTACGGCGAGATGCTGCACTCGTTCCGCGCCTACCGCGCGGCGGGCGTGAACCTGAGCCTGGGCACCGACTCGTTCCCGCCCGACCTGATCCGCGGGATGGACGTCGGCGTGCACCTGGCGAAGATCGCCGACGGCCGCTCGGACGCGGCGCCCGCCGAGCACTACGTGGAGGCGGCCACCCTGGGCGGCGCCCGTGCCCTCGGCCGCGACGACCTGGGCCGGATCGCGCCCGGCGCCCAGGCGGACCTGGTCGCGTTCTCCCTGGACGACATCCGCGACGGCGTGCTCGACGACCCGGTCCGCACCTTCCTGCTCAACGGCACGGCGCGCCAGGCGACGGACTCCGTGGTCGCCGGCCGCCCCGTGCTCGTCGACGGCGGCCTGCCCGGTCTCGACCTGGACGTCCTGCGGGCCGACGCCCAGGCCCTGTTCGAGCGGATGCGCGCCGCCTACAGCGAGCGCGACAGCCGGCGCCGGGACACCGCCGCGCTGTTCCCGCCGACGTTCCCCGCGTTCCGCGGGGCCGGCCGGGAGGACGGCGCGTGACGCTGGCGGAGCTGACCGAGCCGCCCGGCGCCTCGCACGTGGAGCGCACCGAGGAGCTGATCCGGTCCGGCATCCACGCGGGCACGTACCGGCCCGGCTCCTGGCTGCGCGAACGCGAACTCGCCGAAGCGCTCGGGGTCTCACGGGTCCCGGTGCGCGAGGCCCTGCTGCGGCTGGCGGCCGAGGGGCTCGTGGTGCTGGAACCGCGCCGGGGCGCGCGGGTGCGCCGGCTCACCCTGCGCGACGTCGACGAACTCTTCGACCTGCGGCTGAGCCTGGAGGTGTTCGCGGCCCGGCGCGCCGCCGAACTCGTCGGGCGCGGCGGCGGCATCGACGGCCTGCGGGCGGTCATGGTCGCCGCCGAGACGGCCACCGGGCGCGGCGACGCGGCGGCGATCGCGGCCGCGAACACGGCCTTCCACGCCGAGCTGATCACCATGACGGGGAACCGGCTGCTCCAGTCGTCGTTCCAGCCCTCGCGCGGCCTGATGCACTGGCTGTTCCGCATCACCGCCACCGAGCGCGGCGCCGAGCAGCACTGCGCGGAGCACCGCCAGATCCGGGACGCGATCGGGGCGGGCCGGCCGCGGCTCGCCGAGGCGCTCACCTTCGCCCACATCGACGTCCGGCGGGCGCCGGTGATGGCGGCCCTCGCCGCGGTGCTGCCCGCGGAGTGACCTCCCGGCCGGACGCAATCCCGTGTCCGGCGCGCCGGGCGCGGGCTACCCTTCGACCGGAGGGGGCGCCGTGCCCGGCGGCGTACGGGAGGGGACACGCGATGACGGACGCGGCGGCGCAGCCCTGCGCGCCTTGGGAATCGGAGCTCGCCTCGGTCGTGGTGCACGCGCGCGGCGCGGTGTGCCGACGGCTCGCCCGGGGTGTCGTGCCCGCCGACGGCCGGATCCGGGTGCGGGGTCTGCCGCGCGTCCTCGATCCGCTCTCGCTGCGCGCCGAGGTCGTGTCCGGCGGCGGGCCGCGGGTCACCGGCGCCCGGCTCGCCGTCGAGGCGGAGCCGGTCGCCGCCGACGCCCCCCGGGACCTGGCCCGCGCGACCGAGCTGCTGGCCGAGGAGCTGCGCGCCACCGAGGTCCGCCGGGACCGGCAGCTGCGCCGGATCGAGGAGATCGCGGGGCTGCGGCCGGTCCCGCTGCCGCGCCGCCGTGACGACCCGCACCGGCGCACCCCCGTCGGGGCGTGGCTGCGGCTCGCCGACTTCGTGGACGAGCGGCTGGCGGCGCTGCACACCGGACTCGACGCGCTCGACGAGCGGGTGCGCCGCGTCACGCACGAACTCGACGCGGCCCGCGACCGGTTGGCGCGCTTGGCCCCCGACGCCCCGCCGTCCTCGGTGCGCACCACGGTCGCGGCCGACCTCACCCTGACCGGGCCCGGTACGGGCGACGGCGCCGGGCCCGTGGACATCGAGATCGAGTACCGGGTGCCCGGCGCGGTGTGGGTGCCCTCCTATCGCCTGACGCAGCGTCAGGACGAGGCGGGGGGACGGCTCGTGCTGCGCGCCTCGGTGGCCCAGCGCACCGGCGAGGACTGGACCGGCGTGCGCCTCGGGCTGTCCACCGCCGATCTGCACCGGCCGACCGGGGTGCCCGCGCTGCGCTCGGTGCGGATCGGGCGCCGCCAGCCCGCCCCGGCGCCGTCCGGCTGGCGGGAGCCGCCGACCGGTCTCGCCGGGCTCTTCGCCGGGTACGACGCGGCGGGACCGAGCCCCGCCGTGCACCCGCGGGCCCTCTCCCTGGTCGGCCACGCCCCCGAGGCACCGCAGGCCCCGGCGTACGGGGCCGCCGCCCCGCTGGCGGCGGGAGCGCCCCGCTCGCGCGCCGCCGGCCGGGCGAAGGCGCCCGGCGCCCTGCCGCCCCCGGCCGCGCCCCCGGCACCGGCGCCCGTCGCACCCGGCGCGGCCCCGCAGGCCGCGGCCGGGGCATTCGGCGCCGCGCAGCCGCCGCCCGGGCCGCCGGCGCCGAGCGCCGCCGCACTCGACTACGCCGACCTGGTGCTCGCCGGCCCCGACGCGCCGGGCGGCGGCCGGGGCCTCCTCACGCCGGGGAGCCCGCCGGACCCGGTGGTCGCCGAGTACCGGCGCCGCGCCGAGTCGGTGGCCGCGCTGCCGCTGCCCGCCCGCGCGGTGCGGCCACGGGAGTCGGCCGGCTCCTTCGACCACCGCTACGACGCCGAGGGCCCCGCCGACATCCCCGCCGACGGCACCTGGCACACCGTCACCGTCGCCGAACTCCCGGTCGGTCTGCGCACCGAGTACCTGTGCGTGCCGTCCGTCGAGGAGACGGTGTACGCGACGCTGGTGCTCGGCAACGCCACCGACCGGGCGCTGCTCGCCGGGCCCGTGGACGTCACCGTCGACGGCGAGCACCTGCCGACGGCGCTGCTGCCCACCCTCGCCCCGGGCGGCACCGGCCGGGTCGGGCTCGGCCCCGCCGAGGCGGTCCGGGTCAGCCGCCGTACCGACCTGCGGGAGTCCACGGCCGGACTGCGCTCGACCACCACCGTCCTCGACCACCGCATCCATGTGGAGCTGGCCAACCGGCTGGCGCGGGCGGTCACGGTGGAGGTCCGCGAGCGCGTCCCCGTCACCGCGCAGGCCGACGTCCGCGTCGAGGAGCGGGCCGACTGGACGGTCCCCGAGGACGGCGGCGGGGAGAACGAACCGCACGTGCCCGGCACCCGGGTGTGGCGGGTGGACGTGCCCGCGGGCGGCGCCGCCGTGCTCGACGGCGGCTACGAGATCCGGATCCCGGCCGCCAAGGCCCTCACCGGCGGCAACCGCAGGAGCTGACCCCTCATGACCACCTCTCCCACGACACCTTCCGGCACCCCGCCCACGCCTCCTCCCGGCACGACTCCCCCGGCCCCTCCCGCCGCGCCCGCCGGTACGCCCGACGGGGCCGTGGCGCCGCCGGGTCCGGGCCTCGTGCCGCTGCCGGTGACCGCGGTGACCCTGCTGGAGGACCGCGCGCACGTCGAGCGGACCGCCGCCCTCCAGCTGGCCCCGGGTGTCCAGCGGTTGCGTCTCGGGCCGGTCAGCGCGCTGGCCGTCGACCGCAGCCTGCACGCCGACCTCGCCGACGGCCCCGGCGACGCCGCGGTCCTCGACGTCCGGGTGGTGCGGGCCTGGACCCCGCGCAGCCCCGAGCCGCCCGCCGACGACGATTCGCCGCTGCGCCGCCGGGTGCACGCGGTGGGCGAGGAGGTGCGCACGCTGGAGCAGCGCCGGGACCGGCTGCGGGCCCGCCTCGATCTGCTGAGCCGGCTCGCCGCCGACCTCCTGCGGGAGATCGGGGAGGGCGCGGGCTTCGGCGAGGCCGAGCCCGACCGCTGGTCGGCCGAGCTGGACCGGGTCGACACCGAGCGCGCGACGCACGAGGACGACCTCGGCGGCGTCGAGAACCGGCTCGGCGCGCTCCGCTCCGAACTGGGCTTCGCGCAGAGCGCGTTGGACGCCGCGGAGGAGGAACCACCCGAGCTCACCGCGCACGTCGAACTGACCGTGCGCTCCCCGGTGGCGGGTCCGGCCCGCCTGCGTCTGGGCCACCTCACCCCGTGCGCCCTGTGGCGCCCCGCCTACCGGGCGACGCTCGACGGCGGGGAGCTGACGCTGCACACCGACGCGATGGTGTGGCAGCGCACCGGCGAGGACTGGGCCGGCGTGCGCCTGACGCTGTCGACCGCCCGCTCGTCCCTCGCCACCGGCCCGCCCCGGCTGGCCGAGGACCGGCTCACCCTGCGCGACCGGTCGGCCGCCGAGCGCCGGACCGTGGAGATCGAGCTGCGCGAGGAGGAGATCACCGACGTCGCTCCCGCCCCGGTGGCCGGCCTGCCGGGCGTGGACGACGGCGGTGAGGTACGTGTCCTGCGCGCGCCCGCCACCGCCTCGGTGCCCGGCGACGGGCGCGCCCACCGCGTCCCGCTGACCACGGCCCTCTCGCCCGCGTCCCGCCAGTACCTCTGCGCACCGGAACTCTCCCCGCTGGTCACCGAGGTGGTGCGGTTCACGAACACCAGCGGCCACGCGCTGCTCGCCGGTCCGGTGGAGCTGATCCGCGGCAGCGGCTTCACCGGGCGCGCCGCCCTGGACTTCACCGCACCGGGCGCCGCCCAGGAGCTGGCGTTCGGCAGCGCGGACACCTGCCGGGTGATCCGGGAGAGCGAGGAGTCCCGCGCCACCACCGGCCTCGCGCAGCGCACCGTCGTCACCCGCACGGTCCGGCTGCACCTGTCGCGGTTCTCCGCCCCGGAGGAGACCGGTGAACAAGTGGTCGTGGTGCGCGAGCGGATCCCGGTGTCCGAGGTGTCGGACGTCGAGGTGCGCCTGCGCAAGGAGTCGTGCTCCCCCGCGCCGGACGCCCTCGACGCCGAGGGCATCGCCCGCTGGGACATCGCCCTGCCGCCCGGCGGCCGGCGCACGGTGACGCTGGTGTACGAGGTGTCGGCGAGCGCCAAGGTGAGCGGCGTGTAGGACTGGGCGGGCCGGGGCGCGCGAGGAACGCGTCGGCCTCCTCGATCGCGCGCCGCTCGCGCTCCGGCGGGTCGCCGATGCGGATCGGGCGCTGTTCGGGCATCAGGCGCTGTTCGGACCGTCCGCCCGCCCGCTCCCGCTCCCGCTCCCGCTCCCGCTCCCGCTTTCGCGGGAAGTCCGCTGTCGGTTCGGGGATCGGCCGGTCCGGCCGCGCGGCTCCGGAAGCCGCCGCCCCCGGGAGGGCGCCGGTTCATGTGCGGTGGACCGGCCGGTGTCGCCCGGGGCCGCCGGGGCCGGGCCGTCGCTCGCGGGGGTGGGGGTACGGCGGGTAGGGGTACGGCGGGTGGGGGCACGGCGGGTGCGGGTGCCGGGCAGCAGCTTCAGGGTGAGGAGGCCGGCGCCCAGGATCAGCGCGGCCTGGACGTTCAGGGCGGGGAGGGTTCCGATCAGGCCGCTGAGCACGCCGGCCGCGAGCATGCCCAGGGCCTGGAGCCCGTCGGAGAGCCCGAGGACGGAGGCCATGACCCGGCCGCGCACGGACAGCGGCGCCGACTCCTGGACGAGGGAGAGCCAGGCCGCGGCGAGCCACACCGCGGGAACACCGGCGGCGGTGAACAGCGCCACGTAGACGCCGAGGCCGAGCGAGGTCACGGACATGTTCCAGGTGAGCGCGCTGAGCGCACCGAACACGAGGACGCCGACGCTCAGCAGACGGGGCTCCCCCAGGCGCCGGGTCAGCAGCCCGGCGGTCGCGGTCCCGGCGAAGCCGCCCACCGCCTGCACCCCGCGCAGCAGGCCGGCCTGCGCGTCGCCGCCGTGCAGCAGGTCGGTGACGAAGAGGAGGAACAGCACGACGAACATGCCCTGGGCGACGGCCAGCAGCGCCACACACACGAAGGTCCCCCGCAGGGCGGGCACGCCGCGCAGGGTGCGCAGCCCCTCGCCGACGCCGTGCCAGAACCGGGTGCTCGCCGCGCTCTCCCGGCGCGCGCCGGTGCTCGGCGGGATCGTCGAGGCCAGAGCGGCGGCGACGAGGAAGGCGCCCGAGCCGAAGGCGAGGACGTACGGCAGCCCCGCCGTGCTCAGCAGCAGACCGCCCAGGGGGCTGCCGACGAGCCTTCCGAGCGACACGTTGAGGCCGATCGCCGCGTTGGCGCCGACCAGTTGCTCCTCGGCCACGATCGTCGACAGGGTGACGTTCTTCACCGACTCGAAGGCGACGGTGAGGGCCGCCTCGGCGGCGGTGACCAGGTACACCAGCCACAGATCGCCGGGGTCGTCGACCAGCAGCAGCAGCGGCAGCAGCGCGGCCTGTCCCACGCCCACCAGGACCAGGAAGCGGCGCTGGTCCCAGCGGTCGACGAGGGCGCCGACGACCGGGGCGACGACCAGGCTCGGCAGCAGTCCCAGCAGAGCGACGACGGACGTGACCAGCGCGGAACGCGTCAGTTGCAGTACGTAGAGCGGCAGCGCCAGCTGGAGCACCCACTTGCCGGTCTCGGTCAGCAGGCCGGAGATCCACAGGCGGGCGAACGCCGCGTCCCGTAACGGATGCGGAACGGCCGGGCCGGGGCCGGTCATTCGCTCCGCCCCGCCGCGTCGAGCCTCGGGAAGAGACGCACCCCGGTGTAGGCCAGCACCGCTCCTTCCGGCGGATCGTCCCGGACGGCGGCCAGGTAGGGCCTGAGCAGGGTGTCGATCTTCTCCGCCAGCTCCCGGGCCTCCTGCGGGGTGGCGCGCAGGACATAGCTGTCCAGTCGGGCCGCGGCGAGCCACTCGGGGTCGAGGGTGTCGCGCCGGGTCAGGAAACGGCGGGTGAGCTGGTCCTCCTCCGCGAGGCCGCCCGCGATGAGGGCGTCCTGCTCGGCCATGGTGGCGGGGTCCGCGCTCATCTCACCGAAGTCGAGACCGACTTGGGACGCGCGCCAGGGGCGCTCGCGCTGGTTCGTGGCGTCGGCCGCCTCGACCAGGCCGTACTCGGCCAGGTGCCGCAGGTGCCAGCTGATGTTGGACGCGCTCGATCCGACCTCGGCCGCGCACTCGCTCGCCGTGCGCGGGCCGACCGCCATCAGGTACTGGAGCAGCGCCAGCCGCAGGGGATGGGCCAGGGCCCGCAACTGCCGGGAGTCCTTGATCCGCCGCCGGGGCGGTGGTTCCTGTCCGTCGACCATCTGAAAGAACCCTTTCGAAAGAGTCCTTTCATTGTGGCGCGCGGCGCGGGACCTGTCCATGGGCGGACCGGCACGCCGCGCTTCACGGGTCCGCCGCCCTTCCCAACTGGCGTGTGGGATCGTCGCGTTGCCCGCGGGTCCGCGCTCCCCGCGCCCGTCCGGCGCTCCCCGGGCCGGCCGGGTGTCCGGCCTGTCCGCATCCTGGCGTGACCGCCGGGCGGGCGGGCCGACGCGATATGCTGATGCAGATAGTGCAAGCCAGTTGCAGAACGAGGAGGGTCATGGCTACTCGGGCGACCGACACCGGGACGAACCAGAGTGTCGAGCGGGCGGTCTCGGTGCTGCGCGCACTGGACTCGGGCCGCGCCGAGCTGCGCGTGTCCGACGTCGCCGAGCTCACCGGCCTCGGCTCGTCCACCACGTCCCGGCTGCTGTCCACCCTCGAACGCCTGGACATGGTCGAGCGGGACCCCGTGAGCAATCTGTACCGGCTCAGCCTCGGCATCCTCCCGCTCGCGACGACGGCGGCCAATCGCCACCCCGTGCACCGCGCGGCCCGGATGGTCCTCCAGGACCTCGCCGCCCGCACCGGCCTCGGCGCCAATGTGGCCGTGCGCCGCGGGACCGAGCTGATGTTCCTGTGCAACTTCGAGGGCACCCGCGCCCCCAAGTCGTACACGCAGGCCGGGCACACCGCGCCGCTGCACGCCACCAGCATCGGCAAGTGCCTGCTCACCGGGCTCACGCCCAAGGAGCGGCGCAGGCTGCTGCCCGAGCCGCTCGCCGCGCACACGGACTACACGACGACCAGCCACGAACTGCTGGACACCGAGCTCGACTCCGTGCGCCGCTCCGGGTACGCGACCGAGGCCGAGGAGCGCGCCCTGGGCCGGGCCTCGCTCGCCGCGCCGGTCCGCGACGCCTCGGGCGACGTCGTCGCCGCCATCTCGCTGTGGGGTCCCACCTCGCTGCTGGGCGAGCACGGCGCCGACACCGAGGGGCAGCGGCAGGCGCTCACCCGTGAGGTCATCGAGGCCGCCGACGCCATCAGCCAGGCGCTCGGCGCGCTCTGACGGGGAACGGGAAGGGAGAAGGGGCCCGGCCCCGGTCGGTCGACCGGGGCCGGGCCCCTTCCGGGATTCCGGCGTCCTGTTTCCCCTACGCGCCGAACGCCTTGAACGCGATCACGTGGGCCCGCGCGGCCCCGTGCGTGGCGTCGACCACGAGCCGCAGCGCGTCGGTGCGCACCGGCCCGCCGTCCGGGGCCGCGAGCGGGTGCACGCGGTGGCGGCGGCGGTTGCCGGTGACCGTCAGCAGGGTGTGCCAGGTGCCGTCGGCGGCGCGGGACTGGAGGCGGTAGTCGCGGACCAGCTCCGGCATCACCTCGAACGGGGTGCGGTGCCGGTGGAGGTTGTTGAGGTACTCGTCGACGTCGTCGTCGAAGACCACGCGGACCTCGGTGAGCCGCTGCTCATGGTCCCAGTCGAGGCGCAGCCACTCCTCGTCGGCGGCCGGCCCGGAGACCCACATCTGCGGGCCGCCGTACGCGCGCTGGAATCCGCCGACGGCCCGCTCCGGGCGGAACGCGTCGGTGTCCGGGGCCGCCCGGAACGCGAAGGTCTGCCGCCGCAGTCCGCGGGCCTGCCACTCCAGGACCAGCTGGCCGTCCTCCTCCGGGATGTCGTGGTCGACGGCCGCGTCGCCCTCGACCCGGCTGCGCAGCGCCAGCACGCCGTCGGTGCGCTCGGGCAGGAGGACCAGCGCGGCGGCGGGCTCGGCCCGCACCACGACCACGACGTTCTCGGGGTGCGGCGGGCGGTGGTCGAACCGGGCCGCGACCCAGTGCGGGCCGCCCGCGGGCACGGTCACGGTGGTGGTCCGCAGGTGGTCGACGGGGACCGCGTTCTCGGGGCGGCCGGTGCCCCACAGCTCCACGGTCAGCTCGCGCTCCGCGCCGTCGTCCGCGCCGTGCACGAGCAGTTCCACGGTGTCCAGGGCCGGGTCCGCCGGGAGGAGCAGCGCCAGGTCGCGGGTGAGCGGGGAGGGCGCGCCGGGTGCCCGGACCGTCGGCTCGGCGGCCAGCCGCGCCAGGTGTCCCGCGGCGCTGACGCGGGCGGTGCGGGCCAGGTTGTCGGGGTCGTCGTCGGCGAGGCCGATGACGGAGGCGTCCTGGCGCAGCAGGGCGCGGCGCACCAGTTCAGGGCGCTTGGTGGCGAGTTCGCGCGGGCTGAGGCTCTCGGCGACGCAGAGCGCGGCGGCGGTGCCCGCGGCCTCGCCGATCGTGGCGCAGGTGGCCATGACGCGGGTGGCGCCGAAGGCGATGTGGGTGGCGGAGATGTTGCGCCCGGCGAACAGCAGGTTCGTGACGTTCGCCGAGTACAGGGAGCGCAGCGGGATGTGGAAGACGCCGTCGGCGTAGCGCTGGCGGGCGCCGGGCTCGTCGGCGTACATGCCCTGGACGGGGTGGAGGTCGACGGACCAGCCGCCGAAGGCGATGCGGTCGGGGAACTGGCGCTGCTCCAGGATGTCCTGCTGGGTGAGGACGTGGTCCCCGAGGAAGCGGCGGTACTCCCGCTTGCCGGGCAGGGAGCCGACCCACTCCAGGGTGAGGTGGGCGGCGTCGGGGAACTCGCCGGAGTTCTTGATGTGGTCCCAGATGCCCATGATGACGGCCTGGAGTTCGTCCCGGATCCGCTCGTTGTCGTGGACGGTGTCCAGCTCGCCGCCCCACTCGATCCACCAGTAGTCGCAGCCGTTGTCCCCGGTGCGCAGGACGCGGTTGCGCAGGATGGGCGTGGTCGTGAGGTCCCGGGCGTAGGCGGGCGGCACGAACTTCACGGGCCGGCCGGCGTCCTTGGTGTGGAACAGGATCGTGGAGCCGAGCAGCGCCTCGTCGCCCTCCTCGGGGGCCCAGGGCTCGTCGAACTCGGCGCGGGACTCGCGGCCGATGCGGTAGCGGGCGCCCGCGAGGTGGCCGAGCAGGCCGTCGCCGGTGCAGTCGAGGAACTGCTGGGCGTGGAAGGTGATGCGGCGTTCGGAGCCCATCATCCAGCCGGTGCAGGAGTGCACCTCGCGTGCGTCGTCCGGGCCGCTCGCGTCGACCTCGCGCACGTCGGTGTTGAGGTAGAGGTCGATGCCGGGCTCGGCGAGGACGGCGTCGAGGACCACCTGGTCCCAGTAGTAGGGGTTGCCCTCGGGGTTGCGGAACTGGTTCTCGGTGTACAGCTCGCCCATGACGCCGGTCTCGCGCGCCCATCGGTGCACGCCGTGCGCGGTGGCGCCGCAGACCCAGACGCGGACCTCGCTGCTCGCGTTGCCGCCGAGCACCGGGCGGTTGTTGACCAGCGCGACGCGTCGGCCGAGCCGGGCCGCGGCGATGGCCGCGCAGGTCCCCGCCAGGCCGCCCCCGATGACGGCGATGTCGTAATGGACCTCTTCTTCCCGCACGGAGCGGCCTCCTTGGTGTGGCGCGCTGTGAAGCGATGGCAGCGCGGATCTCCCCGCCGCAGCGGGACGGCCTTGAACGTACATCACATGCATATTGTGCAACCACTGTTCAGTCAGTGGGATCCGTTGTAAGTTTCCGACGCAGCCGCGGACACGGCTGGTACGAGCCGCATTTCACGTTCATGGCAGGTGGGGCGAGTTCGCCGGTCCTGCGCAGAACCGGCGATTCACCGACCAAAAGGGTTGACGCCGTCGCACGATATGGAGAACGATCCCGCATGCTGCAACTTGCGTTCAATGGAGCATGGATGGCGTTCACCCAGGGCCCCGGCGCTCCCGCCCCGTTCGAGAGGACACACCCATGAGTACGGCCGCACCTCCCCGGAAGGCCACTCCACCCGGCGAGCGGACCGGCGGACGGCTCTCCAACGGCGCGTTCGCCCTCCTGCTCACCGCGCCGGGACTCGCCCTCTTCGCGGCGATCATCATCTATCCGCTGATATCGGCCCTGTTCACCGGCTTCTTCAAGCAGGACCTGCGGCTGCCGGGCCGCGAGTTCGTCGGCCTGGAGAACTTTACGTACTGGCTGGACGGCGACTTCCTCACCATCCTCAAGCAGACGCTGATCTTCACCGTCGGCGCGACGGTGGTCCCCTTCGTGCTCGGCTTCGCCCTCGCCCTCGCCCTGAACACGGGCCTCAAGGGCAGCGGCTTCCTGCGCGGCCTCTTCCTCTTCCCCTGGGTGATCCCGGGCGTCGTGGTCTCCTTCCTCTGGATGTGGATCTTCAACGCCAACTACGGCGTCCTGAACGGCGTCCTCATGAAGGCCGGCCTCATCGAGGACTCGGTCTCCTGGCTCGGCCAGCCCGGCACCGCCATGCTCGCCGTGATCATCACGAAGACCTGGGCGAGCTTCCCCTGGATGATGGTGATGCTGCTCGCCGGCCTCCAGACCGTCCCCAGGGAGCTGCACGAGGCGGCCTCGATGGACGGCGCGGGCTCGATCCGCCGCTTCTTCGCCGTCACCTGGCCGCAGGTGCGCGGAGTGGCCTCGATCGTGCTGCTCCTGGAGTTCATCTGGAACTTCCAGCACTTCGACACCATCTACGTGCTCACCGGCGGCGGCCCCGCCGGATCCACCGAGACCTTCGCGACCGCCGTCTACCAGACCGCCTTCAAGGGCTTCGACATCGGCCGCGCGACCGCGCTGGGCGGGCTGTGGATGCTGCTCCTGCTCGTGCTCGTCGTCGTCTACCTCAGGATCACCGAGCGGAAGGGCGACGCCCGATGACCACCACGACCACCCTGACCTCCGCACAGCCGGCCGGCGCGGACCCGCTGCCCGGCGCCGAAGCGTCCCGCACGCCCGCCGCCGCCACCGGGCACACCGCGCGCCGCCGGATCCGCAAGGACGTGCTGCGCTCGCGGATCGCCGCCTGGACCGCCGTCGTCGTCATCGGCTGCTTCGGACTGCTCCCGGTGTACTGGCTGCTGGCCACCGCGCTGAGCACCCCCGAGTCGACGTTCCAGTTCCCGCCGAAGCTGATACCGACCGACCTGACGCTCAGCAACTTCACGGCCCTCGCCGAGAACGACCAGTTGATCAAGTACCTGGTCAACTCGATGATCGTCGCCACCATCACGGCCGTCCTGAGCGTGGTCGTCGCCACGTACATGGGGTACTCGTTCTCGAAGTTCCGCTACCGCGGCCGCCGTTCCCTGATGCACATGGTGCTGGCCTCGCAGATGTTCCCGCAGGCGCTGCTGCTGGTCACGCTGTACGCCGTCTTCTCCAGCTTCGGCCTGCTCAACACGTACACCGCGCTGGTGCTGTCGTTCACCACGTTCACGATGCCGCTGTGCGTGTGGATGCTGAAGGGGATCTTCGACACCATCCCGGACGCCCTCCTCGAAGCGGCCTCCATCGACGGTGCCTCCCGCTGGCGCACGCTGCACTCGATCGTGGCGCCGCTCGCCGCGCCCGGCATGATCGCCGCGGGGCTCTTCGCCTTCGTCCGCGGCTGGAACGACTTCATCTTCGCGGTGACCCTCGCCGACAAGGAGAAGCAGACCCTGCCGCCCGGCCTGGTCTCCACCTACATCGGCGAGTTCCAGACCGCGTGGCCCGAGCTGATGGCCGCCTCGCTCGTCGTGTCCGTCCCGGTCGTCGTCGCGTTCATGTTCCTCCAGCGCTACCTGGTCGGCGGCATGACCGCGGGCTCGGTCAAGTAGCCGCCCGCCCCGCCCGATCCGGCCGAGCCACCCCATCCGGCCGATCCGCCTCATCCGGCCGATCCACCGGATCCGCCCGATCCGCCCGATCGGCGGACGCGAACCCTCCGCCGTTCCCGCGCGGGTCCGCCCGCACGCGCCCCCACACCTCCCTTCCGTCCCACTCCCCCATGGAGACACCATGACCACCACTGGCATCAGCCGGCGCGGCGCCCTGCGCATGTTCGGCATCGGAGCGCTCGGTGTGGCCGGCGCAGGCGTGCTCGGCGCCTGTGCCCCGTCCGGCGCCAGCACCTCCTCCAACGGCGGCGACACGAAGTCGAAGAACTTCGACTTCACCTCCTGGTCGCTGAACGAGGAGGCCGCCAAGCCGTCGATCGAGAAGATCATCAAGGCGTGGGAGGCGGAGCAGAAGTCGAAGATCCGCGCGGTCTCGTACCCGTACAACGAGTACCTGAGCCAGCTCACCCTGAAGCTCGGCGGCGGCGAGACGACCGGCGCGGTCCACCTGGACATCGCCTGGCTCGCCGCGGTGGCGCAGATGGGCAAGCTCGCGGACCTCGGTCCCGTGGCGGGCAAGGGCGGTTACACCGATGTGGCGCTGGACAGCGGCAAGTACGACGGCACGCAGTACGGCCTGCCGTGGAACACCGGCTCGATCGGCCTGATAGCCAACTCCAAGCTGCTGAAGAAGGCGGGCATCGACGAGCAGCCCGCCACCGTCGAGGAGTTCGAGGACGCGCTGCGTGCCCTCAAGGGCCTGGGCGGCGGGGTCGTGCCCTACGCGGCGGCGACCAAGGTCGCGCAGCTCAAGGACATCTTCCCGTGGATGCAGACCTTCGGCTGCAAGCTCCTCGACGGCGACAAGGTGACCATCGGCGACGACGCCTCGATCGACGCGGTGACCTGGTACAAGAAGCTGCACGACGCGAAGCTGATCGCCGCCGACGTGGACCGCTTCGACGCGCGCGCCCTGTTCAGCCAGGGCAAGGCGGCCTTCTACGACGACGCGATCATCGGCAAGGGCGTCACGTCCGCCCAGTCGAAGGACAAGACGCTCGCCGACGCGATGCGGCCCGTGCCCCGCCCGGTGCTGCACGCCGGCGACACCCCGCAGGCGCTGCTGTGGGGCGGCGTCATCGCGATCGTCAAGGGCAAGGGCCAGGACGCGGCGACGGACTTCGCGCTGCACGCCACCACCGATCCCGGGACGATCGCCCAATACTTCGTCGAGCGCGCCCTGCCGCCGTCGACCACGGCGGGCCTGGCCGACCCGAAGGTCGCCGAGGACACGTTCACCACCGAGTGGACCGAGAAGATCACCAAGACGGCGACGGGCAGCCCGTTCTGGCGGTTCGCGCAGAACGCCCAGATCGAGGAGGCCGTGGCCAAGCAGGTCCAGGCCGTCCTGGTCGGCAAGTCCAAGCCGAAGGCCGCGATGAAGGCGGCCGCCGAGGAGGTCTCCGACCTCATCAAGCGCTGACCGGCACGCGCACGGGCCCGGTGGACGTCGCACGGCCGTCACCGGGCCCTTCGCCGTCCGGCCCCGCGGCCCCGTGCCCCCGGCCCCGTGCCCCGCACCGCCGCGCCCCGCACCCTTCACCGCGCACCGCACGCACCGCACACACCCGCACCGCACCGCACCCGCGAAGGAGTTCACCATGAGACGCCCCACGGTCCGTCCGTACGCCGTCGCGACGGCCGCCGTCGCCGCCCTGCTGATGCCCGTATCGGCCGCGAGCGCCGACGGCACGGCGCGTACGGCGAGCACGGCGGCGACGGCGGTCGAGAAGGTCCCGTACGCGATGGACTCCTCGAACCAGGCCGCCTGGTGGACGCCGGCCGCCACGTACAAGGGCCGCGGCCAGTACACGTACTTCGCGTTCAACGAGCCGGGGAGCACCGCCGCCACGCACCGGCCCGCGATCGCCCGCCGCGATCCGGACGGGGTCTGGAGCCGGCTGCCGCTGCTCGACAGCGACGGGCAGCAGGCCGAGTTCGCCGACGACAACGGCCACAACCAGCCGTCCGTCGCGCGCGACGGCAGCGGACGGCTGCACGTCTTCACGTCCATGCACTGCGACACCTGGCGCTACTACCGCACGACGGCGCCCGGCACGGACGTCACCAGCCACGCCGGTGAACTCCCGGACCAGGGGCAGGGCATCACCTACCCGGTGCTGACCACCGCGCCCAACGGCGACCTCTACCTGGCCGCCCGCGTCGGCTGCGGCAACTCCCAGCGCGACGGCAGGCTCTACCGCTGGAACAACGCGGCGAGCACCTGGAGCGTGGTGGCCACCTTCGGTTCGGCGCTGAACCGGTCCGTGTACCCCGACGACCTGACCGTCGACGCCGCCGGCCGGGTGCACCTGCTGTACGAGTGGGCCAAGGCACCCGCGTCGGCCTGGCGCCACCAGCTCTCCTACCTGCGCTACGACCCCGCGACGGGCGGGTTCGCCGACCACGACGGGACCGCGGTCACCCTGCCGACCACGCCGGACACGTCCGACGTCATCCAGGGGCTGACCACGGGCGAGGAGTGGAGCATCGACAACGCCGGGTACACCGGCGCGAGCGTGCAGAGCGCGAAGCTGACGCTCGACGGGGACACTCCCAAGGTCGCGTACCGCTACCGGTCGGCCGACAGCGGCGGCGACTTCCGCGTCTACTACGCCTACCCGAGCGGCACCGGCTGGCTGCGCAAGACGGTCTACGCGGGAGGGCAGACCACCGCCGCGGTCGGCATCACCTGGGACGCGACGGACGGCAAGCGGATCTACTACGTGACCTCGTCCGGCACCGACCGGGTGTTCGCCGCGACCCAGGCGGCGGACGGCTCCTGGACCGCCCGGTCGGCGGCGCCCGGCGTGAGCGCGGACCGGCTGGCAGTGCGCCGCGACTCCGACGGGAACGACGTGCTGTACCTTCCGGACACAGCACACGGCTCCCTGTACTACGGGGTTCGCTGACCGTCCCCGTCCTTCGCCGGCCCGGCGGCGCGGCGACCGACGAGTCCCGCCCCGCCGGGCCGTCTTCCTCAGGGAACGCTCCGGTGACGGAGCAGGACGCGGGCGAGGGGATGAACGGCATGGACCAGGAACACGGCACACAGGAGTCCGGCCAGGGGCGCGGGCGGGACTCCGGCCAGGATCATGAGCCGGACCATGAGCCGGACCGCACGAGCGCCGTCCGCACGGTCCCGGCGCCCGTCGCCCGGGTGTTCGCGGTGCTGGCCGACCCGGCCGCGCACGGGGCGATCGACGGGACCGGATGGGTGCGGCGGCCCGTCGACCGGGCGCCGCTGACCGAGCCGGGGCAGGTCTTCCGCATGGGCATGTACCACTCCGGCCACCCCGACGGCACGTACGTGACGGCCAACCGGGTCCACGTGCTCGAACCCCCGCACGCCATCGGCTGGTTCACGGGCACCGAGCGGGACGACGGCGGGCTCGACTTCGGCGGCTGGTTCTGGCGCTACGACCTCGCGCCGCTGGGCCCGGACCGGACCCGGGTCACGCTCACGTACGACTGGTCGGCCGTGCCGGACTCCGTCCGGGAGTACCTGACCTTCCCGCCGTTCCCTCCGGGACACCTGACCGACTCGCTGAGCCACCTGGCCGCCCTCGTCGCCCGGGAGGGCCCGGAGAGCTGACGCACTCCCGTCTCGACCGGGCCGCGCCTTGTGTGATGGCATGAGCGTCCAGGTCCCGTGGAGGTGACGGTGCTCGGCAGGAACACGCGGTGGGTCGTGGGCGCGCTGGCCCTGGTCTGCCTGGTGCTGATCGGTCCCAGCGCGACCCGCGACGACCTCCCGGACGCCGAGCCGCTGCCCGCGGGCGCCGCCGCGAAGATCGTGCCGAACCGGGTCATGACCTGGAACATCTGCAATCCCTGCGGCGCGAAGGAGAACGCCGGCCGCGCCGCCGACATCGCCACCTACGCGCCGCAGGTCATCGGCCTGCAAGAGGCGTGCGTCCGGGACGTCGAGCGGATCCGCGACTATCTCAGGCGCCTGTACGGGCTCGTCTACCACGTCACGTACGGCTCGGTGCTGCGCAACTGGAGCCGCTGCGGCGGGCTGCCCTGGCACGCGGGGGGCTACGGGCAGGCGATCCTCTCCGCGGCGCCCGCCACGGACGGCGTGACGAAGGAGTACCCCGACGGCGGCTCGGAGGACCGCGGGTTCATGGCCGTCACCACCGAGGTGGACGGCCGCCCGGTCCGCGTCTTCAACACCCATCTCGCCGAGCGCCGTCAGGAGGCGGTCCGGGCACGGCAGGTGCCGGTGCTCGCCGAGGAGATCGCCCGCCACGACCGGGCGATCGTGCTCGGCGACTTCAACGCCGTGCCGGACTCCCCCGAACTCCGCCCGATCCGGCCGCTGGCGACCGACGCGGACCCCCGGTGCAGGCCCTCGGCGGGCGGCGCCTGCGCGCCGACGACCGACTGGCAGAGCAAGTTCGACTACGTGTTCCTGCGCGGTATCGCCTCCCGCGCCCACCACGTGCGGCCGAGCGCGCACTCCGACCACCACATGTTCTACGCCGACCTGAGCCCGCTCTGACCGCACCCGCCGATCCCACGCTCCGATCGCACATGTGACCGGCATGCGGACAGGCGGACGGTGACATTCCGTTTGGTGCTTACGATTCCGCGAACCGTCCCCGCACCCTCCGGAAGGCGCTCGTGAGCTCCACCCCTCCCCCACCCGCCCTGTCCGTCGCGGCCCCCGCGGCCGCCCCCTCGGTGGCGATCCGCTCCGCCGCCGACGTCTCCGACCTGGTCAACTCCGGTACCGCCCGTGGCCGCCACGCCAAGATGATCGTGGTCATCGCGCTCGGCGGCATCTTCCTCGACGCGTACGACCTCAGCTCGCTCGCGTACGGGCTGCCCGACATCACCCGGCAGTTCGGCCTCGGCTCCGCGATGGCCGGTACGGTCACCGCCTCGATCAGCGTCGGCTCCCTGCTCGGCGCGCTGCTCGGCGGCTGGCTGGTCGACCGGATAGGCCGGTACCGCGTCTTCATGGCCAACATGCTCTTCTTCGTCGTCACCGCACTGGTGTGCTCGGTCGCGCAGGACGTGTGGACGCTGATCGCGGCGCGGTTCGTCATGGGCATCGGCGTCGGCATGGACATCCCGGTGGCCATCGCCTTCCTCGCCGAGTTCTCCCGGCTGCGCGGCAAGGGCGGCAAGGGCTCGCGCACGGCCGCCTGGTCGCCCGCCTGGTACACGGCCACCAGCGGCTGCTACCTGGTGATCATGTTCCTGTACTTCGTGCTGCCGGACGCCCATCTGGGCTGGCTGTGGCGGTTCACCGTCGGCTTCGGCGCGGTGCCCGCGCTGATCGTGATGCTGCTGCGGCGCCGCTACATGAACGAGTCGCCGACCTGGGCCGCCGAGCAGGGCGACCTGGAGGCCGCCGCCCGGATCCTGCGGGAGTCGTACGGGGTGGACGCACGCGTCGCCGACGACGCCCCGGCCCGGACGCCGCGCCCGCCCCGGCCCGGACTCAGCGCCTACGGGCGCCTGTTCACGGGCCCGTACCGCGCCCGCACCGTCCAGTCCGTCGCGGTCGGTCTCGCGGAGACCTTCGGCTACAACGCGGTCGCCTTCGGCCTGCCGATCATCATCGCCACCCTGATGACCCAGGGCCCGCTGACCACCATCGCGTCCTCGTTCACCCTGAACCTGGTCTTCGCCCTGACCGGTGGCCTGCTCGGCGTCCGCTGGGCGTCGACGCGCGGCGCCTGGCCGATGATGACGCTGGGCTTCGCGATCCAGTTCGTGGCCGTCACCGTGCTCGCCGTGATCGGGGAGCCGTCCGGCACGGCCGTCGTCACGGCGGGCATCCTCATGCTCGGCGCCTTCATGTTCGCCCAGGGCTTCGGGCCCGGCGCGCACATCATGAGCTACGCCTCCCTGGGCTTCCCGACGTCGATGCGCGGGGTCAGCATCGGCTTCAACCAGGCGGTGCTGCGACTCGGTTCGACGCTGACGCTGTTCTTCTTCCCGATCCTCAGCACCGGCCTCGGCACGCACGTGTATTGGGTGATCCTCGGCGCGCCCGCCCTCGGCCTGGTGGCGCTCCTGGTGAAGCGGTGGGAGCCGGTGGGCTTCGACGCGGACGCGGAGGAGCGGACGCTGACGGCGCCGTGAGACCGGCGGGAGGCCGGCGCGGGCGCGCACGGCAGGGCGCGCGGGACCCGGGGGCACGGGAAATGCGATCGACAACCGTCACCGCGTGGGGCACCCTGCTCGCGATGACCAGAATCGATGACACTCCCCCCGCGTGGGACGAGCGCACGCAGCTCACCACGTTCCTCGACTACACGCGGGACACCGCCCGCGCCAAGTGCGACGGCGTCGCGGAGGAGCACGCCCGCACGGCACTCCTGCCGCACTCGCCGCTGATGACCATGAGCGGCCTGATCAACCACCTGCGGTGGGTCGAGTACTACTGGTTCCAGGTGGTCTTCCTCGGCGAGGAGGACCTCGGGCCCTGGACCGACGAGGACCCCGACCGGGAGATGCGGATCGCCGTCGACATCCCGCTGGCGCGGTTGCTCGACGAGTACGGCGCGCAGAGCGCCCGGTACCGCGAGCTGGTCGCCGGGACCGCGCTGGACACGCGGGCCCGGGGAACCGTGCGGAGCGGGACGCACGTCGATCTGCGGTGGATCCTGCACCACCTCACCGAGGAGACCGCCCGGCACAACGGGCATCTGGACATCCTGCGGGAACTGCTCGACGGCACCCGGGGGAACTGACACCGGCCACCGGTGGGGCCAGAGGGGCAGCGGTGCCCAAGTGGGGTTCCGGGACGCCGAGTTGACCATGTCATGAGCGTGTAACGGTGATCGGCGGGCTCTCGCGCCCCTCCCCGGCTCCTGGCAGACTGGCAGAGATGCTCTGACCGCCTCGGG
The DNA here is from genome assembly GCF_044750685.1 of Streptomyces sp. NPDC088785. Taxonomy (NCBI): domain Bacteria; kingdom Bacillati; phylum Actinomycetota; class Actinomycetes; order Kitasatosporales; family Streptomycetaceae; genus Streptomyces; species Streptomyces sp. NPDC088785. The sequence goes on from NZ_JBIVKH010000015.1 coordinate 108,005, forward strand.
GGAGGAACCGGACGGCATGACAGCGACGATCACCGTGCGGGTCGAAGGACCCGTCGGCCTGGACGAGCCCGAGGAACTCCGCGCCGACCTGGCCCGCGAGACCGTGCTCCCGTGGCGGCTCGAAGAGCTGGACGAGGACCGGGACACGCTCGACGGCGGGACGGCCGCGGCCCTGCTGACGGCCGTCCTCACCAGCGCCACCGGCGCCGTGGTCCAGGCGGCGGCGCAGCGCGCCATCGACGCCTGGCGCGGGCGCCGGCTCGACCCGCCGCCCGTCACCGTCGTCGTGCTCCGGCCCGGCGAGACGATCGCGCCGCCGGACGGCACTGGCGCCGGTGCCGGTGCCGGCGACGAGGGCGAGGGCGACCGGCCCGCCCTTCCCGAGGGGAGCTGAGGGCGATGGCCGTCCGGGCCCTGGTGATCGGTGTCGGCACCTACGGGGCGGACTCGGGGATGAGCGGCTATCCCACGATCGAGACCAGCGCCCGCGCCTACGGGGACGCGCTCGCCCGGGACCCGCGGTGGGGCGACGCCGCCTGCTCGGTGATCCTGTCCGGCGACGACGCCTACTCGGCGAACGGGGTGATGCGGGCCCTGCACGACGCCGCGTCGGCGGGCGAGGGACCGGACGACACCCTGCTCGTCGTGTACGTCGGGCACGGCGCGTACTGGAAGGACGTCCCCGGCGGCCAGGTCCACTTCGCCGTCGGTTCCTCGTACAAGAACGAGCCGTGGACGTGGCTGTCGTCCTGGTACGTGTATCGGGCCATCCGGCAGAGCAGGGCCGGTCTGAAGGTCCTCATCACCGACTGCTGCTACTCGAACCTGCTGCCGCACCTCGGCCCGGAGTCGCCCCTGCCCGGCATCCTGGGCACCCGCTCCGACGGCACCTGCGTCTTCAGCGCGGTCAGCGGCAATGTGCACAACGCGTCGGCGGACGCCTGCGCCAACCTGCCGAGCCCGCTCGACGGGTGCACGCCGTTCAGCGGCCACCTGCTGAACGTGCTGGGGCAGGGCATGTCCGAGCACGACGACGACCTGACGCTCGGCGCGCTGCGGGCGGGCATCGACGAGGACATGCTGTCGTGCGGGGTGCACGACGCGCCGCGGATGCTGCTCAACGACGCGTCGGAGGCGGCGTCGTTGTTCACCAACCACGCCAAGGGGCGCCGCCCGGCCGGCCGTGAACCGCAGACCGAGGACGACTGGGTGCGCGAGCTGCGGCTGTACGGCGAGCGCAAGCTGCGCAGCCTGATGCTGAAGCCGGCGCTGGCGGGCCGGGTCGTGGTCCGGCTGAAGTCCGGCGACGAGCAGAGCCGCGACCTGGCGAGCCGGGTCGAGCGCCGCGCCGCCACGCTGCTGTCGAACCCGGTGGACTTCGTCCGCTACTGGGGTGAGATCGAACCGGCGCTCCTGGGCGGCGGATGACCCGGCCCGACGGCGCCGACGGCGGCGCCCGCCGCACCCATCTGCTGTTCCAGCCGGATGTGGCGAAGCTGCTCACCGAGGACTACGCGTGGGTGACGCAGGTCGACGGGCCGCAGTTCGCCCGCATCCTGGAGCAGATGCGGTCCACCCGCAGCGAGGCCATGGCGATGCGGGCGCTGCACGCCTTCGCGCTGCGCCGGGGCGTCGCGGACCTCGTGGAGCTGGCGGACGGCTTCGACGCCCGCGACGCCGTCATGATCATGGCGACGGCGGCGCTGGCCCGGCCGGTCAGCGAGGCCGCCGAACTGGCGATGCTCCAGCGGGAGATGGAGGCCGGCCGGCCCAGCGCCCCGATCACGGCGAGCATCGTGCACGACGTGGCGTGCCAGCGCACCGCGTTCGACGTGGCGGTCTTCGTGCGGGTCGTGCGGGACCGGTTCCCGCGGCTCGCGGACCGGACGGTGGCGGTGTTCGGCGGACCGGACTCGGGCCGGACCAATCTCGACAAGGCGCTGCTGCACACCGCGCTGCTCGACGAGAAGTGCCCGGTCCAGGCGGACCGGCTGCTCGAACTGACCCTGAACGTCGTCGCGTCGCACGCGCCGGGCGACGCCGAGGGGCAGGACGAGGAGATCGCCGACCTCGCGGGCGCGTTCCTGCACCTGAGCCCGCACGGGCAGGTCCTGGAGACGTGGGCGCAGACGCAGTTGAGCGCGCCGGACGCCCGTCAGGTGGACCGGGCGCGCAGGCTGATCGCCCGCCTGATCGCGCGCCGCGGCTCCGGTCACGACGCGCTGGCCGCCCACATCGGCCGCACCGCGCAGCCGCGGGACGTGGTCAAGCTCTGCGCGCTGCTGACCGACGCGGAGAAGTCGCCCGTCAAGTGCGAGCTGCTGCGGCGGCGGGCGGCCGGGCAGCCGGACGTGCAGGGTCTGGCCAAGCTGGTGTCGCTGTGGCACCGGGACCCGGTGCTGAAGCCCGGCACGCCGGATCTGCTGGCCGACATCGTGACGGTGCCGGCCGGCCCGGGCGGCGCGCCGCGTTCCCTCGACGTCCTCGCGCAGCTGTGCGACTGGCTGAACGAGGAGGAGGGCGGCGACCAGACCTGCGTGGCGCTGCTGTGCCACGTCGCGGCGGTGCAGGTGCGCGGGCGTTCCGGCGCGGAGCTGACCGAGCTGCTGGACCGCATCACCCGCACGCGTGAGCGGACCCGCGCCGCGACCGAGGTGGGGCTTCAGCTCGCGCTCGCCGTGATGGGCCCGGACGGCGACCGGGCCGGGTTCGTCGACTGCCTGGCCGTGCTGCACGAGGGGCGGCACGCCGGGGCGGTGGCGAGGGCGTGCCGGGAGCTGTCCGACCCGTCGACGTCCCGGCGGGCGGACGCGCTGCTGGTCGCGGACGTCGCGCGGCGGCTGCACGCGGTGGAGCTGGAGAACGTCGCCTGGACCCTGCTCGAACGGTTCCTGGAGAACGAGCAGCGGGTGCAGGCGTCCGACGTGCTCTGCGTGGTGCGGGGCGTGCTGGCGATCCCGCTGCCCGAGGCGGAGCTGCTGCTGCGTGCGACGGTGGGCCGCTGGTCGGACGTGCGGCACCGGGACGAGGCGGTCGACACGCTGCGGGCGGCCGGGCTGGGCGAGCAGGCCGACTGGATCGTCAAATCCCTGCGTTGACCCGCGGGCGCGCCGCGTGTCCCTGGTGCGGCAGGGTGGGCCTGACCTGGGACATGTAGCGGCGGGCGGACCGGACGAGGAGCGGGAAGACCAGGACGGCGGCGAGCACGCAGACGGTGCGGGTCGCCGGCACCGCGCTCTCGCCGGCCAGTTCGCGCAGCCCCGTGCAGCCGACGAGGAGGCAGAGGTAGCCGACGAGCAGCAGCAGCGGCCGCACCGCCGGGTCGCCGCTCTCGGTGAACCGGGAGAGGTGGTCGCTGGCGTCGTAGTGCCGCAGCACCCGTCCGATGTACGGCAGGTCGCGCACCGCGAGCCAGGGCAGGGCGAGCAGCAGTGCCGCCCCGACGCCGACGCCCGCCATGCCGCGCCAGACGTCGGCCCAGCCCGCTTCGTGGATCACCAGTGCGATCGCCACGAACGCCGCGTAGGACAGGCACCAGCGGACGGCCTTGCGCAGCCAGGTGGCGTCGGTGCCGGGCAGGGCCACGAGGACGACGCCGGGCATGGCGTAGACCACCATGATGGGCACGCTGTTGAGGGCGACGAGCTGTTCCCAGTTGCCGCGGACGAGGGCGAGCGTGGTCAGGCCGATGACGAGGTTGACGACGAGGATCATCCAGTAGGCGTCGATCTCGGCGCCGCGGAACTTGAACGAGGCGCGGCGGGCCGTCTGGAGTCCGCGGTGGGTGAGGTGGGCGCGGCTGAGGGCGGCGACCTCGCGGGTCAGGGCGTGCGTGAAGACGATGCCGGAGCCCATCGGGGACAGGACGGCGTTGAGCCGGATCAGCCAGGCGAGCCAGGTCATCGACGCGGCGGTGGCGAACTGGGCGTACGGCGACTGGAGCATGTCGGCGGCGAGCGATCCGCAGTTCTGCGCGAACACGTACTGGAGGGCGGTGTACAGGGCGACGGCGCCGACGAGGGTGCCGTAGACGGCCCAGCGCAGCCGGGCGGCCTCCCCCATGCCCCGGCGCTTGATGTTGCCCGCGAAGTCCAGGGGCGCCTGGAAGCCTATGTAGGCGTAGATGATGCCGCCGCCGAGGACCACGTACAGGGCGGAGAAGTGGTCGGCCTGGCCGCGCAGCTGGGCGGCGCCGCCCGCCTGGCCGCTCAGGTACCAGGCGTCGCCCGGGGCGCAGGAGCCGGCGGCGTCGGTCGCGGCGAGGGTGAGGCAGACGACGATGAGCAGCGGGACGAGCACCTTGACGACGGTGATGAACAGGTTCAGCCGTATCAGCCGCCGGGCGGGCAGCAGGTTGAAGCCGACGACGACCATCATGAGCGCGACCGCGCACAGGGCGCCGGTGAACGACAGGTCGTAGGCCCGGTCCATGGCGGGGGGAAGGCCGGCGGCGCCGGTGTGGCCGCTGCGCAGCAGGGACGGGTACCAGTGGGCGAGTCCGCGGACCATGGCGGCGGCCTCGCTGGCCGGGTTGACCGCGTAGACGATCCACAGGGCGGCCGCGACGACGGTCGCGACGAGCGGTCCCGCGGCCTGGAGCGGGAGGAAGATCAGGCCGCCGGTCTTGGGCGCGGCGATGCCCAGCTCGACCATGACGGCGGCGATCAGCAGCATGACGGCGCCGCCGATCACCCATGCCCACACGGCGTCCCGGCCCGCCGCCCAGTGGGCCTGTCCGGCCGCGAGAAGCCATCCGGAGCCGACGACGCCGCCGGCGGCGAGGCCCACCAGGTCGAGGACGGAGAGGCGCCGTGCCTCGTCCACGTCCTCCGCCGAACCACCTCGGGCACGCATGTGACTCAACTCCCTCCCCCGTAACTGGAGTTGTAGCAGGCCAGGCTATCTCCGCCGGAGTGCCGGGGGCAGCCGAACGGAGCAACGATCCGAGCACGCCGCCCGGCGCGTCTCACCCGCTATGCGCCATAAGTACAGATATGCATGGTTCATGACCTTGTTGGTCCTCGCACACTTCGCCGTGGCGCTCTGCGCCGCACCGCTGGTCCGCCGGGCGGGCCCGCGCGCCTTCTTCGCGCTCGCCCTGCCCCCGCTCGCCGCGCTCTGCTGGGCGCTGTCCCGGTGGAGCGACGTGGCGGCGGGCCGCCCGAGCACCGAGACCTGGACCTGGATCGAGGCCTACGACGTCGAGGCCGCCTTCCGGCTCGACGCGCTGTCCCTGGTGATGGTGCTGCTCGCGGCCGGGATCGGCGCGCTGGTGCTGGTGTACTGCGCCGGGTACTTCCGCCCCGGCACCCCCCGGCTGGGCCGGTTCGGCGGCAATCTGCTCGCGTTCGCGGGCGCGATGCTGGGGCTGGTCCTGGCCGACGACCTGATGGTCCTCTACCTGTTCTGGGAGTTGACGACCGTCCTGTCGTTCCTGCTCATCGGGTACGACAGCGAGAGGCGCGGCAGCCGGCGCTCGGCGCTCCAGGCGCTGAGCGTCACCGCGGCGGGCGGACTCGCGATGTTCGTCGGGTTCCTGATGCTGGGTCAGCTCACCGGGACCTACCGCATCTCGCGGATCGTGGAGGACCCGCCCGCGCAGAGCACCACGCTCGCGGTGGCGGTGCTGCTGATCCTCAGCGGGGCGCTGGCCAAGTCGGCGGTGTGGCCGCTGAGCCTGTGGCTGCCGAACGCGATGGCCGCCCCCACGCCGGTGAGCGCCTATCTGCACGCGGCGGCGATGGTCAAGGCGGGCGTCTACCTGGTGGCCCGGCTCGCCCCGGGCCTCTCGGAGGTCCCGGAGTGGCGGCCGGTGCTGCTGACGCTCGGCACGGCGACGATGCTGCTGGGCGGCTGGCGGGCGCTGCGCCTGAACGACCTGAAGATCGTGCTCGCCTACGGCACCGTCAGCCAGCTGGGGTTCCTCATGGTGCTCGCGGGCGCCGGGTCCTACGACACGGCGCTGGCCGCCGTCGCGATGATCCTCGGGCACGCGCTGTTCAAGGCGCCGCTGTTCCTCGTGACGGGGATCGTCGACCACGCGGCGGGCACCCGCGACCTGCGGCGCCTGTCCGGCGTGGGGCGGTCGCTGCCGTGGGTGTGCGCCGTCGCCGTCGTGGCCGGGGCGTCGATGGCGGCGCTGCCGCCGCTGCTCGGGTTCGCCGCGAAGGAGGCCGCGTTCGACGCGCTGGCCCACGGCGGCGCCGGTGAACGCTGCTCGCTCGCCCTGATCGTCGTCGGCTCCGCGCTCACCACCGCGTACACGCTGCGCTTCCTGTGGGGCGCCTTCGCGCGCAAGCCCGGGGTGGCCGACGTCCCGGTGCACCGGGTCGGCGCCGGGCTGCTCGCGCCGCCCGCGGTGCTCGCGCTGGCCGGTCTCGCCCTCGGCCCCGGCATCGGCCTGCTGTCCGGCCTCCTGGAGGAGTACGCGCGCGCCTACCCGGTGCCCGAGCACCCCTACCACCTCGCGCTGTGGCACGGCTTCGGGCCCGCGCTCGGCCTGTCGGCGCTCGCCTGGGCGGGCGGCGCCGCGCTGTTCCTGGCGCGGGAGCCGGTCGTCCGGCTCGGGCGGCGGCTCGCCTGGCCCAAGGCCGACGAGGTGTTCGGCCGGATCGTGCTCGGCCTGGAGCGCGGCTCGCTCCAGGTGACCGGTTCGGTGCAGAAGGGATCGCTGCCCGCGTACGTGGCCACCGTCCTCGCCGTCGTGCTCGCCGGGCTCGTCGCGGTCCTCGCCACCGACCGGCCGTGGAGCGGCACCCCGGCGCCCCGCCTGTGGGACTCCCCGTGGCAGGCCGGTGTCGGCGCGCTGACCTGCGCCTGCGCCCTGATGTGCCTGCTGGTGCAGCGCCGGATGAAGGCCGCCGTCCTCGCGGGGCTGACCGGGTACGGCACGGCCGCGCTGTACATCGTGCAGGGCGCCCCCGACCTCGCGCTCACCCAGTTCGGCGTGGAGACCGTGTCGACCGTGGTGCTCGTGCTCGTGCTGCGCCGTCTCCCGGTCTTCTTCGGCGACACCCAGCGCGTGCGCCGCCGCCTCACGGGCGTGCCGCTCGCCCTGGGCAGCGGCGCCGTGGTGGCCTGCGCCGTGTGGCTCGCGGCGGGCGCGCGCACCGACGCGCCCGCCGGGGCCGCGATGACCGAGGAGACCGCGCACCACGGTCTGAAGGACGTCGTCGCGACGATCCTCGTGGACTACCGGGCCTGGGACACGATGGGCGAGTCCGCCGTCCTCGCGGTCGCCGTGCTCGGTGTGACCAGCCTGCTCTACGTGCACCGCAGGCAGGGCCGGTCCGCCGCGGCCCCGGCGCGGCTGCCGGGCGGGGTGACGGCGTGGTCGCTGGCCTCCTCCCGGCTGCGAGTGCCGGCCAAGTACCGCCAGGGGGCGCCGGAGCGCAGCTGGCTGGTGGCCGGGGACACGCTCGCGCCCGAGCACCGCTCGGTCGTCTTCGAGGTGGTCGCCCGGCTCGTCTTCCACCCGATCCTGACGCTGTCCGTGTACCTGCTGCTGTGCGCGGAGAACCTGCCGGGCGGCGGCTTCGTCGGCGGTCTGGTCGCCGGGGTCGCGCTGACCATCCGCTACCTCGCGGGCGGCCGGCACGAACTGGCCGCCGCCGCCCCGGTGCACCCGGGCTTCTTCACCGGCCTCGGCCTCGCCCTGTCGACGGCGGTCGCCCTGGTGGGCCTCGCCGACGGGACGGTGCTGCACGCCTGGACCTGGCACGGGCACCTGCCGCTGATCGGCGACTGGCACGCGGGCACCGCGGTCCTGTTCGACCTGGGCGTGTACCTGCTGGTGCTGGGTGTGGTGCTGGACGTGGTCCGCGCGCTCGGATCCAAGATCGACCAGCAGACCGAGTACCGGGCGGGCCTCGCGCTCGCCGGTGAGGAGCGCCGGTGAGCATCAGTGCGACCCTGCTGGTCTGCGGCATCGTGCTGACCGCCGCCGGCGGCATGCTGATCCTGACCCGCTCGCTGACGCGGGTGCTCATCGGCATCATCGTGTGCGGCAACGGCGTCAACCTGTTCGTCCTCGCCTCGGCCGGGCGGGCCGGGCTGCCCCCGCTGCTGTACCCGGGTGTCCCGCACGCCCGGGTCACCGACCCGCTGCCGCAGGCCATCGTGCTCACCGCCGTCGTGATCACGCTCGCCACCACGGCGTTCGTGCTCGCGATGGCGTACCGCAGCAGCCAGTTGACCGGTTCGGACTTCGTGCCGGACGACATCGCCGACCGGCGCGTGGTGCTGCGCGCCCAGATCGCCGCCGAACGCGACGAGCTGCGGGAGCAGCACCGCGACGAGGGCCCGCGGGCCTGGCGCGCGGAGCGCCGCGAGCAGCGCCGCCGGATCCGCGCGGACCGCGCCTTCCAGGCGCGGGCCCGGGATTCCTGCGGCGACCTGTGGGACGACGTGCTCGGCACCGATCCGGAGGAGACCCGGTGAACGCTCTCGTTCCGCTGCCCGTCGTCATGCCGCTCACGGTGTGCGGCCTGAGCCTGTTCATCGGGCCCCGGCTGCGCTGGCTGCACCGCGTGATCACCGTCGGGGTGCTCGCCGCCGTCGTCGGCGTCGACCTGGTGCTGCTCGTGGCGTCCGACCGCACGGGCCCGCTCGTGGTCCACCTCGGCGACTTCGGGCCGCCGCTGGGCGTCACCCTGGTCGCCGACCGGCTGGCCGCGCTGATGCTGACGGTGTCCGGCGCCGTCACCCTCATCGTGCTGGTGTACGCGATGGGCCAGGACATGGCCGACCGGGAGGACAACGCGCCGCTGGCCGTCTTCCACCCGGCCTACCTGGTGCTGGTCTCCGGGGTGTCCCTGACCTTCCTCGCGGGCGACCTCGTGAACCTCTACGTCGGCTTCGAGATCATGCTGATGGCGAGCTTCGTGCTGCTGACGCTGGGCGCCACCGAACCGCGGGTGCGGGCCGGTTCGACGTACGTCGTCGTCTCGCTGGTCTCCTCCCTGGTGTTCCTCGCGGGGGTCGCCGTGACGTACGCGGCGGCGGGCACGGTGAACTTCGCGCAGCTCGCCGTGCGGATGCCCGAACTCCCGCTCGGCGTGCGGACCATGGCGGAGGTGCTGCTGCTCACCGTGTTCGGCGTGAAGGCCGCCGCGTTCCCCGTCGCCGCCTGGCTGCCGGACTCGTACCCGACGGCGCCGGCACCGGTGACGGCGGTCTTCGCGGGCCTGCTCACCAAGGTCGGCGTGTACTCGATGATCCGCGCGGAGACGCTGCTGTTCCCGGGGAACCGGCTCTCGGCGGTCCTGATGGCGGTGGCGTTCGCGTCGATGGTCATCGGCATCCTCGGCGCGGTGGCCCAGACCGACCTCAAACGGCTGCTGTCCTTCACGCTGGTCAGCCACATCGGCTTCATGCTGTACGGGCTCGCGCTCGGCAGCCGGGGCGGCATCGGCGGCGCCATCGTGTACACGGCGCACCACATCACCGTGCAGACGACGCTGTTCCTGGCGGCCGGGCTGCTGGAGAAGCGGTACGGCACCACGGAGCTGACCCGGCTCGGCGGCACCGCCAGGACGGCGCCGCTGCTGGCCGCCCTGTGGTTCGTGCCCGCGATGAACCTCGCCGGGATCCCGCCGCTGTCCGGCTTCATCGGGAAGCTGGGCCTGATGCGGGCCGGTGCGCGGGACGGCGGCGACTGGGCGTACCTGCTGCTCGCCGGGGCGGCCGTGACGAGCCTGCTGACGCTGTACGTGATGGTGAAGGTCTGGAACCTGGCGTTCTGGCGCGCGCCCGCGGTGACCGAACTCCCCGCGGAGGGCGAGGTGCTGGAGGAGAGCGACGATCCGGACTCGGCGCCCGAGGAGGGCTCGGGGCCGGTGACGACGACGGTCGTGCGCGCCACCGCCCGCATCCCGCGCGTGATGACGGCGGCGACCGCCGCCGCCGTCGCGCTCGGTCTCAGCTACACCGTGCTGGCCACCCCGCTCACCGGCCTGGCCGACCGCTCGGCCGCCGAACTCCTCGCCCGTACCCCCTACGTCAAGGCGGTGCTCGAACCGTGAAATCCCCCGCCCTCGCCGCGCGCGGACGCCGACTCGACTGGCCGCTGATCGCCTGGCTGACCGTCATCTGGATGCTGCTGTGGTCGGGGCTGTCCTGGGGCAACCTGATCGGCGGTGTCGTCGTCGCGGTCGTGCTGTGCCTGGCGTTCCCGCTGCCGGCCGTCGATCTCGCGCTGCGGCTGCGCCCGCGCGGCATCCTGCGGCTCGCCGGATACCTGCTCTACGACATGGTGGCGTCCAGCGTCGTCGTGACCCGGCTCGCCCTGTCGGGGCGGCGCCGGCCAGCCGCCGTGCTGCGGGTGCCGCTGCGCTGCCGTACGGACCTGATGATCGCGGCGACCGCCGTCGCCGTCTCCAGCGTGCCCGGCGGCGCGCTCGTCGAGGTGAACGCCGCGACGGCCACCCTGTACCTGCACGTCAGCGACGCCGACGACCCGGCGACGGCGCCCCGCGCGCGCCGGGACGTCTGGCGTCTGGAGGCCCTCGTCGTCCGGGCCTTCGGCACCCGCGAGGAGATCGTGCGGATCGCGGCGGACCCGCACCCGTCCGCCCCCACCGGAGAGGAGAGCGGCTCGTGACCCTGGCCGACGACATCCTGCTCAACGCCGCCCTGACCCTGATCGTCGTCGCGGGCGTGCTGCTGCTCGTCCGCATCTGGCGCGGCCCTTCCATGCTGGACCGGGCGGTCGCCGTCGACGTGGCGGCGGTGCTGATCATCGCCGGCATCGGGGTGGACGCGGCGATGACCCGGACCCGCTACTACCTGTCGATCATGCTGGTGCTGGCCTTCCTCGGCTTCACCAGTTCCGTCGGCATCGCCCGGTTCATCGCCTCGCGCGACCGCGCGGGGACCAAGGAGCGCCCGTGAACGCCTGGCAGCAGACGGCCGATCTGGCCGGGTCCGCCCTGCTCTTCCTCGGTGCCGCGGTCTGCCTGGCCGGCGTCATCGGAATGCTCCGGCTGCCCGACGTCCTCACCCGCAGCGCCACCGCGACCAACCCGCAGACCTTCGGCATGCTGCTGCTCCTGGCCGGCCTGGCGCTGCGGCTGCGCTCCGGGGTCGACCTGGGCACCCTCGCGCTGGTCGCGTTCTTCCAGCTCCTGACGAGCGCGGTGGCCGCCCATCTGGTCGCCCGGGCGGCGTACCGCACGGGCCAGACCGGCGACTGCGCCCTCCTCTACGACGAGTTGAGCGCTCCGGAGGCGGACCGGCCGCCGCGCACCTGAGCGCCCGGCCGGCCGCACGGCGGTGTGCGGCCCCGGCCGGGATCCGTGCGTCCGCGCCCTTCTGCGCGCGGGGTGGCGACCGGCACAATGCGGCAGCGGCCGCCCGGTCGCCACGCCCCCGAGGAGGCGCCCCATGCCGACCGCCACGGCTCCCGCCTGGACCTTCCGGCACCACTGGATGTCCCAGGCGGCCACGCACGCGATGATGCGCCCCGACCGGCCCGCGCTGCGCCACCTCGGGCGGACCACGACCTGGGCCGAGCTGTCGGGACGGTCGCTGCGGCTGGCCGCCGCGCTCGCCGGCCGGGGCGTCGGCGAAGGCGACCGGGTCGTCCTGCTCACCCTGAACCACCCGTGGTTCGTGGAGAGCGTGTTCGCGGCGAACAGCCTCGGCGCCCCGGCCGTGCCCCTCAGCTTCCGGCTCGCCCCGCCGGAGCTCGACGAGATCCTCGCCGACTGCACGCCCACCGCGGTGATCGTCGACGCGCGCCTGCTGCCGCTGCTCGACGCCGCGCCGAACGCCGCCTCGGTCGGCACGGTCGTCGTCATCGGCGACCCTCCGGACGGCGCGCGGGCCCGGGGCCTGCTCGCGTACGAGGAGTTCCTCGCGGCCCACGAGCCGATGGAGCTGCCCGACATCAGCGAGGACGCGACAGCGCTGATCATGTACACCTCGGGCACCACCGGCCGGCCGAAGGGCGTGCTGCTGTCCCATCGCAACATGCAGGTCCAGGCGCTCACCTGCATCCGGGCGATGGAGATCTTCGACGACTCCGACATCGGCTTCCTGACGGCCCCCTTCTTCCACATCGCGGGCCTGGGCTCGATGGTGGCGAACTTCGTGGTGGGCAGCACCGTCGTCATCCACCCGCTGGGGGCCTTCGACCCGCGGGAGGTGCTGGACGCCTACGAACGCGAAGGCGCCACCGTCGTGTTCAACGTGCCGCAGCAGTGGGACCTGCTCTGCGCCCAGCCGGACATCGACAAGCGGGACCTGAAGCTGCGGATCATCAGCTGGGGCGCCGCGCCCGCGAGCGACGCGACGCTGCGCGCCATGGCCGAGACGTTCCCCGACGCGCTGAACGTGGCCGTGTTCGGACAGACCGAGACCTCGCCGATCACCTGTGTGCTGCGCGGCGAGGACGCGCTGCGCAAGCTCGGCTCGGTGGGCCGCCCGATCCCGAGCATCCAATACCGCATCGTCGACGCGGACATGAACGACGTACCGGCCGGGGAGATCGGCGAGATCGTCTACCGCGGCCCCTCCGTGAGCCGGGGCTACTGGAACAGGCCGCGGGAGACGGCGGAGGCCTTCGCCGGCGGCTGGTTCCACTCCGGCGACCTCGTCACCCAGGACGACGAGGGGTTCGTCCGGGTCGTTGACCGCAAGAAGGACATGATCATCAGCGGCGGGGAGAACATCTACTGCGCCGAGCTGGAGAACGCCGTCGCCGCGCACCCGGCCGTCCGCGAGGTCGCGGTCATCGGCCGGCCCGACGCGCGCTGGGGCCAGGTGCCGGTCGCCTACGTGACGCTCGTCCCCGGCGCCGGGCTGACGCCGGCCGCCCTGACGGACTTCCTCGGCACGCGACTCGCCTCCTTCAAACGGCCCAAGGACCTCGTCGTCGTCGGTGAACTGCCCCGCAACGCGGGCGGCAAGGTGGTCAAGCCGCTGCTGCGGGCGCAGGACGCGGCCCGCCGGGGAACAGCGGGTGCCGAGGCGCAGTGAGCGGAGGAGTGGGCGCCGTGCCCCTGGGAGTGGCGGTCATCGGGACCGGGAAGATGGGCGCCGACCACGTGCGCCGCATCGAGACGGCGGTCGGCGGCGCGCGCGTCGCGGCCGTCGCCGACCTGGACGTGGAGCGCGCCCGCCGGGTCGCGGCGGGCCTCGACGGCTGCACCGTGCACGCCGACGCGGCCGCCGCGCTGGCGGCGCCCGGCGTGGACGCCGTGCTCATCGCCTCCTCCGGCCCCGCGCACGAGGAGGCGCTGGTGCGGGCGCTCGCGCTCGACCTGCCGGTGCTGTGCGAGAAGCCGCTGACGCCGGACGCGGCGAGCGCGTACCGGATCGTCGAGGCGGAGCGGCGGCTCGGCCACCGCCGCATCCAGGTCGGCTTCATGCGCCGCTTCGATGCGGAGTACCAGCAGTTGAAGGCGGTGCTGGACGCCGGCGGGCTCGGCCGCCCGCTGATGCTGCACCAGCGGCACCGCAACACCGCCACCCCCGGGCACTTCACCGAGCAGATGATGATCACCGACTCGGCGGCGCACGAGATGGACGTCACCCGCTGGCTCACCGGGCACGAGATCGCCGCCGTCCAGGTGGTGAAGCCCGCTCCCCCGCCCTCGTCCCCGGGCGGCGTGCCCGACCCGCAGCTGATGATCCTGGAGACGACGGGCGGGGTGGTCTCCGACGTGGAGCTGTACCGCAACGCGGGCTTCGGCGACCAGGTCCGGTGCGAGGCGGTCTGCGAGCACGGCACGGCACGGATCGGCGACGGCCACGCCATGGTCGTGCAGGCGGCGGGCCGGTGGGGCGGCGCCCTCGACCAGGACTACCTCACGCGTTTCCGGGCCGCCTACGACCGTGAGGTGCGGGCCTGGGTGGCGGCGACGCGGGCGGGCCGGGTCGTCGGGCCGTCCTCCTGGGACGGGTACGCGGCGGCCGCCGCCTGTGAGGCGGGCGTGACGGCCCAGCGGACCGGGCTGCGCACGCCGGTGGACCTCGCCGCCGACCCGCCGTTCTGACCGGCCCGCCCGGACCGAGGGGCCCGGGCGCGCCGCGGGGCAGAACCGCGGCCGCCCGTCCCCGCGTCCTCACCTGCGACCACCAGCCGCAGGACGCAGGAGAAGATCGGCTTGACGACGCGCACCGCCCCGGACGACCTGCCCCCGCCCCCTCGCGCCGACCGGCCCCGGCCCGGCGTCGTCCGCACGGCGGCCGGTGTCCTGTGGCGGCACCGGGCGCCGCTGGCGGCCGCCACGGGCCGTGTCGTCGCGCTGGCCGGTCTGGTCTGGCTGTTTCTGACGGCGACGCTGTTCGCGCTCTCCTGGCCGGTGTTCACCCGCATGCACGACCAGGTCCTGTTCTACCGGCACAACGAGGACCCGTACCTGCACGACACCAGCGGCCTGCGGCTCGTCGTCGCCTGGACGCTCCCGCTCTTCCTGCTGCTGCTCGGCATCGGCAGCGCGGCCGTGCAGCAGGCGTGCTCCCGGGCCGTGGCGGCCGGGACGCGCGACCCCGCTCGCCCGCCCGCCCGGCTGCGACCGATGCTGACGGTGTACCTGCTGCGCGGGCTCCTCGTGTGGACGCCGCCGGTGCTCGCCCTGGTCGTGGCGTACCGGCTGACCGGCCACCAGCTCGACACCCCGCTGCCGCTGGCCCGCGACTCGTGGGCGTACGCCGTCGTCTCGGACCTGCCGGTGGCGGCCTTCGCGGTGGCCGCCGTGCTGCGGCTCGCGCTGGCCCTCGCCCCGGCGGGCGTCGCCGACGGACTCGGCGCGCGGGCGGCGCTGCGCCGGTCCTGGGCGCAGACGACGACCCTCGGCGGGGGCGTGCGGGTGCTCGCCCTCGCCGTGCCGCTGGCCGTCGTCACCGCCGTCGTACTCCGGCTCGCCACGCAGGTCGCCCTGCCGCTGCGGCCCGCCGTGCGGGGCCTGGTCGAAGGGGCCACGGGGAACTTCTTCGCCGGGTACTACGCGGGCATCCTCTCCCCCGTGATCGTCGGCATCCTGTGCGCGGCGGCCCTGACCCTGCCCGTCACCTGCACCTCCCTCGCGGTCCTGCGGCACCGGCTGCCCGCGCGCGGCGCGGCGGACGGGTCGCCGTAGGGGCCGCCCGTCACCGGGCGAGGGCGCCCATCGGGTCCCAGGCCGGGAGCACGATCGGCGGCCGGTCCAGGGCCTCGGCCAGTTCCGGCGGCAGCGCGGAACGGCGCACGGCGACCTCGAAGACGTGCTCGCCGAACCAGGAGTCGTTCATCGTCCAGAAGCCCTTGTCGGCGCGCTCGCCGCCCCAGCTGTTCTCGACCCGCCAGCGGCGCGGCGCGCCGTCGACCACGTCGACGCCGGTGAACAGCATCGCGTGCGTCATCTGCGTCTCGTGGTGGAGGAGCCGCTCCGCCTTGTCCATCGTCAACGGCGCGTCGTAGACCCCCTCGTAGTCGTACAGGGCCGCGTCCCACAGTCCGAGGTCCGCGCGCATCATGCGACCGACGTCGCAGCCGAACCAGACGGGCTCGCCGCCCACCACGGCGTCCATGGTGAGCCGCTTGAGGAGGTCCATCTCCACGTTGAGATAGACCACGGGCGGTGCCTCGACGATGTTGCCGAGGTGCTCCACGGTGAAGGTGCGGCCCGCGGGGCTCGACTCGCGCGGGTCGTGGACCAGGCACACGTACGCGTCGAGGGGTATGCGTACGTACGCGTCCGCGAACTCGGCCGGGGTCAGCCAGCCCGCGCGGTGGAACTCCCGGTCCTTGTCCCGCCACTGCCACAGGAACCGCCGCGGGGGCGTGCCGAGGTGGATGCTGAGCACGCGGTGCACGGCGGCGAGGATCTCGGCCTTGTGCTCGCGCTGCGCCGGGGCGCCGTCGGCGGCGAGCCGGCGCAGGTCCCGGGCGCCGCGCCGCAGGAGGGTCTTCAGGGCCCGGTTCATGGGGCCGGTGGCCGAGGAGCTCTGCGTCTCGGGCATGGCGCTCTTCGGTACGAGGCCGTGCTTGGCGACCAGCGCCACGAACATGTTCCACTGCCCGCCGTCGCTGATGGGGTCGGCCAGCAGGTGCGCCACCGTCCGGTCGTCGACGTCGGCGCCGGAGGTCTCGATCATGGACTCCAGGAAGTAGTTCGCCCGCTCGAACTTGTCCCACCAGAGGACGTAGTTCTGGGAGAACTCGAAGTCCTTGACGCCGAGTTCGCGGGCGGCGCCGACCCGCAGCAGGTTGAGCCCCGCGAACATCCAGCAGCGCCCGCTCTTCTTCTGGTTGGTGACCTTCCAGTCGTCCAGGTGGTGGGAGACCGAGTGGTCGGCGGCGGTCACGATCCGCCGGTCCAGGGCGATGTCGTCCACGGAGGTCTGGGTGACGGCGTTCTGCATCAGCCGGTTCGCCGGCCGGGCGGCGAACTCCTTCTCGAGCATTTCGGTCCGGGCCGGGGTGAGGCGGCGGTCATCGGTGGGGCCGCGGTCGTCGGCCGGAGAGGGGTGCGAGTTTCCGAGCGTCACGGGGATCCGCTTCCAGTTCTCTCGTCGGCCCGTGGTCGCGCGGGCCTGGGGCAGGCAGGACGGGAACGCGGTTTCACCGTTCCACGGCGTTTCCACCCCAGTCAACGGCGTCCGGGCACCCTGTCCCGCGGGCCGCCGGCCCCGGACGGGGAAGAGGGCCCGACCGGCTGGATCGGGCCCTCTTCGGTGGGGGTGGGTCAGACGCGGTCGGCGGCGATCAGCACATACTGGAAGGAGCCGTCCTCGTAGGACTTGATGAACGCCTCCTCGATGCCGGTCACCAGCGACGAGGTGGCGCGCAGCTTCCAGTAGGGCAGGGTGTCGGGGGTGAGGTCGATGACGGCCTGCGGCACCAGGCGGTTGTCGGCCATCGCGCGCAGGTACTCGCGGCGGGAGTGGATGTTGCACTCGAAGTGGGCGTTGATCTGGGAGACCCACTTGGAGGGCTGGCCGTAGCGCGGGTTCCAGCAGCCGGTGATGGTGACGTAGCGGCCGCCGACCTCCAGGACGCGGGAGTGCTCCGCGAAGAGGTCGTGCAGGTCGACGTACATGCTCGACTCGTTGTTCCAGGACGCCGCGATCCGTCCGGTCTCGAACGGGGTGGCGAGCATGTTGCACACGCGGGCCCGCACCCGGTCCTGGATGCCGAGTTCGGCGGCGCGGCCGTTGGCGAACTCGGCCTGCTTGGCGGAGAGGGTGACGCCCTCGACGGAGCAGCCGAAGCGCTGGTTCGCCATCACCATCGACCCGCCGCGTCCGCAGCCGGCGTCCATCAGGGTGTCGTCGGCGCCGATGTCGCCGAGGTGCTTCAGGAGGAGGTCCGCCTGCGCGGACTCCAGCCGGTGGAGTTCGGCGACGAGCTTCTGCTCGCTCGCCGCGTCGCCGTCGCCGCCGAGTGCGGACTCGTCGACGTCTCCGATGCCGTAGTGGTGGTGGTAGAGACCGTCGACGTCACCGAGCCGCAGGTTCACGGGACGGGCCTCGCCGTCCCAGTAGCGGGCGATGTCCCCCTGGTAGGGCGTGGCCGGGTGGGGGACCTTGAGGGTGCGGCCGGCGGAGGGGACGGTGAGTTCGGTGCTGAGCACTAAAGGGTCCTATCTCTTACCAGAAGTCGGGCAGGCTGTAGCGGTAGGTGTTGTTCTGGTGCCAGTGGTGGTTTCCGTCGACCCACGCGGCGACGCCGCGCAGGAAGCGCTGGACGGCCGGCAGGGGCAGTTCGGCGGCCAGGTCGGCGGCCGCGCTCTCGAAGTCGCGCATGAGGTCGTTGTGGACCTCGACCGACTTCAGGTAGGCGTCCCGGTCGGAGAGGCCCTCCCGTTCCGCGATGACCACCGGAAGGTTCAAGTGCGTTCCGGGGGCGTCGAGTTCCTTCGTGTACGAGTAGAGGTCGTTGACGATGGTCGTCGCGTTCCCGGCAAGCGCGATGACCTTCTGCATGTCGGGCCGTGCGTGCAGGTCCGCCGGCAGTTCGTAGCCGCCGACGGTGTCGGTGATGGTGGGGCAGGGCCGGAAGTTGTTGAACTGGCGCATCGCCAGGTACTCCCAGACCTCCGGCACCCGTTCCTCCTGGGCCCAGGCGGCCTCGGCGAGATAGCCCAGGTGCAGCCGGGCCATGTCGTGCCGGTAGCGGTCGGCCTGGGAGGCGCTGCCCTGCCGGACGAAGTACTCCATGGCGGAGCGGTACGCGCGTCGCGGGGCGTCCGCGTGCAGGGACGCGGCCCAGTCGGGCTGGTACTCCGCCGTCGTGTGGAGCGGGTCGAGCGCGGTGTGGGCGAGGAGCAGGCGCTCGCCGAGTCCGACGGGCGAGCCGCCGTGGTCCTCGCAGTAGCAGTCGTCCACCGCGTTCTCGGCCACCATCAGCCGGGTGGCGATCATCAGGTGGTCGACGGTGGGGGCGTCGGGATGGCAGCCGACCATGTAACTGCCCACGGAGAAGCCGTCGAACTCCTCGGCCCAGTCGTCGGGATAGAGGGAGACCTCGTCCAGCGCCCAGTCCTTGATCCTGCGGCTGACCTCCGCGACGCGCACGGGGTCGGGCTCGGGGATCGGGTGGTGGTAGAGGCCGGGGATCGGCGTGCCCGTCCCGGCGGGCGGCGCCGCCGGGGGCGCCGCCTCGGGGAGGGTGAGCCGCAGGCCCGTGGTGCCGATGCCGCTCGGGCCGCTCAGCAGGCGCGCCAGACCGGTGTCCGGCGGGACGGCCGGGGTAGCTGCCGCCGGGGCGGGGACGGCCGGGGGCGGCGCGGCGAAGGCGGCGCTGATGTCGCGCGCGCGGGCGGCGGCATCGGCCAGGACCTGCCCGCCGTAGCGGGAGGCCTCGGGCGGCACGCCCGCGCGCGGCGGGCTCGGCTCAGGCGGTGGCATCCATGACTCCTTGAGGGCTCCTTGTGTTGCGGGGCACCGGGCGGCGCGGCGCTGTGCCGCTACCTGGGCCAGCGGGAGATCTGCACGTTCTCCAGGACACCGACGGCGTCCGGCACGAGGATCGCGGCCGAGTAGTAGGTACTGACGAGGTACGACGTGATGGCCTTCTCGTCGACGCCCATGAACCGGACCGAGAGTCCCGGCTCGTACTCGTCGGGCAGGCCGGTCTGCCGCAGCCCGATGACGCCCTGCTCCTCCAGGCCGGTCCGCATGATGAGGATGGAGCTGGTGCGTTCCTTGGTGATGGGGATCTTGTCGCAGGGCAGGAGGGGGACCCCGCGCCAGGCCATGACGCGGTGCCCTTCGAGGTCCATGTCCTCCGGGTAGAGGCCGCGCGCGTTGAACTCGCGGCCGATCGCCGCGATGGTGCGGGGGTGGGCGAGGTAGAACTTCGATCCGCGGCGGCGGCAGAGCAGCGAGTCCAGGTCGTCGGGGGTCGGCGGGCCGGCGTGCGTCTGGATGCGCTGCTTGAAGTCGGCGTTGTGCAGCAGCCCGAACTCGGGGTTGTTGATGAGTTCGTGTTCCTGGCGTTCGCGCAGCGCCTCGATGGTGAGCCGGAGCTGCTCCTCCGTCTGGTTCATCGGCACGTTGTAGAGGTCGGCGACCCTGGTGTTGACGCGCAGGATGGTCTGGGCGACCGACAGTTCGTACTCGCGGGGCCGGGCCTCGTAGTCGACGAACGCGCCGGGCAGCTCGTGCTCCCCGTGGTGGCCCGCCGACATCGCGATCTCGGCCTCGCCGCGGTGGTTCTGGCGCTGCCGCGACCGGGACCGGAAGGCCTCGACGTGGTCCCGCAGGTCCGGCGCGCCGGCCAGGACGGAGGCGAAGTCGGCGCGGGAGAGGGTGAGCAGGGTGCCGGACGTCTCGGCGACGGCGGTCTGCTCCCACCGGGCGTCCTCGTCGAGCAGCGCCTCGTCCCCGAACCGGTCGCCGTCGGCGAGGACGTCGAGGGTGACGTCGTCGCCGAACTCGCCGGCGGCGAGCTGGCTCACGCGTCCGTGGGCGATGAGGTGGAGCCGGTCCGCGGGCGTTCCGCGCTCGACGAGGGTCTCGCCGTCCCGGAAGTCGCGCTGGACGCAGCGCTCGGCTAGGGCGGTCAGCACCTCCACGTCGTCGAAGCCGCGCAGCAGCGGCAGTTCGCCGAGTTCGCGCGGGATGACGCGGACGCGGGATCCGTCCTGGACGAAGTCGACGCTGCCGTCACCGACGGTGTAGGTCAGGCGGCGGTTCACCCGGTAGGCGCCGCCCGTGGTCTCCACCCAGGGCAGCATCCGCAGCAGCCAGCGGGAGCTGATCTCCTGCATCTGCGGGGCCGACTTGGTGGTGGTGGAGAGGTTGCGGGCGGCCGCCGTGCCCAGACTGGATTGCCGTGGCGGCTCCCGCCGGGCCTCGGGGATCGAGTCAACAGTCAACGGGTGTCTCTCCGGTTTCAGAGGTGGGGACTTCGGAGCTGGCAGGAAATGGTCGGGCAAATGCCCTTGTGGGCAACGGAGTTAGGACCGGTTGATCCGGATTGCAGGTGAACGTTAAGGGCCCGCGACGGCGGGGATCCAGGAGAACCGGGGGACATTAACTCGATCCGATGATCGCGGCCGCCGGATGTTTGCGCGCCGGACGGGGCGGTCTCGGGGTGCCGCCGACCCGGCGCGGTCAGCCGTACGGGAGCAGGCGCGGGTAGTCGGTGTAGCCGGTGGCGCCTCCGGTGTACATCGCGTACCGGTCGCGTACGGCGTTGACCGGCGCGCCCGTGCGCAGCCGGTGCACGAGGTCGGGGTTGGCGAGGAAGGGCCGGCCGAGCGCGATGAGGTCGGCGCCGGCCGCGAGGAGCCGTTCGCCGGCCGCGCGGCCGCCGTCGGCGGGGATCCGGTCGGCGGGCAGCACCGGGTTGGCGATCAGGGTGCCGGTCCAGCGTGCGCGCAGCCGGGCGAACAGCGGCTGTCCGGGGTCGGCGAACGCGAGGTGCAGATAGGCGAGGTCCTGGCCCGCGACGGCCTCCAGCAGGGCGGGGTACAGCTCGTCGGCGTCCGTGTCGGCGACGCCGTTGACGGCGCGTCCCGGCGAGATGCGCAGCCCGGTGCGGTGCGCGCCGATCGCGGTGGCGACGGCGTCGACGACCTCGGTGGTGAAGCGGATGCGGTGCGCGACCGGGCCGCCGTAGGCGTCGGTGCGCCGGTTGGTGCCGGTGGCGAGGAACTGGTGGAGCAGGTAGCCGTTGGCGCTGTGCACCTCCACCCCGGCGAAGCCCGCGTCGACGGCGCGGCGGGCGGCGGCCGCGAAGTCGGCGACGGTCCGCCGGATGTCGTCGGCCGTCATCTCGCGCGGGACGACGGCGTCCTGGCGGCCGGAGGGCGTGTGCAGGGGCTCGGGCAGCGGGATCGGCGAGGGGGCGATCGGGGTGTGGCCGCTGGTGTCGGGGTGGCCGACGCGTCCGCCGTGCTGAATCTGGAGGAACATCGGTCCGCCGCCCGCGGCCCGGACCGCCCGGGTGACCCGGCGCCAGCCCTCGGTGTGGGCGTCGGTGTGCAGGGCGGTGATGTGGGGGTAGGTCTGGCCGACCGCGTTCGGGGTGGACGCCTCGGCGATGATCGCCCCGGCGGTGGCGCGCTGGGCGTAGTACTCGGCCATCAGGGCGGTGGGGGTGCCGTCGGCGTCGGCGCGGTTGCGGGTCATGGGCGCGATGACCAGGCGGTTGGCGAGGTCGTGGCCGGCGAGCCGGGCGGGGGCCAGGAGCGGGGAGACGGGCGTCGTTTCGGAAGTCATGCCGGTACCGTAGAAGTTGACATCAATGTGAGAATCAAGCCGGCGGGGTGTGAGGTGCGTCATGCGGATCGGTGAGCTGGCCCGGCGGACGGGCGTCAGCGAGCGCTCGTTGCGCTACTACGAGCAGGAGGGCCTGCTGTCGGCCCGGCGCACCCCGGGCGGGCACCGGGAGTTCGACGACGGGGCGGTGGACCGGGTGCGGCGGGTCCAGGAGTTGTACGCCGCGGGGCTGTGCAGCGCGAAGATCGTGAAGCTGCTGCCGTGCATGCGGGACAGCGACGGCGGCCCGGCGGAGACCGCCGACACGTTCCTCGTGGCCGAGCTGACGGTGGAGCGGGACCGCATCGACCGGATGATCGCGGACCTTCAGCGCTCGCGCTCCCTGCTGGACACGGTCATCGACAACGCCGGCGCCTCCCGGTGAGCGGACGGCCCGGCGCGCCGGCCCGCGCCCGCTGACGCGCCGGCCGCCGACGGGCCCCCGGCGTCACGCCGGGCGGGAACCGAGGGCCCGCACCAGGGCGCCGACCAGCGCGTCGACCAGTGTCCCGTCGGGGTCCCGGTGGGGGTTGACCTCGGTGACCACCAGGGTCGCCAGCGGCGGCGCGGAGCCGAACTCGGCGAGGCAGTCGAAGGCGACGCCGACCGGCAGCCCTTCGTTGTAGTGCGGGAAGTCGGCGAGCGGGAAGTCCACGGAGTCGATCACGTCGACGTCGAAGTGCAGCACGAACCGCTCGTGGTGGGCGGCGAGTTCGCGCCAGAACGCGCGCGCCTCGGCGACCGGGTCGGTGCCCGGCGCGGTCAGCTCGGTGCAGGACCTGGCCCGCAGCCCGTACGCGGCGAGGCGCTCGCGCCCCGCCGGTCCCAGCTCCGCCGGCTCGTAGCCGAACGCCGCGACGGCGGAGACCGGCATCAGCGGGGTGCGCGGCCCCACGTCCCGCAGCTCCGGCGCGCCGTCGCCGAGCAGGTGGGACAGCACCATCGTGTCGAGGATCCCGGACCGGCTGGTCCCGGGCACCGACAGGTCCAGGTCGCCGTCGAAGTAGAGGAGCCCGGTGCCGGGCCGGCGGGCGACGTGGGCGGCGAGCACGCCGAGCGTGATCGTGCAGTCGCCGCCGATCACCAGCGGGACCGCGCCGGAGTCGAGGAGCGCGCCGACCCGGTCGGCCACGGCGCGGGCCACCTCGACGACCCGTGGGAGGTTCTGCCGGTCGCGGCGCAGGGGGTCGGTCCTGAACGGCACCACGGGCAGGTCCCCGTGGTCGGTGACCTTCACCCCGGCGGCCCGCAGCCGGTCCACGAGACCGGCGGAGCGCAGGGCCGCGGGGGCCTTCTCCTGTCCCGGGCCGTGCGTCCCCGCGCAGGACGGCACTCCCAGCAGCGCGAATTCCTCGGTCATGGTGCGGCCCTCCTCGACTCGTCCCGGGCGTGCCCGGCGGGCGGGTCCGCCTCGGCGCCGTCGCCCGCCCGGGCCGATGGTAGTGGCCGGGCCCCTCGTGCGCCGGGCCCAAGGGCCGTGCGCGGGCGGCGGGTTCGGCTCCGGCGGCGCCGGGCGCCGGGTGCCGCGGCCGGGGGCTCATGATGGCAGCTCCGGTACGGGGTGCTGCCCGGCCCGGCCGCCGCCCCGCCGACCTGGAGGTCCTCGCATGACCGAACCGACCGACCGCGCCGCCGCGCCGCCCCTCGCGGGCATCACCGTCGTCAGCCTCGAACAGGCGGTGGCGGCGCCGTTCGCCACGCGGCAACTGGCCGATCTCGGGGCGCGCGTGATCAAGATCGAGCGTCCGGACGGCGGGGACTTCGCCCGGCGCTACGACACGACGGTCGACGGTGAGTCCAGCTATTTCGTGTGGCTCAACCGGTCCAAGGAGTCCCTGACGCTGGACGTGAAGTCGGCCGCGGGCCGCGCCGTCCTGGACGAACTCCTCGCGGACGCCGACGTCTTCGTGCAGAACCTCGGCCCCGGCGCGGCCGCCCGGCTGGGCCTCGACCCGGGGAGCCTGGCCGAGCGGCACCCGTCGCTGATCGCCTGCACGATCTCGGGCTGGGGCACCACGGGCCCCTGGGCCGACCGCAAGGCGTACGACCTGCTGGTGCAGTGCCAGACCGGCCTGGTCTCGCTGACCGGCACCCCGGAGGGCACGGCCAGGACCGGGGTGTCGGTCGCCGACATCGCCGCGGGCATGTACGCCTACACCGGGATCCTGACCGCACTGTTAACCCGGGCGACGACGGGTGTGGCGCGCGCCGTGGAGGTGTCCCTCTTCGAGGCGCTCGCGGAGTGGATGAGCCAGCCCGCGTACTACACGCGGCACGGGGGGACACAGCCGCCGCGCATCGGTACGCGGCACGCCACCATCGCCCCGTACGGCGCCTACCCCGCGGCCGACGGCAAGGAGGTGCTCTTCTCCATCCAGAACGAGCGAGAGTGGGTCGCGCTGTGCGCACACTTCCTGGAGCGGCCGGAGTTGGCCGACGATCCCCGGTTCGCCACGGGCCCGGACCGGGTGGCCCACCGCGAGGAGCTCGACGCGATCGTCGCCGCGCGGTTCGGGCGCTGCGACAGCGCCGAGGTGGCGCGGGCCCTGGACGCGGCGGGCATCGCCAACGCGGGGGTGAACGACGTCGCCGCGTTCCTGGCCCATCCGGTGCTCGCGGAGCGGGGGCGCTGGGTGGACGTCGCCGCCCCGGGCGGCACCGTACGGGCCCTGCGGCCGCCCGCCGACCTGGCCGGCCTCGACGCCCGGATGGATCCGGTGCCCGCGCTGGGCGCGCACACCGGCGCCATCCTGGCCGCCCAGGGCCGCACCCCCGCCGAGATCGCCCGCCTCCGGGCCGACGGCGTCGTCTGACTCCCGGCGGCGGGTCCGGCGGGCGGGGGCCGGTCCGACCCGGGCCGCCCGGCCCCTCCCCCGCCGGGCGGTCGCGCCGCGCGCTGTCCGCGGAGCGAGTCCGTCGGCCGCTGAGCGCGGTCACGCCCGGCGCGGGCCCGGTGCCCGGCCCCGCGGCCGTCGAGAATCGGCCGTGGAGCCACTGTGCCGGGACCCCGCGCGGTGGCTCCGCCCCGCCCGCGCCGCGCCGGGGGCGGGCGCGCCCGGGCCGGCTGCTAGCGTCCGGGCTCGTGAGCGACAACGTATACGTGGGCAACGCGGGCACGGACGCGGCACTGGACCGGGGCTGGCTCCTGGGGCATTTCAAGGACGCCGGGGATCCGCGGCACAGCGAGGACGTGGAGATCAAGTGGGGCGTCCACCCGCGCGGTGACGAGCGGCAGCGCTGGGTGCGGGGCGAGGAGCGCACGGCTCTCCTCGTCCTCGTCAGCGGCCGCTTCCGGGTCGAACTGCCGGGCCGCAGCGTCCTGTTGGAGCGGCAGGGCGACTACGTCGTGTGGGGGCACGGCGTCGACCACTCCTGGTGCGCCGAGGAGGAGTCGGTGGTGCTGACCGTCCGCTGGCCGTCCGTGCCCGGGTACGCGGTGCCGGCCGCGGACCCGGCGTGACCGGCCGCCCTCCGCCCGCTCAGGCGTCGAGCACGCCCGCGCCGAGCAGCGCGAACACCAGCGCCCCGATGACGATCCGGTAGACGACGAACGCGTTGAAAGTGTGCCGGGCGACGAACCTGAGGAGCCAGGCGATGGAGGCGTAGGCGACGACGAACGACACCAGGGTGCCGATGACCAGCGGGGCGGCGCCGACGCCGCCGCCCACGGCGTCCTTGAGTTCGTACAGGCCGGCGCCGGTCAGGGCCGGGAGTCCGAGGAAGAAGGAGAGCCGGGTGGCGGCGACCCGGTCCAGGTCGAGGAGCAGCGCCGTCGACATGGTCGCCCCGGAGCGGGAGAAGCCGGGGAAGAGCAGGGCCAGGATCTGCGAGCAGCCGACGAGCATCGCGTCCTTGAAGGTGGTGTCGGCCTCGCCGCGCCGGTGCCGTCCGCGCCGGTCCGCGGCCCACATCACCCCGCTGCCGACGATCAGCGAGCCCGCCACGACCCACAGCGACGCCAGCGGCCCTTCGATGAGGGGCTTCGCGGCCAGTCCGACGACGACGATGGGGACGGTGGCGTAGATGACCCACCAGGTGAACCTGTAGTCGTGGCCGGTGCGCTGGTCGCGGTCGGCGAGGCCGCGTCCCCAGGCGGTGACGAAGCGCACGATGTCGCGGAAGAAGTAGACGAGGACGGCGGCGATGGCGCCGACCTGGATGACCGCGGTGAAGGCGACGACCGCCTTGTCGTCCACGGGGATGTCCATCAGCCCCTCGGCGATCTTCAGATGGCCGGTGGAGGACACGGGGAGGAACTCGGTCACCCCCTCGACCACGCCGAGCACCACGGCCTGCCCGATTCCGATGGTGCTCAAGGCTGACGTCCTTCGGGGGAGATGACCGGCGGGGTGTGCGGCGCTGACGACCGCTCCTGTAGATACTCGCGCACCGGGCGGGGCCGCCGGGTGTGAATCGGGCAAGAAACCCGGGCGTCGCCCGGCCCCGGTCGGGCGAGTTCCGGTGGCCGCCCGGGGGCGGGTGGCCGAGGGTGGGGCCGACGGGCGCCGCGACCACGGGAGGACCGGCATGACGATCGCCGTACTGGGAGCCACCGGCGGACAGGGCGGTGCCGTGCTGGCCGCGCTGCGGGAGGCGGGCCGGCCGGTGCGCGCGGTGGTCCGTGATCCGTCGTCGGCCCGGGCGCGGGGTCTCGCCGCCGCCGGGGCCGAGCTGGTGACGGCCGACCTCACCGACGTCGCCGCCCTCACGGCGGCCTTCACGGGGGTGGCCGGGGCGTTCGCGGTCACCACGCCCTTCGAGGACGGCCTGGACGCGGAGGTGCGGCAGGGCACCGCCGTCGTGGAGGCCGCCTCCCGCGCGGATCTGCCCCATCTGGTCCTGGCGTCGGTCGCCGCCGCGGACCGGAACACCGGCATCCCGCACTTCGAGTCGAAGGCCCGCATCGAGGAGGTGCTCGCCGACTCGGACGTGCCCGCGACGGTCGTCGCCCCCACCTACTTCTACGACAACGCGCTCGGGGAACTCCAGGAGGTGGCGCAGGGCGAGATGAAGCTGGCGCTGCCGCCCGACACGCCGTTGCAGCAGGTGGCCCGCCGTGACCTCGGCCGGGTCGTCGCCGCCGTGCTGGCCGACCCCACGCGCTGGCTGGGCGCCCGCGTGGAAGTCGCCGGGGACGATCCGACCCCGGCGCAGATGGCCCGGGCGATCGGCACCGCGGCCGGCGGGACGGTCGTCTACCGGCAGGTTCCGCTGGAGGCGGTGCGCCGGTCCAGCCCCGACATGGGGGCCATGTACGACTACCTCACGCGGGTGGGCTACGCCGTCGACCTCCCGGCGCTGCACGCCGCTTTTCCGCGCGTGCCCTGGACGTCGTTCGCCTCCTGGGCGGCGGAGCAGTCCTGGCCCACGCCGGGGGCCTGAGCGGCGCGCCCCGGCCGTCAGGGCGGCCGGTGGCTCTCGCGGGCGGGCGGCGCGGGCGTGCGGGGGCGGAGGCGCTCGCCCTGCGGGCCGAACATGATCAGGTACTCGACCGGTCCCCCGGGCCCGGCGTTCGCCACCGCGTGCGGGGTGCGGGTGTCGAACTCCGCGACGTCCCCGGCGGCGAGGACGAGGACCTGGTCGCCGAGCGCGAGCCGCAGCCGCCCGTACAGGACGCACAGCCACTCGTGGCCCTCGTGGGAGACCTGCCGGGGCGGCACGGCCGGCCGCTCGTCGACGGCGGGCAGCACGTGCTTGTGGGCGTGCAGCCCGCCGACGTAACGGGTGAGCGGCAGGACCGCCTTGTCACCCCTGTCTCCCTTGTCGTCGGCGGGGGCAGGCGGGCGCGGCGCGGGGGCGGTGCCCGCCAGTTCGTCCAGGGAGACGTCGTACGCCTTCGCCAGCCGCAGCAGCGTCTCCAGGGTGGGCGGGCGGCGGCCGGTCTCGATCCGCGACAGGGTGCTCGGCGCGAGGCCGGTCGCGCAGCCGACGGCGGCGAGCGTGGCGCCGTGCCGCTCGCGCGCGGCGCGCAGCCGGGGGCCCAGCGCCGCCAGTGTGCCGTGCACGTCGTCGACCGTCATTGTCTCCGCGTCCCCTCGCCGTGCCCCGCACGCTCTCGTACCGTCCTGCCTGCGAGTTTGCCAGATCGTCAACAGCGATCGCGTCGGGCGGGTGCGGCGGCGCATGATCGACGGGTGGCCGCGGCGCGCGGGAGCGAGGTGCGCGGACCGCGCGAGTGAACCGATGCCGTACGCCGTCCCGCACCCCGAGGAGACCCCATGCAGCCCGAGACGTCCGCCCGCCCGCGCCACCGCGTCGTCGAGGCCCCGGCCGGGCGCCTGCACCTGGTCGAGCAGGGCAGCGGTCCGCTCGTCCTGCTCCTGCACGGCTTCCCCGAGTCCTGGTACTCCTGGCGCCACCAGCTTCCGGCCCTCGCGGCGGCCGGTCACCGTGCGGTGGCCGTCGACGTGCGCGGGTACGGCCGGTCCTCCCGGCCCGCGGAGCCCGCCGCCTACCGCCTGCTCGACCTGGTGGCGGACAACGTGGCCGTCGTCCGCGCCCTGGGCGAGGAGAGCGCGGTGGTCGTCGGCCACGACTGGGGCGCCACCATCGCCGCGACCTCGGGCCTGCTGCACCCCGAGGTGTTCCGCGCGGTCGGCCTGCTGAGCGTGCCCTACGCGCCGCCCGGCGGCCCCCGCCCCAGCGAGGTGTTCGGCGGGATCGGCGGCCCGGAGGAGGAGTTCTACGTCTCCTACTTCCAGGAGCCCGGCCGCGCCGAGGCGGAGATCGAGCCCGACGTCCGGGGCTGGCTCGCCGGCTTCTACGCGGCCCTGTCCGCCGACACCATGCCCGCGCCGGGCGCGCCCGACCCGCACTTCGTGACCCGCGGCGGCGGCGCCACCCTGCGCGACCGCTTCCCCGCGGCCACGCTCCCGTCCTGGCTGGGCGAGGACGACCTCGACGTCTACGCCGGGGAGTTCGAGCGCACCGGGCTGACCGGCGCCCTCAACCGCTACCGCGCCATGGACCGCGACTGGGAGGACCTCGCCGCGTACCGCGGGGCCCCGCTCACCCAGCCCTCCCTGTTCGCGGGCGGTACCCTCGACGCGTCCACGACCTGGCTGTCGGACGCCGTCGACGCCTTCCCCCGCACCCTTCCCGGCCTGTCGGGCCCGCACCTGCTGGACGGCTGCGGCCACTGGATCCAGCAGGAGCGCCCCGCCGAGGTGAACCGGCTGCTGACCGACTGGCTCGCGACCCTGCGTCCCGGTGGCTGACCCCCGCGCGCACCGGCGGACCGCAAGATCCGTCACGGGTCCCGGTTGGTCACCGCAGCAGGGTGTGCAAAGGTACGGGCCATGACATCAGGCAGCAGCGACACCCGCGTTGAGCAGCACGGAAGCATCGTCACGGTGGTCATATCCGGCGAAGCCGATCTGGGCGACCTCAGACAGATCACGGAAGCCCTCGACCAGGCCCTGCACGATCCGGACACCCGGGGCACGGTGATCGACCTGTCGGGTCTCACCTTCGCCGACAGCGTGCTGCTCAACCAGCTCCTCAAGGCGCACGCCCGGCACGCCGCCGCGGACCGGCCGCTGCGCGTGGCCGGTCCCCTGCACTCCGGCGTCAGCCGGCTGCTGGAGATCACGGCGGCCGACGAGATCCTCGCCGTCGCGGCCGACGTCGAGACCGCCGTGCGCGAACTCGACGCGATCAGTCGGTGACGCGCACGGCGGGACCCCGCCGCGACTTCGTCCGTGTGCCGCTCCGGAAGGCGGGCACGCGAACCGGACGTGCCGCACACATCACAGGACGAGACCCGACAGGCACGGCAGAGGGGACGTTGGGATGGTGAGCCCGCCCGCCCACGGGGCCACGGGGATGACCTGTGCCGAAGCGCGCAGCCGTGTCAGAGCAGCACTCCAGCCGCTGTGCGAGACGCTTCCGCCCCGGCAGGCCACGCTGCTGGTGCAGGACGCCTGTCTGGTCACCAGCGAGCTGGTCACCAACGCGCTGCTCCACGGGGCCGGCGTCCGGGACTTCGACGTGGGGGTGCGCGGCACGGCCCTGACCATCCGGGTCGGCGACCACAGCACCGACCCGCCGACCCCGCGCGCCCCGGCCCCCGCGGTGCCCGGCGGCAACGGCTGGATCATCATTCGGCGGCTCGCCGCCGAGATCACGATCGAGCCGGACGCGGCCGGCAAGACCATCAGCGTCGTCCTGGACGCCGCCCGCATGGCGGCCTGAGGTCAGCCGGCCCGGTGCGGGCCCACGGCGACGACCATGAGCGCGATGTCGTCACGGCCGTCCGGAGGCAGTTCCTTGAGCAGATGTCCGCACATGTCCTCGGGTGCGCGGGGCCCCTTCGCGGCGACGGCGGCGAGCCGGGCCAGCGAGGTGTCGATGTCCTCGTCGCGCCGCTCCACGAGGCCGTCCGTGGCCATCACCAGGACGTCGCCCTCGGCGACGGTGACGCGCGCGGCGGGCGGCTGCGGCAGGCCGAGTCCGAGCAGCGGGCCGTGGTCCCTGACATAGCCCGCCTCGGCGTCCCGGCCCAGCAGCAGGGGCGGCAGATGCCCGGCGTTGGCGATGTGCAGGACGCCCGTCGTCTCCTCCAGGAGCATGATGCACAGCGTGAGGGTGACCCCGCGGGCCACCGTCCTCAGGAGCGTGTCCAGCCGTTCGAGGATCGCCTGCGGCGGGTGCCCTTCGAGGGCGTACGCGCGCAGCCCGTGCCGGATCTGCCCCATGACCATGGCCGCCTCCAGCGAGTGCCCCGCGACGTCGCCCACGGCGGTGATGACGCCCGCGGGGGTGGTCAGGGCCTCGTAGAAGTCGCCGCCGATCTCGGCGTGCTCGCTGGCGGGCAGGTAGCGGACGGCGAACCGGGCGCGCGGGGTGCGGGGCAGTTCCTCGGGCAGGAACGAGCGCTGGAGGGTCAGCGCGAGGTTGTGCTCCTCGCTGTAGGTGCGCAGGGTCTCCAGGGCCAGTGCGGCGGTGTGCGTGACCTGGGCGAGGATCTCCTCGTCCTGCTCCTCGGCGTCCGGCGTGGCGTGTCCCGCCGCGGCGGGGACGGCGATGCAGGTGGCGGGGCGCCCCTTCTTGGTGCGGGCGGCGGCCAGCAGGTAGCGCCGTCCGTCGTCGGCCGACGTGTACGGCATGACGTGCACGCCGCTGCCGTCCAGCGCGGCCGCGACCCGGTCGAAGGCGTGCACGTCCAGGGGCGCGACGTCCGGGTGCCCGCGGGTGTGCGGGGTGCCGTCGGGGGCGGTGAGCCGGACGGCGGCCGGGCGGGTGAGGACCGCGGCCGCCCCGGCGGCGGCCGCGTCGGCGAGGCGCTGCGCGTCGGGGGCGCTGTACAGGGAGAGCGTGGCCCGGTGCAGCTGGTGCAGGCGCTCGGCGAGGGTCTCGGCGCGGCGGCGGGCGCGGGTGTAGCGCAGGGTCGCGGAGAGCGTGGCGATCAGCTCGTCGGGGGCGATGGGTTCCGTCAGGTAGGCGTCGGCGCCCCGGTTCAGGCCCTGGGTGCGGTCGGTGACGGAGACGGCGGTGGCGGAGATGTGCAGCACCGGGACGCCCGCCGTGCGCGCGTCCGCCTTGACCCGCTCGCACACCTCGAACCCGGTCATGTCCGGCAGCTGGATGTCGATGATGGCCGCGTCCGGGACCCGGGGGCCGTGCTGGAGCAGGTCGAGCGCCTGGGTGCCGTCCTCCGCCTCCAGGACCTCGTGCCCGGCCCGGCGCAGGGTGGTGCCCAGCACGTAGCGGGTGATGGCGTTGTCGTCGACGACCAGGACGAGGGCGGGGCCCCCGTCGGATGCGGAGTGCGTCATGGCCGGCGGCCGTCCTTCTCGGCGGCGCGGGCGGCGTCGGGTCCGCCGTGGCCCGGGCCCTGCCCGGGGAACAGCGCGGCGGCCAGGGTCGCCGCGGTGGCGCGGGACTTGGGCAGCAGCCCGCGGCCGTGCAGCCGGGCGCCCTCCACGTCGTCCGGGGCGGCGGAGGTGAGCAGGGCGACGGGCAGCCCCCGGGTGTCGGGGTCGGCCTCCAGGGCGGCCAGCAGCGCGTAGCCGTCCGGGGACGGCATCATCAGGTCCAGGAGGACGGCGTCGGGGCGCACCCGCCGGATCGTCTCCAGGGCGTGCGCGCTGTCGGTCACCTCCGTGTGGTGCCGGGCCAGTTCGCGCAGGGCGGGGCGCAGCGTGGCCAGGAAGTCCGGGTCGTCGTCCACCACCACGAGCGTGTCGAGGGGCAGCGGCGGGTGCGGGGCGCCGGCCTCCCCGGCCTCCTCGGCGGGCGGCCGCGCGGGCAGTTCCACCGTGACGCACGTGCCGTGGCCGGGGCTGCTCGTCAGGGTGAGGCGGCCGCCGAGGATGCCGGTCAGCCGCCGGGCGTAGGGCAGGCCGAGGCCGGTGCCCGCCCGTCCGCGCTGGTGCACGCCGCGCACCTGGTAGAACTCCTCGAAGACGCGCTCCAGTTGGTCCTCGGGGATGCCCACGCCGGTGTCGCGGACGGTCCACAGGAACCAGTCCTCGCCCGCGCGCGTCTCGGTGCCGACCTCCAGGCTCACCTCGCCGTGCTCGGTGAACTTGAGGGCGTTGGACAGCACGTTGCGCAGGACGCGGGTCAGGATGACCTCGTCGGTGACGAGGACCGGCGCCAGCCGGGGGTCGGCGATGTGCAGCCGGACGCCCGCGCGGGCCATGCCCTGCATCGTGCCCCGCAGCAGGTGGAGCAGGGTGCGCAGGTCGACCGGGGCCCAGTGCGGGTCGAGCCGGCCCGACTCGGCCTTGGCGACGTCCAGCAGTTCCTCGACGAGTGCGAGCACGGTCGTGCCGGACGCCGAGATCATGGTGGCCTGCTGGCGCTGCTCGGGGGTCAGTTCCTGCGCGTCGTCGGCGAGCAGCAGCCGGGCCAGGGCGATCACCGAGTTGATGGGCGAGCGCAGTTCGTGGCTGACGTTGGCCCAGAAGCGGGTCTTGGTCTCCGAGGCGAGCCGCAGCTGGCGGGACTTGTCCTCCAGCTCGGCGTACAGGGCGACCACGCCGCTGTTGGTCTCCTCCAGTTCGCGGGCCAGCTCGGAGTACATGGCCACGACGCCGCTGTTGGTGTCCTCCAGTTCGGCGTTGAGCCGCGTCAGCTCCTCCTGCTGGGCGCGCGACTCCTCCAGGGCGGCCAGCAGGTTGCGGTTCTGCAGGCGCAGCACCTCGCCCAGGTCGACGCCGTCGAGGGTGCGCAGCGCGGCCCGGCAGGCGGCGGCCGTCCCGTCCGGGCCGAGGGCGGTCAGCGGGGCGCGCTGGGCGAGGAGCACGCCCCGGCCGTCCGGGGCGAGGGCCGCCGCGTCCAGCAGCCGCTCGGCGGCCTCGGCGATGTTCGGGGCGAGCGTCCTGGGCGCGGTCCAGGTGAGCCGGGCCTCGACCCGGGCCTCGCCGTCGGCGACCACCAGGTCGAGGCGGCCGCGCAGCCCGGGGGTGCGCAGCAGGTCCTGGCCGGCCTCGCTGAGCACGGTCACCATCCGCACCAGGGCCTGCCCGTGCACGCCGGCGGCCCGGCACACGGCTTGCAGGCACCGGCGCAGCATCAGTACGGCCTGCTGGCCGTCCAGGGCGGTGGCGTACAGCTCGTACGTCACCGGAGCCTCGTTCACCGGGGCGCCGCCGGGACCACGACGATGCCGGCGTCGTCGCGGCGCAGTCCGGCCTGGTTGAGGATCTGTCCCGCGATCACCGAGGGGTGCCGGGTGAGCAGTCCGGGAAAGTCGGCCGGCGACCAGCGCTGGCTGAGGCCGTCGGAGTGCATCACCAGGGCGCTGCCGGGCGGCATCTCGGCCGAGTAGGTGCGCGCCGTGGGCATCTGCACGCCGACGATCCCGGGGTGGGACAGCAGGGCCGAGCGCCGGGAGTGGTCCACGACGAAGGCGCTGATGTTGCCGATCCCGCACAGGCTCACCTGTCCGGCGCGCAGGTCGACCTGGGCGACGGCGAGCGCGGCGCCGCGGGTGCCGCGCAGGCCCTCGTGCAGGCGGGCGACCACGTCGCGCGGCAGGTCCGCGCGGGTCTCGCGGAAGATCTGCCGGGCGCGTTCGCCGACGAGGGCGGCCAGCGGGCCGTGGCCGAGCCCGTCGCACATCAGGACGGTGAGCGTGCCGGGGCCTTCGCCGTCGGCCGGGGTGACGGCGCGCACGGCCCAGGTGTCGCCGCAGACCGTCTCGCCGCTGATGGGGCGGGTCAGGCCGGAGGAGACGGGGCGGGCGTCGGTCCAGGCGCCGGCGGGCCGCATCCCCGGCCGGGGCCGCTCCGCGCGGAACCGGGCGAGCAGCGCCGTCCCGCGGCCGGGCAGGGAGTGGACGTCGAAGGTGTCGGCGAGCCGCTCGATCGCGCCCAGGCCGATCCCGAGGGTGCCGGCGCTGGAGTGCCCGTCGCGGACGGCACCGACCACGTCGGCGATGCCGGGCCCGGTGTCGAGGCAGAGGATCTCGACCTCGACGCCGCCGTCGATCCGGCTGGGGCGCAGCGCGATGGCACCGTCGTCGGCGTGCCGCACGAGGTTGGTCGCGATCTCGGTCACGGCCAGCGACACATCGGCGACGCGTCCCTCGGCGAACCCGACGCGGCGGGCCAGGGCCGTCGCCTCGTGGCGGGCCGAGGCGGCGAGTGCGTCACCCGCCCGCAGCCACGTCAGGTCCTCGGGCTCGGTCACCGAGACACCGCTCAGCGGTTCCACTTGATCACTCTCACGGTCGTGCCCTGTCGTCCGGTCTCCAGATCGAACTCGTCCACGAGCCGCCGGGCGCCGCTGAGTCCGAGTCCCATGCCGCCGCCGGAGGTCCAGCCGTCGGTCATGGCGAGGTCCACGTCGTCGATGCCGGGGCCCTCGTCCTGGAACTCGACCCAGACGCCCCTGCGGCCGTCCTGGGCGGTGATCCGGCCCCGGATGACTCCCCCGCGTCCGTAGAGGATCATGTTGCGCCCCAGCTCGCTCGCGGCGGTGACCAGCTTCGTCTGGTGCACGAGGGACAGTCCCGCCTGCTGGGCCATGGTGCGCACCATCTGCCGGGCGGTGACCACGTCCGCGTTGCGGACCACCGTGACCGACTCGACCGGGGCGCCGTCGGCCCCGTGCGCGTTCACTTCCTGTCGCCGAGCTCGGGACGTGCGCCGCGCAGCAGCGCGAGACCCTGTTCGAGGTTGAGGGCCGTACGGACACCGTCGAGCGACAGGCCGAGCTCCACCAGGGTGATGGCGACGGCCGGGCGCATCCCGCACACGATGGTCGTGGCGCCCAGGATCCGGGAGATCGAGGCGATGGTCGCCAGCATGCGGCCGACGAACGAGTCGACGATCTCCACGGCGGAGATGTCGATGATCACGCCGCGGGCGCTGGTGGCGACGATCCGCTCGGACAGGTCCTCCTGGAGGTCGAGGACGGTCTGGTCCTCCAGGTCCGTCTGGATCGAGACCAGCAGGACGTCGCCGATCTTCATGACGGGTACACGCTCGGTCACAGCGAGCCCTCCGCCCACATCCGGCGCTGGCGGTCGGCGTCGGCCAGGGCGAAGCGCAGCGCGTCGGCCAGCGTCGCCTTGGTCGGGATGTCGCCGAACTCGACGCCGAGCGCCACCAGGGTCTGCGCGATCTGCGGGCGGACCCCGGAGATGGTGCAGGTGGCGCCCATCATGCGGGCGGCGACGACCGTCTTCAGCAGGTGCTGTGCCACCTGGGTGTCCACGGTGGGCACCCCGGTGATGTCGATGATGGCCTGCGTGGAGTTCGAGTCCACGAGCGCCTGGAGCAGCTTCTCCATGACGACCTGGGTGCGCGCGGAGTCGAGCGTGCCGACCAGCGGTACGCCGACGACGCCCTCCCACAGCTTCACCACGGGGGTCGACAGCTCCAGGAGCTGCTCGGCCTGCGAGGAGATGATCTCCTCGCGGGTCCTGGCGTGCTCCTCGACCGTGAACAGGCCGAGGTCGTCGAGGAGCCGCGCGAGGCCGAGGTAGGACCCGACGGCGGCGTCGTCGCCGGTGAGCGCGGGTTCGAGCACCGCCTTCAGCGCGAAGACGCCGACGGCCGTCTCGGTGGGCGTGAAGCCCTGCCGGGCGCGGTTGCGCGACAGCTCGACGAGGAGGCTGCGCACCTCGCCGAAGGCGTCTCCCCGGCCGGCCAGCCCGCCGACGCCGATCGCCCGGGTGAGGGCGTCGTAGAGGTCGCCGAGCTCGCGCTGGAGCTCGGCGTCGCTCAGCCGCCCGCGCAGCGTTCCGACGACCGAGCGCACCCACTTCGCCTGGAATTCGTCGCGCTGCTGCGTCAGGAGGTCGTACAGGCGCTGCCCGCCGATGTCACTGGTCACGTCGGCCTTTCGGGGTGGACGATCATATGGTCAATGCCGGCTGAGGATACGCCATGTGGACAGAGGTCCACCCACTGCTCCTGATAAAGGGATATCGGCGAAGCGGCGCCGGCGGGCGGGGCGCCTGCGCGCGGGAGTGCGGTCCGGGCCGCGCCCGGCTCAGCCGGCGGTGCGCTCCCGGGCCACCGTCTCGGCCA
Source organism: Streptomyces sp. NPDC088785 (assembly GCF_044750685.1). Taxonomy (NCBI): domain Bacteria; kingdom Bacillati; phylum Actinomycetota; class Actinomycetes; order Kitasatosporales; family Streptomycetaceae; genus Streptomyces; species Streptomyces sp. NPDC088785. The sequence goes on from NZ_JBIVKH010000015.1 coordinate 144,184, forward strand.
GCTTCTGGAACTCGCCGAGGTCGTAGTTGGCGAGCGTGGAGTCGAGGTTGGTCAGCGCCCCGATGCGCTCCACGAAGCCCTGGGGGTCGTACTCGATCTGGAGGGTCACCCGGCTGCTGGTCTCGCCGAGCCGGTGGAAGGTGACGACGCCCGCGTGCTCCACGCCCTCGACGGTGCGCCACGCGATGCGGTCCTCGGGAATCACCTCGGTCAGTTCGGCGACGAAGTTCTTGTCGGCGCCCGGCAGCTCCAGCTGCCAGGCGAACCTGCGCTCGTCCAGCCGCTCGACGATCCGTACGTGGCTCAGGAAAGCGGGCCAGCGCGACACGTCGCTCCACAGCTCCCAGGCCACGGCGACGGGCGCCTCGAGGTCGACGGTCTCCAACAGCGACGCGGACATGTGCGCCTCCCTTTCCGGTTCCGCCGGCCGGCCCCGGTGGTCCGGGCCCGTGCGGCATGAGGCTTCGGTACCCCCTCGCGGCGAGGGCACGCGGACCGGTCCGCGGATCGCACGGTGCCCGTGGGGAGCGGCCCCGGGCGGGGCCGCTCCCCACGGGCACATCAGTGCGCCGTGATCACTGTCACAGGGTTACGGGAAGGAAGTGATCTTGGAGGGGACGGTGCTGGTGCCCGAGGTCGGGGCGCCGGTGTTGTTGACGACGTGGGCGTACTGGCCCTTGCCGCCGAGCGAGATGACCTGGATGTCGTGCAGCTTGATGCCGGGCTTCACCGGGACCTGGAAGCCGTGCTGCTGCACGATGCTCGGGTCCGAGGTGAAGTTGCAGTAGCTGCCGAGGCCCCAGGCCTCGTGGGTGTTGACGCTGTCGGCGACCTTGTACGCCGCGTAGCCGACGATGCCGTCGTGGGTGATGGCGGCGGCGTTCGGCGCGTCGTACGCCTTCTCGTTCTGGAAGAAGATCGTCCGGCCGCGCTCGCCGTTCCAGAGCACGTCGTACTTGTTGAAGTGCTCCACGAACAGGCCGGTGGCGAGGACGTCGTCGCCGTTCACGACGAGTCCGTAGTCGGCGCGGTTGGTCTCCCAGCCGACGCCGTCGCCGTGGTCGGCCCGCCAGATCCAGGTGTGGTCGACGATGACGTCGTCGCTGTTGACGACCACGGAGTTGGTGGCGAGGCCGGGGCCCGCGCCGCCGATCCGGATGAACACGTCCTGCATGGAGGTCGGGTTCGCGGCGTGGTCGGCGCTCGCGGTCGCGCCGCCGATCTGGAGCAGCGTGTCGGACTTCTTGGAACCGGCGTCGATCAGGAAGCCGGCGAGCTTCACGCCGTCCACGTCGGCGACGTGCATGGCGTCGACGCCGTTGTCGGGGACGATCGTGGCGAGGCCGAGACCGAGGACGACCGTGTTGGCGCGGTTGACGTTGATGGTCTGGTCGAGGTGGTAGACGCCCGGGGTGAACAGCAGGTTGAGGCCCTGGGAGAGCGCCTGGTTGATGGTGGCCGCGGTCGCGCCGGGCTTGACGACGTAGAACTGGCTCAGCGGGAGCGAGGTGCCCGCGTTGGCGGGCCAGGACACGCCGCGCGCGTTGGTGCGCTTGGCCGGCACGAACACCTTGTAGTCGTTGCCGTCCAGGTAGAGGAACGGCTTCTCGCGGGAGACCGGGGTGGTGTCGAGCGTGGTGTACGGGCCGGTGTCGAAGTCGGTCGCCGGGGCGCCCTGCACTCCGGAGAAGGTCATGTTCCACACGCCGTTGGTCCAGCCGCCGACCGAGCTGTCGCGGGTGTACCACTGCTGCTGCGAGTACGGGCCGACCGTGCCGTCGACCTTGGAGTCGGCGATGTAGCCGCCCGAGGCCCAGCCGTAGCCGTTCGGCGCGAGGTTGAGGCCGCCCGTGACGTGCATGCGGCGGAACGGCGCGGCCTGGGCGACGGCCCAGCGGTCGGTGCCGTTGACCGGGTTGAGGGAGAGGTTCTCGGCGGAGCGCCAGAAGTTCTGCGTGGCGTTGCCGTTGAACCAGCCGGCGTCGACCGTGACGTCACCGTTGATCTTCGTGTCGTCGGGGTTCAGGCCGAGTCCGGAGATCGAGGTGTAGAAGCCGAGTTGGGCGTTGATGTTGTTGTAGGTGCCCGGCTTCAGCAGGAACTGGTAGCGCTGCGAGCCGAACTGGTTCGACTCCTGCTGGGCGAAGACCTGGTCGAACTTGCCCTGGAGGTTGGCCGTGCTCGGGTCGACGACGATGACGTTCGGGCCGAGGTCGCCGCCGCCCTCGACGGGCGGGGTGGTGCCGCCGGAGCCGGTGTGCACCCCGACCTCCCACAGCGAGTAGCCGTAGCCGGTGGCGCGGGTGGTCCCGTAGACCCGCAGGTAGCGGCCGGTGCCGCTGACGTCGTAGGAGGTCGTGCCGCCGGTGGCGTTGGTCACGTCCTTCAGGGTCGTCCAGTTCTGGCCGTCGGCGGACGCCTGGATCTTGAAGGCCTTGGCGTACGCGGCCTCCCAGTTCAGGTCGACCTTGCAGATGCTCTGCGACGAGCCGAGGTCGACCTGGACCCACTGCGGGTCGGCCGCGGCGGACGACCAGCGGGTGGCGGTGTCGCCGTCGAAGGCGTTCGAGGCCGGGGTGCCGCCGTTCTCCGTGGAGGACGCGGTGGCGGGGCGGCCCTTGGCGGCGTTCGCGGTGGCGCAGTCGCCGGCGGGCGGGGTGGTGCCGGAGCTGCCGAACACCTGGAACTCCCAGAGGGAGTAGCCGTAGGGGGTGGCGCGGGAGACGCCGGTCATGCGGACGTAGCGGCCCTGGCCGGAGACGTCGAGGGTGTCGGTGCCGCCGTCGGAGCCGGTGACCGACTTCAGGTCGCTCCAGGTGGTCCCGTTGTCGGAGACCTGGATCTTGTAGTCCTTCGCGTAGGCCGCCTCCCAGTTCAGGACGACCTTGGTGAGCGTCGCCGACGCCCCGAGGTCGACCTGGAGCCACTGGGCGTCGCTGGCCGCGGACGACCAGCGGGTGGCGGTGTCCCCGTCGACGGCGTACGCCGCGGGCGTGCCGCCGTTCTCGGTGGAGGAGGCCGTGACGGTCCGGCCCTGGGAGAGCGGCGTGTCGGCGGCCGCCGCCGATGACGCCTGGGCGGGGAGGGTCAGCAGCGCCGCCGCCGTGGCGAGCGCGATCCCCAAGGATCTGTATCTCATGCGTGTCACTCCGTGCGGGGGTGAGGGTGAAACGGCCCGTAGCAGCCTTCACCAAGTGAGCGCACGTCTGGGTGGACGGGCGCGGTGGAGCGCACTCCTACCGTGTCCGGAAGAGTTCAACGGCCAGAGGAAACTACTTAGTTCGCGGTTTGATTTAAGGGTCGAGCCAAGCGTTCGGCAAGACCTCGGGAGCGTCTTCTTTTCATGAGTCGAACGGGCCGATCATCGAACGCCCGGTGAAGAGGGCGGCCGCGCTCCGCCCACCTGCCCCGACGGTCGGCGCGCGGGGTGCCCGGCGGCCGGATGCCGTCAGGGAATGTATGCGGATCGCTTCCGCGAACCGCGCGCCGTTCCGGAGCCGTCGCGGGCCCGTGGTGGCGGGGCCGAAGGCGGGTCCCGGGGCGTCCGCCGGGGCCGGTGACCGGGGCGGGTTCGCATTCGGGGCGGCTCACGCAGGTTTGCGGACGGATTCACGGGCACTGGAGCCGTGAGGCACATGGAAGGTTCACATGACCGACACAGATTCCGAGCGCCCTCGCAAAGCGCAGGGTGACAAGAGCTCAGGCACCACCCGCAAGAGCGACAGCAGCCAGGACCGCGCACCGGCCCGGCCCCGTCGCCCGAAGCGGCTCCGTCCCGCGGAAGCGATTCGCGAAGGCCGCGAACAGCTGGCGGAGCTCACCGGCAAGGAAGTGGACGGTGTGTCCTCCTTCACTGCCACGGACGACGGCGGCTGGCGGCTGGAGGCCGAGGTTCTGGAACTGTCCCGGATCCCCGACACCATGAGTCTGCTGGCCACCTACGAGGTCACGCTGGACAGCCAAGGAGTACTGACCGACTACCGCAGGGTCAGGCGTTACGAGCGCGGTCGCGCCGACGACCGCCGCTGACCCCCACCCCGCGGTGACCCGCCGGCCGCGGGCGCGGCGCGCCCCGACGCGCTCCCCGTGAGTCCGGCACGACCACCGCACGAACCTCGAACGAAGGGACGGAATCCCCATGACCGTAGCCACGACCCAAGGCGGCGGCGGAGGCGGCGGAGGCACCAGTGGCCTCTACGACGTCCTCGAACTTGTCCTGGACCGCGGGCTCGTCATCGACGCGTTCGTCCGCGTCTCGCTGGTCGGCATCGAGATCCTGAAGATCGACGTACGTGTCGTCGTCGCCAGCGTGGACACCTATCTGCGCTTCGCCGAGGCGTGCAACCGGCTCGACCTGGAGACCGGCAGCAAGAAGCCGTCGGGCCTCACGGACATCCTCGGCGACACCGTCGAGTCCGGCGCCCGGGGCAAGACCAAGGGCGCCCTCTCCGGAGCCGCGGAGACCATATCGGACGCCTTCAACCAGGCCCGTGACGAGGGCAGCGAGAGCAAGTCCACGTCCCGTTCGCGCACCCGCCGCTCCACGTCGAGCCGCAAGGAGGAAGAGTGAGCACCTACGTCTACGGAATCGCCGCCGCTGGCCACCCGAGCCTGCCCGCCGGCATGGAGGGCATCGGCAAGCCCGCGCTGCCCGTGCGCACGGTGACCGCGGGCGAGCTGGCCGCGATCGTCAGCGACGCCCCGGAGAACCTGCGCTCCAAGCGGCGTGATCTCCTCGCGCACCAGAACGTGCTGTCCGAGGCGGGCGCGGGCGGCACCGTGCTGCCCATGCGCTTCGGCAGTGTCGCCGACGACGACCAGGCGGTCGCGGCCGCGCTCGAACAGCGCGCCGAGCACTACCTGGAGCGGCTGGAGGCCCTGCACGACCGTGCGGAGTACAACGTCAAGGTCCAGCACGACGAGGAGGCCGTGCTGCACGTCGTGATGGCGGAGAACCCCGACGTGCGCGCCCTGGCCCAGAACAACCGGGCGGCGGGCGGCGGCAGCCACGAGGACAAGCTGCGGCTCGGCGAGGCCGTCGCGACCGCCGTGCAGCAGCGGGAGCGGCAGGACGCCGAGGAGGTGCGGGCCGTGCTGGAGCCGCACGCGCAGGACGTGAGCCCGGGCCCCGCGAGCGGCGGCTGGATCACCAACCTGTCCTTCCTGGTGGACCGCGGCACGTCGGAGAACCTGCTCCAGGCGGTCGAGGCGGCGCGCGCCGCGCAGCCGCACCTCGTCTTCAGCGTGCACGGGCCGCTTCCGCCCTACAGCTTCGTGGAGCCTGCGCCGACGGCCCCGGCAGTCGGCTGAGGAGGCCGTCATGGGGCTGCTGAGCGAAGTACTCCTGCTGCCGCTGGCACCGGTCCGGGGCTCCCTGTGGGTCCTGGACCAGGTGGTCGCGGACGCCGAGCGACAGTACTACGACCCGTCGGCCATCCAAGCCCAACTGTCGGCTCTGGAGAAGCAGTTGGAGTCGGGCGAGATCGACGAGGAGACGTTCGACCAGCGCGAGGACGAGCTCCTCGACCGGCTGGAGGCCAGCCGCTTCAGACAGACGGACACCTGACCTCGTGCGACGCGCGAGTCCCACGAGCACGAGAGACGAGAACGGACAGCACATCATGAATCGAGCAGCACTCGGCCTGGCGGTAGGGGCCGGATATTTCCTGGGCCGGACCAAGAAGATGAAGCTCGCCTTCGCGGTCGGCACCATGGTCGCCGGCAAGAAGCTTCAGGTGAGCCCTACCGCGGTGCTGGACCTGGTCCGCACGCAGCTGAACAACAATCCGCAGTTCAAGGAGATAGGCGGCCAGCTCCGCCAGGACTTCCGCGGGGTCGGCAAGGCCGCCACGGGTGCCATCCTCGAACGGCAGATGGAGAATCTGGCCGGGCGGCTCCAGAGCAGCACGGCCGGGGTGCGGGACCGTCTCGAAGGTGTCACCCCCGACACCGATGACGTCTCGGACGCGGCGGACAAGGCCACCGGTGGCCTGAGCGGAAAGGTCACCGGCCGCTCGTCGAAGAGCGCGTCGAAGGGCTCGAAGGGCTCGCAGGGTTCGTCGAAGAAGGCGTCGCAGGACGCCGAGGACGCCGACGACACTGAGGACGTCGAGGACGCTGCGGACGCCGAGGACGCCGAGGACGCCGAGGACACCGCGAACGCCGAGGACACCGAGGACACCGACGACGACGGCCAGGAGGCCGAGCGGCGGGCCCCGCGCAAGCGGGCGCCCGCGAAGAAGTCGGCCTCGGGGTCGGGCGAGCGCAAGTCCGCACCGCGGCAGCGCTCGCGGAGCACGGCGAAGAAGACGGCGAGCGGCGCGCGGCGGGCCCCGCGCGGCGGCGCGAAGGGAGAGCGCGGCAATGGCTGAGGCACCTGCGGGCAACCCGCTGAAGGAACTGGCCAGAAGCGAGGCCGCGGACCGGCTGAAGGCCGAGGCGCAGGACTTCCTCGCCGCCCAGGCGACCCGTCTGCTGACGGGTGCCGGGAAGAAGCTGGGCCAGACCACGTCGAAGCTGAACGACATCGCCGAGGGCAACAGCCCCGGCTTCGCCAAGCTGGCCCTGGACGGCGGCCGCAAGCTCGCCGAGGGCAAGGGGCCGATGCGCACGGCCGTCGAGGTCGGCGCCGGCCACCTGAAGGACAACGTGGTCGAGGGTGTCAAGGGCATCTTCGGCAAGGGCGGCAAGGGCAAGTCCAAGTCGGGCGGCGGCAAGAAGCCGACGGTGATCCTGGAGAGCATCGACGTCGGCGTCGATGTCCGTACCGCGTACGACCAGTGGACGCAGTACCAGGAGTTCTCGACGTTCACCCGGGGCGTGAAGAACGCGAACCGGGCGGACGACGTGACGTCCGACTGGCAGATGAAGATCTTCTGGTCGTCGCGCAGCTGGAAGGCGCACACGACCGAGCAGGTTCCCGACCAGCGCATCTGCTGGACGACGGAGGGCGCCAAGGGCACCACGAAGGGTGTCGTCACCTTCCACGAGCTGGGTGAGAACCTCACCCGGGTCCTGCTGATCATCGAGTACTACCCCAAGGGCCTGTTCGAGAAGACCGGCAACATCTGGCGTGCGCAGGGCCGCCGTGCCCGTCTCGACCTCAAGCACTTCGTCCGCTTCATCACGATCAAGGGCGAGGCGACGGACGGCTGGCGCGGGGAGATCCGCGACGGCGAGGTCGTGCGCACGCACGAGGACGCCGTGGCCGAGGAGGAGCGGGAGCAGGAGGAGCAGTCCGATTCCTCCGAGGACCCCGAGAACGTCGAGGATCCCGAGAACGCCGAGGACGCCGAGGACGCCGAGGACCTGGACGACGCGGAGGAGTCCGACGAGGACTACGCCGCCGAGGACGGGGCAGAGGACGAGTACCTCGACGAGGACGAACCGGTCGCCGAGGACGACGACGTCGAGTACGAGGACGAGTACGACGAGGATGCCGAGGACGCCGACGAAGACGGCGCGGAGCCCGTGTACGAGGACGAGTACGACGAGGAGGAGTCCGACGAGGACGCACCCGACGAGGACACCGCTGACGAGCGTCGGCAACGGGCCGGCGCGGGAGCACGGAGCCACTGATGGGACCCGCTAGAAGTTTTCCCGATTCCCCCCTCGGCGGGGGGAACTCGGGGGCCAACCTCGCCGACATCCTGGAACGTGTCCTGGACAAGGGCATCGTGATCGCCGGTGACATCAAGATCAACCTGCTGGACATCGAACTCCTCACGATCAAGCTCCGCCTGATCGTGGCCTCGGTCGACAAGGCGAGGGAGATGGGGATCGACTGGTGGGAGCACGACCCGGCCCTGTCGTCGGGTGCCCGCAGCAAGGAACTCGCCAGGGAGAACGCGGAGTTGAAGGAGCGGCTGGCCGCTCTGGAGGCCGGTCGTGCTCCCGAGGCCCTCGACGCGGTCGGCGAGAAGGAGACCCACCATGACTGAGCTGCGGTACGTGTACGCCGTCTGCGGCCCCCTCGACGCCCCGCTGCCCGCGCAGCTGACGGGTGTCGCGGGGGCCGTCCCCCGGCTGGTCGGGCACGCGGGGCTGACGGCGGTCGTGAGCCATGTGCCGGCCGACCAGTTCTCCGAGAAGGCGCTGCGCCGGAATCTGGAGAATCTGGACTGGCTCTCCGACACCGCCCGCGCCCACCAGACGGTGATCGCGGCGCTGGGGTCGGTGACCAGCCCGCTGCCGCTGCGTCTGGCCACGGTGTTCCACGACGACAGCGGTGTGCGCGCCATGCTGGAGGACGGGGCCGCGGGCTTCCGGGAGACCCTGGACCGGCTGCGCGACCGCGTCGAGTGGGGCGTGAAGGTGTACGTGGAGGAGCAGCGGGCGCAGGACGACGCGTCCGGCGAGCAGCGCGAGGCACGGCGCGAGCGGCCGTCCGCGCAGTCCCTGGCCTCCGGGTCCGGCCGCGACTACCTGCGGCGGCGGCGCTCCGAGCGGGCCGGGCGGGACGAGGCGTGGCGGCAGGCCGAGGGGTTCGCGCAGGACCTGCACGACCAGCTGTCGCGGCACGCCGAGGAGACCCGGATCCACCCTCCGCAGAACGCGGAGCTGTCCCGGGCCAGCGGCCGCAACGTCCTCAACGCCGCCTATCTGGTGGACCGTGCGACGTCGGAGGCGTTCGTGGAGCGGGTCGACTCGACGAAGGACGAGCGGCCGGGTCTGCGGGTCGAGCTGACCGGTCCCTGGGCCGCCTACTCGTTCTGCGCGCCGCCCGAGGAGCGGACCGACGCCTCCGGGCCGGCGGCCGGGACCGCGGGGGGTGGGGCGTCGTGACCGTCATAGAGCGGCGGGAGATCGCCCTCGTCGACCTGCTGGACCGGCTGCTCGCGGGCGGTGTCGTCCTCGCCGGGGACATCACGCTGCGCATCGCCGACGTGGACCTCGTCCGGATCGATCTGAACGCTCTGATCAGTTCGATCAACGAGAACGTCCCCTCGCCCTGGGAGGACATGCTGTGAGCACCCACGACGCCCCGGACCACACCGCCGACGCGGCGTGCGCGGCCTGTGGCGCGGCGCCTGCGAAGCGGGGCCGCATCCAGATCGAGCCCGACACGGTGGAACGCGATCTGATGAAGCTCGTCCTCACCATCATCGAGTTGCTGCGCCAGCTCATGGAGCGCCAGGCCATCCGCCGTTTCGACATCGGCGACCTCACCGAGGACCAGGAGGAGCGCGTCGGCCTCACCCTGATGCTCCTGGAGGACCGCATGGCCGAGCTCCGCGAGCGCTACGACCTCTCCCCCGAGGACCTCAACATCGACCTCGGCCCGCTGGGTCCGCTCCTGCCGCGCTGAAGCGGCGCGGGCGGGGCCCGGCGCGGTCCTGCGTCCGCCCGCGCCCCGCGCGCTCCGGAGCGGCGGCCGGGTCAGCGCCCGCGGCCGGGTGCGGCGGCGCGGAGCAGGACCGGGCGGAGCCGGCTGTAGCCGCGTACCGACACCGGGCGGAGCACCTTCAGCTCGTACCCGTCCCGTCCGGCCAGCTCACCGGCGAGGGCGGTGTTCACGAGCACCGTGTCGGGGCGGGCCACGGCCGTCAGGCGGGCCGCTATGTTGACGGCGGCGCCGTAGACGTCCCCGAAGCGGCCGATGACGGGGCCGTGGGCCAGCCCGGTGCGCAGGTGCGGAAGGTGTTTCTCCCCTTCCGCGCGGGAGGTGAGCTCCAGGGCGATGTCCGCCGCGGTGGCCGCCGACTCGCACACGAAGAGGACCTCGTCGCCGATGGTCTTCACCACGCGCCCCCGGCCCTCGGCGACCACGTCCCCGGTCAGGCTCTCGAAGCGGTCGAGCACCTTGACGAGTTCGGTGCTGTCGAGGCCGCGCGTCATCCGCGTGTAGCCGACCATGTCGGTGAACCCCACGGCGAGGTCCCGCACGTGCAGCCCCTCCCCCGCCGGGACCGCCCCGTCGGACGCCGCGGCGTCCGCGTGTCCGTGTCCGTGTCCGTGTCCGTGTCCGCGGGCCGGTTCTCCTTGGGCGGCGGCGATCACCTGTCCGGTGTAGGCCGCGAAGTGCCGTCTCCACACGTGCTGTTGGAGCAGCTCCATCTCGGCGAGCAGGACCGTGGCGCTGTCGGCCAGCTCCGTCCGCGTCAGCGGCGTCGCCCGGTCCCGGTTCAGCCAGGCCCACAGGGTGTGGACCTGCCATTCGGCGAGCCGGGAGAGGTGGTGGCCCAGCGCGCGGGCCATCATCGCCTCGCTCTCCTCGGTGATGATCCCGGCCGCGATCAGCCGCTCCCCCGCGCGCAGCGCGTCGACGTCGCCGTCGGTGAAGGCCGGGACGTCGTCGTCGACCAGCGGGAAGCCGAGGGCCCGCCAGATCCGCGCGGTCCGCTCGGGTCCCACCCCGGTCCGCTCGCCGATGTCGCGCCGGGTCCAGTGCCGGCCGCCGCCGAGCAGTGCCTCCTCGATGGTCCGGCGCAGCGCCTCGGCGCCGTCCGGGGTGACCGGCTCCCCGGTCACCGCCTCGTCCGCGCTCATGTGGTGTGCACGATCAGCACGTCGAGGCCGGCCTTGCGGGCGATGTCCGCCGGTACGGAGCCGAGGAGGCGTCCGGCGAGCGAGCGCAGGCCGCGGTTGCCGACCACCAGCAGGTCGACCGCGTTGTCCTGGGCGGTGCGTACGAGGACGGGGACGGGCTCGCCCTCCACGGCGAGGGATCTCACTTTCGTCGCGCCGCTCGCGTGGGCGCGCTCCCGCGCGGTGCGCAGGGTGTCCTCGGCGGGGGCCGAGCCGACCACCTGGTAGCCGTCCGGTCCCAACTGGTCCTGGGCGCGGGCGAGTTCCGTGCCATGCAGGGGCAGGTAGGCGCAGACGACGAGGAGTTCCGCCGCGCAGACGGCGGCGAGCCTGGCCGCCCCCTCGACCGCCGCGTAGGACGACTCCGAGCCGTCCGTCCCGACCATGACCGTGCGATAGGCGACCACGACAAGCTCCTTACTCCAAAGTAAACTTACTTCGGAGTAAAGTAGAACGCGCGCGCCCGGGCGGGCAAGAGCGCGGAAGGGGCTCCGCGCGGACGAATTCCGCGCGGAGCCCCTTCCGTTCGGGCCGCTGACGCCGTGTCAGCCGCCGACGTACCAGCTGAACCCGCCGTTGGAGGCGGCCACGATCATCAGCACGACGAAGAGCAGGACGTCGAAGATGCCCAGGATGAGGGCCGCCTTCGCCATGCCCCCGCCGCCCTTGGCGCCCGCCTGGCGCATGGCGACGGCGCCGAAGATGATGGCCAGCGGCCCGAGCACGATGTTCAGGAAGAAGATGCCGACGATGCCGCACACCAGACCGGCGATGGCGAGGCCGTTGCTGCGCGTACCCGTTGCGGCCGAACGGTTGCTGAAGTCTGTCATCGCTCTCTCCCACTCCTGGCTGCGAACTTCCGTGGGATTCCGACTGCCCCCATTCCCGGCGCACAGACAACTGCCTTTACTCGCGTTTTAGTTGAGAGATCGCCTTCCGGTTCCAGAGGGCGCTTTTCAGATGGCGATGGACTGCTGGAGCCAGCGGCTGACCCGGTACGGCACCCACCACGCCAGCGGCCCGACGTCGAGCACGAGCTGCTCGGAGCGGAACTCGTCGAGGACGGCGGCGGGCACGGCGGTGCGCTCGGCGCCGTAGTCCAGCTGGGCGATCGCCGTGTCGTAGCCGGGCTCGTCGGCGGTGAAGCGGCGCAGTTCCCCCCAGCGGCGGTCCCGTATCTGGATGAAGCCCGGGCCCTGGCGCCACAGGCACTTGCACAGGTAGTGGCCGCGCCGCCAGCCGCGCAGGGATTCCTCGGCGTCGTCGGGCCCGTGCAGGGCGGTGGGCGGCTGGAGATGGCTGAGCCGCCGCCAGGTGTCCCCCGCCCCGGGATCGAGGCGCATCTCCCACTCGACCATCACGGCACGGGCCGTCAGGTCGCGGACCAGGGACAGGCCGTACAGGGCGGCGGCCGGGTCGGCGCCGTCCGAAAGGTCGACGGGGGCGGCCAGGCGCACCCGGCGCGCGCCGAGCTCCCACAGGCGCTCGGCCTGGCCGCGGGCCGGTCCGGGCAGCGGGACCTCGCCCAGGGACATGCCCGGCAGGGCGCACGCGGCGGGGTCGTAGTCGCGCCAGGCGAGGACGGTGGGCGTGGTGAGGGTGGTGGTCATGTGCGGATTCCTCCGGTCGCGTCCGGGCGGGTCAGGCCGGTTCGGGGACGGCGGCGCCGTCGCGGGCGTCGAGGGCGTCCCGCGGCCCGTCCGGCTCGGCCACGACGGCGTGGGCGTGCCGCATGAAGTCCAGGCGGAGCAGGTCCTCGTTGACGGCCGCCGGGGCGATATGGACGTACTGGCCGCCGTCGGTGAAGACGATGCCGAGGGCGAGCCAGGAGTCGAGCAGGGCCTGCACCCGGGCCTCGTCGCAGGCGGCGTCGGGCAGCCGGCCGGCGACCTTGCGGGTGAGCGCCTGGACGGCGTGGGGCTGGTCGAGGTAGCGGAAGACGGCCAGCTCGAAGGGGTCGGTCAGCTGCATCGCCCGCCAGTCGAAGGCGCGCCGGCGGCTGACCAGGACGATGCGGTCGCCGTGGTCGTCGTGGGTGAGGCGGGCGTCGGTGTGGTGCTTCTTCCACGCGGCGAGCGCCGCGTTGAGGGCGCCGACGGTGGGCTCGCCGATGCCGCGGGCCGGCGCCTCGAAGACGTACGCCATGCCGTAGAGCTCTTCCTCGGGCAGGTCGTAGGTGAAGCGGTAGTGGGCCTCGGGGCGCAGCCCGGTGAAGCCCAGTTCGGGCCGCTCGAAGTAGGGGCTGAAGCGCTCGATGGCGATGCGGGCCGACAGGTCGACCGGCGGGTCGAGGTGTTCGAGGGCGGGGAGCTGGGCGATGACCGGGTCGTAGTCCTCGGCGCTCTCCCCGGGGAACCCGTGCAGGTAGTTCCAGGCGACGGAGAGGCCGGTCTCGGCGCCGTCGCGGAGCATCCGGACGTTCTGGCAGCCGCTGACGCCCTTGTCCATCAGGTCCAGGACGCGGCTGTTGAGGCTCTCGATGCCGGGCTGGACGTAGATGAGCCCGGCGTCCGCGAGGGTGCGCAGCTGGCTGCGCTTCATGTTGGCCTTGATCTCGATGTGCAGGCGCAGGTCGTAGCCGCTGTCGATGATGCGCGGCAGCACGGTGGTGAGGTAGCGCATGTCGAGGATGTTGTCGACGACGTACATGTCCAGGACCCGGTGCCGGCGGGCCAGTTCCATGATCTCGTCGTAGAAGGTGTCGGGGCTCTTGGAGCGGAACTCCATGAAGGAGCCGTTGAGCCCGCAGAACGTGCAGTGGTGCTTCTCGCCCCACCAGCAGCCGCGGGCGCCCTCGACGACGAGTTTCGGCTCGACCCAGTTGCGGGCGACCGAGGCGGCGAGGCGTTCGAAATAGCCGCTGTAGTCGGGGGGCAGGATCGCGGCGGGCGGCAGCGGGCGGGTGGCCATGGGGTTGGCGACGCTGCGGCCCTCGGCGTCGCGGTGGCACAGGCCGGTGATGGCGCCCAGGTCGGCGCCCTCGGTGAGCGCGGTGAGCAGCTCGGGGAAGGCGGCCTCGCCCTCGCCGCGCACGACGTGGTCGACGAAGGGGAAGTTGCGGTGCACGGTGGCGCCCTGCTCGCCGTCGCAGTTGGCGCCGCCCATGACGGTGACGATGTGCGGGGCGAGTTCCTTGACGCGGCGGGCGGCGGCGAGCGCGGCGGTGTTCTGCTGGAACGTCGAGGTGAACCCGACGACGTCCGGTGCGCTCTCGACGATGCGGCGGGCGATCATCTCGACGAACTCCGGTGCGATGCGGTGGAGTTCGTGGGTCATCTTCATGCGGGGGGACTTGAGCTTCCCGGTCATCGTGCGGGTGAACTCGTCCGCGCGCCAGTCCGGGTCGGCGTACAGGGCGGAGGAGAAGACCCAGTCCCCGCAGCCCATGAAGTACGACGACAGGGCGTAGTACTCGTAGTCGTCACCGGTGAACTCGGTGCGTTCGGTGATCCAGTCGGTGAACATGAGGTTGGCGTGCAGGACCTCGGCGCTCGCGCCGGGCACCCGCTCGTCGACGCTCCTCTTGAGAATGCCCAGTGCCAGCGACGGCAGGTCGATCGGTGACCAGGGCATGTTGACCAGCAGTACGCGCATGGGCGGTTCCTCCAGACGGTGGTAAGGGCCGGCCGGCCCCGGGGCTGCGGGGCCGGCCGGTGGAGGACTAGTCCTCGACGGTGTCGTCGCCGTCCTCGGCGTTGCGGAACGGGACGGTGACCGTGATGCCGACGCTCGGCTTGCGGTTCGTCTCGTCCTCGGCCAGCGGGTCGTTGTGGATGACGTCCTTGTGCATGGGCTTCTCCTTCGTGTCAGTGATCTACGGTGTGGTGCGCTGACCCCGCTCCGGGTGCGGCGGGGCGTCTGGGTGGGGTGGTGCGGGTGGTGCCGCGCAGCCGCTGGTCGAGGAAGTGCACCGAGCGACGCAGTACGTGGACGTGGTCGGCGCCGTCGTAGCCGTCGTGTCCGGTGTCGAGCCACAGGGCCTCGTGGTCGGCGCCGGTCGCGGCGAGGGCGGCGAGGTAGGAACGGATCTGCTGCGGGGGGCACTTGGCGTCGTGGGTGGCGGCGACGACCAGGAGCGGGTCGCGGACCCGGTTCGCGTAGCGGATCGGCGAGCTGTGGGCGTAGGCGTGCGGCACCTGCGCGGGCGTGCCGCCGAACAGCCGCTCGTCCAGGGCGCGCACGGCGGGCGTGGCGGCGGCGTGCGCGGCGGCGTAGTCGGCGACGGGCTTGACGGCGATCCCGGCCCGCCACAGTCCCGGCCGGGTGCCGAGGGCGAGCAGGACGAGATAGCCGCCCCAGGAGGTGCCCCACAGGCCGGTGGCGTCGGGGCGGATCAGGCGGCGCCGGGTGAGGTCGGCGTGCACGGCGGCGAGGTCGCCGACCTGGGTGTGTCCGACGCCGTCGCGGTAGGCGCGCTGCCAGCGGGCGCCGTAGCCGGTGGAGCCGCGGTAGTTGACCCGGGCGACGGCGAAGCCGGAGGCGACGAGGGAGTGCACGGTGCCGTCGTAGGCGTCGCGGTCGTGGTCGGCGGGGCCGCCGTGGACGAGGAACACGGCGGGGTGCGGGCCGGGCCGCCCCTCGGGGAGGCTGAGCAGGGTGTGCACCGGCCCGTCGGGGCCGGGGGTGTGCACGTCGCGCCGGACCGCGGGGACGCGCCCCTCGATCGTGCCGAGCGGCGGCAGCGGGGTACCGGCCGTGGAGACCATGCGCGGCGGACGGGTGGTGTCGGTCCACAGCGTGTGCAGGTCGCCGCCGGGGCGGGGGGCGGCGTCGAGGAGGGCCCCGGCCGGGGTGGGGACGCGGTCGAGGGTGCGCCGGGTGAGGTCGGCGCGGTGCAGCAGGGACCGGCCGTGGCGGTCCTGGCGGATCAGGACGGCGGCGCCGTCGGGGTACCAGCGCGCGGTGAACTGGGTGTCCAGGGCGCTCCACTCGTGGGTGACGACCCCGGCGGCGGCCGTCCAGGTGGCGAGGGCGTAGCGGTCCTCGTGCTCGCGGGCCAGGAGCAGGGTGGCCGGGGTGTCGGTGGCGGGGGCGAAGCCGAGGCTCCACAGCCTGCCGTGCGGACCGTCGCCGCGCAGGACGGCGGCCTCCGCGCCGTCGGGTGTGAGCAGGGTGACGGCGCGGGACGAGCCGGCGGCCCCGGCGAGGGCCAGCAGGTCGCCCCGGGGCGCGAGTCCGGCGAGGGACACGGGCCCGGCGACGCCGGTCACCTCGCGCGAGGGGCCGCCGCGCGTCCCGATGTGCACCGCGGTGCGCTCGGCCAGGCCGATGCCGACGGCCACGGTGCCCGCCGGGGTGACGGCGAGGCCGCGGGCGGTGCCATCGGGCGCACCGGTCAGGCCGGGTGCTTCGGGGCCGCCGTCGAAGGGCCGGAACCGCCAGTGGCCGCGGCCGTGGGCGTCCTCGGCGAACCACCACACGTGGGCGTCGGCGTCGATGGCGCCGTGCAGCGTGCCGTGGGGCCGGTCGGTGACCTGCCGGGCGCTGCGGGTGGCGGCGTCCCAGGTGAAGACCTCGCAGCGGCCCTCGGCGTCGGCGGTGAACACCATGCGGCGCGCGTCGGTGGGGCACACCTCCGGCAGTTGGGCGCGGTAGACCTGGAAGCGGCTCATGCGGCGGCCCCGACGAGGGCGGCGCGCCGGGTGGTGTGCACGGCGAGCAGGGTGAGCACGGCGGCGCAGCCCAGGGCGGGCGCGGCCGCCGCCGCGTGCTCGGTCAGCAGGCCGGCGAGGGCGGGGGCGAGGGCCGCGGCGGCGCCGGACGCGGTCGCGAGCACCGCGCCCGCCCTGGCCTGGAGTTCGGGCCGGGTGGCGAGCAGGGCGCGGGACTGGAGCACGATCGCCGGCAGCGGTACGAGGAGGCTGAGCGCCCCGAGCAGCAGCCCGTAGGTCCAGGGGCCGTCGGCGAGGGCGAGGGCGGCGGTGAGCGGGACCAGCAGCCAGGTGGCCGCGACGAGGACGCGGGCGGCGCCGAGGCGGGCGGCGGCCCGGGGCGCGGCGAGGGATCCGGTGAGTCCCGCGGCGCCGGTGACGGCGAGCACGAGACCGACCGGGAGCGCACCGCTGCCGAAACGTTCCAGCGCGAAGAGGACGCAGTAATACAGCGTGACGGCGACGCCGTTGACCAGGGTGATCCAGACGAGGACCAGCCGCAGCAGGGGGTGTCCGCGCACCAGGCGCAGCCCGGCGGCGGCCTCGCGCAGCAGCCCCTGGCCGTCCGTCGCCGCGGCGGCCTTCAGGTCCGTGCGCATGGCGCGGACGCACAGGGCGGCGACGGCGTAGGACAGGGCGTCGGCCAGGAAGGGCAGGGCGCGCAGGAGCTGGTAGGCGGCGCCGCCGAGCGCGGGCCCGACCACGACGGCGCCCTGGTCGGCGGCGGCGAGGCGGGCCACGGCGCGGGGCTGGCCGTCGGGCGGGCACAGCAGGACGACGGTGCCGCGCGACGCGGCGTCGTGACAGGCGGTGGCGAAACGTTCCACCAGGACGGCCGCGAGCAGGTGCGCCAGGGTGAGCCGGCCCAGGACCAGGGCGAGGGCGACGGAGCCCATGGCGAGCGCGGCGACGAGCGCGGACCAGACCATGATGGTCTTGCGGGCGCCGCGGTCGGCGGGCACCGCGGCGAGCGGACCGAGGAGCAGCCCGGCCCCGGCGGAGAGTCCGGCGACGAGCCCGGCGGTCTGCGGGGAGTGCCCGAGGCTCAGCAGGAGCAGCGGGAGGACGACGCCCGACGCCTGGGTGCCGAGCGCGTCGGCGGCGTTGGCCCACCAGAAGAGGCGGAAGTCCCGGTCGGCCGCCCTGCTCGGCGGACGGGTGGAACCGGAGGCGGAGCGACGGCCCCTGAACAGCCGGGGCCGCGGTAACTCACCGCGCCGGTCCGGCGCTCCCGCCTGGGTGAACGACTCCACGCACGTTCCTCACAAGACGAAGTGGCTGTGCAGGATGTGTAGAAAGCGAAACGAGCGGGATCGTAGCCAGCGATCCGAACGGCCTACAAGGCTGCCCGGCCGCTGGCCGGAAAACGTGGGGGCGCACGCGACGGGGCGCATTTAACGGAGCGGCTAAAAGACCGGTCAAATTTGTTTGTGAGAAAAGGTGTCACCGAGATCTGAGTGACAGGTATGACGAGAGAGGTGCCGGATCGCGGCGGCTTCCCGACAGGCCGCGGAGGCCGGGGGGAACGGGCGGGGCGCCGGTTCCGCACCCGTCCGGCCGGGCCCAGCGGGACACCGGCGGCCAGGATGGCCAGTTCCCTTCGCTGCGGCGGGCGGTGCCCGGCGCACGCGCGGGCGGCGCCCGCCCCGCGGAGTCGTCCCCGACTGGCCCGAATGGTGCGATCGATGTGGTTCGCGGGCTCCCTCGGCGACGGCAGCGGCGGCGCCACGGGGCTACGAGGCCATGGGGGCTACGAGGCCATGGGGGCTACGGGGCTGTGGGGGTGGCCGGGTCCGGGAGTTTCCGGCAGTAGAGCGCGTCGGCGGTGCCCCCGCGGCCGAGGGCCGTGGAGAAGGCGAGGCCCGCGGCGTACTCGTCGGCGTCGCACTGCGCCTTGAAGAAGCCCTCGGCGTAGTCGCCGCCCTCGCCCGACGCCGGGCGCGTGTCACCGCGGTCGTCCCACAGCGTGCGGCCGGCGCCGGCCAGGGGGATGCGCGCGGTTGAGCACAGGGCGGCGGAGACCCGGTTGCCGCGCACGCTGTAGCCGCTCATGAACTGCCCTGCCGGGCACTGGTACTTGGTGTAGCCGCGGGCCCAGTCGGCGGTGACGTGGGCCTCGGAGGCGACCGCGCCGGGCGCCGGGGCGGCGGCCGGGTCCGCGAGCCCCGCGTCGGTGCACAGACCGCCCTGCCCGCCCCGGCTGACACCGATCAGCCGCTGGTCGTCGGGGCACGACAGCTTGCGGGCACCGTTGTCCCAGTCGGCGGCCGCCCGCAGGGAGCGGTTGGCGTCCGCGTGGGTGGCCTTCAGCATCGACCAGGTGCGCACCTGCTCGACGGTGCCCTGTCTGCCGTCCGCGGCGGTCAGCTCGCGCCACGGTCCGGCGCGCCAGTCGTCGGCGTCCGAGACGACGCGCGCGCCCCCGGCGGTGTCGTAGCGGACCAGTCCCCAGCGGTTTCCCCGGTCGTCGTCCTGGAATCCGACGGCGGGCCAGTAGGCGAAGTCGAGGTCGTGGTCGACGAGGAAGTCGACGGTGCGGGCGAACCACGCGCGCTCCGCGGCGTCCGCGTCCTTCGCGACGCCGAACTCGCTGATCCACACGGGGGCGGTGAAGTGACGGTCCGGGGTGTCGGCGACGTAGGAGGCGGTGTCGCGCATGACGGCGAAGAGGTCGGCGCGGCTCAGGTCCCGGTAGCGGGCGTCGCTGGTCTCCCCGATGCCGCTCGCGCCGCTGTGCCGGGGGCCGGTGTAGCCGTAGAAGTGGGCGGCGTAGACGAGCTTGTGGGAGCGCACCAGTGTGGTCGAGAGGGTGGCGACGGGCTTGAGCAGGGGGCGGTCGTGCCAGAGCCCGTCGACGGGCAGGCCCGCCCAGTTGATGCCCTCGACCATGATGAGCAGGTTCGGGTTGGCGTCCGTGAGGATCCGGTCGCCGGCCTGCTGGGCGGCGGCGGCCCAGTCGTGGGCGTCGCCGAGCCCCCAGTTGGGGTCGTCGAGCACGTCGCGGCGCACCTCGTTGCGCAGATCGGCGCCGACGACACGGGGGTTGGTGCGGTAGCGGGCGGCCATGAAGGCCCAGTCGTCCAGCCATTTCCGGGTGCTCTGGCCGCTGTTCCACCGTTCGTTGCCGTCCACTCCGCAGCACCAACGGGTCGTGGTGGTGTGGTTGTTGAGGACGACGGCGAACCCGGCGTCCGTGAGCGCCTCGACCGCGCGGTCGAACACCTCAAGGGGACGCAGTCCGTCGAGCCGCGGGTTCGCGGTCAGCCCGGTGACCGGCCGGGTGTCGCCGATCATCTCGTCGGAGAAGGGCAGGCGGACGCTGTTCAGGCCGAGCCTTCGGAAGTCGTCGAGGATGCGGCTCATCGGCACCCGGTCCAGGCCGAGCGGCGCGCGGTGCCCGTCCTCCCCCGCGTGCTGGTGCGCCGGGTCGTCGGCGGAGCCCGAGCCGTCCCAGGTCCCGCTGGCGCCGTGCCAGTTGCCCGACTTCAGCTTGAAGCGCGTGCCGTCGGCGTCCACGATGTACCGGCCGCGCGTGCTCAGCGGCGCCTTCCAGGCCGCGAGCGCGGCCGGCGCGGACGCCTCGGGTGCGGCGCGGGGTGCGGGGGCGGCGGCTGCCGGGACCGGCACGAGCAGGGCCATGAGCAGGGCGAGGACCGTACAGGAGCGCAGGCGCACGACGTCACCCGTCTGCCGATGACATGGGCTTCGACCGTAGGACAGCCCGGCCCGATTTTGAAGTGCACCGGACAAGACAGGCCGCCCTAGGGCCGGTCCGCCCCGAACCCGGCGCCGAGCCCCGTCCCGGCCAGGCTGTGCTCGGGGAGGCCGAGCGCGGCGGGGCCGAAGGAGACCGTCCCGGCGGTCCGCGGGCCCGTGCGGCCGCCCGGCAGGATCCACACCGCGCCCGATCTGCGGGCCGTGCCGCTCTCCCCCGGCGCGCCGATCGCGAGGTCCGCGCGGTGGTCGCCGTCCAGGTCGCCGAGCCAGAGCGCGGAGCCGAATCCGTCGTACGGTTCGGCGGCGCCGGGGACGCCGTCGAGGCCCTGCCGGTAGGCGAGGACCCGGGGACGCGCGGGCTCCCCCGCCCCCTGCGGGCCGCCCCCGACCAGCCCGGCGCGGCCGCCCATGAGCAGGTACACGGCCCCGCTGTCCACGGCGTCGCCGACATCGGTGCCGGGCGCGCCCGCGACGAGGTCGGCGCACCCGTCGCCGTCGACGTCACCGGCGGCGAGCGCGGCGCCGAGCCGGTCGCCCGTGTCGGGCGCGCCGGTCGTCCCCCGGTGGCCGTCGTCACCGCTCGCGCCGGCGACGCCGAGGTCCTCGTGGAGGACGGCCTGGACCCGCGCGAAGGACCCGTTCGCGCTGCCGTACGCCACCTCGATCCGGCCCGCGTCGTAGTACTCCCGCAGCCCGGTGCTGTCGTTCTCGCGGATCGCGCGCGCCGCGTAGTCCCCGTGGCCGTCGCAGTCGAAGTCGGCGATCACCCCGGGCCCGGCGCTCGGCACGTCGCGCACCGAGCCCCGCTTCCCCCGGTCCTCGCGTCCGTCGGGCCCCGTCACGAACCGCCGCGGCGCGTACCACCGCCAGTCCCCCGGCTCGGGGCTGTGCGTGAGGACGACGTCGTCGCGGCCGTCGCCGGTGAGATCGCCCACGACGAGATCGACGTAGATCCCCGCGTCCAGGGCGGCGCCCCGGTAGTCGCTGTACACGGCGCGGGAGGCGGGGCGCCCGCCGCGTCCGAACGGGCCGAACAGGACGCTCACGGCCCTGTCCCGGACGAGCACGTCCGCCTGCCCGTCGCCGTCGAAGTCGCCGACCCCGGCGTTCATGAAACCCAGGCGCGCGCCCGAGGCGAGCCCCCGCGCCGAGCCCCACAGCACGAGGTCGCGGCCGAAGCCGCGGGTGAGCAGGTCGGTGTACCCGTCGCCGTCGAGGTCCGCGGCGACCGGCTCGCGGGAGAAGTGGTCGCCGGTCGCGGCCAGTCGGCCGAGCGGCCCGGGCGTGGTGCGGCTGATGGTCTGGTGGCGGCCGAGCCCGGGTCCCGCCGGGGTGCCGTACACGACGGCGAGGGCCCCGGCACCGTGCTTGCCGGGCAGGTCGGCTCCGGGGACGGGCAGGACGAGATCGGTCCGCCCGTTGCCGTCGAAGTCCGTGGGGGCGGGGCCCGACCGGCCGCTCTCCGCGCCGCCCGGCCGTGCGGGGACCGCCCGCCGGGCGTCGTCGCCCCGGTGGTCGTACGCGGCCCAGAGGCCCGCCCCGAGCAGTGCGCAGACCAGGACTCCCGCCACCCGGCCCAGGACACGGCGGCGCGGTCGGCGTGCGCGCAGGAGCGACAGCAGCATGGCGCGGCCTCCCGGGCCTCGGGTACGTGACACAGGATGGACCGGCCGGAGGGCGCGGTGGTTGCCCCGCGACCGGCAGCCGTTATCCGGGAGTTATCCCGGCGGTGCGGCCGGCTCCGGCGGACGCGGTGAGCAGCAGGTCCTCGCCCGGCGTGCGCCCCGCGGGTGAACATGCGGAACAGCGGATTCCCACTCCGTACGTTTACCGGACCGCTGAGTGGCCAGTCGGAGGTCAGCACACTTCAGTCCATGGAACGGATGGTGAACGGCATGACCGCGAGTGAGAAGGCCAAGGCCAAGGCGGAGCAGGCTGCGGGCTCCGCCATGGAGGCCACGGGACGCGCCGTGGGCAACGAGCGCCTGACCGCCAAGGGCCGCGCGGCCAAGACGATGGGCGCCGCCCGGGAGTCGAAGGAGTCCGCGAAGGACTCGGCGAAGGGCCTGGGCAAGCACTGACCCGCCGCACGGGCGGCCCGCCGGGACGGACCACCGTCCCGACCCCGGCGCCGACGCGCGCGAGCCGATCCGCCGAAGGGGCGGTCCCTCCCACGAGGGACCGCCCCTTCGCGTGTGCCCAGCCCGCCGACGGCACCCGGCAGGCCCCTCCGGTCACCGTCAACGGCCCTTCGCGCAGGCATCGTTCGCGGCCAGCCCGGCAGAAGCGGTGGGCGCGGTGGAAGCGGTGGAAGCGGTGGGTGCGGTGAGAGCGGTGGGGACGGGGTCGGGCGCGGGGGCGTGTCGGACGGCCGCCGCCGCTTTCCCGGCGGGCCGGGACCTCGTCAGCCACAGTCCGGTGCACACGGCGCCGGCCGAGGTGAGGGCGCCGGCCACGAGGAAGGCGCTGTCGAGCCCGGCCTCGAAGGATGCGCCGCCGCTCTGCCGGGTCCGGACCACGGCGCCGAGCAGCGCCACACCGAGCACCGCGCCGATCTGCCGGGTGGTGCTGATGATGCCCGACGCGAGACCGCCCTCGCTCGCGCCGACCGCCTGGATGGCGGCCGCGGTCAGCGGGGACAGGGTCAGGGCGAAACCGGTCCCGACGACGGCGAGCCGCCACCACACGTTCCCGTACGCGGTGTCGGCGTGCACCGTGCCGAGGGCGAGCAGGCCCGCGCCGGCCAGGGCCAGGCCGGTGGTCACCACGCCGCGGACGCCGTACCGGGCGGCGAGCCGGCCCGCGTACGGGCTGACGACCACCATGGCGAGGGACAGCGGCAGGGTCTGGAGACCGGCGCGCAGGAGCGAGCTGCCCTGGACGTACACGAAGAACTGGGAGAAGAAGAACGACGACCCCATCAGCGCGAACCCCGCCACCACCATGGCGGTGTTGGACACGGTGAACAGACGCTGCCGGAACAGCCGCAGCGGCAGCATCGGCGCGGTGCGCCGCGCCTCGACGGCGACGAAGGCGGCGAGCAGGACCACCGCGGCGGTGAAGCTGCCCAGGATCACCGGCTCCGTCCAGCCGCGGGCACCGCCCTCGATCAGCCCATACGTCAGTGCCCCCACACCCAGTACGGACAGCACCGTGCCGGGGACGTCGATCGCGGGGGCGTCCGGATTGCGGCTCTCCCGGAGGCTGCGCAGGCCGACCAGCAGCAGGATCGCGCCCAGGGGGACGTTGACCAGGAAGATGGCGGGCCAGCCGAAGGCGTCCGTCAGCACGCCGCCCGCCACCGGGCCCGCCGCCAGGCCGATCCCGCTGAGTCCGGCCCACAGCCCGATCGCCTTCATCCGCTCCTGCGGCGCGGGACAGCCCGCGGCGAGCAGGGCGAGCGAGGCGGGGCTCAGCGCCGCGGCCCCGACGCCCTGCAACGCCCGGCCGGCGAGCAGCCAGCCGACCGAGGGCGCGAGGCTGCACAGCACCGACGCGAGGGTGAACACCGCGACGCCGGTGAGGTACACCCGCTTGCGGCCGAACCGGTCCGCGAAGACGCCGCCGGACAGCAGCAGCATGGCGACCAGCAGGACGTAGGCGTCGACGATCCATTGCAGACCGGTCAGTTGCGTGTGCAGCCGGTGCTGCATGTCGGGCAGCGCCGCTCCCACGATCGTGTTGTCGAGCAGGACCATGAACTGGCCGAGGCAGGTCACCGTGAGCAGCACGGCCCGGCTCGGTCCACTGCCTGAGACCACAGGCGATACGGCCATGAAATTCCCCTCAGTCGCTGACGCACTCACTAACGCAGTCGTTGACTGCGTTAGAGGACTATAGGGAGGGGCGCCCCACAAACGCAAGCGATAACTGCGTTAAGATGCGGGCATGAACGAGCGACAGCCCGCCCGACGGCCCGGCGGGCGCAGTGCCCGCGTCCGCGCACAGGTGCACCAGGCCGTCACCGACCTGATCAGCGAGCGGGGCTACGGCCACTTCACCGTGGGCGAGGTCGCGGCCCGCGCGGGTGTCGCCGACAGCAGCGTCTACCGCCGGTGGGGCAGCCTGGAGGCGCTGCTCAGCGAGGTGGCACTGACCCGCCTCGACGCGCGCTCGCCGATGCCCGACACCGGCAGCCTGGCCGGTGACCTGCGCACGTACGCGGCCCAGGTGGCCCGGGAGATCACCGGACCCGACGGTCCCGCGGTGCTGCACCTGGCCGTCGCCCTGTCGGGCAGCGGCCCGCAGGGCCGGCAGGCGGGCGCCGACCTGCGCGGGGAGCGCACCAGGCAGTTGCAGGCCGTGCTCGACCGCGCCCGCGACCGCGGCGAGGACGCGCCCGACGCGCTCGCCGTCCTGGACCACGTCCTGGCCCCGATGTACATCCGCGTCCTGTTCGGCATCGTCCCGCTCACCCCCGACTACATCGACGGCCTGGTCGACCGCCTGCTGTGAGCGCCCCGCCGGCCCGCGCTGTCAGAGGCGGCGGGCACCATGGCGGTCATGACGGACGGAACGACCTGGCTGGCGGCGCCGCGGTCGATCGCCTTCGGCGGTCACCACGTGACGCTCGCCCGCGGCCTCTCCCCGCAGGAGCTCGCCCGACGCCTCGCCGGGGCCCTGGAGTACGAGGGGGACCACGACGTGGTGCCCGTCGGCGAGCACACGGGAGACTCCTTCCTGGACCTCATGGACGACGACTACGCCATCGGGCTGCGCCTCGGCCGCGCCGGGGAGTGGGCGTACGCGGTCGCGTACGGCGGCTGGCAGGGCGAGTTCGGCGAGCTGGCGTCCGTGTCGCGGGACGGCGCCCAGGTCTGCCTCCTGGAGTACGAGGAGGAGAACGGCAAGCCGGTACCGCCGCAGTTCGCCTCTTTCCACGACGACCGGCTGCTGGCCGCCTTCAACCTGCACCTGGACGGGTCGTGGGGCTACGAGCGGGTCGTCGGCGATCCCGCCACGGCCGCCCGGCTCCAGGAGCGGCTCACGGCCGCGGGCCTGCCGGATCCCGGCCGCGACCCCCGGGAGGTCCACCGCGCGGCGCTGGCCGTGGTCGAGGAGTTCTTCGGGCTCTCGCTCCCGAGAGAGCCGATCGTGACCGGGACGCTGCCCGCGGTGCTGCTGGAACCGGCGTGACCACCGGGGCGGGGGAACGGGCTCGGCGGGTCAGCCGCCGTCGAGCACCTCGCGCAGCCTGGCGGCGAACGCGTCCGGGCGGCCCGCGTACCCGAACTCCCCGTCCAGGAAGCCGCCGTGGTGGCTGGGGAACACGGCCGCCTGCTGTCCGAGCAGCGCGGCCGTCGCGGCGGCGGTGCGGCCCGTGACGACGTCCCGGGACTCCTCGCCCACCGCGATGACGACGCGGGTCCGTGCCGCGAGGAGCGCGCCGGGGTCCGGCCGGTAGCCGCTGACGGCCAGCGACCGGCCGGACAGCAGCGGGTCGTCGCGGGACCCGTCGTCCTCGGCGGGCATCCCGAACGCGGCCGGGTCCGGTGCGGGCTGCTCGAAGTAGGCGTCGGTGAACTCCCCCTGCCACGAGGTCATCGCGATGAAGGCGGCCATCCCGGCGCCCCGGCCCCGCGCGTCATACGCGTCCTGCACGCCCGTCTGCGCCCGGTCGGCCGCCGGGGCGTCGGGCAGCACCGTGAAGAGCGGCGGTTCGTGCGCGACCAGGGTCGCCACGTCGTCGGGGTACGCGGTCACCAGGGCCAGCGCCGTCACCGCGCCGCCGCTGCTGGCGAACAGGTCGACCGGGCCCGCCCCGAGCGCCGCGACCACCGCGTGCACATCGCCCGCCTGCACGTCGGGCACGTGGTCGACGCGGCCGTCGTCGCGGGTGCTGCGGCCCAGGCCGCGCGGGTCGTAGGTGACCACGGTGCGCTCGGGGAACCGGGACGCCAGCGCGGCGAACCCGCTCGCGTCCATCGGCTGGCCGATCATGAGCAGCGGCGGCCGGCCGTCGGCGGCGGGCAGCGGGCCGCGCACGTCGTAGGCGAGCTCGGCCCCGGGAACCTTCAGAAAGTGCTCTGTCATGTCGGGTGGACCCCGCCCGGGCCGACAACTCATCGGTCGCGGCCGGACGGGTTCCGGGCCGGACTCAGCCGGCCGGGTCGCGTTCCACC
The DNA here is from genome assembly GCF_044750685.1 of Streptomyces sp. NPDC088785. Taxonomy (NCBI): domain Bacteria; kingdom Bacillati; phylum Actinomycetota; class Actinomycetes; order Kitasatosporales; family Streptomycetaceae; genus Streptomyces; species Streptomyces sp. NPDC088785. Next base: position 170,201 of record NZ_JBIVKH010000015.1, read on the forward strand.
CGGGGCACGAGGCCGAGGGGACGCGGCTGGTGGTTCACTCCGTAGACGCGGGTGAACCGGTTCGCGGGCGCCGCCGAACCGCTGTGGCGTTCGAGGTAGAAGGCGCGGGCCATGGACCGCATCTGCGCGCCGTCCACGTACATGATCCAGCGGTTGGACTGCGGGTGGAACCGCGCCGCCTCCACCGCGAGGCCCAGGTCCTTCGCGGGACCGTCGTGCAGCTCCCCGTCGAGCGCGACGAACCGCTCCAGCACGTCGAGGTCGCAGCGGTGCAGAGCGACCTTCTGGAGGCCGGGCTCGGGCGGCGCGCCGACCGGTGGTGCGGCACGCCTGCGCGCGTACAGCAGGACGTCCCGCCCGTCGTGCGTCAGCCGCACCGCCCAGGGCACCGGCCGGCCCGTTCTCGCCGCGAGCCCCGCCCGCTCCGCCGCGCTCGCCTCGCGCACCAGCCCTGCTCTGACCAGGGGACCCGTGCTGCGCGCGTCGAGGCCGGAGCCGGGTCCGGCCCAGCCGTCCGGCTCGTGTCCCGTGTCCGCGATCCGCTGAAGCAGCGCGATCCGCCCACCTGAAAGCCCCACCCGTGACCTCCCCGTCGCCTTTCGGATGGCGTGACGCTAACGCGGGAAGCCGGCCGGTGTGGCTGGTTTCGCCGGGCACCCCTCGAAAAGGGACACGCAGAGCCCGCGCCTTTGCGGGAAATCGAACAGCGCGGAGCGGCCGTCGGCCCGGGCACGGGGGTCCCGACGTCCTGCCGCGCGGGTCACCTCGACCCACTGTGCGCGCCGGTCATGAGCGCGGCGAGGTCGTCGGGGGCGAGGAAGGACGGCGGGGGCGGCGGCCCCCAGGCGAAGAGGCCCTTGGCGCCCTCCAGGACCTCGGGCGTCCACAGCTGGTCGTCCACGACGCAGTCCATGTCGGAGTAGTACTCGCTGAAGTTGCCCGCGGGGTCCTTGAGGTACCAGAAGAAGTTGGAGCCCGCGTGGTGCCGGCCCAGCCCCCAGACGTGCCGCTCGGGGTGGTCCTCCAGCATGGCGGCGGCGCCGCGGCCCACCTCGTCGATGTCGTCGACCTGCCAGGACGAGTGGTGGAGGAAGGTGACCGGCGCGGCGAGGGCCAGGATGTTGTGGTGATCGGTGGAGCAGCGCAGGAACGCGCCGCGGTCCTTGATGTAGTCGGAGGCCCAAAAGCCCAGGCCGTCGCGGAAGAAGGCGGTCGTGGCGTCGAGGTCGGGGGTGCCGACCACCGCGTGGCCGAGCTTGCGCGGCCGGACGCGGTGGGTGCGCAGGACGCCGGGTGCCCGGGCGCCGGCCCGTTCGACGCGGCCGGGTCCGTTGTAGGCGGTGGGTGCCACCGGGTCCTGGGCCGGCCGGGGGGCGACCTCCAGGACGGCGCGTACGCCGGTGGGCCGGTCGTAGGCGGTCAGCGACGCGGCGGTGACGTCGGCCCCGACGCCGAGCCGCCGCAGCCGGGAGGCGGCCGCGGCCAGGTCGTCGGGGGTGTCGACGCCCACCCGGACCTCGACGAGGCGCCGGGTCGGCGCGGGGACGATCCGCAGCTGGCGTCCGGCGTCCCGGGTGGTGAACCAGCCGTCGCCGTCGGGGGCGAGGCCGAACTCGGTGTAGTACGCGGCGGTCTCGGCCACATCGGGCACCCCCATGGTGATGGAGGCCAGACGGTGCAGTGCCATGCGAGGACTCCCTTGTCCGTCGGACCGGCCGGTCAGCCGATGAAGGTCTGGCGCAGTTCGCCGATGCCCTCGACGGTCGAGACGAGTTCGTCGCCGGGGCGCAGGAACCGCTGCGGGTCCCGGCCCAGGCCGACGCCCGCGGGGGTGCCGGTGAAGAGCACGTCCCCCGGCAGGAGCGGCAGGACCGCGGAGAGGCCGGCGATCAGCGCGGGCACGGAGAAGATCAGGTCGCGCGTGTGGCCCTTCTGCACTTCCTCGCCGTTGACCGTGCACCGCAGTTCGAGGTCGTCGGGGTTGTCGAACTCGTCCAGGGTCACCAGCCACGGCCCGATGGGCGCGAAGCCGGGGTAGGACTTGCCGAGGCTGAACTGGGGCGCGGGGCCCGCCAGTTGCGCGACGCGCTCCGAGAGGTCCTGGCCGACGGCGAGCCCTGCGACGTGGCGCCAGGCGTCGGCCTCGGCGACCTTCTCGGCGCGGGCGCCGATGACGGCGACGAGTTCGACCTCCCAGTCGGTGTGGCCGCCCGGCGGCAGTGCGACCCGGGTGACGGGGCCGCTGATGCTGGTGACGTACTTGGTGAACACCGGCGGCAGGCCGTCGGGGGCGGCGAAGCCGGACTCCGCCGCGTGGTCCCGGTAGTTCAGGCCGATCGCCAGCGTCTGGCGCGGCGCGGGCGCGGGCGATCCCAGGTCGGCGGTCTCGAAGGGGGCGCCGGCGGGCAGTTGGGCCCCGGCGGCCCAGGCACGGAACTCGTCCCAGCGCTCGTAGACGGCCTGCGGGTCGGCGGCGAAGACGCCTCTGCTGGCCCGTTCGACGTCGATCGCACGGCCGTCGGCGATCAGGGCCAGCCGGCCCGAGAGATTGGCGATGCGCATGGAGGGACTCCTGACGACGACGGCACGGCGCGAGGACGGGACAGCTATTCAGCATGATGATTAGGTCGATGTTGCGTCGGGGAGGACGGACGCGTCAATACTTGGTCCGCCGACCTTCATGATGAATATGCCGAATGGCTGGGAGCCGTCTTGCCGACCACATCCGACAGCGCGCCGGGTACGCCGCGAAGGCCCGGCGGCGTCGCCCGGCCCGCCTCCGCGGGCCGGGCCGAGGCAGCGGCCGAGTACGTGGCGGAGCTGGCCGCCGCCGTCGAGGCCGGGGCGCGCCTGGGGACCAAGGAGGAGTTGCGGGTCCGGTGCGGGGTGTCGGTGGGGACCTTCAACGAGGCGCTGCGCCTGTTGCAGTCACGGGGACTGGTCACCGTCAAACCGGGGCCGGGCGGCGGTCTGTTCAGCGCCGAGCAGTCGCCGATGGTGCGGCTCGGGAACTCCGTCCTCGCCCTGGACGCGCGCCGGAGCGACGTCGCCGACGCCGTACGGATCCGTGACGCCCTGGATCCGCTGCTGATCGAGGACGCGCTGTGGCACGCCTCGCCTGCGGACATCGCCGGCCTGAGGGAGCACATCGCGGCGATGGAGGCGGCCATGGGCACGGCGGATGCCGTCGCGTTCGTGCACGCGAACTGGCGGCTGCACGCCGCCATCGCGGCGATCAGCCCGAACGCGCTGCTCAGCTCCCTGTACGCGAACCTGCTCGACCTGGTCGAGTCGCGCACGCTGGCGGTGCTGCCGGCCGGCGAGGAGCCGCTGGACCACTCCATCGCCCACCGGTACGCGCTGCACCGCGATCTGGTGGACGCGCTGGAACGGCGGGACCGCGAGGCGGCCCTGCGCCTGGTCCGCGAGCACCGCACGGGTCCCCCGCCGGAGGAACCCGCCGCGGAGCTCTGAAGAGGGCGGTGCGGCGCGGCGCATGGAGGGCCCCGCCCGGGATGTCGCGCCGTGGGTCAGGCGGGGATCCTTCCGCACAGCCAGTTGCCGGGCGCCGCCGGGTCGTCGCTGATCCAGAACTGCCGCCACAGCGTGGCGAACTCTTCGCGTCCGAGGTGCCCGTCGCCGTTCAGGTCGAGCAGTTCGAAGACACCGGCGACGTCGGCCGGCCGGCCGTTCCAGGTCTCGACGAGCCGGCGGTGCTCCTCCGGGGAGATGCGCCCGTCGCCGTTGGTGTCCACGGCGTCGAAGACCGTGTCGGCGGTCGCCGTGACGCTGTCGACCATGGAGGGCAACCGGTCGACGAGCGACAGCAGTTCGGCCATGTCGACGGTGCCGTCCCCGTTGGCGTCACCGACCTCCAGCAGGGCGCCCCACCATCCCATCAGCAGGGCCTCCACCCGGGTACCGAGATCGGTTCCCGGTGCCGCCGGGGGCAGTTGCCGCCAGCGGCCGACCATCGCCCGGAAGTCGTCCTCCCGCAGGCAGCCGTCACCGTCCGTGTCGAGCGCGGTGAACATCCCCCTGAGCTTGCGCTCCTGAAACGCACTGGCCATGAGCAGTCTCCCTCGCCGCAGCCACCATCCACGAACCACGTGTGCGCCGCCGCCCGCGGGCGACGGCTGACACTCCGTCACTGTAGGGCGGGGCGCGCCCGTTTCCCCACGGGCACATGCGCGCGAACCCTCACCCCCGCGCGGGCCGCCGGGGTGTGCGCCGTCGGGCGGCACCTCGTGGTGCTCATGTGTTCCGGCGGGCGATCTCGGCGTTGAGCACGGTGGCGAAGGTGCACCAGGACGCGTAGGGGGTGAGGGCGACGGCGGCGCCCCGGTCCAGCCGCCCGGCCCGCCGCACCAGGTCCCACGACGAGAGCGCCGTGGCCGCGGTGACGGCGAGCCCCGCGTACGGGGTGCGCGCCTTGAAGAACGACCAGCCGAACGCCGTGTTCAGGGCGAGGTTGACCGCCAGCGCGCCGGTCCAGCGGCGGCGCTCGCGCGCGGGAGCCCGCAGCAGGACGCGGCCACCGGCGGCCGCCAGGGAGAGGTACAGGGGCGTCCACACCGCGCCGAACGCGGCGGGCGGGGGCTGCCAGGCGGGCTTGCGCAGGGAGCGGTACCAGGTGTCGTCCGGGTCGATGGCCAGCGAGCCCACCAGCGCCGACGCCGCCACGCCCGTACCCACCAGGCCGTAGCTGCGCAGCGCTCCCGGCGCCGGCGGGTCCGCCGGTGTCGCCAGTGCGGTCAATAGCCTCATACCTGACGTGTTCCCCGCCGCCGTCGGCCTACCACTCGGCGGCGCCGGCCGCCCGCGGGCGCTCAGCGGATCCGGCCGTCGGCGCCCCGGACGTCCGGGGTGAAGGTGAAGTACGAGGTGACGCCGGTCAGTTCGAACAGGCGCCGCACGACCGGTTGCAGAGGTCCGCGCAGGAGCAGCTGCCTCTCTTCGCGGCGCAGTTCCCGCTGGGCCGTGAGGAGGGTGTTCAAGAGCGCCGAGTCGGCCCATTTCAGCGAGCTGAGGTCCACGACCGTCGTGGCCGCCGGTCTGCGCAGCTGGGCGGCGAGGACGGTGGCGTCCCACTCGAGGTGGCCGCTGACCGTGATGACGGTCGCGCCGTCCTCGGCGGAGCGTACGACGGTCGCGTCCTGATGGGGCGCGTGGGAGGAGGAGCGCGGGACGGGATGGGGTGGGGGTGTCGTCATCGTCCTGACCGGGTGTGCTGGTGGACGCCTGTGGGGGGCGTCGCGTGCGTCGTGTGCGTCGTGTCTTCGTGCCGGGCCGGGGGCGCGGATGCGCCCCCGGAGCGGCGGCGGAGCAGATACCTACCTCACGATGGCGCCCGCCATGTCCACACATGTATCGCACACCGGAAATCCGTCGCTCCGCCCCGCTCCGACCGCGTGGTCCACGGCTACTCGGCGCCCATGATGCCGGCGCGCAGCCTGGCGATCAGCCGCGAGATCAGGCGGGAGACGTGCATCTGCGAGCAGCCGAGCTCGTCGGCGATCTCCTGCTGGGTGCGCTCCTCGACGAAGCGCAGGTGGATCAGGCGGCGGTCCCGCTCGCCCAGGCCGGCGATCAGCGGCGCGAGGGAGTGGAAGTTCTCGACGAGCTCGAAGCGGTCCTCGTCGATGCCGATGAAGTCGGCGAGCATGGTGTCGGACTCGTCGTCGGAGCCGCTGACGGCGGCGTCGAGCGAGACGCTGTTGTAGCCGTTGGACGCCTTCTGCGCCTCGGCGACCTCGGCCGGGTCGAGCTGCATCAGCTCGGCCAGCTCGACGGTCGAGGGCATGCGGCCCAGCCGGGTGCGCAGTTCCTCGGTCGCCCGCGACAGTTGCAGCCGCGCCTCCTGGAGCCGGCGCGGCACGTGCACGGCCCACGAGGTGTCGCGGAAGAAGCGCTTGATCTCACCGACGATGTACGGCACGGCGAAGGAGGTGAACTCGACCTCGCGGGTCAGCTCGAACCGGTCGATCGCCTTGATCAGGCCGATCGTGCCGACCTGGACGATGTCCTCCATCTCCTCCGCGCCCCGGTGCTTGAACCGGGAGGCGGCGAACTGCACCAGGGAGATGTTCATCTCGATCAGCGTGTTGCGCACGTAGCTGTACTCACTGGTGCCCTCCTCCAGCTGGGCGAGCCGGTCGAAGAAGTGCCGGCCTATCGCCCGCGCGTCCTTGGGCCGCACCGAGTACGGATCGGCGTACGCGCGCTCGATCAGGCCCGCCTCGGTCTCGTCGGTGGGGGTGTGCGCCCGACCGTGAACCGCCGTCATGCTCATGTAGTCCGCCCTGCTCTGCTCGTGACCGTCCTGGAGACCTCCGCCCCGGTACCCCGGCCGGCCGCCTTCACACGCCCACACAAAGCGCACACCTCAGTGACACGTACGCCGACGGGGGAATCCCGGTGACCGCACGTGGCGGACGGCCGGAGTCGGGGTACGCGTCCGTCATGCACACTCACAACCTCGCAGCTGTCCTGGCCCTTTCGGTGGGGCCCACCCTGCTGATCGCCGTCGTGGGCGTCGTCGTGGTCCTCGGTCTGATCGTCATGTTCCTCGCGGGCCGCCGGCGCACGGCCCGCCGTACGTCACCGACCACGCCCGGGGCGGTCCCCGGTCCCGTCAGCGACGAGGCGCAGCGCGGTACCGGCTGGCAGACCCCCGACGACGACCCGGACCAGGGCAATCCGCACCGCTGAACCAGGAGGGCGGCCCGCCCCTGTCGCACCCGGCGCGCCCCCGTCGCGCCGGCCATCCACCCGCTACCACCGGCTCAGGTCCTCCCGGTACCGGCTCACGCGGTGCCGGGGCGGCTTCCCGCACCGTCCTGCGGCACCGGCCACCGCGCGCGGATCGTCTTGCCGCCGGGCGACACGATGGTCTCGACCCGGTCGCACAGCGTCCGCACCATGCCCAGCCCGAAGCCGCCGAGGCCGTCCAGGTGCCGGCCCGTGCGCTCCCGCGGCACGCGGCGGTCGGAGTCGGTGACCTCGACGACGAGCGCCCCGTCGACGACGTGCATCCGCAGACTCCACGTCCCCGCGCGCGTGTGCCGTACGGCGTTGGAGATCAGCTCGGCCACCACCATCTCCACCGCTTGGGCGTCGACGTCCAGGCCCGCCGCGGCGATGCTCCGGGCGGCCCGCCGGCGCGCCTGTCCCGGGGAGGCGCAGGCGGAGTGCGTGATCAACATGGGTCCCCCCTGCGTACGGCCCTCGGCCCCGGCATCCGGCCGTTGCGGGCTCTCACCGGGTAGTCCGAAGCCGCGACGCGAGGGGATTGGTGCGGGCGCGCGGTCCGGGCACCGGCGCACGCCGCTCCCGGCCCCGCGCGGGAGGCCCCAGGGGGTCCGAGCGTCCCGGCCCCGCGCAGGAGGTCCTAGGAGACCCACGTCCTGGTCAGGTCCTGGACCGCCGTCCCGTCGAGATCCTTGAGCTTCAGGGCGGCGAAGGCGCGCGCCCGGTCCGAGGTCTGGACCCGGAAGGCGGGCCGCTCGGCGGCCAGCAGGTCCACCAGGCACCCGGCGACGTCCTGCGGCGACTGCGCGTCGGCGAAGGCGCCCCGGGTGCGTTCGAGGTAGGCCGCCCGGGCCGCGGTGTAGGGCCCCTCGGGGTCCGGCACGCGGTCGCCGATCCCCACGTTCCTCACGAACTCGCTGGCCACGGCGCCGGGCTCGACGACGCTCACGGACACCCCGGTGGCGGCCGCGACCGGCGCCAGGGACTCCATGAAGCCCTCGACCGCGAACTTGGCGGCGCAGTACGCCTCGTTGAAGGGCTGCCCGACCACTCCCCCGACGCTGGTCACCGTCACGACGCGTCCCCGGCTCGCCCGCAGCAGGGGCAGGGCCGCGCGCGTGACGTGCAGCACGCCGAAGAAGTTGACCTCCATGACCGCGCGGACGTCCTCGACGCTCCCCAGCTCCAGGGTCCCCACGTGCCCGGAGCCCGCGTTGTTGACGAGCGCGTCGAGGCGGTCGAGTCCCGCCAGGCACTCCTCGACGGAGGCAGGGGCGGTGACGTCCAGGGCGCGCACCTCCAGATCGACGCCCGCCTCGCGGGCGGCCGTCCCGAGGGGCCCGGCCCTGGTGGTGTCGCGCATCGTGGCGATCACCCGCCAGCCGTCGCGCGCGGCGGCGACCGCGGTGGAGAGGCCGATACCCGAGGACGTTCCGGTGATCAGAACCGTTCTGACGCTCATCGCGATGACACCCGTTCGCAGAAGCACTGGATCCTGGCGGCCAGTATCCCGCCGCTGCCCGCCTCCCGTGCAGGTCAGGGGGTGCGGGCGGGACGAAGGACGGGACTTTCGTCCCGAATGGAGTACCTGCGAACGGTTATCCGTAGGTCGTCGGACAACCAAGACGGCGCACCCGGCGGACGGCGACACGGCAGTGGAGCCCCGTCGGCGCCTGGTCAGGAAAGGGCACACAGTGGGCATCATCGCCTGGATTCTCATCGGCTTCATCGCGGGCGCCATCGCCAAGGCGCTCGCGCCGGGCAAGGACCCGGGCGGCTGTCTCGTCACGATGCTCATCGGAATCGTGGGAGGCCTTCTCGGCGGCTGGCTGGGCAAGGTGATCTTCGGGGTGCACTCCATCAACGGCTTCTTCCACCTCTCGACGTGGATCGCCGCGATCGTCGGATCGGTCATCGTGCTCCTGCTCTACCGCCTGGTCGCGGGTCAGCGCTCGCGCTGACCCGGTGGGCGGCGGGTGCGGCCGGTCAGCCGGTGCGCTGCCTGCGGCCCGTACGGCGACGCGGGCGGCGACACGCCCGGGCCACCCCGCTCCGGACGGTGCGGGGTGGCCCGCTCCCGCAGCGGGCACCATGAGGGCATGCCTGAAGGAGACACGGTCTGGCACAGCGCCCGCCAGTTGCACGCCGCTCTCGCATCCCGCGCCCTGACCCGCTTCGACCTGCGGGTCCCCCGGTTCGCCACCTCCGACCTCACGGGCCGCACCGTCCTGGAGGTCGTCGCGCGGGGCAAGCACTTCCTCGCGCGGATCGAGGGCGGCTTCACGCTCCACTCGCATCTGCGCATGGACGGCTCGTGGCGGGTCTACGCCCCGGGGCGGCGCTGGACCGGCGGCCCCGATCACCAGATCCGGGCCGTCCTGGCCAACGCCGAGCACACGGCCGTCGGTTACCGCCTCCCGGTGCTCGAACTCATCCGGACCGAGGACGAGTCCGGTGTCGTCGGCCACCTCGGCCCCGATCTCCTGGGCCCCGACTGGGACCCGGCGGAGGCCGAGCGACGGCTGACGGCCGACCCCGCGCGGCCGCTCGGCGAAGCGCTCCTGGACCAGCGGAACCTGGCCGGCATCGGCAACGTGTACAAGGCGGAGCTGTGCTTCCTGGCCCGCGCCACCCCCTGGCTCCCCGTCGGCGAGCTGCCGGCCGGGACCGCGCCCCGGCTGGTGGCGACCGCCCACCGCCTCCTGGAGGCGAACAAGGACCACCCCCACCGCCGCACCACCACGGCCCGCGCCACCGGCGCCGCGCCGGGCGTCCCCGGGCAGGAACGGCTGTACGTGTACGGCCGCGAGCGGCGTCCCTGCCCGCGCTGCGGGGCCAGGATCCGGCGCGCCGAGCCGCTGGGGCAGCAGGACCGCGTCTCGTACTGGTGCCCGGCGTGCCAGGACGGCCCCCCGCCGCCCGCGTAGCGCGGTCCGGACCGCACCTCGTGGGGCGCGCCGGCTGCGCAGGGGCGACCCTGGAGGGATGACGAACACGTCGGGTCCGACGCAGCGCCGCCTGGAGCGGGCCATCCGGACGCTCCTCGACGAGCGCGCCGGGCGCTCCATCTGCCCGTCGGACGCGGCGCGCGCGGTGTACGAGGGCGACGACGACGGGTGGCGCGACCTGATGGAGCCGGCCCGCCGGGCCGCGGCCCGGCTCGTCGCGGCCGGAGAGGTCGAGATCACCCAGCACGGCCGGCCCGTCGACCTCGCCACGGTCCGGGGCCCGGTGCGGATCCGCCGTACGCGCTAGGCGCGGAGGCCGTGCGGCGAAGGGGCGCCGCGCCCCGCCCCGAGGGCGGTCACCGCCGCGTGTCCAGGTCGCGCAGAGCGTTCTCGACGACCTCGGTGAGCGCGGGATGGATCCACAGGGGCACCTCCGCCAGCTCCCGTGCGGTCATGCCGGTCGTGAGGGCGATGACCAGGGGCTGCACGAGGGTCGCCGCCTGGGGTCCGAGGAGGTGGCCGCCCAGCAGGCGCCCGGTGCGCCGGTCGGCGAGCACCTTGCAGAAGCCCCGCGTCTCCTCCAGGGCCCAGCCGTAGGCGACGTCCGCGTAGTCGTGGACCGCGACCGCGTAGTCGAGGCCCTGGTCGCGGGCCTCCTGCTCGGTGAGGCCGACCTGGGCGATCTGGGGGTGGGTGAAGACGGCCGAGGGCACGGCGTCGTAGCGCATGGAGCGCTGCTCGTCGGGGTGCAGCAGGTTGTGGGCGACGATCTCGGCCTCGCGGTTCGCGACGTGCTTGAGCGGGACCGGGGTGGAGATGTCGCCCAGGGCCCAGACCCCCTCGGCGGTGGTGCGCATCCGCTCGTCGACGGTGATCCGGCCGGAGTCGTCCGTCTCCACCCCTGCCGCGTCCAGGTCGAGCAGGTCGCCGTTGGGCCGGCGCCCCACCGCGACCAGCAGGGTGTCCGCCTCCAGCTGCGCGCCGTCGTCCAAGGTGAGCAGCAGCGCGCCGGGGGCGCCGCGGACGGCGGTCAGTTCGCGGCCCAGGCGCAGGTCCCACCGGCCGCGCACGGCGTCGGTGAAGGCCTGCGAGACCTGTTCGTCCTGCTGTCGGCCGAGCAGCCGGTCGGCCTTCTCGACGACGGTGATCCGGCTGCCGAGCGAGTGGAAGACGTGGGCGAGCTCGGCGGCGATGTAGCCGCCGCCGAGGACGACGAGCCGGTCCGGGACCTCGTCGATCCGCATGATGGTGTCGGACGTCTCGAAGGGCAGTCGCGCTTTCTGGAGCACGTCCGGGACGACCGGCCGGCCGCCCGCGGCGATGACGACGCGGTCGGCCGTGATCTCCTCGGCCCCGTCCTCCGTCCGCACGGTCAGCCGGCGCGGGCCGGTGAACCGGGCGGTGCCCCGGTACACCGTGATGTGCTCGTCCTCGCGGCGGCCCTCCTCGCCCTCGCGCGCCGCCCGGTCGAGCCGGTCGAAGACGCGGCTGCGGACGGCCGGCCAGTCCACGCCGCGCAGTTGTGCGTCGACGTCGAAGCGCGCGGCGTCGCGGACCGTGTCGGCCGTGTCGGCGGTGGCGGCCAGCATCTTGCTCGGGATGCATCCCGCGTTGAGGCAGGTCCCTCCGAAGGGGCCGTCGGAGACCAGGGCGACGTCCAGATGGGCGAAGCGCTCGTCGACGAGGGCGTTTCCGGTACCGGCTCCCAGGATGATCAGATCGTGTCGGCGCATGCCGGAAACGTAACCGCTGCGTCCTCGTGTACTCCTGAACGGTGTGCCCGGTGACCCGTGTGGGGGAGGCCGGCCGGTGTGTGCCGGATGCCGTCCCGGCCGGCGGAGGGCGCCGGCCGTCCGCGTGCGCGGCCCTGGAGTTGCCGACGCCCCCGGGCGGGGATATTCCTCGCTCATGACCAGCGACTCCCCCCTCGTCCCCGCTCCGGCGTCCTTGCTCGCGGAGGTCACCCCGCTCCTGGAGTACGGGCTGACGAAGAACTGCGAGACCTCGGCCGCCCTGCACTCGACCCTTCAGCAGCTCGGCAGCACCTACGACGGGCGTCCGGCCGTCCCGGTGCCGCTGGAACTCCTGACGCGTCTGCACCGGTCCCTGCTCGTCCTGTGCATCAGCGCGGGCGCGGACTTCGCGCCGGGCGAGAAGGTCGTCCGCTTCACCCGTGCCGCCGAACGCGTCCGTGTCCTCATTCCGCCCACCCCCGCGCACCCGGTGGCGGTCTCGGACGTCTGATGCCGGTCCGGCCGCGCTGCCGCCGGCGGCGGAGCCGGCCGGCGCGCCCGCACGGTCGCGGGATTCCCGTCCCGCGTTTCTGAAACCGCCGTCCCACCGGCCTCGTCTGATCAACCGGGCCCACCCGCGGCCCGGTTCATCCGATCCGAGCGAGGCAGGGACCGCTCCGTGTTCTCAGCGATCTTCCGCCATCACGTCGGCCATCTGGCCGTCTGCACGCTGACCGCCCTGGTGCTCGGCGGCGCGGCGTGGGCGCTCGCCCGCCACCGGGGCCGGCCGCACGGCCTGTGGTGGGCTGCGCTGGTGTGCACGCTGACCGGCGTCTTCGGCGTCACGTTCATGGACGCCGGGCCCGCCGGCGGCGCGTGCGTCGTCAACCATCGGTTCGCCGAGCCGTTCCACACCACGCAGGGCGTCTGGAACCTGGCCATGATGGTCCCCGTCGGCGCGTTCGCCGTGCTGGCGGTGCGGCGGCCCCTTCCCGTCCTGGCCGGTGTCGTCGCCCTGCCCGCGGCCATCGAGTTCGCCCAGGCCACGGTCGACGGTCTGGGGCGGGTGTGCGACAGCGCGGACGCCGAGATGAACATCGCCGGCGGGCTGGTGGGGCTCGCCGTCGCGACCGGCGTGCTCGCGGTGCGGCAGTCGCTGGTCCCGTGGGGCGGGGCGAAGGGCGCGCTGATCGCCGCCGCCGCGCTGCTGCTGCTCGGCACCGGGGTGGCGGGACCGATGCTGTCCTTCACCCATGTGGACGGCACCGGCCTCTCGGCGGCGAGTGCGGAGCAGAGGAGGGCGGTCGTCGCCGCGGTGACGGGCGCCTTCGGGGACCGGTACACGATCGGCAATGTCTACGAGGACGCGTGCGGGACCGCCTGGTGCGACCAGGTGATCTTCCAGGTGCGCGACCGCCGGGCGGGGGCCTCCCGGGAGTTCGGCGACGGCAGCCTCTCCTGGCCCGGCGGGAAGCACCTGAGCGTCGAGCTGGCGAGCGGGGACGGCTCCGGCGGCATGGGCTGTCCCGTGCACGCGGCGGAAGCACCGACAGGCCCGAGCGCAGCACGGCGGGTGGCGCTGACGTACGCCCGGGAGCGCTACCCCTGGGCCGACGGTGCGACGACGACGCGGACCGCGCCCGCCGGCGACGGTGCCCCGTCGGGCTGGACGACGACCTGGCGGTGGACGCACAGGGGCGTCCTCATGCCCCGGCGGCTCGACGTCCGGGTCGGCCGGGACGGGCAGGTCTCCCGGATCGATGTCACCCGCGGTGTCGTCCGCGCCGAGTTCCCCCGGCTCGCACTCGACCGCCGCGAGGCCGCGAGGGCGGTGGACCGCGCCGTGACGGCCAGGCTGCGGGCCGACGGGAACGCCGGGGCACCGTTCGCGAGCCGGGCCGTCGCCGTGAAGGCGGACGACTTCGACGGCACGCTGAAGCCCTACCGGCTCGTGGAGGTGACCTGGCAGGGGCCCGCGACGGACGACGACGCCCCGGGCCCCGCCCCCGTCACCCTCTACCAGGTCGACGCCATGACCGGCCGGGTGTACGACTTCGGCGAGTAGCCGCTTCCCGACGCCCGGCTACGCGGACGGCGCCGCGGGACGCGGCGGGGTGCCGGTGGCCGTCAGGACGAGGACCGCCTGGTCGTCGTCGATGTCACGGCCGCCGGTGAAGGCGTGCACGGCCTGGGTGACGGCGTCGATGACCTGGTGCGCCGCGGGCCGTTCCGGGACGCCGGCCAGCGCGGCGACCAGGCGCTCCTCGCCGAAGAGTTCGTCGCCCTTGCGTGCCTCGGTGATGCCGTCCGTGTACAGCACCAGGCTCTCGTGGGGGCGCAGGTGCAGGCGGTGCGGCGTGAAGTCGGGATCGGCCGCGACACCGAGGAGGACGCCGTCCGCGTCGAGGGGGCGGACGCCGCGGTGGCGGTCCAGGTGCAGGGGCAGGGTGTGTCCGGCGCGCACCAGCTCGATGTCCAGGCCGTCGGGCGTGGGGGTGAGCCGGCCGTGGACGAGCGTGACGAAGCCGGTGCCGTGGCTTCCGTGCCGGTTGATCAGAGCCCGGTTGACGGCCTTGACGACGTCGGCGGGGCCCGGCAGGAGGGGGGCGACGGCGCGGGCGGTGTGCCGGACCAGGCCGGTGGTGGTGGCGGCGATGGCGCCCCGGCCGCAGACGTCGCCGAGCAGGAAGGCCCAGCGGCCGTCGTCGAGGGGGAAGACGTCGTAGAAGTCGCCGCCGACGTCGAGGCCCTCGCCCGCCGGATGGTAGTAGGTGGCGACCTCGGCGCCGGGCACGTCGGGCAGTCCGGGCAGGAGCAGGCCGGCCTGGAGGTCGCGGGCGAGGGCGGCGCGGTGGGTGTACTGGCGGGCGTTGCGGGCGGCGGAGGCGGCGCGCCGCGCGAGTTCCTCCGCGAGGGCGACGGTGTGGCCGTCGAAGGCGTGGTCGCCCGTGGACAGCAGCGTCACCGTGCCGAAGGCGTGGCCCCGGTCGATGAGGGGCACGCACAGGTAGCCGGTGACGCCGAGCCCCTGCCAGGGGCCCGGGCCGGTGGGGGTGCGGCGGGCGACCTCGCTCGTGCCGGAGGCCAGGACGCGGGAGACGGCGTCGTCGGCGGCGTCGTAGACGGGGATGTGGGAGGCGAGCAGGTCCTGCTGCGCCGGGGTGGGCGCGGCGGTGGCGACGCGGCGCACGCGTCCGCCCTCGACCATGTCGACCGCGCAGAGCGGGGCGAGTGCGGGCACGCAGGCCTCGGCCAGCCGCTTCAGGGCCTGAGAGGCGTCCAGGCCCGCGCTCAGCACGGTGCTGGCGTTCAGGAGGAAGGCGAGATCGTCGCGGGCGGCCTTCTCCCGGGCCTCGGCGGCCCGGCGGGCCTCTTCTGCCTGGTGGCGTTCGATGGCGAGGGCGGCGGTGCCCGCGAAGACCCGGGCCAGCGCGAGGTCGGCCTCCCGCGGCGCGCGCGGCGTGCGGTGGTACATCGCGAAGGTGCCCAGCAGCGAGCCGTCACGCGCCAGGATCGGCGTGGACCAGCAGGCCGCCACCCCCGCCCGGTCGGCCAGCTCCCGGAAATCGTCCCAGAACGGATCGGTACCGATGTCGGTGACGATCACACTGCGCCGCCGGTGCGCGGCGGTACCGCACGACCCCAC